>CAWFCX010000001.1:0-170739 GCA_963814385.1 uncultured beta proteobacterium
CGCTGATCGAGCGCGGCCACATGTTTTGACGCAATGCGTTTGACCTCAGCGCTCGAGCGTCGCTTGTTGCGCCAGAGTTGCAGCAGCGCACCGATCTCCTTGGTGTCGAAGCCCAGGTCGCGCGCGCGGCGGATGAAGCGCAGTTGGTGCACCGTGGTCTCGTCGTACTGGCGGTAGCCGGCCTCGCTGCGGCGGACGCCAGGAACGAGGCCGAGGGCTTCGTAGTGGCGGATCATCTTGGCCGAGACGCCGCTGCCGTTCGACGCTGCACTGATGTTCATCGTCATCGCTGCGGCTTCCAGCGCTTCAGCAGCAGCGCATTGCTGACGACGCTGACGCTCGACAGCGCCATCGCCGCACCGGCGATCACCGGCGTGAGAAAACCGAGCGCCGCGGCCGGGATGCCGACGACGTTGTAGGCGAAGGCCCAGAACAGGTTCTGCCAGATCTTGCGCGTGACGGCGCGCGACAGCGCCAGCGCCTCGGGCACCAGGCGCACGTCGCCGCGCATCAGCGTCAGGCCGGCGGACTCCATCGCCACGTCGGTGCCGGTGGCCATCGCCAGGCCGACGTCGGCGGCGGCCAAGGCCGGCGCATCGTTGATGCCGTCACCGACCATTGCGACTTTCTCGCCGGCAGCCAAGCCTTCGCGCAAGGACGCCACCACCTGCGCCTTGTCGGCCGGCAGCACTTCGGCGCGGACGTCGTCGATGCCGAGTTGGCGCGCAATGGCCGTCGCGGCGCCGCGGTTGTCGCCGCTGACGAGCACGCAGCGCACGCCTTGGGCGTGCAACGCGGCGATGGCTGCTGCGGCTTCGGGTTTGACTTCGTCGCCAAACGCAAACAAGCCGCGCACTGTGGACGCGTCGACCAGCCACGACACGCTGCGGCCTTCGGCCTGTGATTGTTCGGCGGCGGCGCTCAAAGTGGATGTCGGCGCGAGTTTCAGCTCGGCGAGCCAGCGTGTACTGCCCAGGCGCAGCGTGCGCGTGCCGACCCGGCCTTCGATGCCGCGGCCGGCAACGGCCTGTACGTCGGTCGCCGCGGGCACGACGAGGCCGCGCTCGCGCGCCGCTTCGATCACCGCGCGCGCCAGCGGGTGTTCGCTGCCGGACTGCAACGCGGCGGCGTCGGCGAGCAAAACATTCTCGTCCTCTCCATCGCTGGCCACCAGCGCCGCCAGCCGCGGCCGGCCGATCGTCAGCGTGCCGGTCTTGTCGAATGCCACCACGCGCACCTGGCGCATCGTCTCCAGCGCCTGGGCGTCGCGCACCAGGATGCCGCGCTGCGCGGCCAAACCCGTGCCGACCATCAGCGCCGTCGGTGTGGCCAGGCCAAGCGCGCAGGGGCAGGCGATGACGAGCACGGCCACGGCGTTGATCAGCGCGGCTTCCCAGTTGCCGCTGAGCAGCCCCCAGCCGATGAGCGTGATCGCCGCGATGGCCAGCACCACCGGCACGAAGACCTCGGCCACGCGATCGACGGTTTTCTGAATGGGCGGCTTCTTGGCCTGCGCGTTTTCGACCAGCCGCACGATGCGCGCCAACGTCGTCTCGGCGCCGACCGCGGTGGTGCGCAGCACGACAAGGCCTTCGCCGTTGATCGCGCCACCGGTCACCGGCTCGCCGGCCTCGCGCGCCACCGGCAGGCTTTCGCCCGTGAGCAGCGATTCGTCGAAGTGGCTGCGGCCTTCGAGCAGCACGCCGTCGGTGGGCACACGCTCGCCGGGGCGCACGATGACTTCATCGCCGACACGCACCTGATCGAGCGGCACGTTGATTTCTGCACCATCACGGCGCACCGTGGCGGTGTCGGGTGCGAGCGAGCGCAAAGCCGACAGCGCGTCGAGCGTGCGCCGCTTGGCGCGCGATTCGAGCCACTTGCCGAGCAGTACGAGCGTGATGACCACTGCCGCGCTTTCGAAATACAGGTGCGGCATGCCGTTCGGGTCGCGCCACCACAACACCAAGCTCAAGCCATACGCGGCGCCGGTGCCCAGGGCCACCAGCACGTCCATGTTGGCGCTGCGCGCTCGCAGCGCCTTCCAGCCGGCGCGGTAGAAGCGCGCGCCGAGCCAGAACTGCACCGGTGTCGCGAGGGCGAATTGCCACCATGCCGGCAGCATCCAATGTTGGCCGAACAAGTCGCCCAGCATCGGCAGCACGAGCGGCGCCGAGAGCAGCGCGGCCAGCACAACGCGCCATCCAGCGTCTGCGTTCGTGTGCGTTGGCGCCGGTCCGCGTTCGACGACGGCATGCGCTTCGTAGCCCGCGCGCTGCACGGCGGCGATCAGCGCGGCTTCGTCGGCGCCGGCGTGCATCACCGTGGCGCGGTTGGTGGCCAGGTTGACGCTGGCGTCAGTGACACCGGGCACCGCCCGCAGCGCGCGCTCGACCCGCGAGACGCAGGACGCGCAGGTCATGCCGTCGATGTCGAGCACGGTGCGTGATTGCGGCACGGCATAGCCGGCGCGCTCGACAGCCGCGGCCAGGGCCTGCGTGCGGACGTCGCTGCCGAGCTGCAACTGCGCCTTCTCCGTTGCCAGGTTCACACTCGCCGACGCCACGCCCGGCACGGCGGCCAGCGCGCGTTCGACCCGAGCGACGCAGGAGGCGCAGGTCATGCCGGCGATCGGCAGGTTGAGTTGGATCAAGGTCACGATGCACTGACTCTAGACCTTGCCATCATGTCAAGGTCTAGAGTGGCGTCATTGATGCACCACAAGGAGCCTGCGATGGCGATCGAATTGACCCTGCCCAACATGACCTGCGGCCACTGCGTGAAGACGGTGACCGCAACTGCGCAGCGCCTGGACCCGGCGGCGCGCGTGCAGACCGATCTGGCAACGCACCGCGCCACGTTCGAGACTGGCGTGGCACGCGAGATGCTTGTCAAAGCCCTGGCCGGTGAAGGGTATCCCGCCGCCACCGACCCGCGTTAACCCCGACGCAGGGGCGGCGGCGCGGCTGCCTACACTGGCGCCTCGGTTTCTCCACAGGAGTCCTCGCCACCATGAAACGTATCGCCTTGACCACTCTCGCCGCGGCCGCGTTCGGCGTCGCCGCCGGTGCGCATGCCCAGACCTTGCGCTTCGCCAGCCAGGGCGACCCGCAGACCATGGACCCGCACTCGCAAAACGAGTCGTTCACCAACTCGGTGAACCAGCAGGTCTATGAGTACCTGATCCACCGCGACAAGCAACTGAATTTTGTCCCCGGCCTGGCCACATCGTGGGAGCAGCTGTCGCCGCTGAAGTGGCGCTTCAAGTTGCGCCAGGGCGTGAAGTTCCACGACGGCAGCCCCTTCAATGCCGACGACGTGGTCTATTCGATCAACCGCGCCAAGGAGCCGACGTCGCAGATTGCGGTCTATGCGAATGCGGTGGGCACGCCGAAGAAGATCGACGACTACACCGTCGAGTTCGAACTGGCCAAGGTCAACCCGATCTTTCTCGAGCATGTGAATCCGCTGTTCATCATGGACAAGGAGTGGAGCGAGAAGAACAAGGTCACCAAGCCGCAGGACTTCAAGAACAAGGAAGAGACCTTCACGGTGCTCAACGCCAACGGCACCGGCCCGTTCATCCTCGTCAAACGCGAGCCCGGCATCAAGACCACCTGGAAACGCAACCCCAGCTACTGGAAGCCGATCGAAGGCAACGTGCAGGAGGTCGTGTTCACGCCGATCGGCAACGATGCCACGCGCAGCGCCGCACTGATTTCGGGCGAGCTCGACTTCATCCTCGATCCGCCGCCGCGCGACGTGGCCAAGCTGCGCAACACCGCCGGCGTGAAGATCATCGACGGCCCCGAGAACCGCATCGTCTTCATCGGCATGGACCAGTTCCGCGATGAATTGCTGTACAGCAACATCAAGGGCAAGAACCCGTTCAAGGACCTGCGTGTGCGCCAGGCGCTGTACCACGCGGTCGACATCGAAACGATGAAGAACAAGCTGATGAGCGGGCAGAGTTTTCCGAGCGGCGGCATGACGCCGTCACCCAAGGCCTACTTTGCCGACGCCAAGATCGAAGCGCGCTTCCCGTTCGATTTGGCCAAGGCAAAGCAGCTGATGGCGGATGCCGGTTACCCCAACGGTTTCGAGGTGCAGCTCGATTGCCCGAACAACCGCTACATCCAGGATGAAGAGATCTGCGTCGCCCTGGCGGCGATGTGGGACAAGATCGGCGTCAAGATCAAGGTGCTGGCGCAGCCGCGCGTGACCTACTTCCCCAAGCTGGAAAAGTACGACAGCAGCATGTACATGCTCGGCTGGGGCGGCGCGGTGACCGATGCCGAAACCACGCTGACGCCGGTGATGCGCAACCTGCAACCTACGGGTGGCGTCGGCTCGTACAACTACGGCCGCAGCAGCAATGCCAAGTTCGACGACCTGGCCGCCAAGTCGAGCGTCGAAGCCGACCCGGCTAAACGCAAGGAGCTGATCTTGGCCGCGCTCACCGAGTGGAAGGAGCAAGTGCACACGATCCCACTGCACCGCCAAGTGATCCCCTGGGCGGCGCGCGCCAACGTGACAGCCTCGCACCGGGCGGACAACTACTTCATCTGGGAGTGGGTGACGATCGGGAAATGACCCCCCCCCGGAGCGGCTGCGCCGCTCCCCCTCAAGGGGGCAACGCCAGCGGCCCGGCAGAGCCGGATCCGCGGCGTTTGCTTGATGAGTCAGCGGCGTGCGAGGCGCCGCGTGCCCTTCGGTACAGATGAGCGGGTGCCTGAATGAGTGCGTGGATCATGGTCGCCCTCGGGCAAGGCGGAATTGCGCTCGGTGGATGGCTGCTCTCGCGACACTTTGGCTGGGAGGTTGCCGTCGCCGTGGTATTGCTTCTTGAGGGCGCGATCGGCGTTGTCTACGGCATGCTGAGTGTCGGCGACGAGCCGGAACCGTGGCATGGAGGCGCTATCGACCGAGACGACGGCAACGCGTAAGTTCGGCGCTGCCGGAGTTTTTCGAGCATTCGCTCTACTGAAACTTCTCGAGCATCCGCTCGAGGGCCATCGTGAACGGCGCCTGCATCATCGGCAACGTCAACAAGATGCCGAGCAGGCCGACGCCGAGTGTGATCGGGAAGCCGATCGCGAAGATGTTCATCTGCGAGGCCACGCGCGAGATGATGCCGAGCACGAGGTTGACGAAGAGCAGCATGCCGACCAGCGGCAAAGCGATCCACAGCCCGATGGCGAAGACTTCGGCGCCCCAGGTCTGCGGCTGCATCGCGCGCAGAAATCCAAACGGCTCGCTGCCGACCGGGAAAGCGTGGAAGCTCTGCACCACGGCCGCGACAACCAGCAGGTGAGCGTTGACGGCGATGAACAGGAAGCCCACCGTCGTGCCGAAAAAGCGGCTTGTCGCCGTGCCCTGCGAGCCGCTGGCGGGGTCGAAGAAGCCGGCGTAGTTCAGGCCCATCTGCAGGCCGATGAGTTCACCGGCAAACTCGACGGCGGCAAAGACGATGCGCACCGCAAAGCCCAGCGTCAGACCGATCAGCACGTTCTGCGCGACGAGCGCTATCGCCAGTGGCGAGTCGAGCGCCACGGTCGGCATCGTGGGCAGCGAGGCTTGTGCGGCGACGACGATCAGGAACGCCAGGCCGACGCGCACGCGCACCGGCACCGTGCGCTGACCGAGCACCGGCAGCGACGAGAACAGCGCCAGCACGCGGATGAAGGGCCAGAACAGCGGCGCCAGCCAGGCGGTGAGCTGGGCTTCGGTGAGGGTGATCATCAGCAGATCACTCGCAACCCGTTCGCCCTGAGCCTGTCGAAGGGCTTCGACAGACTCCGCCCGAACGGAGACGGAGCGGTCATCCCACGGCGCTGGGAATCGCTTGCAGCGTGCGCTGCAAGTACTCGACGAGCGTCGTCATCATCCACGGCCCGGCGATGGCGAGCACGGCGACAGCGGCGATGATCTTCGGCACGAACGACAACGTCGCTTCGTTGATCTGCGTAGCGGCCTGAAAGACGCTGACGACGAGGCCGACGACGAGCACGACAAGCAGCACCGGGGCCGAGACCATCAGCAGCATCAGCAGGCCTTGCTGGCCGGCCGTGAAAACTTGCGAAGCATCCATGGGTACGTCTTGGTTAGTCCGTTCGCCCTGAGGTATCGAAAGGCTTGCTCGTGCAGGGCTTCGATACCTCACCCGAACGGAGTGGGTTACGTTGCGAACGAGGCCGCGAGCGAGCCGAGCAGAAGATTCCAGCCATCAGCCAACACGAACAGCATCAGCTTGAAGGGCAGGGCGACGAGCACGGGCGACAACATCATCATGCCGAGACTCATCAGCACGCTGGCGACGACCATGTCGATGATCAGGAACGGGATGAAGATCATGAAGCCGATCTGGAACGCGCTCTTCAACTCGCTGGTGACGAAGGCCGGCACCAGCACTTTGAGCGGCACCGTCTCGGCCTTGGTGTCGGCCGGCAGTTTGGCCAACCGCGCGAACAGCATCACGTCGGCCTGGCGCGTTTGCTTGAGCATGAACTCGCGCAGCGGCACCTCGCCCCGTTTGAAGGCTTCTTCGGCGTTGATGCGGTTCTCGGTGAACGGCTTGTAGGCGTTGTCGTAAACCTTGTCGAAGGTCGGCGACATGACGAAGAAGGTCAGGAACAGGGAGAGGCCGATGATCACCTGGTTCGGCGGCGCGGCCTGCGTGCCGAGCGCTTGCCGCAACAGCGACAGCACGATGACGATGCGTGTGAAGCCGGTCATCAGCAGCAGCACCGCCGGCAGGAAGGACAGTGCGGTGAAGAACAGCAGTGTCTGGATCGGCACCGAGTAGCTGGTGCCCGCTGCGCCTTGCGCCACGACGAGCGGCAGGCCGGGGCCAGCTTGTTGCGCTAAAGCCGCTGAAGAAACGGCCGATAACACCGACAAGACCAGAACAACGCGTGACTTCCCAAGCGCACGCCGCGGATCGGGCTTCGCCTGGCCGCTGGCGTGGCCCTCTTGAGGGGGTGCGGCGAAGCCGCTCCGGGGGTGAGCTACTTCAGCGCGCATCGTGGCCGTCCTTGCCCTTGAAGCGTGCGAGCAGTTGCGCGAAAGACGGGGCGACGGGCGCAGCCATGGCAAGCGGTTCTTCTTGCGGCGCCATCTCGTGCAGCGTCGTGATCTGCTGACCGGTCACGCCGAGCACCAGCCACTTGCGCGTGTCGCCGCGACCAACTTCGACGGTGACCAGGCGCTGGCTCGGCGACAGCGACAGCACGGCCACCGTGCGCATCGAGCCTTGCGCCGCCGCGCCACCGGCGGGCGTGCGCTTCAAGAGCCACAACGCGGCAGGGATCAGCGCCAGGATGGCGATGAACCAGAGCAGCGAGGTGAAGGCAGAACCTGCGGTCATCCTGATCAGGCCTTCGACAAGCGCTTCACGCGCTCGCTCGGCGTCACGATGTCGGTCAGGCGGATGCCGAACTTTTCGTTGACGACGACGACTTCGCCGCGAGCGATCAGGTATCCGTTGACGAGCACGTCCATCGGTTCCCCGGCCAAGGTTTCGAGCTCGACCACCGAACCTTGGGCGAGCTGCAGGATGCTCTTGATCGGGATGCGCGTGCGGCCGAGTTCGACCGTGAGTTGCACCGGGATGTCGAGGATCATGCCGATGTCGTTGCCGGCGCCCGGCGCGCCGGCGCCGCCGGAGGCGAAGTTCGCAAACTGCGCCGGCGCGACTTGCTCGACGGTGGTCGTCGCGACCTGTGTTTCCGCTCCCTGGTTGTCGGCCACGGCGGCTGCCCAATCGGCGGCTGCGGGGTCATCGGTGGCGGTCGGTGCGGCTTGTTCAGCGGACATGGTGTTCTCCCAGCCAGCCCTGGTTGGAGCTGGAAATCAATCGGTCGACCTTGATCGCGTAGCGGTTGTTGGCCGTGCCGTAGTGGCAGTCGAGTACCGGCACGCCATCGACCTTGGCCTGGATGGCGGGGTCGAGGTCGAGCTCGATGAAGTCGCCCGGCTTGAAGGACAGCAGTTGTTCGACCGTGGCCTGCGTCGTCGCCAGTTCGGCGACGAGGTCGACCTCGGCGGACTGGATCTCCGTCTTCAGCAGCTCGACCCAGCGCGCGTCGGGCACGGTGGTGGGGTCGCCTTGCGGTGTGCCGTAGAGCACGTCGCGGATCGGCTCCAGCGTCGAGTACGGGAAGCAGAAGTGGACGGCACCCGAGCTCTCACCCACTTCGAGCGTGAACGAGGTCGTGACCACCATGTCGCTCGGCGAGGCCACGTTGACGAACTGCGGCTGCATTTCGGTGCGCTGCACTTCGAGCTGCAACGGGTAGATGCCTTCCCAGGCTTGTTTGTAGTCGGCGCAGACCGTGGCCATGAGGCGCGCGATCACGCGCTGCTCGGTGGCGCTGAACTCGCGGCCTTCGATGCGCGTGTGGTACTTGCCGGCGCCGCCGAACAGCGCGTCGATGACGGCGAACACGAGGTTCGGGTCGCAGACGATCAGGCCGGCGCCGTGCAGCGGCTGCATGCCGACGATGTTGAAGTTGGTCGGCACGACGATCTCGCGCAGGAAGGAGCTGTACTTCTGCACTTTGATGGCGCCGATGGCGATTTCCGCATGTTTGCGGATCAGGTTGAAGATGCCGCTGCGCAGGTGACGCGCGAAGCGCTCGTTGACCACTTCCAGTGCCGGCATGCGCGGGCGCACGATGCGATCCTGGGTGGCCAGGTCGTACGGGCGCACGCCGCCGGGCTCCACCGCTTCGGATTCGAGCTTCTGCTCGTCGCCGGTGATGCCTTGCAGCAGCGCGTCGACTTCGTCTTGCGAAAGAATCTGCTGATTCATCGCGGCGGCTTCGCTCATTGGATGATGAAGTTGGAGAAGTGCACGGCGCGGATTGGCGGCTCCTCAGCGTCGGCGGCTTTCGACTTCTTGGTCGCCGCGCTGGCCGTGACCGCGTAGCCCAGCGGCTTCAAGGCGGCAGCGCGCACCTCCTCCGCGAGCTGCACCTTGCCGTCGTGCTCCATCAACTGGCCGGCGGTTTTTCCGGCGAGCACGAGCAGGATGTTGTTGCGGATCGCTGGCATGTAGGCCTTGAGCAGATCGCCCGCCTTCGCATCGGCGAGTTCGAACGTCATGCCGATTTGCGCGTAGCGCTCGGCCTCGCGGTCGGCGAGGTTGACGGTGAAAGGATCGAGCGGCACGAAGGCCGGCGCGTGTTTGATGTCGGCCTTGGCGGTTTTGCCGCCGTGTTTGTCGGCAGCCGCTTCACCGCCTTCTTCCTCCTCAGCGGCCGCGGCTGCGGCTGCCGCGTTCTTCTTCATCATGAAGAACGCCGCGCCGCCTCCGGCGGCGAGCAGCACGGCCAGCACGGCGACGATGAGGATCAGCTTTTTCTTGCCCCCTTTGGCGGGCGCGGCGGGCACGGCATCGGTGGCAGCGGCAGCAGCAGACATTCCCAGGCTCCTTGTTCAGCCGCACGCCTCGCGCGCAGCGGGTTCTTGAAGCAGGATTGTTCGCGGCAGCGTGGATCGGGAAGTGCCGATAAGGGGGGCGTTTGCGGCGCTGCTTACACCACCACGGTGACCATCGCGGCTGCGAAGCCTCAGGCCACCAGATCGACGATGCCGCGGCCCGACGGCGCGCGGCTGCCGGGTGCGCTCTGCGCACGTGGATCATCCACGGCGGCGGACCCCCTGCGGCCTGTGCGATCCATCACGCTGTGCTCGCGCCACTGCGGTTGCTGCTGCGCCGAACCATCGTGCACACCGCCGCCGGTGAGCTTCAAGCCGCTCTCGTCGAGCGCGGCGGCGAGCACTGGCAGCGCTGCTTCGATGGCGCTGCGCGTGGCCGCCAGGTCGGCGCTGAAGTCGATGCGGGCCTCGTGGCCGGCCAGCAGGATCTTCACCGCCACCGGCCCCATCTCAGACGGGTTCAGCAACAGCTGGGCCTGCTGCACACCGTCGCTGGCCCACCAGCGCAGTTGTGTCGCCAGGGCGGGTGCGAACGCCGGGCTGTCGATCGGCGCCGGCAGCATCGCTGTCGCCTGCGCAGCCTCCGCGGCTTTCTGCGGCGGTGCGGCCATCGGCGCGGTCAGGCCAGTGGTCGGTGCGCTCGGCAGTGCCATGGACAGCGGCGCTGTTGGCAGGTCCGCTGCTGCGCGGCGCTGCTCGCCGGCGGTGGACTGAAGCGCGGCGATCGAGACCGACTCGCTTCGCGCCGAGTTGGCATTGGCCGCGTTGTCATTGGCGGCAGTGGCTGTCGGCACAGCGGCCAGCGGCGTGCGCGCCGCCGTCGCCGAGACCTTGGCGCTGCCGACCGGCGAACAGACCTCTGCGACATCACTGTCGTCGGCGCCTTGCGTTGCGGCCGTTGCGGCCGCCATCACCACAGGCACTGCAGACGGTGCGTCAGGCGAGGTCGCAGTCGGCGCGGCGGCGGGTGGCGTCCAACCCGGCAGCAACGCGGCGAGGTCGGGTGTGCTGGTGTCGTCGTGTTCCGTGTCGTCCGCGGTCGCTTGCGCATCGGCCCCCGTCTCGGCATCGCCTTTGACCTGGGTCGGCGTGTCGGTCTTGGCGTCTGCCCTGCCAGTGCCTGCGTCGCGTGCGCTCCGGTCGGCTTTGGTCGTCGACACAGGCTTCCTGGCGCCCGGGCGCTGCGGCGCATCGTCGGCGTCTGGAGCGTCGCTCTTGCGCGCGTGGTCGAGGCAGCGCGCGAAGGCATCGCCCTGGCCCCCTTCGCCGTGGCCCGCGGGCGCAGACGCCGACGGCATCGGTACGGCGTTGGCGATAAAGGGCATCGAAGGGGCGAGGGCGCTCATAGCTGGGTTCCTGCAAATGGGTTGCGTTGAGTGCGCATGCGTTGCGCGAGGTCATCTGCCGCGCGCTGCTCGGATTGGTCAATGCCCTGGCGCTGCTCGTGGCGCCGGCGCTCGATCAACTTGCGCACCGAGGCCACGCGCAACTCGTGGGCGGCCAGCACATCGTTGGCGCGCACGAAGGCTTGTTCGCAAACGACAACAGCCTGCGTCTGCTGAGAAATCGCCAACTCCAGACGCGCTGCGAACTGGTGGTATGAGCGCAGCACTTCGAGCGTGGCGCCGCGCCGGAACTGGCCGTTCCAGCGCGCGCTGTAGTCGTCGCGGTAGGTTTCAAGATCGCGCGCCTGCGTGCGCGCTTCGTCGTGGCGCGCGCGTGATTGGTTGAACGCGGCCAGCGCGATGTTGCGTTGCTGCTCGGCTTGTTCGAGCAGGGTGTGCAGCGTTTCCATCTCAGCGCATCCGTCGCCATGGCGCCTGCCAGTCTCCTTCACCGCAGAGCCGCAGAGAGCGCGGAGGTCCGCAGAGGAATATCCAATTGAATTCCTCTGCGCTTCCTCTGCGTCCTCCGCGCCTCTGCGGTGAATGAAACTCAACACACGTCATGTCTAGATCACCGCACTCAGCAGTTGTTCTCGGCTTGCATCGAGCGGCGCGCAATCGTGCATGTCTTGCTGCAGCATCGCTGTCAACTTGGGCTGCGCGCGGATCGCCGTGTCGAGCTCTGCGTCGTGGCCCGGTGTGTAGGCGCCGAGCTGGATCAGGTCGCGTGCCTTGGTCAGTTTGGCCAGCATGGCCCGCGCGCGGCGCGCCTGCTGCACATGCTCGCGGTCGGCCACAGCGGTCATCACGCGCGAGACTGACTTCTCGACATCGATCGCCGGAAAGTGCCCCGCCTCAGCGAGCGCGCGGCTGAGCACGATGTGGCCGTCGAGGATGCCGCGCGCCGCATCGGCGATCGGGTCCTGCTGGTCGTCGCCTTCGCTGAGCACGGTGTAGAACGCAGTGATCGAGCCGCAGCCATCGCGGCCGTTGCCGCTGCGCTCCACCAGTTGCGGCAGCTTCGCGAAACATGACGGCGGATAGCCCTTGGTGGCCGGCGGCTCACCGATGGCCAGCGCGATTTCGCGCTGCGCCATGGCGTAACGTGTCAGCGAGTCCATCAACAGCAGCACATGCTGGCCGCGGTCGCGGTAGTGCTCTGCGATCGCAGTGGCGTAGTGCGCGCCCTGCATGCGCACGAGCGGTGGCGCGTCGGCCGGCGCGGCGACAACGACGCTGCGTGCCAGGCCTTCGGCTTCGAGAATGTCTTCGATGAATTCCTTGACTTCACGGCCGCGCTCGCCGATCAGCCCAACGACGATGACATCGGCGGCGGTGTAGCGCGCCATCATGCCGAGCAGCACCGACTTGCCGACCCCCGTGCCGGCGAACAGGCCGATGCGCTGGCCCCGGCCGACGGTGAGCATGGCGTTGATCGCGCGCACCCCGGTGTCGAGCGGCTGGCGGATCGGGTCGCGGTCCATCGCATTGATCGGCCGGCGCAGCATCGGCTCGGATCGTGTGTTGCCGATCGGGCCACGGCGGTCGATCGGCGCGCCGTGAGGATCGACGACGCGGCCGAGCAGACCGTCGCCCACCGGCAGGTGCAGGCCGCGGTCTTCGCGACGCCGCCACAAATGGTTTTCACAACCGAGCTTCGGCGGCGCCAGCGGCGCCGGGCGCGGTGTCACACGTGCACCCGATTGCAAGCCGTGCACTTCGCCGGTCGGCATCAGGTAGGCGCGGTCACCGGAGAAGCCGACCACTTCGGCCAGGACCGGCGGTTGGCCATCGCAATGCACTTCGCACACGGCGCCAACCGGTGCGCGCACGCCGGCGGCTTCGAGCACGAGCCCCGTGACGCGCACCAGCGAGCCTTCGACTTCGAGCGACTGCGGCGCGTCGGCAAAGTTGCGCAGGTCGCGCAGGTAGTGGGACCAGCGCTGCTGGCGAGTGATGTCTTGAATTTGTTCGCCCTGAGGTGGCCGTTCCGACTGCCCTGAGGTACCGAAGGGAGGGCTCGCGTAGGCCGTCGATACGGCCGCGGGCCGTACCCTGTCCTGAGGTATCGAAGGATCAGTCCGAACGGGTTGGGTGGATGTCATGCCCCCACGTCCCGCGTGATGATCACGTCGTCACGCAGCGCCAGCGGCTGACCCAGCGTGGTGGCGGCTTGCGACCAGCGCGTTTCGATGCTCGCGTCAATGCGGCCCAGGTCCGACTCGATGCGGCAGCCGCCGCGCGACACGGCCGCATCGGGCAGCAAGCGCGCGCCGCGCGCGGCGAGCGCATCGGCCGCCCCTTGCTGCACCAGCGGCAGATCGGCGGGGTTGACGTGCACACGGATGTGTTTGGCCGACAGCAGCACCGCTTCGATGGCATGTGCCGCGACCGTGGCCACGAGTTCGGGGCGCGTGGCCAGCTCGCTGCGCACCACCTGGCGTGCCAAGGCGGCGGCACTGGCCGCCACACCTTCGGCCATCGTCGATTCGAGCAGCGTGAACTCGGCGTCGAAGGCGGCCACCAGCGCACCGAGCTGCGCGCTCATCTGCGTGGCAAAGGCCTGCTTGAAACTTTCCAGCGCCACGAGCCCGTCGCGGTAGCCGTCTTGATACCCGGCCTGGCGCGCGCTCTGCATCGCAGCCTGATCGCCGGCTGCGCGCTGCGCATCGGCATTCGGCGAGCGCACGCCGTGTGGGGAGGGCGATGCGTCGTCGAACGCATGCGGCCGCCAGGTCGCGAAGCCGTCGAGTTCTTCGCGCGGAATGAAACGCGAGTGAGCGGGCTGCTGTGGGCTGCGATCAGACGAGCTCATCGCCGCCTCCGCCGCCGAGCACGATCTGGCCTTCGTCGGCCAGGCGGCGCACGATCTTCAGCACTTCCTTCTGCTCGGCTTCGACTTCCGACAGCCGCACCGGGCCGCGTGATTCCAAGTCTTCTTTCAGTGTTTCGGCGGCACGCGAACTCATGTTCTTGAAGATCTTGTCGCGCAGCTCGACCGTCGCGCCCTTGAGCGCCACCACCAGCGACTCGCTCTGCACTTCCTTCAACAGCGCCTGGAAGCCCTTGTCGTCCAAGCGGTTCAGGTCGTCGAAGATGAACATGTTGTCCATGATCTTCTGCGCCAGCTCGGCGTCGGCTTCGCGGATGAAGTCGAGCACCGAGGTTTCGATCGGGCCGCCGAGCCGGTTGATGATCTCGGCCGCGGTTTTTACACCGCCGAGCGATGCGCGGCGCATCTCGCCGCCGGAACGCAGCACCTTGCTCATCACGTCATTCAAGTCGCGCAACGCGTTCGGCTGGATGCCGTCGAGCGAGGCGATGCGGATCAGCACCTCGTTGCGCATGCGCTCGGGCAGGCCCTTCAGCACCGGGCCGGCCTGGTCCTGATCCAGATGCACCAGGATCGCAGCGACGATCTGCGGGTGTTCGTTGTGCAGCAGCTCGGCCACGGCACCGGCATCCATCCACTTCAGCGTTTCGATGCCGGCGACGTCGTTGCCTTGCAGGATGCGGTCGGTCAGCAGCTTGGCCTTGTCATTGCCGAGAGCGCGCGTCAACACGTTCTTGACGTAGGCGTCGGTGTCGGCAACGAGGCTGCTCTGCTCGGAGGCCACGGTGGAGAACTGCTGGAGCACGCTCTCTACCTTCTCGCGCGAGATTGACTTCATCTTGGCGATCGTTTCGCCCAGGCGCTGCACTTCCTTCGGTTCGAGGTGCTTGAAGACTTCGGCGGCTTCTTCCTCGCCGAGCGACATCAGCAGGATCGCGGCGTTTTCGAGGCCTTCCTCGTTCATTGCGGTTGCGCTCACGATTCCTCCGCCTTCACCCAGTCACGCACGATGTTCGCCACCGCGGCCGGGTTCTCCTTGGCCACGCTGCGTGCGTTGGCGAGGTGTTCTGCCGTGCGCGGCGCTTCGAGCATCGGCGGGCTGCCACCCGGCAAGGCCACGGCGTTGTCGGCGACGACGTTCAACTTGCCGCCGGCTGCCGGCCCTGCCGCGGCGGGTGCTGCGGCCTTCAACACCGGCTTGACGAAGCCGAAGAGGATCATCAGCGCGACGAGCACGAGTGCGGCCGGCGTGGCGCCGCTGCGCACCAGGTCGATCAGCCAGTCCTGCTTCCAGACCGGCAGGTCTTGTGCTTTCGGGATGGCGTCGGCCTTGAACGGCGCGTTGATCAGCTTCACCGAATCGCCGCGGGTCTTCGAGAAACCGATGGCTTCCTGCACCAGCGTCGTCAGCTTCTCGACTTCGTCGTTGGACAGCGGCGTGCTGCTGGTCTTGCCGTTGGCGGCGGTCGTGACGCGGTGGTTGACGACGACCGCGGCGTTCAGGCGCTTGACGTTGCCGGTGGCATTGCGTGTCACGCGCACCGTCTTGTCCACTTCATAGTTCGTCACCGCATCGCGCTTCGAGTTGCCACCGGCCGTGCCGCCGGGCCCCGCTTGCAGTGGCGATGCAGCACCGTTGATCGGCGCCGTGGCCGGCACCGGGGGCTGGTTCGAGGCCGCACCCGGTACGCCCGACGGTGTGCTCTGCCCGCCGGAGCCCGAGTCGCTGATCTGCATGCTGCGCACGGCGGCAGGCGCATTGCCCTGATTGGGTTTGAACTCTTCGGCCGTCGATTCGGTTTGCGAGAAGTCGACTTCGGCGGCGATCGTCGCGCGCAGGTTGTCGCGGCCGACGATCGGCTCCAGGATGTCGATGACGCGCTTGTGATAGCTCTGCTCGACCTGCTGCACGTACTGCAACTGCTGCGCGTCGAGGCCCTGACCGCTGGCGCCGTCGGCGGACGCCGAGAGCAGCGCGCCACTCTGGTCGATGACGCTGACGGCCTTCGTCGTCATTTCCGGCACGGAGGACGAGACGAGGTGCACGATGCCGGCAATCTGCGTGCGGTCGAGCGCGCGGCCCGGGTGCAAGGTCACCAGCACCGAGGCCGAAGGCTTCTGCTGTTCGCGGAAGAAGCCGTTCTGCTGCGGCAGCGCCAGGTGAACACGCGCCGCCTGCACGGCGCCGAGGGCGAGGATCGAGCGCGTCAATTCACCTTCCAGACCGCGCTGGAACGTCAGCCGTTCCTGGAACTGTGTTTGCCCGAACTTGGCGTTGTCCATCAGCTCGAAGCCGATCACGCTGCCTTTGGGCAGGCCGGCCGAGGCCAGCTTCAAGCGCGCGTCGTGCACTTGTGATGACGGCACGAGGATCGCGTTGCCGCCGTCGGCATGGCGGTACGGGATGTTCATCTGCGACAACTGCGCAATGATCGCGCCGCCGTCCTTCTCATTCAGGTTCGCGTACAGCACCTTGTAGTCGCCGCGCGCGCTCCACATCGACAGTGCTGCGAGCACGGCGATGAGGCCGGCCGCACCGAGGCCCAACTTCATCTTCGCTGCCGCGGGCAGCAGGGCCAGACGAGACAGCGCGCCGTTGTCGCCGGTCTGCGGCGCGGCGGGGGTTCCAACTTGTGCAACTGCCGTGGTGTTCATGCGCTCGTTGTGTGCGTGAGGTGCCAACCGAGCGCACGCCACGTGGCCTTGCGTCCCGGAATGGAGGGCATTGTTCGGCGCGGGGCGCAAAAGCTATAGCGCGAACAGTCGGACAAACGACGTTCACTTTCACTCCTTGCAAGCAGTCGTGACAACCTACAGTGCGGCCATCGTCGGCATCGACCGGCGTGACAGGAATCACGACATGGATGCGATCGGTGGACTGAAACCCTTCAACTTTGCGCAGGCTGCGGCCCGCGCAGGCTTGGGCGTGGATGGCCAGCCGCTCTCGGCCAAGAAAGCGGCCGGCCCCGAAGGCGGATTCGCCACGGCGATGACGCAGGCCTTGAAGTCGGTGAGCGCGCAGCAGCTGGAAGCGCAAGGCCTGCAACGCGAACTGCAGATGGACAACCCGACGGTCAGCCTTGAGCAGACGATGGTGTCGATGCAAAAAGCCCAGATCGGCTTTCAGGCCACGCTGGCCGTGCGCAACCAGTTCGTGCGGGCGTACACGGACATCATGAACATGCAGGTCTGAGCGATCTCCTGAGCTTGCAGCGCAGGCCCGTCGCCGGCCGTTGAAGCAGACGAGAGCGCGTGAGGCCGCGAGCACCGCATCGAGCGCGCTCTTCACCCCGCCGCCGCGCCGCCGCGGTGGCGCAGCGGCAAGCGCGCATTGACGCCCCGCACGGCTTCGGGGTTCAATGCAGGTGAATCAACGCGCGGCTCACACACCATGAATCGCCCACACAGCCGAACTCGCATCGACGCCGGTCTTCGGTTTGAAAAACGAGTTAATGCCCAGTCTCTACAAGGGCTTCCCCCTTTGTCAAGCGAATGAAACCCATCGAGCCGCGCAGCGGCTCGATTCACATCTGACTTCGCTTGTTCTACTTCGAGCTACAGCGTCACCGCGCTCATGCGCATCGCATCGATTCTTCGAGCCAAGGTGCTGACGCCTGGGAGGGGTGTTGTCGATCTGGCCAGTGCACGCTGGTGTTCAAGCGGCCAACGCGCCGGCCGGCATCTCGAAGCTCAGCCGCTCGGTCTTCTTCCTGGTCCGCTGGCTGTTGGTTTGTCATGGTCGTAGGCCGCGTGATCTCGCTGCGCGCTTCGAGCAAGCGCACCTCTTCCACCAGCAGCATCTTCACCGGACGCCGCAGCTCGGCAACGCCCGAGCGCGGCTCGGCCAGCACGCGCGCGATCTGCTCCAGGCCGGCGCGCGCGCCCAGGCCGATGGCGATGCCGAACTCGCGGCAGTACAGCGCAAACACGCTCTTGGCCAGATCGACAGACCGACGATCACGCCGGCGGTGGATTGAACGCAAACGTCAAGGCTCGTAGCATTCATGTTGGACTCAGGTTCGCAGTGGCTAACATCCTCCACTGCACTACTTGCCGGAGGACCCAATGCTGTCGAACCCGCGGAAGGCCGAGGTAGATCACAGAACGCTCAAGTTGCTTGTGGGGCTCATTGCACTGAGCCTTGGCAGTTTGACCAACCTGTTTGCCGGTACACCCCTTACGTCGATCAGCGCTTCGTACCACGAAGGCGGTTGGTCTCAGTCCTTCTTCGTCGGCTTTCTGTTCGCCATTGCGGCGTTCCTGCTCTCTTACAACGGCAAGTCGAGGCGGGAGATGATCCTTTCCAAAGTCGCGGCGGTCTCAGCCTTCGGCGTTGCAATGTTTCCCTGCGAGTGTGACAACAAGGTAGAGATCATTCAGCACGTTCACGCCACCTCCGCTACCGTGATGTTTCTTATCCTCGCGTACTTCTGCTACTTGTTCTTTGTCCGTGCGAGGGCAAAGGGCCACACCGAAGCCGTCCGCAGAGAGTGGGTTTATGCCGCCTGTGGCGTCACCATTTTTCTCTCGATCATCACTGTCGCGTTAGACGCCGTCCTGGGGCACGCCATTCGCGAGTCCATTCCTCGATTGACATTCTTCTGCGAGACGTCTGCGCTCGTTGCCTTCGGAGTTTCGTGGTTGACGGCGAGCAGAACTCTCCCGTTGCTGACCAGTACTACCGAGCGCTTCTCGCCGCTCAGTGGTGAAAGTGCCCCTGACGACACACCTTCCGCGGGGACGAGTGCGGCCTAACTGTGAAGAGTCAAGAGGAGGTCAAATGTAAGCGTCCGGCGATCCCATCTTGATCGCGCCGTGAGTGTCCGCAACGATGGTGTCCACCAAGCAAATAGGTGGACACCATGCCCGACTCCAATCGCACTCCTCGTCGGCGCCACAGCGCCGAGCTGAAGCAGCAAGTGCTGGCCGCGTGCGACACGCCGAGTGCGTCGGTGGCGCAAGTGGCATTGGCGCACGGCCTGAACGCCAACCTCGTGCACAAGTGGCGCCGCACGACAGGCCGTGGCGCTGGCGATGCCCTGGCAGCCGGGCAACGCGATGCGTTCATCGCGTTGGCCATGACGCCGAGTGCGGCGTCTGCGACAACAACGCCGGCACCCGACATCCGCATCGAACTGCGCCGCGGCGCGACTGCCGTGCACGTTGCGTGGCCGCTGGCCGCAGCGGCCGACTGCGCGGCCTGGCTGCGCGAGCTGCTGCGGTGATTCGCGTCGAAGCGGTGTGGCTGGCCGTCGAGCCGCTGGACATGCGCGCCGGCACCGAAGCCGCACTGGCCCGCGTGGTCCACGTCTTCGGCGCCGCCCGGCCGCACCACGCCTACCTGTTCGCCAACCGGCGCGCCAACCGCATGAAGGTGCTCGTGCACGACGGCATCGGCGTGTGGCTGGCCGCACGGCGCCTGAACCAGGGCAAGTTCGTCTGGCCGCGCGACGCTTGCCCGACGCTCACGCTCATGCGTGAGCAACTCGATGCGCTCGTCCTCGGCCTGCCCTGGCAGCGCATCGGCCAGGCCGGCGTCATCACGGTGTTGTAGAGCGCTGTTGGCAATTGCCGAAAGTGCCGATGCGCATCGTCGCACGCATCGGCACGATCACGCCTCGTGATCGCCACCGACCGTATCGACACGCTGACCCCCGAGCAACTGCGCCAAGCAGTGCACTCGTTGTTGGGCGAGGTGAAGACCAAGAGCGAGATCATCGAACGCCGCGAGCACGACATCGCGTTCAAGCAAGCGACGATCGACAAGCTCACGCACGAGATGGCCGTGCTCAAGCGCTTGAAGTTCGCGGCCAAGAGCGAAGCCTTCAACGCCGAGCAAAGGAGCCTGATCGAGGAAACCATCGACGCCGACCTGGCCGCGCTGGCTCAGGAGATCGAGCAGCGCCAGCCGGCCAGGCAAGACAATGCCAACAGGCAGCAGCCCAAGCGTGCCGCGCTGCCGGCTGACTTGCCGCGCACCGAACACCGCCACGAGCCCGCGAGCACCACCTGCGGCTGCGGCTGCCAGTTGAAGCGCATCGGCGAAGACGTGGCCGAGAAGCTCGACTACACGCCCGGGCGTGTTCAGCGTCGAGCGCCACATCCGCGGCAAGTGGGTGTGCGCGAAGTGCGAGACGCTCGTGCAAGCGCCGGTGGCCGCGCACATCATCGACAAGGGCATCCCGACCACGGGACTGCTGGCCCAGGTGCTGGTGGCCAAGTACCTCGATCACCTGCCGCTGTATCGCCAGGAGAGCATCTTCGGCAGAGCCGGCCTGGCGATCCCGCGCTCCACGCTGGCCGCCTGGGTCGGCCAGTGCGGCGTGCACCTGCAGCCGCTGGTCGATGCGCTCAAGGCCGAGATGCTGACGCGCGGCGTGCTGCACGCCGACGAGACACCCGTGGCAATGCTCAAGCCGGGCAACGGCAAGACGCACCGCGCCTACCTGTGGAGCTACTGCACGACGAGCTATGACGCGCTGCGCGCGGTGGTGTTCGACTTCGCCGACAGCCGCGGCGGGCAGCACGCCCGCGCCTTCCTCGGGCTGCCTGGAGAGGAAGGCTGGCGCGGCAAGCTCGTGTGCGATGACTTCAGCGGCTACAAGGCGTGCTTCGAACTGGGCGTCACTGAAGCCGGCTGCCTGGCGCACGCACGGCGCAAGTTCCACGAGCTGTGGGTCCATAACCAGAGCCGAGTCGGCGAGCGGGCGCTGAAGTTCTTCGGCGAGCTGTACGACATCGAGCGCGAAGTCCGCGATGTTCACCCCGATCAGCGCAAGCGACGACGCCAAGATGACTCTCGCAAGGTGGCCGATGCGTTGCATCTGTGGCTGACCGCGCAGCGACAGAAGGTGCCCGAAGGATCGGCCACCGCCAAGGCCATCGACTACAGCTTGAAGCGTTGGCAGGCGCTGACGCGCTTCATCGACGACGGCGATCTGCCGGCGGACAACAACTGGGTGGAGAACCAGATCCGGCCGATCGCCATCGGGCGCAACAACTGGCTGTTCGCCGGGTCACTGCGCGCGGGGCAGCGCGCCGCGGCGATCATGAGCCTGGTGCACTCGGCGCGGCTGAACGGCCATGAGCCGCATGCGTACCTGAAGGACGTGCTCAAGCGCTTGCCCACGCAGCCGGCCCGCCGCATCGGCGAGTTGCTGCCGCATCGCTGGAGCGGTGCCGCCGCAGCCTGACCAGCTCATCGTCGTCAAGACGAGTTCACCGCGCGCTTACGGTCAAATCATGTCGAACGCGAATGCTGAGGTCACCGCCGAGGTCTTGCAAGCCTTTGCCGATGCGTGGAATCGTCACGACGCCGAGGCCCTCATGTCGTTCATGAGCGATGACTGTGTCTTCGAAGCCTCTGCAGGCCCAGACATCTGCGGCACCCGGTACGCAGGCCGTGAGGCAGTGCGGACGAGCTTCGCTGAAGTCTGGGCAACGTTTCCCGATGCCCACTGGGGCAATGCGCGCCACTTTGTCCATGAAGAAAGGGGCGTTTCCGAGTGGACGTTCACGGGGACGCGGGAGGACGGCACTCGCGTCGAAGTACATGGTTGTGATCTGTTTGCCTTTCGAGACGGCAAGATCGTGCTGAAGAACTCCTACCGCAAGAATCGTCAGCCTCTCGACAGCCCGAAGCGCTGAGTCCGCTCGTGCTCCTGTTCTACAGGAAGCTGGGCTTCGAACATGAGGGCACCATGCGTTCGGCATACAAGCGCGCGAGTGATTCGCACTACTTGGATGAGCTTCTCATGGCGAAACTCCTGCCGCCAGCTGCGGGCTGCAGCGACGCCTAGGGCCAGAGGCTGCTCCTTGGACTTCCCCCTTTGGTCACTCACCCGCCGAGAAACACCATGTCCAAGCTTCGCGTAGAGAGTTTCACCATCTCAGCCGACGGTTTCGGTGCCGGCCCAGACCAAGACATCAACAACCCACTCGGCGTGGGCGGCACGTCGCTTCATGGCTGGGCCGTCTCCACACGAACGTTTCAGAAGAACGTTTTCGGCAACGATGGCGGAGGAACGGGCGTTGATGATGACTTTGCTGCTCGAGGCTTTCAGAACGTTGGCGCTTGGATTCTCGGCAGGAACATGTTCGGACCGGTTCGCGGGCCCTGGCCAGATGAGAGCTGGCGGGGTTGGTGGGGCGAGAACCCTGTCTATCACGTCCCAGTGTTCGTGCTGACCAACCACGCGCGTGCGCCTCTGGTCATGGAAGGAGGAACAACCTTCCACTTCGTTACGGAAGGCATCGCCGCCGCATTGGCGCAAGCTCGCGAGGCGGCCGAAGGCAAGGATGTTCGCGTTGGTGGCGGCGTCAATGTCATTCAACAATATCTTCGCCAACGCCTGATCGACGAGATGCACATCGCTATTGCGCCGGTCCTGCTTGGCGCTGGTGAAAGACTGTTTGAAGGAGTGAACCTGCCTGCTTTGGGCTACGCCTGCACTCACCACCAAAGCACTCCCCTTGCCACCCACCTGCTTCTTGCTCGGCAGTGAGCGCAGACACAACCGGACCGGTCAACTCAACGCCAACTTCGCGCCGACGTTTACGCTCTCGCGCCATGACGACCCTTGCCTTCGAGTCCCCCGATCAGCCTGAGGTGATCGCGCTCATTGCCGAACTGGACGCCTACCAGGACGCGCTGTATCCGCCGGAGAGCCGCTGAGTGTGTTCATGCAAAAAAACATTGCGCGCTGAGGCTTGCGTGATTCGGTTGCACCGATTGACGACCTTGTGTCTGCGTTACCTGTGGGCCGCGCCGTGCACGCTGGTCGGGCTCGTGGCCGCGCTGCCGATGGTGCTGTCGGGTGCGCAAGCCCGAGTCGTTCGCGGTGTGCTCGAGGTCAGCGGCTCGCCGATCGCGCGGCCCATGCAATTCGACGCCATCACGCTCGGCCATGTCGTGCTGGCGCGCACGCCCGGCGCAATGAGGCGCTTGCGGCGCCATGAGCGGGTGCATGTGCGCCAATGCGAGCGCTGGGGGCCGCTGTTCTTTGCGGCGTATCTGGTGGCTGGTGCGTGGCAATGGCTGCGCGGACGCAGCGCGTATTGGGACAACCCATTCGAGATCGAAGCGCGCCGCGACAGTGAGCCCCAAGCTCACTTCGTTCGCGCCCCCCGAGGGGAGCGTCAACGCCTTGGCAGGGCCTGGCGGCGTTGACATCGCGGTCGCTACTGGCGATTTCTCGTGAACCTCACAACTGGCGGTTCCTCGTGAATCTCACAACTGGCGATTCCTCGTGAATTTCACAACTGGCGATTCCTCGCCAGGGGCGGATTCTTCGCAAAGTAGCGCTTGATGCCCACCAGCAGCGCATCGACGAGCTGCTGACGGTACTGGGCGTTGGCCAGC
The DNA here is from genome assembly GCA_963814385.1 of uncultured beta proteobacterium. Classification (GTDB taxonomy): domain Bacteria; phylum Pseudomonadota; class Gammaproteobacteria; order Burkholderiales; family Burkholderiaceae_C; genus CADEEN01. The sequence goes on from CAWFCX010000001.1 coordinate 23,021, forward strand.
TTGCGCTCTTCTTCGGGGTTCGAGATGAAGGCGGTTTCGATGAGGATGCTCGGAATGTCGGGTGCCTTCAACACCGCAAAACCGGCCTGCTCGACGCGCGCCTTGTGCAGGTGCGCCACGCGGTCGAGCTGGCCCAGCACTTCGCTGCCGGCGCGCAGGCTGTCTTTGACTTGCGCGGTGGTGCTCATTTCCAGCAGCGTGCGCAAGACGGTGGGGTCGTTGGCGGCGCGCAGGTTGACGCCGCCCACCGCGTCGGCGGCGTTTTCCTTGCTGGCCAGCCAGCGCGCCGCGGTGCTGGTGGCGCCGCGGTCGGACAGCGCGAACACGCTGGCGCCGCGCGCCGCGGGGTTGGTGAAGGCGTCGGCGTGAATCGAGATGAAGAGGTCGGCCTGCACACGCCGCGCCTTCTTCACGCGGTCGGCCAGCGGCACGAAGTAGTCGGCGTCGCGCGTCAGGAAGGCGCGCATGTTCGGCTGCGCGTTCAGCTTGTCGCGCAGCGCGAGTGCCACCGAGAGCACGACGTCTTTTTCACGCAGGCCCTTGGGGCCGATGGCGCCCGGGTCTTCGCCGCCGTGGCCGGGGTCGAGAGCGACGATCACGAGGCGCTCGACTCTCTTCAGCGCTTCCGCGGACGGCGGCTTCGGCGCCGGCGTCTGCGTTTGCGCTTGCACTGCCGACGGCGCGGAAGGAGGTGATGCGCCAGCCACCGGCGCTGTCTTGGCCGGCTCACCGCGCTCGACCCTGCCGATGAACTCACCGAGCGCATCGCGCACCGCGGCGGCGGCTTCGCGCTCGGCGCCTTCCTTGTCGCGGATGAGTTGCAGCAGCGGGTCTCGCGCCTGGCTGGGGTAGAGGTCGAACACCAGGCGGTGCTTGTACGCCGCCACGGGATTCAACGTGAAGACCTGCGGCGCGGTGGCCTGCTTCAAGTCGATCACCAGGCGCACCACGCGCGGCTGGCTCTGGCCGACGCGCAGGCCGGCGATGAACGGGTCATCGGCTTTGACTTTGCCGAGCAGCTCTTTCAACTGCGGGCTCAGCTCGAGCCCGTCGATGTCGATCACCACGCGGTTGGGGCTCTCGAACAGCGAGTGCTTTGCAGACAGCGCGGCGTCGGATTCGATGGTGACGCGGGTGTAGTCGGCCGCGGGCCAGACGCGCACGGCGACGATCTCGGCGCCCCAAGCTAGTTGTGGCGCCTGGAGCAGCAGCGCGAGGCTGCCGAACTTGAGCGTGCTGCGGCGCGACGGGGGGCTCATGATTGGAGCAGCTCAACGCCATGCGCTGTCATGGCGTGCACCGTGACCTGTCGCGCATCGGTGTCATCCGGTTCAATCTGCAAGCGCCAGTCCGGCAGCGGCAGCACCGGCGCGGCGTGGTCGGGCCACTCGGCGAGCTTCAGGCCGGGCGCAGCGAAGACATCGCGAAAGCCGGCGTCCGCCCACTCGCGCGGATCGCCGAAGCGGTAGAAGTCGAAATGCGAAACCGCGCGGCCACCGACCTCATACGGCTCCATCACCGCAAACGTCGGGCTCTTGATGCGCCCCTGCACGCCGAGCGCGCGCAGCAAGTGGCGCACGAAGGTGGTCTTGCCGGCGCCGAGTGGGCCATCGAGCGCAATGAACGTGGAAGGAAACAGCGAGGGCGCAAGTGCCAACCGCAATGCAAACGCGGCACAGGCCGCCTCGTCGGGCCAGGTGAGGGAGCGGGTTTCTAGAATCGGCGGGTGATCGGTCAACAACATGCTTCGGTGGATGGTGCGCGCTTGCTCGAACAGGTGCGCACCTGGGCGGCTGAGTTGGGATTTTCACAGATCGGCGTGGCCGGCATCGATTTGTCCTCGGCCGAGGCGGGGTTGACGGCCTGGCTCGACGCCGGCCTTCACGGCTCGATGCACTACATGGCGCGCCACGGCAGCAAGCGCGCGCGGCCGGCGGCGCTGGTGCCGGGCACGATGAGCGTGATCACGGCGCGCATGGACTACCTGCCGCGCGAGCTGGGCGGTGAGTGGCAAGCCATTGAGTGGCAGCGCATCGACGACGCGCACGCGGCCACGGTCTCGCTCTATGCCAGAGGGCGCGACTATCACAAGGTCTTGCGCACGCGGCTGCAAGCGTTGGTCGAGCGCATCGCGCAAGACGTCGGGCCGTTTGGCCACCGCGTGTTCACGGACTCGGCGCCGGTGCTCGAAGTGGAACTCGCGGCCCGGAGTGGCATCGGCTGGCGCGGCAAGCACACGCTGGCCTTGTCGCGCGACGCCGGCTCGATGTTCTTTCTGGGCGAGATCTTTGTCGATCTGGCGCTGCCGCAGACCACGCCGGCCGATGCGCACTGCGGCACGTGCAGTGCGTGCATCGATGTCTGCCCGACCCGCGCCATCACAGCACCGTACCGGCTCGATGCGCGGCGCTGCATCTCCTACCTGACGATCGAGCACGAAGGTGCGATACCGGTGGAGCTGCGGCCGTTGATCGGCAACCGCATCTACGGCTGCGATGACTGCCAGCTCGTGTGCCCGTGGAACAAGTATGCGCAGCGCAGCGCGTTACCGGACTTCGATCCGCGGCAGGGGCTCGATGGCACGACGCTGCTCGAGCTGTGGTCGTGGAGCGAAGCCGGGTTCTTGCAGCGCACGGAAGGCAGCGCGATCCGGCGCATCGGCTGGCAACGCTGGCGCCGCAACCTGGCCGTGGCGCTGGGCAACGCTTTGCGCGCCACCGGCGACGAGATCGTCGCTGACCTGCTCGACACCGCTCGCGCGCAGGCCGATGACCTGGTGGGTGAGCACATCGACTGGGCCCTCAACGCATAGCGTCGTGCAGCGCCAGCGCGATCGGCACGCTGGCCATGCCGAGCAGCGTCGATACCGTGACCAGGCCGGCCGCGAACTCGCCGCGACCGCCCATGCGCGAGGCCAGCACGTAGGCGCTGGCGGCGGTCGGCAGCGCTGCGAACATGACGATGATCTGTTGCTGCACGGGACCCAGCGGCAACTGCCGCACCAGCAGCAGGGCGGCTGCCGGCAGCACGAGGTGGCGGATCGTGAGCAGCGCAGCGGCCAGGCCCGGCGCGTCGCGCAAAGCGCCGAGGCGCAGGCCTGCGCCCACGGCCATCAGGCCCAGCGGCAGCGCCGCGGCGCCCAGGCGTTGCAGCGTCGTCGCCGCCACGTCGGGCAGTACCAGGCCGGCGAGGTTGGCCGCGAGGCCACTGACGGTGGCCACGATCAACGGGTTGCGCAGCAGCTCGCGGCCGTAGTGCTGGCCGCCGGCGCGCGCCAGCGGCCAGACGGCAGCGACGTTGCACAGCGGCACGACGACAGCGATCACCACCGCGATGGTGGCCACACCGGCCGCGCCGCCCAGGCGCTCGGCCAGCGCCAGCGCGATGTAGGAGTTGAAGCGAAACGCCACTTGCGCGCCGGCCGCATGTGCGCTGGCGTCGACGCGCGGCGCTTTGGCAAGCGCATAGGCCAGCCCAATGCCGAGCAGCGTCAGGCCCAAGCCCACCGTGCCCAGACTGGCCAGGGTGCCGAGCGAGATCGGTTGGCGCACGATCGACACGAACAGCAGGCAGGGGAAGAGCAGGTAGTACACCAGCCGCTCGGCGCCGTCCCACAGCGGCCGGCCGAGGGCGCTCCAGCGCACCAGCACATAGCCGAGCACGATCAACACAAAATCCGGCAGCAGAAGGGCAGCGGTGGCCATCGCCGGAGTGTCCTCGTGACCTGTAACACTGAAGTCGGAAGGCGCTGCCCGCGCGAGACGGGGCACGCTGCGGCGTTGCAAATGCTCGCGATGCCTCCGGGCATCGCTGCGCTTTGCGCCTTGCATCGCACCCCTTCTCGCACGTTCCTCGCCTCCCACTTCAACGCCACAGGTCACTTGATGCCTGCGTACCATTCACAATGCGCGCGGTCGGCCAATCGGGCTGGCCGCACGTTGACACCCGCTATGAACCTGCCACGCCGAACCCTGCTGCTCTGCGCTTTGACCTTGGTAGCGCCCGCCTCGTGGGCCACGCGCGCCATCACCACCGAAGGCCTGACCTTCGTCGGCGACATCAAACTGGCCGACACTGCGCTGCAACTGAACGGCGTCGGCTGGCGCGCAGTGCTCTGGGGCCGAGGCTATGCGGCCGCCCTCTACCTGCCGAAGAAGGCCGGCACCGAAGCGCAGGTCTTGGCGCAAACAGGGCCCAAGCGTTTGCAGATGCGCCTGGTGCAAGACGTTTCTTCCGAGGAGTTCGTCAAGGCGTTCGTCAAGGGCGTTGCGCGCAACACGCCAGCGGCCGACGCGGCCCAGCTCAGCGAGCGCGTGACGCAGTTCAACACCACCGTGCGCAGCCTGGGCAAGTTGAAGAAGCAGGACGTGATCGACCTCGACTTCATTCCCGGCAAAGGCCTCGTGCTGTCACGCAACGGCGCACCGCGCGGTGCGGCGGTGGCCGGCGAGGACTTCTATGCAGCGCTGCTGCGCTGCTTCATCGGCGTGCGGCCGGCCGATCCTGAGATGAAGATCGGTCTGCTTGGCGGACCTGTCGCTTAGTTTTTCAACCAGAGGAGTCCAACTCATGCATCGTAGAAATCTGGCCGCCGTGGCGGTGATGGCCGCTGTGTTCGCGCCGCTGGCCGCAGCACAGAGCTACCCCGCCAAGCCGGTGCGCCTGGTGGTGCCGTTTGCCCCCGGTGGCACGACCGACATCGTGGCCCGTGTCGTCGCCGAGAAAGCCTCTGCGGCGCTTGGCCAGAACCTGATCGTCGAGAACAAGGCCGGCGGCGGCGGCTCGATCGGCGCACTCGAAGTCATCAAGGCGCCGGCCGACGGCTATGTGCTCGGCATGGCCACCGTCAGCACGACGGCCGCCAACCCGGCCATCAACACCAAGATCGGCTACGACCCGACGAAGGACTTCACGCCGATCATCAACATTGCGGCCACGCCGAACGTGATCGCCGTGCACCCGAGTTTTCCGGCCAAGGACTACAAGACGTTTCTCGAGGTCATCAAGAAGAACCCGGGCAAGTACAGCTTCGCGAGTTCGGGTACGGGCGGCATCGGCCACCTGCAGATGGAGTTGTTCAAGAGCCTGTCGAACACCTTCATCACGCACATCCCGTACCGCGGCGCCGGCCCGGCGCTCAACGACACGGTGGCGGGCCAGGTGACGATCATCTTCGACAACATGCCCTCGGCGCTGCCCTTCATCAAGGACGGCCGGCTGATCCCGATCGTCGTCGCCGCGCCGCAGCGCCTGGCCGTGCTGCCGAACGTGCCGACGTTCAAGGAAGTCGGCCTGGAGCCGGTGAACCGCATGGCCTACTACGGCGTGCTCGGCCCCAAGGGCCTGCCCAAAGACGTGATCGACAAGATCGCCGCCGCGGTGAAGAAGACCGCCGAGCTGCCCGACGTGAAGAAGCGCATCGAAGACACCGGCTCGCTGATGGTGCTGAACACGCCCGAGCAGTTTGCAGCGCAGATCGCGGCCGAATACGAGGTCTACAAGAAGGTCGTCGCGCAGCAGAAGTTGACGCTGGATTGATGATTGCCGGAGACGGTTCAGTTTCATTCACCGCAGAGGAACAGAGGACGCGGAGGTTCGCAGAGACATGCGGCTTGTATCGTTCTCTGCGAACCTCTGCGCTCTCTGCGTCTCTGCGGTGAAGGAGACTCCCTGAGCACGACGATCGAGCGCTTTCTCGACGCGCTCTGGATCGAAGACGGTCTGGCTGCCAACACGCTCGCCGCCTACCGGCGTGACCTGACGCTGTACGCCACGTGGCTGGCCGCGGAGGGCGGCGGCGCGGCGATCGAACAATCGCGCGAGAGCGACCTGCTGGCCTACATGGCGGCGCGCCACGCCGGCTCGCGCGCCACCAGCGCGAACCGGCGGCTCACCGTGTTCAAGCGCTTTTTCCGCTGGGCGCTGCGCGAGCGGCTCGCCGAGGGCGACCCGACACTCAAACTGCGCAACGCCAGGCAGGCGCTGCGCGTGCCCAAATCCTTGTCGCAAGCGCAGGTCGAGGCGTTGCTGGATGCGCCCGATGTGAATAAGCCGCTCGGTCTGCGCGACCGCGCGATGCTCGAGTTGCTCTATGCGTGCGGGCTGCGCGTGTCGGAGCTGGTGACGATCAAGACGGTGCAGGTGGGCCTGGCCGAAGGCTGCCTGCGCGTCACCGGCAAGGGCAGCAAGGAGCGCCTGGTGCCGTTTGGCGAAGAGGCACATGGTTGGATGCAGCGCTACGTCGCCGAGGCGCGCGGCGAGATCCTGGGCGGGCAATCGAGCGAGGCCCTATTCGTCACCGCGCGCGGTGGCGCGATGACGCGGCAGATGTTCTGGAAGCTGATCAAGGCCCACGCGCTGCGCGCCGGCATCGACGCGCCGCTGTCGCCGCACACCTTGCGCCACGCATTTGCCACCCATCTGCTGAACCACGGCGCCGACTTGCGCGCGGTGCAGATGCTGCTCGGCCACGCCGACATCTCAACGACGACGATCTACACGCACGTGGCGCGCGAGCGGCTGCGCGCGCTGCACGCGCAACATCACCCTCGGGGTTGAAACGTACAAAAGCAAAGGGCCGGTCTCGGACCGGCCCTTTGTTTTCGTCTGGCAGAGCGTCAGAAGTTGTGGCGCACGCCGACCGCGAACGAGCTGTTCACGCCGGTGCTGTTGTTGGCGTAGAAGTCGGCGCCGTCGCCGCTGAGCTTGGTGTAGAAGGTGTAGACCTTGGTGCGCTTGCTCAGGTTGTAGTTGACGCCGAGCGTGAACTGGCTGGCCGAGTCGGGGCCGGCATCGCTGTAGTCGCCGGTGCGGCCGACGTTGGCGTGCAACTCGGCGTTGCCGATGGCGTACATGCCCGAGACGCGGAAGTTGGTCCGGTTGCCGAAGCCTGCGCCCCAGCCGTCGGTGTCGCGCTGCACCGTGGCGCCAACGGTGAAGGCGCCCAGTTCGTACAGCACGCGGCCTGCAAACTGCTTGGCGTCGCCGTTCTTTTCGTAGCCGAAGCCCAGATGCAGCGGGCCGGCGTCGTAGTTGGCGGCCAGGTCGATCGTGCGGTCGGGGTTGCTGCCGGCTTCGGTGATCGCGACTTCGACCGTTGCGCCACCGAAGGTCGGCGTGCGGTATGCCACCTTGCCGGTGTTGCGGCCGATGTAGGCGTAGAACGCATCCGCCGACGTGCCCGTCTCGTGGTTGTGCATGCCGATGTAGTCGGAGGTGGCGTAGTAGGCCTCGCTGGTGAAGTTGCCCAGGCGCACCATGCCGAAGCCGCCACCCAGATTCACTTCACTCTGGCGCGCCCAGAACGCGGATTGCGACTGCGTGCCGTTCTTGGGGTTGAAGCCATGCTCAAGCTGGAAGCCTGCCTTGAGCCCACCGCCGATGTCTTCCGTGCCCTTGAAGCCGATGCGCGACGAGCTGTTCTGCATGACCCAGTCGTTGTTGTTGCCGAGCTTCTGGCGCTCGACGGAGAGATTCAGGCGGCCGTAAACCTGTACCGTGCTTTGCGCCAGCGCGCTGGTGCTGAGGGTGCCCAGGGTAGCCAGCACAGAGGCGGCGATCAGAGTCTTCTTCATGTGTCGTACCCCACCGGGAAAAAGTAAGGCAGCAAGTCTAGGACGGCGCTACAGCCGCCCTTGAACACGGAGTGCCGTGAAGGGTTGATCGCAGCATCTGCGCAACACGAGCATCATCTATTCGCGCTCGAACTGTCATCGACAATCGGCGCCGCCATGGATCACACCTTCGTCTCCGCCCTGGTCTTGCTCCTGCTGGTGCTCGACCCGCTGGGCAGCCTGCCGATTTTCATTTCCGTGATGCGCAATGTCGCGCCCGAGCGCCGCCGCCGCGTCGCGTTGCGCGAGTCGGCGATCGCCTTTGGCGTCTTGCTGCTGTTCATGTTCACCGGCCAGGCCTTCCTGTCGTTGATGCATTTGTCCGAGCGTTCGCTCGAGGTGGCCGGCGGCGTGATCCTGCTGATCATCGCCATGCGCATGATCTTCGCCAGCGGCGGCGAGCTCTATGCCAGCGACGGCCCGCCGCGCGAGCCACTGATCTTTCCGCTCGCGGTGCCGCTGCTGGCCGGCCCGTCGGCGATGGCAACCGTGTTGCTGCTGGCTTCGCGCCAGCCCGAGCGGCTGTTGCACTGGGTGGCCGCACTGACGGTGGCCATGGCCTTCAGCGCGCTGGTGCTGTTGCTGTGCGACCGCATCCGCAAATGGATCGGCCACTCGATGGTCTCGGCGATCGAGAAGCTGATGGGCCTTGTGCTCACGGCCATCGCCGTCGAGATGATCCTGGCCGGCTTGAAACGCTACTTCCTGGAAAGCTGACGATGATTCGCCAAGGCCTTTTGCTCCTGCTGTTGACACTGGCTTCGCTTTGCGCCTGGGCGCAGGCCCCGGCGCCCACGGTGCCCGCCGCCGCGCAGGCCGTGCCGCTGGACCCGGTGGCGGCCACACGCGCCTGGATCGACACGATCCCTGCAGCGCAGCGCGCCAAGTCCGACGCCTACTCCGAAGGCGGCTACTGGCTGCGGTTGTGGGGTGCGTTGGTGAGTGTGGCCAGCGCCTGGCTGTTGTTGGCCGGCGGCGTGTCGCGCAAATTGCGCGAAGCAGCCGAGCGCATCACGAAGCGGCGCGCGATGCAGGTGCTGCTGTATGCGCTGGCCATCCTCATCGCGTTCACGCTGCTCGGCCTGCCGTGGTCGATCTACACCGATTATTTCCGCGAGCACCAGTACGGTTTGTCGAACCAGAGCTTCGGCCAGTGGGCGGGTGAAGGGCTGACCGGCCTGGGGCTGACGCTGCTGCTCGGCGCACCGGCGCTGCTGGGCATCTACGCCGTGATCGACGCGGCGCCGCGCACCTGGTGGCTGTGGGGCGCCATTGTCACGCTGGCCTTTGGCGCGTTCGGCGCACTGATCTACCCACCGTTCATCGCGCCGCTGTTCAACGAGTACAAGCCGCTGGCCAACGCGCAGATCCGTGAAGAGGTGCTGTCTCTGGCGCGCGCGCACGGCGTGCCGGCCGACGAGGTTTACGAGTTCAACGCGTCGAAGCAGCACAGCCGCATCAGCGCCAACGTCGCCGGTCTCGGCGGCACGATGCGCATCGCGCTCAACGACAACCTGCTCACGCGTTCGTCGAGGGGCGAGGTCCGCATGGTCATGGCCCACGAGATCGGGCACTACGTGCTCAATCACGCCTGGAAAGGCCTGGTCTTCATGGGCCTGGTCATCCTGGCGATGTTCGCTTTTGCCCGCTGGGCTTTTGCCTGGGCGCATGCGCGTTGGGGCACGCGCTGGGGCGTGCGCGACGTGACCGACACGGCCGGCCTGCCGATCCTGGTGGCTGCGTTCACCGTCTTCCAGTTGCTGGCCACACCGGTCAACAACACGCTGACGCGCGTGCAGGAGATCGAGGCCGATCAGTTCGGCCTGGCCGCTGGCCGCGACCCCGACGGCGAAGCCGCCGTGATCTTGAAGCTCGCCGACTACCGCAAGATGGAGCCGGGGCCGATCGAGGAGTTCATCTTCTACACGCACCCGAGCGGCCGGCGGCGCATCGAGAACGCGATGCGGTGGAAGGCGGAGCAGCGCTAGCGTGCCGGCCGGTACCGCCCCTTCGACCAGGTCAGGGCGATCGGAACTTCGAAACAAACGCGCGATCGATGCGCTCCTTCCACCAGCCCATCAGCCAGCCTTGCGCCGACCATGCGCCCCATGAAGCGATGGCGCGGCCATCGCCGGTGGCCAGCAGGTTCAGCGAGCGCGGTTGTGGAAGATAGGGCGTGAGCACGCCACCGGCGACGAAGGCGCGCAGGTTGGTCGCCAGCACCGGGCCTGCGCGCACCGCATAGACGCCGCTCCTCGGATGCGGCGCGTCATCGCGCACGATCACATCGCCGGCCGCGAAGACATTGGCGTGGCTGGCGCTTTGCAGCGTGGCGCCGACGCGGACGAATCCTTGCTCATCGAGCGCCAGGCCGCTGCCCACGAGCCACGCCGGCGGATCGCTGCCGACGGCGACGATCGGCACGTCGCAGACCACACGCATCGAGGTGCCGACGATCACATGCTTGCGTTCGATCGCTGTGCAGCGGCCGTGCAGCACCTGCACCTTGGCGCGTCTGAGCGCGGTCAACGCGCGCTGTTGAACCCGCGGGCTGTAGCTGTCCAGCAGGGCGCCGTCGGAAACGATCGCCAGTTCGGCTCGCGCGCCGAGCGCAGCACGCACGGCCAGCACCAGCTCCACGCCGGCAGCGCCATTGCCGATGACCACGACCGACAGCGGCCGCTCATCGGCCATGGCGCGCGTGTGTTTCCACAGCGTGATGAAGCTCTCGATCGGCCGCACGAAGAGGGCATGCTCGCGAGCGCCGGGGATGCGACCGCGGTCCTGCACCGGTCCGGTGTTGATCGACAGCACGTCGTAGGTGATCTGCTCGCCGTCGGCCAGCGTGACCTTGCGCGCCGCAGCGTCGAGCGCGGTGGCCTGGCCGATGCGCAAATGCACACCGGCGGCCTTGGTCAGCGGCACGATGTCGATCGCACATTCGTCTTCGCTGAAGCGGCCGGCGATCAGGCCCGGAACCATGCCCGAGTACACCTGCCGCGGATAGGCTGTGACGAGCAGGATGTCGCCACCGGCCATGTTCGTGGTGCCGAGCGATGCCAGCACCGACAACTGGGCATGGCCGGCGCCGAGCAGGAGCACGTTCTTCATCGAGGGTCCGTCAGTTGCATGCCGCTGAGGTAGCCGACGCTGCGCGAGGCCGTGTTGTCGCTGTCGGCGCCGATGCCGATGCCGGTGAGCGCCGGCACCTCGCGCGCGTCGTCACCGAAGGCGCGGCGGAAGTCGGCAGCAAGATCGTGGCGCTCGTCGCTCCACTGCCCCGGTGTGCCGCGCACGATGATGTAGCGCACGCGATGCGTGTAGGCGTTGTGCAGCAGCGCCCCGTGCGGCAGCGATGCATCCCAGACGTAGCACAGCGTGGCCGTGGGCAGCGGCTCGCCGGCGCGCGCCGAGGCGATGCGCAGCAACTGGCGCTCGACGAAGGGCACCTGCACCGCGGGCAGGTCGAACAGCGCGCAGACCTTGAGCGCGGCATCGTCGCCGCTCTTGCGCTGCAGATCGGCGCCCGCTGGCGCCTGGTCCACGCGCCAGCGCCAGGCGAGTGTGCCGGCGCGCGCGCCCGGCAGCGGGTGCACCAGGTTGCCGTAAGCGCGGTCGGCCTCGACACGCAGGACACGCACGCCGTCTTGTGCCACCACCGAAAACTGTGTCAGCGGCTTGGCTTGTTGCGGCAGGCCCTTGATCTGCCACGGTGGTGCCGGCTCGGCAGCGCTGCCGATCGGCGTCGCCAGCCCGGCCGCCGCGGCCGGCAGCGCGATCGCGGCAATGGCCAGACCGGCGATCGACGCCCGAGGGCGCAACCCGCTCAACGCCCGGAGGCGTTGAGCGACCAGTCGTAGTCGAGATGCGAAATCGGCAGCGACTTGGCCTTGATCGCCGCTTGTTCCTCGGGTTTGTCGGACAGCTGCACCGCGTATTTCGCGAACACGTCCTCGACCTTGGTGAACCCCTTCTGGCCTTTTTCGAAGTCTTCCTTGAACCATTTGAAGATCGAGTTGACTTGCAGCTTGCCATCGGCCACACGGTTGCGCGTGCGGTCGCCCAGGAAGCGCATCATGCCGTCTTCCAGCTGGGCGTCGAGTTTGGCCGCGGTGAAGGCCTCGTCGCGCAGCGCCGGGCAGCCGATCGATGCGCAGTTGACGGCGGCGTGCACACGCGGGTCGCCGTACAAGGGCCGCAGTTGTTCATGCTCGATCCAGTCGAGGTGGTGCTTGGCGCCGAGCAGCGTGAAGAACTCGTTCTTCCACGGGCCGCGGTTGAACAGACCCAACTCCTTGATCGACTTGATGTCGGGGTACTTGGTCAGGATCACCTCGACGGTGAAGGCGTTGTAGGCGTTGATGAGGAAGGCCATGCGCTGGTCTTTGCTCCAGCCATCGAACTCGGCCTTGGGCACGGCCGAGAGCGCGTCGAGCACTTTCTTCAGCTCGGCGCGGTCCTTCGCGAAGCCGGCGTAGTCGGCCCGGCTTTGCTTGTTGTCGGGCAGCCATTTGACATGCTTCTTCACCAGCCCGTCCCAGGTGGCATAGCCGTGGTCGAAGCTCTGCGCCTGCGCGAACGCGGCCAGAAAGAACATCAGCAGCGCGATCAGCTTTTTCATCATGCACGTCTCCAAGCGTGGAACTTGCCAACCCATTCGAGCAGCTTCACCGGCTGGTGCGCGCGCTTCCATTCGCCGGCGGCATATTTGTTGGCCTCTGCCAGAGTCGGGTAGGTGTGGATGGTTCCGAGAATCTTGTTCAAGCCCAGGCCATGCTTCATCGCCAGCACGTACTCGGCGAGCAGGTCACCGGCATGCACGCCGACGATCGTCACGCCGAGGATGGTGTCCTTGCCCGGCACCGTCAGCACCTTGACCCAGCCGTGCGCGGCCGAGTCGGCGATGGCACGGTCCAAGTCGTCGATGCCGTACTTGCTGACTTCGTAGGCGATGTTCTTCTCTTTGGCTTCCTGCTCGTTCAGGCCGACACGCGCGACCTCCGGGTCGATGAAGGTCGCCCACGGGATCACCGAGTAGTCGGCCTTGAATTTTTTCGCGAAGCCGAAGAGGGCATTGACGGCGGCGTACCAGGCCTGGTGCGCGGCGGTGTGCGTGAACTGGTAGGGGCCAGCCACATCACCGGCGGCGAGGATGTTCGGGAAGTTGGTTTCGAGGTACTCATTGACCTGCACCGTGCGGTTGACGGCGATGCCGAGCTCTTCGAGGCCAAAGCCCTTCAGGCGTGCGCTGCGGCCGACGGCGCACAGCAGTGCGTCGAACTCGATCGAGATCTCCTTGCCGTTGTTCTCGACAACGATGCTCTTCACGTCGCCGCGCTTCTCGCAACGCAGCGCCTTGTGGCCGGTGAGGATGGTCACGCCGTCGGCTTCGAGCGCTTTCTTCGCATAGGCCGAAACCTCTTCGTCCTCGCGGATCATGATGCGCGGCAGCATCTCGATCTGCGTCACCAGCGAGCCGAGACGCGCAAAACTCTGCGCCAGTTCGCAGCCGATCGGCCCACCGCCGAGCACCACCAGGCGCTTCGGTTGTTGGCGCAATTCCCACAGCGTGTCGCTGGTCAGATAACCGACATCGGTCAAACCCGGCAGCGGCGGCACGAAGGGCGCGGCGCCGGTGGCGATGACGATGCTCTTCGTGGACAGCGTCTGCTTGCTGCCGTCGTCCTTCGTGATCTCGACATGCCACGGGCTCGTGATCTTGGCGCGGCCGATCACCACATCGACGCCGAGGCCGGTGTAGCGCTCGACCGAATCATGCGGCTCGATTTCGCGCACGACATGCGCGATGCGCTCCATCACCTGCGCGAAGTCGATCGTCGCTTCGGCCTTGGCGATGCCGTAGTCCTGCGAGTGCTGAATTTGCCGTGCCAGCGTGGCCGTCTTGATCAGCGCCTTGCTCGGCACGCAGCCATAGTTCAGGCAATCACCGCCCATTTTGTGCGCTTCGACCAGCGTCACCTTGGCCTTGACCACGGCGGCGATGTAGCTCGTCACCAAGCCCGCGGCGCCGGCGCCGATGACGACCAGGTTGCGGTCGAACGACTTCGGTTTCAGATGCGCCCACTTCGCATAGACCTTGCGCGCCTTGATCGCGTCGACGATCTTCTTGGCGATCAGCGGGAACAGGCCGAGCAGCACGAACGAGCCGATCAGGCCCGGCGACAGGATGCCCTTCAACGAGTCGATCTTCGCCAGCTGCGTGCCGGCGTTCACAAATACCAGCGTGCCGGCCAGCATGCCGAGTTGGCTCACCCAGTAGAAGGTGGCGGCCTTCATCTTGGTCAGCCCCATCACCAGGTTGATGACGAAGAACGGGATCAGCGGCACCAAGCGCAGCGTGAAGAGGTAGAGCGCGCCTTCTTTCTCGATGCCCTTGTCGATGTCGGCCAGGCGAGCGCCGAACTTTGATTGGATGCTGTCGCGCAGCACGTAGCGCGACGCCAAGAAGGCCAGCGTCGCGCCGATCGACGACGCGAAAGAGACGATCAGCGTGCCCCAGCCGAGGCCGAAGATCGCGCCCGCCGCCAGCGTCATGATCGCGGCGCCGGGCAGCGACAAGGCGCACACGGCGACATAGACCGCGAAGAACACACCGCCGACCAGCAGCGGCTTGTCGGCGGCCAGCGCGGTGAATTCGGACTGGCGCGACTTGATGTAGTCCAGGCTCAGGAAGCGCCCGAGGTCGAAGGCGAAGAACGCCACGATCAGCACGGCGAGCAGAGCCAGGATGACGACTTTTTTCTTGGACATGTTTTCTCCGTCGGCCAGGGCCACCCGGCATTACAACCGACGCGACAAGACTTTGGCGCCGCCAACGATTCGCGTGCCGATCGTCAACACGCACAGCACGGCAAAGCCATAGGCCCACCAGGCGAACCTGTCTGGCCATACGCACATGAGCGCAAAGCAGATCAAGGTTTCGGTGGCTTCGGTCAGACCGCCCAGGTAGTAGAACCCTTTGTTGGGGTACTCCGTGCTGGCGATGCCGTGTTTTTGAGCGAACACGGCAAAAGCAAGAAAGCTCGATCCGGTGCCGATGAAGGCGGCGAGCAGCACGGCGGCCGGCAGCGCGTTGGCGCTGGGGTTGGCGATGGCGAACGCCAGCGGGATGCTGGCGTAGAAGAGGAAATCCAGGCAGATGTCGAGGTACGCGCCGCGGTCGGTGGGCTGCGTCAGGCGAGCCACCGTGCCGTCGAGGCCATCGGCCAGGCGGCTGGCCAGCAGCAGAAGCAAGCCGGCAACGTAGCTCTGCATCGCAATGGCGACTGCGGCGGCGACGCCAACGCCGAAGCCGATGAACGGTCACGGTGTCGGCGCCGACCCCCAAGCGCAGCAGGCCGCGTGCACAGACCTGGAACAGCGGCGCGAGCGCAGCGGTGGCGGCGCGATCAAGCATCGGGCTGGCCAGCGCAGGGCTGCTCCCAAGCCTGTCCTGAGCCCTGTCGAAGGGCGACCAGCGCCCTCCTCGGGGGCTGCGAGCGAAGCGAGCCAGGGGCTGTCAAAGGCTCACCACTTGCGCACCGGGCGGGATGTCGGCTGGGTCATGCGTCACCAGCACCACCGGCACGCGACGCTCTCGCAGCGTCGCGAACGTGAACTCGCGCATCTGAGCGCGCAAAGCGGCGTCGAGTTTCGAGAACGGTTCATCGAGCAGCAGCGCATGCGGCTCGGCGAGCAAGGCACGCAGCAACGAGACGCGCGAACGCTGACCGCCGGACAGGCTCGACGGCAGGCGATCGCCGAAGTCTGCCAAGCCGGCCTCCGTGAGGGCTGCCTCGGCCAAAGCAATGCGCTGTGTCCGGTCGCCCGCGGGCAATGCAAACAAGAGGTTGTCGCGCACGCTCATGTGCGGGAACAGCAGGTCGTCCTGGAACAGCAGGCCGATGCGCCGCTGCTGGATCGGCAGCGCGGCGAGGCTCGTGCCCTCCAGCCGCAACTCGCCACTGGCTTCGAAGGGCGCGTCGAGCGTGCCGGCGATCCACGCCAGCAGGCTCGACTTGCCTGAGCCGCTGGCGCCCATCACCGCCAGCACGTTGCCGGGCGCAATGCGCGCGCTCAGATCGCGCAGCAAAACGCGGCCGCCGACGCCGATCGACACCTGTTGCAGTTCAAGCGCCATGAGTCTCGATTCTCACGCGCTGCCGCCGGCCCACCGCCGCCGCGACAGCAAAGCCGATGGCGGGCAGCAAGGCCTGTAGCAACGCAAACGCCGCGGCCGTATGGCGCTGGCCGCCAGACGCCAGCGTCACCGCCTCGGTGGTCAGCGTGGCGTGGCGGCCGGCGCCGATGAACTGCGTCGGCAAAAACTGTGCGACGCTGACCGCAAAGCCGACCGCCAACGCCGCAGCGATCGGCGCGCCCAACATCGGCGCTTTGACTCGCCACCAGAACGCGGCGCGCGAGCGGCCGAGCGCTAGCGCCGTGTGTTCGTAGCGGCGGTCGAAACTGCGCCACGCCGGCGCCAGCGCAACGAAGACATACGGCAGCGTCACCAACGTGTGCACCCAAGCCAAACCGCCGACGCTGCCATCCAGGCGCAGCGGCAGCGCCAGCGTGTACAGGCCGACCATCAGCAGCAGCGACGGCACGATCAGCGGCGCAAAGACGAGCGGAGCCACGCGGCGGTCCCACGCCAGCGGTGTGGACTCGAACCACAACAGCACGAGCGCCAGCGCGGCCAGCGCGGCCACGGCGCCGAGCGCGGCCGACAAGCCGATCGTGCCGAGACTGGCGCGCACTTGCTGCCACGCGCCATCGGTCCACGACTGCGGCAGCAGCGACGGAAAAGTCCAGACGCCGGTGGCCGACGAGGCCGCGAGCAGCAGCGCCACCGCGGCGTAGAGCGCGAGCAGCGCCCAGAGCGCGGCGCGGGCCAAGGCCACGCGGCTGCCGGCCACGTGGCCACGCTGGCCGCGAGTGGCCCGCCGCTGCCACGCACGCCGCAGTGCGAACACCGAGCAGCGCGAACAGCAGCACGCAGCACAACAACACGGCGGCCAGCAACAACGCCATCGCCGCGCCTTCGGCGTTGCGCACTGCGTCGCCGTCTTGCAGCGATTGCCACGCCACGACGGCCAGCGTCGGTGGCGAGGCCGGACCGACGATCAGCGCCAGATCGACCACGGTCAAGCCATACGCCAGCACCGCCAGCAGCGGCCAGGCCAGGCGCGGCAGCAGCAGCGGCCACAGCACGCGCCACCACAGCGCGCCGTCGCCGTAGCCGAGAGTGCGCCCGCTGGCCAGCCAGCCGCGCAATTGCAGCGCCAGCTCGGGGCGCGCCAACAGCGCCACCACGTTCCAGAGCAGGAACGGCGTTTCCTTGAAGATCAGCACGAGGGTCAGACCGACGCCGTGGGGGTCGTTGACCGTTGGCCAATCGGGCGGCGCACTCCAGCCGAGCGGCAACGCCAGCAAGCGCGCGATCACACCGGCCGGCATGACGAGCAGCGCCAGGCCGATCGCAAACGCCGCGTGCGGCACGGCGAGCAGCGGCCCCAATGCTTGCGTGAGCAGCGTCCACGCGCGGCTGCCGTACAGGTGCGTCACCAGCCACAGCGTCAATCCGAGCGCGGCGAGTGTCGAAACGACGGCGGTGCCGACCGACAGCAGCATCGCACGCGGCACCTGCGTGTCGGCGGCGAGTGCCGACCACGCGCTGGCCGACACCCCTTGCCACACCGCCACCGGCAAGGCCGCGGCGATCGGCAGCGCAAACAGCAGCAGCGGCGGCGCGAGGCTCGCGGCGCGCAGCGCGGCCGTCATCGGCGGTGCGCTCTCAACCCTGTCCGTAGCGGCGCGTCCACTCGCGCTCGATCGGATCGACCCACGAACCATGCGGCTCGGGGATCGCCGGCGCGCCGGCTTTCAACTGGCCGGGCGCGGCGCCGGCCGCGAACAGCGCGCGGTCGGAGGCGGAGAGCTTGTCCACCGCCAGCACCGTCGGGTCGCCCCAATGTTTGATGTCGCCCTTGCGCGCCTGGGCGGGCGGCGAGAGAAAGAAGTTGGCGGCGACCTGCGCCGCTTCCTTGGCGCGCGCATTGAACGGGATCGCCAGGAAATGCGTGTTGCCGATCGTGCCCTTGGCATGCTGGTACGGCACCACCGTGGCCGGCAGCGTCTTGGCGGCGATCTGATTCGCGACCTCGTTCGGATTGAACGTGAGCGAGATCGCCAGCTCACCATCGGCCAGCATCTGCCGCATCACCGTGTTGTTGGCCGGGAACTGCTTGCCTTCTTTCCACAGATGCGGGTGCAGCGCGTCGAGCGCGGCCCACAGCGGCGCGCTGGCGGCGGCGAAGACGTCGGCGCTGTAGGGCGCATAGAAAGGTTTGCGGTCGGCGGCGGTTTCGATCAGCACTTGTTTGACGAAGGTCGTGCCATGAAACGCCGGCGGCTTCGGGTAGGTGAAGCGGCCGGGCGTTTTCTTCGCCCACTCCAGCAATTCGGCGATGCTGGCCGGCGGCTTGGTCACGCGCACGCTGTCGGCATAGAACGTGAGCTGCGCCATGCCCCACGGCGCTTCCATGCCGTCGACCGGTTCCGAGAAGTCGATGCGCGTGGTCGGCTTGCCGGCAGTGTCCACCGCGGCGTAGCTCGGCAGCAGCTCGCTCCAGGGGCCGAACAGCAGGCCTTCTCGTTTCATTGCGAGAAAGTTCTCGCCGTTGATCCACACCAGATCGACCGTGCCGTCGTTGCTGCGGCCGGCCGCTTTTTCGGCGCGCACGCGCTTCACCGCCTCGGCCGTGTCGGTGATCTTGACGTGCTCCAACTTCACGCCCCAGCGCTGCGCCAACTCGCTGCTGGCCCATTGCAGATAAGCGTTGATGCGCTCGCTGCCGGCCCAGGCATTGAAGAAGACGGTCTGGCCTTTGGCAACGGCCTCGGTGCGAGCCCAGCCGTCGGGCGACGCCTGTGCGCGCGATGTCGAGGCCCAGGGTGCTGCCGCTGCGGCGACGACGAGCTGGCGGCGTTGGATCAATGGCATGGGACTTCCTCGTGCATCAAGCGGCGCGAGTGTAGGGCGTCGGTGCAAGCAGGCGAGGCGCGACGAACCGGTCGAGCGACCAGCGGCCCGGCCCCCACAGCACGAGGCCGATGAGCAGGCTGCCCCAGAACACATGCTGCTGAAGAGCGGCAGGTGGAATGTCGGCCAGACTGATCACCGCCACCGCGTTGATGAAGAACAGGCCCGCCGCCGCAAAGCGGCCGGCCAGGCCGAGCGCCAGCAGCGCCGGCAATACCAGCTCGCCGGCGGTGCCGAGCAGCGCGGCCACGCTGGGAGAGAGCAGCGGCACGCGGTACTCGTCGGCAAACAGCGCCAGCGTGGTCTCCCAATCGCGCAGCTTGGTCAGGCCGGAGGCGAAGAAGACCTGGGCGACATACAGCCGCGCGGCGAGTTGCGCCAGCGGCTGCGCTTGTTCGAGCGCGGCAATGGTTTGTCGGCCGGTTTGCAATGCGGTAGCGATGAGGTTCATGGTGTTGAGGGTGTGAGAAGGGCGATCAGCCA
Organism: uncultured beta proteobacterium; assembly: GCA_963814385.1. GTDB lineage: Bacteria > Pseudomonadota > Gammaproteobacteria > Burkholderiales > Burkholderiaceae_C > CADEEN01. The sequence continues at coordinate 42,161 of CAWFCX010000001.1, forward strand.
GCGCGAGCGCAGCGCGCGCGCCAACCAGTGGTCAAAAGAAAAGTCAGCGCCGGCGGCGTCGAGCGCCGCGGCGAGGGAGTGGCCGCGGGTCACCGCGGCGGTGAACGACGCGTCGGCGGCGTCGAGAGCTTCGACGTGAACGACAAAGCCGTCGCCGCGCCAGACCAGGGCTGTTTCTTCGCGCCCGGCCTCGAACGCCGCGCGCACGCTGTCGAATGGCTTGATCGCCGTGGTGCGCGCGCCAGACGGTGGCGATGGGCCAGCGGCTGCCGACCACGGCGGCGCCGGCAGCCAGCTGCATGCGCAGCAGGGCCGGATCGGTGGTGGTCAGCGCGTCGAGCGCCGGTGGCCAGACGCCACTCACATCGGCGGCACGCGTGGCCGCATGCACCGCCCAATCGAGCCGCGCGCTGTCGGCCATGTAGGGCTCTTCGGCGAGTTGCTCGCTGGCAGCGATGAACGCGGGCAGCGCATCGCCCCATTCGCCGACATCGCCGCGCACGGGAGGATGCTCGTGCCAGAAGTGGCGCGCGAGGCCGGCGAAGGACTCGGCACCGATCAGTGCAGCGATGGTCGGGAAGGCGCTGCCCAGTGCGCGCTCGGCCAGCGCGCCCGCGTTGCCGCGGTAGGCCGCCACGCCATGCGATGCCGAGGCGCGCGCCGGTGCGCGCACCCAACCTTGCAGGGCAGCGTCGTCGCGCCACAGGGCGCGCATCAGCATTTGTTGGCGCAGCGCTTCACGGTTCATCGCATCGCTTTCGCTGCCACGCGATCGGCCTGGCGCGCTTCGCCGAGCAGCACGTCGAAGTCAGGCAACGCCGTGTCCCATTCGATCAGCGTCGGCTTCGCGCCGATCTTGCGGATCGTGTGCGCATAGACCTGCCACACCGGCGCATGCACGCGGCTGCCGTGATCGTCGATCACCAGCGTCTCGGTGTCGCCGGTTGTTTCGCTATAGCCGGCGAGGTGAATTTCCCCGACATGGCGCGCATCGATCGCATCGACGTAGGCATTGGCCGCAGCCACCGGATCGGCCGCGTTGGCGTTGAGCGCATTGACAACCAGGTTGTTCACGTCGAGCAGCAGCCAGCAGCCGGTGCGTTGCGCGAGCGCGTTGAAGAACCCGGCTTCGGCCAGCGTGTCGTCGGTCCAGCCGAGGTAAGCGGAAATGTTCTCGACGCCGATCGGCCGCGCGAGTTTGTCTTGCACGCGCTGCACGTTGGCTGCCAGGATGTCCAGGCTTTCCTTCGTGAACGCGATCGGCAACAGATCGCTCGCATGCAGTGCGTGCTGGCCACTGCGCAGCGGCGCACGCGCGAAGCAGGCGTGGTCCGACACGCGCACCGGATGTGTGGCGTTGACCAGCGCCGCGAGCTTGTCGAGATGCCAATCATCGAGCCCGGCGGCCGAGCCGAGCGCCAGGCCCACGCCGTGCAGGCTCACCTCGTAGCGCTGCCGCGCCTGGTGCAGCAGCGCCAACGACGCGCCGCCGTCGGCAAAAAAGTTCTCCGAGTGCACCTCGATGAAGGGCAACTCGGGCTGTCCCTCCAGCAAGGCGCGCTCATGTGCGTGGCGCCAGCCGATGCCAGCGATCATGGGCCCACCCCCGGAGCGGCTTCGCCGCTCCCCTTCAAGGGGGCCGAGGCCCGCGGCTCCAAGCTGACTGACGTCGGATTGGACGGGCCGAGGAATGGCCGCGTCTCGCGGCCATGCGGCCTGCAGGGCCCGCCAGCGGCCGGGCAAAGCCCGATCCGCGGCGGCCGCTGGGCAAGGGAGCCCGTGTGCATGGCCTACTTTTTCATTTTTGCCTTGGCTTCGTCGGCAGACATGCCCTTCATGGTCTTGCAGGTGCCGGCGGCGACGTACTTCCACTCGCCGGCATCACCGTCGGCCTTGCTCTGGCCGGCGCAGGAGTGCGTGCCCGAGAGGTTGGCGCAATCGTTGGCGCCGGCCTTGGCGATGCCGTAGCACTTTTCCTTGTCCTTGGGCTTTTCCATGGCGTGCGAGGCGGCGCTGGCGCCGGCGACAAGACCCAGGGCCATCACCGAGGCGAGGGCGGAAGAAACGACGAGACGGTGGTTCATGAGACAACTCCTTGAAGGGACTTTGAGGCGGCAGGTCGGAATAGGCCCGCTGCGAACAGTGGTCGCTGTCGCGGGGCGTAACTTACACTGCCGCGCGCCACAAAACCTCACGAATGTCTGACTTCGCCACGGCTGTTCAAACCCTGCGCCCGCAACTGATGCGCTTTGCGCGCGCCCAGCTGCGAAATGACGCCTGGGCCGAAGACGCGGTCAGCGACACGGTGCTGGCCGCGCTTGCCAAACCTCAAGCTTTTGCCGGGCAATCGCAGTTGAAGACCTGGCTGATTGGCATCCTCAAACACAAGCTGATCGACCAGATCCGCCGCCACAGCCGTGAAGTGTCGACCACGAGCGCCGAAGACGGCGAAGACATCGACGCCGCGCTCTTCAACGACGATGGCGCTTGGCGCGAAGCGCCAGCAGAGTGGGGCGACCCCGAAGCGGCGCTGGGCCAGCGCGAGTTCTTCGAAGTGCTCGAAATTTGCGTCGAACAACTGCCCGGCGCGCAGGGCCGTGTTTTCATGATGCGCGAGTGGCTTGAGCTGGACACCGCCGAAATCTGCAAGGAATTGGGCATCACGTCGACCAATGCCTGGGTGCTGTTGTACCGAGCCCGCCTGCGCTTGCAGACCTGTTTGCAAGAGCGTTGGTTCGGCAAGCCGACCGCGTCCGCCAAGGTCACCACATGACGATGAGGTTCCTGCAACGCAACTGCCGCCAGGTGGTCGAACTCGTGCTCGCCGGCGAAGACCGACGGCTCGGCTTCATCGAGCGTTGGGCGGTGCGAGCGCACCTCAAGGTGTGCGTGGCCTGCCCGCGCTTTTATCGACAGGTGGCGTTGATGCGGCGTGCGCTGCCAAAGTGGCGGGCGTACAGCGAGACGAGTGAGTAGCGGGCCGCGTTCAGTCGAGCGTGCCCTCGCTGGCGTGCAGGTCGGTTCGCGACAACAGCGCTGCTGCCAGGGCCGAGGCCACGCCGTCGATCATCGTTGACAGCGGCAGGCTCGGCGACTGCGGCGTCCGGCTCTCTTGTTCCGGCAAACACGGCAGGTGCATGAAGCCGCTGCGCACGCTGCGACGGCGTTTCAACGCGTGTTGCAGGCCGTAGAAGACATGGTTGCAGACAAAAGTGCCGGCGCTGTTGGACACCGAGGCGCTGTGGCCGGCGTCGCGCAGCGCGGCCACCATCGCTTTGATCGGCAGCGTGGTGAAGTGCGCCGCCGGGCCGCGAGGCTCGACCGGTGCATCGATCGGTTGCGCGCCGGCGTTGTCGGCGATGCGCGCATCGTCGAGGTTGATCGCGACGCGCTCCAACGTGAAGCCGTCGCGGCCGGCGGCCAGCCCGAGCGCAAGCACGAGTTGCGGGCGGTGGTGGTCGAGCGCCGCGCGCATCGAATCGATCGACGCGCCGAACACGCAGGGCAATACGAGGCCGACGACCGGGGCGCCTTCAATCGTCCGGCCGTGCAACGCGCGTGCCACCTCGGCCGACGGGTTGATGGGCTCACCACCGAAAGGCTCGAAGCCGGTGACGAGGATCGGTCTCAAGCAAGACCCCAGCCGCCGCCGCCGGGTGTCTCGATGACGAACACATCGCCCGGCTCCATCGCCGCTGAGCCGATGTGGTCGAGCTGCTCGATGCTGCCGTCGCGCCGCTCGATGCGGTTGATGCCGAGGGCGCCGGGCGCACCGCCGTCGCCGCCGAACGCCGGCACGCTGCGGCCGTTGCTCAGGATGCTCGCCGTCATGCGTTCGAGAAATCGCACGCGGCGCACGCCGCCGTCGCCGCCCTGCCAACGGCCTGCGCCGCCGGAGCCGCTGCGGATCTCGTAGCTGTCCAGACGCACGGGAAACCTGAACTCCAGCACCTCCGGGTCGGTCAGTCGCGAGTTCGTCATGTGCGTTTGCACGACGCTGGTGCCGTTGAAACCGGGGCCGGCACCGCTGCCGCCGCTGATGGTTTCGTAGTACTGGTGGGTCTCGTTGCCGAAGGTGAAGTTGTTCATCGTGCACTGGCTCGCCGCCATGACGCCGAGCGCGCCGTACAGGGCGTTGGTGACGCAGCTCGACGTTTCCACGTTGCCCGCGACCACGGCTGCCGGGTGGCGTGGGTTCAGCATGCAACCCTCGGGCACGATGACGTGCAGCGGCTTCAGGCAGCCGGCGTTGAGCGGGATGTCGTCATCGACCAGTGTGCGAAAGACGTAGAGCACGGCGGCCATCGTCACTGCCTTGGGGGCGTTGAAGTTGTTCGGAAGTTGCGCGCTGGTGCCGGTGAAGTCGATCGTCGCTTCGCGTTGCGGTGCGTTGACCGTGACCTTGACGGCGATGCGCGCGCCGTTGTCGAGGTCGAGCGTGTAGTGCCCATCTTTCAAAGCCGTGATGACGCGGCGCACAGATTCCTCGGCGTTGTCCTGCACATGCTTCATGTAGGCCGCCACAGTCGCGCGACCGAACTGAGTGACCATCGCGCGCAATTCCTGCACGCCCTTTTCATTGGCGGCCACCTGCGCTCTCAGGTCGGCAATGTTCTGCGCCGGGTTGCGCGTCGGGTAGTGGCCGCCATTCAACAGCGCCAGCAATTCCGGCTCGCGCAGCTTGCCGGCGCGCACCAGCAAAAAATTGTCGAGCAGTACGCCTTCTTCTTCGATCGTCGCCGAGAACGGCGGCATCGAGCCCGGCGTGCTGCCGCCGATGTCGGCATGGTGGCCGCGCGAGGCCACATAGAAGCTCGGCGCCTCGTCACCGTGTTCGAGATACACGGGGGTCACCACCGTCACGTCGGGCAGGTGTGTGCCGCCGTGGTACGGGTCGTTGAGCACATACACGTCGCCGGGGCGCATCTGCGGGTTGCGCTCGATCACGGTCTTGATGCTCTCGCTCATCGAACCCAGGTGCACCGGCATGTGCGGCGCGTTGGCGATGAGCTGGCCTCGGGCGTCGAAGAGCGCGCAGGAGAAGTCCAGGCGCTCCTTGATGTTCACCGAGTAGGCGGTGTTCTGCAGCCGCAAGCCCATCTGCTCGGCGATGTTCATGAAGAGGTTGTTGAAGACCTCCAGCATCACCGGGTCGGCGTCGGTGCCGATGGCGTGTTGCGTGGAACGGGGCACGGTGCGTTGCAGCTCGATGGGGCCGGCGGCGGTGAGCCTGGCTTGCCAGCCCGGCTCAACGACCGTCGTTGCGTTCTTCTCCGCGATGATGGCGGGCCCGTCGATCAATGCGCCCGCGGCGAGCGACTCACGCACGAACAGGCCGGCGTCGAGCCAGCGCCCGGCGTGCAGGCGCAGCGAGGCGTCCGGCTGAGGCCGCGAGCTGGCAGGTTCGCTCTCTGTCGTGACGGTGACGTGTGATTCACCGGCGCCAACTGCTTCAACCGACACCGCTTCGATCACCAGCATCCGGTCCGGCATCAGGAAGGCGAAGCGCTGCTTGTACCCCGCCTCGAAGGCCTGCTTGATCGTGCGCGGGTCGCCGAAGGGCACGATCAGCGCGGTGTCGGTGCCCTGGTAGCGCACATGCACGTGGCGGCGCAACTCGATCGCCGCGCGCTCAACGCCTTGGCTCGCCACTTCATCACGCGCCGACTCGCCGATGTGCGCCAGTCGCCGCTCGGCCGCGGACAACCCAGCGCTGTCGAGCGGCAGCTCGACCTGTGCCTCGCGCATCGCAATCTGGTCGGCCAGGCCCATGCCGTAGGCCGACAACACACCGGCCAGCGGGTGCACGAAGACGCGGCCCATGCCGAGCGCATCGGCGACGAGACAGGCATGCTGGCCCCCGGCGCCGCCGAAACATTGCAGCGTGTATTGCGTCACGTCATACCCGCGCGCCACCGAGATGCGCTTGATCGCGTTGGCCATGTTCTGCACCGCGATTTGCAGAAACCCCTCGGCGAGCGATTCGGCCGTGATTTCGCGGCCGCTGCGCGCACGAACATCCGCGGCCATCGCTTCGAACTTCGCCACGACCACGTCGCGGTCGAGCGCGTCGTCGCCCCGTGGGCCGAACACCTTGGGAAAGTGCGCCGGCGAGATCTTGCCGAGCATCACGTTCGCATCGGTCACCGCCAGCGGCCCGCCGCGGCGGTAGCTCGCCGGGCCTGGATTGGCGCCGGCGCTTTGCGGGCCGACGCGCAGCCGTGCGCCGTCGAAGGCGAGGATCGATCCGCCCCCAGCGGCGACGGTGTGGATGCTCATCATCGGCGCGCGCATGCGCACGCCGGCCACCTGCGTTTCGAACGCGCGCTCGAACTCGCCGGCGTAGTGCGATACGTCGGTGGAGGTGCCGCCCATGTCGAAGCCGATCACTTTGTCGTGCCCACCCGCAACCGCCGTGCGCACCATGCCGACGATGCCGCCGGCCGGGCCGGAGAGGATCGCGTCCTTGCCCTGGAAGTGATGCGCTTCGGTCAGACCGCCGCTGCTCTGCATGAAGAACAGGCGCACGCCCGGCATCTGCGACGCGACCTGATCGACATAGCGGCGCAGGATCGGCGAGAGGTAGGCATCGACGACGGTGGTGTCGCCGCGCGAAACGAACTTCATCAGCGGGCTGGCCTCGTGCGATGCGCTGACCTGCGTGAAGCCAATCTCGCGCGCCAGCTTCGACGCCGCGTGCTCGTGCGCGGTGAAGCGGTAGCCGTGCATGAAGACGATGGCGCAGCTGCGGATGCCGGTGTCGAATGCCGCCTGCAGCTCGCGCTGCAAGTGCGCCGGGTCGAGCGCTGTCAGCACGTCGCCATGCGCGCCCACACGCTCCTGCGCCTCGATCACACGCTCGTACAACAACTCCGGCAAGACGATGTGGCGCTCGAACAATTTCGGCCGGGCTTGGTAGGCAATGCGCAGCGCATCGCGAAAGCCGCGCGTGGTGACGAGCAACGTGCGGTCGCCTTTGCGCTCGAGCAATGCATTGGTGGCGACTGTGGTGCCCATCTTCACGCACTCGACTCGCTCGGGCATGATCGCCTCGCCGGCTTGCAGGCCGAGCAATCGCCGGATGCCTTCGACGGCGGCGTCACGGTACTGCTCCGGGTTTTCCGACAGCAGCTTGGCGGTGACGAGCGCGCCGTCCGGCGAGCGGCCGACGATGTCGGTGAAGGTGCCGCCGCGGTCGATCCAGAACTGCCAGCGCTTTGCGGTCATGGTATCGCCTCCCAGCGCTCGTGCACGAACGTCATCAGGTGGTGAACAGGGCGGCCGGTCGCGTGCGCGATCGCGGTCGCGTAGGGCGGCAGATTGGTGCATTCGAGAACGATGTTCTCGATCTGCGGCTGGTGCTGCACCAGCCGCGTGGCAGCGGCCACCGTGTCGGCTTCGGCCGCGTTTGCATCGAGCGTCGGTAGATCTTCGAGCAACGTACGCTGCAACAGGCAACCGGGCGCCAGGCCTTCGACCGGCACGCCGTCGATCGGCCCCAGGCTTTGCGCATCGACCGTGATCACGCCCGGCGCGCGCAGTGCGGGCAGGGCCAGCAGCGACGATGTCCACACGGGCACCGGCAACGCGGCTTGCAGGGCCGCCTGAAAGCGCAGCAGGAAGCCGCAGCTCGTCGTGATCGCGGCGGCGCCTTCGGCAACGAGCGCTTGCGCGGCTTCGATGAAGGGCTGCAGCAGCACCGGGTCGTTGTCGCGCACCACGCGCTGCGGTGACGCGCCGCGAACGACGCGATAGCGCACTGGCATGCGCCAGCTCGCGGCGTGGCCCACATCGCCGACGATCCGAGGGAACTGGGTGTCGAGCATCAGGATGCCGAGCCAGCTTGTCATGGCATCACAGCGAACTGGCCGCCCGCGCCGCCTGGTCGTACATGCCGCTCATGGTGCGCAGCAGCCGCGCCAGCTCGCCGATGTCGGCATTGAGCTCGGTGTCCAGGCTCTTCACGAGGCACTCCTCGCGCACGGCGCGGTAGGCTTGTACGGCGGCTTCCCCAGCGGGCGTGGGGCGGTAGAAGACTTCCTTGCCGACCTTGTCGGCTTCGACCAGCCGTGCAGCAACGAGCTTCTTCAGCGAGTAAGCGACGACGTGCGTGTCTTCGTAATTCAGCACGAAGCAGATGTCGGCCAGCTTCTTGTTGCGCGCGCGGTGGTTGACATGGTGCAGCAGCAGCACGTCGGTGATCGTCAGGTCACTCACGCCGGCAGCGGCCATGCAGCGCACCGCCCAGCGGGAAAAGGCGTTCCAGGCCACGATCAGCCCGAACTCGAATTCGGAGAGTTCCGCGCTGCGCGGCGAGATGAGATGAGCCGACGAGACGATGCTGGCGCCGGCTGCTTTCTTGGGCCGCGTGCTGGGGCGTGTGGCGACGGAGCGGGCCGTTCTCGGCATCGGGATTTCCCTGAAGTTCAGATATTTTGCTGACGAAACGTTGACGTTTTATCGCAATAGTACCTAGACTGCAAGCTCTCACCTTTCTTCCTCATCTGGAGTCGCACGCCATGTCGATGATTCGCTCGCTCAGTCTGACTGCGCTGACCTGCTTGGCCGCCAGCGCCGGCATTGCGCAAACCAAGTGGGATCTGCCTTCGGGCTACGCGGCCACCAACTTCCACACCATCAACCTGACCGAGTTCGCGGCCGATGTCGACAAGGCCACGAATGGCAAGTTGAAGATCACGGTGCACTCCAACGCCTCTCTGTTCAAAGCGCCCGAGATCAAGCGCGCGGTGCAGGGCGGGCAGGCTCAGATCGGCGAGGTGCTGATCTCGAACTTCGCCAACGAGTGGCCGCTGTTCGGTGCCGATGCCATCCCGTTCCTGGCCGACAGCTATGACGAATCGGTCAAGCTGTGGGCGGCGCAGAAGCCGTTCTTCGACAAGAAGCTGGCCGAGCAGGGCATGGTGCCGCTGTATTCGGTGCCATGGCCGCCGCAGGGCGTGTACTCGAAGAAGCCGCTGGCCTCGGCTGCTGACTTGAAGGGCGTCAAGTGGCGCGCCTACAACCCGGCCACCAGCCGCATCGCCGAACTCGTCGGCGCGCAGCCGGTGACGGTGCAGGCCGCGGAAGTGAGTCAGGCCTTTGCCACCGGCGTCGCTGAGTCCATGATGAGCAGCGGCTCGACCGGCTGGGACTCGAAACTGCATGAGCATGTGAAGTACTGGTACGACACGCAGGCCTGGTTGCCGCGCAACCTGATCGTCGTCAACAAGGCGGCGCTCGACGCCCTTGATGCGCCGACCAAGCAGGCGGTTTTGAAGGCCGCGGCCGACGCCGAAGTGCGCGGCCTCGCCGCGAGCAGGAAGGCCAACACCGAGTCGCTCGACAAGCTGAAGGGGGGTGGCATGAACATCCTGCCGCCGCCGGCCGCGCTGACCGCCGACATGAAGAAGGTGGGCGAGACGCTGCTCAAGGAGTGGCTCGACAAGGCCGGGCCGGAAGGCAAGCAGCTGGTCGACGCGTACAAGAAATAGGCGCCGCGAGTGCGCCGCTTTCTCGACGCGCTGTACGACGGGGCCGCGTGGCTGGCGGCCCTTTTCATGGTGGCGCTGCTGGTTGCCGTGCTGCTGTCGATCGGCGGGCGCGAATTCCATTTTCACGTCAAGGGCACCGACGCCTATGCAGGCTACTTCATGGCGGCAGCGGGCTTTCTGGCGCTGGCACACACCTTGAAGCGAGGCGAACACATCCGCGTCACATTGCTGCTCAGCGCGCTGCCGCAGAGCGCACGGCGTGCGTTGGAGTTGTGGGCGCTGGCCTGCTCCTCGGTGCTGGCCGGCGTGCTGGCGTTTTATTCGGCGCGGTTGGCGTGGCAGTCGCGCCTGTTCAACGACATTTCCACCGGCAACGATGCCACGCCCTTGTGGCTGCCGCAGATCGGCATGGCGGTCGGCACGCTGATTTTGTTCATCGCTTTCGTCGATGAGTTCGTGCTTGAGTTGAGAGGCCAGCGCGCTGCCGGCAGCACCGAGCTGTCAAGAAGTGAATGACATCGTCGTCACCGTTCTGTTGATCACCGCGCTGTTCGCGATCCTCGCCTCCGGCGTCTGGATCGGTTTGGCGCTTGCAGGCGTGGCCTGGATCGGCATGCAGTTGTTTGCAGCCCGGCCCGCCGGCGACGCGATGGCGGTGACGATCTGGGGCTCGGCATCGAGCTGGACGCTGACCGCGCTGCCGCTGTTCGTGTGGATGGGCGAGATCCTGTTCCGCACGCGCTTGTCGAACGACATGTTCCGCGGCCTGGCGCCGTGGATGCAGTCGCTGCCTGGCCGGCTGCTGCACACCAACGTCGCCGGCTGCACCATCTTCGCCGCGGTCTCGGGCTCGTCGGCCGCCACCTGCGCGACGATCGGCAAGATGACGCTGCCCGAGTTGAAACGCCGCGGCTACCCGGACGACATCGCCATCGGCTCGCTGGCCGGCGCCGGCACGCTCGGCCTGCTGATTCCGCCGTCGATCATCATGATCGTCTATGGCGTTGCCGCCGAAGTCTCGATCGCGCAGCTCTTCATGGCCGGTGTGTTGCCGGGCATCTTGCTCGCCGGTCTGTTCTCCGGCTATCTGATCTACTGGGCCTTGCGCAACCCGAGCCTCGTGCCGCCGGCCGATGCACCGATGAGCTTCGTGCAGAGAGTCAGCGAGTCGCGGCATCTGATCCCGGTGCTGCTGCTGATCGTCGCCGTGCTCGGCTCGATCTACGCCGGCATCGCCACCGCCACCGAAGCCGCGGCCGTCGGCGTGGTCGGCTCACTCGTGCTCTCGGCTGCGCAAGGCTCGCTGAACTGGCAGACCTTCAAGGACTCGCTGCTCGGTGGCACGCGCCTGTACTGCATGATCGCGTTGATCCTCGCCGGTGCGGCTTTCCTCACGCTCAGCATGGGCTACATCGGCCTGCCGCGGCATCTGGCCGAGTGGATCGCCACGCTCGGCCTGACGCAATGGCAGTTGCTGCTCGCGTTGGCTGTGTTCTACATCGTGCTCGGCTGTTTTCTCGATGGCATCTCGATGGTCGTGCTGACCATCGGCGTCGTCATGCCGACGGTGGTCAAGGCCGGCATCGATCCGCTGTGGTTCGGCATCTTCATCGTGCTGGTCGTCGAGATGGCGCAGATCACGCCGCCGGTGGGCTTCAACCTGTTCGTGCTGCAAGGCATGACCGGGCGCGAGATCGGCTGGATCGCGCGCGTCACGCTGCCGTTCTTTTTCTGCATGGCGGCGGCCATCGTGCTCGTGACGCTGTTCCCGCAGATCATCACGGCGCTGCCGAAACTGTTGATGCGGCCGTGACGGCGCGCTGACCCTGTCACGCCTTCACCCCGTGACCGTGTGGCCGGCGTTGCACCCGGCGTGTGGTTGTGCATTCCTCACGCGAGCTTCGCGCGGCGCTGTTTACTCTCTGTCACCGGCACAAGTTCGGCCTCATGCATCGAGGTCGGCGCCGAGACGATTGGGAGGATCCGCCACATGAGCAACGCCGTTTCAACACCACTGCCGACCATCACACTTTCGATCGAGGAAGAATGGGCGTGGCCATTGCCGCCGTTTGCCCATCCGCAATCAATGAGTCCGTTGCTTGCGGGCGCGCAGCCGTGCCGCGTCGAGTCTGCCGGTGGTGTCACCTTCGAAGGCGAGCTGATGGAGTTCGACGTCTCACGCGAACGCATGCGAGTGCGCGTCGGACGCGACGGCGAGCCGCTGTGGCTGCCGTTCTCGCGCATGCGCCGGCTGACGATTCTCAAACCGTGGGCGCAGGCGCGTCAGGCGCCGGGTGCGCCAATCGAACGCATGCCCGCGGCGGCGCAAGAGCGCGACTACACCGCCGAGCTGTCGGCTGGGGGTCATGTGGCCGGACGCACGATCGGCCATGTGCGCCAGCGCAGCGGCTGGTTCCTGTATTCGCCGGCTGACGGCGGGCACGCCCTGCTGCGCCAGTTCGTGCCCACGGCTACTTGTACCGGCGTCAGCTTGGGCAAGTCGGTGGAAGAGCTGGCGGCCGAGCGTTGGGTGGCGACGCCCGAGCAGTTGTTGGCGGCGGTGCTGGCTCAGCAGAAAGCCACGATCCGGCCGCTCGGCGAGTCACTGCGAGACTTGGGCCTGGTGACGCAACACGAGCTCGACCGCGCCGTGCGCGCACAGACTCATGCACCCAGTGACCAACCGCTCGGCGAGGCGCTGGTCAACGCCGGTCTGATCACAGGCGCCGATCTGCAAACGGCACTCGCCCACAAGATGGGCTATCCGGTGGTTGATCTGCTGCGCTTCCCGGTCGACCCCAAGGCCGTGAAGCGCTTCTCGCCCGCGGTGATGCATGAACACCGCGCGCTGCCGCTGATGCAGGAGGGCAACCGCCTGTTCGTTGCCGTCGATTCACTCGGCAGTGTGGCGACATTGAAGTCACTGCAATCGGTGGCCGGCCTCGAGATGGTGGCGGTGATCGCACCGCGTGGCAGATTGAGCGTGGCCTTGGCGGCGCACATCAAGACCAGCGACGTCTGGGCCAGCAACATCACGGCCTATTGAACTGCGCGGCGAAGGCCGCGTTGTTCAACCCATTGCCCTGCGGCCTTGCGGCCTAGCATGAGGAACCTGGTTCCTCTTCGCGCCTCCAGCGCGTGCCGCCATGTCCGATCTCTCCGAACTGCCTGCGAGTGCGGCCCAAGCCGCGGCGGCGCCGTGGCGTTGGCCGACGCCGCCCCATGCCGGGTACCCGGCTGGCGAGTCGCCTGCGGGGGCCGCCTGTGAAATCGAAGGGCTGACCAGCGCGGCGATCGGCGCCACGCTGTTGTCGGTGGACTTTGCCGCCGGCTTGATCCGTGTGCGCGTGCATGCCACGCGCTCCGAGATGAGCCTGCGTCTGGCGCAGCTGCGGCGCATCACACTGGTTGCGCCGATCGCGGCGCAACAGCCCGCGGCCGGGGACCCGCACGCGCGCTTGTTGGCACCGCCGGCAGCCGTGGAGTACCGCCTGCGCTTGGCACAGGGCGGTGCGCTTGGCGGCAAGAGTGTTGGCCATGTGGCCACCGAACACGGCGTGTTCTTGTTTCCCCCGCTCGATGACGCAGGCCGCGTGCAGCGTGTTTTCGTGCCCAAGAGTTCATACGCCGATTTCGAGATCGGCCCGCGCATCGGCGAGGTGCTCGTCGAGCAGCAGGCCGCCACCGCGGAGCAGGTGGCGCAGGCGGTGGCGGAACAGGCGACGCTGCGCACGCGCAAGCTCGGCGAGCTGCTGCTGGCGCAGTCGATCGTCGAGCCGGCGCAACTGCTCGAAGCCATCGACCAGCAGGCGCGCATGCCGGTGGTGCGTATCGGCGAAGCGCTCGTGGCGCTGAACCTGATCACTTCGGCGCAACTCGAACGTGCGCTTGAACAACAGAAGAGCGAACGCTCGATCCCGCTCGGCGAGTTGCTGGTGCGCGCTGGCCATGTGTCACGCCACGACTTGCAGCACGCCCTGGCGCGCAAGATGGGCTACCCGGTGGTTGACGCCTCCGCCTTTCCGGTGGAGCCGGACGCGGTGCGCGCGCTGCCGTTCGCCATCGCGCGCCGCCTGCACGTGCTGCCGCTGCTGCTGCGCGGCGGCCAGCTCGTCGTCGCCATGGCCGACCCCTCGCGCCGCGCCGATGTGGACGAGATCGAATTCGTCACGCAGTTGAAGCTGGTGCCCGCCTTGGCGCCGGCTGACGCGCTGCCGAGTGCGATTGCCACGACCTATCAGCGTTTTGGCGACGACCCCTGGGCGAGCAACATCCCGCTGGCGCCGGACGATAGCATTCCGTTCGAGACCGTCGATGCCAGCAAGCTGCTCGAAACGCTCGAGCAGCAGCACCAAAGTGCGCAGCGCGACGGCGGCGACGAGCTGGCCATCGAGCAGTCGGACAACTCGCTGGTGCGCCTGGTGCACACGATGATCGTCGACGCGCACGCACAGGGCATTTCCGACATCCACATCGAGACCATGCCAGGGCGCGAGAAGGTGCGCATCCGCTTCCGCAAGGACGGCGTCTTGAAGCCGTATCTCGAACTGCCGCACACCTATCGCGCGGCCATCGTGGCGCGCATCAAGATCATGTGCGATCTCGACATCAGCGAGCGCCGCAAGCCGCAGGACGGCAAGATCAACTTCGCCAAATTCTCGTCGCAGCACAAGCTCGAACTGCGTGTGGCCACCATTCCCACCGCCAACGGCCTCGAAGACGTGGTGCTGCGCCTGCTGGCCAACGCGCGTGCGTTGCCAATCGACCAGATCGGTCTGTCGGGCGGGCCTCAAGGCAACTACCAGCGCCTGGTCAACGCCATCGAGCGTCCCTACGGCATGGTGCTCTGCGTCGGCCCCACTGGCAGCGGCAAGACGACAACGCTGCATTCGGCACTGGCGTACCTGAACACCGCACAGCGCAAGATCTGGACGGCCGAAGACCCGGTGGAAATCACCCAGGCCGGGTTGCGCCAGGTGCAGGTCAATCCGAAGATTGAATGGACGTTCGCCAAGGCGCTGCGCTCGTTCCTTCGCGCCGATCCCGACGTGATCATGGTCGGCGAAATTCGCGACAAGGAAACTGCGCAGACGGCGGTCGAGGCGTCGCTGACCGGCCACCTCGTGATGAGCACGCTGCACACCAACAGCGCGCCCGAGACCGTGACGCGGCTGCTCGACATGGGCCTGGACCCGTTCAACTTCGGCGATTCGCTGCTGGCCGTGCTGGCGCAACGTCTGGTGCGTCGCTTGTGCCCGCACTGTCGCGCGGCGCGCAACGCGACGGGTGACGAGGTCGATGAGTTGCTGCACGACTGGCTGCATGTCTTTCCGCAGGACACGGCGCCCTCGAAAGACAAGGTCCTCGCCGAGTGGCACGCCCAGCATGGGCAACAACTGATGCACTGGGAGTCCAAGGGCTGCGCATCTTGCGAAGGCACCGGCCTGCGCAGCCGCGCCGCGCTGCATGAGTTGATGACGGTGACGCGCGATCTGCGCCGGCTGATCCAGACCGGTGCGCGCGCGGAGCAACTGCAACACCAGGCGCTGTCCGAAGGCATGCACACGCTGCGTCAGGACGGCATCGACAAGGTGCTGGCGGGGGTGACCTCGATCGGCGAGGTCAGGGCGACGGCGAACGGGTAAGGGACCCGGCCGGCCCGTTGGGCGCCGTCGCGACGGTTCAGCTTCACTCACCGAGAGGCGCAGAGGACGCAGAGTCAACGCAGAGGAATTCAGAAGTTGTATTCCTCTGCGAACCTCTGCGCTCTCTGCGCCTCCGCGCTGAAGGAGATTTGCTGACGTTCGAATGCCGCTTGGGGCCGATGGGGCGTCTTCGGATGGATGCGACAGATCGCGGTCTCGTCCTAATCGATCGTCACCTTCGCATCGCGGACCAGCTTGGCAAACTTGTCGGTGTCGGCCTTGATCAGCTGTGCCATCCGATCGGCGCTGTTGCCCACGGGCTCGGCGCCGATCTCTTCCATGCGCTTCTTGAACTCGGCCGACTGGATCACCTTGACCATCTCGACGTTCAGACGCGCCACGATGTCTTTGGGCGTCGCCACCGGCGCCAGCACGCCGAACCAGGTGCCGATGTCGAAGCCCTTGAGGCCGGCTTCGTCAAGCGTCGGCACGTCGGGCAGCGCGGAGGAGCGCTTGCCCGTGGTGACAGCCAGCGCGCGCAGCTTGCCGCTCTTGATGTGCTGCAGCACTGGCGTGATGGTGTCGAAGGACATCGTGACCTGGCCGCCCAGCAGATCGGTGGTCAACGGGCCGCTGCCCTTGTAGGGCACGTGGACGACCTCGGTGCGGGTGAGGTTCTGGAACTGCGTGCCGATCAAATGCTGCGCCGTGCCATTGCCGTTGGATCCGTAGTTCAGCTTGCCCGCTTGCGCCTTGGCGAGCGCCACCAGCTCGGCGACGTTCTTGACCGGCGTGGCGGCGTTGACCACGAGCACATTGGGCACCAGCGCGATCTCGGTGATCGGCGCGAAATCTCTTTCCAAGTCATAGGGCAGCTTCTTGTAGACGCTGGTGGCGATGGTGTGGTGCACCGCACCGACGAGCAACGTGTGGCCGTCGGGCTTGGCCTTGGCCACGAAGTCGGCGCCGAGCGTGGCTCCGGCGCCGGGTTTGCTTTCGACGATCACCGTCTGACCGAGGCTCTGCGTCAGTTTTTCCGCCAGCGCGCGGGCCAGCACGTCGGTGGTGCCGCCGGCCGGGAAGGGCACGACGAGGCTGATGGGCTTGTTCGGCCAGGCTTGCGCGATCGCGCTGCTGCCCGATACGGCCATGGCGAGCGCGATGGCGTGGACAGCGCGGCGGTGCGTGAAGGTGTAGATGCTTTTCATGTGGGTCTCCAGTGGGTCTTCAGGCAGCCAGGCGCTTCGAGCTGGCGGACAACAGCTCACATACGGCCTGTGTGACTTCGACGGTGGTCGCCTTGCCACCGAGGTCGCGGGTGTGCAGCTTCGGGTTGGCGGTGACTTGCTCGATGGCCTGCATCACCCGCTTGGCGGCGTCGGCTTCGCCCAGGTGCTCGAGCAGCATCACGACGGACCAGAAGGTGCCCACCGGATTGGCGAGGCCCTTGCCCATGATGTCGAAGGCCGAGCCGTGGATCGGCTCGAACATCGATGGGTAGCGGCGCTCGGGGTCGATGTTGCCGGTGGGCGCAATGCCCAGGCTGCCGGCGAGTGCGGCAGCCAGATCGCTGAGGATGTCGGCGTGCAGGTTGGTCGCGACGATCGTGTCGAGCGTGGCCGGCTTGTTGATCATGCGCGCCGTCGAGGCGTCGACCAGCTCCTTGTCCCACGTGACGTCCGGGAACTCCTTGCTGATCTGCAGCGCGATCTCGTCCCACATGACCATCGCGTGGCGCTGCGCGTTGCTCTTGGTGATGACGGTCAGCAGTTTGCGCGGCCGTGACTGCGCCAGCTTGAAGGCGAAACGCATGATGCGTTCGACACCGGCGCGGGTCATCATCGAGACATCGGTGGCGGCTTCGATCGGGTGGCCCTGGTGCACACGCCCGCCGACGCCGGCGTACTCGCCTTCGGAGTTCTCGCGCACGATCACCCAGTTCAGGTCGTCCGGGCCGCAGCGCTTCAGCGGGCCGTCGATGCCGGGCAGGATGCGCGTCGGCCGCACGTTGGCGTACTGGTCGAAGCCCTGGCAGATCTTCAGGCGCAGGCCCCACAGCGTGATGTGGTCGGGGATGTGCGGGTCGCCGGCCGAGCCGAACAGGATCGCGTCCTTGCTGCGCAGCGCGTCGAGGCCATCGGCCGGCATCATCACGCCGTGCTGCCGGTAGTAGTCGCCGCCCCAGTCGAAGTTCTCGAACTCGAAGCGGAAAGTGGTGCTCGATTTGGCCAGCGCTTCCAGCACTTGCTGGCCAGCGGGAATGACTTCCTTGCCGATGCCGTCACCGGGGATGGTGGCGATCGAGTAGGTCTTCATGGCGGGGATCCTCTTGGTGAGTGGGCGGACGACGTCACTGTAGAAACTGGACGGCCCGCGTGCGCAGGGCTAAAGTGAATCCATCGTTAACCTGGATTCAACAATCGGGCGCACATGAAGGGTGGCATTCAGCCGGCCGATCTGGGCTTCTTCTCGGCGCTGGGCAGCGCCGGCAGCCTGAGTGCTGCGGCGCGCGAGCTCGGCATCACGACGCCGGCCGTCAGCAAGCGCTTGGCACAGATGGAGTCGCGCGTTGGCGTGGCGTTGGTCAATCGCACGACGCGGCGCATGAGCCTGACGCCCGAAGGCGAGCTGTATCTGGAACATGCGCGCCGCATCCTGGGTGAGATCGACGATATGTCGCAGTTGCTCGGCGTGTCCAAGGCCACGCCGCAGGGACTGCTGCGCGTCAATGCGACGCTCGGCTTCGGGCGCAGCCATGTGGCGCCGCTGATCTCGCGCTTCGTGCGCAAGCACCCGCAGGTCGAAGTGCAACTGCAACTGTCGGTCAATCCGCCGCCGCTGACCGACGATGCGTTCGACGTCTGCATCCGCTTCGGCGCGCCGCCCGACAGCCGCGTCATCGCGCGCCGCATCGCGGCCAACCGCCGCCTGCTGTGCGCAGCGCCGGCCTACCTGGCCAAACACGGCACCCCCAAGGTGCCGAACGATCTGACCAAGCACAACTGCATCGGCATTCGCCAAGGCGAAGAAGCCTACGGCGTGTGGCGTCTGTCGAGCGGACGTGGCCGCAACGCCGGCACCGAGGCCGTGAAGACGCGCGGCAATCTGACCACCAACGACGGCGAGATCGCAGTCAACTGGGCGCTCGATGGCCACGGCATCCTGATGCGCGCCGAGTGGGACATCGAGCGATTCCTGAGAAACGGCCGCCTGGTGCAAGTGCTGCCGCAGTACGCCACACCCGACGCCGACATCCACGCCGTCTATCCGCAGCGCCATCAACTGGCGGCGAGGGTGCGCGTCTTCGTCGATTTCATCGCGCTCTCGCTCGGCTGAACGTCGAACGCCCCCGTGACTGCGGTGGACCGGCGCGACCGCGACCGCGGCTGTGGCTCGTGAGGTTGCGTGCTCCCCCAACTGCGGTGCCGTAGCGGCATGGCCAGCCCGGTCACTCACCGGCGTGCCACGTCGCGCTATCGCGGATTGCCGATCGCTGTCCGCCAACTGCTTCACGCACGTGGCGCTTAATTTCTGGGCGACGTGACCGAGTGGGCAAAGAGTGCCCTGGAGTCGAGCAAAGCGCACGCGGCAAACATCACGGCGCGCGAGGCCGACCCTGCCCAAGGTTGAAACAAATTGAGATGATTACTCCATCGCGCGGCGCTCACGCCGTTGCACACAGAACAACAGGCGAGGGAGTGATCCATGGACACGACGATGAAGGGCCGCAATAGGCCCTCGCTGCGATGGCAGCTGGGCGGCTTGGCCGCGGCGCTGCTGCTGACGCTGGGCACGGTGTCGTCGGCGCTGGCGGCCAAGAGGTCGTCTGCAAGAACGACGACAACGGCGTCCGCTGCAACGCCCGTGCCAACCTACCGCGACAAGCTGTCGGTCGATCTGCAGCCGCTGGTCGCGTCGCCGGGCAAGCTTCCCGCGGATGCATCCTGGGCCAAGTCGGTCGATGGCAAGGTGCTGGTCAAGGTGCTCATCGTCGGCGCCAGCACCGATGCGGAGTTGACGTCGATGCGCGCCGACGTGCTCGCCCGCGGCGGCTCAGTCTTCTATAACTATGTGTCGGTGCGCGCCTTGTCGGCGATGCTGCCGGCGTCGGCGCTTGCGGCCGTGGCCGAGCGCACGGACGTCCTCGCCATCTCGCCGAACCGCGCCACGCAGCGCCAGCTGAGCCTAGTGCAGATGGTCAGCGGCGCCGGTGATGCGCTGCTTGGTGCCGGCACCTCGGCCGCGCTCGATGGTCGCGGCGTCGGCATTGCCGTGCTCGACTCCGGCATCGACTTCCGCCACCGCAACCTGCAGGGCGCCGATGGCAAGACGCGTGTGCGCGCCGCAGTGGATATCGTGTCGATGGGGCGAAGCACGTTCCTCGACGGCGGCTGGACGGGAGGCCGCGACCACAGCCCGATGATCAAGATGCTGACGTCGGCGTATTTCACCTGGACCGGTGGCGCCACCTCACCGCTGTTCGCCAAAGACCCGGACGCCTACGGCCACGGCACGGCGGTCGCTGCGGTCGCTGCCGGCGCCGGCGGCTACCAGCTCCCCGATTCGAGTGGCATCGCCACCGGCGCCGACCTGTACGACGTGCGCGTCTTGAACGATCAAGGCGTGGGCAACCTCGCCGACGTGCTGGCCGGCATCGACTGGGTGATCCAGCGCTCGAAGCTGGCCAACATTCGCGTCATGAACATGAGTCTGGGCGCAGCGTCTACCGATTCGTTTCTCGTCGATCCGCTGGCGCGCGCGGCGCGCAGCGCCGTTGCGGCTGGCATCGTCGTCGTCGCCTCCTCCGGCAATGCCGGCAAGGATGAGAGCGGCCGCGAGGTCTACGGTGCGGTCTCGTCGCCGGGGCACGAGCCGTCAGTCATCACCGTCGGGGCCAACAACATGCTCGGCACTGCCAGCCGTGCCGACGACGTGATGACGAGCTTCAGCTCGCGCGGTCCCACGCGCGGCACTTTCACCTACGCGAACGGCAACCGCTGGACCGACAACCTGATCAAGCCCGATCTCGTGGCGCCGGGCAACAAGGTGCTGACGGCATCGGGCGCCGACTCCAGCGGCACGGCCGCCGGCTTGAACCTGCTGGCGCGCACCTATCCGCTGCTGACCCAGGTTCTCGGCGCGTCGCAGGCCCCAGGCCAAGCACTGATGACGCTCAGTGGCACCTCGATCGCCGCGCCGGCGGTGTCTGGCGCTGCCGCCGTGCTACTGCAAGCCAACCCCGGTCTGACGCCGCCGCTGGTCAAGGCCATCCTGCAGTACACGGCCACGCCGCTGGCCAATGCCAATGTGCTGCAGCAGGGCACAGGGCTGCTCAACCTCGAGGGCGCGGTGCGCCTGGCCAAGGCGCTGCGCACAGACATCGCGCCGGCCGTGGCTGCGGGCACGATCAAGCCCGGCGACAAGCTGCTAGCCACCGGCATGACCTTGCCTGTGCCGGCTTCGACGATCGACGGCAAGCCGGTCGCGTGGAGCCGCATCGCTTACGCCGGCGGTACGCACCTCGTGCGTGGCGATGCGCTGTTCAATGTCTTCCAGCCGATCTGGGATCCTGCGCTGACCTGGGCGCGCCACTACACACTGCGCAGCACGATCAGCTACCTGCCGAGCTCGAGCAAAATTCCTGCGAACTCGGTGCCCATGGCCATTGTCGAGCGCAATGCCAGCGCACAGGCGCTGCTCACATCGGGCGTTCATCTGCTCGACGGCGTGGCGATGTCCACATCGAAAGGCGCTCTGGCGCTGA
The DNA here is from genome assembly GCA_963814385.1 of uncultured beta proteobacterium. Lineage (GTDB taxonomy): Bacteria > Pseudomonadota > Gammaproteobacteria > Burkholderiales > Burkholderiaceae_C > CADEEN01. The sequence goes on from CAWFCX010000001.1 coordinate 63,061, forward strand.
TGACACCGCTTGCCACGCTGATTGCGCGCGCCGACAGAGGCATCGGCTATCCGCTGGGCATCGGCTTTTCGTTCGGCGACAACGCCATTCGCGCCGACGGCTTCACGCTCAGCCAGGGATTCATCCTCAACGAAGGCTTCATCCTGAACGAGGGTTTCATCCTCAATGAAGGCTTCATCCTGAACGAGGGTTTCATCCTCAATGAAGGCTTCATCCTGAATGAAGGCTTCATCTTGAACGAGGGCTTCATCCTGCGCGAAGGCTTCATCCTCAACGAAGGCTTCATCCTTCGCGAAGCCACCGGCGATGCGGCGGGCACTGCCGATCGCAGCTTCTACGGTGACTGACTCTCGCTCGCCAGCGCCAAGCACGCCCGCGGCGACGCTGGGCTGGCGGCAGCGCTTCCTGGTGAAGCACTTTCACGACTACACGCCGGCCGCTTTGCGCATGTGGCTGGCGATTGCGCTGTCCGGCGCGCTGGCGCTGATTGCAGCGCTGGCGGCGATGTCGTCGGTCACCGCAACCGACCGGCTGCACACGCTGGTGGCGCTGCTCTTCGTCGCCGTCGCCGCGTGGTTTCCGGTGCAGATCCCGCGCACCAAGTATTCGATCGGCGCCGCCGACGTGTTCGTGTTCCTGATGCTGTCGGTGCTCGGGCCTGCGGCCGCGGTGCTGGCGGTGGGGCTCGAAGGCGTGATTGGCGCGTGGCGCGGCAGCAAGCGCCTGTCGAGCCGCATCAGCTCACCTGCGGCTGGCATGGCAAGCATGGCCATTTGCGGTGCGCTGTTCGAAGCGTTGTGGCCGCTGGTGGCCGCGTTGGGATTCAATCCGCCGATCGCCAAGCTGATCGTGCTCCTGCCGGTGGCGTTGGTGCCTTTCGTGCTGCCGACACTGGCGCTGATGGCCACGGTGACGCTCAAGCACGGCGCCTGGCCCGACTTGCGCCAATGGTTCAGCAGCTTCAGTTGGCTGGCGGGCATCTACCTCGCCGCCGCGCTGGTGGCCGGCATCGTGCAGCTCAACGCCAGTCAACACGGCCTGGCCACCATCGGCGCGGTGGCGGTGGCGGCGCTGGGCGTGGTGGCGCTGCTGCGCGTGTCGATCGCGCACAACGAAGCCGAGCACAACGCGCAGGAGACGCGCGTGTCCGAGGCGCAGCGCGAAGCCGAGCTGAACCAGTCGCGCTTCGCTGCCGCATTCACCCACGCTGCGATCGGCATGGCCATCGTCGATGCGCAGGGGCGCATCGTGCGTGTCAACCAGGCCCTGTGTGCGCTGCTGGCGCGCAGCCAGGAGCGCCTGGCGGGCAAGCGTTTCGTCGACATGCTGCATCCCGATGACGGGGCGCTGTTCGAACGCCAGTCTCGCGATGTGGCCGGGCGCGTCGGCGCCTTGACGTATTCGGTCGAGTTGCGTTGCACGTCCGGCGACGGCAGCGACCTCTGGGTGGCGCTGCACTGCGGCCGCTACCAAGATCCCGACAGCGCCGAAGACGGCCTGATCTACCAGGTGCAGGACATCACGTCGCGCCAGCTCGCCGAGGCCCGGCTGCAGCACATCGCCTATCACGACAGTCTGACCGAGTTGCCCAATCGCGCCTACTTTCACGCCCAGCTCGCGGCGGCCGTTGAGTCCAGCCTCACCGACCCTGGCGTGCGCTTCGCGGTGATGTTTCTCGACCTCGACCGCTTCAAGGTGGTCAACGACAGCCTGGGCCACTTCTACGGCAACGAGTTGCTGCGCGAAGTCGGCCGCCGCATCCAGCAATGCCTGCGCCGCAAGGAAGTGGTGGCGCGCCTGGGCGGCGATGAATTCGCCGTGCTATTGCAAGACTTGCACGACAGCGACGATGGCACGGCGCTGGCTGAACGCATCCTGGACGCGCTGTCCAAGCCGCTGCCGATCGGAGGCACCGAGATCGTTCCGTCGGCCAGCATCGGCGTCACGTTCAGCGACCTCGGCTACCGCACCGCGGACGAGTTGCTGCGCGACGCCGACCTGGCGATGTATGAAGCCAAGACGGCAGGGCGTGGGCGCGTGGCGGTGTTCGACCGCACGATGCACGAGCGCATTGCCGACAAGCTGGCCCTCGAAGCCGACTTGCGCCATGCCATCGGCGAGGGCGAACTCTCGCTCAGCTACCAGCCGCTGTTCGACCTGGAGCCCTATCGCCTGGTCGGCTTCGAAGCCCTGGCGCGTTGGCAGCATCCGACGCGCGGCGCGATCAATCCTGCGGTGTTCATCAGCCTGGCCGAAGAGGCCGGACACATCGAGGCGCTGACGGCCTGGGTGATCGAAAAAGCGGTCGAACAACTCGCGGCCTGGCACCGCGCCGCGCCGCACATGGCGCATCTGGGCGTGAACGTGAACATCTCGGCCCGTGACCTGGCGCAGCCCGACTTCGTCGAGCGAGTGCTCCGCGTGCTGCACCGCCACGGCGTGGCATCGAGCCGGCTGACGCTCGAAATCACCGAGACCGTGCTGATGAACCGTCTGGACATGGTGCGCGACGCCATCGCGCGCCTGAGGGCGGTGGGCGTGCGCTTGGCCATCGATGACTTTGGCACCGGCTACTCGTCGCTGGCCTACCTCGGCACCTTGCCGGTGGACTGCCTGAAGATCGATCGCTCCTTCGTGGCCGCGATGGCGGACGGGCCGGAGTACGTGGAGATCGTGCGCGCGGTGCTCACGCTCGGCCAGGCGCTGGCCAAGAACGTGGTCGCCGAAGGCATCGAGACCGCGGAACAGCTGAGCCTGCTGCGCCAGCTCGGCGTGCACACCGGGCAGGGCTACCTGCTGGCGCGCCCGCTGCCGCCCGAGCAGGTGCCTGCGTTGTTGTACGCACCGGCAGCCGTTCCCGCCTGATCTCCGATCACCGTCGCAAGTTGACTTTTCGGTGTTGCCCCACGCGCCGTGACATCGTTCATGCGCGCTGCTCGCTGTGTAGGAAGTTGCCTGACAGGCCGCACAGAAGAAAGTGGACTCAAGTCATGGCGCGCAGCATCTGGCTGCATGGCGGCGCGATCCCTACAGTCCCTTCATCGAATTGACTGAACAGGGAACGGGAACCCATGAACGCAGACCAGATCCTCGCCGAGATTCGCGAAGCCAACCTGTCGTACCTGATGCTGGCGCAAAGCCTGATCCGTGCCGACCGCGAGCAGGCGCTGTACCGCTTGGGCATCAGCGAAGACACCGCCACGATGATCGGCACGCTGACACCGGCGCAGATCATGAAGATCGCGCAGACCAACACGCTGCTGTGCCGCTTCCGCATGGACGACGAGATCGTCTGGAACCTGATCACGAGCCACGGCAAGTCCAGCGCGAACGACCATGTCGGCCGCCTGCACGCCGCGATCCTGATGGCCGGCCGCCACCAAGAGGCGGCATGAAATGACCACCCCCGGAGCGGCGTGGCCGCTCCCCCTCAAGGGGGCAACGCCAGCAGCCCGGCAAAGCCGGATCCGCGGCGTTCGCTGGGAATGATCAGTTACTCACTGGAGCATTGAAATGCCGCGCGTCAAAAGCATCCTCACCGAAGCCAAGCAGATCGAGCGTGCCGTCACGCTGATCCAGCTCGGTGCGCGCCTTCAGGTGCTGGAGAGTGAGACCGACTTGAGCTACGAGCGCTTGCTGCGCCTGTACAAGGAAGTCGCCGGCAGGAGCCCGAGCAAGGGCCAGTTGCCGTTCTCGACCGACTGGTTCATGACCTGGCAGCCGAACATCCACGCCAGTCTGTTCCTCAACATGCACGAGTACCTGAACAAGGCGGCGGCGCTCGATGAGATCGACAGCGTCATCAAGGCCTACCAGCTCTACCTGGAGCAGGTCGCGGCGCAGGAGCTCGAGCCGATGTTGTCGGTCACGCGCGCCTGGCGCCTGGTCAAGTTCGTCGACAACGGCATGCTGACGATGACCACATGTTCTTCATGTGGTGGGCACTTTGTCACGCATCCGCATGAAATTGCCAAACACTTCACCTGCGGTCTGTGTAACCCTCCGGCTCGTGCTGGCAAGGGCAAAGCGGCCGGTTCGTTGCGGATGCAGTCCGCGGCGGTCGAACACTGAGTCTCTGTCATCACGGTTTCTTGCTTGTCTCCTCCTGGCACAGTTTGCTGTGCTTTCAAACGGCTCCCGCAAGGAGCCGTTTTCTTTGGTGGTCCAAAGCACCGAAGCCCTTTGGGGGATGCGAGCGATGCGAGCCAGGAGCCATGGTTTGCGGGGGCAAATACCGCTTGATGCATCGATCGGCGTTGCGCGTGCGCGCCGACACTGATGTCGTTCAAGCGCCGCATCGCACTGCCGATAAAGCGCCAGTCCCTCACCATTTTTAGGCCTCCATGTTCGTCATCGTCGGCTGGCTCGTTGCGCTCGGCTGCATCTTCGGCGTCTTCATCGTCCACGGCGGCAACATCGGCGTCGTGCTGAAGGCCCTGCCGTTCGAGATGATCACGATCATGGGTGCGGCGATCGGCGCCTTCATCGCCAACAACCAGACCAAGGTGCTGAAGTCGTCGATGGCCGGCCTGGCCATGTGCTTCAAGGGCAGCAAATACACCAAGGCGCGCTACATGGAGCTGATGGCGCTGCTCTACGACATCTTGCAGAAGGCGCGCAAGGAAGGCCTGATGGCGATCGAGTCCGATGTCGAAAAGCCGCACGAGTCGCCGTTGTTCAAGAAGTACGCCGTTGTCGGTAGCGACCACCATGTCGTCGAATTCGTCACCGACTACCTGCGCATGATGGTCTCGGGAAACCTGAATTCGCACGAGATCGAGTCGCTGATGGACAGCGAAATCGACACCCACCACCACGAAGCGCATGCGCCGGTCGGCGCCTTGCAGCGCCTGGCCGGCGGCCTGCCGGCTTTCGGCATCGTTGCGGCGGTGCTCGGCGTGGTCAACACCATGGGGTCGGTCGGCCAGCCTCCGGCCGTGCTCGGCGGCATGATCGGCTCGGCGCTGGTCGGCACCTTCCTCGGCATCTTGCTGGCCTACGGCATCTTTGAGCCGCTGGCGGGTTTGTTGGAGCAGAAGGTCGACGAAGGCGGAAAAGAGCTGCAATGCATCAAGACCACGTTGCTGGCGTCAATGCAGGGCTACGCGCCGCAGGTGGCGGTGGAGTTCGGGCGCAAGGTCCTGTACTCGACGGAGCGTCCGTCGTTTGCCGAACTCGAGAGCCACGTCAAGGGGAAGAAATAAATGCAGTCTCCTTCGCCGCACAGACGCAGAGGGACGCAGAGGTTCGCAGAGGAAATTCAATGAAGTGTTCCTCTGCGAACCTCTGCGTCCTCTGCGCCTCTGCGGTGAATGAAACTGGAGCCCGCCATGGCCGGTGATGCGAAGAAGCTTCAGCCGATCATCGTTAAGAGGATCAAGAAGGGTGGCCATGGACACCATGGCGGCGCGTGGAAGATTGCCTATGCCGACTTCGTGACGGCGATGATGGCCTTCTTCCTGCTGATGTGGCTGCTCGGCTCGACGACCGAGGGCGACAAGAAGGGCATCGCCGACTACTTTCAATCGCCGCTCAAAGTGGCGATGGCCGGCGGCTCGGGTTCGGGCGACTCGTCGCACGTGCTCAAGGGTGGCGGCCAGGATCTGACGCGAACGACCGGCCAGGTCAAGCGCGGCGAGGTCGAGGCCAAGCGCGATGCGGTCAATCTGCATGCGTTGAAGCAGGAGCAGGTGCGCGCCGAAGTCGCACGGCTTGAAGACCTGAAGAAGAAGGTCGAAAGCAAGATCGCCGCGAGCGAGCGCCTGTCGCAGATGTCGTCGCAGATCCGCCTGGACATGACACGCGACGGCCTGCGCATCCAGATCGTCGACGAGCAGAACCGGCCGATGTTCAGCAGCGGCTCGGCGGTGGTGCAGCCTTACATGCGTGAGCTGCTGCAGGAGATCGGCCAGGTGCTGACCGATGTACCGAACCGCCTGACGCTCGAAGGCCACACCGACGCCCAAGGATTCATTGGCGGCGAGCGCGGCTACAGCAATTGGGAGCTCTCGTCCGACCGCGCCAACGCGTCGCGCCGCGAACTCATCGCCGGCGGCCTGACCGACGACCGGGTGCTGCGTGTGCAAGGCCTGGCCTCGAGCCAGCCGTTCGACACTGCCGACCCGCGCGCGGCGAGCAACCGCCGCATCAGCATCATCGTCATGAACCGCGAAGCAGAAGACCGCATCTTCCGCACGGCGCCGGAAGCGCCGGAAGCGCCCGAAGCCGAGCCGTCGGTCGTGACGCCGGTGATGCCGATCGTCTCGCGCACCGAGCCAGCGAAGTCTGCGCGTTAGACAAGCACCGGATTCCGCCCTCTTATCGCGCTTAAGTTTTCCGTGGCGCCCGGCACCATGCCGGCATGGCCGAGAGCGCGCAAGACCGTCACCTACCTGCTTCACAGCGCAAGATCCACAAAGCGCGTGAAGACGGCCAGGTCGCGCGCTCCCGCGATCTAGGTCACTTTGCCGCAGTGGCTGCCGGCGGTGCGCTGCTGGTGTCGCTGGCGCCGACCTCCACCGGCTGGCTGCGCGAGCTGATCACGCGTGGCCTGACCTTCAACAACCAGAGCCTCGCCGGCACGGCGCCCATGGGGGAGCACCTCGGTGAGTCCGCGCTGCGCATGATGGCGCTGGTGCTGCCGATGGGCGTCGCGCTGGCCGCCGTGGCCCTGTTATCCGGCGTGCTGTCCGGCGGCTGGAACTGGACGCTCAAACCCATCGCGCCCAAGTTCGACAAGTTCAACCCGCTGACCGGCCTCGGCCGCGTCTTCTCCAAGCAGCAGCTCGGCGAAACGCTGAAGGCCTGCGCACTGGCGCTCGTGCTCGGCACGACCGGCGCGCTGTGGCTGCGCTCGCATGCCACCGAGTTCGCACAAACACTGGCGTTGCCGCTGCCCGAGGCCATCTCGCAAAGTGCGACGACGCTGCAAGCTGGGCTGCTGCTGCTCGTCATTGCCCTCGCGGCCTTCGCGCTGATCGATGTGCCGCTGCAACGCAAGCGCCTGCTCGACCGCCTGAAGATGAGCCACCAGGAAATGAAGGAGGAGTTCAAGCAGCTCGAAGGCAACATGGAGGTCAAGAACAGGATGCGCGCCAAGATGCGCGAGATGGCGAGTCGCCGCATGCTGGCGGCCGTGCCGACGGCCGACATCGTCGTCATGAACCCGACGCACTACGCCGTGGCGCTGAAGTACGACGACAAGTCGATGGCTGCGCCGCGTGTGGTGGCCAAGGGTGCTGACCTGGTGGCGCTGAAAATCCGCGACATCGCCAAGGAAGCCAAGGTGCCGGTGTTGCAAGCGCCGCCGCTGGCCCGTGCGCTGTATGCGCACGCCGAGATCGACCGCGAAGTGCCTCAGGCGTTGTTTGCTGCCGTGGCGCAGGTGCTGGCCTGGGTTTACCAGCTGCGCGCGGCGATGGCGGGGCAGGGTGCGATGCCGGTGGAGATCGCGACGCTGCCCGTTCCCAACGAACTCGATCCGCACAACAAGAACGATGGGGGTGACGCATGAACTGGCTCCAGCGTCTGAACGCGATGCTCGGCCCGCAAGCCGGCGTCGTCAAGAACCTCGCCGCGCCGATCTTCATCGTCACCGTGCTGGCGATGATGGTGTTGCCGATGCCGGCGCTGATGCTCGACGTCTTCCTCACCGTCAACATCGCGGTGGCGCTGCTGGTGATGATGGTCGCGGCCAACATGATCCGCCCGCTGGACTTTGCGGCTTTCCCGGCTGTGCTGCTGGTGACGACGCTGATGCGCCTGTCGCTCAACGTCGCCTCGACGCGCGTCGTCCTGCTCGAGGGCCACACCGGCCCCGGCGCGGCCGGCCAGGTGATCGAATCGTTCGGCCACTTCCTGATCGGCGGCAACTTCGCTGTCGGCCTGATCGTCTTTGCGATCCTGGTGGTCATCAACTTCATCGTCGTCACCAAGGGCGCCGAGCGCATTGCCGAGGTCGGCGCGCGCTTCACGCTCGATGCGATGCCCGGCAAGCAGATGGCGATCGACGCCGACCTGAACGCCGGCCTGATCGACGAGAAGGAAGCCAAACGCCGCCGCCTCGAAGTCAGCGAAGAAGCCGAGTTCTTCGGCTCGATGGACGGCGCGTCGAAGTACGTGCGCGGCGACGCCGATGGCCGGCCTGTTGATCCTGTTCATCAACATCATCGGTGGCTTCATCATCGGCGTTGCGCAGCATGACTTGAGTGCCACGCAGGCGGCCAACAGCTACATCCTGCTCGCGGTCGGTGACGCGCTAGTTGCGCAAGTGCCTGCGCTGCTGATCTCGGTCTCGGCGGCGATGGTCGTCTCGCGCGTCGGCAAGGAACACAACGTCGGCAGCCAGATCGGCCGCCAGGTCTTCAACTCGTCGAAGTCGCTCGGCGCGGTGGGCGCGATCGTCGGTTTGCTCGGCGTCATTCCTGGCATGCCGAATCTGGTGTTTCTCGTCATCGGCGGCGCCATCGGCTACGGCGCATGGAAGCTGCATCGCAAAGAGCAGGCCGTCGAAGCCGCGAAGACGATGACGAAGGAAGAAAAGCGCGAAGCCAATCCGGAAGCGACCTGGGACGACCTGATCCCGATCGACACGCTCGGCCTCGAAGTCGGCTACCGGCTGATCACGCTGGTCGATGCGCAGCGCGGCGGCGACTTGCTGGCGCGCATCAAGGGTGTGCGCAAGAAGTTCGCGCAGGACGTGGGCTTCCTGCCGCCGCCGGTGCACATCCGCGACAACCTCGATTTGAAGCCAAGCATGTACCGCGTCTCGCTGCGCGGCGCCGTGATCGGCGAGGGCGAGGCCTTTCCTGGCATGCACCTGGCGATCAACCCGGGTGGCGCGACGCAGCAGTTGATCGGCACCAAGACCAGCGACCCGGCCTTCGGCCTGCCGGCGGTGTGGATCGACGAGCGCCAGCGCGAGCTGGCCCAAATGAGCGGATTTACGGTCGTTGATTGTTCGACCGTGGTGGCGACCCACCTCTCACACTTGATGCAAGTGAACGCAGCTCGCCTGCTCGGTCGCGTGGAGACGCAATCGCTGGTCGAGCATGTGACGAAGTTGGCGCCCAAGTTGATCGAAGACGTGATTCCAAAAATGGTCGGCATCGCAACGCTGCAAAAGCTCCTGCAGTTGCTGCTCGACGAGGGCGTGCACATCCGCGACGTGCGCTCGATCATCGAGTGCCTGGCCGAGTACCCCGCCGCCGCCAACGACCCGCAGCAACTCGCTGCACTCGTGCGCATGCATCTCGCGCCGGCCATCGTGCAGCAGATCTACGGCCCGGCCAAAGAGCTCGACGTGATCGCGCTCGACCCCGGCCTGGAGCGCCTGGTCACTCAGGCCCTGACCAGCCCGCATGGCGCCGCGCTCGACCCCGGCGTGACCGAGTCGCTGGCCAAGAGCGCCGCGGACTCGGCGCGCTCGCAAGAGGATGTCGGCCTGCCGGCCTGCCTGCTCGTGCCCGACCTGATCCGCGCGCCGATGGCGCGCTTGTTAAAACGCGCTGCGCCGCGCCTGAAGGTGCTCGGCCACAGCGAGATTCCTGAGACCCACTCGATCCGCATCGCATCCGTCATCGGAGCTACATGATGAAATCCCAAGCTGACATTCATTCGCTGCCCCCAGGACCCGTGAGGGGCCCCTTCGTGGCCCAGGGGGCGCACGCCTCCTTTGAGGCGGCTGCGCAGGAGGCTGCATGAACAACGTCACTCGCTTCACCGCCCGCACGGCGCGCGAAGCCATGAACCTGGTCAAGAAGGCTTTCGGCGAAGACGCCGTCGTGCTGTCTACCAAGCCATCGGCCAACGGCGGTGTCGAGATGCTGGCGATGGGGCCTGAGGGGGTGAGCCACGCCGAGAAGGCGGCCACGAGTGCGCCGGTCGTGCGCGCGCCGGCCGCCAAGGAACTGAAGCCCCCCGCGACGCCGTCCACCGCCACAGAGGTCAATCGCGATGTCGAACAACTCGCGATGAGCACGCTGTCGTTTCAGGACTATGTGCGCGAGCGCATGTTGAAGCGCCGCCAAGCGCAGCGTGACCTCGCGGCCATGGAAGAAACCGCACCCGCGCCGGCGCCGGCAGCCGCCGCGCCGGCACGTCGTCGCGAAGAGTCGCCGCGTCCGATCGAGACACCGGTGCTCACCGACATGCACCAGCCCAGCCACGCGCACGTGCAGGCCGACGCCGCGCGCCGCGAACACGCCATGATGGCCGAGTTGCGCTCGATGAAGGGGCTGATCGAAGATCGCTTTGGCGCCCTCGCGTTCATGGAAAAGCTGCAGACCAGCCCGCGCCGCGCCGCACTCACGCAGCGCTTGCTCGACGCCGGTTTCTCGCCGGCACTGATCCGCAAACTCGCCGAGGGCCTGGAGCCGGACTGCAAAGACCAAGACAGCTGGGCCGCTGGTGTGCTGGAGCGCAATCTGATTGCTGCCGATCAGGAGCCCGCGCTCGAAGACAGTGGCGGCGTGTTCGCGCTGATCGGCGCCACCGGCGTCGGCAAGACCACCAGCACCGCCAAGATCGCGGCCGCGTTTGCCACGCAGCATGGCTCGGGCAACCTCGGCTTGGTCACGCTCGACGCCTACCGTGTCGGCGCGCAGGAACAACTGCGCACCTACGGCCGCATCCTCGGCGTGCCGGTGCACACCGCGCATGACCGCGCCTCGCTCGAAGATCTGCTCGAGTTGCTGTCGGCCAAGAAGATGGTGCTGATCGACACCGCCGGCATGGGCCAGCGCGACACGCGCACCCGCGAGCTGATGGAGATGCTGTCGCACCGCTCGATTCAGAAGCTGCTCGTCATCAACGCCTCGGCGCAGGGCGAGACGATCGACGACGTGATGGTGTCGTACCGTGCCGCGGCCTGCCGCGGTGTCGTGCTGAGCAAGATCGACGAAGCGGTCAAGCTGGCGCCGGCCCTGGACGCGATCATCCGCCACAAGATGCACGTCGTCGGTGTGGCCAATGGCCAGCGCGTGCCCGAAGACTGGCACCGTTTGTCGGCGCAGGCGTTGGTGCAGCGCGCGCTGCGCGCCACCGCCAACTCGAGCTGGAAGATGCAGGCGCAGGAAGTGAACCTGGTGTTCGCCGGCTTCTCCAGCGCGACGCGCACGTCCAGCGCTGCCGCCCACGCCTAACGCCGATGACTGATTTCTTCACCAGCGACAGCGCCCCCTGGTCCGGCCCGAGCGACCAGGCCGACGGCCTGCGCCGCCTGTTCTCCGGCGCGCGCAAGCGCTTCATCGCCGTTGCCGCCAACCCCGACGTAGCGTTTGCCGGCCTGGCGCTCGAACGCCTGGCCAGTGTCTGCGCCTCTGCCGAGCGCAAGGTGCTGGTGGTCGATGCCGCCCGCGGCACGCCGCTGGAAATGGCTGCGGTCGATCTGTCGGCCTGCATCGAGCCGCTGGGCGACAACCTGTCGTACCTGGCCGCGCGCGGCCTGCCAGTGCGCTATGTCAGCACGCGCGGCTCGTGCGAAACCTTCCTCGATGCGGTGACGGACGCTGCGCCCGAGGCCGCCGTGGTCATCGTGCATGCCGAAGCGCAAGAACTCGGCCGCCTGTTCGCACGCCGCGAACCGCGGCCGCTGCTGCTGGCGGCCGACCACCCGGCCAGCGTCACCAGCGCCTACGCCAACATGAAGCTGCTGGCGCAGCGCCACGGCCTGATGGCCTTTGACCTCCTGCTTATCGCCGCCGCCAACTCGCCGCGCACGCCGCGCATTGCCGAACAACTCGCGCTCACCGCCGAGCGTTTTGCCGGCGCGGTGCTGCATGACTGGGCCGTCATCGACCCGGCTGCGCACGGCGACTGGCCGCGCGCGTTGCTGCGCCTGGCGCAAGGCCAGCTCGCCGACCCGCCCACCCCCGCTGTGCACGCCGGCGCTGCCGTCATGCAGGGGGTGCGATGAAGCGCGACACAGATCACATCGAAGCCGAAGAACCGAGCCCCACCCCTGGAGCCCCTGCCATGTACACCGCCACCGGACGCCCCGACACCAGCGCTACTGTCACCTCGGCCTCGGCCGCGCAGATCAACGCGGCCCTCAAGCAATACACGCCCTTGGTGCGTCGCCTGGCGCATCAGATGATCGCCAAGCTGCCCGCCAACGTGCAGATCGACGACCTGATCCAGGTCGGCATGATCGGCCTGCACGACGCGATGAGCCGCTTCGACAGCGCGCAAGGCGTGCAGTTCGAAACCTTCGCCACGCAGCGCATCCGCGGTGCCATGCTCGACGACTTGCGCAGCGGCGACTGGATGAGCCGCGGCGACCGCAAGCAGCAGCGCCAGATCGAAGCCGCCGTGCACAAGCTCGAACAGACGCACGGCCGCGCCCCGGCCGAGAGCGAGATCGCCAAGGAAATGGGCTTGTCGCTCGGCGACTACCAGGACGTGCTGACCAAGGTGCGCGGCACGCAGCTCGTGTACCTCGAAGACATGACTGGCGACGACGGCGACCAGAGTTTTCTCGACCGCCACGTCGCCGACGCCGCGTCCGACCCGTTGGCGATGCTCAACGACCAGCGCATGCGCGAAGCGCTTGTCGATGCCATCAAGCTGCTGCCCGAGCGCGAGCAGTACGTGATGAGCATGTACTACGAGCACGACATGAACTTGAAAGAAATCGCCGCCGTGCTCAAGGTCACCGAGTCGCGCGTCTGCCAATTGCACAGCCAGAGCATCGCGCGGCTGCGCTCGAAACTGCGCGCCTGGTGAGCGCTGAAACCTACGCCGGCCTCGCGGCGGCGTAGAGGTTCGAGTCTTCCTCATGCCCGGCCACCCGCATGCGCTGCTCGAAGCGCATGCCGATGGCTTCCAGCACTTTCCCTGAAGCTTCGTTGTCAACGCTGGTGATGGCAACGATGCGCTTCAGGCCGAAGTGCTCGAAGCCGCGGGCCAACCACGCCGCTGCCGCCTCGCGCGCATAGCCCTGGCCTCGGTAGGCGGGCAAGAAAGGCGTAGCCGAGATCCACGTCGTCCAGGCCCTCGCGCCGGATCAGGCCGCACATGCCGATCAATGCGCCGTCGCTCGTGCGCTGCACCGCGCCGAGCGCGAAGCCGTGCTTCGCCGCATGGGCGATGGCGCCGTTGCGCAGGTACTCGCGCGCGTCGTCGGTCGTGCGCACCTGGCGGTCACCGATGAAGCGCAGCCAGCCTGGGTCGTTGAGCAACTCGGCGATGAAGGCGGCGTCATCCAGCGCGAACGGACGCAACGTGAGGCGGGCCGTGTGCATGCGCGTCACGACACGCGAAGCGCTTCAGCCGCGAGCCGGTCGAGGTTTTGCTCGTTGGCCGGTGCGACGAAGCCGGCGACACGCTGCTTCTCGTCCGCCGTGTCGAAGACCTGCTGCCAGCCGACGAGCGTGCGCGTGCCCTGTGCGGTGAGCGTGATCGTCAGCACGAAGTGATGCGGCGCGCCGAGGTGTTCGACGACGACGCGATGCGGCGCCACGATGTCGGCGAACTGGTTTTCGTTCGGATAGTTCGCGCCGTCCGGTGCATGCAGCACCAAGCGCCATGTGCCACCGCGGCGGAACTCGAAGACCTCGATCGTGCTGGTGAAGCCGTCCGGCCCCCACCAGCGAGACAGTCGGGCCGGGTCGGCGATGGCGGCAAAGATTTGCTCGGGCGAGGCATCGATCCAGCGCGAGTGGGCGAACTCGCGCTCGGCGGTGGAGGGGGCGCGGTGATGGGTCATCGGGTTGTGCCGTCCTTGTCGTCCGGCCCCTTTACCCGGGAGCCACGCGGGGCAGGCAGACGTCGGCGCGCAGTCCGGCGGGGCCTGGTGCGGGACCATGGTTCGACAGGGTCAGCTTACCGCCCTGGCGCGCCGTCAACTCGCCCAGGCCGATCCGGCCGCGCACAGGCGTTCGGTGGTAGCGGTGGCTTTGATGGTGGCCCGCCCGTCGGCGGCAGCGATGGCATCGGCGGCAGCCTCTCGAGCGCCGCGGCCATGCCTCGGCCGAGGCGCGTCGGGCTCGTCAGGCGCGTGAAGTCAGCCCGCGTCCGGTGATGGATTTGCGCAGCCGCAGCGCGAAGCGCATGCAGCGCACCGAGGCGTGGGCGCTGCCGGCGAACGCCGCAGCCCAGAGCACGACGAGAAACCAGAAGCTGCCGGGCTCGGAGCCACGCGCGACGTCGGGGGCGCCGGGGCCGCGCACCTGGTCGGTCATCGTCAGGTCGCCATTGAGCGCCTGGAACACGTAGTGCGCGAACCAGAGCGCCATGCCCGCAGTGATCAACGCGCCGACGGCATAGATGACGAAAGCCACGCCGTTGTGCGGCGCCACCTCCGTGGCCGGCATGGCCTGCAAGTCGGGGTTGTCGTTCGGGGTCACGTCTTGTGGATTCACGTCTTGATTGTGAGATGGCATCGGCGCGTGGTGGGGTGCAAAGTAGGCGCGTCCCGGCCGGCAATTCAAGCGATCGTCGAGATCAGTCGGTACGGGTCGGTATCGGTCGGCCCTTGTTGCGCCGGCCTGGTTGTGCGCGAGCTCTCAGGCGCCGACGTAGTCGCCGCGCGCCAGGTGGTCGAGACCGCCCTGTGCGGCGTAGGCCGGCGCGGGGTCCGCAGAGGGCATCAGCACGCTGACGGCGCGCGCCTGCGCGGCGCTCGCGCGGACCAGGCTTTCGCGCAGGGCAGCGACTTGTGCGCCGGCGGCGGCCAGGCGCTGGCGCATGGCGGGCGAGAGGCCCGCCAGCGGCCGAGCGCCGTGGTTGAAACGGTGCAGCGCGGCCGCCAGTGCGCGTTGCAGTTCGGCGGCACCGCTCTCGATGCCCGTGCCGTCACGCTCGCGCAGCGCTGCCGCCAGCGCCTCGAGCCGCGACTCAACGGCGGCGATGGCGTGTTCGAGCGTGGCGGCCGGCGCGGCGGAACTCATCAATGCCGGCTGATGAGTTCGCGCGTGTTGGCCAGCAGCTTGTCGGCAATCGCGCCGGCGTCGACTTCGAACTTGCCGTCGCGGATGGCCTGCGCAATGCGCGCCACCTTCTCGGCGTCGAAGTCGGCGGTGTTGCCTTCGGCGGCCAGCAAGGACGCGGCGGCGGACAGCTGGACCTGGGCGCTGGCTTCGACCGGTGCGGCCTTCCCCTCGCCACCGGAGGGCGTGGCGCCGGCTTTGCGTGCGTCGGCCGCCGGGGCGGCGAGCTTGTGGCTGTTGTCGAGTTGACCGATCTTCATGATGACGATGCTCCTGGGGCCGTTGGACGGAGGCCCCTGATGTGCTCTGTGCTCAGGGTATCGGAGGCCGTGGGCCCGACTTGAGTACTTTTTTCACGCTGGCGGGGGCGACAACGCTTCACAACGGCACCTCCACCATTCGGTCACCCGCTGCGACGCCGCTGACGATGCGTCCCGACTCGGTGCGCACGCGCACGGCCTGCCCTTCAAGGCCGGCGTTCAGCGCCTGGCCTTCGCCGTGAATTCGCCAGCCGCTGCCACCGGCGACGATGCGCACGGTGTCGCCCGCCGAAAACCACTGGCGGGCACGCAGGTCGGCATCGCGCAATGTGTCGCCCGGGGACAGGGGCTTGGCGAGCGTGCGGCCGATGGCGAGTTCGGCCGCGGCCACGGCAGCCGACGGCGATGCCGACAAATTCACGGTGGCGGGCCTCAGGTCGGCGGCGCTGAGTACGGCGCCAGCCGGCAGCGCGGACGCGGCAACGAGGCCTGGGCCGAATACATCGACCGTGATCGGCAGGAAGACGTTCCAGCGCGAGCCAGCGTCGGCGCAACGCAAGCCGATGCGGGCGTTGCCCCACAACTTCATGCCCGCGGGCAAATACGGCTGAACGCTGGCGCAGGGCGCGAGCTTCAAGCGGGCGTCGAGTTGCCCGATGCGCACTTCGGCACGCAGGCCCGGGGCGGCTTGTTGGCTGGCCTGGCTTGCCAAGGACTGCACACGTTGTGCGAGCGCGTCGTCGAGCACGGCGGCGCTCACGCACAGAGGCGCGAGCCACAACAACAGCCAGAGAAGAGCCTTGTTCACGGATCGCACTGTAGGCAGGCGCGGGGGCCGTATGGGTTTGAAAAGCACCGTCAAACGCCGCCTTATCCGGCTCATGTTTTGCGCCGCATCCGCAAACAATGCGCATCATGAAACCCCCAAGCTCACTGCGTTTGCTGCCCCTCGAGGGGGCGCGTCAGCACCTTCGGACGGCGGGGCGGTACTGACATGATCAACCGACTCACCGACACGCTGAACTTCCAGACCGAGGCCTTGGTGCTGCGCTCGGAACGCCAGCGCTTGATCGCGAGCAACATTGCCAACGCCGACACGCCGGGCTATGTGGCCAAGGACATGGACTTCGCCAGCGCGCTGCGGCAGGCGACAGGCCAGTCCGCGACGCCGGGTCAGATGAATGCGACGGCGGCGGGGCACATCCAGCCGATGGCCGGCGCCAGAAGCGAAGCCGGTCTGCGCTACGCCACCGCCTCGCAGACCAACCTCGACAGCAATACCGTCGACATGGACCGCGAGCGCGCCAGCTTCGCCGACAACAGCGTGAAGTACGAGGCCACGCTGCGCTTCATCAACGGCAGCGTGCGCACGATGCTCGAGGCAATAAAGGGGCAATCCTGATGTCGATGTTCCAAGTCTTCAATATCTCCGGCAGCGCAGTCTCTGCGCAAAGCCAGCGCTTGAACGTCGTGGCGAGCAACCTCGCCAACGCCGACACCGTGGCCGGGCCCGACGGCAGCGCCTACAAGGCGCGGCAGGTCGTGTTCCAGACCGAGATGATGGGAGCGGTCGGCGCCGCCGGCGTGAAGGTCAGCACCGTCAGCGAGTCCGACGCGGTCGGCCGGCGCGTGCACGACCCCAAACATCCTTCCGCCGACGGTGAAGGCTACGTGACCTACTCGAATGTCAATGCGGTCGAGGAGATGGTCAACATGATCTCGGCTTCGCGCTCGTACCAGAACAACGTCGAAGTGATGAACACCGCAAAAACACTGCTGCAAAAGACATTGCAGCTCGGAAGCTGATCGCGATGGCCACCAACGTCGATCTCACCTACCTGAACAAGACCACGTCCGGCAGCAGCACGGCCGCGACGAAGAACCAGGCCGGCGCCGAAGACCGCTTCCTGAAGCTCTTGGTCGCGCAGATGCAGAACCAGGACCCGCTGAACCCGATGGACAACGCGCAGGTGACGAGCCAGATGGCGCAGATCCAGTCCGTCAACGGCATCGAAAAGCTGAACCGCAGCGTCGAAGGCCTGGGATCGCAATTCGCGCAGATGAGCGCGCTGCAGGGCGCCAGCCTCGTCGGCCGCGATGTCATCGTGCCCGGCAACCGCCTTGTCACCAACGATGAAGATCTGGTGCAGGGCGGCTTCGAGCTGAATGGCCCGGCCGACAGCGTGAAGATTGAAATCCTGAACGCCGGCGGCCGTGTCATCGACACGATCGACCTGTCGGCGCAGTCTTCTGGCCGCCACGGCTTCGAGTGGACGCCGCCGGCCGGCGTTGATGCCGCCACCGGTGACAGCTTCCGCGTTGTCGCCAAGAACGGCGCCGCCAACGTCGGCTTCACACCGCTGATGCGCGACCGAGTCGATGCCGTAGTCGCCGGCGGCGACACGCTGACCCTCGAGCTGCGCAACAGCGGCAGCGTGCCCTACGACCAGATCCGCGCCTTCAACTAAAAGGACCCCCATGAGCTTCCAGCAAGGCCTGTCGGGCCTCAACGCGACCAGCAAGAACCTTGAAGTCATCGGCAACAACGTTGCCAACGCCAACACCTTCGGCGCCAAGGCCTCGCGCGCGGAGTTCGCCGACATGTATGCCAATGCGCTCAACGGCGCCGGCACGACGCCAGTCGGCATCGGTGTGCAGTTGCAGGCGGTGTCGCAGCAGTTCACGCAGGGCAACATCTCGGCGACACAGAACCCGATGGACTTGGCCATCAACGGCGGCGGCTTTTTTCAAGTGACCGACGGCGCCAACCCGGCGCTGTACTCGCGCAACGGCCAGTTCAAGGTCGATCGTGATGGCTATGTCGTCAACAACGACGGACTGCGCCTGGTTGGCTACCCGGCCGATGCCACCGGCGTCATCCTGCCCGGCAACGCTGCGGCGTTGCGCCTGCCCACGGCGGGTATCGAGCCGCAGGCCACGACCGAGATCGAAATGGAGATGAACCTCGATTCGCGCTCGGCCACCACGGCACCGACCGTCGGGCCGGCGATCGACTTCACCGACCCGACGACCTACAACAGCGCAACTTCGATGACCGCGTTCGATGTGCTCGGCCAGGACGTGGCGCTGACCTATTACTTTCAGAAGGCTGGCACCGACACCTGGAACGTATTTGTCACCGCCAACGGCACGCCGATCAATGGCACGGCTGCAGCGCCGTTGCCGAGCACGACGATCACCTTCCCGGCCACCGGGGGTGCGCCGACTGCACCCGTCGGGCCGGTGTCGATCGACATCCCTCCCACGACCAACGTCAATGGTGCGCAGACGCGCGCGATTCTCGGCGTGCAGCTCGACGTCGATGGCGCGCGCCAATTCGGCTCGCCGTTCGGCGTCACCAACCTCTCGCAAGACGGCTATGCGCCGGGCCAGTTGACGAGTGTTGCGGTCGAATCCAACGGCATCCTGATGGCGCGCTACAGCAACGGCCAGAACCGTCCGGCCGGACAGATCGAGCTGGCCACCTTCCGCAACCCGCAGGGCCTGCAGCCGCTGGGCGGCAATGCCTGGGCGCGCAGCTTCACCTCGGGCGATCCGGTGATCGGCGTGCCTGGCGAGGGCAACCTCGGTGTGCTGCAGAGCGGCGCGCTCGAAGAGAGCAACGTTGACCTGACCGCAGAGCTGGTCAACATGATGACCGCGCAGCGCATCTACCAAGCCAACGCGCAGACGATCAAGACGCAGGACCAGGTCTTGCAGACGCTGGTTCAGTTGCGCTGATTCACACATCTGTTCGCGCTGAGGTCTCGAAGCGCAGGCGGGCACTTCGATACCTCAGCGCGAACGGGCAGGGAGCCACACGATGGACCGCATGATCTACCTCAGCATGTCCGGCGCCAAGGCCGCGATGCAGCGCCAGGAGGTGCTGGCCAACAACCTGGCCAACGTGTCCACCAACGGCTTTCGCGCCGAGCTCGCCGCGTTCCGCGCCGTGCCGGTGCAGGGCAGCGGCGCCAGCACGCGCGTGTATTCGCTCGAGTCCACCGTCGGTGCGAGTCACGAGCCGGGTACGGTCACGCCCACCGGCCGACCACTCGACGTGGCGATGAAGGGCAACGCCTGGCTGACTGTGCAGGGACTCGACGGCACCGAGGCCTACACACGCGCCGGTGCCTTGGATGTGGATGCGCAAGGCCAGCTGGTCACCAAGACCGGCTTGCCCGCGCTCGGTGACGGCGGGCCGATCAACGTGCCGGCGAACAGCGAAGTCAGCATTGCTGGTGACGGCACTGTGAGTGCGAAGGGCGCCAATGGCCGCTCGACGAGTCTCGGCCGCTTGAAGCTGGTCACGCCCGAATCGCCGGCGGCGCTGACACGCGGCGCCGACGGCCTGTTCCGCGCCGGCGAGGGCGATCTGCAGCGCGACGCGAATGCGCGCCTGCAAGACGGCGCGCTCGAAGGCAGCAACGTCAGCGCCGTCGAAACGATGATCTCGATGATCTCCGCCGCACGCCAGTTCGAGCACCAGATGAAGATGCTGCAAACCGCCGAGCGGCAGGAGCAGACGGCAGCCAAGCTGTTGTCACCGAACGGGATGTAGCTGCTCCACCGGCGACGCCCTGCGCGCGTTCGCGGCTCCTCTTTTATCTTCGTGCAGCCACCAAGGGCCGGCCGCCCGCAGGTGCACCGCCGCTTCGAAGCCACGCGATCGCCCGGCGGGCGGTGACGACAAGGTCAAGCGGCCGCCATGCTTTTCGACGATCGTCGCCACGATCGACAGCCCGAGCCCGAAGCCCGCGGCATCGCGCGAGTGCTTGACGTGGCGTTGGCGAATCTGCGCCAACGCCTCGGTGGAGACCCCCGGCCCGGCGTCGCGAACGATCATCGTTGCGGGCGCTTCGACGATGATTTCGATCGCGCCCGCGGTGCAATGCCGAGCGGCGTTTTCGATCAGGTTGCGCAGCACGATGGCCAGGGTGTCGAAGTCACCGAGTGCGATCGCGCTTTCGTTGGCCGCACACCGCAGGTGCAGATGAAGGCGCTCGCGCATGTCGCTCAGCGACCAGAACTCTTCAGCCAGCACCGCCGCGAGATCCGCCAGATCGACCTGCTCGCTGGCGAGCACCGCACTCGATTCGGCACGCGAAAGCTGCAGCAGTTTCTCCGAGCGGCGGTTCAGCGTCAGCAGCGAGGCCAGGGCCTGGCCGGCCTGCTCGTGCGCGCGCGGCGCGAGGGGCATGCTGAGCAGCGCGTGCATGCGCAGCAACGCAGCCGCCAACGGCGTGCGCAACTCGTGCGCGGCGTTCGCAGCCAGCGCCCGCTCGACGTTGAGCGCGTCGGTCAGGCGTTGCAGCAGGTGGTTGGTGCTGCTGGTGATGATCTCGAATTCCAACGGCTGCAGTGGCGCTGCGATCGGGCTCAAGTCCTGGCCGCCGCGCTGCTGGATTTCACCGGCGAGTTTTTGCAGGGGCTCGAGCGCGCGGCGCGTCACGCTGCCGATCAGCCAGCCCAACAGCGGCAGGGCGCACAGCATCGGCAGCGCCAGCCACATCACCGTGTGCAGCACCGCCTCCGTGCGGTGTGCGGTTTCTTCGGCGACATGGATGTAGAGCGGCCGCTCGGCGTGGCGGTAGGTGTAGATGCGCCAGCCGGGCCGGTCCGCGAAGCCCGCCACGCGTGGTACCGGCAGCGGCTGCTCCGGCGCGTCCTTCGAGCGCAACAGCAACTGCCCCGACCCGCTGACCACCTGGTAGGTCACGTGGTCGTCTTCATAGGCCGGGTCGCCTTGCGCCACCAGCTCCGGCCAGTGGCGGGCGCCGGTGCTGTCGTCCTCGCCATGGGGCCCCATGTCGTGCAGCGCCAGGTCCATCAGCCGATGCGCGGTGTCGATGAGCGTGCCGTCCATGGCCTCGCTCATCTCGGAGCGGGCCTGCCATGCGCTGCCGGCGGCCATCAGCATCCAGACGCCGCCGATGGCCAGGACCAGCGTGCGCGTCAGCTGCGAAGCCAGGCCGCGCCGCGACGCGTTCATCAGGCAAGCTCCGCGCTTCGCACCACGGTGTATTCGCCTTTCGGACGGCCGCGCAGGCTCATCCTTTGCTGCCTGTCAGCCGGTAGCCCAGCCCGCGCACGGTCTGGATGCTGTCGGGCCCGAGCTTGCGCCGCAGGTTGCAAATGAAGACCTCGAGCGTGTTGCTCGTGGCCTCGTCGGCAAATCCGTACAAGGCTTTCTGCAGCGACTCCTTGAGCTGGATGCGGTCCAGCCGCGTCGCCAAGACGCGCAGCAGGCTCCACTCCTTGGCGGTGAGCGTGATCGTGTCGCCGTTGCGCTTCACGGCCATGCCGGCCAGATCGATCGCCAGTGCGCCGACTTTCACCATTGCATTCGTGCCACCGTTGCGGCAACGCTCGACCGCACGCAGCCGGGCCATCAGCTCATCCGGGTCGAAGGGCTTGACCAGGTAGTCATCGGCGCCGGCGTCGAGCCCGCGGATGCGATCGCTGACGTGATCGCGCGCCGTGAGCACGATGACCGACGCGGCGGCCGACCGATCGCGCACCGCCGGGATCAGCGTCAAGCCATCACCATCAGGCAGGTGCAGGTCGAGCAGCACAGCGTCCCAAGGCGCCGCGGCGACCGCGGCCCGCGCCTGTTGCAGCGAAGCGGCGCGCTCGACGGCGAAGCCCTTGACGCCAAGATACGAGGCCACCGCGTCGCCAAGCGCAATGTCGTCCTCCACCAGCAGTACGTTCATCGCCGTCCTTCACAGCCCCAGGATCGCGGACTGTGACGGCCGAGCCTGAAGCGATCCTTAACGCCGCGTCGGGCCGGCGATCGGCTGCGCGTCTACTCGCAAGCATTGCGACGGTTTGTATTCCCTGCCTGCGAATTCAGCCTGGGTTCATCGCCCTGCACTTCAATTCATGCACCAGCAACCGTTGGACATCAACTGCAAGGAACACACACCATGAACACCACACACATCCTCGCCGCTCTGCTGCTCGCCTCCTCCACCGCTGCCATGGCCGGGCCGACGTGCACCGCGCCGCAGGACAAGTGGATGAAGGACAGTGACTTCAAGAAGGGGCTCGAAGATCAGGGCTACCAGATCAAGACCTTCAAGGTCAGCAAGGGCCAGTGCTACGAGATCTACGGCTTCGACAAGGCGGGCAGAAAGGTCGAGATCTATTTCGATCCGGTCACGGCCGCGGTTCTCGAGACGAAGTAAGGGCTCGATCGTGCCACGCCGATGAAAGCCTCCTCACGCTCGTTGGAAGCGGTGCCCGTGTGGGACCGCTTCATTCGCCTGTTCCACTGGACCTTGGTGTCCTGCGTGGTCCTCGACTACACCGTGCTCGCCGACGGCAACGATTTGCACCGATGGTTGGGCTACCTGGCCGCGGCGCTCGTCGTGGCGCGGGTGGTGTGGGGCTTCATCGGCACACCTCACGCGCGGTTCACGGATTTCTTTCCCACCTTCACGCGGATCCGGCAACACATCGAGAGCATGTTGTCGGGCTCGCCCGAGCCCCACGACGGGCACAACCCTTTGGGCGCGTTGATGATCCTGGCGCTGATGATCCAGGTGCTGGCCGTGTGCCTGACCGGCTGGATGCAGACACTCGATGCCTTCTGGGGCGAGGAGTGGCTGCAGGAGCTGCACGAGCACGCGGCGAACTTGCTCATCGCGCTGGCCACGGTGCACGCGCTGGCCGCCATCGTGATGGGGCGTCTGGAGCGCACGCACCTCATCCGGGCGATGTTCACCGGCGTGAAGCAGCGCTGGTAGGGGGCGCGTGAGCGCCGGTGGCGCCGAATGCCCGTGCGCTGCGGGCCGGTGTCGTCATGCGGCTTCGATGTGAACCAGCTTCATGCGGCCCGATGCGCCGCTCTTGATCGTGACCGCCGACTTGCGGCACTCGAATCTCTGGGCTACCAGTGCGATCAACTCTTTGTTGGCCTTGCCGTCCACTGGCGGTGACTTGAGTTGCGCCAACCAGGTGCCGTCCGGCGTTTGCTCGAGTGTGCTCGCGCGTGCGCCGGGCTTGACCTTGACCTGAATCACAGTGGGTTGGGTGTTCATGGACCGGTTGGGCGCGCGCAGAGACCGACCGTCGGTGCACTCGCTTCAACATCACGCGCTGTGCGCCGGCAAGAAAGAGGGCCGGCATGGCCGGCCCAGAATTCTCGCAGGCTCGTGATGGGTACTCAGGCTTGGCACACCACCGCGTGCGCGATCAGCCACACGCCGTCGCCGTTGCTGTCGGCCAGCGGCACATCGAAGGTGTGCGCCGCCACCGGCGTGTTGAAGTAGGCGGTGTTGCCGTAGCTGCCCGGCGCCAGCTTGGTCGGCTGGTGGTCGCGCGCGTACAGGTGCGCTTCCTTCATCGTCACGCCGCTGAACATCGAGTACGTCACCGAGGCCTGCGCACCGTCCCAGGCGACGCTGAGCGTACCGACGCGCTGGCCGGCGCTGGTGTCGTTGCGGCCGGCGCCGGCATAGATGTCGTAGCGGGTGGTGCCCGGGGCCTGCAGCTTGATGGCCCAACCCCAGCGCTGCGCTTGCGTCGTGGTCTGATGACGGCCGCGCCTGCGCGCGTGCCTGCTGCGCCCTTGGCAGCGTTTGGTCTCGAACGAGAAGGTGTGCGTGCCCTTGGCGAACGCTGTCTCGCAGCCATCGAGCACGACCGGCGTCTCGGTGCAGCACAACTCGAAGATGGCAAAGTTGTGGGCACCATTGCTGTTCGTGCCGCCCCAGCCCTGGACCGTGCCGACGGCGCAGGCCGTCGTGACCTGGCCCACAACGTACACGTTCACCGGCTCGCTGCCGCAGGCCAGCGCGCCGGCGTCGAGGTCGAGCGCGGACGTCGGGATCAGGAACTCATAGACGCGCAGGGCGCTGCCCGAGGCATCGGCCTGGTGCGGCAGGTCGGCATAGCGTGGCTGGCCGGCGGCGTCGACTGGCAGCGTTGTCAGGTCGGTGCCGATCCACAGGCTCATCTTGCCCAGCGTGCAGGTTTCGTCGGCGGGGCCCAAGACCTGCACCGAGATGTGGCTGCCGTCGTTGATGAAGTCGATGTAGGCGATGGCGTTGCCGGCAGCGTCGACCACGGCGCCGCTCTTGGAGCTGCAGTTGCCGATGGTTCGCGTCAGCGCACCTTCGCGACCGTCTGCCGCGGCTTCGCTGTCTTCGCCGCCGCCGCCGCAGGCCGCCAGCAGGCCCGCACCCAGCGTGGCCGCGCCGGCACCGGCGATGCGGCGCAGGAACGAACGGCGTTGGCCGATCGCGGCCGCATCGAACTCATTGCTCTTCGTCATCTCAGTTTCTCCCTTGGGGTACGTGATGACAGGAATCGTAGGAGGCGCAACCACTGGTGCGCGACTCGCATTCGCGGGGGCTGTTGTGGTCGCGGTGCGCGCAGACCGTGCGTTGCTTCACGAAGCGCGGCGCTTGACCTGCAAGTAAGGGGCAAGAGGGGCGCGAACTGACGCGCCTTCGGACCGCTTATCGGCGCGCCAATGGGCTCAAGTTGCAACGAACATCACTTCTACTACGCAAGGAGCGCCCGTGATTCGTTCGCTTTGGATCGCCAAGACCGGCATGGAAGCCCAGCAGACGCAGCTGGACACCATCTCGCACAACCTGGCCAACGTCGCTACCAATGGCTTCAAGCGCGGCCATGTCGTGTTCGAGGACTTGATCTACCAGAACCTGCGCCAGGCGGGTGCGGCGAGCAGCGACAGCACGCAGCTACCCACAGGTCTGCAAGTCGGCCTGGGCGTGCGGTCTGTGGCCACGTCGCGCATCTTTACGCAGGGCAACTTGCAGCAGACGTCGAACAACCTCGACATCGCGATCAAGGGCCAGGGCTTCTTTCAGATTCAGCAGCCCGACGGCACGACGGCGTACACGCGTGACGGGTCGCTACAGGTCGATGCGCAAGGTCAACTCGTCACCAACAACGGCTACCCCGTGCAGCCGGGCATCACCATTCCGGCCAATGCGCAGAGCGTCACGATCGCGCCCGACGGCACGGTGTCGGTGTCGCTGCCGGGGCAGGCCACGGCGCAGTCGATCGGGCAGTTGACGGTGGCGTCGTTCGTCAACCCGGCCGGACTCGACCCCAAGGGGCAGAACCTGTGGGGCGAGACGGCAGCGTCGGGCACGCCGCAAGCCGGTGCGCCGGGCAGCAACGGTCTGGGCACCTTGCAACAGGGCTATGTCGAGACGAGCAACGTCAACGTCGTCGAAGAGCTCGTCGCGATGATCGCCACGCAGCGCGCGTACGAGCTGAATTCGAAGGCGATTCAGACGTCCGATCAAATGCTGCAGAAGTTGGGGCAGCTGTGAACATGACCCACCCCCGTAGCGGCTTCGCCGCACCCCCTCAAGGGGGCGTCGCCAGCGGCCCGGCAAAGCCGGATCCGCGGCGTCTGCTTGGCGGCCTGGGCTGGACTGCGAACGTCATGGCCTCGTTCGTCTTCGCCGGCTGCGCCATCGTCGATGGTTATCGCGCGCCGCCGGTCGAGATCGGCGCGCCGCCGCCGGTGGCGGCGCAGCCGGCCTCGGTTGCGCCGATCAACAACGGCGCGATTTACCAGGCCGTCGCCTACCGGCCGCTGTTCGAAGACCACCGTGCCCGCTTGCCTGGCGACACGTTGACTGTGACCATCGTCGAGAAAGTCAGCGCCAGCCAGAAGTCGACGTCTTCCGTCGACAAGAGCGGCAGTTTGAGCGGTGCGGTCACCGCGCTGCCGGGCATTGCACCCAACTCGTTCGGCCGCGCCAGCATCGGTGGCACATCCGCCAACACCTTCGGCGGCAAGGGCGCCACCGAAAGCAGCAACGATTTCAGCGGCACCATTACCGTGCTCGTCACTGGTGTGCTGCCCAACGGCCACCTGATGATCCAGGGCGAGAAACAGATCGGCGTCAATGCGAACGTGGATGTGCTGCGCTTCTCGGGCCAGGTCGATCCGCGCGCGATTCAGCCCGGCAACACCCTGCCGAGCGCGCTGATTGCCAACGTACGTGTCGAGCACCGCAGCCGCGGCCAGCAGGCTGATGCGCAAGTGATGGGCCTGCTGTCGCGCTTCTTTTTGAGCGTGATGCCGATATGAACAACGCAGCCTCATTCACCGCAGAGGCGCAGAGAGCGCAGAGGTCCGCAGAGGAAATGCATGGAGGTCTTCTCTGCGAACCTCTGCGCTCTCTGCGCCTCTGCGGTGAAGGAAACTTCATGCGTCTGGTGCGGACGATCCTGATGTTCTCCGCTGTCGCTGTCTTTGGTTTGCCCGTGAATGCCGCGACGCGCATCAAGGAAGTCGCGGCCGTGCAGGGCGTGCGCAGCAACCAGCTCGTCGGCTACGGCCTCGTCGTCGGCCTCGACGGCACGGGCGACCAGAGCCAGGGCGCGCCATTCACGGCGCAAAGCCTTGCGGCGATGCTGTCGCAGATGGGTGTCGCCGTGCCGCCGGGCGTGCAGTTGCAAGCCAAGAACGTCGCGGCGGTGATGGTCACTGCCACGCTGCCGGCGTTTGCGCAGCCGGGTCAGGCGATCGATGTCAACGTGTCATCGCTCGGCAATGCGAAAAGCCTGCGCGGCGGGCTGTTGATCGTCACGCCGCTCAAGGGCGCCGATGGCCAGGTTTACGCGCTGGCGCAGGGCAACCTGATCGTCGGCGGCGCCGGAGCGTCGGCTGCGGGTTCGAAGGTGCAGATCAACCACCTCGCCGCCGGCCGCGTGCCGCAAGGCGCGACGGTGGAGCGCAGCGTGCCAACGCCGCTGGCGCAAGGCGAGTTCTTGCAGCTCGACGTGACGAGCGCCGACTTCGCCACCGCACGCGATGTCGCCAAGGCGATCAACACGGCCAAGGGCGAGGGCACGGCTATCGCGCTCGACGGACGCGTCGTCCGCGTGCGGGCGCCGCAGGACATGAATTCCCGCGTCGCCTTCCTCGCCGACGTGGAGAACCTGACCTTGGAACTCACCAAGCCCGCCGCGCGCATCGTGCTCAACGCGCGCACCGGCTCGGTGGTGATGAACGACGCCGTCACGCTGGCGGCTTGCGCGGTGGCGCATGGCAGCTTGTCGGTGACGATCAGCAACACGCCGGTGATCAGCCAGCCGGGGCCCTTGTCCGGCGGCACGACGGCGCAGGCGAGCAAGGCTGACATCACGATCGCACAGCAGGCCGGCTCGCTGGTGCAGATGCCGGCGGGCGCGAAGCTCGCCGATGTGGTGAAGGCGCTGAATGCTTTGGGCGCGACGCCGCAAGACTTGCTCGCGATCCTGCAAGCGATGAAGTCGGCCGGCGCATTGAACGCCGAGATCGAAGTCATATGAAAGTCGATCAACTTGCTGGCCTGCGCAGCAGCGTGGCGAAGGACCCGAAGCTGGCGATCAAGGAAGTCGCCAAGCAGTTCGAGTCGCTCTTCATGCAGGAGCTGATGAAGTCGATGCGCCAGGCCACGATGAGCTCAGGCATGCTCGACAACGAAGGCACGAAGCTCGGCACCGAGATGATGGACACCGAGTTCGCAGGCAAGATGAGCGGCATCAAGGGCGGCCTGGCCGACGCGATCGCGCGTCAGTTGGAGCGCCAGATGGGTGTTGCTGCCGACGCAAGCAAGGCCAAGCCCAAAGTCAACCAGGTCTCGCAAACGACGCCGCTGCGAGCGCCCACGAGCGCCAGCGAGTTCGTGGCCACGCACACCGAGGCGGCAAGAAGAGCCGAGGGCAACACCGGCATTCCCGCCACCTTCATGGTCGCGCAGGCCGCTCATGAGACCGGCTGGGGAAAGAAGACCATTCGCATGGCCGATGGCTCGAACAGCTTCAATCTGTTCGGCATCAAGGCCGGCGCCGATTGGAAAGGGCCCGTGGCGAAGGTCACGACCACGGAGTACGTTGGCGGCATGCCGAAGAAGATGGTGCAGAGCTTTCGCGCTTACTCCAGTCACGACGAATCCTTCGCCGACTACGCGCGCATGATGAAGAGCAGTCCGCGCTACCGTGACGTCGTGGCAAAAGCCGACGACGCGAAGCACTTTGCCCAAGGCCTGCAGCGCGCCGGCTACGCCACCGATCCGGCCTACGCCGACAAGCTCGGCCGTGTCATCAACACCACCTTGCGTCTCCAAAGGATGACATGACGACCCCCAAACTCACTTCCTTCGCTGCCCGCCGAGGAGGCGTCAGTGCCCTTCGGGCGGCCGTGCGGGCACCAGCATGAGTGCAAGTCCGCTGCTGTCGATCGGCACGCGCGCGATGTTCGCGAACTACGCGGCGTTGCAGACCATTGGCCACAACATTGCCAACGCCAACACCGAGGGCTACTCGCGCCAGCAGGTCGAGTTCGCCACCGCACAAGGGCAGTTCACCGGCGCTGGCTTTTTCGGCAAGGGCGTCGATGTGGCTGCGGTCACGCGCGCGCACAACGAGTTCCTCACGCGCGAGTCGGCCACGGCCACCTCGCAAGCGGCG
This sequence comes from uncultured beta proteobacterium, assembly GCA_963814385.1. Classification (GTDB taxonomy): domain Bacteria; phylum Pseudomonadota; class Gammaproteobacteria; order Burkholderiales; family Burkholderiaceae_C; genus CADEEN01. Next base: position 91,697 of record CAWFCX010000001.1, read on the forward strand.
GCCGACAGCGCCCGCCTCGAACAACTGCAACGTCTCGAGACGGTGTTTCCGCCGGGTGAAGGCGGCCTGGGCTACACCGCCAGCGCGCTGCTCAATGCGATGGTCGATCTGGCCAGCCGTCCGCAGGACACCTCGACACGTCAGGTCGTGCTGGCACGCGCGCAGGACATGGCGCAGCGCTATGCCGCGGCAGGGGCGCAGATCGACACCTTGCAAGAAGGCGTGGTGCAGGATTTGCAGGTGGCGGTGGCCAGCGTCAACCGCTTGACTCAGGGCATCGCCACGGTCAACGAGCAGATCGCGCGCGTCGTCGGCAGCGGCCAGACGCCGAACGATCTGCTCGATCAGCGCGACCAATTGGTCTCCGAGTTGAGCCAGTTCGTGCAGGTGACGACGCTGCCAGCCGACGACGGCACGCTCGCGGTGTTCGTGGCCGGCGGACAGCGCCTGGTGCTTGGCACGCAGGCCACGGCGTTGGCTTACACGGCGGACGAGTTCGATATCACACGCGGCGCCATCGCGGTGCAGGACAGCGGCATGCTGCGCGCCTTGCCCTCATCGCTGCTGTCCGGCGGTGCCATCGGCGGCTTGCTGCGTTTTCAGAACGAAGACCTGACCGACGCGCGCACCGCGCTCGGCCGCATGGCGGCTGCGTTTTCGACGCGCGCCAACGAGCAGCAGGCCTTGGGCCTGGACTTGCGCACGCCACCGGGTTCGGGCGCGCCACTGTTCTCCTTCGGGGCTCCGTTGGCTCTGGCGGCTCAGAGCAACGCGCGTGATGGCGCCGGCAACTTCATCGGCAGCGTGTCAATGATCATCGCCGACGAGAGCGCGCTTCAAGCCAGCGAGTACCAGCTTGAGCCGGATCCCGCGACGCCGGGACAGTTTCTGCTGACGCGCCGCGCCGACGGCCTGGTGCGCAGCATCGCCAGCGGCGACACCGTCGATGGGCTGACGATCAACGTCAGCGCTGCCGCGGCCGGAGACCGCTTTCTGCTGCAACCGGTGTCGCGTGCCGCAGTGAACATGCGCCGTGTGCTCGACGACCCGCGTGGCCTGGCCGCCGCGTCGCCGCTGCAAGCCGAATTCAGCAACACCAACACCGGCACGGCGAGCATCGCCAGCCTGCGAGTGGTCGATCCCGCGGCCGACCCCCAGCAGACGGCGTCGATCGCCTTCACCTCGGCCGCCGGCGCCTACACGTGGGAGCTGCGCGACCGCACGAGCAACGCGCTCTTGTCCAGCGGCACCGGCACGTGGCAACCCGGTCAGCCGATCGCGCTCAATGGCTTCGAGCTGCGCCTGGACGGCGTGCCCGCCAGCGGCGATCAGTTCACGGTGTCGCAAACCGCTTACCCCAATGTCAGCAATGGCAACGCGCTGGCCCTGGCCGCGCTGCGCGACCAGACCTTCGTCGGCGGCGAGTCGATCACAGACGCGTATGCGAGCGTGATGGCCGGCGTTGGTGTCAGCGTGCAGGGTGCGCGCACGGCGGCCGATGTGTCCGGTGCCGTGGCGTCGCAAGCGCGGGATCGCGTCTCAGCGGAAACCGGCGTCAACCTCGATGAAGAGGCTGCGCGCCTGATCCAGTTTCAACAGAGCTACCAAGCTGCCGCCAAAGTGCTGCAGGTCGCGCAAAGCGTGTTCGACACGCTTCTCCAGGCAGCAGGAAGGTGATGTGAACCACCCCCGAAGTGGCTACGCCGCTCCCCCCTCAAGGGGCACCGCCAGCGGCCTGGCAAAGCCAGTTCCGCGGCGGTCGCTTGGAAAATCACGCGACATCGTGCAAATGAGGAGTGACTGACATGCTTCGCCTTTCGACCAGCCAAGCGTTCGACAGCGGCCTCGAGCGCTTGCAGCAACGCCAGCGTGAACTGACCGAGGCGCAAGTGCGCCTGACCAGTGGCAAGCGCGTGTCCAAAGCCAGCGACGATCCGGCGGCTGCGGCGCGCGCCGAACGTGCCATGGCCGCGGTGTCTCGCCACGACGCCAGCCAGCGCGCGCTCGACGCCAGCCGCAGCGTGCTCACGCTCACCGAGTCGGCACTCGGCGAAGCGGGCGACCTGATGCAACAGGTGCGCGAGACGTTGATCGCCGCCGGCAACGCCAGCTACGGTGACAGCGACCGTGTGGCGCTGGCCGAAAAATTGAAGGCTCTGCGCGGTCAGTTGATGCTTGCCGCGAATCGCGGCGACGGTGCCGGCGCATTCCTCTTCGGTGGTCAGGGCTCGGCCGCCCCACCGTTCATCGACGGCCCCGGCGGTGTCGTCTTTCGCGGCACGGGCGGCGAGAACCAAGTTGCGCTCGACGAAGCGCTGCCGCAATCGACCGATGGCTCGCGCGAGTGGCTGGCCGCATCGAGCGGCAATGGCTTGTTCGAGACGCGTACCGCGTCGGCCACGCCCGCCCAGGCCGGCGCCTGGATCGACGCCGGCCGTGTCAGCGATCCGACGGCGTTCTTCGCGGCGACATCGCCGCCCGCGGTGGCCGACCCGGCCAACCTCGACTACCGCATCACCTTCTCCGGCGCTGGCACGTTCAGCGTCACCAAAGACGGCGCAGCCACCGCGCTCACCAACGCGCCCTTCGTCAGCGGCCAGGCGATCGAGATCGATGGCATGTCGTTTGCCGTCACCGGTGCACCCACAGCGGCCGATGAATTCGAGCTGCGCCTGTCATCGAACTCGCAGTCGGTGTTCACCACGCTCGACCGCACGATCGCCGAGCTGCGCACGCCGCTGCGCAGCCGCAGCGCGATCAGCCAGGGCGTGCAGCGCGCGCTGGCGGAAGTCGATGGCTCGATGGGCGCGTTGCAAGGCCTGCGCTCGCGCGTCGGTGAAACCTTGAACCGCGCCGACCTGATCGAAGGCCGCATCGCCGAGCAGAAAGTCACGGCGCAATCCGAACGCTCGAATGCCGAGGACTTGGACATGGTCGAAGCGATCTCGCTGTTCCAGAATCGGCAGAGCGGCTATCAGGCGGCGTTGCAGGCGTACGCAAGCGTGCAGAAGCTGTCCTTGTTCCAATACCTGAATACATAAGACGGTTCGATGCACGACCACCCCATCCTCAACCACGTTGTGCTCGGCTACTCGCCGATGATCGACCGCGAGCGCGCGATCACGGCGACGCGCCTGACGGTGTTTCCCGCGCGCCCCGACCAGCCACTCGATGCCGCCGCGCTGCTCGCTGCGGTGGCCGAGGTCTGGCCCGAAGGCGCGGGCAAGGTTTCGCTCAACGTCGTCAGCGAAAACCTGCTGCACGACTTGATGCTGGCCAAGCCGAGTGCGAACCTGATGGTCGAGGTGCCGGCCTTCATGGCCGCCGACATCGCGCACAGCGAGGCCATCAATACGCTGTTCGGCCGCGGCAACACGCTGCTGCTGAAGGGCCGGCCACTGACCGAGTTGCCGCGCGCCGTGCTGCCGTGTTTCAAACACTCGATCATCGATGTGCAGGACGAGCGGCGCAGCGACGCGGCGCCGCCCCCCGGCGTGACGCGCCAGATCACGCACATTCAGGCCGGGGTGCGCACGCTTGCCGATCTGAACGCGAGTTTCCAGCGCGGCGCGGTGGCTGTGCTCGGCTGGCCGATCGACGACGCCATCCAGGCCAACGGCAAGGCGCGCACGCCCGACCTGAACGTGATCGTCGAGCTGATGCGCCGCATCGACAGCGAAGCGCCGGTCGAAAAACTCGAAGAAGCGATCACGCTCGACCCGACGCTGGCCTTCAAGCTGCTGCGCTACATCAACTCGCCGGCGTTTGGCCTGCGCGTCGAGGTCTCGTCATTCCGCCATGCACTGATGCTGCTCGGCTACCAGCGTCTCAAACGCTGGCTGGCGCTGCTGCTGGCCTCGGCCAGCAAGGAGCGCGACATGAAGCCGGTGATGTTCGCGGCGCTGCGCCGCGGCCTGCTGATGGAAGAACTGGTTCGCGCCAGCGTCGGCGCCGGTCTTGGCGGTGGGGATGAACAGATGCGCAGCGAGGCCTTCATCTGCGGCGTGTTCTCGCTGCTCGACCGCATGCTGGGCGAGCCCTTTTCGAAGTTGCTCGATTCGGTGCCGGTGCCCGAAACGGTGCGCACGGCCCTGGTCGACGGCCAAGGCCCATTCCGGCCCTTCCTGGACGTGGTGCACGCGGTCGAGAACGAGTCGATCTACGACATCCGCGAAAGCGCCGAGCGCCTGCTGCTCGGCGAGGCGGCGATCAACCGCGCGACGCTGCGGGCGCTGGGTAGCGCCGCGCAACTGCAGTGAACAGGCCCGCCGTCCCAGGCCTGAGCGCTCGCGCTGGGCAGGAGCGACCAGGGACACGGACGGCGCGGCGTGACGCGCTCGCCACCGCGGGCCTGGGTAAGCGGCCCGGCGTGTGTTTTGGCACAGCCTGGCGCGTCAGCCTCACCCGCAGCGCCAATCGCCGCGGGGCAGAGGGTTACATTGCAAATGGCGAGAATGTTGTTGACGTGAGTCTCTCGCGCCGGCACAAATGGTGCCTCTGAAAACCGATCCGATCTGTCCATGCCTTACCGTTTCCTTCCGATTCCGCACCGGCCTGCTGCACAGGCCGAGGCCGCTGTGAGCGCGGGCGGTGGTCTGGAGCTGCTCGACGCCGCAGCGCTGACGCGCTTGCGCGAACTCGACCCTGGCGGCAGGGCTGGTTTGTTAAAGCGTGTCCTACAGACGTACACGCAGTCGCTTGAGCGCGTGATCGTGCCGTGGCGCGCGGCGCGCGCGGCCGGCGATGCACAGTCCCTGCGCCACATGGCGCACACCCTCAAATCGTCGTCGGCGAGCGTCGGCGCGCTTGCTTTGTCGGCACTCTGCGCGGATGTCGAAGCGCGGCTGCGCGACGGGCGTCTCGAGGGCACCGAGGCGCAGCTCGATGCCCTGGTTGCTGAAGCCGAACGAATCCTGGCAGGCCTGTCCTCATGAGCGGAGAACAGACCGACGCCATCGCCGCCGCTTCCGCCGGGCGCGTGCTGCTGGTCGACGACGACGAAGTCAGCCTGATGTTGACAGCGATCGCGTTGCGCGAGCGCGGCTTCGAGGTGATTGAAGTCAACGATGGCGCCAAGGCCCTCGATGGCCTGGACACTGTCGCGCCGGACATGATCGTGCTCGACGCGCTGATGCCCGGCATGGACGGCTTCGAAACCTGCCAGGCGCTGCGCACACGCGCCGGCTACGCGCAGATTCCGGTGCTGATGCTGACCGGCCTGGACGACGACGCATCGATCGAGCGCGCCTACCGCGCCGGCGCCACCGACTTCTTCGTCAAGAGCACGCAGTGGAGCCTTCTCGCCGGTCGCCTGCGCTACATGCTGCGCGCGGCGCGCACGCGCATCGAGTTGGAGCGCAGCAAGTTCAAGCTCGCCCGCGCACAGGACCTGGCGCGCATGGGGAGCTTCGACTGGCGGCGCGGCCCTGCCAGTGAAGGCGGGTTGGGCCAGTTGTGGTTGTCGCCCGAAGCGCTGCGCGTGCTCGGCCGCAATGCCGGTGAGCGCATGGACGTGCGCGCGCTGCTGCGAACTGTCGGCGCGCAGCAGCGCCGTGGCCTGATCCGCATGCTGATCGATGTCGTCTCGCACAACGCGGTGCTGGCCACCGATGTGTCGGTGACGCTGTTCGACGGCCGCCAGCGCATCATTCACGTCGAGGCCGAGGCCGAGTTCGAACATGGCCAGGGCATCGGCTACACCGGCGTCTTCCAGGACGTGACCGACCGTCGGGTCGCCGAAGACCGCATCCGCCACCTGGCCAACTTCGATGCGCTGACCGGCCTGCCGAACCGGCGCCAGCTGATCTGGCGCACCGAGCGTGCGCTCGAGCAGGCGCGGCGACTGAACCACAACGCGGCGCTGTTGCTGATCGATCTCGACCGCTTCAAGAACGTCAACGACACGCTCGGCCATGCCGCTGGCGACGAGCTGCTGATGGAAGTGTCACGCCGCCTGCGCGCCTGCGTGCGCCACAGCGAGCAGGTCATGGAAGGCGCGCTCGAAGCTGCCGGCGCGCGCTCGCACCGCACGCTCGAAGCGGTGGGCCGGCTCGGCGGCGACGAGTTCGTCGCGCTGTTGCCCGAGGTCACCGACGACGCCGACGCGCAGCGTGTGGCCACGCGCATCCTCGACAGCCTGCGCGAGCCGATCTTCGTCGCGGGGCAGGAGTGTTTCGTCACCGCCAGCGTCGGCATCGCGCTCTTCCCGCGCGACGGCCTGAACCTGGTCGATCTGATGCGCAACTCCGACGTGGCGATGTATGCCGCCAAGTCGGCCGGCCGCAACTCGGCCACCGCCTACAGCCCGCACCTCGGCGGCCGTGGGCGCGAGAAGATCGAACTCGAAAGCCATTTGCACAAGGCCATCGAGCGCGACGAGCTGGTGCTTCACTACCAGCCCAAGATCGACGTGCGCGGCGCCAAGATGGTCGGCGCCGAGGCGCTGATGCGCTGGAACCGCAACGGCGTGCTCGTGCCGCCGGGCGACTTCATCCCGCTGGCCGAAGAAACCGGTCTCATCGTGCCGCTGTCGGAGTGGGCGGTGCGCCAGGCCGCGCGGCAGGTCAAGATCTGGCAGCAGAGTTTCGGCTTCGCCGACTCGATCGCCGTCAACCTGCCGTCGCGCCTCTTCGAGCGCAGCGATCTGGTCGAGAACATCCATCAGTCGGTCACCGCGTACGGCGTGCCGCACAAGGCGATCCAGCTCGAGATCACCGAAAACAACTTGATGAAGGATCTGCACAACGTCTCGCTGTCCTTGCATCGCCTGAACGAGATCGGCGTCGAGATTTCGATCGACGACTTCGGCACTGGCTACTCGTCGCTGGCCTACCTGACCACGTTGCCGATTTCGGAGCTGAAGATCGATCGCAGCTTCGTGCGCGACCTCGGCATCACGCCGCAAAGCTCGGCCGTCGTCAGCGCGATCATCGCGCTGGCTCGTTCGTTGGGCCTGCGCGTGATCGCCGAAGGCGTCGAGAACCTGCGCCAGATGGAAGTGCTGCACCGCCTGGGCTGCGGCCTGATGCAGGGTTTCTTGTTCGCCAAGGCGCTGCCGCCGGACGATTTGGAGACTTGGCTCCAGCAGACCGTGTTGCCGCGCAAGGCGCCGTGGATCGGGGCCGTGTCCGACTTCGACGCTGTCACGCCGCGCGTGCTCGGCCGCGGCACGTGAAGACGCAGCAACCGCTGCGCGAGTCAGCGCCGTCGCCTGACGGCGCCACCGAGCCAGCGCCGCGCGTGGGCGCCGCGCGCGGCAGCGTCTCGCGCGTCGAGCCGTGGTCGTCAACGCAGGTCGCCAAGGCCACACTGATGCGCTTGGCGCAGGGCCGGCTCGAACCGACGCCGGAAAACTATGCGCGTGCCTGGGTCGAGTGCGGCGGGTCTGTGATACGAGCGAAAGAAACCGCCGTTGCCGCGCCGCTGCAAGGCGAGGAAGGCGCGCAGTGGGCGCAGCTCGTCGATCAGTTGGTGCGCGGTCTCGAACAAGGTGGCCGCCAGTGGACGGTGGCGCGTCGCAAGGAAAGTGTCAGACATGTGCTCGCCGGCAGCGGCAACCATGCGCAGCGCTTGCGCGAGCGGCTGACTCAACTCGTTGGTGCTTGGCAGACCGACAGTCCTCACGAGTCGACGCCAGCACCGATGCCCGCTGCCGGCGGTCAGCAGGAATCCCGCAAAGACGCGCCGGCGCCGGCAAACGGTGCCACAGCCGCAGCGTGGCCGACTGTGGCGGCGAGCCTCGAGCAAGCCTTGCGGGTGGCGTTGCCGACCGACGAAGCGAGTGCGATCAGCGTGGCACAGGAGCTGAACGCGCAGGCGCAGCGCTGGCGCAGCAGCGGTGCTGACAACACGCTGGCCACCGAGATCGAAGCCACATGCGCGCAAGCGCGCCGCGTCTTCCTGCAGCGTCACCACCTGGTCGATGAACTCGGCAAGCTGGTCCGTGCGCTCAGCGAAGGCCTGACCGACCTGGCAGAAGAAGAGAGCTGGGCCCGCGGGCAGGCCGACGCGATGCGTGCCAGCCTCGACGGCGAAGCCCTGAGCGTGCGTGGCGTGCGTGCCGCGGCCGACATGCTGACGCAGACGCGCTTGCAACAGCAGCGACTGCGCGGCGAGCGTGACCGCGCGCGCGGCGCGCTGCGGGCATTGGTCGAGAGTTTGTCGTCAGAGCTACAGGCGTTGGGTGGCCAGACCGGCCGCTTCAGCGATGAACTGGTGCGCTGCACCGATGACCTCGAACACGCCGACTCGCGCGAGCAGATGAGCAGCGTGCTGCACCAGATGATTACCGCCAGCCGCAGCGTGCAGACCGAAGTTGCCGACGCCAGCGCGCGCATCGGCGCCAGCCGTCTGCAGGCCGACGAGCTGAACACGCGCGTGCGCGAGCTCGAAGGCGAGCTGCAGCGCTTGTCCGAAGAAGTCTCCACCGATGCGCTGACGCAGGTCGCCAACCGGCGCGGCCTGGCGCAGGCCTTTGACGTCGAGTCGGCGCGCAGCCAGCGCGAAGGCAGCCCGCTGGCGATCGGTCTGATCGACATCGACAATTTCAAGAAACTCAACGATTCGCTCGGCCATGGCGCCGGCGACGTGGCGCTCAAGGCGCTGGCCACCCAGGTGCGCACAGCGCTGCGCCCGGTCGATCATGTGGCGCGTTTCGGTGGCGAAGAATTCGTCGTGCTGCTGCCGGCCACGGCGGTGACCGATGCGCAGGAAGTCCTGACGCGTGTGCAACGTGGCCTGTCGATGAGCCTGTTCATGCACGAGGGCCGCGATGTCTTCGTCACCTTTTCCGCCGGCGTCACGCTGTGGCAAGCCGGCGAGCCGCTGGGCAGCTCGCTCGAACGTGCCGACAGCGCGCTCTACGAAGCCAAACGCACAGGCAAGAACCGCACCTGTGTAGGTTGATCACCCCCAGGGAGCGGCTGACGCCGCTCCCCTCAGGGGGGACGCCAGGGGCCTGGCGAAGCCAGGCGTGCGGCGGTCGCTTGACACCTCGTTCCGTGGGTCGCGCGCGAACACGCCGCCGCGGCGGTTCAAGCCCGCCCGGCCAGCTTGGCCAGCAGCTCGATCAGCATCGCGTGCTCGGCGCGGCTCAAGTGGCCGAGCAACTCACGCTCCATCGGCTCGGCCGCCGCCGCCGTGTCGCGGCCGAGTTTGCGGCCGCGGTCGGTGAGCATCACGTGTTGCGAGCGGCCATCGGCGGCGTTGCGTTCGCGTTTGATCAGTCCGCGCGCCTGCAGGCCGTCGAGCAACAGCGTCAGCTTCGGGGCCGTCACGGCCAGCGCGCGCGCCAGGCGTTTGGGGGTGACCCCCGCGTTGGCCATGACCAGCATCAGCAGCGAGAACTCGATCTTGCTCAGATCGAAGGGGGCTGCGATGTGGCGCTGGAAGCAGTCCTGCGTCGTCACCGCAGCGCGGGCGAGGTGAAAGCCGGCGATGCCGGCCAGCGGCCCGAACGACAGCGGCGCCGCACGCGCCTCCAGCGCGGCGGGCTCGGGCGCGGCGGACAGGCGCGCGTTCACCGTCGTTGCAGTGATCGCGCGAACCTACGCTTCCGGTGTGAAGCCGACACGCTTGACGATCGGCGCCCAGTTCGCGTTTTCTTCGCGCACCGCCTTGGACAGCTCGGCCGGCGTGTTGGCGCCGGCCTCGATGCCGAACTGCGCAAAGGCCTCGGCCGTGTCGGGCGCGTTGACCGCCGCGCCGATCGCTTGCGCGAGACGAGCCACCACGTCAGGCGATGCCTTGGCCGGCAGGAAGAAGCCATACCACTCGGTCATCGTCAGGTCGCGCAGGCCCTGTTCGGCATAGGTCGCCACGTCGGGCGTGAAGCGCGAGCGGGTCGCGCCCGAGGTGGCCAACAAGCGCAGCTTGCCGCTCTTCAAGTGCGGCAGGTAGTCGCCGATCGGTGAGCTGAACGCCGGCACCTGGCCGCCCAGCAGATCCTGGATGCCGGGGGCCGAGCCGCGGTAGGGCACGTGGTTCAAGTCGGTGCCGGAGACCTTGCCCAGCAGCGCCGCGACGAAGTGCGGCGGCGAGCCGGCGCCCGGCGAGCCGTAGCTGGCCTGTGCCGGGTTGGCCTTGGCCCACTGCAGATAGTCGGCGACGTTCTTCACGCTGGCCGGCACGGCGGGACCGACGCCCAGGCCGAAAGCCACCGTGCCGCCGGTGCACACCGGCGTCACGTCATCGACGCCGTAACTCAGCGAGCGATAGATGTGCGGGTAGAGCGTGATCATGGCGGCCGGCGTCAACAACAGGGTGCTGCCGTCGGGTGCGCTGCGCTTCAGCTCTTCGACGCCCAAGCGGCCGCCAGCGCCGGGCTTGTTCTCGACGAGCGTGTTTTTGGCGTAGCTGCCGCGCAGCTTGTCGGCAATCCGTCGCGACACGGCGTCGGTGGTGCCGCCGGCCGGAAAGCCGCAGATCACGCGCGCGCTTTCGAGCGACTGCGCAAAAGCGATGCCGGGCCAGGCGGCGCTGGCGGCGGTGGTGGCGATGAAGGTGCGGCGGTTGAACATGGGGGGTGTCTCCGTTGTTGATGGACAGGTCAATGCGGTATCTTGTTCGGCAGGATCACAAAGGGGTCGGACACAGCGCCTTCGTACAGCGCCGTCACCAGCGAATCGCGGTGCGCGAGCACGGCGCGCTGGTTGATCGAGCCCTTGTCGGTGACCTCGCCTTTGTCGATCGACGGCGGCTCGGCCAGCACATGCAGCCGCGCGACGCGACTGGCGCTGCCGGTGGACTCGCGCCACAAGCGGTCGGCCAGCGCCTGGAAAAACGCGCGCACAGCAGCGTGGTGCAGCACCTCGGGCAGCGGCGTGCTCGCGGGCAGGCCGGCGAGGCGGCGGCATTCATCGGCGCGAGGGAACAGCAGCGCACCGACCTCGCCGCGGTTCAGGCCGGTGATCACCGCGTCCTGCACGCACGGGTCACCCGCCAACACGATCTTGGCGCGCAGCGGGCCGACGCTGACGAAGGTGCCGGTCGAGAGCTTGAAGTCTTCGGCCGTGCGGCCGTCGAAGAGCAGGCCACGCTGCGGTTTTGCGGCATCGATCCACTTCACGGCGTCGCCGGTGCGGTAGAAGCCTTCGTCGTCGAACGCCGCGGCGCTCTGCTCGGGCGCACGCCAGTAGCCCGGCATGACGTTGGGGCCGCGAAAGCGAATCTCCAGCTTGCCGTCCACGGGCACCAGCTTGGCTTCGACGCCCGGCGCCGGCAGGCCGATGTGACCTGACGCGACAGCGGTGCCGACGGCAAAGGTGCACGACGGTGCGGTCTCGGTCATGCCCAGGCCGGTGATCACGCGCACGCGCTCGCCGACCGCCGCCTCGGCATGTGCGTGCAGCTTGTCCCACACCGGTTGGGCGAGCGCCGCGCCGGCAAACATGATCGCCTTGCAGTGCTTGAACAGCGTGTTGCGCAGCAGCGTGTCGCTGTCCATCGCCATGGCGATTTCTTCCAGGCCCTTGGGCACATTGAAATAAATCGTCGGCGAGATCTCGCGCAGATTGCGCAGCGTCTCGGCCATGCCCGAGGGCGTGGGCTTACCGTCATCGATGTAGAGCGTGCCGCCGTTGTAGAGCGCGATGCCGACGTTGTGGCTGCCGCCGAAGACATGGTTCCAGGGCAGCCAGTCGATCAGCACCGGCGGCTCGTCGGCGTTCGCCAGGAAGCCGAAACACTGGCGGATCATCTGCTGGTTGGCGCACAGCATGCGGTGCGTCGTGATCACGCCTTTCGGGTCTTTGGTCGAGCCCGAGGTGAAGAGCAGCTTGGCGATCGTGTCGGGGCCCACCTGCGCATGCGCGGCCGCCAGCGCTGGGCCCGGGGTGGTGGCGAGCAGGTGATCGAGCGCCTGCTGGCCGATGACGCGAACGACCTCGCCCGGCAGCGTGGCCTCGATGGCCTTGAGATACGACACGTCGCTCGCGAACACCAGGCCGGGTGTCGTCACGCCGAGGATGTGGCGCAGCTTGCCGAAGTCTTGCGACACCAGCGAGTACGCGGTCGAGACCGGCACGCAGGGCACGCCAGCCCACATCGCACCGAGGGCCAGCGTCAGGTGCTCGATGTCGTTGCCGGACAGGATCGCCAGCGGTCGCTCGGCCGACAAGCCGAAGTTGAGCAGCGATTGACCCACCGCCTGTGCGCGCACGAGCATCTGCGCGTAGCTGATGCGCCGCCACTCACCGCTCTGGTCGCGCCGCGCGACGAAGGTGCGGTCCGGCGCCGATTGCGCCCATTGCTCCAGGCGGTCGGTGAGGCGCAATGGAAATGGGCTCAGCGCTTCGGTCGAGCGCACGAACGTGCTGCCGTCGGCACGCTGCTCAACCAAGGCTTCGACGCACCCACCGACCTGCGCGTCGCGATACCGAACCGGGCTCACGAGGTCTTCACCCCTTTGCGCGCATGCCCCACGAGAAATGCGAACCGGGCGCTGACGCTGCCCTGCAGCACGGCGAGCCGGGCCGACAGTCCGCGGGGGGGAGCGAGACAAAAGGTCATGGCGTGCGGTGGGGTAGCCGATCAATATAGTTTCGAGCGATAACTAGATGATCGGGAGAAACCCGTGCAAGCACAACGAACGCCGACGCAAAATGCGCGCAGGTGGTTGCAATCAAAAACTGATCGGTCGACCGATCAGCGCGGGTGTGAAGCGCATTTCAGCCGCCGCCGTCGGTTCGCGGTTGCGGCAGCAAGAAGCTGGTGGACGTGTCGTCCACCGGTCCAGCGCCGAGCGCCGCGGTCTGATCCTTGAGCCCGATGCCTGAGCGCTGGCCTCGGCGGGCTTCGTGCAGTAGATAGCGCAGTTTGTGCGCGGCCTCGTCATAGCCGAGGCCGGCCGGGCGGATGTTCGAGATGCAGTTGCGGCTGGCGTCGGCGAGGCCAGGGCAGGGCATCCACGTCAGATAGACGCCCAGGCTGTCGGGCGAACTCAGGCCCGGGCGCTCGCCGATCAGCACCGCCACGAGGCGCGCACCCAGCAGATGACCAACGTCGTCGCCGATCGCCACGCGCCCATGTTCGACCAGCACCAGCGGGCCCACCGACCAGCCGGCGGATTGCAGCGCGGGCAAGACCCGTTCGAGCAGGGGTTGGGCGTGCCGGCCGGCCGCTCGAGCAGACAAGCCGTCGGCGACGACGATTGCCAAGTCGATGCCTTCCGCAACTTGTTCCCGGCGATGCAACAGGCGTTCGCGCGATGCCGCATCGAGTCGCCTGCCGAGATCGGGCCGCTGAAGGTAGGTGGAGCGGTCGCCGGCTGCGCTGCGCAAAGCCAGGACATCGTGCGACAGCGTGCTCAATGCTGCTCGCAGTGCCGCAGTGTCGATCCGGTCGTGCACGGCATCGCGCGCTTGCGCATGCGCGAGTTGAAAGGCGAGGTGCGCCTGAGTGGGCAGGCTGACGCCGGCGCGTCCCAACGCAATGCGCGCTTGCGTGAACTGGCGCAGCGCCTCCCAGGGATTGGCGATCACCGGAGGTTCAGGCTGATGACTCATCGCAGGCTGCGCATCGCCGGCGCGAAGAGCGCAGGCAGTTGCGATGACAGACGGAACCGCGCCTCGCCCGGATGTTCGCCTGCGCTGTAGATTCGCGTGCGCTCCAGCCAGGCCTCGAACTCCGGCGCCGGGCGCAGGCCGAGCAGGCGGCGCGCGTACAGGGCATCGTGAAACGACGTCGTCTGGTAGTTCAGCATGATGTCGTCCGAGCCCGGAACGCCCATCACGAAGGTGCAACCCGCGGTGGCCAGCAGGGTCAGAAGCACATCCATGTCGTTCTGGTCTGCTTCGGCATGGTTGGTGTAGCAGACATCGCAGCCCATCGGCAGGCCCAGCAGCTTGGCGCAGAAGTGGTCTTCCAGGCCGGCGCGGATGATCTGCTTGCCGTCGTAGAGGTACTCGGGGCCGATGAACCCGACGACGCTGTTGACCAACAGCGGCTTGAAGTGCCGCGCCACCGCGTACGCCCGCGCCTCGCACGTCTGCTGGTCCACGCCGTGGTGCGCGTTGGCGGACAAGGCGCTGCCCTGGCCGGTTTCGAAGTACATGACGTTGTCGCCCACGGTGCCGCGCTTCAAGCAAAGCGCCGCGCTGCGCGCTTCACCCAGCAGCGCCAGGTTCACGCCGAAGCTGGTGTTGGTGGCCTCGGTGCCACCGATGGATTGGAAGACCAGATCCACCGGCGCTCCGCGCTCGATGGCCTGCAAGGTGTTGGTCACATGGGTCAGCACGCAGGACTGTGTCGGGATCTCGTAGTGCTCGATCACGCGCGCCAGCATGCTGACGAGCTGGACCACCTGGGCCACGTTGTCCGTCGCCGGGTTGATGCCCAGCACCGCGTCGCCGCTGCCGTACAGCAAACCGTCGAGCAGGCTGGCGGCGATGCCGCTGGCGTCGTCGGTCGGGTGATTGGGTTGCAGGCGCGTGGACAGGCGCCCCGGCAGGCCAAGGGTGTTGCGAAACGCCGTCGTGACTTGGCACTTCTTCGCCACCAGGATCAGGTCCTGGTTGCGCATGATCTTGGCGGCGGCCGCGGCCATCTCGGGGGTGATGCCGCGGGCGACGCGGGCCAGCGTGGCCGTGTCGGTGTCATCGCCCAGCAGCCAGTTGCGCAAGTCGCCGACCGTCAGGTGAGCGATCGGCGCAAAGGCAGCGGCGTCATGCGTGTCGATGATCAGCCGCGTGATCTCGTCGCTCTCATAGGGAATCAGTGCGTCGCTCAGGAAGCGGCGCAGCGGCACGTCGGCCAGCGCCATCTGCGCGATCACGCGCTCCTCGGCTGATTGCGCCGCAATGCCCGCGAGCCGGTCGCCGGAGCGTTCGGGCGTGGCCTTGGCCATCAACTCGCGCAAGCTGTCGAAGGTGAAGCTGCGCGCACCGACGCGGTGAGTGAAGGCGGGAGAGTTCATCGCCGGTGATGCTGCATCAAAGCCCGCGGTTTGAACACCTCCATCGCCGGGCACGCGGTCGCTGACCGGTACCGCACAGCATGTCAGCAGCTCGCGCGGCCCCAGCTGCGCCGCGCCATCGGCGCATCGGGCGGCGGAGGCTGTGAGATTCGAACTCACGGACCCTTGCGGGTCGGCAGTTTTCAAGACTGCTGGGTTAAACCACTCCCCCAAGCCTCCTGGGTTTCGCCAAGGGGCCGCACTTTAACGCGTGCGACACTGCGCGCCGAATTTTCCAGTGCCGCATGAACACCACCGAGATCTTCCTCATCGCGATGATCATCATCTTCGCGATGCCGTATCTGATCTGGCGCCTGGGCCGCACCGACTACTGGGCGCCGCTGGTGGTGGTGCAGATCATCACCGGCATCGTGCTCGGGCCTGGCGTGCTCGGTGCGGCGTTTCCCGAGTACTACCAGTTCGTTTTCAACCCGCAGGTCGTCACGGCCTTGAACGGCGTGGCCTGGTGGGCGGTGATGTTGTTCGTCTGGATCGCCGGGATCGAACTCGACTTGCGCCAAGCCTGGCAGCGCCGCGGCGAGACCGGCCTGACCGCCGGCCTCGCGCTCGGCGCGCCGCTGGCGCTGGGCTGCGCGGCCGCACTGCTGCTGCCGGGCAGCGGATGGCGCGGGCCGCAGGGCGAGCATTGGCAGTTCCTGCTCGGCATCGGCATGGCGTGTGCGGTGACGGCGTTGCCGATCCTGATTCTGTTGATGGAGAAGTTGTCCATCCTGCGCCAGCCGCTGGGTCAGCGCATCCTGCGCTACGCCAGCCTGGACGACATTGCGATCTGGGGCGTGCTCGCGCTGATCCTGCTCGACTGGCAGCGTGTCGGCCGGCAAGCCGCCTTCCTGGCGCTGTTCGCGCTCGCCGCCGCCGCGGTGCGCTGGGCGATGCCGCGCCTGCCCGAGCGCGACCGCTGGTACATCGCGGTGGTGTGGCTCGCCGCCATTGCCTTCGGCGCTGACTGGTCAGGGCTGCACTTCATGGTCGGCGCCTTTCTCGCCGGCGCGGTGCTCGATTCCGAGTGGTTCGATCAGCGCGAGATGGACCAACTGCGTCACCACGTGCTGCTGGTGCTGATGCCGGTGTTCTTTCTCTCCACTGGCTTGCGCACTGCGTGGTCGGTCGGCGGCGCCTCGGTGTTCGTTGCGGCCGCGATCCTGCTCGTGGCGTCAGTCGCCGGCAAACTCGCCGGTGTCGGTGTGGCCGGCAAGCTGCTCGGCTGGACGCGCCATGAAACCTGGGCCATCGGCTGGCTGCTGCAGACCAAGGCGCTGATCATGATCATCTTCGCCAACGTGCTGCTCGACAAGCAGATCATCAGCGCCGACACCTTCACCGCACTGCTCATCATGGCGGTGGCCAGCACGATGCTGACGGTGCCGGCGGTGACGCCGTTGTTGGCAAAGATGGGGCTGGCGCGCGACCTACAACGGTGACTGCGCTGGCTCGCACCGCACCTGCACCACCTCGCGCCGCCCGCCATCGACACGCACAGCGGTGAGGGCGCCACCCCAGACGCAGCCGGTGTCGATGCCGAGCAGGTCGGCGCGGTTGACGAGGCCGAGCGTGGACCAGTGGCCGAAGGCGATGGCGCTGTTCGCGCTGGCGCGCTGCGGTGCGTCGAACCAGGGCACGAGGCCGGGCGGCGCGGCGTCGGCGCCTTCCTTGACCTTGAAGTCGAGCGTGCCGTCGGCGGCATGCACGAAGCGGATCCGCGTCAGCACATTGATCACGTGCCGCCAACGCTCGGCCCCTTGCAGCGCATCGCTCCAGCGCGCCGGTTGATTGCCGTACATCTGCGGCAGGAACGCCGCGAGGTCGGGGCCGCGCAGCAGCGCTTCGACTTCGGCGGCCAGCGCGAGCGTTTGAAACGAGGTCCAGGCCGGGTTGACGCCGGCATGTACGCACAGCCAGCCGTGGCGCTCGATGGCGAGCGGTCGCGCGCGCAGCCATTCGAGCCACGCGTCGCGCTCCGGCGATTCGAGGATTTCGTTCAGTGTGTCACTGCCATGCGCCGGCCGCACACCGTGCGCGACGGCGAGCAGGTGCAGGTCGTGGTTGCCGAGCAGCGCATCGGCCGACGCGCCGAGCCCGCGCACGCGCTGCAACACCGCCAGCGATTGCGGCCCGCGGTTGACCAAGTCGCCGAGCACCGTGATGCTGTCGCGCGACGACGAGAAGGCGATTTCGGCGAGCAATCGGTCGAAGGCGTCGCAGCAGCCTTGGAGGTCGCCGATGAGGTAGTGCACGGCGCGATTCTGCTACGCTCTGCGGCCCTTCACTCCCTGCCATTGGCATGGACGTTGCGCTCCTGATTTTTCTGATCTTGCTCAACGGTGTCTTCGCCATGTCGGAGATGGGGCTCACCGCCAGCCGCAAGGCGCGGCTGCAGGTCATGGTGGAGGCCGGCGAGCATGGTGCGCAAACCGCGATCGAGCTGCACGACAAGCCGACCAAGTTCTTGTCCACAGTGCAGATCGGCATCACATCGATCGGCGTCTTGAACGGCATCGTCGGCGATGCTGCGTTCTCGCAGCCTCTGTCCGACTGGCTCACGCACACGTTTCCGGCGCTGCCGCCCAAAGGCGCGGCCGTGTCGGCGACGGCCCTGGTGGTGGTGATCATCACTTTCCTGACCATCATCTTCGGCGAGCTGGTGCCCAAGCGCGTCGGCCAGCTCTACCCGGAAACGGTCGCGCGGCTGGTGGCCACGCCGATGAACTGGCTGTCTACGGCGACGCGGCCCTTCGTGGCGCTGCTGTCGATGTGCACCGAAGCGATGCTGCGCGTGCTCGGCATCAAGGGCGACACCAACCGCAGCGTCACTGAAGAGGAAATCGCGGCCAGCCTGGAAGAGGGCGTCGATGCCGGCGTCATCGAGCAGCAGGAGCACACCATGGTGCGCAACGTGTTCCGGCTCGACGAGCGCCAGGTCGGCTCGATGATGATCCCGCGCGCCGAGATCACCTGGCTCGACACTGCCGTGCCGCTGGCCGACACGCTGGCGCGCATGGCCGAGCACCAGCACACGCGCTACCCGGTGTGCCGCGGCGATCTGACCGATGTCGTCGGCGTGCTGGCAGCGCAGGCGCTGCTGCCGGCGCTGGCGCGCGGCGACACGCCGTCGATCGCCGACTTCGTCAGCGCGCCGGTGTTCGTGCCCGAAACACTCACCGGCATGGAACTGCTCGAACACTTTCGCGGCTCCGATGCCGAACTCGTGTTCGTCGTTGACGAGTACGGTGAAGTGCAAGGCGTGATCACGGTGCGCGACGTACTCGAGGCCATCACCGGCGAGTTCAACGCGCCGGCCGACGGCGACGCCTGGGCCATTGCGCGCGACGATGGCAGCTGGCTGCTCGACGGCCTGATCCCCGTGCCCGAGATGAAGGACCGCCTCGGCCTGAAGGCGTTGCCTGAAGAAGACCGCGGCCGCTACAACACGCTGGCCGGCATGATCATGCTCTTGCTCGGCCGCCTGCCCAGCACCACCGACCGCGTGGACTGGGACGGCTGGCGCTTCGAAGTCGTCGACATGGACGGCAAGCGCATCGACAAGGTGCTGGTGGCGCCGATTCCGCAAACCACAGAGTGAGACCCCAGAATGAAACAACCCCCACGCTCGCTTCGTGCGCTGCCCCTGGGCGCAGAAAAGGGCCCCTTCACGGCCCTTGGGGCGCGTCAGTGGCTTCGGACGGCCGGGCGCCACTGACATGATCGACCCTGTTCTCTTCTCCGCGCCGGTGGCCCTCGACCGCGTCCAGCACCGAGCACAGCGCCTGAACGCGCCGACGGTGCGTTTCGACCGCACGGCCGGCATGAACGCGCTGTTCATCGCGGCGGTGGAGTTCATCGATGCCGCGCGCGACTACCCGATCGTCTTCATCGAAGCCGGCAAGGGCGACGACGGCCAGCGCGAAGTCGCGCCAGTGGTGGTTTTCGGCCTGACCCAGGGTGAGAACCTGATGTTGAACAGCGACGGCTCGTGGGCCGCTCGCTATGTGCCGGCGCTGCTGCGCGGCTACCCGCTCGGCCTGGCGCGCACCGATGGCCAGAGCTACGTCGTCGTCGTCGATGGCAAGGCCGATGCCTTGTCCGCGACCGTGGGCGAGCCGCTTTTCACCGACCAGGGCGAGCCGACGCCTGTGCTCGAAGAGCGGCGCCAGTTTCTGGAGCAATTGGAGAACGAAGCCCAGCGCACGCGCCTGCTCGGCCGCAGCCTGCTCGATCTGAACCTGCTGCAACCGATGCGCTTCGATGCCACGCTGCCCAACGGCCAGCAACTCACGGTCGACGGATTTCTCACCGTCGATGAAAAGAAATTCAGCGAGCTGCCCGAGGCCACCCTGTCGCAACTGCACAAGAACGGCATCCTGGCCTTGATCCACGCGCACCAGTTTTCGCTGGGCCTGATGCGCGGCCTGGTCGAGCGGCGCGTCATGCGGGCGCCGAAGACGGCCTGAACGCCCACGCCGGTGCCGGGGTGATTGGCGAGGGGCCGCTGCGGGAGTAGAGTCGCCTCGCTGCTCACCCCCCGGAGGTTGCCATGCGAGTTTCGTCTCTGGTCTTCACGGCGGTTGCTGCACTCGCAGCCCCCTGCCTTGCCCAAGCGCAAAGCCCTGCCGAGAAGGCCAAGCCCGCCCCTCAGGCGACGGTCAAGCCTGCGACCGCGTCCAAGGCCGCGCCGCAGAACGCTCAGGCCGTCAAGGAAGTGAACAAGGCCAGGAGCGAAGGCACGGCGGCCACGCGCGCGACGCCGGCTGATATGAAGAAGGACGGCGACTGTCATTCGAAAGGCAACGCCAGCGACGCTTGATCGCCTTTGGGGAGCTACGCTCAGACTAGCGCCGGGCCGCTCCCAAGCGTCGGCCTGAGCCTCCCCTCGGGGGAGTGCGAGCGCAGCAAGCGAGGGGCTGTCATGTCAGCGTTCCAGCCGCCACACCTGCCCATCGGCACTGTCGGTGAGCACGTAGAGCCAGCCATCCGGGCCCTGGCGCACGTCGCGGATGCGTGTGCTGCGCTCGGCCAGCAACCGTTCTTCCTTCACCACCTTGCGGCCGTCGAGTTCGAGGCGCGCAAGGTGTGTGCCGCGCAAGGCGCCAATGAAGAGGTTGCCCTTCCAGCCGGGGTAGCGCTCGCTCGTCAGGAAGGCCATGCCCGATGGCGCGATCGAGGGAATCCAGTGGCGCAGCGGCGCCGCGACATCGGCGCGCTCGGTGCCTTCGCCGATCGCGGTGCCGATGCCGTAGTTGCGGCCATAGGTGATGACGGGCCAGCCGTGGTTGGCGCCGGCTGCGGGCACGTTGAGTTCATCGCCGCCCTGCGGCCCATGCTCGACGGTCCACAACTCGCCGCTCGTCGGGTGCAGCGCCGCACCCTGGATGTTGCGATGGCCGTAGCTCCAGACCTCGGCTTTGGCCCCGGCGCTTGCGACGAACGGGTTGTCGGCGGGTGCTTTGCCATCGGCCTCGATGCGCACGACCTTGCCGATGTGGTTGTCCAGCGTTTGCGCGTCGTCCTTGCGCGTGAAGCGGTCGCCCAGGCCGATGAACAGGCGGCCGTCGCGAGACCAGACCAGGCGCGAGCCGAAGTGGTTGTTGCCGCCGCTGACTTTGGGCTGCTGGCGAAAGATCACCTGCACGTTGGCCAGGCTGTTGCCATCGAGCCGAGCGCGAGCCACCGCCGTGCCTGCGCCGCCCGCTCCACCAGGTTCTGCGGATTCGCTGAAGCTCCAATAGACGAGCTGGTTGCTCGCGAACTGAGGATGCAGCACCACGTCGAGCAAACCGCCCTGGCCGGCGGCTGCGACCGACGGCAGGCCGGTCACGGGAGCGTTCAGTCTGCCGTCAAGCTCGACGATGCGCAGGCGCCCCGGCCGCTCGGTGACGAGCATCCGGCCATCGGGCAGGAAGGCCAGGCCCCACGGATGTTCGAGGCCCCTGGCGACGACGACGGGCTTGAGCGATTGCGCGAAGGCGCCAGCGCTGACCAGCGCCGCGGCGAGAAATAGCAGAAGAGATCGCACGATGAGCGGCCTCGGAGTGGTCGAGGCGGCCATCGTGCCGCAGCTCGAAAGACCTTGGGGCAACGCTGAAGAAGTCCCTCGCGGCGCGCGCATCTCTGCTTTGGGCGGTTTGCTGCGTTGCAAATGCTCGCGATACCTTCGGGTATCGCTGCGGTTTGCGCCTTGCATCCCATCCCAAACCAGAGCGCGCGCATCCGCACGGACTTCTTCAGCGTCGCCTTACGGCGCCAAGCGCACGATTCGACTGGCGTTGGCGCCGCTGCCGTCGGTGAGCAGGTAGATGTTGCCGTCCGGTCCTTGGCGCACGTCGCGGATGCGCGCGCCCAGGTTCTTCACCGATGCAATCTCCTGCCGCGACACGCCGTTGCCGCTGCCGTCCAACACCGTGCGCCAGAGTGAGGTGCCGATGAGCGCGCCGCTCAACACACTGCCATTCCATTCTGGGAATTGATTGCCGGTGTAGAACAGCAGGCCCGACGGCGCGGTGGATTCGGGCACCCAGATCGACTTCGGTTCGACATAGGACGGTGCATGGAAGCCGCCGCCAATGCGGCACGCGGTGCCGACCGGCGCGCCATAGTTGCAGCCATAGCTCTTCACCGGCCAGCCGTAGTTGCCGCCTTGCACGACCAGGTTCAACTCGTCGCCGCCTTGCGGGCCATGCTCGGTGATCCAGAGTTCGTTGGTGCCCGGCCGCACCGCGGCGCCCTGGGGGTTGCGGTGGCCGGTGCTCCAGATGCCCAAGGCGCTGCCGTCGGCCGGCGCACCATCGCGGTTCAGGCGCACCACCTTGCCGATCGTGTTGCCGCTGTTCTGCACGCCATCGGCGCGCGCATTGCCGTCGTTGGCCTCCATGCCGCGCTCGCCGACGGCGAGGTAGAGCGACTGGTCGTTGCGAAAGGCGATGCGCGCGCCGTAGTGCGGGCCCGCCGCCACCTTCGGCGTTTGTCGCCATATGACCTGCGGGCTCTGCTCCCAGCCGTTGTAGCCGGCGTTGAGCGTGCCGCGCGCCAGCGCCGTACCCGCGCCGCCGGCGCCGGATTCGGAGAAGCTGAGAAACACCCAGCGCGTGGTGGCGAAGTCGGTGTCAAGCGCGATGTCGAGCAGGCCGCCTTGGCCTGTGGTGTCAACACTCGGCGGTCCGTCCAGGCGGCCCAGCACGTCGGCGCCGGTGTTGTTGACCAGGGCGACCGTGCCGCCTTTTTCCGTGATCAGCATGTTGCCGCCGGGCAGAAAGGCCAAGCCCCAGGGCGCATTGAGTTGCGCACCCAGGACCGTGGCTTGGCCAACGTTCGATGCAGCCTGACTGCTGTCCAGCGGCTGCTCGTTGCCGAACGTGCCGTCACCACTGCCACCCCCGCCGCCGCCGCAGGCGGCAATGCCGAGCGCGGTGGCGCCGAGCAGGGCGATCGTGGCTTGTGTGAAAGAGCGGCGAAAGGTCGGGAGAGAACTGCGTTTTTCCATGGGGCAGAGCATAAAACGCGCACCCCGTTCACGTCGCGACCGAGACGAAACAGCCGCTACAGATTTCCCGCAAAAAGTCGCCGGATAAACAAGTCCTTGAAGCTGTGAGCCTCTGTAAGTCCGAGCCGATCGAGATAAGCGTGCGGTGCTTCCTTGTCTTGCCACAGGCTTTTCACCGCCATCTGCACCAGCTCCAGTGGGTGCGCGCTGGCGTGCTTCATCTTCTTCAATGCACGCACGATGTGCAGCTCGTCGTCGGTGAGGTCGGTGCCGAACGGAAAGTCCGGCAACAGCCCGGCATCGGCCCAGGGCTGCAGCGTGGCGTCGAGCGTTTGCGGCAGGTTGCGCCGGTAGCGTTCGGGCACGGCGTAGTGCGCCGGCAGCTTGCCTTGGGCCTTGGCCTGCTTGACGAGATCCTCCTGAAAGCGCGAGTCGGTGACCGCGATCAGGCGCTGGATGACTTCGCTGTCGGGCTGGCCGCGCAGGTCGGCGACGCCGTACTCGGTGATGACGATGTCGCGCAGGTGGCGCGGGATCGTCACATGGCCGTAGCTCCAGACGATGCTGCTGCGCACGCCGTCTTTGTGCTCGTGCGTGGCGCGCAGCATCATCACCAGCCGCGCATCGGGCATCGCGTGCGCCATGGCCACAAAGTTGTACTGCCCGCCGACGCCGCTGACGACCTGGCCTGTGTCGAGAGCATCGCTCACCGCCGCGCCGAGCGCGGTGACCATCATCGTCGTGTTCATGAAGCGCGCCTTGCGCCGCTGCGCGCGCTTCAGGTCGCCCTGGCCGTAGAGCTGGTTGATGAAGTCGATGCGCGTCATGTCGATCTTCGCCAGCTCCTGCGCCGGCATCGTGCGCAGGCGTTCGTAGAAGTCTTGCGGGCCGACGAAGAAGCCGCCGGTCATGAACACGCCGCCGAGCAGGCGCTTGCCGAGCATCGGCGCGACGGCATCGAGCGCAGCGCTGTCGGCCAGGTCGGCGCTCGCTCGCACGTCGCCGCGCACCAACGTCTGGCCCTCGAGCGTCACGTCGGGGCGCATCACGCCGAACCGTTGCAGCCATTGCAGGTCGGGTGCGCCGAGCGGACAGCGCACCACGCGTGCGTCGATCAGCGCACGCAGCGTCGCCGGCGTGACCGTTTCGTCGGCGATGCGGCCGCTGTTGAGCAAGTCTTGCAGCCCTTGGTCGGCAAAGACCTCGCGCTTCACGATGCCGGCTTCGATCAGGCGCAGGAAGCCGTTGACGAACATCTCCGAGCAGCCGTAAAGGCCACGATCGAAACGACCGAGCTCAAGACCGGCGATGCCGTCCGGGCACAGCGACTCGAGGATGCGCCGGAACTCCGTGCCGTGGCGGTCGCGCACGATCAGTGCCTGGGCGATCGCATCGCCGAGCGAACCGATGCCGATCTGCAGCGTGCCGCCGTCTTCGACCAGGCTGGCCGCATGCAGGCCGATCGCGTAGTCGGCCGCCGTCACGCGGTTGTTCGGCGCGCCGAACAGCGTGTGCGTGGCAGCAGGGTCGGTGACGATGACATCGAACATCGACGGCGAGACCTCGGCGCCATTGGGCATGAAGGGGAGCTTCTTGTTGATCACCGCGACCTTGAGCAGCGGCAGGCCGAGCTGCGCATAGCGCTCGATGACCTCGAAGGTCACGTCCGGGTTGCTCGACAGGCTCAGGCGCAGGTTGTCGCCCTCGCCATGTGCGGCCACCGCCTGCGCGATCACGTTCATGCCTTGCAGCGCCATGTCGCGGGCAACGAAGGTGTAGTTGGTCGAGATGTAGCCCTGCTGCGCACTGGCGTTGCCGAGGTAGTCGCCGGTCTTCATGAAGAACTCGCGCACCTCGACGTTCGGCGCCAGCGCGTTGGCGCGCAGATCGGTGGCGTAGTCAAGGTCGGGGTAGTCGCCGAACAGGCGCTCGGCCAGCGGTTCGAGAAAGTGCCGCTCCAGATCGCTGTGGCCGACGGGCTTCAACAACGACAGCGCGGTGACGATGCGCAGACGCCGCGCCGGGTTGGCCTTGATGCGCCGGTACAGGGCGTTGGCCAGCACGTTGGGCTTGCCGATGCCCAGCGGCAGGCCGAGCACGACATCGCCATTGACCGTGTCGAGCAGATGGTCGACGGCAGCGTCGATGCGGTCGATGAACAGCGGCGTGGCGGCCATGGCGCGACTGTGCAGCGCGGCCGGCGGCCCGTTCTTGATCCGGCGCAAGGGCGCGCGACTGATACCGAATTGCGTTCGATGGCAGAAGAATCCCGTTCGGGCTGAGCTTGTCGAAGCCCTTCCACAAGCTCAGGCCGAACGGTGCTTTCTATGCGATCGATCGCAAATTGGTATGAGGCCATGTGAACGTCGGCGCGCCCTAAACTCGACGCATGCCCGCCACTGTCGATCCGACCCTCGAGACGCTGCGTGCCTGGCTCGCCGCAGAGCCGGCCGTGCTGGTCAGCGTGCTGCAGACGCAAGGCTCAGTGCCGCGAGAGGCCGGGACGTGGATGGCAGTGCTCGCCGGCCGCGTGCTCGGCACCGTCGGCGGCGGGCATCTGGAGTTCGACGCCATCGGGCTGGCGCGCGCTGGGCTGGCCGGCGGACCGCTGGAAGCCCAACGCCGCTTCGCCCTCGGGCCGTCGCTTGGGCAGTGCTGCGGCGGCGTGGTTCATCTTGGCTTCGAGCGCGTGCAGCCGACGCTGGCTGCTGCGCTGCTCGACCGGCTGCAAGCCGAACAGGACAGTCGCCGCATGCCGGTGGCGCTGTTCGGCGGCGGGCATGTCGGCCGCGCCATCGTGCACGCGCTGGCGCCGCTGCCGGTGCGCGTGCACTGGATCGACAGCCGCGACGAGGTCTTCCCCGATTCCCTGCCGCCGCAGGTGCTGGCTGAGCACTCGGCGCCTGTGGAGTCGGCGGTGCGCGATCTTGTGCCCGGCTCGCGCGTGCTGATCATGAGCTTCTCGCACGCCGAAGATCTGGAAGTCGTGGCGGCGTGTCTGAAGCGATTGCGCGAGCGCGATGACCTGCCGTTCATCGGCCTGATCGGCAGCAAGAGCAAGTGGGCGGCGTTCACGCACCGGCTTGAAGCGCGCGGTTTTGCCGCGGCTGAGATCGCGCGCATCACCTGCCCGATCGGTGTGCGCGGCGTTGCCGGCAAGGAGCCCGAGGTCATCGCCGCTGCCGTTGCGGCGCAGTTGTTGCAGCATCGTTGACGCCGTCAGGCAAGTATTTGACTGAGTCAATCATCGGCGGCAAGATGGCTGCATGGCCGGTGCAATCGAATCTCCTCACGTCGCGGCGCTGCGCCGCTTCAGCCGCTTCTACACACGCCAACTCGGCCTGCTCGACGAGCGGCTGCTGGGCAGCGGCTTTTCGCTCACCGAGGTGCGCGTGCTCTATGAGATCGTGCACCAGCCGGGCCAGACTGCGGCCGGCCTGGGGCGCGCGCTGGCCCTCGACGCCGGCTACCTGAGCCGCCTGCTGCGCCGATTCGTCCTGCGAGGCCTGGTCAAGCGCGGCGCTCATGCCAGCGACGCGCGCAGCAGCACGCTCACCGCCACCGCCAAGGGCCACAAGGCGCTGACGCCGCTGGAGCAGGCGTCGAGTGCACAGGCCGCAGCGCTGACGTCGCACCTCGATAGCGGCCGCGCCGAAGAGCTGCGCGCGGCGATGCGCACCGTCGAGCACGCGCTGACGCCGAACGTGCCTGGCGCGCCGCAGCCGATCATGCTGCGCCCGCACCAGGTCGGCGATGTCGGCTGGATCGCGCACCGCCAGGGCCTGCTGTACGCGCAGGACTACGGCTACGACGAAACCTTCGAGGCGCTGGTGGCCGAGATCGCCGCGCGCTTCGTGCAGAAGTTCGATTCGAAGTGGGAGCGCTGCTGGGTCGCCGAGCAGGGCGAGCGAATCGTCGGCGCGGTGTTCGTGGTGCGCAAGTCGGCGCGCGTGGCGCAATTGCGCTTGTTGTATGTCGAGCCCGCGGCGCGAGGACAGGGCCTGGGTGCGCGCCTGGTCGATGAATGCATCCGTTTTGCTCGGGCCAAGGGCTATCGCTCATTGATGTTGTGGACGCAATCGCACCTCGACGCCGCGTGCCGCCTCTACGAGGCGCGCGGCTTTCAGCTCGAAAAGGAAGAAAAGCATCGCTCGTTCGGCAAGGCCTTGGTCGGGCAGTACTGGACCTTGGTCTTGTGAGCCATGGCAGAGCCTTGGCGGGCGCAGCGCTGGTCGGCATCCAGGTCGGTGCGTGCATTGCCGGCAGCCGCTGGCTGTTGCAGGAACTGGGTCCGCTCTCGCTGACCTTCTTGCGCTACGCGATCGCGCTGGCCAGCCTGCTGCCGTTTTTGCGGGGCGCATGGGCTGCGTGGTCAGCGCCTCGGTTGGCGCGACGCCGCCGCAGTGGCGTTGCTCGGCGTGGTGCAGTTCGGGTTGCTGATCGCGCTGCTGAACGTCGGCCTGCGGCACGTCGATGCCGGCTTGGGTGCCCTGCTGTTCGCGACGTTCCCGTTGCTGACGATGCTGATCGCGACGTTGGCCGGCTACGAACGATTCGACGCGGCGCTGGCGGCCGGCGTGGGTCTGTCGATCCTGGGCGTCGGACTGGCGCTGGGCGTGCGCGGCGCCGACGTTCAGCGTGCCGAACTGGCCCTCGGCGCGGCCTGCGTGTTGGCCGCTGCGCTCTGCGGCGCGGTCTGCAGCGTGTACTACCGGCCGCTGCTGCGGCGCCACGCGATGTTGCCGATGGGCGCGTTGGCGATGGCCGCTGCGGTGGTTGTGCTGGCGCCGGCCGCGTGGGCCGAAGGCCTGGTCTCGCGTGTGGCGGCGTTGACGCCGGTGCACTGGGCCGTGCTGGTGGCGATCGGCTTGTCCAGCGGCGTCGGCTACTGGGTATGGCTGTGGGCGCTCAAGCACACCGCGCCGACCCAGGCCACGGCCTTCCTCGCGTTGAGTCCCGTCACCGCGGCGCTGATCGGCACCTTCGCATTGGGTGAGCCGCTTGGTGCGGGCTTCGTCCTCGGCCTGCTGTGCATCGTTGCGGGCCTGGCGATCACCGGTTCACGTCGGGCCCCCACCAGCGTGTGACCTCAGTTTTTCGCGCTGTGTCTGCCAGGCTCTGAAGGCAGCGTGCGGTGGCGCGCTGCGTGCTCCGACAACGCATTCGGAAAGTACAGCGCCGTCAGGCTCTTGCTGTGCACCGGGCTCGGCGCCTTGGCATCGGCGCCGTTGTCGGCGTGACGCCGCCAGTCCCGCACCCAGACGATGGCGTCGCAAACGTCGAGCAGGCCCATCGTTTCGCGGTCGCCGACAAGCACGCCTTGCACATGCAGCCCCAGCTCAGTGCGCGCCCGGTCGAGCTTGTCGAGCGTGGCCCGCACGCAGCCGAACTCGCCGTCGCTGACGATCAGCAGATCGGCGCCTTGCCACGCCGCTTCGTGCACGCAGTCGATCGCGCGCTCGATGGGGGTCTGCACGTCGGTGCCGCCGTCGAAGGCCTGGCCCATCAGGTCGAGTGTCGCCGCCAGGCCGTGCTCGCCGTCGCCGAGGTCACGCTCGATCATCTCCTGCGCGCCGCCGAAGGCGAGCAGCTTGCACGCCCGGCCGCTGGTGTGCGCGGCGCGCAGCGCGGCAATCGCCACCGCCTTGGCGATGTTTTCCGGCGCGCCGGCCATCGAGCCCGAGGTGTCGAGGCAGAGCACGAAAGGGCCGCGCTCGAGGGCCTGTGTCGGCGGCGCGGTGGCCGCGTTGTCGTGCAGCGCGCCCTGCGGATCGGGCCGCCAATCGACCACCACAGCCTCGGTGTCGTGCGCGAGCAGCCGTCCTTCGGCCTGGCGCGCGCGC
The DNA here is from genome assembly GCA_963814385.1 of uncultured beta proteobacterium. GTDB lineage: Bacteria > Pseudomonadota > Gammaproteobacteria > Burkholderiales > Burkholderiaceae_C > CADEEN01. The sequence goes on from CAWFCX010000001.1 coordinate 119,985, forward strand.
CAAAGGCGCTTGCCCACCGGATGGCGCAGCAACAGCGCTTCGCTGGGCAGCATGTGTTCGAGCCGCGAGTCGAAACGGATGCCGGTGATCTCGCCCGGCGCGCCGGCCAGCCGGGTTTGCACCGCCCGCAGCGGCACACGCGGCGTCGCGGCCTGTGGCGTGGGTGTGCGCAGCGCGCGTGCAGAGAACTCACGCCGGCCCAAGCGCTGCAGCAGTGCCGTCAACTCGGGCAGGCAGGCCAGGCGCTCGGCCGCGCGCCGCGCTTGTTGCCATTCACGCGTGCGCAAGCGGCCGCGCATCTCGCCCCACTGCAGATGCGCGCCGCCCGACAAGTCGCGCAGCAACGCGAGATCGGCTTCGAGGCCGTGCAATTCGAGTTGCCACGCTTGTTGAAATTCCTGCGCGATCTGGTGGACTGCCTGTTCGCGCGTCAGGCGCGGTTGCAAACTCACCATGCGGTCCAGGTGCCACAGCATCGTGCGCAGCAGCTGCTCTGCAAAGGCACGCGTGCCGCGCGCAAAGGCCGGCAGGTTCAGCGCGCCGACGACGTTGCGCAGCGCGCCGGCGGCGGACGCATCGCCGAAGTCGGCGTCGAGCGCGGGCAGTGCACCGCCGTCGAGCGCGGCCAGCCATGCGCACGTGTCGTCGAGCCGCGCTTCGCGCCCGCCCACCGCGGCCACCAGCGAGGGCAGCCACAACCGCCGCGGCAGCGCCTGCAAGCGGTCGTAGGGCGCGTCGAAGGCGATCATGCAGGCTCGGCTGCGACCACCATCGGTGCGGGCACGGCAGCACTGCTGGCGCCCTCGTCGCACGGCAGCGCGGCAAAGCCGGCACGTGTTGCGGCCAATCGCGCCGCAATGCCGTTGAGCATCTGCAAGGCCCGCGCGTGCGCTACAGCAAGTTGCGCGCGCAGGGCCGGCGGCATCCACACCCGAGCGGCCAGCGCGCGCGCCTGCGCTTGCGCCATCGCTTCGACCTGCGCGCGCGCAGCGGCCACCTGCGCTTCGATCTCACTGACCTGCTCGGTGCGGCAGCGGATGTGCACCGGGCTCCAGCGGCGGCGCAACTGCTGCTCCAGGCGCGCAGAGACGATGCGCTGTGCGTTCGGCTGCGCGTCGTCGTCGCGCTCGCCCAGGCCGATCGCGCGCGCCAGCGCGAGCTTGCCGGCGGCATCGTCGTCGTCGTCCTCGGCCGGCGCCGATGCTTCGATCGCGAGCTGCGTTTCGAAGGCCTGCACCGCTCGCTCGAGCCACGGTGCTTCGTGCGGCGGCGTGGCCAGCAACTCCTGCTCGAACCATTGCTGCAAGGCCGGCGCGCTGTCGGGCTTGGCACTGGCCACGTACGGCGCGAGCCAGAGGTCGTAGGCATCGACCTCGGCACGGCCTTCACTGGCGGCGGCCGTGCGCGCCAGCGCGACGAACTGGCGCCAGCGGCGGTCGGACAAGGCGGGTTGTTTCTGCGATGACAGCCATTGGCGCAGCGCCGTGCAGGCGCCGGTGAAGCTGTCACTGAGCGCGACCTGCGCGGCGTCGGCAGCGATCGCCTGCCGCTCGGCGGGCGTGAACGGCGCGTCGATGCGCGGTGGCGCCGTTTCAAGCGCCAGCAGCGCCGCAAAACTCGCGTCGCCGACCGGCGCCACCGGCACGCGCACCAGAAAGCGGTCGTAGAACGCGTGCAGCGCGTCGTCGGCCGGCACCTCGTTGCTCGCGGCAACCACCGAGATCAGCGGCGTGCGCAAGCGCTGGGTGCCGTTGTCGAACTCGCGCTCGTTGAGCAGCGTCAGCAGAGCGTTCAGGATCGCCGAGTTGGCCTTGAAGACTTCGTCGAGAAAGGCGATGCCCGCGGTCGGCAGAAAACCGTCGGTCAGGCGCTCGTAGCGGTCGTCTTCGAGCGCCTTCAAAGACAGCGGGCCGAACAATTCTTCGGGCGTCGAGAAGCGCGTCAGCAGGCGCTCGAAGTAGCGGATGTTCGCAAACGCGCTGTGCAGGCGTCGCGCCAGCGCGCTCTTGGCCGTGCCGGGCGGGCCGATCAGCAGCACATGCTCGCCGGCCAGCGCGGCCAGCAGCGCCAGACGAACTGGCGCTTCACGTTCGAGCAGGCCGTGGGCGAGGGCGTCCAGCAGCGAGCGCAGCCGGGGTGCAGGCGGGGCAGGGGGCACGTGCATGAGGCGATTGTGGCGGGCGGCCACAAGGATACAAAAAGCGTGCCGAAATCGACGCTGCGTCGTGCGTCGGCGCTGCGCCAGCGCAAGCGGGGCACGTCGCCGCATCTAAGGTGCAACCGGCTGCGTAGCCGCACGAGCCCCCTTGAATTTTGGAGATCGACCATGACCCGCAGGCATCACGGCCCCATTGGCAGGGCAGCCCAGGCAACCCTGGCGCTGGCCCTCGGCACAGCTGGCGCGCACGCCGCAGACGGCAAGCTGCTGCTGACCGGCGGGGTGGCCAGCATCGACGGCGCGGCCGGCGGCGGCTTGACGCCGTGGGCCGTGACCGGCAGCCATGCGACACGCGGCCAGATCGGCGGCACGGCGCATGTCACTGCGTTGAAGACGCAGGACTACGCGCTGCTGACCTACGGCGCGGCGTTCAGCTGGAACGAGCGCATCGAAGTCTCGCTGGCGCGACAGGAGTTCGACACCAAGAACAACCTGTCGGCGTTGGGCCTCGGCGGCTTGAAGCTGAAGCAGGACATCGTCGGGGTGAAAGCGCGCATCGCCGGCGACGCCGTGCTCGACAGCGACACGCTGATGCCGCAGATCGCGCTCGGCCTGCAGTACAAACGCACGCACGCCGGCGCGCTCGGGCCGACGCTGTTCGGCCCGCTCGGCGCCAAGGAGCACGGCGTCGATGTGTATGTCAGCGCGACCAAGCTCTTTCTGGCGCAGAGCCTGCTCGTCAACGGCACGCTGCGCGCCACCAAGGCGAATCAGAACGGCCTGCTCGGTTTCGGCGGTGCGCAGAGCGACAAGCTCAAGCTGCAGCCCGAGGTCTCGGTGGCACTGCTGCTGCGCAAAGACGTGGCGCTCGGCGCCGAGTACCGCGCCAAGCCCGATCAACCTGCACCGCAGCGTGCTCGGCAACGGGGCGCTGAAGGAAGACGACTGGTTCGATCTCTTCATCGCCTGGGCGCCGAGCAAGACCATCTCCATCACAGCGGCGTACGTCGATCTTGGCAAGATCGTGCCGGCCTTGCAGCCCAAGCGCCAGAGCGGCGCCTACCTGTCGGCGCAACTTTCGTTCTGAGGAGCACCCATGCGACGTGTCATCCCCGCCCTCATCCTGGCCTGCGCCGGCTTTGTCGTCTGCACCGCGGCCGACGCGCAAAACAAGCCCGCCGACGACAGCGTGTACCAGGCCTTCGGCCAGAAGGCCGGCATCCAGGCGCTGATGCAAGACTTCTTCGTCCGCTTGCAGGCCGATGCGCGCACGGCGCCCTTCTTCAAGGACACCAACCGCGCCAACCTCGTCGAGCAACTCACCGAACAGCTCTGCCAGGAGTCCGGTGGGCCTTGCGTCTACAAGGGTGCGCCGATGGGCCCGGTGCACCGCGACATGGACATCGGCAAGGAGCACTTCAACGCGCTGGTCGAGGTGCTGCAGCAGAGCATGGATGCCAAGGGCGTGCCGTTCCGCGCGCAGAACGCAATGCTGGCGCGGCTGGCGCCGATGCACCGCGACATCATCACGAGGTGAATGTCCCCGGCCGCAGGATGCCGCGGCCGACGTTCTTGATCTGCGTGTGGCCGCAAAAGGCCATCGTCACGTCAAGCTCCTTGTGCAGGATTTCCAGCGCGCGGGTCACGCCGGCTTCTCCCATCGCGCCGAGGCCGTAGGCCATTGCGCGGCCGATCATCGTGCCACGTGCGCCCAAGGCCCAGGCCTTGAGCACGTCCTGTCCGCTGCGGATGCCGCCGTCCATCCAGACCTCGGTCTTGTGGCCCACGGCCTCGACGATCGCCGGCAGCGCGCGGATCGAAGACGGCGCGCCGTCGAGCTGGCGGCCGCCGTGGTTGCTGACGACGATGGCATCGGCGCCATGCTCTGCGGCGAGCAGCGCGTCTTCGACTTCCATGATGCCCTTCAGGATGAATTTTCCGCCCCAGCGTTCGCGAACCCAATCGACGTCGGCCCACGACAGCCGCGGATCGAACTGCTCGTTGGTCCAGGCGGCGAGCGACTTCATGTCGCTGACCTCCTTGACGTGGCCGACGAGGTTGCCGAAGGAGTGGCGCCGCGTGCCGAGCATGCCCAGGCACCAGCGCGGCTTCAGCGCCAGGTTGATCAAGTTGGCAATCGTCGGCTTCGGCGGCGCGGTCAGGCCGTTCTTCAGGTCTTTATGGCGCTGGCCGATGACTTGCAGGTCGAGCGTTAGCACCAGCGCGCTGCATTTGGCGGCTCTGCAGCGATCGATCATGCGCGACATCGCGTCACGGTCGCGCATCATGTAGAGCTGGAACCAGAACGGCGCGCTGGTGTTGGCGGCGATGTCTTCGATCGAGCAGATGCTCATCGTGGAGAGCGTGAACGGGATGCCGAACTTCTCGGCCGCCTTGGCGGCGTGGATCTCGCCGTCGGCATGCTGCATGCCCGTCAGGCCCACCGGTGCGATCGCCACCGGCATCTTCGCCGCCTGGCCGACCATCGTCACCGCAGTGCTGCGGTTTTCCATATTGACCGCCACACGCTGGCGTAACTCGATGGCCTTGAAGTCGGCCTCGTTGGCGCGGTAGGTGCTTTCGGTCCACGAGCCGCTGTCGGCGTAGTCGTAGAACATGCGCGGCACGCGCTGTTGCGCGAGCACGCGCAGGTCTTCGATGCAGGTGATGACGGGCGGCATGGGTTGTGTTCCTCCAACCCTGCATCGTAGCGACGCCGCGCCGCGCGCCCGCGACGGGCGCTGCCGCGCCCGTCAGTAGGCCGGCGTGGCCGGCCGTGCCGAGCGTGTGCGCGGCGTGAAGTTGATCTTGGCCTCGGCGTTGCTGGCCGCACCGACCTGCAGCGGCTGCGGCGTCTGGTCGGTCAACTGGTCCGGGTGCCAGACGCGCAGCTCCGCCGCGCCGTCGGGCACGCCCTCGATGCGCACGCGCCCCGCGGCATCGCTGACCGCGCTCCACGGCGACTCGGCGATGAAGACATGGCCGCGCATCGAGCCGTGCAAGTGGCAGCCGAGCACGATCGCGCCGGCCTGGTCGAGCACGACATCGGCGCTGGTGTCCTTGCCGCTCTTCGCCGGCCCCATGCGAATGTCGATCTGCTTGGCCGGTGCCACCGAGCCCAGCGGGCCGCCGGCCAGCGAGCGCACATGGTGGTCGTAGGCGTCGCGGTTGACGAAGCGCACGCTGCCGCCGAGCGGGACCACAGTGACGAAAGGCTCGTAGCGCAGGTCTTGCTGAGTGACCACGGCCACCGGCGGCACCGTGCGCGCGGGGCCGGGTGCGCTCGGCCGCACTTGCACCACGACGTTGGCGGCCGGTTTGCCATCGGCGCCGGTGACCGTGACCTGCACCGTGCCGGCGCAGGCGATGAAAGAACACAAGGCCAGCGCGGCGGTGATCAGGGTGCGGTCAAGGTTCATTGGAGGCTTTCTCGTCCATCGACTGGCACAAGCTACGCAGCATGCTGCGCCGAAGATGCGCGGCGGCGTCAGGCCAGCGAGCGCGCCACCAACAAAGTCACGACGATCGCCGCCGCCACGCCGGCGAGCAGCCAGTTCGAAAGCTGGCCGTGCGGCACGGCGCGGCGACGCCGCGGATGTTCTTTGCTGTTCATCTCAGTACCGCCCGGCCGTTCCGAAGGTACTGAGCGCCCCCAAGGGCCAGGGAGTGGCCCCTGCGGGGCCAGGGGGCAGCGAGCGCAGTGAGCGTGGGGGTTTCCATTTCAGGAGTGTTACCGGCCCGCATGCAGAAGTGAAGCCATGCGCACGCCGATCAAACGGATGCGGCGTGAAAAATCGACGCGCTTCAAGCACAGGCCGGCGGCGTGGCGGATCGCATCGGCCTCGGCTGTGGCGAAGTCGAGTGTCAAGTCTCGCGTCACGGTCTTGAAATCTTCGAAGCGCAGCTTGATGCCGACCGTTTTGCCGAGCAAACCTTTCTTCTGCAGATCCTGCGCCAGCTCGCGCACCAGTTCGTCGAGGATCGCGCCGAGCTCGGCGCGGTCGGCCGTGGCCGACAGGTCGCGATCGAACGTCGTCTCGCGGCTGATCGACACCGCCTCGGCAGACGTTGACAAGGGCCGCTCGTCGCGGCCGTGCGCGGCGTCATGCAGCCAGCGCGCATAGCTGCGCCCGAAGTGTTCGGCCAGCAGGGCCTTGTCGGCAGCGGCGAGCTCGGCGATGGTGGCGATGTGAAGCGTTGCCAGCTTGGCGCCGGCCTTCGGCCCGATGCCGTTGATGCGCCGCACGGGCAGCGGCCAGATGCGGCGCGGCAGATCGTCGTGCGTCAGCACCGTCAGCCCGTCGGGTTTGTCGAGCTCGCTGGCGATCTTGGCCAGCAGCTTGTTCGGCGTGATGCCCATCGAGCAGGTCAGGCCCGTCGTGCTCTTGACGTTGTTGCGGATGTCCTGAGCGACGGCGCGCACGCCGCCGAAGGGGTCATGGCCGATGCTGTCCTGCGCTCCTGCCACGTCGGTGAGGTCGATGTAGATTTCGTCGATGCCGCGGTCTTCGATCACCGGCGCGACCTCGGCTACCGCGGCCTTGAAGCGCCGCGAGTACAGGCGGTAGCGCTCGAAGTCGGTCGGCAGCAGCACCGCCTGCGGCGCGCGCAGCGCTGCTTTCATCAGGCCCATGCCGGAGTGCACGCCGAGGTCTCGCGCCGGGTAGGTGGCGGTGGTGATGACACCGCGCCCTTTGTAAGGGGCGAGCGTGGCGAACCGCCGTGTGCCGTCGGCCAGCGTGACCGGCTGTGCCCGCCGGCCGCCGCCGATGACCACCGCCTGGCCCTGCAACTCGGGGTAGCGCAGCAACTCGACCGACGCATAGAACGCGTCCATGTCGAGGTGGGCGATCCAGCGGCGAGGCGGCGTCATGGCCGCGATTTTGCGGTGGCGCTGCTGACAGTCGGCGGCCATGAGCGATGCGACACGCCGTTGCGCCTGGTTGCCAATCGGGATCGCAGGTCGGTCAGATTTCACTTGCAAATGGGCGAAACGCCCATTTAAACTGCATTCATCGCAAAGGCCTCACCCCGGGGCCAGCAGCCCAGGCGCCCGGCAGGCGGCGCAGGAGAGACCCGACATGAGCACGAATGACTCCCGACCCACTTTTGTTCTGAACCGCCGTCGTGCGCTTGCAGCCCCCGCTGCGGCGCTGATGGCCGGCGTGCTCGGCCCGGCGCTGCTCAGCGCGTGCGGCGGGGGTGGCGCTGACGACGCGGCGGCCGGCGGCGGCACCGCGCAGAGCTACACCAGCGGCCCGATCGGCGGCCTGGGTTCGATCATCGTCGGCGGGGTGCGCTTCGACGACAACAGCGCCCGCATCGAAGATGACGATGACGACAGCCCGCGCGACCGCAGCGTGCTCAAGCTGGGCATGGTGGTCGAGGTCAGTTCGTCGTCGATCGACGACAGCACGGGCCGCGCCGTGGCCGGCCTGATTCGCTTCGGCAGCGAGTTGAAGGGGCCGGTGGCTTCGATCGACAGCGTGGCGCAAACCCTTCGCATGCTTGACCAGACGGTCGAAGTGCGCGGCGAGACGGTGTTCGACGCTGCGTTGGTGGGCGGCTTCGCTGCGTTGGCGGTGAACCAGATCCTCGAAATCCACGCCTTGTTCGACAGCGCCACCGGGCGCTACCTGGCCACGCGCATCGAGCTCGAAGACAGCGCCGACAACTACCGCCTGCGCGGCCGGGTCAGCGCACTGGACAGCGCCAACAAAGTCTTCCAGATCGGCGATGCGGTCATCAACTACAGCAGCGTGCCGGCGGGCGAGCTGCCCAACAACTTCGCAGAGGGCCAGCGCGTGCGCGTGCGCCTGCAGACCGAGCAGGTCAATGGGCAGTGGGTGGCGATCTCGGTGCGCACCGGCGTGCGCCGCGTCGATGACATCAACGACGCCCGCATCCGCGGCTTCGTCAATGGCTTCGTGTCGGCCGCTCAGTTCCAGGTCAATGGCATCGCCATCGACGCCGCCGCGGCGCGCATCGACGGTACCGTGCGCGACGGCGCCTTGGTCGAGGTGCGCGGCCGTGTTGTCAACGGCGCGCTGGTGGCTTCGCGCGTCAAGGTCATCGACCGCCTGGGCGATGAGATCAAGCGCTTCGAGCTGCACGGCGCCGTCAGCGCGCTCGACACCGCGGCGCAGACCTTCATGCTGCGCGAGGTCAAGATCGACTACTCGCGTGTCGTCGAGTGGAAGGACGGCAGCGCCGCGACCCTCACCGACGGTCAGGCCGTCGAGGTGAAGGGCCTGTGGGCCGAGGACCGCAGTGTCATGTTCGCCGCGGTGATCGAGTTCGAGTGAACGCGTGCACATAGCCGTGTGCCCTAGCATTCGCGCATGAGCGAACGCGCCAGCGACGATGCCACCAACGCGGCCTTGCAGGCCGCGTTTGCGCGTCTGCTCGCGCCGCTGGCGCAGTTGGCGGTGGCGCGCGGCGTGCCGTTTGCCGTGATCGACGAAATGATGCGCGCGGCGTTCGTCAGCACCGCGCATGCTGCGCACCCGGGTTTGCCCGAGCACCGGCGCGCCAGCCGCGTCAGCGCGGCCACCGGCTTGAACCGGCGCGAGGTCAATCGTTTGCTTGCGCGGCAACAGGCTGTCGCTCGCCAAGGCGCTTCGGCGACCACGCCGCGCTCACCGGCTGCAATGGTGTTCGCGCATTGGCGTGCCACCCCGGCCTACCGCACGCGGGCCGGCGCGCCGCGCGTGCTGCCGCGCACCGGCGCGGCGCCGAGTTTCGAGTCGCTGGCGCAAGAGGTCACGCGCGATGTGCACCCGCGCGCGCTGCTCGAAGAGTTGTTGCGCCTGAACCTGGCCACGCACGACATGGCACGCGACAGCGTGGCCTTGGTCAAGGACAACTTCGTGCCCAGCGGCGACGCCGAGCGCATGGTGCAGTGGCTGGGCGCCAACGTGGGCGACCATCTGGCCGGCGCCGTGGCCAACGTGACGGGCCGCGAGCCCGCGCACCCGGAGCAGGCGATAGCCGCTGAGGGCTTGAGCGCGGCCTCGGTGGCGCAGGTGAGGCCGTTGCTGGATGCGCATTGGCAGCGCCTGACGCAAGAGATGGTGCCGCTGCTCGAACAGTTGATCGAACAAGACGCAGCACACACTGACCCTGACAACCCGAACACGCACCGTGTGCGTTTCGGTCTCTACGCTTTCGACACCACGCCCGGCGCGGCCGCGTCGCAGACGGCATCGAAGACGGATGCGGCCCGCAAGAAACCAAGGAAGACCACTCGATGAAGACCTCGATCCACCGCCTTTCGGGCTGGTTGCGCCTGGCCGCGCTGTCGCTGCTGTTCGCGGCCTGCGGCGGCGGCGTGGAGACAGGCGGCACCGGCGCCACCGGCTCTTACGTCGAAGGGCCGATCACCGGTTTTGGCTCGATCATCGTTGCCGGCGTGCGCTTCGACGACAGCACGGCGCGCGTTGAAGACGCCGACGGCAGCGGCCGCAGCCGAGACGATTTGCGCCTGGGCATGCGGGTCGAGGTCGAGAGCGGCGCCATCGCCGACGATGGCAGCGGCGGCCGCGCGGCCACCGCCACCCGTGTGCGCTTTGCCAGCGATCTGATCGGGCCGGTGACCGCCGCCGATGCAAGCGGATTGCTGATCGCCGTGCTCGGCCAGGCCGTGCGCGTGACGCAGGCCACCGTCGTCGATGGCGCTCTCGGCGGCGCCGGCTCGCTGGTCGTTGGCGACATCGTCGAGGTCCACGGCTTCATCGACCCTGGCGCTCTGATCGATCGCTACGTGGCGACTCGCATCGAGCGCCGCAGCACCACGCCGGCCGCCTTCCGCGTGCGCGGCCTGGTGCGCGATCTGGTGGCCGCGCCACCGACGCTGCGCATCGGCGCGCAGGGCTTCGATCTGGCCGCCACCGGCGTGCCGGCGGGGGTGGTCAACGGCCAGATCGTGCGCATGACGGTGGCGACGTCGCAGGTGGCGGGACGCTGGCCGGTGACGGCCATCACAGCAGAAACGCGCCGCCTCGATGACCGAGATGAAGCCGAAGTCGAGGGGTTGATCACGTCGCTCACGAGCATCACGCGCTTCGCCGTCAACGGCGTTAACGTCGATGCCAGTGGCGCGACCTTTGTCGATGGCAGCGCTGGTATCGTCGTCGGCGCGCGCGTCAAGGTGCGTGGCCGCAGCGCCGGCGGAGAACTGCTGGCGGCCACCGTCGATTTGCGCAGTGACGACGATGCGTTCAACGACGGTGTGGACCTGCGCGATGCGATCACCGACCTGAACACGACGACACAGACTTTTCAGGTGCGCGGCGTGACTGTGTTCTACGGGGCTTCGCCTCGTTTCGACAACGGCGCCGAAACCAATCTGGTCAATGGCCAGCGAGTGCGCGTGCGCGGATTCCTATCGCCCGACCGAACGCGGGCGATCGCGACACGCATTGAGTTCCTGTTCTCCTGAACCGCGCCGGCCCCTTTGCATTGACGTTACCGGATGGTTGCATGGCGTTCCGCATGCGTCGATGCAGACACGCGCGTCGCGAACTTGCTCCATTGTGTGGCTCCAGTCGAATCGTTTCGCGATGATCGAAGGAGGCTGCAATGGGGTGCCAATGCAAAGACGGTGAAGCGGTGGTGGCCGCTCGGCAACGCGGCGACCCCGCTGGTCTTGATCTCCGCGCACCAATGTGCTTGATGAGGGCCGATCACCCGTCGATTTGCGTGCCGCACGGCCATGTGGGCGACGATCGCCCGGTGGCGAGCGACCCGTTCAGCCTTTGACGCGGGCCACTCGCAGCACCGCGGGTGCGCGCCGGAGCGTGCGCAGCGCATCGGCCAGGTGCTGGCGGTCGCGCACGGCGAGCGTGAGTTTCAACTCGGTGGTCTCGGACGCGCGCTCGGTGCCCATGTCGATGTGCGTGATGTCGGTCTCGGTGGCGCTGACGGCGGTGGCCACGCGGGCCAGCACGCCTTTGCCGTTTTGCACCAGCACGTTGACCTGGGCGTCGAAGGCGCGCACTGGCTGCTCAGACCACTCCACCGGCAACCAGCGTTCGCTGTCGCGTTCGAACAGGCGCTTGGCGACCGAACATTCGGCGCTGTGCACGGTCAGGCCCTCGCCGCGGCCGAGGTAGCCGACGATTTCGTCACCGGGGATCGGATGGCAGCAGGCCGCCAGCTGGATCGAAGCCGCTTCACTGCCGTCGATGACCACATGGCCCTGGTGCGGCACGGCTTCAGCGTCGGCGCCGAAGTGGCGCATCGAAAGTGTCACCGCGTCGGGCTTGTCGCCGCCGCGTTCGGCGACCAAGTGAGCCAGGCGCTTGGCGACGATCGAGGCGATCTTGCGGCCGACGCCGATATCCACCATCAATTCACCGCGGTTGCGGTTGCCGCTCCAGCGTGTGAGGTGATGCCAGATCTGCCCCGCGGCGTCGTCGCTCGGATCCGAAGAAGGCATCAACAAGCCTTCGCTGCGCAGGCTCTGCGCGAGCAGCCGTTCGCCCAGGGCGCGCGACTCTTCGTGCTCCATCGTTTTCAGGTGGTGGCGGATTTTGGAGCGCGCCCGGCCGGTGCGCACGAAGTTCAGCCAAGCAGGGTTCGGCCGCGCGCCGGGCGCCGTCGTGATTGCAACCACGTCCCCGCTCTTGAGCTCGGTGCGCAGGGCCACCGCCTCGCCGTTAACCGACGCAGCAACACAGTGGTCGCCGACGTCGGAGTGGATGGCGTATGCATAGTCCACCGGCGTCGCGCCACGCGGCAGCGAAAGGATCTGCGACTTCGGCGTGAAGACATAAACCGCCTCGGGGTAGAGATCGATCTTGACGTGCTCCAGAAACTCGGCCGCGTCACGCGTGTCGTCCTGGATGTCGATCAGGCTCTTCAAGACCGTGGCGCCCAGTCGCTGCGCGTCGGCCCCGTGGCCGTTGCTGCCCTTGACCTTGTACATCCAGTGCGCGGCGATGCCGGCTTCGGCCACGGCATGCATCGGTTCGGTGCGGATCTGGAACTCGACGGCTGTGCCGAGCGGGCTGACCAGCGTTGTGTGCAGCGACTGGTAGCCGTTGGCCTTGGGAATGGCGATGTAATCCTTGAAGCGGCCCGGCACCGGCTTGAAGAGCTGGTGCAGCACCCCCAGCGCGACATAACAATCGGAGACCTGCGGCACGACGACGCGAAAACCGAACAGGTCGTTGACGCTGGCAAATGGCTGGTGCTTGTCGCGCATCTTGCGGAAGATCGAATACACCGTCTTCTCTCGGCCGAACACCTGCGCTTTCAGCTTGGCCGCGCCGAAGGCCTTTTCGACATCCTTCTGCACCCGCTCGACGATGTCGCGCCGCGTGCCGCGGGCCTTGGTCAGGGCCTTGGCCAAGGCGGCGTGCCGCCACGGGTAGACCTGCGCGAAGGACAACTCCTGCAGCTCGCGGTAAATCTGGTTCAGGCCCAGGCGGTGCGCGATCGGCGCGTAGATGTCGAGCGTGTCTCTTGCGATGCGCCCGCGCTTTTCGGCGCCCACAGCCGACAGCGTGCGCATGTTGTGCAGGCGGTCGGCGAGCTTGACCAGGATCACACGCACGTCGCGCGCCATCGCCAGCAGCATCTTGCGGAACGATTCGGCCTGCGACTCTTCACGTGTCGAGAAGTGCAGTTTGTCGAGTTTGGTCAGGCCATCGACCAGCTCGGCCGTCGGCGCGCCGAAGCGCTCGATCAGTTCCGGCTTGGTGACGCCGCAGTCTTCCATCGCATCGTGCATCAGCGCGGCCATCACCGCCTGCACATCGAGCTTCCAGTCGGCCACGAGGCCGGCCACGGCGATCGGGTGCGTGATGTACGGCTGCCCACTGGCGCGGAACTGGCCGAGATGCGCCTCGTCGGCGAACTTGTAGGCCTCGCGAACCAGCTTCAGCTCGGCTTTAGACAGGTAACCGAGCTTGTTGGTCAGCGCGGCGAAGTCGGTGGCCTCGGCTCGTGGCGCAGCCGCTGCTGGGCGCTCACGCGTGCTTTGCAGCAGCGCGCTTGGCAGCAGGTCGGCGGCGAAGGATCGAATGCCCACGGGCCTGATGGTCCCACAAAGCGAACGAGCGCTCCATGCGACGGGCCTTCGGGCATGGCGCGCGGCCGAGCGCGCCGCTGCGTGTCTCAGTGCTCGGCTGGGCGGGGTGGCGCGTCGCCGTCGTCGGGAAAACTCTTGTCCATCTCGGAACTTTCGTGAACCCACTCCTTGACGCCGCGAGCCTGGTCGGGCTCGGGCTGGATGTCGGGCGCCTTTCCAAACTGCCCTTTTGTCGAACGCGGTTCGAGGTTCCGAAGCGACAGGTCTTCTTCACCCAGCGGCGTCGAGTCCTGTCCGACAGGGTCAGAACGCAGCGGGCGCGTGGTCGAGTCCAGCGCCTCGCGCGTGCCTTCGCTCGTGGCAGGCGGAATCTTGGGCTCGGCGGGAGTCAGACGGTTGCTCATGGTGGTCTCCTAAGGACAGACTGGTGGACACCGGCGACTCTATGAACGAACCCTCGGCAGCGGCGTCGGCGTCGATGCCGCGCCGACGTAGGACGCTGGGCTGGCCAGCAACCCGCCGCGCGCAGACACGCTTGGGCGGCGACGAAAATGAAAAGGGCGCTCCGAGGAGCGCCCTTCACTGGCTGCGGGGGGGGGGCTGCGTCAGAGCGGCACTTTGCGCAGCATTTCAATGCCGACGACGCCCGCAGCGATTTCGCGCAACGCCGTCACGCCCGGCTTGTTGCCTCTGGACTCGACCTTGGACGCATGGCCCTGGCTCAGCATGCGCGCGCGGTAGGTCGCGGCCAGCACGAGCTGGAAGCGGTTGGGGATCTTTTCCAGGCAGTCTTCGACGGTGATGCGGGCCATGGTGTGCGGGTCTTTCAGTTCAGATTCAAGGCCGCGAAGACCGCGGACTTGTTGCGCCGTTGGGCGGCGTACTTCAGACGCTGCGAGTGAACAACCGTTTTCAGGTCGAAAAGCGCCGTCTCGAAGAGGGAGTTGATGATAACAAAGTCGAAGTCTCGGGCATGGGCCACTTCCTCACGCGCGTTGGCCATGCGCTGCTCGATCGTCTCAGGCTCGTCCTCGCCGCGGCGCAGCAGGCGTTGCCGCAACTCGTCCCAGGACGGCGGCAGGACGAAGATCAGCACCGTGTGCTCGAACAGGCGCTTGATCTGCAGCGCGCCCTGCCAGTCGATCTCGAGCACCACGTCTTCGCCGCGCGCCAGCCGGTCCTGGATCGCCACGCGCGAGGTGCCGTAGAGCTTGCCGTGCACCTGCGCCCACTCGAAAAACTCGCCGCGGTCGGCCATGGCACGGAACTCGGGTTCGTCGACGAACCAGTACTCGCGCCCATGCTGCTCCTGGCCGCGTGCCGCGCGTGTGGTGTGCGAAACCGAGACCGCGAGATGCGAATCGAGCTCGAGCAGCGCCTTGACGAGACTCGACTTGCCGGCGCCGCTCGGTGCTGCTACAGCGAAGAGGTTGCCTGGGGTTTCCACGTCAGTGCCACCGGGCCGTCATGGGCCACAACGCGGCCCACTTCGTGAGCCTCGGGCAATGAAGCGCCCCCTCGGGGGGCAACGAACGACGTGAGTGTGGGGGCTTCATTTCGCGCTATTCCAAGCTCTGCACCTCAACTTCGGGTGCGAACTAAAGTGCTTGTCGTGTCTTCACATTTCGTGGGCCTTGCCCGGAAAGCCTCACCGCGAGCCCCACATGGCGAGCCTGCAGTGACGCGCTGTGTGGCCGGTTGTCGGCTCACGTTGCAGCGGCACGACTGTAGCGTGCGTCGATGGCCTGGTGCACTCCCGTCGCACCAGTTTTGGCCGGGTGCCCCAGACCGGCCACTCGCCACACCACCCGCTCGGCCATAGGCAGTCATGAATTTGGATTCCCAAGAGTTGACGGTCATGTGATCGCGGGACGCTCGCAATTCAGGATCGATAAGTAACGACGTCCAGCGATTCGACATCGACGCCGAAACGGCCTGTGCGCACCCGGGCTCGTTGCCTCCGCAGCGTGCACCGTTTCGGCGTGTCGATCCTGGCTTCGCCAACTTTGTCGGATTCTTGACAGTGTTCTTTGCGCGCAGTTCATACGCTCGACAGCTTCCCCCTCGGCGACCAAGCTGCCTTCGGGCACGCAAGCTCGCATATCGATCACGAAAGCTGCTGCGATGCCGACGACACCCACGAATCTGACCGGTCTTGCGGCCGGTGACCCCGGCGCAGCCTTTGCTGGCCGCATCGGGCGCACGCTCGCCGAGTCGATGCCGCACTGGCCGACCCCGAATCGTGCGCCTGCTGGCAGCCCGAACATCATCGTCATCTTGCTCGACGACCTGGGGTTCTCCGACTTCGGCTGCTACGGCGGCGAGATCGACACGCCGAACATCGACCGTTTGGCTGCCGGCGGCCTGCGCTTCACCGGCTACACGACCGTGCCGATGTGCACGCCCGCCCGCGCCGCGTTGTTGACCGGCAAGAACCCGCACAGCGTGGGCTGCGGCTGGCTCACGCACAACGACCCCGGCTACCCGGGCTACCGCGGCGAGATGAGCAAGGACGCACCGACGATGGCCGAGCTGCTGCGCGCCCAGGGCTGGTCGACGCTTGCTGCCGGCAAATGGCACAACACCTACGACCGCAACCTGCATGCGGGCGGCGACACCAGCTCGTGGCCGCTGCAGCGCGGCTTCGACCGCTTCTACGGCTTCATGGGCGCAGAGACCAACTACCACCAGCCCGACCGCATGATGGAAGGCAACCAGCTCGCGCCGGTGGACAACTATCCCCAAGGCTACTTCGCACCCGACGACTACACCGGCCGCGCCATCGGCTGGCTCGCAGAGCATCGCGCCAGCGCGCCGGCCAAACCCTTCTTCCTGTACCTGGCGTTCCAGACACCGCATACACCACTGCAAGCCAGGCCCTCCGACCTGGCCAAGTACCGCGGGCGCTTCGATGCCGGCTGGGATGCACTGCGCGCCGCACGCTTCGAGCGCCAGCGCGCGATGGGACTGATCGAGCCCAACGCGCAACTCCCGCCGCGCAACCCTGGCGTGCCGGCCTGGGACGACCTGCCCGCCGAGCAGCGCGCGCTCTTTGCGCGTTACATGGAGTGTTATGCCGGCCTGGTGGACAACGCCGACCAGAACATCGGCCGACTGCTCGACTTCCTGACGCGCAGCGGCCAGCTCGACAACACGCTGATCCTGATCACCTCGGACAACGGCGCCAACTCAATCGGGGGACCCACTGGCGTGATGAACCTGCACGACCGGCGCCAGGGCTTCGGCGAAGACCCGGCCACCGTGCAGCGCCTGCTGCAAGCCGACCGCGTGGGCAGCGACGACACCTACGCCGCCTACCCCAGCGGCTGGACGCAGGTGTCCAACACACCCTACCGCTACTACAAACGCACGCCGATGGCCGGCGGCATCCGCGTGCCCTTCGTGGCCCATTGGCCGCGCGGGGTGGCCGAGCGCGGTGCGATGCGCGCGCAGTGGATCCATGTGACCGACGTGCTGCCGACGATCCTTGGTGTGACCGGCGGAAGCTACCCGGCCGCCTTCAACGGTTATCGCACGCGCCAGATGGACGGCACGAGCTTTGCCGCCATGCTGAACGACGGCGCAGCGCCGCCGCAGCGCGAGCGCCAGTACTACGAACTGCAGGGGAACCGAGGCTATATCAGCGGCAGCTGGAAGATCGTCTCGCTGCAGCCGCCGACACCGACGATGGACCTGGACAACTGGATGCTGTTCGACATCGCCAACGACCCGACCGAGATCCACGACCTGGCAGCCATGCAGTCGCAGGTGCTGCGGCGGCTGATCGCCGAATTCGAGGTCGAGGCCACGGCCAACTATGTGTACCCGATCGACAACCGCGACGACCGGCGCGCGATCACCCTGCCGCCGCACGAACTGGCCGATGCCTCGACGCCGCGTGACTTCTACCGCGTCGGCGCGTCGACGCCCACAGTCGTCGTCTCGCCACTGATCGCTGATCGCAGCTTCGTGCTCACAGCCTGGTTCGACTGGCAGCCGGGCCAGGAAGGTGTGATCGTCGCGCTGGGCGACCGCTTTGCCGGCATGACAGCCTTCGTGATGGAGGGCGCGCTGCACTTCGTCTACCAGCTCTGGAGCCGGCCGATCGAGCTGGTGCCGATGCCGCTGCAAGCCGGTGCGCAACATGTCGTGCTCGACTATCACGCGCTGGGAGATCGAAAAGGCCAGGGCACGTTCACGATGAATGGCCAGGTGATGCACGCGCAAGTGGACCTCTCGCCGACGCTGGTGCGCCTGCCCTCGGGCGGCCTGAGCGTCGGCCTCAACCGCCGTCAGGCGGTGAGCGCGCGTTATGCGGATCGCGGCACCTTCCGCTACACCGGCGCGATCGACCACGTGCGCATCGAACCCGGGCCGCAGGCACCCGGCACGCCGATGCTGATCGACGAGGCGGCCGTGCAGGCCGCGATGCGTGGCACGGCGTGAATGGCAAACGGCACCTCGTGGGTGCCGTCGTCGTCTCTCGGCGCTGGATGCGCCGAGGCTCTTTTGGATTTCCCCCGCATCGGCTGCCGCGTTTACTGTGCGTCCAACTTCAAGCCTTTGGCCGCATCGGCCATCCACACCGCGTCGGCAGCGATGAGGCGCCTGAAGTCATCGGGCGACTTGCTCGTCTGCAACAGCATCCCAAACGGTGCCATGCGCTCCACCAGCGTGGGTGACACGGTGGCTTGCGAAAGCACCTCGTTCAAGCGCTTGATGATCGCCGCGGGTGTATCGGCGTGCACCGCAAAACCACCCCAGAAGCGCATCGGTGCGACATCAAGGCCCGATTCGGCCAGCGTGGCGGCCTCGGGGAAGTCCTTCAAGCGGCTCGCGTCCAGCGTGGCCAGCACACGCACCAGACTTTTGGGCGCAAATTGCGCGGCAAAGATGGCGGCAGTAACCGTGAAGTCGACCTCACCGCCGATGACGGCCTTGACCATGTCAGGGCCCCCCTTGTAGGGCACGGCCAGTACCGAGAACCCGCCGGCCTTCTCCATCTGTGCGACCTTGAGATGCTCGCCGCTGCCTGCGCCGGGCATCGAATACGTGACCTTGCCGGGGTTGCTGCGGGCAAACTCGATCAGCTCCTTGAGCGTTTTGTGCGGCGACTTCGGGCCCACCAACATCACCATCTGCGACTCGCCCGACAGGGTGACCGGTGCAAGCTGCCGGTTCAGGTCATATCTCTTCTGCACCACCTGGGCGGCGACCATGCCGCTGTTGAGGTGGATCAGTGTGTGGCCGTCGGCCGGCGCCGACAGCAAGGCCTGCATCGCGATCTGGAAGACACCGCCGGGCCGGTTGTCCACGACCACGGTCTGTTTGAGCAGCTTCTCCATTTCGGTGGCCATCGCCCGCACCGACACGTCCACGGCACCGCCGGCCGGCAGAGGCACGATGATCTTCAGCGGCCCGTGCGGAAAGTCGCTCTGGGCCAATGCGTGCTGCGTGGCCAGGGCCACGCAGGCGGCACCGGCACCTTGCAGCAGTTGGCGGCGGGTGGTGTATGGAGGTTGGATCATCGGGAGCCTTCGAGTCGGGTTGGCAGTGTCGGTACGGGTTGAAGACGGCGGGCTCAAGGGCCGACCGCGCGTGTCCAGCGCCCGGGCCGTGCCGCCGTGATCGTGCCGTTCTCGACTACGGCCTGGCCACTGACGAAGGTGGCGACATAACCCTTGGACTTTTGCACCACGCGGCGCGCACCCGACGGCAGGTCGCGCACGATCTCGGGCATCGGCAGCTTCAGGCCCTGCAGGTCGACGATGTTGATATCAGCCTTCATGCCGGGCTTGACCTCACCACGGTCGTTGAGCCCCATGTGGCGCGCGTTGCGCTGGGTGAGCATCTGCACCACCAGCGGCAGCGGCAGCTTGGGGCCGCGTGTGCGCTGCACGGCCCAGTGCGCCAGCATCGTGGTGGGCGAACTGGCGTCGCAGATCGTGCCCACGTGCGCGCCGCCATCGCCCAGCGAATACAGCGCGTTCGGGTGCAGCAGCATCTCGCGCACGGTGTCGAAATTGCCGCGCAGGTAGTTGTGGATCGGGAAGTAGATGAGCTGGCTGCCGTCGCCCGCGGCCAGGTAGTCGTACATCACTTCGCGCGCCGGGATGCCACGTGCCTTGGCCTGCGCGCCGATCGACAGCGCCGGCTCGGGCTCGTAGTCCACGTTGCCGTCGACCTCGCGGTAGGGGTACATCGTGAAGGCGACCTGCGCGAAGTTCTCGATCACGAAGTCGGCCAATGGCGGGACGGACGAGCCTTCCACCGACAGCCTGACCGGCGCCTCTGCCAGCACCCGTGCACGCAGCGCCGGCTCACGCATCCGCGCCGCACGTTCTGCAGGCGGCAGATGCGCAATCTCTCGGTAGCCGGGGAAGGCCAGCAGCAGGTTCATCGTCGTGTCCAGCCCGTTGAGCACGCCGATTCCTCGGGGTGCGCATTGCAGCTTCACCGTGATGCCTTTCTTCGCACTGGCCAGCGCCGCTTCGCCCAGCCAACCTTGCTGTTTGGGCGCGATGACACGGTCCATCCAGGTCACCGAGACCGGGCGGCCGGCGACACGCGCGACATCCTCGATCTTCTGGTACTCGCGAAGGAAGCGCGCCTGCTCGTCCTCGGGTGCGCCGCGCGGGCTGGCAAAGTCGCTGATCGTCTGCAGCACGCGGTACGGCAGATCCTTCAGCACGCCGGCCAGGCCGTTGAGTTCGGTCGGCGAGACCTCGAACGACGGTGTCATGTGGCCGCTGCTGGTGCGGTGGGTCTCGGTGCTGCCCATCGCCAGGCCCGCCGCGCCGTCGAGCAAGGCCTCACGCAGCAGTGCCTGCATCTGCACGATGTCGTCGTCGGTCGCCGGCTCGCCACGTTCGGCCCGTTCGCCCATCACGTACAGGCGCAGACAGTCGTGTGGCACCAGCGTCATGAAGTCCAGGCTGTGCGGCATGCGGTCGAGCGAGCGGCAGTACTGGCCAAAACTCTCCCAGTCCCAGTGGATGCCGTCGGACAGCACCGACTCGGGGATCTCCTCCACGCCCTCCATCAGGTCGATCAGCCGGCCTTGCTGGCCCGGGCGCACCGGCGCGAAGCCGACACCGCAGTTGCCCATCACCAAGGTCGTCACGCCGTGGTAGATGCTGGGCGTGAAACTCTCGTCCCACGAGGCCTGGCCGTCGTAGTGGGTGTGGATGTCGACGAAGCCGGGCAGCACGTGCAGGCCGGCGGCGTCGATGACACGTTGCGCCGGCTCGTCGATGTGGCCGACCGCAACGATCTTGCCGTCGCGCAAGGCCACGTCGGCGATGAAGGGATCGGTGCCGGTGCCGTCGACGACGGTGCCACCGCGGATCAAGGTGTCAAGCATGGAAGTCCCTTGGTTGTTCAGATCACGAACGGCATGCACTCAGTCGTGCATCCGGTGCACATGCGCTTCGATGGAGTTGGAGATCGAGCCCGGCGCCTGCGCGCCCGGTGTGACGACCACCCTGTCGATCCGGCCCGTGTACTTGAACGTGCCATGCGCCGCATAGCGCGGCGAGATCCGCTGGCGGCGATCCAGCCCGATGTCGATGCCTTCGACATGTACGCCGATGATCGTGGGCGACAGCGACGTCGTCGGCACGGCCTCGGCCCCGTTGACGAGCAACCGGCCTTGGCCCTGGCGCTTACCGAGCGCGTGGTACTCCAATAGCACGTCCTGCGCGCCCGGCGCGAGCTTCACCGCCGGCAGTTCGATCGGCGACATCCAGCGGTGGTAGATGAAATGCAGGGCGTCGTCCATCACGTACAGCACCAAGCCGACGAAGACCTCGCCGATCGCGAAGATCACACCTTGCTGCCCAGGCTGCCAGTCGAAGTGACTGCGGATCGTGAAGTCGCGGTCGGCCATCAAGGGGCCGACGACGACGCGGCTGACGGTGGGCACGCCGGCGAAGAACGTGCGCGCTGTATTGACGCTCTCGGCCAGGAATGGCGGGATCGTCACCGCACGTTCGAGTGCCCGGTTGTCCAGAGGGTAGACGTAGTTCGCCACCGCATCGTCATCGAACAGCTTGGCCATTGCGGCCACACGTTCGCGCTGCTGCGCGGCGAGGTCGTTGGTCTCGCACGGGTCGGTGTCGAGGTCGAACAGCATCCAGTTGTCGAGCGACTCGATCTTGCCGCCGCGCGGCTGCAGCGACGCGATCTTCCAACGACCGTCGATGAAGGCGCGGTTGGCTTCGAGCTCGTAGTGCTGGCGCCTGCGCTGCGAGCGCACCGTGGCATCGGCCAGCATGGGCGCAAAGCTCAGGCCATCGGGCTTGCGGGCATCGAAGCCGTTGACTTCATCCGGGTGCTGGATGTCCAGCAGGTTGAGCAGCGTCGGCGTGACATCGGTGACGTGGATCCACTCGCGCCGGATCGCGCCGTGTTCCTTCACGCGTTGCGGCCAGTGCAGCACGAAGGGCACGCGGATGCCGCCGTTCAGCGGCGTGCGCTTGAAATACCGGAACGGGGCGTTCGATACCTGGGCCCAGCCGGTGGGGTAGGCGGCCATGGTCTCGTCGTTGCCGAGCTTGTCTTCGCGGGCCAGTTGCAGCGCGCGCTGGTTGTCGACCGGCAGGCCTTCACGCTGGTCGACGTAGTTGGGTGTGCCGTCGAGTCCGCCCACGGCGCTGGCGCCATTGTCGGAACTGAGCACGATGATCGTGTTGTCGAGCTGGCCCGACTGGCGCAGGAACTCGACGATGCGGCCGACGTTCTGGTCGATGTTGTCGACCAGCCCGGCGTACAGCTCCATGTAGCGCGCGAACAGCTCCTGCTTCTGGGCCGGCAACTGATCCCACGCGGCCACACCCGGCGGCAGCGGCGCCAGGCGGTGCCGGTCGTCCACCAGCCCCAGCGCGCGCTGACGCTCGAAGCGCGCCTGGCGGAAGACATCCCAGCCGGCCTCGTAGTGGCCGCGGTACTTCGCGCTGTCGGCCGGCTTGCACTGAATCGGCATGTGCGGCGCATTGAAAGCCACGTACATGAAGAAGGGGTGCGTGGGTTCGCTGGCGTGGTGCTCCTTCATCCACCGGATCGCGCGGCTGGTCCAGTCGTCGGTGGCGAAGTGGTCGGCCGGATAGCTGTCGATCTCGACCGGGTTGTTGCCTTCGTACAGGCGCTCGGGGTGGAAGTAGCTGGTCTCGGCGTCGAGAAAGCCATAGAACTTGTGGAAGCCGCGTTGCAGCGGCCAAGAGCCACGCTCGCCGGCCTCGTGCACGTAGTGGCCCCAGGTGTTGTGCCACTTGCCGACCATC
Organism: uncultured beta proteobacterium; assembly: GCA_963814385.1. Lineage (GTDB taxonomy): Bacteria > Pseudomonadota > Gammaproteobacteria > Burkholderiales > Burkholderiaceae_C > CADEEN01. Next base: position 142,459 of record CAWFCX010000001.1, read on the forward strand.
ATCGTGGAGTAGCCCTCGGCACCCAGGATCTCGGCCAGCGTCGGCGCGTCGCGGGCGATCTCGCTCTTGTAGCCCGGGAAGCCGGGGCTGGCGTGGGCGATCCAGCCGCAGCCGACCGCGTGCGGGTTCTTGCCGGTGAGCAGCGCGGCCCGCGCCGGCGAACACATCGGCACCGTCGTGTAGTTCATGAAGCGCAGGCCACCCGCGGCCAGCGCATCGATGTTCGGCGTCGCGATCTCGCTGCCATAACAGCCGAGATCGGAAAACCCCAGGTCGTCGAGGTAGATGACGACCACGTTGGACTTGCCGTGCACCCGCTCGGCGGCCGTCGGCGGCCACCAGGGCGTGGAGTCCTTGATCAGGCGTTCGGCCTTGCCCTGGAAATGGGCGCCCGGGTCGCCGTTGCGAGACGTCATGTCTTCGACCTCACTGCTGCGTCATGCCCAGGCGCTTGACCACGACCTTGTCGATCTCGAGCTCACGCGCGATCTGTGTGGTCAGCGCCGCGGGTGGTGCGTAGTCGACGACCGCGCCCTGCTTGGCGATAACGTCCTTCACCGGCGCCGAGGCGAGGATGCCGGGCAGCACCTCGTTCAGGCGTGCGATCACCGCGTCGGGCGTGTCGGCCGGGACACCGAAGCCGCCCCAGGGTTCGAAGACAAATCCCGGCACACCGGCTTCGGACATCGTCGGCACATTGGGCAGTTGCGGCAGACGCTTGGCGCTGGTCACGGCCAGCGCACGCAGCTTGCCGCCTTGCACCAGCGGGATGGACGCCGCTAGCAGGCCGACCTGGAAGTCCACCTGGCCACCGACGATGGCATTGGCCGCCTCCGCCGCGCCCTTGAAGGGCACATGGACGGCCTTGAAGTTGCCGAGCTTCTCTTCGATGTACTCGACCGCCAGATGGGCCGGCGAACCGGGCCCGCCGGAACCGAAAGTGAGCTTGCCCGGATTGGCCTGCACGTCCGTGATCAGGTCCTGCAGCGTCTTGTATTTGGACTCCGCGTTGACCACGGCCATGAAAGGTGAATACGACAGCTTGGCGACCGGGCGGAATTCCTTCAGAAGGTCCAGCCGCGGGTTCATCGCCTGCACTGTGACCAGGCCCGAATGCAGGTAGGCGATCGTGTAGCCATCGGGGGCCGACTGCGCAGCGGCCTTGGTGCCGATCAGCCCGCCGGCGCCGGCCTTGTTGTCGATGATGACGGTCTGTTTCAGCGCGGCCGCCAGTTGCTCGCCGACGACGCGCGCAAAGACGTCCACGCCACCGCCGGCCGGCGACGGCACGATGATGCGGATCGGCGCTGACGGCCAGGTGGCCTGCGCCAAGGTGTTCGAGGCCATGGCCTGCGCGGCGATCAGGGCGCCCAGCAGGCGTCGGCGCGAAATGTGTGGGTTCATGGTTGCTTTCCGGGTTGTGAACTGCAAGAGCAGATACGGCTTGAACGTGGCGTATCTGATGCCGGGCTCAGGTGGCTGCCTGGCGGATGAAGTCGGCCGCGCGCTCGCCGATCACGGTGGCGATCGCGTTCGTATTCGTCGATGCGATGGTCGGCATCACCGAGGCGTCGGCGACACGCAGACCCTGCATGCCGTGCACTCGCAAGTTCGGGTCGACCACCGACTGCGCCGCGTCCGTGCCGATCCGGCAGGTGCCCACCGGGTGGTAGGCCGTGGCGCCCGTGGCGCGCAGATAGTCCACCAAGGCCTCGTCGCTGGCAGCCTTTGGGCCAGGCCGCACCTCGGCCTCGACCAGCTTGGACATCGGCCCCGTGCCTGCAATGCGACGTGACAGCTTCAGCGCCAACAGGCAGGCCTGCAGGTCGTCCGGGTGCGTGAAATGGTTCGACAGCATCACCGGGTCGGCGGCAGGGTGGGTGCCGGCGATGTGCGAGGAGCCGCGCGAACGCGGACGGATCTGGAACGAGGCGATCGTGATACCGGGAAAGTCGTCCAGCGTGATCTTGCCGGCGCCGCGATTGCCTGGGCTCGAGACCTGCTGGACCTGGATCTTCAGCTCGGCCTCCTGGCCGCCCGGCGTGCTCGGCGCAAAGGCCTGCGCCGTGATCGTCACCGATGACAGGGGACCATCCCGCTTGAGCAACCAGCGCGCGCCGACACGCGCCTTGCCCAAGGGGCTGGACAAGGTGCGGTTCCAGCTCACTTGTGGACGGGCGCGGTACATCACCGGGCTGTAGACATGCTCAGACAGGTTCTCGCCCACCATGGGCAGTTCGTGCACCAGCGGCACACCGGCGGCGGCGAGCACTTCGCGCCGGCCGATGCCTGAGAGCTCCAGCAACTGCGGCGAGTTGAAGGCGCCGCCGCACAGGATCACCTCACGCCTAGCGGTGAAGTCGCCCTCGCGGCCGTCGATGAGTGCCCGCACGCCCGTGGCACGTTGACCTTCCAGCAGCACACGGCCGACGAGCGCGCCGGTCTTGATGACCAGGTTGCTGCGGCCCTTGGCCGGGTCGAGGTAGGCCATGCGGGTGTTGCAACGGATGCCGTTGCGGGTGTTGAACTGCAGGTAGCTGCCGCCCCAGCCACGCTCGTTGTAGTCCTTGACACGCGGCACCACGCCAGCCGCCTGCACGGAATCTAGAAAGGCGTCGGGCAACTCGTCCACCGGCTTGAATTCGGTGACGGTGATCGGGCCTTCGCGGCCGCGGTGCTGCGCATCGCCCTTTGCAAAGTTCTCGATCTTCCGGAACCAGGGCTTCAGGTCGGCGTAGCTCCAGCCAGGGCAGCCGTCTGCAGCCCACAGGTCGTATTCGTGCGGCGTGCCGTGGACCCAGATCATGCCGTTGACAGTGGACGAGCCGCCCACGACCCAGCCGCGCGGCCAGTAGATGCGCCGGTTGTTCATCTGCGCGTCGGGTTGGGTGAAGAAGCTGCGGGTCACCTTGCCCTGCTGCAGCACGTTGATCACGCCAGCGGGGATGCGCGTCCAGATGTTCGTATCGGGTGGTCCGGCTTCGAGCAGCAACACCCGGTGCGCCGGGTTCTCACTCAGGCGCGCGGCCAGCGCCGCGCCGGCAGATCCGGCGCCGACGACGATGTAGTCGAAGTCGTCGGACACGATCAGGCCGCCGCCGCGTCCTGCGCCAGCATCGCCTGCAGTGCCAACGCCTCCTGACCCATGCGGTCGAACTGGCGGTCGGGCATCTCCTCCTGCTCGAAGCCGTCCTTGGTCTGCTGTGGCACCGGCTCGACCATCAGTTCGACGAACACCGGGCCGTCGATCGCCAGCAGCTTGGGAAAGCGCTCCGCCCAGACCGACCCCTCGGCGATGCGCTCTGCATGCACATACCCTGCCTTCTGCGCCACCTCGGCGAACTGGAAATCGGTGGTGACGATCTTCAGGTTGCCCAGGCCGGTGAACTGGGTGCCGTTGGCCACCACCACATGAAGAAGGTTCCTGGGCCGTGCCGCCGCCACGGTGGCCAGGCCGCCGAGTTCCATCAGCAGGCTCGAGTCGCCATCGATCACCACCACACGCCGGTCTGGTTGCGCCAGTGCCAGTCCCAGCCCCAGGCCGGCTGCGCCGCCCATCAGCGGCACCGAGCTGATGCGCCCCGTGGTGGGCACCTGCGCCGCCGCCGAGGCAGCGGCACCGCCGATCTTCTGCTTGATCTTGGCGACCGCCAGCCCCAGCACCAGCCCGGCCTTGCCGCCGACCAACGGCACGTTGCGCGCCGTGCCGTCGGCACCTTCGATGCGGTCGAAGATGAACATGGACAGCATGGTCGAGACGAGGATCGCATCCCCCCGTCCCTTGGCCACCACGCCGCATGCCTGCACGATATTCATCATGACTCGATCCTTTGAATCAGTGCCAGGCCATCGGGGCGCCGACCAGCAGCGCGACGGCGGTGCGCTGCGCTTCGGCTTGCTCGAAGGCCTGGTCCATCAGCGCCAGGTCGGCGGCACGATCCAGGCAGTGGAACGGCACGGCAATGGACGTCAGGAAAGGCTCCATGATGCGCACCATGGTCCTGCGCGATTGAGTCGCCGACTGGCCCAGGTTGGCGAACTCGCGCCCGAATTGCCCGACCATGAAGACCATCGGGATGTGTGCATCCAGGCACACCGCACGCAGCGTATTCATGCAGTTGTACAGCCCCTGGTTCTGCATCATCAGGATCGGGCGCTTGCCGCCAATCGTCAGGCCGGCGGCGACCGTGACGGTCTGGTTCTCGTTGCTGCAGTTGATCAGCCTGATTCCTTTGACACCGCGCTGCAGGCGCTCGTGCAGCGACAGTTGCACCCAATCGGGAACCGTGACGACGTGGTCGACGCGGTTACGCTGCAGGGCGGCAACCGCGGCCGATGCAGGGATCGAATACGGGGTGAGATCCACGGACATGGCGTCTCCGGAAAGCTGAAATGCACAGCCACGCCATGCTCGGGACTTCCCGGGCCTCAGCGACCGATCGGGGGCTTGAAAATCAAATCGGCCTCGAAGAATAGGCAATGCCCACCTCACGTTCTGTCAAATCAACGACAAACCCCCATGGGGGTTCCGCGAAGGCCATGGCGCGTGCCTTGCTGAACCACAGCCTGGGCATGCGCGACTGCCGCACGGACACGCTGGACATGCTCGTCGCCGCCGCACACACACGCACGCTGGGCAAAGGCGAACTGTTCCTCTCCCAAGGTGACCCGTTCGACATGCTGTGCTTGGTGATCGAGGGCTCGCTCGAGGTCAGCCTGTCCCGGCACGACGGGCACCGCCACCTGATCAGCTTTCTCCAGCCGGGTGATCTGGCCGGGCTGATGTGCCTGATTGATGGCCAGGGCCATGTGAACGACCTGCGCGCCCGCCATACGACGACGCTGCTGCTGGTACCCGGCGACGACATCCGGCGGCTGCGCCAGCAGGATCCGGCGCTGGGCCACGCCTTCGAGCGCCAGCTCGTCTTTCGCAGCCGGCTGCTCTACGAGCGGTTGGCGGCGGACCCCTCGATGCCGCTGGAGGCGAGGCTTGCCCGCCTGCTGCACCTGCTGATCGGTCTCTACGGCCGGGCCAGCGACGGTGTCGTCATGCTGGACATGAAGGTTTCGCAGGCCGATCTGGCCGACTGGCTGGGGGTGAGCCGGCAGCGCATCAACTTCGTGATCCAGGAACTCGAGCGCGCCGGCTTGATCAGCCTGAGCTATTCAAAGATCACCATCACCGATCCGGCGGGGCTGGAGGCACGTTCGAGGGGCTGAGCATGAACGCGCCGTCACCGGTACCAAGACGGGTTTCAGGTGGCCAAGTTCGATCTGTGGGAGGTGCGATGTCTTGAAGCCCGACACTACAGTGACGCGAGCGGCCGTGAGTTCGTGGCTGTTGGCACTGGGAGTCTCGAACGCGCCCTGGAGGACAGGGCAGACCTGGAATCGTCGTCATCGAGTCAGGTGACCCGAATCGCGCTGTCGATCGCGCCAATGTGCCTGTGCCCAGGCGCGATCGCATCACCGGGCAGGTGCCGCAATGCTCGGTCAACGCCTGACATCCCGGACGCGAGACGTTGAACGACTGGTATCTGGTGTCCTGTCCCGTTGGGGAAGTCCGCACAGACGCGTACCTTCTGGAACCACGCACTCCTTACATTCAATCTGAGTAAGGAATTTCGCGCCAACCGTGCTCAGCACGGGGCCTCAGAAGCCGTGGGATTACTCCAAATTTTGCACCTGCTCGCGCATCTGCTCGATCGCGACTTTCATGTCGACGGAGATTGCCGTCAATTCCAGCGCCGCCGACTTCGAGCCCAGCGTGTTGGCCTCACGGTGCAACTCCTGGATCAGGAAGTCGAGGCGCTTGCCGACCTCGCCGCCGGCCTTGAGCAGGCGCTCGATTTCATCCAGGTGCGAGGCCAGCCGCGCCAGTTCCTCCGCCACGTCGATGCGGATCGCAAACGCCGCCGCTTCGTTGAGCGCACGTTCCTGCAGCGCTTGCGACGGAACGCTGTTGGCCGCGCCGCTGGCCGCGAGCGCCTCGTTCCATCTTTCGAGAAATCGTTCACGCTGCTTCTGCACCACGGCAGGAAGCATCGGCTCGGCCCGCTTGGCAAGCGCGCGCAGGTGCTGCAGGCGCTCGACCAGCACGGTGGTCAGCCGCGCGCCTTCGCGCTCGCGGGCGCTGCGCAGCCCGGCCAGCGCTTCGCGCGCCGCCTGCAGCGCCGGCCCGTCGATGGCTTCGCTCGCAGTCGACTTGCTGCACCACTGCAAAGCCTCATGCACCGTCAGCGCCGCAGCTTTGGGCAGCCAGCCCTGGACCATCGATTCGACACGGGCCAAGGTCATCAGCGCCTCGGCGCCCGGCATGGCCACGGTGCCGGCCGATTCGCGTGGGCTCGCCAGGCGCAACTCGACCTTGCCGCGCTTCACGCTGGCCGCGACCAGTTCACGCAACGCCGGCTCCAGGCCCCGCATGTCGTCGGGCAACTTGAGCGACAGATCGAGAAAACGGCCGTTGACCGAGCGCACTTCGGCGGTCACGGTGCCGCCACTTGGGGGGCTGCCTTCCGGCTTCGCTTCAGAACGTGAATCCGGCCGCAAAGCCGCACCAGTGCTCGCGATCGCCACGCTAACACCGGCGCTGGCGTATCCGGTCATGCTGTAGACTGACATGGCACTCCGCGCGCACGCAATCAAACGATTATGTCAAAGCCAAAACCAGCCCCGTTGCCCGCTGGCACCGTGGTCGGTGGCTACTCGGTCGTCAAGAAGATCGCAGCCGGCGGGTTTGGCGTTGTCTATCTTGCAGAAGACCCCGATCGTCGGCTGATCGCGCTGAAGGAATACCTGCCGGCCTCGCTGGCTGAGCGCTCGCCGGGCGAGCTGACGCCTCGTGTCAAGCCGGACAAGCTGCCCCTGTACCGATTGGGCTTGAAGAGCTTCTTCGAAGAAGGCCGAAGCCTTGCGCAGATCAGTCACCCGAGCGTCGTCTCGGTGCTGAACTTCTTCCGCGAGAACGAAACCGTCTACATGGTGATGAACTACCTGCAGGGCGACACCCTGCAGGATTTCATCGTCACCGCGCGCGACTTGAAGCGCGACAAGGTGTTCCGCGAATCGACCATCCGCTCGCTCTTCGACGAAATTCTGCGCGGCTTGCGCATCGTGCACCAGCACAAGATGCTGCACCTGGACATCAAGCCTGCCAACATCTTCATCACCAACGACAACAAGGCGGTGCTGCTCGATTTTGGCGCCGCGCGCGAGGTGCTGAGCAAGGAAGGCAACTTCATCCGGCCGATGTACACACCGGGCTTCGCAGCGCCCGAGATGTATCGCCGTGACGGCAGCCTCGGCCCTTGGACGGACATCTACGCCATCGGCGCCTGCATCTACGCCTGCATGCAAGGCTACCCGCCCAATGACTCACCGCAACGCATCGAGAAGGACCGCCTGGCGCTGAGTCTGTCGCGGCTGCGCAATGTCTATTCGGACAACCTGATCGAAGTCACCGAGTGGTGCATGTCGCTCGACCCGCTGTCGCGGCCACAGTCGGTGTTCGCGCTGCAAAAGGAGTTGGCGCGCGAGACAGAGCGTCGCTACACGAAGCTGAGTTTCAGTGAACGGCTGAAGCTCCAACTCGAGAATCTGAAAACGGGCGCGAAGGCATGACCTTGGGCCCCCACGCTCACTTTGTTCGCTGCCCCCCGGGGGGGCGCTCAACCGCCTTGGGGCGGCCCGGCGGCGGTTGACGTGGAGTTCAGCGTCTATCAGATCAGCCGCAAGGGTGGCCGCGAGAAGAACGAAGACCGCATGGGCTATTGCTACACGCGCGACTCCGGCTTGTTCGCGCTGGCCGACGGCATGGGCGGTCACCCCGAAGGCGAAGTCGCCTCGCAGCTCGCGCTGCAGACGATGGCCGCGCTGTTCCAGCGTGACGCCAAGTCAACGCTCAAAGACCCGCTGCGCTTTCTGCACGACGCCATCATCGCCGGCCACCACCAGCTGCTGCGTTACGCCACTGAAAAAGCGCTGATGGACACACCGCGCACCACCATCGTGGCCTGCGTGCTGCAAGACAACGCAGCGTTCTGGGCGCATTGCGGCGACTCGCGTCTGTACCTCGTGCGCGACGGCAAGCTGATCGCTCGCACGCGCGACCACAGCTACACCGAGCTGCAGGAAACGCTGTCGCATGTCGTGCCGATGGGCGAAAAGTTCAACCGCAACGTGCTCTTCACCTGCCTGGGCAGTCCCGGCAAGCCGGTCGTCGATACCGCCGGCCCGATCAGGATGCAGGCCGGCGACCGCGTGCTGCTGTGCTCCGACGGGCTGTGGGGCAGCATCAGCGACGCCGAGATCACCGAGCAGTTGGGCCAGCGCACACTCGCCGACGCCGTGCCCGAACTGGTCGAACAGGCGCTGCGCCACGCCGGTGCGAAGAGCGACAACGTGACCATCATCGCCGCCGAGTGGGAAGGCGCTGACGACACCGACAGCAAGTCCGGCATCTCGACGCAGAGCCTGGGCGAAGAGGTGTTCGCATCGACGATCCAGGCCGGCGTTGTCGTCGGCGATGTGCCAACCGACGAGCTCGACGAGGCCGAGATCGAGCGCTCGATCAAGGAAATCAACGACGCGATCCGGCGATCGAACGAGAAGCGTTCGTCGTAGTTCGCGAGAAGCGTTCGTCGTAATTCTCGAAAAGCGATCTTCATGACATTTGTCCGCAGTGGTGACCGCGCAGCCAATGCCTTGCGCGCGTTGACGATCCAGCGCAGCTTCACCAAACACGCCGAGGGCTCGGTGTTGATCGCCTTCGGCGCCACGCAGGTGCTGTGCACGGCCTCCGTGGAAGACCGGGTGCCACCGCACAAGCGCGGCAGCGGCGAAGGTTGGGTCACGGCCGAGTACGGCATGCTGCCGCGGGCCACGCACACGCGCGGTGACCGCGAAGCCGCCAAAGGCAAACAAAGCGGACGCACGCAGGAAATCCAGCGTCTGATCGGCCGCTCGTTGCGCGCCGTGTTCGATCTGTCGGCGCTGGGCGAGCGCACGATCACCTTGGATTGCGACGTCCTCCAGGCCGATGGCGGTACGCGCACGGCGGCCATCACCGGTGCGTTTGTGGCTGCGCACGACGCCGTGAATTGGTTGATCGCGCAGGGCAAGTTGAAGGCCAGCCCGATTCGCGACCATGTGGCCGCGATCTCGGTGGGTCTGGTCGAGGGCACGCCGTTGCTCGACCTCGAGTACACCGAAGACTCGACTTGCGATACCGACATGAATGTCGTCATGACCGGCGCCGGCCACTTCGTCGAAGTGCAGGGCACGGCCGAAGGTGCGGCGTTCACGCGCGCGCAGATGGATGCGCTGCTCGGCCTTGCGGCCAATGGCATCGCCGATCTCGTGGCCGCTCAAAAGGCAGCGCTCGCCAAGCCACGGCCGTGAAGCTCGTCCTGGCGTCCAACAACGCCAAGAAACTCGCTGAACTGCAGCAGCTCTTCCGGGGCTTGCCCATCGAGCTCGTGTCGCAAGGCACGCTGGCTGTTGCGGAAGCCGACGAGCCGCATCACACCTTTGTCGAGAATGCGCTGGCCAAAGCGCGGCACGCGGCGCGTGTGACCGGGTTGTCCGCCATCGCCGATGACTCGGGCCTGTGCGTCGATGCGCTCGGCGGCGCGCCCGGTGTGCAGTCCGCCGTGTTCGCATCCTTGCCACTGCTGCATGCGGACCGCGAGGCACAACGCCGCGCGCAAGACGATGCGAACAACGCGCTGCTGCTCGACAAGATGCGCGCGGCCACCGACCGCCGTTGCGGCTTCGTCAGCACCCTCGTTGCGCTGCGCCACGCCGACGACCCGCAGCCGCTGATCGCCTCTGGCCGTTGGCAAGCCCGCCTGCTCGACGTGCCACGCGGCAACGGCGGTTTCGGCTACGACCCGCTGGTGTGGATCGACGAGCTCGGCGCCAGCGTCGCCGAGTTGTCGGCCGACGTGAAGAACCAGCGCAGCCACCGCGCGCTGGCCGCGGCGCAGATGCGCGAGTTGATGCGGCAATTGTGGTGAGCACCGCGCCGATCCGCATCCACCGCCCGGGCGAGGTCTCGCTGGCCATGCTGCCTCCGCTGTCGGTGTATGTGCACTTGCCGTGGTGCTTGAAGAAGTGCCCTTATTGCGACTTCAACAGCCACGAACAAGGCACCGCCTTCAACGAGCCGCGCTACCTCGACGCGCTGTTCGCCGACCTCGAATCGGCGCTGCCCCAAATCTGGGGCCGGCGGATCGTCAGCGTCTTCATCGGCGGCGGCACGCCGAGCCTGTTCTCGCCCGAATCGATCGAGCGCCTGATTGCTGGTATCCGTGCCCGACTGCCGCTGGAGCCCGGCTGCGAGATCACGCTCGAGGCCAACCCGGGCACCTTCGAGCGCGAGCGCTTTCGCGCTTTTCGTGCGGCGGGCGTGACGCGCTTGTCGGTGGGCGTGCAGAGCTTCAACGACGCGCATCTCGGCGCACTGGGCCGCGTGCATGACAGCGCGCAGGCCAGGGCAGCCGTGCAGGAAGCGCGCGAGGCCTTCGAGACCTTCAACATCGATTTGATGTACGCGTTGCCGGGCCAGACGCAGGCTCAGTTGCAAGCCGACCTCGACACCGCGTTGGCCTTCGAGCCGCCGCACCTGTCGATCTACCACCTGACGATCGAGGCCAACACCGCGTTTGCCAACACGCCGCCGCAGAACCTGCCCGACGCCGACCTGGCCAGCGACATGCTCGACCTGATCACAGCGCGCACCGCAGCGGCAGGACTGGCGCGCTACGAAGTCTCGGCCTTCGCGCGCAGCGGCCACCGCTGCATGCACAACCTCAACTACTGGCAGTTCGGCGACTACCTCGGCATCGGCGCCGGCGCCCACGGCAAGCTGAGCTTCCCCGACCGCATCGTGCGCCAGGTGCGCTGGCGCGAACCGGCGATGTACATCGACAAGGCGCTGGCAGGGCAGCCCGTGTCCAACGAGCACGCGGTTGCCGGCAGCGAGTTGCCGTTCGAGTTCACGCTCAATGCATTGCGCCTGGCCGAGGGATTCGAGATCTCGCGCTTTGCCGAGCGCACCGGCCAGCCGCTGACGGCGCTCGAGCCCGCGCTCGCTCGCGCCGAGCAGCGTGGCCTCATCACGCGCGACGCTTCCTGGGTGCGGCCGACGGCGCGCGGCTTCGACTTTCTGAGCGACCTGCAGGCTTTGTTCTTGTAGCGCCTTGCAGTTCGCGCTGCGACAGCGCCAGCTCGTCGAACAACCAGGCTTGCAGCGCCACCAGCGGCGGCCAGTTCTGCATCGATGGCGGAAAGGCCAACCAGTAGCTGTAGGACTGTTCTTCCGGCATCGCCACCGGCGACAAGCGCAGCAGCCGCCCATCACGCAGGGCGTCGGCCACCAGGATCTCGCGCGCGAGCGCCAGGCCGATGTTTTGCTCGGCCGCTTGCAGCATCAGGCCCGCATCGTTGAACGACGCCACCGGGTTGATGCGCGCCCGCACGCCGGCCAGGGCGAACCAGCGCTGCCACAGGCCGGCATCACCGAGCAGCGGCTCGTCGACCAGTGCCGACACACCGCGCCCGAACAAGCGCCGCGCGGTTTCGGGCGAGCCGACGACGATCATCGGCGAGTCGGTCAGGCACACCGCTTCGACCCCGGGCCAGCGCCCCGCACCCTGCCGCAGCGCGGCATGAAAACCTTCTCGCTGCAGGTCCATGACGTTCGGCGAGGTGTGCAGCTCGATGCCGATGTCCGGATGTTGCTCACGCCAGCGGCCCATGCGCGGCAGCAGCCAGCGGTTGGCAAACGACGGCAGCAGCGTGATGCGGATGCGCTGCGCCTCTTCGCCCGACGCCGCCGCTGCGGCCCGCAGCCCGTCGTCAAGTTGTGTCAGCGCCGGCTCCACCGCGCGCAGCAGCGCCGCGCCGGCGGCGTTGAGCACGAGCCGCCGGCCGCGGCGGTCGAACAGCGTGAAACCGATCTGTTGTTCGAGCAGCTTGATCTGCTGACTGAGCGCGCTGTGCGTCAGGTGCAACTCAACGGCTGCGGCGCGCAGGTTGGCCAGCCGTGCCACGACGCGAAAGACGGGCAAGGTCTGCAAGGGCAGGCGCGGGGCGGGGGTTGGCACTTGGTAAGGATAGTTAACCAGGGTGTCCAGAACAAGTCGCTTCCATATGGAGCCACTGGTCACTAATCTAAACCACATACCCAGACCCTATGTGCCGCCACTGGAAACTGCCATGAACACCAGCACTTGCACCCGCCCCTTGCCCCAACGGCTGCACCTGCAGCGCCCGCTTGCCGACCGCTGGATCGACGCCGCACGGCGCACGCTCGAGCGTTTGCTCGAACGCCGCGCGCAGCGCCGCGAGCTGGACATCGCGATGGCGGTCGAGCGCGAGTTGCAGCGGCTCGACCCACGCACGCTCGCCGACATCGGCGCGCCGCAGGGCTTGGCCGGTCAACGCCGCTGGCGGGCTGAGCAAGACGAGTGGAGCCGTGAGCAGATGCTGCGCTCGCGCGGCGGGTAGCGCACCGGGCCAGGTGTCGGGGCTTGCCCGCAGAGAACGAACAGGCGTGGTTTCCCGCGCCTTTTCAGCGCCTGCCCGCGCTGGCGCGGCGATAGACTGATTCCATCGTGAAGCAGTCCGCCGCGCAGAAAACCGCCGCGGCTCCCGCCGCCCTGCGGCTGGAGTCGGCCCTGGCCTTGCTCGCGCAATCGGGGCAGGCGCTGCCGCCCGGCGACACGCACAACGCCGAGTGGTTGCAGGCGCTGATCGATGGGCTGTGCGCGCTGTCGAGCCGCGATGCGCTCACCGGGCTGGCCAACCGACGCCACTTCGAATCGGTGCTGGCGCGTGAGCTGGATCGTGTCGCACGTGCTGGCGAACCGGCGTTGCTGTTGATGCTCGACATCGATCACTTCAAACGTGTCAACGACAGCCGTGGTCACGTCGCCGGTGACCTCGTCATCCGCGCTGTTGCCGATGCGCTGATGCATTGCGTGCGGCCGATGGATACCGTGGCCCGCGTCGGCGGCGAAGAGTTCGCGATTGCCCTGCCGAACTGCCCACCCGCTTTCGGCCCGATGGTGGCTGAGCGCGTGCGGGCACGCATCGAGCGCTGCGCCGTTGAAGTGGGTTTGGGCGAGCCGCCGATCCATGTCACGGTCAGCATCGGCGGCGCGTTTGCGCCGCAATGGGTGCGTTCGAACCTCGCGCTGTGGATGGAGCGTGCCGACAAGCAGCTTTACCGCGCCAAGACCGCCGGCCGCAACCGTGCCGAGTTCGAGCCCGCCGCCGTCTCCCAAGTCAGCGCTGAAGAAAAGGGCCTGCTGTTTGCAGCGCCTGGTGCCGCTTCACAAGACAACCAACCATGAGCGCCGCTACCGTGACCGCCATTGCCCCGTCGAGCCGTGCCCGCATCACTGCCATCACCAGCGGCAAGGGTGGTGTCGGCAAGACCTTTGTTTCGGCCAACCTCGCAGCAGCACTCGCCGCACGCGGCGAGCGCGTGCTCGTGCTCGACGCTGACCTTGGCCTGGCCAACCTCGACGTGGTGCTCAACCTCGTGCCCAAGGTGACGTTGCACGATGTCTTTACCGGCAAGCACACGCTCGAGCAGGCGCTGATCGAAGTCTCCGGCGGCTTCACCGTGCTGCTCGCGGGATCTGGCATGGTCGAGTACTCGCGCCTCACGCCCGAGGTGCGGGACAAGCTCATCGAAACGATCAATGCCGTCGCGCCGCGATTCGACCGCGTGCTGCTCGACACGGGCGCCGGCATCTCGGATGTCGTGCTCTACACCGTTTCGCTGGCCGACGAAGTGATCGTCGTCGTGACGCCGGAGCCGACGTCGATGACCGATGCCTACGCGACGATCAAGGTGTTGGCCGCGGCACAAAAGCGGCGCGCGATCCGCGTTGTGGTCAATCAGCGCGTGCCGGGCACCGACGCGCGCGGCGTCACCGCGCAGTTGCAGCAGGTGATCGACCGCTACGTTAGCCCAGGCCTCGAAACGCCGGTGACGCTGGAGCTGATCGGCGATGTGCCGTCCGACGGCTCGGTGCGCGACGCGGTGCGCAAGCGCCGCTTGCTCGCAGAGTGTTTCCCCGGTTCGGCGGCGGCGCAAGCCATCGCCGCCGTGGCTGCGAAAATGGGGCATGCCAGAAAATGAGAGCAATGCCTTTACCGCGGTGGGCGGCGCCGAGGCCGTGCGCACGCTGGTCGACCGCTTCTACGATTTGATGGATCTGGAGCCTGGCTTTGCCGGCATCCGCGCGCTACACCCGAGCACGCTCGACGGTTCGCGCGACAAGCTCTACATGTTCCTCAGCGGCTGGCTCGGCGGGCCTGATCTGTACCAGCAGCGCTTTGGCCACCCTCGCTTGAGAGCGCGGCATCTGCCGTATGAGATCGGCATTGCCGAGCGCGATCAATGGATGGCGTGCATGCAGCAGGCGATGGCCGAGTGCCATCTCGATGCGGCGTTGCAAGCACGACTCACGGCAGCCTTCGCCAACACGGCCGACTGGATGCGCAACAAGGGCGGCTGAGCCGCAGCGTCAGGCTTGCAGGGATTGCGCCGCCTGCGCACGGCGACCGCGGGCCATGAAGGCAACGGCGCCCAGACCCGCCAGCATCGGGACATAGGTTTCTGGCTCCGGCACGGGCGCGATGCTTTGGGCGCTGGCGCTGCCCGCAGCACAACTGCACACTGGTTCCGCTTTCACTACCGAGTCAGCGCTCAACGGCCGCGAAGCAACACCAGCACGGCGCCATGCCCGCCCTCGGGCGCCGGGGCCTGGGCAAATGCCATGACCTCGCTTTTTTGCACCAGCCAGGCCCGCACCTTGCCTTTGAGCACCGGCTCGCGGCCAGGGGAGCCGTTGCCTTTGCCATGCACCACGCGCACGCAACGCAGGCCATCGCGTTCGGCGTGGCGGATGAACAGTGCCAGCGCGTCGCGCGCCACGTCGCGCGTCATGCCGTGCAGGTCGAGATGGCGCTGCACGCTCCAATGGCCGCGGCGCAGGCGCGACAACACATCCGGGCCGATGCCTTCGCGGCGAAACGCCAGGTCGGCGTCGGTGTCGAGCAGCGTCGTCACGTCGAGGTCATCGGACAGCGACGAAGCTAGCGCTTGCGCTTCATCAGCGATGCGTTGGCGAGGAATCGGCGCCACGGCTGCCGGGGCGCGAACCATGCGTCCTTTGTCGGGTAGTCGCTGCACGGGACCGACGCTGCGCGAGAACTGCTCGCGTGTGGCTTGCTCAAGGCGCGCTGCTTCGGCTTCCCGCTCTCGCCGCGCAGCTTCTTCGCGCGCGCGCTGTGCCAGTGTGGCTCTGAGTGCGCCGAGTTGTTCATCAAATCCTTTGCGAGTCACTGCAGCCCCTTGCCCGACGGGTACGCCGGCCGATCTTCCAGGGGGGCGTTTGCTGGCTTGGGGCGGCCCCGTGCGGCATTCACAACAAACCCCGCTCGGCAAACGAGACTGTGCCGCCACGGCCGACGATCACATGGTCGATCACCTTCACATCCACCAGTTGCAGTGCCTGGCGCAAGGTCTGCGTGATCAGCTCGTCGGCACGCGACGGCTCGGCCGCGCCGCTGGGGTGGTTGTGCGCCAGAACGACGGCGCCAGCATTGAGCGCCAGCGCGCGCTTGACGACCTCGCGCGGGTGCACTGCGGTGTGCGTCAGCGTGCCGCGGAACAAAACCTCGAAGCGGATCAGCCGTTGCCGCGCGTCGAGAAACATCGCTGCGAACACTTCATGGTCGAGTGCCGCGAGTTGCAGGCACAGGTAGTCCTTCACCGCTTGCGCCTGTTCGAACATCGGCTGCTCGGCCAGTTGCTGTGCCAGCACTCGGCGCGCGATCTCAAGCACGGCCGCGATCTCAGCGCGTTTGGCCGGGCCGAGGCCCTTGATGGTTTTCAGGTCGTCGGCCTGCGCGTTGAGCAAACCCGACAAGCCGCCAAAGCGGTCGAGCAGCGACTGCGCGAGCTGCAGCACGCCCTGGCCGGCCCGGCCGGTGCGCAGGATCAGCGCCAGCAACTCGGCATCCGCCAGCGCGCCGGCGCCGCGTGACAACAGCTTCTCGCGCGGCCGTGCGTCGGCGGGCAGGGTCTTCAATCCGGTCACGGCAGCGTGCCTCGTAAAATCAACGCCAGTCTATTCGCAGGGTTCCGCCAGAGTGACCGACGTTCAACCGGGTTCGTTCCTGACCCTTCACTACCGACTCGCCGGTCCCGATGGTGCCGACGTGGTCAACACTTTCAACGACAAGCCGGCCACGCTGTCGCTGGGCACGGGCGAGCTTGCTCCGGCGATGGAGGCGCGGCTGATCGGTTTGCCCGAGGGCGCGAAGCAGAGTTTTTCGCTCGCAGCCGGCGAGGCCTTCGGCCAGCGCAACCCGGAGCTGCTGCAACGCGTGAAACTCGCGCTGTTGCATGAGATCGGCGACCCGGATGCCACATACGACGTGGGCGACGTGGTGCAGTTTCCGACGCCGGGCGGGCAGGGCGCCTATGCCGGCGTGGTGCGCGAGATCGGCACCGATTGGCTGCTGTTTGATTTCAACCATCCGCTGGCGGGCCACCCGGTGCGCTTCGATGTTCACGTGATCGGGGTGCTTTAATGTTTGCCCCTAGCTCGCTTTGCTCGCGTCCCCCGAGGGGAGTTCAGTCCCTTGGGGCGGCCCGGCGATCCTGATGATGGATGAAGTTCTACTTGCCGAGCCGCGCGGCTTCTGCGCCGGTGTCGACCGCGCGATCGAGATCGTCGAGCGTGCGCTGACCAAGTTCGGTGCGCCGATCTACGTGCGTCACGAGATCGTGCACAACACCTATGTCGTCAACGACCTGAAGGCCAAGGGCGCAATCTTCATTGAAGACCTGTCCGAGGTGCCGCCCGGCGCGACGCTGGTTTTCAGTGCGCATGGCGTCAGCCAGGCCGTGCGCAAGGAGGCGCAGGCGCGCGGCTTCTCGATCTTCGACGCCACCTGCCCGCTGGTGACCAAGGTGCATGTCGAAGTCGCCAAGCTGCACAAGGAAGGCTACGAGTTCTTGATGATCGGCCACAAGGGGCATCCGGAAGTCGAAGGCACGATGGGCCAGCTCTACGACGGCATCTACCTCGTCGAAGACGTGGCCGACGTGGCCACCGCGCCGGTGAAGAACCCGGCCAGGCTGGCCGTGGTGACGCAGACCACGCTGTCGGTGGACGACACGGCCGACATCCTGGCCGCCGTCAAGCGCCGCTTCCCGCAGGTGCGCGAACCGAAGCACCAGGACATCTGCTACGCCACGCAGAACCGGCAGGATGCAGTGAAGGTCTTGTCGCCGCAGGTCGATGTCGTCATCGTCGTCGGCAGCCCGACCAGCAGCAACAGCAACCGACTGCGCGAGCTGGCGGGCCGTCTGGGCAAGCCGGCGTACATGGTCGATGACGCCGACGCCTTGAAGCGCGAATGGTTCGAAGGCGCGGTTCGCGTCGGCCTGACGGCCGGCGCGTCGGCGCCCGATGTGCTGGTGCAGCAGGTCATCACGCGCCTGCGCGACTACGGCGCGCTGGCGGTGCGCAAGTTGGACGGTGTGGCCGAGACGGTGCACTTTCCGCTGCCCAAAGGGCTGGGCGACAAGTCGATGTCAGAGGTGGCAGCTTCGCGATCTTCGAGTTGACGACGCATCAACTCGCCGCGACCCGTTCAACCTCTTCAGTAGCCCTTCCCATGCTCGACATCACTCTCTTGCGCCGCGACCTTGACGGCGTCATTGCCAAACTCGAAACGCGAAAAACCCCCCAAGTCTTTCTCGACCGTGATCGCTATGCCACGCTTGAAGCCGAACGCAAGCAGATCCAGACGCGCACTGAAGAGCTGCAAGCCAAGCGCAATGCACTTTCCAAGCAGATCGGCCAGATCAAGGCCAAGGGCGGTGATGTGGCTGCCGTGATGGCCGAGGTCGGCGGCCTCGGTGAGGAACTCACAGCTTCTGCCGCGCGCAGCGAGGCCGTGCAGGCCGAGATCGCGGCAATGCTGATGAGCGTGCCCAACCTGCCGCACGACAGCGTGCCGGTCGGCGCCGACGAGAACGCCAACGCCGAAGTCCGCAAGTGGGGCACACCACGCGCGTTCACCTTCCCCGCGCACGACCATGCCGACATCGGCCCTGCCCTCGGCATCGACTTCGACACCGGCGCCAAGCTTTCGGGTTCGCGCTTCACCTTCCTTCGCGGCCCCGCGGCGCGGCTGCACCGCGCGCTCGCGCAATTCATGCTCGACGTGCAGACGCAGCAGCATGGCTACACCGAGTGCTACACGCCCTACATCGTCAATCGCGAAATCCTGGAAGGCACAGGCCAGTTGCCGAAGTTCAGGGACGACATGTTTTGGGTCAGCCGCGGTGGCGACGAAGAACGCCCCGAGCAGTACCTCATCAGCACCAGCGAAATCTCGCTGACCAACAGCGTGCGCGAGCAAATCCTCGACGCAGCGCAGCTGCCGATCAAGCTAACCGCGCACAGCCCGTGCTTCCGCTCGGAGGCCGGCAGCGGCGGCCGCGACACGCGCGGCATGATCCGGCAGCACCAGTTCGACAAGGTCGAGATGGTGCAGATCACCACGCCCGAGCAGAGCTACGACGTGTTGGAGCAGATGGTCGGCCACGCCGAGGCCATCCTGCAAAAGCTTGAGCTGCCGTACCGCGTGGTCCTGCTGTGCACGGGCGACATGGGTTTTGGCAGCACCAAGACCTACGACCTCGAAGTCTGGCTGCCGGCGCAGAACACCTACCGCGAGATCAGCTCGTGCAGCAACTGCGAGGCCTTCCAAGCGCGGCGCATGCAAGCGCGCTACAAGACCGCGCAGGGCAAGAACGAACTTGTGCACACCTTGAACGGCTCCGGCCTGGCCGTTGGCCGCGCGATGGTGGCAGTGATCGAGAACCACCAGCAGGCCGATGGCAGCATCGCCATTCCCACTGCGCTGCGCCCGTATCTCGGCGGCGCCGAGGTGCTCAAGCCGTGAAAGCCGATCGCATCGAAGCGCTGGCGCAGCAGATGCTGCAGGCGTGGGACGGCGCGCAGTACGTGCCGCTGCCGTCGGCCGACGGCCGCCGGGCTGAACCATGAGACGGCCTATGCCGTTGCCGATCGATTGCGTGCGCTGCGCATCGCACGCGGCGAGCGCCCCGTCGGCTGGAAGATCGGGTTCACAAACCGCAGCCTGTGGCCGCGCTACGGCGTCGATCGGCCGATGTGGGCGCCGGTGTGGGACACGACGCTGCACCAGCTGGATGGCAACGAAGGCAGCTTGTCATTGAAAGGCTTGTGCCAGCCGCGCATCGAGCCCGAGATCGCCTTCATCTTCGACGTGGCGCCGCGCGCCGGCATGTCGACCGATGAGTTGCGCGGTTGCCTCGCGTGGGTGGCGCATGCTTTCGAGATCGTGCACACGCACTATGAAGGCTGGCGCTTCACACCGAGCGACACCGCGGCCGACTTTGCGCTGCATGGCCGCCTGTTCGTCGGCCCGCCCATGCCGGTGCCGGCCTGGGGCGAGATGTTGGCGAGCGATCTGTCCGCGCTGCGCGTCGAGTTGTTGTGCAACGGCGAGGTCAAGGACCGCGGCCTCGGCAGCGTCGTGCTCGATGGCCCGTTGCAAGCGCTGAAAACGCTGATCGACTCGATGGCCGCCGTGACGCCGCAATGGCATGTGGCTGCGGGCGACATCGTCACAACCGGCACGATCACCGACGCCTGGCCGCTCGCGCCGGGGCAGCATTGGCAGACGCGCTTGTCCGACAGGCGCTTGTCGCCGTTGTCGCTGCATACAGAGACCTGAGAAGGTGCGAGCGAACCCGACATGCCCACTCGTCCCGCGCAAACGCACCCACTCGGCGTTGCAAATGCTCGCCGTAGCTGAGCTACGGCTGTGCTTTGCGCCTTGATTGGGTGCGTTTGCGCGGCCCGCTCGGGCACGCCGGGTTCGCTCGCACCTTCTGATCGCGCTGCCCTACAATTCGCGCCTCCCCGCGGACCCCGGGGCCCCGAATCAGGAGAGGTGGCAGAGTGGTCGATCGCGCCGGACTCGAAATCCGGTTTACTGTTATGCAGTAACGTGGGTTCGAATCCCACCCTCTCCGCCACCCCAAAAAAGAAGCCCGCATCAGCGGGCTTCTTTTTTGGGGTGGCGGAGAGGGTAGGTGCAAAGAACCCGCCGGTTTGCTCTGATGTGTCCAGTGGACACATCAGGACGTTGCGCAGCAACGGGCCTGAGCGATAGCGAGGGCGAGCAATCCCGGCCAGGCGGCGCCGCTGTCGCAACCTTCGCTTTACGCAGCTTTACCCCACCCACGTCGTCCCCTAACAGCCGCCGCGCATTCTTGCTACATCAACTACTGCAAGGAACTCTCCATGTCACTCGCACTTCTCAAGACAACCCGTGCACCTGGTGCACGCTTGGCCGGCGCCGCGCTGCTCGTCGCCGTTCTCGGCACCGTCACCCTGTCCGCCTGGGCCATGCCCGGTGGCCATGGCGGTGGTGGCATGCACGGTGGTGGCCCCGGCATGGGCATGATGATGGGCGGCCGCGGCCTCGAGCGCATGCTCGACGGCGTCAACGCCACGGCAGAGCAGCGCACGCAGATCAAGGCCATCGCCGAGCGCGCGATGGCCGACATGAAGGCGCAGCGCGAAGCCGGCAAAGGTACGCGCGAGCAGATGACGAATCTGTTCACGCAGCCGACGGTCGATGCCAACGCGGTCGAAGCGCTGCGCGCACAGAACGTGCAACGGCATGACCAGGCCTCGCGCCGCATGACGCAGGCGATGCTCGAAGTCAGCCGTGTGCTGACGCCCGAGCAACGCAAACAGATCGCCGAGCGCGCCGGTCAGCGCCACTCGATGATGGAGCGCCACATGAACGAGCGCCGCTCGCTCGACGGCGCACCCGCGAAACGTTGATCCCCGGCCCCAGGCTCGCCGCGCTCGCGTCCCCCGACGGGAGCGCGGCCCGCTATCCTTCGCCTCAGGAGCTTGCCCCGGCGCACTCTGCTGCCGGGGCTTTTTCATGACAACGTCTCAACGCCTCTTGCTGATCGACGACGATGCCCGCCTCACCGCGATGGTCGGCGACTATCTGCGCAATGCTGGCTTCCACGTCGATGCCGCGTTGACGCTTGCCGAGGGCCGCACGAAGCTGCATGCCGAGTCCTACGACGCGCTGCTGCTCGACCTGATGCTGCCCGATGGCGATGGCCTGGACTTCACGCGCAGCCTGCGTGCCGATGCGCGCACGCGCCGACTGCCGCTGCTGATGTTGACCGCGCGCGGTGAGCCGATGGACCGCATCGTCGGCCTCGAACTCGGCGCTGACGACTATCTGGGCAAGCCGTTCGAGCCGCGCGAGTTGCTGGCGCGGGTCAAGGCGCTGCTGCGGCGTGCGCAACCCGCCGCCGCAGCCGACGAGGTGCTGACTTTCGGCCGCCTGGAAATCGACCTCGGCGCGCGCGAAGCTCGCCTGGCGGGCGCGCGCTGTGACCTCACGAGCCACCAGTTCGAGCTGCTGGCCGTGCTCGCGCAAAGCGCCGGCCGCGTGCTCTCGCGCGACCAGATCATGGACGCGCTGCGCGGCCACCCGATGGACGCGTTCGACCGCTCGATCGACGTTCATGTTTCGCGCATCCGAGCTGCCATCGAAGACGACCCGAAGGCGCCCAAGCGCGTGCTCACGGTGCGCGGCGCGGGCTACATCTTTGCCAAGCGGCAGGATGCGGATGGCGATGCTTGATGGTCACCACGCTTCGCGCCACCCCCGATCATCCTGAGCCTGTCCTTCGACAGGCTCAGGATGATCGGGGGCTTCGACAAGCTCAGCCCGACCCTTCGACAGGCTCAGGGCGAACGGGTTCGGGCAACAGCCAAGTTCAACTCAAGCGGTACCGCTGGCGCGTGGCCTGCGCGTCATGAAATCCCTCTACCTGCGCATCTACCTCACGGTGGTCGTGGCGCTTGCGTTGTTCGCCGTCGGCTCGGCGTGGCTGTTCCAACGCGAGGTGCAGGTCGAGCGCGGTCGTTTCGACGAACAGGTGGCCGAGCGCGTGAGCGCATGGGCCGAGTTGATCCAGCGCTCGCTGCCGCCGGCCGATGCACCGCGCGAGGAGCAGGCGCAGGCCCTGCGCGAGTGGGCGCAGCGCCTGCGCCTGCCGATCGCGCTCGACGACGAGAACGGCCAGCGCATCGCAGCCAGTGAGGCTTACCTGCGCCGCCACAACGAGCTGCCAGGCGCGCCGCGCGGCGTGCAGGTGAAGCTCGACGATGGGCGCACGATGTGGGTGTTGCGCAACCCGATGGGCGGGCCGCGCGCCAATGCAGGCGGGGCCGCTGGCGCCGGGCCGCGCGGCATGATGGCGCCGCCGCCGTGGACGCGCGGCGCTGGCCTCGCTGCGCTGCTGGTGGTGCTGTTTCTGGCGGTCGCTGCAGGGGCCTACCCTGTGGTGCGTCGCCTGACACGCCGCTTGGAGGGGCTGAAGCAGGGCGTGCAGCGCTTCGGCGAGGGTGCGCTCGGCCAGCGTGTCGACGCCTCGGGCCGCGACGAGGTGGCTGCGGTGGCGTCGAGCTTCAACCAGGCGGCCGAGCGCATCGAGCTGCTCGTCAACTCACACAAGAACCTGCTGGCCAATGCCAGCCACGAGCTGCGCTCGCCGCTGGCGCGCATGAAGATGGCGCTGTCGCTGATGGAGGATCGCAACACCGATGCGGCACAGCGCCAGCGCTTGGGCCAAGAGCTGCGCACCAACATCGGCGAGCTCGATGCACTGGTCGAAGAGGTGCTGCTGGCCAGCCGGCTCGATGCGCAAGCCGCGGTCTTCACGCCGCAGCCGGTGGACGTGATCGCGTTGGCGGCCGAAGAAGCGGCGCAGGTCGGCGCTGAGTTGCAGGCCACCGAGGCGCAACTCATCGTGCCCGGCGACGAGCGCCTGCTGCGACGCGCGCTGCGCAACCTGCTCGAAAACGCCAAGCGCTACGGCGGCTGCGAGATCACGCTGCATGCGGCGCGGGTGGGTTCGATGATCGAGCTGCGCGTCTGCGACCGCGGCGCTGGCGTGCCCGAGGCTCTGCGTGAACGCATCTTCGAGCCCTTCTTCCGTTTGCCCGGGCATGCCGAGCGCGAAGGCGGCGTCGGACTCGGCCTGGCGCTCGTCAAGCAGATCGCGCTGCGCCACGGCAGCATCGTGCGCTGCGAAGCCAACCCCGGCGGCGGTAGCTGCTTCGTGCTCAGCCTGCCGGCGGCATAGCGGTCCGCGACCCATCGGCTGCGCCGCAGCGGAATGTTGTCACTGAATGTTCAAGTTTGAGGGGCATCGGCGAGCCCCACTGTGAGCTTCTACCGTGCTACAGGCGCTGCTCCCTCCTAGAGTGCACTCATCGAAAGCCCCGGAGGAGAAACCGCGATGACCCGATTCACCACACTGATCGTTTCGGCCGCTTGCGCCGCCACCACGCTGTTCGCTGCCCCGGCCCTTGCCGCCGACAAACGAGCCCCGGTCCAAGTGGCGGGCGAAAAACTCGACAGCGGCCTGGGCGACCTGCCGCACTACCGCGACTGGGCCGACAAGTCGGGCAAGAACGTCGTGCGCACGCAGGCCAAGAAGGCACAGAACGCACCGGCCGACCGGGCTGATGTGAAGGTCTCGAAAATCGAGTTGCGCTGATCGGTGCTGGCGGGTGCTAGCGGCGCTGGCGCCGCAGCACCCACGCCAGGAACAGCACCAACCCGATCGACGCGGCGGCCAGCCCGGCCGTGCACGCGATCCAGAAACCGCGCGCGCCATGCAGCGCTGCCGGTATGTTGCCGCCGACGTTGAACGCCGCGACATAGCCGCCGCCCACGCCCAGGCCCCAGATCGACGTGGCATAGATCAACAGCGGCACCGTGGCAATGCGCCAGGCACGCAGCGTGAACGCGGCGACGACCTGCATCGCATCGACAAAGTGGAACAACGCTACCCACGCCAACAGCGGCAAGGCGGCGGCAACGATCGACTCGTCGCTGGTGTAGGTGCGCACGACCGCCTCGCGCGCGAAGAAGACCACCGTGCCGAGCCCCAGCGCCACCAACGCCGCAAACTCGATGCCGTGCCAGGCCACACGCCGCGCGTCGTGCAGCGCGCCGGCGCCGATGCTCTGCGCGGCCAGTGTGCTTGTCGCATTGCCGAGCGCCAGCGGCACCATGAACAGCAGCGAGACGAGGTTGGCGGCAATCTGGTGCCCAGCCACCGGCGTCGCGCCGAAGCGCGAAATGAAAAACGCCATCGACGCAAAAC
This sequence comes from uncultured beta proteobacterium, assembly GCA_963814385.1. Taxonomy (GTDB): domain Bacteria; phylum Pseudomonadota; class Gammaproteobacteria; order Burkholderiales; family Burkholderiaceae_C; genus CADEEN01. Next base: position 166,766 of record CAWFCX010000001.1, read on the forward strand.
CCGTGACCTCGATCAACACCGAGCCGCCCATCGGGATACCGAGCTTCAACTGAGCCCACAGCGCCGGCCCGTTGGGTGGCCGCAGACCTTGGCCGAAGATTGCGAACGGCGCATAGAACGGATCGCGCCGCAGCACCAGCCACGCCACGCCCACCACGCACCACATCGTGATGGCGGTGGACAGCCCGCAACCCAGCACGCCGAGCGCCGGCAGCGGCCCCGCGCCATGCACCAGCAGCGCCGCCAGCGGCACCTTCAACGCCAGGCCGCCGAGCTGCAACACCATCACCGCCTTCGGCCGTGACACCGCATTGTTGAAACCGCGAAACGCGGCGAACAGCAGGCCGGCCGGCAATGACAGGGCGAGCGCCAACAGGTACTGCCGCAGCTTTTCCGCCACCTCGGGCGTGGCGCGCGACAACGCGATGAAAGGTTGGGGAAAGGCGAGCAGGGTGCTGCCGATCAGCGTCAAGCCCAGCGCCAGCCACACCGCCTGGTGCAACTGCTCTCCGGCGGCCTCGTGGCGCTTGGCGCCGAAGAGCTGGCCGACGATCGGCGCCACGGCCAGGACCACGCCCATCAAGCCGATGAAGACCGTGATGTAGGCCGCGGCGCCAACCGCCAGCGCCGCCAGGTCGATCGCCGAGTAGCGCGCCACGAGCAGCGTATCGACCGTGGCGTACAACACCATCGCCACCTGGCCGAAGAAGACCGGCCACGCCAGCGGCGCGATGCGCGCGACGCTGGCGCGCCAGGCTGTCCAGCGGCTAACGGTCAAACACGTCCCCGCGCCAGCGCAGGCACGGGGTCGGCAAACGACGCAGCGTCAGGATGATCGACTCCGCTGGCCAGGCGCGCGCGCTCGGCGTAGCGGTTGAAGCGCCACGCTGTCGCGTCCATCGTGATGCGGCGCCAGACCACACGTTTTTCACTCGGCGTCATTGCCGGCCAGTGCTGCACCTCGACTTCGGTGCGGCCGCAGCCCTTGCACACCGCATCGCCCTGCGACGTGGAGCAAATGGCGATGCACGGCGCATCGGGTGTCGTAGCGTACCAGTCGTGCCACGCCGCCCTGGCCTTGGCGGGCATCGAGAGGTCATCGCACTCGTGCTCGCGGTAGTAGACCATCAGCGCATAAACCTCGGCCAGCGCACGCACCTCGGCGCAGGCCGTGATGCCGTCCGCAGACGGCGAGCGCTCGCGCCACCAGTTGATGGCGCGTTCGATGTCGGTGATGTGGATGCCGGCCATGTGCTGGCGCTTCGCGTCGAACAAAAAGAAGGGGGGCAAAAAGCATAGCGCCCGCGGCGCGCGCGGGCGTCAGCAACGAAAGCCGCGGCAGCTCAGTCCGTCTTGTCGGTCGCCGGCGGCGCATCGCCCGGCTGCGGCTCGGGCGCCGGGTCGCCGCCCGTGGTCTTGCGCTGCGCCTTCTCTTCTTTCTTGCGCTTCTTGGCCAACTCGCGCTGGCGCTTCTCGAACTGGTAGTTGGGTTTTGCCACGGGGCTTGCCTTCAGCGGTTTGTGCGTCGCTCACCATACCGCATGTGTGCGGCCGGTCTACTTGGCCGGCGCGGCCGGCAGGTTCGCCGAGTAGGGGACCGGCAGCCAGCGATAGCCCTTGCCGTCCGGCCGCAGCTGGCCGATTCCCGGGAACGACACATGCGCTACCGCAGCGAAGTAGCCCTTCTTCGCCGCGTCGGCATATGCCTTCTTGCGCGACGGCATCGCGGCCTTGCTGTCGCTGTCGAACTGCACCGTCACCGTCGGGTCGGGGAACTGCACCGCGGCCACGTGCATCAGGTCGCCCCAGACCACCATCTTCGCGCCCTGGCTCTCCACGGCGTAGATCGTGTGCCCCGGCGTGTGCCCGCGCGCCGCAACGGCGCGGATGCCCGGCACGAGTTCGGTGTCACCGTCGAAGGTCTTGACGCGGCCCGCCTCCACATACGGCTTCATCGACAGCATCGCGCCCTTGAACGCGTCCTGCATTTCCTTCGGCGCCTTGTCGGCGTTGGCCTGATCGAGCCAGAAACCGCTTTCCTTGGCGTCGAGCCGCACCGTCGCGTTGGGAAAGGCCATCTTGCCGTCGGCCGTGGTGATGCCGGCCACATGATCTGCATGCAGGTGCGTGATGTAGATCTCGTCGACCTGCTCGGCCTTGTAGCCCGAGGCCTCGAGGTTCTTCAACATGCGGCCCAGCGTCGGCCCGAACAGGCCAGCCGCACCGGCGTCGATGAGCACCAGCTTGCTGCCTGTGTTGACCAAGTAGCCATTGACCGATGTCTCAATCGGCGCCTTCAGGTACTGCTTGGCCAACGCGGCCTGGATGCGCGCGGCCGGCGCCTGCAGCAGCTTGTCCCACGGCAGCGCCACCGTGCCGTCGGACAGCGCCGTGACCTCGAAGTCGCCGAGCGGCATGCGGTACCAGCCGGGGGCCTGGCCTTTTTGCTGGGGGCCGGCGGCGTGGGTGAGGGTGGCGAGCGAGGCCAGCGCCAAGGTGACAAGACTGACGCGGAGCGAGCGAGTTGCCGACGTGTGCATGCGGGTCTCCTTGAGTGAGGCGCGCAGGATAGCGCCCACGCGGCACAGCTTGGAAGGTCTTGCAGTTGGGCACTTCGCCGCGCTCGGCTATCGTTGCAACCCAATGCACAAGCCAGCAGTACGGGGTAGGGAGCGATGAGCACGCCGGAGCAAGCGGCCCGCGCGGAGAACCGTCACACGCGCGCGCCCACGTGGAGCACCGAGCAGCCGGACGGTCGTTGGCGCGGGTATGACTACGACGAGCTGATCGCCCGCGACAAGGCGAGCCTGGATATCTTCTGGCTGCGCGACGAAACGCTCGCCGACAGCGACAACCTGCCGCCGCCCGACGTGATCGCGCAGGAGATCGTGGATGACTTGGAGGCAGCGTTGGAGCAGTTCCGGTTGATTGCGGCGGACTTGTCAGAAGGCGGTACTGCCGTCTGATGGGCGCTCTAGTCAATCATGCTCTGTTGGTTGTGGGCACCATTGCTTTGATGTTTGCCGGCCCAGCAGTGGCAATCTGGTTCCTCTTGCGCAGGAAGTCCAAGGACCGGGCTCGCCGCCGCAGTCCGTTGACGTCCGAACTGCTGCGCGCGCCTGGCGAGTCATTGAGCGAACAACTTCATGAACTGGATGCAGAAGTCTTGTCATGGATGGTGATCCTCGTGGTGTTGCCGCTGTTGATGGTTTGTCTGCACCTGGCCCAGTCGTACTTGCTCGACGAGCCCGAGTCGCTGCCTCGGTGGGTGTTCTTGGTTGTGTTGGTGGGAGGCTGCGTCGTCACCGGTGTGCGCAAGCTGCATCGCCTTGCCGTCAAGAAGGACAACCTGCGCCTGGGGTTGGATGGCGAACGCGCCGTGGCCGAGGAACTGAATCAACTGATGCGCAAGGGCGCGATCGTTTTTCATGATGTGCCGGGTTACGATTTCAACATCGATCACCTTGTCATCGCACGTGAGGGCGTGTTCGCAGTCGAGACCAAGGGCTACTCAAAACCGGTCAATGCCGATGGCACAGTCGAGGCTCGTGTGCACTTCGACGGAGAGCGACTGACTTTCCCGATGTTCAAAACGAGCAAACCCTTGGATCAGGCCGAGCGACAAGCCAAGTGGGTGTCGCAGTGGCTGAGCAAGTCCACCGGATCACCGGTGACGGCAACGCCCGTTCTCGCCTTGCCCGGGTGGTTTGTTGAACAAACGGGCAGCGGTCCGGTGCGGGTCTACAGCGGCAAACAATTAGGTCTACTGCTCAACGGGCGAGGCACCGTGCGACTCTCCGACGAGAGGGTGCAAAGCGTCGCCTATCAGGTGGAGCAGCGCTGTCGCACAGTGCCGCGAGCGTTCGCGCCTTTGGACGATAAGGTGACGTGAGTCTGTGTTTTGACGCGGCTGCCAGAATCAATGGAGTTATGAGCAATCTCTTCACGCCGCTTCAGATCGGCCCCCTCACCTT
>CAWFCX010000002.1:0-61244 GCA_963814385.1 uncultured beta proteobacterium
TGGAAGTGATGAATCAGATGCGGGCTTGGGCGATCGCTTGCAAGCGATGGCGGTAGGCCACGTAGTAGAGGATCGGGATGACGACCAGCGTCAGCAGCGTCGACACGAAGATGCCGAAGATCAGCGAGATCGCCAGGCCGTTGAAGATCGGGTCGTCGAGGATGAAGAAGGCGCCGAGCATCGCGGCCAGGCCGGTCAGCAGGATCGGTTGCGCGCGCGCAACCGCGGCGCTGACGACCGCGCGTTCGAAGGGAACTCCGTCGCGCACTTGCAGGTTGATGAAGTCGACGAGCAGGATCGAGTTGCGCACGATGATCCCGGCCAGCGCGATCATGCCGATCATGCTGGTGGCGGTGTACTGCGCACCGAGGAGCGCGTGGCCCGGCATCACGCCGACGATGGTCAGCGGAATGGGGGCCATGATGATGAGCGGCGTCAAGTACGAGCCGAATTGCGCGACGACGAGCAGATAGATCAGGACCAGGCCAACGGCGTAGGCGGCGCCCATGTCGCGGAAGGTCTCGTAGGTGATCTGCGACTCGCCGTCCCACTTGATCGCATAGCCGCGGTAGGGGTCGTCGGGCTGGGCGATGAAGTGCTCGCCCTCGCCCAGCGTGCCGCCGCCGGGCGTGGCGATGGCCTTGATGGCCGAACGCATCTTGAACATGCCGTACAGCGGGCTGTCGAGCGCGCCGGCCATGTCGCCGACGACGTAGTTCACCGGCAGCAGGTCCTTGTGATGGATCGGCTGCTCGCGCACCGTGTCGCTCACCGTCACCAGCTCGCGGATCGGCACCAGCTTGCCGGCGGCCGAGCGCACGGCCAGCGTCAGCAGCGCGTCGAGGTCGCCGTGGCGCTCGGGCGGCAGTTGCAGCACCGCCGCAGCGGGGTACTTGGTTTCATCGTGCAGGTAGGCCGTGGCCTCACCGGCCAGGCCGGCGCGCAGCGTGGTCACGATGGCCTGCTGCGGCACACCGAGCATCGCCGCCTTGCGCCGGTCCACCACCAGCAGCGTCTTCGGCGCCGCGGCGATCGACGAGTCGTCGACATCGACCACGCCCGGGCGTGCTGCTCGAAGACCTTGCGCACCGCGCGCGCCACCTGCTGGCGGCCCTCGGCCTCGGGGCCGTAGATCTCGGCCACCAGCGGCGACAGCACCGGCGGGCCCGGCGGCACCTCGACCACCTTGACGTTGGCGCCGTGGCGCGCGCCGATGGCCTGCAGCGCCGGCCGCACACGCGTCGCGATTGCATGGCTCTTGTCGTCGCGCAAGTGCTTGTCGACCAGGTTGACCTGCAGATCGCCGACCTCGCCGCCGCTGCGCAGGTAGTACTGGCGCACCAGGCCGTTGAAGTTGATCGGGCTCGCCGTGCCGGCATAGGCCTGGTAGTCCGTGACCTCGGGCACCGTCGCCAGGTGCGCGCCGAGTTCGTGCAGCACCGCGGCCGTGCGCTCGACGGGTGTGCCGGCGGGCATGTCGACGATGACCTGGAACTCCGACTTGTTGTCGAAGGGCAGCATCTTCAGCAGCACCAGGCCGGTGGCCGGCAGCGCCAGCGAGATCAGGATCGCGACGGCCACGCCGAGGCCGAGCCAGCGGCGGTTCTTCGTGCCGCGCTGCGCATCGAGCAGCGGCGCGAAGACGCGCTCGAACAGCGGCGCCAAGCGCGCGGACAGGCCATGCGAGCCGCCGTGCGCGGGCGTCGCCTTCAACCACAGCCGCGCCAGCCACGGCGTGACGACGAAGGCGATCGCCAGCGACAGCAGCATGCCCAGGCTGGCGTTGATCGGGATCGGGCTCATGTACGGGCCCATCAGCCCGGAGACGAAGGCCATCGGCAGCAGCGCCGCGATCACCGTCAGCGTGGCCAGGATGGTCGGGCCGCCGACCTCATCGACCGCGCCGGGGATCAACTGCACCAGCGGCACGCCGGGCTTCAACGCCATGTGGCGGTGGATGTTCTCGACGACGACGATCGCGTCGTCGACCAGGATGCCGATCGAGAAGATCAGCGCGAACAGCGAGACGCGGTTCAGCGTGAATCCCCACGCCCACGACGCGAACAGCGTCACCGTCAGCGTCAGGATCACCGCCGCGCCGACGATCGCCGCCTCGCGCCGGCCGAGGGCGAAGAAGACCAGCGCCACCACCGACGCGGTGGCGAACAAGAGCTTCTGGATCAGCTTGTTGGCCTTGTCGTTGGCCGAGGCGCCGTAGTTGCGCGTCACCGCGACCTGCACGTCGGCCGGGACGACGGTGTTGCGCAGCGAATCGATGCGCGTCAGCACGGCCTCGGCCACGGCGATGGCGTTTTCGCCGGGCTTCTTGGTGATGGCGATCGTCACGGCGGGGGACTCCAGCGCTTGCGCGCCGGCCGTGCCATGCCAGACATAGCGCGTCGGCACCAAGGGACCATCCACCACGTCAGCGACGTCGGACAGGAACACCGGCTTGCCACCAGCCACACCGACAACGAGCTCGCCGACTTCGCGCGCGCTCTTCATGAACGGCCCGGACTCGAGCGCCACCGCGCGGTTGCCGGCAATCAGCTCGCCGACCGGCGCGCCGAGATTGGCCGAGAGCAGCGCGCCGCGCAGGTCGGCCACGGTGACGCCGCTGCCGGCCAGCCGTGCCGGATCGATCTGCACGCGCACGCCGCGGCCGGGGCCGCCGATCGTCGTCACCTCGCGCGTGCCGGCGACGCGCTTCAGATCCGCTTCGACGCTGTGCGCGACGCGCTCCAGGTCATAGGCGCCAGCGTTCTTGCCATACAGCGTCAGCGTGACGATCGGCACATCGTCGATGCCCTTCGGCTTGATGATCGGCGCACCGACGCCCAAACCCTGCGGCAGCCAGTCGGCATTGGCGTTGACCGTGTCGTACAGCCGCACCAGCGCTTCGGTCCTCGCCACGCCGACCTTGAACTGCACCGTGATCACGGCCAGCCCCGGCCGCGAGACCGACATCACATGCTCGGTGCCGGCGATCTGCGAGAGCACCTGCTCGGCCGGGCCGGCGACCATCTGCTCGACGTCCTTCGCGCTCGCGCCGGGGAACGGGATCAGCACATTGGCCATCGTGACGTTGATCTGCGGCTCTTCTTCGCGCGGCGTCACGAAGACCGCAAACGCGCCGAGCAGCAGGCCGACCAGCGCCAGCAGCGGCGTGATCTGCGCGCTCTGGAAGTAGGCCGCAATGCGGCCCGAGATGCCGAGCTTCACGATGCTCACGGTTTGATCGCCGAAGCGGTCAAGCGCGCCGCCGCCTGCGCATCGGTGGCCACCCGCTCGCCGGCGCCCAGGCCCGACAGCACTTCGACCTGCACGCCGTCGCTGCGGCCCAGCCGCACCTGGCGCAGCAGCGGCTTGCCGTTGGCGTCGAGCACGTAGAGGCCCGTCATTTCGGCGCGGCGCACGATCGCTTGTGCTGGCACCCAGGGGCTGGCGGCGGCGCTCGCGGCCGGCAGCCACAGGCGCGCGAATTGCCCGGGCATCGCACCGGCCAGGCCCGCGGCCAGGTCGGCGCGCAGCGTCACCGTGTGCGTGGCCAGGTCGGCGGCCGGTAGGACCTGCACGCGCGCCGGCGTCTGCAGGCGCTGCGCTGCGGTGGGTAGCGACGGAATCTCGGCGCGCACGGCTTTGCCGTCGCCGATCGACATCACGGCCGATTGCGGCACCGCAGCGGCCACGCGCAGAGCGGCCGGGTCGAACAGCGTGGCCAGCGCGCGGCCCGGCAGCGCCATCTCGCCCAGCGTCACCGGCACCTCGGCGATGACGCCGGCATAGGGCGCGCGGACGACAAAAAAGCCGGTCTGAGTGCGCGTCGCCGCCGGCCTGCGCGAGTTGCGCGGCGGCCTGCGCCTGCGCGGCCTTGAACTCGGCTTCGGCACGATCCAGCGCCGCGGCGCTGATGAACTGGTCGGCCGCGAGCTGCTTCTGGCGCGCGAACTCCTTGGCCGCCACGTCCTGTGCGGCGCGGGCCGCGCGCGCCTGCGCGTCACCAGCCGCGGCGCTCTGGTCGGCTGCACGGGCGTCCAGGCGCATCAGCACCTGGCCTGCCGTCACGCGGTCGCCGGCCTTGACCTTGAGTTCCACCACCGCGCCGCTGACCTGCGCCGCGATCACCGTCTGCCGCAGCGCCTCGACGACGCCGTCGTACGCCGTCTGTGCGCCTTGCGCCGCCGGCCCTGCCGTCACGGTGGCCAGGTCGCCGGCCAGCGCCACGCCGCGCACGAGCAACGCTGCGGCCAGCAGCGGCCGGGCCCATGACGACAACTTCTTCATCCGCGACACCTCGTTGTTGGCGCGCCGCCGCCGGGATGGACAGGCTGCGCGAATGCGTTTATTATTTGCGCAATCACGCAATTATGCAAGTAGCTATTCAGGCATGAAAGTGAAACCGACGGCGGCATCAGGCATCATGGGCAACCGCTCACAGCAACCCTGCCCGCGCATGGAAAAACTCTCGCCCGAAGCCCTGGCCCAGGTGGCTGCCTATTTTCAGGCGCTGTCGGAGCCGGCGCGCTTGCGCTTGCTCAACCTGCTGCGCGGCAGCGAGCGCAGCGTCGGCGAACTGGCCGAGGCCACCGGCTACAGCGCCGCCAACGTCTCGCGGCACCTCGCACTCCTGGCGCAGCACGGCCTGCTGGCGCGCGAGGTCCGCGGCACCAGCGTCTTCTACGCCATTGCCGACCCGGCGGTCTACGAGCTGTGCAACCTGGTCTGCGACAACCTGGCGCGGCGCTTCGAACGCACGGCGCCGCAGCGGGCGGCGTTCGCGCCGAAAGCGCGGCGACGCGCAAGCCCGAAAGGCTGAGCGCCGGCGGCAGTGCCGCGACTCACTTCGCGTCCACTTCCCCCATCACGCGGCCCAGCGTCTTGACCACGTCGGCCGCCTCTGCGGGCGCCAGCCCGCCATGCGCGCGCAAGGTCGCTTCGACGGCACGGCCGCTCTTCTTGCCCGTCAACACGCCGTCGCGCCACGACAGCGACTCACGCGCAAATGCTGCCGCCGTGCCATGACAACCGGCGCAATGCTGGTTGAACAGCGGAGCGGCGGTTGCCTGCGCGGTCAGCATCGCGGTCACCGGGGCCAGCAGGTCGGCCGTCAGGTAGTGGTTCTTGAGGAACAGTTGCAACGCGGGCGCGCGCGCGTGGTGCTTGCCGACGAGCAGCCCGCTTTCCACGCGCAGCGTTCGGCGGGCGAAGTCACCGGCATGGCCGTGGCAACTGTGGCAGCGGTCGTCCCAGTAGGCGTGCAAGTCCACAGGCGCGGGAGCGCCCGCCACCCACGGCGCGAAGGCCCACAGAAAGCCAAATATCAACGAGGGTTTCATCATGGTGCTGCCCGTTGCTCACCAGAACGATTTCAGGCGCTTGCGATCGATCTCGCGCACGGTCTGCGCGGCCAGCGATGTCAACGTCTTCGCTGCCTGCGGCGTCGCGATGTCGATGCCCAACCCCGCGTCGGCCGGCCACTCGGCATCCAGGCGCAGGTAGCGCGCACCGAGTCGGTCTTCCATCATCGCCTGCACATGCTGCTGCTGCACCGCGATCAGCGTCAGGATGAGCCGGCCGTCGGAGAGCCAGCCGACCGCGCCGGCCTCGGCGTCGATGCCTTCGGCGGGCTGGTAGCCCACCGTGGCCGTGCCGATCGACAACATGCGCACGCGCGCCACGTCGATGCCCATGAAGTGCTCGGCCTCGTGCAGCGCGACTTGATCGGGCGCGACCGCGAACAGGCCGCCGTCGGCGTACAGCGCGCCACCAATTTCCACCGATGGAAAGTAGGCTGGCGCCGCGCAGGCAGCGAGCACCGCGTCGGCCACGCGCACACGTTCGTCGCCGCGCGAGGCCTCGGCGTGCGGCGTCTTGAAAACCTTGGTCAGGCTGCGCGTGACGTTGACCGCCGGCAGCAGCAGCGGGTGCAGCGCGTCGGCAAACGTCGCCTCGCCCAGACGCTCGTGCACGGCGTCGCGCAAGGCCTCGTTGTCGTACTTCGGGCCGAGCACCGAGCGGCTCAGGTCGAGCAGGCGGCCGACGGCGCCGCTCGGCTTGGCGCGCGGCGAGAAAATCTCTGTGCCTTCCTCAACGAAGAAGCGCACCAGGTGCGACAGCGGCAGCTCGAAGGCCACCGCTGCGGCGGTGATGCCGCCCACCGAGGTGCCGGCGATCAGATCGAAGCGGCGGCCGATCGGCTCGCCGGCCTGCTCTTCGAGCGCGGCCAGCACGGCAGCGGAGTACAGCCCCAGGTAGCCGCCGCCGGACAGCGCGAGGATGCGAAAGCCGTCGCGCGCCGAACCATCGTTTGGACTCACGGCTCCTCGAGATGCGGCGGTGATTGCCCCTCGGCCGGTTCGCCAGTTTCGGCGTCGATCCAGTCGTTGACACCGATTTCGCGTTCGGCCTCTTGCACCGTTTCGCCTTCGGCCGGTGCTTCTTCATTGAAGCGGTCGCGGTCGGCGCGTGCGACGTCGCGGCTTTCGAAGGGACCGAACTCCTGGTCGCCATCAGGCCCAACCCAGTAATAGCCGTCGGGACGATCGACGATCGCCCCTTCTTCGCCCGAGGCGGTTTCGGCGATCACCGCGGCTGCCCCTTTGCGGCGCAGGGGCCTGGGTTTCTTGCGGCTGTCTGGCATGAGGGTTCTCCATCGCGCCCTGGCGCGCGCGCGATCAGGGGCACACAACCAGTATGCGCTTCATGCCCGTGGCCGCAGGTAAATGACCCAGTAAACCAGCGCCACCAGCACGCTGCCGCCGACGATATTGCCGGCGATCACCGGCAGCAGGTTGCGCGCCATGTCGGCCACCCCCAGCGGCGCACCGAGCAGCATGGCCAGCGGGAAGAAGTACATGTTGGCAATCGAGTGTTCGAAGCCCGCCGCGACGAACGCCGTGACCGGAAAGACGATGGCCACCGCTTTGTCGGTAACGCTGCGCCCAGCCATGGCCATCCAGACCGCCATGCAGACCAGCACGTTGCACAGCACACCGCGAAAAAAGGCCTCGGCCCACGGCAGCTCGGCCTTGGCCATCGCGATGCGCACAGCCGTGCGCCCGACCTCGCCTTGATTCAGCATCGTGTGCGCCGAGAGCCAGACCAGCAGCGCCAGGCCGGCCGCGCCGACGAAATTGGCCGCACCAACGATCGCCCAATTGCGCAGCAGTGCGCCGGTGCTCACCTGCCCGCTGGCCCAGGCCATCGCGATCAGGTTGTTGCCGGTGAACAGCTCGGCGCCGGCCACGATGACGAGTACGAGGCCGAGCGAAAAGACAAAGCCGCCGAGCAATCGTGAAGCCGCAAAACCGAGCGACGCATCACTGGCCACGAGTGTGAACATCAAGCTGCCCAAGCCGATGAAGGCGCCGGCCAAGACACCGAGCAAGGCCTGCGTCAACCACGGCAGCTGCGACTTGGCCACACCCACGTCACGCACCCGCGCCGCGATCTCTTGCGGTGCGTAGGCGTCGGAGCCGAAGACGGGTGGCATGCGGCGATTATTGGCTCGGTCGCTGCAAGGCCCTCGGCCTTGCGCAAGGTCAATCTCCGGCCCGGGCAGCGCAATCACAATCGTTTCATGTCACGCCTCGAATCGATCGACCTGCACTCGCTGCGCCAGCGGCTGACCGAGCGGGCGCGTGCCTTGCGACAGGAGTTGCACGACGACCGCAACAAGCTGGCCGACGATGTGGGCGACGTGCATGTCGTGTTCGACCGCAAGGACCAGGCCGATCTGATGATCCAGGCCGGCGTCGACGACGCCGAGTTCGCGCGCGACCTGACGCAGTTGGCGCAGGTCGAGGCGGCACTGGGGCGGCTCGACACGGGCCGCTTCGGGCTGTGCACAGACTGCGCCGAGCCGATCGCGGCGCAGCGCTTGAACGTCCAGCCCTGGGCGTCGCGCTGCATGGCGTGTCAGACTCGCTTCGAGAAAAACACGCCGCCGCGCTCGGCCTCGTAGCGCCCAGGACACGCGTGCCTGCCCGCTCACGGCGGGCAAGCACGGACAGTGGGGCGCCCCGCAGGCCCTTACCATGCTGCCAGGCAGGCGCTGCACATCAGTGGCCCTGTTCTCGACACCCGTGGCCACGTCCCCTGCCCTCCTGCTGCCTGGCACCTCCGACGGCCTGCTGCTCAAGGTCACACCGCCTCGCGTGCCGCGCCACGCCGCAGCACGGCCTCGGCTGCACGCCGACCACGAGCGCCTGCGCGATCAACCGGTGATCGTGGTGCAGGCCAGTGCGGGCCACGGCAAGACCTCGCTGCTGGCGCAGTGGCGCCTCGAACATTTGGCGCAGGGCCGGGTGGTGGCCTGGCTGACGGCGCAAACGCGTGACGATGTGCAGCGATTCGTGCGCACGCTGGCGCTGGCCGTTCGCGTCGGCGCCGGCCGCCCGACCTTTGGCCACACCGTGTTGGAGGCCGCCACGCCGGCCGGGCTCGAGGGCGTGACCACCTGGCTGGCCGACGTGGCGCAATCGGCGCTGGATGTGGTGCTGATCGTCGACGAGGCTGATCGTTTGCCCGAGGGCACGCGCGACGCGCTGGCCTATCTGCTGCGCAACGCGCCCCCCAATCTGCGCGTCATCGTCGCCGCCCGCGCCGACTGCCAGCTCGGCATCGACGACCTGGTGAGCTACGGCCTGGCCACGTTCGTGGGGCCGGCGCAGTTGCGCTTTCAGCTCGACGAGACGATCGAGCTGGTGCGCTCGCGCTTCGGCAGCCGCGTCGATCGCGACGCCGCAGCGCGTCTGCATGAACTGGCCGAGGGCTGGCCGCTGGGCTTGCAGCTCGCGCTCTCGGTGATGGCCGCCAGCAGCGATCCGCAGGCCGAGATCTCGGCGATGGCGGCGCGGGGCGGCGCCTTGCACGATCCGTTCGTGAACCTGCTGCTGGCCAACCTGGACCCGATGGACGTGGCGTTGCTGACCCGCATCGCCATCCTCGATCCGCTGCACCCCGCACTGTGCCAAACCGTGGCGCAAGCGGCGGATGCCACAGAACGCCTGGCGCGGCTGGCGCGCGACACGCCGATCTTCACCGCGGGCGAGTCCAGCGACTGGCTGCGCATGCACACCCTGGCGCGCGACGAGCTGCGGCGCCGCTTCGCTCTCTTGCCGGCTGACGAACAAGCGGCGCTGCACGCCCGCGCGGCGGAGGGCCTCGCGGCGCAAGGTTTGACCGAAGCCGCCGCGTGGCATGCGCTGGCGGCCGGGCAACGCGAAACCGCCTACGACCTGGCCGAGCGCAGCCTGTACGAATCGCTGATGGCGCGTGGGCACCAAGGCACGGTGCTGGAGTGGCTCACCCGCTTGCCGGCCGAGGAGGTCGATCGGCGGCCCCGCCTGTTGCTGGCTGCGGCCTGGTCGCTGGCGTTGAGCGAACGCCACGAACAGGCCACTCACTACGTCGAGCGCATCCTCGCCCAGCCCGGCGCCAGTGCCGCACTGCGCTGCGAATGCGCGCTGATCCAGAGCGGGGCAGCGGTCTATGCCGATGACCTCGACCGCTTTGCGGCGTTGCACGACCCGTGGGCGGGCGACGACCGCAGGGCCGCTCCCGAGGGCGTTGCCCCCCTCGGGGGGCGGGACGCCACAGGCGGCCCTGGGAGCCTCGCGACGCCGCCATTGACCGATCCGATGCTGCTGCAGGTGCATGCCAATCGCTCGGCATTCCGCACACTGCTGGACGGTGAGCCTGCACTGGCGCGATTGCGCCAGCAGCAGGCGCCGCGCGGCGAGCACCTGCCGGCGCTGGGCTACGTGGGCCGTTGGGGCGACTTCATCGTCGGCCTGTCCTACCTGTGGGAAGGCCAGGTGCTGCTGGCCGAAAAGTTGCTGCGCCCGACGCTGGCGCGCGCCGAAGGCGACCTCGGCCGGCGCAACCCGTTCACCTGCATGCTCGCCGCCGTGCTCGCCGCGGCGTGTTGGGAGCGCAACCAACCCGACGAGGCCGGCGCGCTGCTGGCCAATCGCCTCGACGTGCTGGAGCGCAGCGCCTTGCCCGAGGCCGTGCTGCTGGGCTTGCGCACGCTGGCGCGGATTGCCGCGGCCGAGGGCGCCGAGCACCGCGCGCTCGAGCTGCTGGGCGCCATGGAGGCGGTGGGCGTGGCGCGCCGCCTGCCACGCCTGCGCATCGCCAGCCTGGCCGACCAGGTGCGCCTGCACGCGCGCACGTTTCGCGCCGACACCTGCCGTGAGCTGTGCGTGCAGATCGATGCCCGGCTGGCCGAATCGGACGCGCCGCAAGGGCCGCTCTGGCGCCGCAACGTCCTGTTGCTGCGCGAGGTGGCGCTGGCGCACGCGGCCATCGCGTCGCAGGACTGGCGCCAGGCTTCGGTCGCGCTCGCCCGCGCCGATGAGGCGGCGCTGGGGGTCAAGCTCGGACGGCTGCACATCGAACTGCTCGGCTTGCGCGCTTGGGTGCAGGACCGTTGCGGCGAGCAGTCGCTGCCGCTGTTGCGCGAAGCCGCGGACCTGGCCGCGGCCTTTGGCCTGCTGCGCGTCTTCGACGATGCGCACCCTGCCTTGGGCGATTGGGTGCGCGCGGCGTTGCCCGGTGCGTCGGACCGCCCGCTGCCTCCAGCACCGCCGCCACCCAGGGCCCGCGCCACGCCGAGCATGGCGCTGACGCCGAAGGAGCGCGAAGTGCTGGCACTGGCCGCGCGCAACCTGTCGAACAAGGAGATCGGCCTGGCGATGCAGGTCGGCGAAGAAACGATCAAGTGGCACATGAAGAACCTCTTCGCCAAGCTCGACGCCGGCACGCGCAAGCAGGTCGTGCAGCGGGCGCGCATCCTCGGCCTGCTCGACGCAGGAGCCTGAGACGGTGTGAACGAGCCCCCTCCACGATGGGGGGGCCGGGCGGGCCGGCATTGCCTACTCTTGCCATCCATGAGGACGACCCACCCAATGACCATTGCCACTTCGATCCGCGTCGCGCCGCTGACCTGCGCCATCGGCGCCGAGCTGTCCAACGTCAACCTCGGCATCGCGTCGCGCGATCCCGCGTTGGTGGCCGAGATCCGCCAGTTGCTGCTGCAGCACAAGGTGCTGTTCTTCCGCAACCAGGGCATGACGCGCGCCGAGCATGTGGCCTTCGCGCGCCATTTCGGCGAACTCGAAGACCACCCCGTGGCCGGCAGCGACCCGGAGCATCCGGGCCTGGTGCGCATCTACAAGTCGCCCGACACCCCGAACGACCGCTACGAAAATGCCTGGCACACCGACGCCACCTGGCGCGAGAAACCGCCCTTCGGCTGCGTGCTGCGCTGCATTGAATGCCCGCCGGTCGGTGGCGACACGATGTGGGCCAACATGGCACTGGCCTACGAGCGCCTGCCCGATCAGGTCAAGACGCAGATCGCCGGCTTGCGCGCCCGCCACAGCATCGAGGCCAGCTTCGGCGCCGCGATGCCGATCGAAAAACGCCTGGCGCTGCACGCGCAGTTTCCGGACGCCGAGCACCCGGTCGTGCGTACGCACCCCGAGACCGGCGAAAAGATTCTCTTCGTCAACTCGTTCGCGACGCACTTCACCAACTTCCACACGCCGGCCAATGTGCGCGTGGGCCAGGACCACACGCAGGGCAGCTCGGCGCTGCTGCAGTACCTGATCAGCCAGGCGCAGATCCCCGAGTACCAGGTGCGCTGGCGCTGGCAGCCGAACACGGTGGCGATGTGGGACAACCGCAGCACCCAGCATTACGCGGTGATGGACTACCCACCCTGCCACCGCAAGATGGAACGCGCCGGCATCGTCGGCGACGTGCCGTATTGACCTTCACGACCTCTGAAACGAAAGCCCCGCCATGAACTTCCTCGATGGTTCCCTTTATCCCGAAAATCAGCAGCCTCTGATCATCACCGCCGCGCCCTACGGGCCGTCGTGGGTGCCATCGGACTTTCCCGAAGACATCCCGGTGACGATGGCGCAGCAGGTTCAAAAGGCAGTGGACTGCTACAACGCCGGCGCTACGGTGCTGCACCTGCATGTGCGCGAACTCGACGGCAAGGGCAGCAAACGCCTGTCCAAGTTCAATGAGTTGATTGCCGGTGTGCGCGACGCGGTGCCCGAGATGATCATCCAGGTCGGCGGCTCGATCAGCTTCGCGCCCGAGACCGACGGCGCAGCGGCCAAGTGGCTCTCCGACGACACGCGCCACATGCTGGCCGAACTCGACCCCAAGCCCGACCAGGTCACGGTGACGATCAACACCTCGCAGATGAATGTCGTCGAGCATTGGGAGGACGCCGACGTCAAGGGCACCTCGATGGAAGACCCAGCGGTCTACACCGCCTACAAGGAGATGACGGTGCCGGCCCAGCCCGGCTGGGCCGAGGAGCACATTCGCCGCTTGAACGCGGCCGGCATCCAGAGCGCCTTCCAGTGCTACAACATCAACAGCTTCGAATCGGTCGAGCGGCTGATCAGGCGCGGCATCTACAAGGGCCCGCTGGTGATGAACTGGGTGGCGATCGGCGGCGGCATGGACGCGCCCAATCTCTACAGCCTGGCCAACTTCGTGCGCGCCGTGCCCGATGGCGCGGTGCTGACGGTGGAAAGCTCGATGCGCAACGTGTATCCGATCAACATGATGGGCATCGCCATGGGACTGCATGTGCGCTGCGGCATCGAGGACAACATCTGGAACCAGGCACGCACCAAGAGGATGAGCACCGTGGAGCAGATCGAGCAACTGGTGCGCACCTCGCGCGAATTCGGCCGCCCGCTTGCCACCGCCAAGCAGGCGCGCGAGATCAGCAAGATCGGGGTCTTCTACGACACGGTGGAAGAGACGCTGGCCGCCAACGGCTTCGCGCCCAATCGCAACGGCGGCCAGCAGGGCTTCCTGCGCAAGGCGGCGTGAGATGACGGCCCCTCGCCCGCTGCGCGGGCACTCCCCCGAGGGGAGCTCAGGCCGACGCTTGGGAGCGGCCCGGCGCTGGCCTGAGATGACGGCCCCTCGCCCGCTGCGCGGGCACTCCCCCGAGGGGAGCTCAGGCCGACGCTTGGGAGCGGCCCGGCGCTGGCCTGAGTTCTGTATTCGATTCCAACAAGTCAACATGGAGACAACGATGAACAAGACCTTCGCCGGGTGCCGCATTGCCGGTCTGTGCGCGAGCCTGCTGATGATCGCCACCGCGCCGCTGGCGCAGGGCTGGACCGACAAGCCGGTGAAGATGATCGTGCCGGCGCCGGCCGGCGGCACCATGGACGTGGTGGCGCGCCTGCTGGCCGAGCAACTCTCGGCCGACATCGGCCAGCCGGTGATCGTCGACAACAAGCCCGGTGCCGGCGGCGCGATCGCCGTGCAGGCCATGACCTCGGCGCCGCCGGACGGCCAGACCATCATGGTCACGGCGAGCAACATCCTCACCGAGATCCCGCATGTCATGAAGACGGCGTTCGATCCGCTGAAGGACGTGCGGCCCGTGGCTACCGTGGCGCGCGCCGGCATGGTGCTGATCGCGGCGCCGAACGTCGCGGCCAGCGACATCAAGGGCTTGATCAGCCATGTCAAGGCCAACCCGGGCAAGCTCAGCTTCGCCTCGTACAGCGCCGGCACCAGCTCGCACTACGCCGGCATGATCTTCAACCAGAAGGCCGGACTGGACCTTCAGCACGTGCCCTTTGCCGGTTCACCGCCGGCATTGCAGCAGGTGATGGGCGGCCAGATCGCCGTCATGTTCGATGGCATCGTGACGTCGATGCCGCAGATCAAGGCCGGCAAGGTCAAGGCCCTCGGCGTCGCCTCCAAGACACGCTCGGCGCATCTGCCCGACGTGCCGACGCTGGCTGAACTCGGTTATCCCGACATCGACTTCGCCAATTGGCTGGGCGTGGTCGTGGCCAGCGGCGTGCCCGCGGACCTGGTGGACAAGATCAACGCCGCCACGCTCAAGGCCGCGAGCGCGCCGAAGCTGCGCGACCGCCTGCAGGCCGTCGGCTTCGAGCCCAACACCAGCCTCAGCTCGGCGCAATTGGCGCAATCGGTGAAGGCCGAACACGAGCGCAACGCCGGCATCGTCAAGGCCTTCGACATCAAGCTCGCGCAATGACTTCGACCCTGACCGCCATGGCCCGTGCCATCCGCTTCTACGAAATCGGCGGCGCCGAGGTGCTGAAGCTCGAGACCGTCGAGGTCGGCGAGCCCGGCCCCGGCCAGGCGCGCGTGCGCCACAGCTATGTCGCCGTGAACTTCATCGACATCTACTTCCGCACCGGCCGCTATCCGCACCCGTTGCCGGCGGGCCTGGGCAGCGATGCGGTGGGCGTGGTCGAAGCCGTCGGCGAAGGTGTCACCGACATCAAGACCGGCGACCGCGTGGGCTACCTGCTCGGCCCGCAAGGCGCTTACAGCGACGTGCGCGTGATGCCGGCCGAGGTGCTGATTCCATTGCCCGACGGCGTGACCGACCGCACCGCGTCGACGCTGATGATGAAGGGCATGACGGCGCAGTACCTGTTCCGCCAGGTCTTCCCGCTCAAGGGCGGTGAGACGATCCTCTATCACGCGGCCGCCGGTGGCGTGGGTTTGGTCGCGTGCCAGTGGGCACGCGCGCATCGGCGTGACGATGATCGGCACCGCGAGCACCGAGGCCAAGGCCGAGACGGCGCGGGCCAACGGCTGCGCACACACCATCGTCACCGGAGGCATGACGCCCGAGCAGATGGCGCAGGAGATCCCGAAGCGCGTGCGTGAACTCACCGACGGCAAGGGCGTTCCTGTCGTCTTCGACTCGGTCGGCAAGGACACGCTGATGGCTTCGCTCGACAGCCTGCAGCCGCGCGGCGCGCTGGTCAGCAACGGCACGACCTCAGGCCCGGTGGTGATCGACACGGCGCAGTTGGCGAGGAAGGGTTCGATCTGGCTGACGCGGCCGGCGATGATCCACTACGCCACCCCGCGCAGCCACATGCTGGCGATGGCCGACGAGCTCTTCGGCCATGTGCTGGCCGGCCGCATCAAGGGCGAGCCGAAGCAGGTGTTCGCGCTGGCCGACGCGGCCGAGGCGCACCGCGCGCTCGAGTCGCGCCGCACCACGGGCGCCACCGTGCTCGTACCCTGAAGGAGCCCTCCATGAACGGACTGATGATGCAGCAGCCGCTGCTGATCTCCTCGTTGCTCGTCCACGCCGAACGCCACCACGGCGAGCAGGAAGTGGTGTCGCGCCGCGTCGAGGGCGATGTGCACCGCAGCACCTACCGCGAACTCGCCGCGCGCTCGCGCCGCATGGCCAACGCATTGGCCGCACTGGGCATCACCTTCGGCGACCGGGTGGCCACGCTGGCCTGGAACGGCTACCGCCACATGGAGCTGTACTACGCGGCGTCGGGCTCGGGAGCGGTGCTGCACACGCTGAACCCGCGCCTGCACCCGGACCAGGTGGTGTGGATCGCCGACCATGCCGAAGACCGCATCCTGTTCTTCGACCTCACGTTCCTGCCGCTGGTCGAGGCCGTGGCCTCGCGCGTGAAGACCATCAAGGCCTTCGTCCTGATGACCGACCGCGCGCACATGCCCGCTCCAAGTGTCACGAGCAAGATCCCCAACCTGCTGTGCTACGAAGAGCTGATCGCCGACGCGAGCGAGCGCTTCGAGTGGCCGCAGTTCGACGAAAACAGCGCGTCGTCGCTGTGCTACACGTCGGGCACGACCGGCAACCCGAAGGGTGCGCTGTACAGCCACCGCTCGACGATGCTGCACACCTATGCAGCCGCGCTGCCCGATGCGCTGAGCTGCTCGGCGCGCGACACCATCCTGCCCGTGGTGCCGATGTTCCACGTCAACGCCTGGGGCTTGCCGTACGCGGCGTGCATGGTCGGCGCCAAGCTCGTCTTCCCCGGCCCCTTCCTCGACGGCAAGTCGCTGCACGACTTGTTCGAGAGTGAACGCGTCACGGTCTCGGCCGGCGTGCCGACGGTCTGGCAGGGCTTGCTCGCACATGTGGAAGCCAATGACCTGAAGTTCAGCACCATGCGCCGCACGATCATCGGCGGCTCGGCCTGCCCGCCGGCGATGATGCTCGCTTTCCAGCAACGCTACGACGTGCAGGTGCTGCATGCCTGGGGCATGACCGAGATGAGCCCGCTCGGCACGGCTTGCACGCTCAAGCCCAAGCACGACGGCCTGAACGCCGACGAACGCATGGCGGTGCAGGCCAAACAGGGCCGCGCGGTATTCGGGGTCGACATGAAGATCGTCGGCGAGGATGGCCAGGAGTTGCCGCACGACGGCAAGGCCTCGGGCGAGTTGCTGGTGCGCGGGCCGTGGATCATCGCCAACTACTTCAAGAGCGAGGGCGGCGATCCTCTCGTCAACGGCTGGTTCCCGACCGGTGACGTCAGCACCATCGACGCCGACGGCTACATGCAGATCACCGACCGCAGCAAGGACGTGATCAAGTCCGGCGGCGAATGGATCGGCTCCATCGACCTTGAGAACGTCGCCATGGCACACCCGGCCGTGGCGATGGCGGCGTGCATCGGCGCCAAGCATCCGAAGTGGGACGAGCGCCCGCTGTTGGTGGTTGTCAAGAAGCCGAACGCGCAGGTCACGCGCGAGGAGCTGCTCGAGTTCTACGACGGCAAGATCGCCAAGTGGTGGACGCCCGACGACGTGGTCTTCGTCGACGCGATCCCGCTCGGTGCCACCGGCAAGATGCAGAAGAACAAGCTGCGCGAGCAGTTCAAGGACCACCGCCTGCCGACGGCCTGAGCGCAGGTTCGCCTACCTCGCGCAGGCCTGCGGCGCCCACCGCCTGCGCGCGCTGTTCGCCTGCGCGCCAATCTCGAGCGCTGACGCCAAAGGCCGTCAGAAACCAGTGTGCGAACGCGCTGGAACTCTCGAACCCCAGCATTTGCGCGATCTGCGTGATGGAACGGTCGCTGTCGCGCAATTGCTGCATCACGAGGTCGCGGCGCACCTGCAACAGCAGGCTGGAAAAACTGTGTCCCTCCTGCGCCAGCGTGCGGGCCAGGGTGCGGCTGCTGACGCGCAGGTGGCTGGCCACCTGCGCCGCATCGCAGCGCCCCAGCGGCAGCAGGGCCACGATGAGCTGACGCACCGAGGCGGCCTTGGAGCCGCGAGCCTGCGCCAGCGCCTTGTCCAGGCTGGCCTGCACAAAACGGCCCAGCTGTGCGTCGCCATTGAGCAGCGGCCGTTGAAGGTCGGCCGGTGCACAAGCGATGCCGTTGAACTCGGCGTTGAAGTGCAGCGGGCATTTGAAAGTGCGGCGGTGGTACTGCAGGTCGGCCGGCGCGCGGTGGCTGAAGTGCACCGATTGCGCCTTCCAGCTCGGGCCTAGCAGGTCGCTCAGTATTCCGGCCATCACCGCCAGCGTCATCTCGATCGACTGGCGAACGGGCGAGGCGTGTGCAAAGGCGAGGTCTTCGCGGATGATCGTCACTTGCTCCGTCTCGTCGATGGCGATGTAGAGCGAGGGGAAGACCATTTGCAGGTAGCGGCACAGCGTCTGCAATGCCGCCAGGCCAGTGGGCTCTTCGCGCATCACCAGGCCGATCGTCCCCAGATTGGCCAAGCGCCGCCGTGCGCCCAATCGCAGCCCAAAGCTCTCGGCTCCCGGCATCCGTGACGTGGCCTCCAGCAAGGCTCGCACTCGGTCCACCGGCACCGGGTAGTCCGGGTCCTGCAGCAGCTCGCGATTCAGCCGCGCCTGGGCCAGCAGCGCGTCGGTGTCCAGGCCCAGCGCATCGGCCAGATCGGCGTAGCCAAACAGCGTTGCAGAGCGGATGAGGAGGGAAATCCCCGACATGCATTGTCCTGATCGGACAAGTTGATGGCCGCAATTATCAACTTTCAGAACACGGTCTGCCGATACTGATGCACGTCCACTGCCTCCCGGAGACACCCCATGAAACGCTGGATCGCCACCCTGATTGCCGCCGCGGGACTCGCCATCACGGCCAACAGCTGGGCCTGGCCCGACAAGCCGATCCGGGTGATCGTGCCCGCCCCAGCCGGTGGATCGATGGATGTGGTGGCCCGCCTGCTGGCGCAGCAGTTGTCGGCCGACCTCAAGCAGACGGTCATCGTCGACAACAAGGCCGGCGCGGGCGGCTCGATCGGCATCCAGGCGCTGCTGCAGGCGCCGGCCGATGGCCACACGCTGATGGTCACCGCCAACAACGTGCTGGTGGAGATTCCGCATGTCATGAAGACACCTTACGACCCGCTGAAGGATGTCAAACCGATCGCGACGTTCGCGCGCTCCGGCCTGGTGCTCGTCAGCGCACCGATAGCCGGCGTCAACGATCTCAACGGCTTGCTCGCCCACTTGAAGAGCCGCCAGGGCAAGGCCAGTTTCGCGTCCTACAGCGCGGGCACGGCGTCGCACTACGCCGGCCTGATCTTGAATCACAAGGCCGGCCTCGACATGCAGCATGTGCCGTTCGCCGGTTCGCCGCCGGCGCTGCTGCAGGTGATGGGCGGGCAGATCGACATGATGTTCGACGGCATCGCCACGTCGCTGCCGCAAATCCGCGCCGGCAAGCTCAAGGTGTACGGGTTCACGGGCAAGACCCGTTCGCCGTATCTGCCCGATGTGCCCACCACGGCCGAACTGGGCTACCCGGAGATCTACAACGTGGGTTGGCTCGGTGTCATTGCCTCCAGCGCCCTGCCTGACGACCTGAGCAATCAGATCGGCGCAGCCGTGCGCAAGGTGGCCACCGTGGCCGCCTTCAACGACAGCCTGAAGAGCGTT
This sequence comes from uncultured beta proteobacterium, assembly GCA_963814385.1. Lineage (GTDB taxonomy): Bacteria > Pseudomonadota > Gammaproteobacteria > Burkholderiales > Burkholderiaceae_C > CADEEN01. The sequence goes on from CAWFCX010000002.1 coordinate 18,731, forward strand.
GGCCTGACGCCGGACGCCCAGCCGACCAGCGCCCAACTGAGCACGGAGCTGCTGGAGGTGTCGGGTCGCAATGCAGCGGTGGTCAAGCAATTCGACGTCAAGTTGGCCAACTAGGAGAACGCGCCATGCAGGTACGTCAGATCACGCCGTCGATCGGCGCGGAAGTCAGCGGGGTTGACCTCGGACAGGCCTCCCGTGACGAAGGCCTGTACAAGGAGATTCGGGCGCAGTTGCTCAGACACAAGGTGCTGTTCCTGCGCAACCAGAACATCACGCGCGCCGAGCATGTGGCCTTTGCGCGCCGCTTTGGCGACCTGGAAGACCACCCGGTGGCGGGCAGCGATCCGGACAACCCCGGCCTCGTCTTGATCCACCGCAGTGAGACCAAAGAGGCCTACGAAAACAGCTTTCACTCCGACGGCATGTGGCGCCCGAACCCGGCCATGGGTGCGGTGCTGCGTTGCGTCGAGTGCCCGCCCGTCGGCGGCGACACGCTGTGGGTGAACATGGTGCAGGCTTACGAGAACCTGCCCGAAGACGTCAAGCAGCTGATCGCGCCGCTGCGCGCCAGCAACAGCATCGAACATTCATTCGGCGCGGTCATGGCGCCCGAGGCGCGCCGCAAGCTGGGCCGCGATCACCCGCCCGTCGAACACCCGGTGGTGCGCACGCACCCCGAGACGGGGGAGAAGTCGCTCTTCGTCAGCGGTTTCACGACGCACTTCCTGAACTTTCACAACCCGAAGAACGTGCGCTTCGGCCTGGACAAGGCGCCGGGCGCGGCCCTGCTGCTGAACTACCTGATCAGCCAGGCCACGGTGCCCGAGTACCACGTGCGCTGGTCGTGGCGGCCCCATGACGTGGCCATCTGGGACAACCGCTGCACGTCGCACTACGCCGTGCACGACTACTGGCCGCAGCCACGAAAAATGGAGCGTGCGGGCATCGTCGGCGACGTTCCTTTCTGAGCGCGCGACAAGCATGAACTTCCTCGACGGCCACCTCTTCCCCGAGAACCAGCAGCCGCTGATCATCACGGCGGCGCCGTATGCCCCGGGCTGGCTGCCCTCGGACTTTCCGGAGGACATCCCGGTGACGATGGAGCAGCAGATCCAGAAGGCGGTGGACTGCTTCAACGCCGGCGCCACCGTGCTGCACCTGCATGTGCGCGAACTCGACGGCAAGGGCAGCAAGCGCCTGTCCAAATTCAATGAACTGATTGCCGGCGTGCGCAAGGCCGTGCCACAGATGATCATCCAGGTCGGCGGCTCGATTTCCTTCGCTCCGGAAGGCGAAGGCGAAGCCGCGAAGTGGCTGTCCGACGACACGCGCCACATGCTGGCCGAACTTGAGCCCACGCCGGACCAGGTCACGGTGACGGTCAACACCTCGCAGATGAACGTCACCGATCAGGCCGAAGACGCGGACTTCAAGGGCACCTCGCGCAGCAACCCGGCGATCTTCAATGCCTACAAGGAGATGACGGTGCCGGCGCAGCCGGGATGGGTCGAGGAGCATGTGCGCCGGCTCTGCGCCAAAGGCATCCAGAGCGCCTTCCAGTGCTACAACTTGAACAGCTTCGAGTCGGTCGAGCGGCTGATGCGCCGCGGCTTCTACAAGGGGCCGCTGGTCATGAACTGGGTGGCGATTGCCGGCGGCATGGACACGCCCAGCCTCTACAGCCTGGCCAACTTCGTACGCGCTGTGCCTGATGGCGCGGTGCTGACGGTGGAAAGCAATGTGCGCAACGTGCTGCCGGTCAACATGTGGGGCATAGCGGCAGGGCCTGCACGTGCGCTGCGGCACTGAAGACTGCCTGTGGAACCAGTCGCGCACCGAGAAGGCGAGCACGGTCCAGCAGATCGAGCAGCTGGTGCGCATCTCGCGCGAGTTCGGCCGTGATGTCGCCACGGCGAAGCAGGCGCGCGAGATTTCGAAGATCGGCGTGTTCTACGACACGGTCGAGGAATCACTGGCGGCCAACGGCTTCGCCCCCAACCGCAACGGCGGCAACCAGGGTTTCCTGCGCAAGTCAGCCTGAACGCACTGTTCACACGTCAACCTGGAGAACTCATCTTGAACTTCCTTGACGGCCACCTGTACCCCGAAAACCAGCAGCCCCTGATCATCACCGCCGCTCCCTACGCGCCGGGCTGGATCCCCGCGGATTTCCCGGAAGACATCCCCATCACGATGGAGGAGCAGATCCAGAAGGCGGTGGATTGCTACGAAGCCGGCGCTGCCGTGCTGCATTTGCATGTGCGTGAAGCCAACGGCAAGGGCAGCAAGCGCCTGTCGATGTTCAACACGTTGATCGCCGGTGTGCGCAAGGCGGTGCCACGAGATGATGATCCAGGTGGGTGGCTCCATCAGCTTCGCGCCCGAAGACGATGGCTCGGCCGCCAAGTGGCTCTCCGACGACACGCGGCACATGCTGGCCGAACTCGATCCGAAGCCCGACCAGGTGACTGTCACCGTCAACACGACGCAGATGAATGTGACGGAGCATGCCGGCATCGATGACTTCAAGGGCGTGTCGCGCGGCTTCCCGCACCTCTATGCCACCTACAAGGACATGATCGTGCCCTCGAATCCCAGCTGGGCCGAAGAGCACATCCGGCGCCTCTCGGCCGCCGGCATCCAGAGCGAGTTCCAGTGCTACAACATCAACAGCTTCGAGACCATCGAGCGCATGATTCGCCGCGGCGTCTACAAGGGGCCGCTGGTGATGAACTGGGTGGCGATCAGCGGCGGCATGGACCAGGCGAACATCTACAACCTGGCCAACTTTCTGCGTGCTGCACCCGACGGTGCGGTGATCACGGTGGAGAGTTCGGTGCTGAACGTGCTGCCCATCAACATGATCGGCATGGCGCTGGGCCTGCATGTGCGCTGCGGCATCGAGGACGTGCTGTGGAATCAGACCCGCACCGGCAAGATGAGCTCGGTCGAACAGATCAAGCAGTTGGTGCGTATCGCCGGTGAATTTGGCCGCCCCATCGCCTCGGGGCAACAGGCTCGGGAGATCCTGAAGCTCGGGGTCTTCTACGACACGGCGGACGAGACGCTGGCGGCCAATGGCTTCGCGCCCAATCGCAATGGCGGCAACCAGGGCTTCCTGCGCAAGCCAAGCTGAGACTGATCGGCCCATGGTGCACGCAGATCCTGGCGGACTTGGGCGCCGACGTGATCAAGATCCAGCGCCCCGGCGTCGGCGACGATACGCGCACTTGGGGCCCGCCGTAATGAACGAGCGTTTCGCCGTGCACCGACTGCCCACGGCTTGAGCGCGGCATGACCGGTCTGGCGGCGGCGTCCGCCCGGCGCGCGTGCGCCCGCGTTCAGCCTGAAGTACGGCAGCGCAGCGCGGGCATCAGCGATGCATCGCGGGCACCAGCCGGTCGGACGGCTTGATCTTCTCGTCGCCATCCAGCTCGATCGCCACCTGGGTACAAACGGCGCGGCACAGCATCGCGACACGCTCGCTTTGCAGCCGGTAGTACATCTGCGTGCCCTCGCGCCGCTTGGCCAGCACGCCGCTGCGGTAGAGCGTGCTCAGGTGCTGCGACATGTTCGGCTGCGTGGTCTCGATCCCGGCCAGCAGCTCGGAGACGTTCTTTTCGCCGTTGCACACCGCGCTGATGATCTTCAACCGGATCGGTGTCGACAGCACCGCGAAAAGTTCGGCCACCGAGTCAAACACCTGGTCTTCAGAGTTCTGCGCCGCCATGACATGGCCCAAGCTGATGCAATGCTTGCGATTGTATTCGCAACCACCGATATATCAAGGCCGGCTACTTGAAACGGTAGTGGTCGCGGTTCAACACCGCGGCGATCGCGGAGACCTCCTCGGGAAACAGGCCGAGGTTGAGTTCGGTGTTGCACTGCTCGACCATGCCACGCAGGAACCCGGGCGTGTTGATGCGCCCTGTCGGCCGGTAGATCGAAGCGCCCTCACCGCCGAACTTGCTGCGGTGGCAGTCGGCGCAGCGGTGCTCCTTCATCAGCCGCTCGCCGAGCGCCAGATCGGTGCCCTTGAACAGTTCTGCCGCCGCCGGCTGTGCGCGCGCGAGGCTCCCGGCAAGCAGCCACAGTGCGCCGCCCACGACGATGGCAACACCCATTCTGTACACCGTCTTGCGCATACCCGCTCCCCGGCGTCAAACCGCACCGTGGCCATGATGCCTCAACCGGACTCGCGCGCACGCCGGGCTCGAGGTCGCCCGGGCAGACGCGAAGTCGGCCAACAACATCGGCAGTGCCATGCGTGCGACCTCGCAATCCGGCAGACCGCCGCGGGATCGAGGGCACCACCTGGCCGGCCCGGTGATTCAGCGCAATGTCGTCGCGGTCACGACGTTGCTCGCTGCTGACAGCCCCTTGGCGTTGCCAGCACGCACGCGCCAGCGGTAGGTGGTGCGGCGCGTCAGGTTGGCGTCGCTGAGGCGAGCGGTGTCGCTGGGCAGCGTCGCGATGGCGACGAAGCCGCTGCAGTGACTGCCCTTGCAGCGTTCCACCACCAGCCGGGTGGCGTTGCGCGCGGTGTTGATCCATGTCAGCACGGCCGACGCGGCGGTCACCTGCGATGCGGCCAGGCTGGCCGGTGCGGAGGGCACGGTCGCATAGGGATCGGCCGGCGCGGTCACCGGCGTCAGCAGGGCATAGCCGCTGCCTGCGGCCGAGGCACCGCGCGCAACGATCTGGCCGCCGGCATTGATGGCCACGGCGTCCTGCAGTACCCAGCCGGCGGTGTTGTTGGCCAGCAGGGAGTTGAGGTCCACCATGGGCCAGTTCGTCGCCAGGTTGCCCAGCAGGGCACGGGCGGCCGTGGGGGTGTACGGTTGGCCGGCAGCCACCAAGCCGTTGGCGCTGCCCACCACCTCACCGCGGTTGTTCACCGCGTTCAGCCGGCTCAGGCTGCCGACCGGGCCGACGTCGAACCACGCCTGCGCCGCAGTGTTCCAGACGGCGGCGCGCGCAATCGGCACTCCCTGCGGGAAACTGGCGTCGGGCAGCGTGCGGGCGCCGGTGTCGTAGTCGCCCACTGCGTAGCCCAGGTCGTTGATGGCGTTGCCACGGCTGAAGCTCCCAGGCATGGTGCCGTGCAGGTCGATGAGCGTGCCGCCAGGCTGGGCCGCTGTGGCGCGGAAGCCGCCGCCGGTGCCGCCGCAATGGGCCGCGGGCACGGCCGCGCCCACGCCCACCCCACTCGGCATTGATGCCGGCCAGGCGCATCACGGTGCCTGCCGGCCCCAGCGGCTGCCAGCCCGCGGCGCTGGCGCCGTTGCCGATCCAGCCTTGGTAGTTGCCGCACAGCGGCATCTGCGCGTCCAAGCCCGTCGGTGTGTTGCAGCGCGATCTGGCCGGCGGCGTTGAAGCCGCGCGCACGCAGGCCGCTGATCTGCGTGGCCGACAGCGTCGGCGCGGCCAGCGTGGTCAGCGTGCCGTCCACCTGGCGGATCACCACGCTGCGCACCCAGGCGCCGCTGGCGTCCAGCGCCGTGGAGCTGCCGGCCAGCTGGCCCCTGGCGTTGATGGCGTCGAACTGCGCGCCGGCGCCGAAGCTGCCGCCCAGCGCGGTCAGCGTGCTGGTGCGGGTGTCGTACAGCACCGGCACGTCACTCTGGGTGCACAGGCCCGTGCAGGGCACGAAGCCGCGGCCGAGGATCAGCCCGCTGTCGTTGAATGCTGTGACGCTGCTGACGCCGGGCAGCGAGGTGACGGTGTAGACCGGATAGCTCTGCGCCCGGGCCGGGCCGGCGACCAGCGCCGACACCAGGGCTGCGGCGAGCAGCGCAGCGGCGGCCAGGATGCGCGGATGACGGTCTGCGCGCTGAGTTCTTTTCAGGAGGGTTGTGTGCAAGACAGGCGCTCTCGGTGGTTCGTTTGTTAGTCATGGCCGAGGCTTCCGCGCGGCGGCCGTTCGCTTCATAGAGTCTGCACTTGCGGGCCTGATACATGCCTGAGCCAGCTCAAAGCACACCCCGTTTCGACGGCGCACCGAGCGCGACCCACCGGGGCACGCCTCGCCGATGGGTCGGAAGTACGCGACGCGAGAGCGGTTCGCTCTGGCGCAGTCGAACGCCTTTGCGCTTCAGCGCGGCGCCTGCTGCTCCATCAGCAAATAGGTGTTGTAGGCGTTCATGCGGTTCACCGCCTTGAACAGCGGCATCTTCTCGAAGCGAGACCAGTCGGTCTTGGCATAGGCCTCGTCGAAGGGTTCGAGGTCACGCGCCGCGTCGCCCATGGACTTGCGCAGGTGCACCAGGTAGTCGCGCGTCAGCGTCAGGTCGGCGGCCGGGTCGGTGGACACCGGTCCATGGCCAGGAACGACCACGCGCGCCTTGATGTCGAGCAACTGCGTCAGCGAGGCGATCCACTGCCGGCTGTCGGCCTGGCCGACGAAAGGAATGCGGCCCTGGAACACCAGGTCTCCGGCAAACAGCACGCCGAGCTGGGGCACGAACACCGCCAGGTCTTCCGTCGTGTGCGCGGGGCCGACATGGCGCAGCTGGAAGTCGTGGCCGCCCAGGCGCAGCGTCGTGTCCTGGTCGAGCCAGCGGTCCGCACCGAGGACCTGCGTCTTGTCGTCGATCCACGGGAACAGGTCCTGCCGGCTGGCTTCGAGCCGCAGGCGTGCGGTGTCGGAACCGAGGTACTCGCGCCCGGCCTGATGGGCCACGATGATCGCGCCGGCCGCCTTGAAGGCTTGCAGGCCGTAGATGTGGTCGGCGTGGTAGTGGGTGACGATGACGTAGCGGATCGGCTTGGGCGTGATGCGGCGAATCTCGGCGATCAACTCTTCGGCCAGCGCCGGTGAACCCAGGGCGTCGATGACGACGACGCCTTCGTCGGTGACGACGAAGGCAGCGTTCGAGATGAAGTTGCGGTTGGCCGACGAGCCCATCGCCGCTTCGCCTTGCACGAACCACACGTTGGGCACGACGGGGCGCGCTCGCACGGCGGCGTTGCTGTTGTTGTCCGCCGCAGCGGCAGACAGCGCTGCACCAAGGCTCAGTGCCGCCAGCAGTGCGCGCCAGGCCCTCACGCCGTTGCCCCGCCTAGGGTTTGATGTAGGCCGAACCTTGGGCCTGCAGCTTGGCGATGCGAACCACACCCGAGGGCGTGAACGTGGCCTCCTGGATGAACTGGTCCTTCTTCAGGTCGCGATTCTTCAGCGTGATCTCGCAGATCTCGAAAGCCACGCCGCGGCTCTTCAACGCTGAAACGAGCGGCGCGTATTCGGTGCCGTTGGCAGCCTTGGCGCCTTCCATCAGCATGTCCACGCCTTCGGCGTGCGTGACCACAGTGATCTTGGCCGCCGGATCAACGTCGAGGTGATTGCGCAGGTTGCGCAGCCCCTTCAGGCCCTGTGCCACCGAGTTGTCGAAGTGATAGACGACGCGGTCCTGAGCCGATGCGGCCGCGGCCGTCAGGCAAAGAACCGAAGCAACGATGAATCGGCGAAGTAGGGTCATGGAGTCTCCTGTCAGGGGTGGCGCGGTTCAGTCACCTGCTTCGGCGCGCAGGTAGGCACGGTTGATGTTCGCACGGTGCAGTTGCGCAAAGTTGGCGAGCTGCGCGAACGCCGGCGCCGCTCCCAGTTCGGCCAGCGCCGCTTCAACGCCAGCCATCTCCTTGGCGTGGCGCGCGACACCGTTGACGACGAAGCGCAGGTAGTCGCCCGTCTGCGCTTGAGCCGTGGCCAGATCGGTCGGCGCGCCGTGGCCGGGCACGATGCGCGCGGGCGCCAGCGCGGCGAGGCGATCGAACGCAGCCAGCCACGAGCGCCCGTTCGACGCTGGCGCGAAGCTGAGCAAGCGCTCGACGTACACCAGGTCGCCGCTGAAGGCTGTTCTGCTCTGCGGCAACCAGACCACCACGTCGCCCGGAAAGTGCGCATCGCCGAGGTCGAGCACGTCGATGCGCAGACCGCCGAGCGTCAACTCGCTGCGCGCGCCATCGACGATGCGTTCGGCATGCAGGGGCTGCGTGCCCTCGAAGCGATTCCCCAGCAGCGTCGTCAACTCCGCGATCTGCGCCGCAGCGCCCGCGCTTTGCGTCTGCACGGTGCGCCGATGCGCAATGACTTGCGCGCCGGATTGGCGCAGGTGAGAGTTGCCCAGCCAGCGGTGATGCTGGCTGCCGGTGTTGATGACCCAGCGCACCGGCTGGCCCGTCAACTGCTGCGCCATCGTGGCGAGCAGTTGGGCGCCTTGCGCCGATGCGCCGCTGTCGATGAGGATCGTGCCCTCCGGCGTCGCCAGCACGCCGTAGGTGGCGTTGAGTGCATGGTTGTCGCGGCTCGGCCCGCCGATCGGACCGACCAGGGCCCACACGCCCGGCGCCACGGCGTCGGCGCGCAGCAGCGCCGGTTGCGCGCGCGCCGGCAGGATCTGTGCCAGCAGCAGAACGAACGCAAGCCGCAGCAGGGCCCGCATCAGGCCGCTGCGCGCAGCCATCATGCGGCGATGCCCGGGTTGTTGGCCATGCCGACCAGCTTGGGTGTGTTGACCTTGCGTGGCTTGACCCGCCCGCCCTGCGCCTTGAGCCAACCCTCGACGACATCCCACACCGGCTTGTTGCCCGGCGCCGTGCGCGCCTCTTCTGCCACCGGCGCCCAACCGGCGACCTTGTATTTCTTGTCGGCCTCGATCGGCTTGCCGGCCAGCCGCATGTCGGCGATGCGGCTGCCCATCTTGGCCAGCGGATCGCAGCTGTAGGCCAGGCCGCCGACACGCACCATGTCGCCGCCCTGCTGGTAGTACGGGTCGGGGTTGAAGAGGTTGTCGGCCACGTCTTCGAGGATGGTCTTGATCGTCTCGCCCGTCATCTGATTGACCGTGGCGTACGGGTAGGTGATGGCGAGCTGGTCCATCATCAGCTCGCGCGTGATGGTGTCGCCCGGCAGCAGCGTCGTGCCCCAGCGGAAGCCCGGCGAGAACGCCATGTCGGCGCCCTGCACGTCCATCAGCGCGTCGCAGATCAACTGGTCCCACGAGCCGTTGAAATTGCCGCGGCGGTACAAGAGGCCGTCGGTGACGGCCAGCTTCTCGGCCAGCTTGGCTTCGTACGGCGCAGCGCACCTTGGTGATCAGCGCGTCCATCTCGGCGTCGGCCTTGAGTTGGTTGGCAAAGATCGGCAGCAGGCGGTAGCGGAAGTCGGCCACCTTGCCGCCCTTGACGTCGAAGTCCATCAGGCCGAGGAACTTGCTGTTGCTGCCAGCGTTGGTGACGAGCGTCTTGCCGCCGGGGTTGGCCACCGGCACCGCCACCGGCACGCCGTCGTGCGTGTGGCCGCCGAAGATGGCGTCGATGCCGCGCACGCGCGACGCCATCTTCAAGTCCACGTCCATGCCGTTGTGCGACAGCAGCACGACCACCTGGGCGCCCTTGGCGCGCACCTCGTCGACCACCTTCTGCATGTTCTCGTCCTGGATGCCGAAGCTCCAGTCGGCGACCATGTAGCGCGGGTTGGCGATCGGCGTGTACGGAAAGGCCTGGCCGATGATGGCGCACGAGACGCCGTTGATCTCGCGCATCGTGTACGGCTTGAAGACCGCGTCGCCGAAGTCCTGGGTCTTGATGTTCTGCGCCAGGAATTCGATCTTGCCCTTGAAGTCCTTGTCGACGATTTCCTTCACCCGCTCCATGCCGTAGGTGAACTCCCAGTGGCCGGTCATGACATCGACCGTCAGCAGCTTGCAGGCATCGACCATGTCCTGCGCGTTGGTCCACAGCGAGGTGGCCGAGCCCTGCCAGGTGTCGCCGCCGTCGAGCAGCAGCGCGCCAGGGCGGCTGGCCTTCAGTTGCTTGACCAGCGTGGCCAGGTGCGCGAAGCCGCCGACCTTGCCGTAGCGGCGCGCGGCCTTGTCGAAGTCGAGGTAGGTGAAGGCATGGGCCTGCGCGCTGCCGGGCCGCACGCCCGCCGCCTTGAGCAGCGCCTCGCCAACCAGGTGCGGCAGCTGGCCCTGCATCGAGCCGATGCCGAGGTTGACGCTGGGTTCGCGGAAGTGGATCGGCTTCAACTGCGCGTGGCAATCGGTCATGTGCAGGAAGGACACGTTGCCGAAAGGCGCGATGTCGTAGAGGCGTTGCTGCGCGGTGGCCGCATCGGCGTCGGCATAACGCCCCAGGCCCATGCCGGCAACCGACGCCGCGCCCAGCACCTGAACGAACTCGCGCTTGGAAAGATTCATGATTCAGCAATCAAGGATAGACAGATCAAAACAAAACCCGCACGCAGGCGGGTTCGTTCGGGCTCTATTGGTTGACCGGCGACTTCGGATCGAGCAGCAGCGCCATGATGTCGCGGATCTGCGCCTCGTCGAGCAGCTTGAAGTGGCCGAAGCGCGGCATGTTCGAACACGCCGCATAGGCCTTGCTGTTCCACAACTTGCCCCAGGTGTACTCGACGATCGCCTTCGACGCCGGGCTGGCCGGATCGGCGACGCCGCGCAGCTTGCCGTAGTTGTACAGGCTCGGGCCGATGGTGCCGTAGGAGATCTCGGCCTTGCTGAGTCTGATGGCAGTTGTAGCAGTTGCCGCCGTTGTCTTTCGCGGCAGCGCTGGCGTCGGTCCAGGTCATGCCGCGACCGTTCTGCGCCAGCTTCTCGCCTTCGCGCCAGTCGCCGAGGTACTGGCCGCCGGTGGGCGGGCGGATCGTCGCCAGCGCTTCGGCTTCGATGCGCTTGGTTTGCTCGGGCGCGAGCGGCAGGTCGGTCGAGCAGGCCTGTTGGCCGAGGTCCTGGTTGATGCGATCGGCCTTGGCGATGCCCTGGTCGCGAAACGCAGCCTTCATGACCGCCTGCGCCTGCACATCGAGTGCTTGCGAACCGGGCAGCACGGCACATCCGGCCAAGGCAAGGAGGCCCGCGGCCAGGCTCAATGAAACGGTGGTGGTGGACGACATGCTGGTTCCCGATCAACGCTTGATGGCCGGCGCGATGCTGGCCGCACCCTTGGCATTCACGCCCATGTAGGTCGACACCGCGATCGTCGCTTCCGAGCCGAAGCCAGGGTACGGGAAACGCATCTGCCGGTAGCAGTCATTGAGCCGCAGTTGCATGCCCCACATCTGGCCATTGCTGACGCGGTAGGCCGGCCAGGCCGCAAAGCCGATGCCGTCGCCCGGGTTCTTGGTCAGGTTCGGCAGGTCTTGCAGGCGGATGCGCTTGCCGTCCTCGCCATGGCAGGAGGCGCATGAGAAATCGTGCGTGCCACCACGGTAGTAGAAGACGCGCTTGCCGATGTCGTAGCTGCGCTTCTCCTGCGCATGCGCTTGCGGCAGATTGAACTTCAAACCACGCGACTCGGTAGCGACCCAGGTCGCCAGCGCTGTCACGTTGTTCTGTTCGTCGCGGCCGAAGGGCGTGTTCGCGATCGTGGCGCCATTCAGGCCCTGCAGAGTTTCCATGCAGGTGACCAGGCGCGACTCGAGGTCCTGCACCTTGTCGGTATCGGCAAAGTAGCGCGGCAACTCGACGAAGGCGCCCTTGACCTTGCCCGCGCCCCTTGCCCAGGTCGCAGAGTTCGAGCGACGCGTTCTTCGGCCCGCGCTTCTGCTTCCACAAGGTTCTCGCCCTTGGCCTCGAACAGCTCGGCCGGGTTGCCGTCCTCCAGCATCTTGCGGTACTCAGCGATGCCATCGGCCGCCGATTTGGTTTGTGCGCCGGCGGCCACGGACAGCAGCAGCAAGGCGGTCGCGAACAGGGTTGTCTTCATTGTTGTGCCCAACGCCACCGGTTCAGGAGACGACCGCTTCGTCGGTGCGCTTGTCACCCTTGTTGTCGGTCCAGCTGACGCTGATCTTGTCGCCGGCCTTGGCGCCCTTGACGACGAATTGCATGAACGGGTTCTTCGATACCGCCGGCCCCCACTGGGCCGTCATCACGGTCTTGCCGTTGTGTTGGGCGATCACGTCCTGGATGTGCCAGGCCGGAATCACCTTGCCGGCCGCGTCCTTGCGCTGGCCGGTTTCCATTTCGTGGGCCATCAGCACACGCACGGTGGCTTTGTCGCCAGCAACTTGCGCGCGAATGCGCATCGGGTCTGCCATGAAGATCTCCTAAGAAATAATTGCCGTGAAATCAGCGGGTCTTTCCAAGCAACCACCGCGGATCTGGCTCTGCCAGGCCGCCGGCGGTGCCCCCTTGAGGGGGAGCGGCGCAGCCGCTTCGGGGGTGGGTCATTTCAGCCGCCGCAGCCGCCGAGAGTCACTTTGACTTCCTTGCGCGCGAACAGCACCTTGCCGTCGTTCATCATCGCCACGGCGTAGACGTCGGACGATTGGCCCATCTTCACGCGCGTGGAGATGTTGGCCTCGATGGCATCGGTGACGTCGAACGCCGCGATCAGCATCGACGGGTTCTTCTCGACCAACATCAGCAGGCGCTTGACGCCGGGCAGCGAGGTCGCTGCACCCACCGGCACCACGGCGCCGTTTTCGGCGATGTCCGGGCCGGTGATGGTCACGTCCTTGCTCTCGGTGGGCGTGCCCGCACCCAGCGCTTTCATCACCTCGGGCATGGTCTTCGCAGCGAAGGCCGCGGTGTTGTAGCCCGCGGCCTGGGCGTTCGCCAGCTGAGGCATCAAGCCAACGGCAGCGAGCATCGCCGCCACCTTGGCCGAATGGGAAAGCATCTCTCGACGGTTCTGCATATCGATCTCCTTGATCTGAATATCGTAGTGAACAACTGTGCAGCCCGGGATGCGGATGACTCCGTACCCCATTCGGGCTATGGCTATGGTTGTGGCTGCGAGCCTGCCCTGCTACTTCTTGGCCCCATCGGCCAGCCACTCGGCAATGACTTTGGCGTCGGCTTCGCCGAGCGCCTGGGCTGGCATGGGAATCGATCCCCAGACGCCCGTTCCCCCGGCCTTGATCTTGCCCGCCAGGTAGCCCACGGCGTCGGCGCCGCCGGCGTACTTCTTCGCCACGTCGCGGAAGCTGGGGCCGACTATTCTGCTGTCCATGCCGTGACACGCCACGCAGGTGTATTTCTGCGTCAGGGCGATGGCGGCTGCGGGCTCGGCCGGCGCTGCTGCCGTGGCTGCCGTCGCAGCAACCGGCACAGCACCGGCCTGCGCCAGCGTCGCGGCTGCCGCCGGCTTGCTGGTGTCGGCGCCCTTTTGCGCACCGACCGCGCGGTTCTGTTCGGCCAGATTGCCATGCGCGTCGCGCGCGAAGTCCGGCAGGAACGACGCCAGCTTGACCTCCTGCGCGCAGTCCTTCATGCACGCAACCGCCTGCACATCGGGCTTGCGCTTGCCCAGACTCGCGCCCGGCCACAGAGCATGATTCGGTGGTCATGCCGTTGCGGTTGGGCAGCAGCTTCTGCACCTCGGCCATGTTCTGGTCCGACAACGTGAAGCTGTCGGACACCACGCCGCCCATGTTCAAGATGTAGGCCGTGACGGCGTACACCTCCTCGGTGGACAGCGACTTGGGCTGCGTCCACGGCATGGCGCGGTTGATGTAGTCCCACAACGTCGACAGCGACGACAGCTTCATCAAGGTGGTGCGGCCGGGGAACGACGGGTCGTTCAGCCGCGCGACGCGGCCCGTCCTGATGTCGTCCTTGGTGGTGCCGCCGACGATCGGGCTGAAGACCTCGTTGCTCTCGCCGAAGATGCCGTGGCAGGAGGCGCATTTGCTCTCCCAGACGTCCATGCCCTTGGCGACGCTGCCGGATCCTTTGGGCAGGCCCTTGAAGTCGGGCCGCACGTCGATGTCCCAGGCGGCGATCTCCTTGGGCGTGGCGGTGCGGCCGAGCGCCGGGTAGGCCGTCGATTGCGCCGCGGCGGCGCCGGCGGCCAACAGCGTCAGGGCCAGCGCCAACTCACGAAAGCTGGACATTCTTCACCTCGCCACTGTCCTGAACCAACCAGGTCTGGATGGCATGGTTGTGATAGATCGAGCGCGAACCGCGAGCCGCGCGCAACTGCTGATAGGTCGGCTGCACGTAGCCGGTGTCATCGATGGCGCGGCTCTGCACCAGGGCCGCCTTGCCATCCCAGACCCAATCGATGTTGAAGCGCGTCAGGCACTTGGACATCACCGGGCCTTCGAGCCGCGCGCTGCGCCAGTTGCGCCCGCCATCGACCGAGACATCGACGCGCTTGACCTTGCCGCGACCCGACCAGGCCAGACCGCTGATGTTGTAGAAGCCTTGATCGAGCAACACCTGGCCGCCCGACGGCGTCGTCACCACGCTCTTGCACTCCTGCGTGCTCGAGTACTGGCGGTGCAAGCCACCCGGCATCAGATCGATGTAGTGAATGGCTTCATCCTTGCTGCCATACGGCTTGTCGCCGACCTCGATGCGACGCAGGTACTTGACCCAGCTCACGCCTTGCACGCCCGGCACGACCAGGCGCAGCGGGTAGCCCTGCTCGGGGCGCAGCATCTCGCCGTTCTGGCCGTAGGCGACGATGACCTCGCCGCTCTCCACCAGCTCCATCGGCAGCGTGCGCGTCATCGACGAACCATCGGCGCCCTCACCGAGCACGAAGCGGGCGCGCTTGTAGTCGACGCCGGCCATGTCGAGCAGGATCTTCAGCGGCACGCCGGTGAACTCGCTGCAACTGATCATGCCGTGGCTGTACTGGCAGGTCGGTACGGCCACGTTGCCCCACTCCATGCCGGTGTTGGCGCCGCACTCGATGAAGTGAAAGCGGCTCACCGAGGGCAGGCGCATCAGCTCGTCCATCGTGAAGACCATCGGCCGGCGCATGATCTTGTCGTCCGAGCCGTTGAGCATCAGGCGGTGCTTGGACGGATCGATGTCCCACCAGCCCTGGTGATGGCGCTCGAAGTGCAGTCCGCTCGGCGTGACGATGCCGAACAGCGATTGCAGCGGCGCGAACGACACGGAAGCCTGCGTGGTCTGCGTCAGGCCCGGGCTGAAGCGGCGCTGCACGTTGGCTTCGTATTTCGATGGCTTGCCGTAGCCGTCGGTGGCCACCGCCTGGCCCAGGCCCTTGCTGTGCTCGGGCAGCTCGAGGATGTTGGCGTCGCCACCGGAAGGCGGCACCGGATTGCTGGCGGCCAGAACGCCCGGCGCCGCGGCGGCAGCGCCGGCTGCCGCAAAGGCACTGCGGATGAAATCGCGGCGGCCCTTCTTGGCCTCGGCGAAGACCGTGCGCACACCGGCCGGATCGAGGAAGTTTTCCGGCGCCTTGAGCAGGCGCCCTGGTGACATAGGCAAGATGGGGTGCGTGTCGTGTGCGGCGAATCCACTGCGTCTCCTTGCCGGGGCTGCCGGCCGCCGCCGTCATCGGCCTATCTATCCGGATATTCGTGTAAACGCATATTAGAGTTAAATGAATTAAAAGACATGCGTGAAAACCCGCGAAGGCGCTGCCCACGGATCGCACTCGTGGCGTCAGGCCGGCGGTCATCAACACTTGGTCCAGGTTTGTCGATGTGACATCGGCGATACACGTGGCCCCGATCCATGTGTGAGCGAACCCGACATGCCCGCTCGTCCCGCCCGCTCAGTCACGCCGGATTCACTCGCACCTTCTGAGCGAGATCAAGGCAGCGCGCGTGCCGGCAGCCTAGAGTGGGTTTGGAGGTGGCCGGCACGATGGAGAGCTTGCTCGAACGTTGGGGTGAAAACAGCAGCTTGGCTGCAGGGGCGCTGCTCATCGGCATCGCCTTCGGCTTTCTCGCTCAGCGCTCGCGCTTCTGTCTGCGCTCCGCGGTCATTGAGTTCGCGCGCAACCAGAGCGGCGGCAAGCTCACCGTGTGGTTGTTCGCCTTTGCCGCCGCGGTTGTCGGCACGCAGGCGCTGGCCTGGGCCGGCTGGTTCGATGCCGGCAACGCGCGCCAGATCGCCACGCGCGGCAGCCTTTCGGGTGCTGCGATCGGAGGTGCCTTGTTCGGCGTCGGCATGATCCTGGCGCGCGGCTGCTCAAGCCGGCTGCTGGTGCTGGCAGCGCAGGGCAATCTGCGCTCGCTGCTGTCGGGCCTGATCTTCGCCGTCACCGCGCAGGCCGCATGGACCGGCGCGCTGTCGCCGCTGCGCGAAGTCATCTCGGCCTGGTGGACGATCGAAGGTGGCACGCCGCGCGATCTGATCGCACGCACGGGCATCGGCCACGGCGGCGCGCTGGCCTTCGGCGCGGTGTGGCTCGGCGCGGCCATCGTCTGGGCACGCCGGCAGCGCGTTGCGGTCTGGGGCTGGGCGGGCGCCATCGGCGTCGGCTTGTCGATCGCCGCCGCGTGGTGGTTCACCTACGCCGTCTCCAAGCTCGCTTTCGATCCGCATCCGATCCAGGCGCTGAGCTTCACCGGGCCTTCGGCCGAGGTCTTGAATCGCGTGCTCTTCGTCAGCGACAAGCCGCTCAACTTCGACGTCGGCCTGGTGCCCGGTGTCTTCCTCGGCTCGTTCATTGCGGCGGCGCTCTTCGGCGAGCTGAAGCTCGAAGGTTTCGAGGGCGGACCGAGCATGCGCCGCTACATCGCTGGCGCCGTGCTGATGGGCTTTGGCGGCATGCTGGCCGGCGGCTGCGCCGTCGGCGCCGGCCTGTCAGGCGCAGCGGTGTTCACCGTCACGTCGTGGCTCACGCTGATCGCGATGTGGGCCAGCGCCGCGCTCACCGATCGCCTGATCGATCAACAACCGACCGGCCTGCTCGATCAGGCCATGCCCGGCGCCGCGGTCGGCGCTCGATGACGCTCAAATGACGATTCGCACAAAAGGAACCACCCCCATGTTTCGCCCGCTTGTTTTCGCCGCCCTCGCCGCCCTCTGCACGTTCGCCGTCGCGGCCGATCCGGCACCTGTCGTGACCTACTCGAAGAAGGCCAAGTTCGAGGACGTGCGCGATGACTTGAAAACCGCCATCGAGAGCAAGGGCCTGGTGATCGACTACCAATCGTTCGTCAACAAAATGATCGAGCGCACCGGCAAGGATGTCGGCTCGTCGCGCAAGCTGTACGACGATGCGCAGGCCTTCGTCTTTTGCAGCGCTGCGCTGTCGCGCAAAACGATGGAAGCCGACCCAGCGAACGTGGCGATGTGCCCCTACGCGATCACGGTGTACGCGACCACACAAGCACCGGACAGGATCCATGTCGCCTACCGGCGCCCGTGGCGTCCCGACGGCTCGGCCGCCTCCAAGGCGGCTCTCAAAGAAGTCGAGGCGCTGCTCGACGGCATCGCACGCACATCGCTCGGTATGAAGTGAGCGGCGTGCGAGCGGGTGCTCGCTGCGAATGGCAATGTCCCATCGCTCAGATTCTCGCGCTGACCGCCACCTGCCAACGCGCCCGGCCGGACTCGACAACCTCGAAGCGCACCGGCAGAAACGCTTCGATCACTCCGATGTTCGTCTTCGAGTGGTCCGTCATCTCGGTGCAGGTGTAGGCGGCGTTGACCTGGCGATCGAGCACCGCCAGCGCCAGCGGCAGCATCCATTGATCGGCCAGATGCGGGCCGAGCGCGCCGGTGGCGGCCTGGAACACACGCACTTCATTGACCACAGCGCGCGCCACCGCTTCGCTGCTCACGCCCTTCTCGCCGAAGGCGGTGACGACCTCGGTGACGTGCTCGTGAACGAGCGTAACCATCAGCGCATTGCCCGGCCCTTCGTTCTGGCGCACGGCCGGCGTGTGCAGCTGCTCGGACGACCAGCCCAGCGCCTGCCCCAACACTTCCAACTCGCGCTGGGCGACGCGCTGCGGCAAGGCGGGCGTGAGGCACTCTGCATAGGCTTCTTGCGCAGCGCCGCGCTCGGTCAGGTCGAACAACGCAAGTGCGCCCGACGCCGGCGTGATCGTCGCGCTGAACTCGCCGCCGCCAGCCGGGTAGAAGCCCAGGCGCCGCAACTCAAGCACGAGGCCGACACCCAAGCGGCGCAGCAACGGCGCGAAGCTGCGATCGAGAAAGTGAAACGGCGGCGCCATCGGGTTGTGCGTGCCGCCGCCGAGCACGAGCCTGCTCGAACCCTTTGCCGTCATCAGCGGCGGAAGCACGGTCTGCAGCACCAGGGAGCAACTGCCTGCGGTGCCGACGTTGAACGTGTACTCACCCGATCGCACCTCGCCCGGCTCGAACACCAGTTCCTGCGATCCCAGCTCCGCGCCAACAACCTTCGCGCCGCTGATCACCACCGCTGCGTTGACGCAGGCCAGGTGCTGGCGCATCAGGCCCGGCTTCGACCGGCGCGCGCGGATGCGGTGGATCTTCATCGGCCGACCGGTGCACATCGACAGCGCCAGTCCTGTTCGCAGGATCTGGCCGCCGCCTTCGCCGACAGCGCCGTCAAGTTCGATCATGTGTTTCCCCTCTTCTTTCTCTTCTGCGTAACTACGCTTTGTCCGCATGCCCGGCACGACGCCGCGCCTCCGCCACACGCTCGCGCTCCAGCGCGCGGCACGGACGGCAACGCACCGCGACGCTGTCGATGTGTCCCTTCGCGACTTCGTACCACCACTTCTGCTGCTTGGCCGTCCATACCTCGCCCGCGCCGCAGTCACGGCAGGTGAAGGGCCGATCCACATAGAACACCGGCAACAGGCCGTAGGTGTTGTTGTGAGTCAGCTGCTCGAGGTCCGCGGGCATCGCGCCGAGCGGCAGTTCGTGCAGCGGCGCATAGCGGTCGAGCCCCTGTAGCAACGCCGCACGTTCCCGCCGCCGCGCTTTGATCTCCTCACGCCGTTGCTTGCCGCTCTTCATCTCGAGGCCCTATCCCTTCACGCACACCACCTGCTTCAACGTGTGCACCACCTCAACCAGATCCTTCTGCGCTTCCATCACCGCGTCGATGTCCTTGTAGGCCATCGGAATCTCGTCGATCACGTCGGCGTCCTTGCGGCACTCGACCCCTTCGGTCGCCCTGATCTGGTCTTCGATCGTGAACATCTTCTTCGCCTTGGTGCGGCTCATCACGCGGCCGGCGCCGTGGCTGCAGCTCTCGAAGCTCTCGGCGTTGCCCAGGCCGCGCACGATGTACGAGCGCGCGCCCATGCTGCCGGGAATGATGCCCAACTCGCCGCGCTTCGCACTCACCGCGCCCTTGCGCGTGACGAACACGTCCTGCCCGAAGTGGCGCTCCTGCTGCACGTAGTTGTGGTGGCAGTTCACCGCCTCCACATGCGACTCGAAGGGCTTGGCGATCACCTGGCGCACGGTCGCGATCAGGTTGGCCATCATCACTTCGCGGTTCTTCGCCGCGAAGCGCTGCGCCCAACCGACGCCGCGCACGTAGTCGCCGAAGTACTGCGCGCCTTCTTCGAAGTACGCGAGGTCCTTGTCGGGCAGGTTGCGCTGATGTTGTTCAGCGTCCTTCTTCGCCAGCTCGATGAAGTGCGTGCCGATCGCGTTGCCCACACCGCGCGAGCCCGAGTGCAGCATGAACCACACCATGCCGTCCTGGTCGAGGCAGACCTCGATGAAGTGGTTGCCGGTGCCGAGTGTGCCCAGGTGCTTGCGGTTGTTGGTGTTCTTCAGGCGCGGGTGCAGCTCGCACAACGCGTCGAACTCGTCCACCAGGCCGGCCCACACCTGATCCACCATCTCCGGCGGGTTCTCCCAGCTGCCCTGGTCGCGGCCGCGAGCGCGCGGCGACGAACCATGCGGCACCGCGCGCTCGATCGCCGAACGCAACGGCGCCAGGTTGTCGGGCAGATCGTTGGCGTGCAGCGTGGTCTTGCAGGCCATCATGCCGCAGCCGATGTCGACGCCGACGGCAGCCGGGATGATCGCCTTCAGCGTCGGGATCACCGAGCCCACGGTCGCGCCGATGCCCAGGTGCACGTCGGGCATCGCGGCAATGTGTTTGAAGACGATGGGCAGGCGCGCCGCGTTGGCGAGCTGCGCGCGCGCTTCGTCTTCCACCGGCACGCCGCGTGTCCACATCTTGATGGGCACGCCGCCTTCGGGTTGCTCGAGGTTGTAGTTGGCTTCCATGTTGTTCTCTCAATTGGACATAGGGTGGTGACGAGAGTTGATGAAACGAATGCTCCGCCATCCATTGCTGGACCGGGATTTGAACCCGGGCGTCCCGCCATGACGGTTACCCATCGGGAGGCCGGACCCGCCGCCTCGCCCTTCGGTTTGGCAGCGTGCGTCTACCTGTAGTTCCATCGGCATTCACCAGAAAAAGGGGCGGCCGCGATGCGACAAGGGTCGGTGAAACGATCGTGCTCTACCGGACTGAGCTACGGTCCCCTTGCATGGGACCGGCGGGATTCGAACCCGCGACCTCGAGCTTAGAAGGCTGTAGTTCCACCTGCATTCGCAACGCGACAACCGAAAACAAACGCGACAAGGGACGGCAAGACACTGCCGTTGCCGGTTGCCCGGCATGGGGATTCGAACCCCGCGGCGCCGATGTAGTCCTGCTGCGCATTCGCGTCAAAACCGACTTCCTTCACACGAGTCCCCGCGTGGCGACGAACAGTTGGTGAGACATGAACATTTGGCTATGTAGTCCCACCGGCATTCGCCACGCGACGACGCTTGATTCCTGGGCGGTCGGTGCCGCAGGCGACGAGATTCACAAGAGCGCCTACGGGTTGCCCCATTGCGGGCTTGCGGGCCCGCGCGGCCAAGGTGCTGTACTCCTGTGCGCATTCGCCTGCGACACCTTCCTACTTCTTCACTTCGTCTCGTTTACTGCGGGGCCAGCGAGACCTTCTCGATCTCGCCGACCCAGTGCTCGGCGCCCGTCTTGCCATCGGCAAACAGCGCCAGCATCGTGAACACCGCATCCGAGAAGCCGCCGACATTCATGATGTCGGCACGCTCCGCCGCCTGCGTCGTTGCCGTCGGCTGGATGTCGATGCACACCAGGCGCGCCTGCGGGCAACGCTGCTTCAGTACCTCCCACTCGCGCAGGGTCTGCGTCGCGCCGCGGCGGGTTGCGTCAACCCACGACTCGTTGTCCGAGACAAGGATCACCACATCCACCGCCGCGCGCTCGCGGTTCAACAGCGCCAGCGGCGCGCTGCAGTTGGTGCCCCCGCCGCCGATCGATGCCAGCGCTTGCGCATTGGTCATCACCGAGTCGCGGGCGTTCAACGACAGCTTCACCACGTCCTGCTCGAACGGCAACACACGCGAGTGCGGGTTCTTGCGCAACACCGCCGCGGCCACCAGAGCCGCCACGTCGATGCAACGCACGGCCGACGTCGCCGAGCCGCGCTGACCCGTCACCGCCGAGCTCATCGAACCCGACACGTCCGGGCACACCACCACGCGGCCCACGAACGCCGGCACGTTGGCCAGCGACAGCTCCAGCGCGTCCTGCAACGCATCGCGCACCATCGCCGGCACCGCATCGCCGGTCGCCTTGAACGCCGCCAGCAACTGGTACGGCAACACGCGCGCCTTGGCCACGGCTTGCGGGTCGCGCAGCTTGGCTGCGATCGCCTCGGCCATGCCATCGATCGCGAACACGCCGTGACGCGCGAAGGTGTTCAGGTTCTGACGCACCATCTGCCACGAGCCGGCACGCGCGATCTGCGCCCACTGCGCCGCTTGCAGCTCCAGCGCGGTCAGCATCTGGAACGGCACGTCCGGCAGCTCGGCGGCTGCATCACGCTTGAAGCGCTCGAAGGCCTGCGTGATCGGCGGCAGCGCGGCTTCGTCATGCGACTTGCCGATCAACCACGCGAACCACGCCGCACGCCACGCGTCCGCCGGCTTCGGGTGAACCATCTTCACCACGTCGGCCAGCGACGGCGTCGAACCCACCGCGGCGTTCAGCAACTGCTTCTCGCTTGCGGCCAGCAGCCACGCCTGCACCAGCTTCTTCGGACGCGAGCCCAGCGACTTGCGGCCCAGCTCGCCGCTTCGCACCATCTGCACGAAGGCACGCAGCGTCTTGCCGTTGTCGATCACGCGGTCGAACACCTGCGCCAGCAACGCGACATCGCGTACGGCCAGCGAAGCGGCCAACAGCACCGGCATGTCCTTCATATGGCCGGCCTGGCGGGCGTAGATCGCCGTCTTGGCGACGAAATCGGCGTCGACCTGAAGCGCCAGCGCCTTCACCGCGTCGAGTTGCGATTCGGCGTTGGCGTAGAAGGTCTGGCTGAGGCATCCGGTCGCGGCGATCTGCGCGAGCTGGTGCTTTGCGCTCAACGCGTAGGCCGGCGCTTGCTCGTGGTTGCGCGCCGTGGCTTGCGGCAGCAGCGCGCCCTTCGCCGTCTTGAAGAGTTGGGTGTTGACCATGGACGTTCTCCTTTTGCATTCAACTTTGTTTGTGCTTCTCTCTTTGCATGCCGCGTGCCAGGGCTCCTCACGCCAGACGCTGCTGATGCAACCCCTTGATTTGTTGAGACTTTTTGCTGATCGGACGGTTCCGGTGGGCACGTCAGATATCGACTTAGCTAGAATTTCAGCTAATCACTTATCTACTATGCTATGAACAAGAAGACCGTCGTGATCGGCTTCCTGGGCAGCCAACTCGATGCCGGCCAGGGCGCCGGCCGTTGGGAGAAGTGGCGGCCGACCGTCTCGCTCGTGCAGCACGAGGACACGCTGGTGCACCGGCTCGAGCTGCTGCACGTGCCCAAGCACGCGGCGTTGGCGCAGGCGCTCCAGCGCGACATCGGCTCCATCTCGCCCGACACCGAGGTGCGCCTGGTGCCGATGGAAATCGCCGACCCGTGGGACTTCGGTGAGGTCTACGGCGCGCTCTACGACTGGGTGCGGCGCTACCCCTTCGACGCAGAGCGCGAGCAGTACTGGGCGCACATCACCACCGGCACGCATGTCGCGCAGATCTGTCTGTTCCTGCTGGTCGAGTCGCGCTTCCTGCCCGGTGTGCTGCTGCAGACGGCGCCACCGAAGAAGCAGATCCGCAACGATCCCGGCAGCTTCGCGCTGATCGATCTGGACCTGTCGCGCTACGACGCGCTGGCGCAGCGCTTCGAGCAGGAGCAGAAGGACGCGCTCAACTTTCTGAAGAGCGGCATCGCCACACGCAACCAGGGCTTCAACGCGCTGATCGAGGAGATCGAGCGCGTGGCAATCCGCTCGCGCGCGCCGATCCTGCTGACAGGCCCCACCGGCGCCGGCAAGTCGCACCTGGCGCGGCGCATGTACGAGCTGAAGAAGTCGCGCCACCAGGTCAGCGGCGAGTTCGTCGAAGTGAACTGCGCCACGCTGCACGGCGACGGCGCGGCCTCGACCCTGTTCGGCCACAGGAAGGGCGCGTTCACAGGCGCCGCCGCCGATCGCGCCGGCTTGCTGCGCACGGCGCATGCCGGCGTGCTCTTTCTCGACGAGATCGGGGAGCTAGGCCCGGACGAACAGGCGATGCTGCTCAAGGCGGTCGAGGAGAAGAAGTTCTTTCCGATGGGCAGCGACCGCGAAGTCACGAGCGACTTCCAGCTCATCGCCGGCACGAATCGCGACTTGCGCGTGGATGTGGCGCAGGGGCGCTTTCGCGAAGACCTGTACTCGCGCATCAACCTGTGGGCCTACACGCTGCCGGGCTTGTCGCAACGGCCGGAGGATCTGGAGCCCAACCTCGAGCACCTGCTGTCACGCGCCGGCGTCGATCTGGGCCGTGCGGTGCGCTTCAACGCCGAAGCCAAGACGCAATACCTGCGCTTCGCCCAGTCCGGCGACGCACTGTGGAGCGGCAACTTCCGCGATCTTTCAGCCAGCGTGACGCGGCTGGCGACGCTGGCCGAAGGCGGTCGCATTACCGCCGCGCAGGTCGATGCCGAGGTGCAGCGGCTGCGTTGGATGTGGCAGCGCTCCGCCGACGGCCGCGATGACCGAGGCTTCGACCTGGCGGCCCTGCTGCCCGCAGCGCGGCTCGACGAGCTCGACCTCTTCGACCGCGTGCAGTTGGAGGCCGTGCTAAGGGTCTGCCGCCAGTCCCGAACCCTGTCGGACGCTGGCCGCAAGCTCTTCGATCGCTCGCGCACGCAGCGCACGGTGGTCAACGACGCCGACCGCCTGCGCAAGTACCTGCACAAGCACGGCCTGAGCTGGGAAGCGATCGTCGACTGAGTCGCGTCGCTTCCCATTCATCAGCTCAGGCGCGATCCCTTGGGCAGGCGCGCGGCCAGCCACTCATGCACGTCGGCGCGGATGTGCCGGCCTTCGAGCAGAAAGTCCTCGAAGCGGCTCGGCACGTACGGCAGGTACAACAGCGGCATGTGCGCTTCTTCCGGCGTGCGGTTGGCCTTGCGGCCGTTGCACGCGGCGCAGGCAGTAACCAGGTTCATCCAGGTCCAGCGTCCGCCGCGCGATTCCGGCACGATGTGTTCGCACTGCAGTCCGCGCTCGATGAAGCGCTGGCCGCAGTACGCGCACGTCATGCGGTCGCGACGGAACAGCTTGTCCTTGCTGAACGCCGGGACGACGTCGAACAGGTTGACCTTCGACGCACCATGCAGCGCCATGATCGGATGCACGTCGATCACCGACTGCCGACCGCGTGCGACGTTGAAGCCGCCGCGCAGCGTGGCCAGCGGGCCGTCGCCATCGACCCATGCCACCGAGCCCGTCGCTACATGCAAGGCAGCATGCTCGAGCGTGATCCACGCCTGTGGCGTGCCCTGGATATCTAGTTGCAGCACGTGGCTGTGGTGTTGATGGTGGTGCATCGGTGGCCTCCTTTGGTGTCCGCGTAACTTCGCTTCGCGAAGTGAGCGGACTCCCGCTTCGCGAACGCGGCCGTCGTTGTTGGTAGCCCCTGACGATTTGCTCGCGCTTCGTGGCAGAGCGCAACGTCGACCTTCGCTTTGTAAGAGCTTGCTCTTCCCCTGAGCTAAGGGGCTGGTGGTGGCAGCGGCGGTTGGATTCGAACCAACGTCCCCAGCTTCAAAGGCTGGTGTCTGAGGCCACTCGACTACGCCGCATCCGTCGGGGTTGGTGCGGGCGCAGGGTGTCGAACCCCGGCCTGCCGGTTAAAAGCCGGCTGCTCTGCCCCTGAGCTACACCCGCATCGGTTTCAAGTGCTCAACGGCGGTAGTGATTGCGGTTGGTGCCGTCGAAAGCAACCGCTGCGAAGACAGCAGCGCTTGAAACGACCTCGCAGAGCCGCAGGGGCAGGGATCGTTGCGGCCGAGCTTCTCGCTCAGCTCCTTGGTGCCGCGCACGATGCGATCGCCGCGCTTCACCGCCGTTTCAGACGGGAAGCCCTTGCGCCGTTTGCTCGTCACCTCGAAAGCACACTTCCTCTTCGTCGATCGGTTTCATGGCACACCTCCGGTGCGGTTGATGGAACTGGTAGTCCGGGGTGGGCATGATCCACCGGCCTTCGCCTTATGAGGGCGCTGCTCTGCCACTGAGCTACCGGACTGCTGGCGGCCAGGCGCGAGACGCGCCTGGCGTTCTCGCCGTCCAAGCCCGCGCAGGCGGGCATGGAGCCGCGGCGTTCACTCCCCTCGGTCCGAGTCGAACGGACATGCCCGCGAAGGCCCCGGCTTCTGAGACCGGCGCGTATCCCGATTCCGCCACGAGGGGGTGAATGCTGGTGCGTCGCCAGGGGCTCGAACCCTGACATGCCGGCTTAAGAGGCCGGTACTCTGCCGCTCGAGTTCGCGACGCATTGAAGGCGCATGCGCTTGGGGGTGACCGATCGGAATCGAACCGATATCAGCGGGGTCACGTCCCGCGGTTCTGGCCGTTGAACTACGGCCACACCCAAGCGCACGCAGCGTGTCATCGAAGGGCGATGGCACGCGCCTTGGCCCACCGTTCCAGGACGTTGCGCTCGTCGGCGTGCGCCAGCCGATTGGCAAACCCGCGCACCTGGACCGCCCGGCGCTGCTCGTTGACTTCGATCGTCAGCAGCCGGTCGATGCCGTCCTTGGTGCACCGGCGCAGCGACCAGATCGATGCGTGGCCCGCAATGCACTTGGCCGCGTAGGCCGACACGCAGTGGCGCATCGCGCGGCTTTCCATCACCAGGTCCTCGGCCTGCGTGAGCTGACGGACCACGAAGCGCTCGCCTTTGGCCTTGGCTTCCTTGGCCGACGGCACCCACTCCCAATCGGCGAGCGGCAAGCCGGGCCAGGCGGCATCAGACGCAACCGCGGTTGTGCCGCGTCCGTTGCGGCGGCGGCGGATCGCCTCGATGCGCTCGATGGCCGCGATGTCGCGGTGCCACTCGTGCATGCGCCGGTTGAGCGAGGCCAACGTGCGCCCTTCGAGGCTGTAGCCGGCGTCGCCGCGGCGGCACTCGGCGAGGTAGTCACACAGATCGTCGATCGTCTCCACCGGTGCGGGGTTGGCACAGAAGAACCGCGCCACCTCACGCCAGAAGTTGATCTCGGCGCGTGGCGCACGCGCGATCTTCGAGCGAGCGATGCACATCGCCACGCCGGGATCGCTGGTGTAGGAGCGGGCGATGGCCTGCCAAATCGCTCCGTCGAAGCCCAGGCCCGCCGGCGGATTGAGAAAGGCGTGGACTTCCTTGCGCGTCAGCCACTCGCTGGCGCCTGCCTTGTAGAGCGATCCGCCGCGCGCGGCCACGACGTACCAGTGCCGGCGCAGCCGCACTTCCTTTGCGCCGAGCCCCACGTCGTCGATCCAGACGTGTTCGAGCATCGGGGCAACCGGATAGAGCGCGAAGAGGTGCCGCGCCGCCGCCAGTCGCAGGCGCGCGGCATCGCGCGTCTTCATCTGCGGACGCCACGAGTCGGGGTCGCGCACGACTTCGCCCGCGAAGCCGCGCTCGGCGTCTTCGATCGCCTTGCGGAAATCCGGCGCGGGACGCGGCCGGCGCACCACGCGGGCGAGCGTGGCGTCGTAGATCTGGATTCTTTCGCGCTCGGCTTCCAGCCTGCGCTGGATGATCGAGCGTGCCATGGTGGTGGTAGGTGAGTTGGTTGAAGTGAAGTTGGTCTCGATGGCAGGTCTCGAACCTGCGGCCTCGTGTTCCCGAAACACGCGCGCTGCCTGCTGCGCCACACCGAGAAGAAAGGAAGAAGCTGGTACCCGCGGATGGGAACGATTCATCAACCCCCCGCCTTGTCAAGACGGTGCTCTGCCACTGAGCTACGCGAGATCAAACTGAAGTGGCTCCCCGACGTGGCTTCGAACCACGGACCTCCTGGTTAACAGCAGGTGCTCTGCCAACTGCGCTACCGGGGAATGACTGGACTCGACGCATCCCGCCTCCGTAGTGTGAACAGGCCCCAGCCCGGTATGACTGGTGAGTGCGGATGGATTCGAACCACCGTGTCCTCGTGGGAGACTGCTTTACAGGCAGCCGCAATCGACACCCGCTGTTGGCACCTCGTGCACGAATCGAACGTGCGACCTCCGGCTTCGTAGGCCGGCGCTCTGAGTCCTGCTGAGCTAACGAGGTTCTGTACTGGTGCCGAGAGAGGGCTTCGATCCCCCGACGCACGCGCCTTCAACGCGCCGCTCTACCGGCTGAGCTATCTCGGCCATCTGATCTGGCGCCTCGTGCGGGAATCGAACCCGCGGCTTCCGGCTAGACAGGCCGGCACTCTGGCCGCTGAGTTAACGAGGCAATCGTGTTGGTGGAGGTGACATGGCTCGAACCTGCAGCCTGCCGCTTGCAATGCGGCTGCTCTGCCGAGTGTTGAGCTACACCCCCGAAGGAATCCATCCGGTCACGGGTTCCGGCGCCGCCCAATCGTTGCGGCCGATTTCCGCCCTCGAAGCGTGAGCTCGACGAAGGCTTCTTTGATTGGCATCGCGTGCGGGATTGCTCGCGCTGCGCACTCGGCCTTCGGCCCGCGCCTGCGGCGCGTCCAACGCGCTATGCGCGTTGAGCGAACCCAGCGTCCCCGGATTGTTCTGCGAAGCAGCGGCGGAGCCAAAGTCCGGTGTCCTCGGCCATCTAGACGAACACGACATGTCTGGTGGTGCCCTCGGCGACGGTTGCTCGCTGCGCTCGGCCTTCGGCCCGTTGCTGCGCAACGTCCTGGTCGGCTTCGCCGCCCAGAGCGAACGCGCGACCTGCCGATTACAAGGCGGCAACTCTTCCTGCTGAGCTACGAGGGCAATGGAGTTCCACTTCGGCTGTGCCCAAACGCGAGCGTCCCGTCGGACGTTGGTGTCTCGCTGCACGTGGCTCGGCCAGGGCCGCGCACATCCCGGGCCATCAACACCATGTGACGTGGCCGCGGAGTGCATGGACACACCCGAAGTGGAGCGGATGACGAGTTTCGAGCTCGTGGCCCCGACCTCCATGACGCATGGCGTGGTCGTGCTCTTCCAACTGAGCTACATCCGCAAAGGTGCAAGACGAACCGTCGGCCAGTACCGAAGGGCGTCTCGCGGCAACTTGTTAAAGAACGGTGATCGACGCATCGATCACGGCCTGCGCACGCGGCGTCAGGCAACAGACAAAGCAAAGAGGCCCGGATCCTCTCGGAATCCGGGCCTCTGCGAACAGAGATTGGAAGGTCGCGCCTACGCGCTGCCTTCTCCCGGATGCAATCGGTCCTCGGCTCGATCAAGCCAGCGATAGCTGGCTGGGCCGAACGAACCCGGATTGGTGACGCACGGTCCCTGCGGCTTCACCGCAGCGGCGCGCACGAGCACAACCGAACCCAACATGGGCCGGGTTGTTCTGACGGCGTGATGCGATTTCATTTGTGAAGCCTTGAGTTCAGAGGAGGTGCTTTTTGAATCGACGGGGCGGACTGTAAATAGTCTTTACCCTGTCGTCAACCCCCTGCGACAATGGCAGCTGATCTCGTTGCATCGATCGCACAGTCCTTGCCTAACATCACCGTCACCCGAAGGCAGAACGCATTGTTCTTGTTCCAGGACTTCGCCGAGAAGGCCTTGGCATCGGGCGCGTCGCCCAAGGGGCTCGAGCAGTCCTTCGCGACGGCAATGCAGATCTCTCCGAGCATGTGGAGTCAGATCAAATCGTCTCGGCCCATCGGCGACAAGCTCGCGCGGCAGATCGAGAGCCTGAGCAGCAAGCCCGCAGGGTGGCTCGACGCAGCACAGACCTCTTCGACACCGACACCCGCCGAAGTCGCGTTCACGCAGCTGGCGCTGGCTGCGTTTCGTTCGACAAACAGTGCGGGGCGCAAGGCTCTGCGGGAGCATTTGAAGGCGATAGTGGCCCAAGCCAGTTGAGCCATCTGCCCTTGACAAACATATATGATGATGATCATAATATTTACACCATCATGTCGAGTTCTCCAAGCCGTAAAGAGCTGACCCACGACCGCATCGTCGATGCCGCCGCGCGCGCCTTGCGCCGCAACGGCTACGCAGGCGTCGGCGTCGCCGAGGTGATGAAGGAGGCCGGCCTCACGCATGGCGGCTTTTACGCGCACTTCGCGTCGCGCGACGCCCTGCTCGTCGAGGCGATGCAGCGCGCCGGGCGCGACAGCGCCGCCGTCGTGGCCGAGCGCATGGCGCGCCGTCAGGCAGACGGTGCGAGCCCATTCGTTGCGCTGGTGGAGGTCTATCTCTCCGACGAGCACCTGGGCGCCGCCGAGTTCGGCTGCCCGGTGGCGGCGCTGGCCTCGGAGATGCCGCGCCAATCGGACAACGTGGGCGAGGCAGCGCGCCTGCGCGTGGCGGCGCTCGTCGACCGCGTGCGCCGCGCACTGCCCGATGGCACCGACCCGGCGCAGGCCGGTGCCGCCGCCGGCGCGATGGTCGGCGCGATGCAGCTGGCGCGCACGCTGGGCGGCAAGGCCGGCAAGGCCCTGCTGGCCGCAGCGCGGCAGCAATTGATTTCGCAGCACAGTGCCGGCTGATCGCTGGCTGGCACCTGTTCTCCTTCGCCGTCCAATATGACGATCATCATTTTATCTACTCGAACGGACTCTCCATGAAACTCGACAACGCCATCGTCCTCATCACCGGCGCCAACCGCGGCATCGGCCTCGCGTTCGCCAAGGCCGCGCTGGCCCGCGGCGCGCGCAAGGTTTACGCCGGTGCGCGCCAGCCCGCCAGCATCACGCTGGCAGGCGTCACGCCGATCCAGCTCGACGTGACTTCGCCGGCACGACATCGCCGCCGCCGCGCAGGCCGCCGGTGACGTGACCCTGGTCATCAACAACGCCGGCATTGCCGAGACGGGCAGCTTTCTGGCGCCCGACGCCGAAGAGAGCCTGCGCCGCCATCTCGACGTCAACGTCTTCGGCACGCTGCGCGTCAGCCGCGCCTTCGCCCCGGTGCTGGCGCGCAACGGCGGCGGCGCGCTGCTCAACGTGGCGTCGACCCTGAGCTGGATCAGCAGCCCGCTGCTGGCCAACTACGCGGTCTCGAAGTCGGCCGTCTGGAGCCTCTCCAACGGCCTGCGCAACGACTTGCGCGCGCAGCAGACGCAGGTGACGACGCTGCACATGGCTTACGTCGACACCGACCTGACCCACGACATCGACGCCCCCAAGTCAACGCCCGAGCTCATCGTGGCCCGCGCCTTCGACGCCTTGGAAGCCGGTGCAGAGGAAGTGCTGGCCGACGAGTTGACGCAGCAGGTGCGACAGGGTCTGTCGGCCGGCGTCTACCTGCAGGCGCGCGGCTGAGTGCCATGAGCACAGACAGCGCGGCCTTGCCGCTGCCCGCGCCCAAGCGGCCAGCGGCAGCCACGCCCTGGCCGACCTTCTGGGTCGCCAGCATCGCGGTCTTTCTGGTGTCGCTGGACACCACGATGCTCTTCGCGGCCTTCGACGCGCTGCGCCACGCTTTCGGCGACGCGTCGGCGGCCGAGCTGTCGTGGGTGCTCAACGCCTACACGGTGGTCTATGCCGCGATGCTGATCCCCGCCGGCGGCCTGGCCGACGCGCACGGCCGCAAGCGCCTGTTCATGATCGGCGTCACGCTGTTCCTGGCGGCATCCGCGGCCTGCGGCCTGGCCGGCAGCGTCGGCGCGCTGGTGGCAGCGCGCGTGCTGCAGGCCATCGGCGCCGCGCTGCTGACGCCGGCATCGCTTTCGATCGTGCTCGCGGCGTTCCCTCAAGCCAAGCGTTCGGTGGCGGTGAGCCTGTGGGGCGCCGTCGGCGGCCTGGCGGCCGCGGTGGGCCCCAGCCTGGGCAGCCTGGTCGTGGACAGCGTCGGCTGGCCCTGGGCCTTCTACATCAACCTGCCGCTGGGCGCGCTGGCGCTGTGGCGCGGCGCGTCGGTGCTGGAGGAATCGGTGCGGCCGACCGAGCGCCGCCGCATCGACAGCGTCGGCATGCTCCTGCTGATCGTCGCCGTGGGCGCCATCGCGCTGGCCATCGTCGAATCGGGCTCGCCGACCTGGCAGCGCAGCGAGCTGTGGATCGTCGCTGCAACCGGCGTGATTGCCGGCATCGGCTTCGTGCTGTGGGCACGCCACGCGGCGGCGCCGCTGGTGGACCTGGCGCTCTTCCGCCACCGCAGCTACAGCTACGTCAACCTGGCGACGCTGGCCTTCGGCACCGCGTTCTCGATCATGTTCCTGAGCTTCTTCTTCTACATGACGGCGGTTTGGCACTACAGCCTGCCGCAGGCCGGGCTGGCCATCACGCCGGGGCCCCTGCTGGTGATGCCGACGGCGATCATCACCGGCCGTCTGGCCGCACGCCTGGGCCATCGGCGCTTCCTGGTCGGCGGTTCACTGCTCTACGCCGCCAGCAGCGCCTGGTTTCTGTGGGTGCCCGGCGGCGAAGCCGACTACCTGCACCACTGGCTGCCGGGGCTGGTGATGAGCGGCATCAGCGTTGGCCTGGTGCTGCCGTCGCTGGCGGCAGCGGCGGTGAGCCGGCTGCCGGCGGCGCACTACGCGGTCGGCAGCGCCGTGAACCAGGCGACGCGACAGATCGGCTCGGTGCTGGGGGTGGCGATCACGGTCGCGATGCTCGGCCACGCCGGCCTGCAGCGCGCCGACTTCGACGCGCTCTTCGGCGTGCACATCGCGCTGGCGCTGCTGACTGCGCTGCTGTGCCTGCCGGTGGATACGCGGCCGCAGAAGACATCATGAAAGCCTTTGTTCTCGAGCGCTATGGAAAGCAACGCGCGTTGCAGATGGCCGAGCTGCCTGTCCCGGCGTTGCGCGACGACGAGGTCCTGGTCCAGGTCCATGCCGCTGGCGTGAACCTGCTGGACGCCAAGATCCGGAACGGCGAGTTCAAGCTCATCCTGCCCTACCGCTTGCCGATCATCCTCGGCCATGACGTGGCCGGCGAGGTGGTTGCAGCCGGGCGCAGCGCGCGGCAGTTCAAAGTAGGCGACGAAGTCTATGCACGGCCCGACGACTTTCGGATCGGTACGTTTGCGGAGTTCGTGCCGGTCAGGGAACAGTCCCTGGCACTCAAGCCCAAGGGGCTCACGATGGAAGAGGCCGCTTCCCTGCCCTTGGTGGCGTTGACGGCCTGGCAGGCACTGGTCGAGAAGGCCGACCTGAAGGCGGGGCAGAAGGTCTTCATTCAGGCGGGCTCGGGCGGCGTCGGCAGCTTCGCCATCCAGTTGGCCAAGCACCTGGGCGCAACCGTTGCCACGACGACGAGCGCAGCCAATGCCGCCCTCGTGAAGCGTCTGGGCGCAGACGTTGTCATCGACTACAAGTCTCAGGACTTCGAGGAGGTCTTGCGCGACTACGACGTGGTCCTGAACAGCCAGGACGGCAAGACGCTCGAAAAATCCCTGCGCGTGCTCAAGCGCGGCGGCAAGCTCATCTCCATCTCCGGACCGCCTGATCCCGAATTCGGCCGGGACATCAAGGCACCGGGGTTCGTGAGGCTGGTCATGCGCTTGCTGAGCGCGGGCATCCGGCGCAAGGCAGAGAGCCGCGGGGTCGGCTATTCGTTTCTCTTCATGAAGTCCAACGGGGGCCAGTTGCGCGAGATCACCCGCCTCTTCGAGGCGGGCGGCATTCGCCCCGTGGTGGACCGGGTCTTCCCGTTCGAATCGACCAATGAAGCCCTGGCCTATGTCGAAGCAGGTCGCGCGAAGGGCAAGGTCGTCGTGAAAGTTAAATAGAGGTGGAGTTATCCCAGCTCTGAGTTTTCGCGACAAGCGCCAGCGACATCGGTGATGTTCACCTGCCTTCGGTGCTCTGTGCGGAAGGCGAACTTTCAGCCACCCATTGAGCGCTGCGCTGCAAAAATTCGCCACGCTCACCCGGCAGGATGGCAAAGAAGGCAACGATCTCCAGGAGAACCGAGTGTCCGAGCTGGTTCAGCGGCAAGAGTCTGCCACGCGCCAGATCGTCTTGGATCAGCGAGGCCGGCAACCAAGCTGCGCCCTGACCGATCAATGCCAGTTCGCGCAGCCCCATCGCGAACTCGCTCACACAGCCCACGATCACCTGTTGCCTGCGCATCAAATCGGGCAATGCCGCGGCGCGCACTGCTTGACCGAAGAAGCTGTCCGGCGGGTAGCAAAGCATCGGTACGCGATCGCCTGCAGCGACCCTGCGCAAGACTTTGTGTAATTGCGGGCTGGCCACGAGCTTCAGTTCATCCTGACCCAGTACGTGGCGCTGCGCCAGCTGGGCTGAAATGTTGCAGGGCGACTGCTGTGTCTCGTAGGTGATCAGTATCTCGGCCTCGCCACGCATCAGCATCGCGACGCTTTCTGAGCGGTTCTCTGATCGAATCCGGAAGTTCTGGTCAACGCCCAGCTGTCTCAGCCGGGCGAGAAAGCCGGGCAAATAGGCTGCGGCCAGCGTGTGTTGCGCGGCAATGGTGATGCCCGCGCTGTCCAGCGACTCGGACTTGAGAATGGCACGAAATTCATAGATGCGTGCCACCAGGTGGCGGAATTCAAGCTGGTTGTCCCTGGCCACGGGAGTGAACTGGAGTGGCTTTCGGGTGCGGTCGATGAGGGTCACCCCCAGCCAGTCTTCGAGCATCTGAATACGGCGCGAGAAGGCCGGCTGAGAAACATGCCGACGCGCAGCCGCTGCCGAGAAACTGCCCGTCTCGATCAGTGCAATGTAGTCGTCAAGCCATTTCAGTTCCAATGCCGCAGCCCCCTGTTGCGGCATTGTCGCCGGCCGTTCGACCGGCAAGGCAGCGGGCACGGCCCATTTCAAGGCCTGGCGGCGGCCGCGTCCGCAACCAGGAACTCAAGCAACAGTGTGTGAAACAACGCTGTTCGCTCCAGGTGCAGTGCATGGGAACACGCAGGCAATACAGCAAGGCTGGCGCAGGGGATGGTGCGCCAGAGCTTTTCAATCTGCGACCAGCCATAGGAGCGGTCACGCTCGCCCCACACCACCAGCGTAGGCTGTTGAATCGCGCCCAGACGTTCGCGCCCATCCCACGCCTCCATGGCGATCAGGCCGTCGCGCGCCGCCTGTTCACTGGCGCGGGTGGCCAGCGCAGCCAGTGACTCGAAGGCTGGAGAGGCCTCGTTGTCGAGCAGCCAGGTCGCACAAATGCGCCTGGCGGTGCTTTCCACACCGTCTTGGGCCAGTCGTTCGCGTGAGCGCGCCATGGTCTCGAACCGCCCGGGGATGCTGCCCTGCGGCCCGGTCGCGTAAAGCACCAGTTTGCGCACCCGCGCCGGCGCGAGGTGGACGATTTCCTGCGCCACCATGCCACCCATGGAGTGGCCCAGCAAGTGAAAACAGACCACGCCCAACTGATCGAGGGTGGCCAGCACAGCTTGGGCATGTGCGGCCATTTCGGTGGGTGCTGTCAGGTGGTGGGCGTTGCCGTAGCCGGCCAGATCCACGGCAATGACGTCAAAGTGCGGGCTCAGGAATTGCACCTGCGCGTCCCACTGGCTCGAACCACCCAAATACCCGTGCACGAGCACCATCGCGGGGCCTGCGCCCATCCGCCGGTGGGGCAGGACAGGCAGTGTCACCCACGCCCTTTCCAGGGCACGACACGACGCTCCACAAAACGCACCAAGTGGTCAAACGCGTAGGCAATCGCCGCTATCACGACAATACCCATGATGACAATTGGCGTCTGCAAGAATCTGGAAGCTGACAAAACTGTGTACCCCAAGCCGGAGGTAGCAGCGACCATTTCAGCCGCCACCAGCGTCGTCCAACCAAAACCGATGCCAACGCGCATGGCGGTAAATATCTCTGGCATGGCTGACGGCAACACCACCATGCGAATCACTTGCCAGCGCGTCGCACCGAACGAATACGCCGCATGAATCTGCTCGATCGCAGCCGACTTGACGCCGGCACGCGCACCCAAAGCCATCGGTGCGAGTACCGACAGGAAAATCAGCAGCACCTTGGACAACTCGTCAATGCCAAACCAGATAATCATCAGCGGCAGGTAGGCCAGCGGTGGAATCGGGCGATAGAACTCGATCGGCGGATCAAAAATGCCGCGTGCAACCGGGCTCATGCCCATCGCAATGCCAAGCGGAATCCCGACCACACAGGCCAGCAAGAATGCACCAAAAACCCGCAGCGTGCTGACCCAGGTGTGTTCCCAGAAGCTGGCCCCGGTAAAACCCTCCTTCAGCATGGTCAAAAACGCCTCGACCACGGCCACCGGGGACGGCAGGAAAAGAGGCTTGACGACGCCGAAGTATGTGACGAGCCACCAGAAAACAATCAGGGCAACGATAACGACTGCGCTGATTCTTAAACTGTCGCCTTGGCCAGGTACACCATATATCTCACCCGGTTTGGCTGGTTTCGCCTTCATGAGGCTGGCCCAAAGGGTGCGGGTATCACTCATGAAGGGCTCCTGCTTCGTCAGCAAAGATGATCTGCAGGATCTTTTCTCTGAGGGCAATGAAATCTGCCGACGCTTTGATCGCCCTCGCATTGCCCGTGTCAAAGTAGCGACGGCTGAATGGCAAGTCGAAGACATGTGAAATGCGGCCGGGGCGAGGCGACATCACGATCAGCTTGGTGCCCATGAAAAGGGCTTCCTCAACGCTGTGGGTGATAAAAAACACCATCTTGCCGGTGTCGCGCCAGACCTTCAAAATCAACTCTTGCGCGCGCTCGCGCGTCAGCGCATCGAGTGCGCCCAGCGGCTCGTCCATCAGCAAGATAGCCGGGTCACTGGTCAGCGCCCGTGCAATGCCGACGCGCTGCTGCATACCGCCCGACAGCTCATAGGTGGCCGATTGCTCAAACTGCTCAAGGCCGAGTAGCTTGATGAAGTCTCGCGCAATGCCTTCGCGCTTGGCTTTGTCGTGGCCTTGAATTTTCAAGCCGAAGGCGACGTTGTCCAGCACATTGAGCCAGGGCAACAACGCATGCTTTTGAAACACCACCGAACGGTCAGCACCGGGCCCTGTGACGACGCGGCCATTGAGAGAAATTTCACCCTCACTAGGCGCCATGAATCCGGCAATCAGATTCAGCAGGGTTGACTTGCCGCAGCCCGATGCGCCCAATGCCACCACAAACTCTTTCTCATGAATCTCGAGGTTGATGTTCTTGAGCGCGTGAACGGACGGCTTACCGGGAACCGGGTAGAACACCGATGCGTTCTTGATGGCAAGTGCTGTCATGGTGGGCGTCAAGGGGTTTGTGGCGCGTGCTGACCCAGCCAGAACAGGTCAGGCCAGCACGCGATACGTGCAAAGCCAACTACTTGCCAGCGGCGGCTTTGGCGAACTCAGGGTTCACGAACTTGGTGTAGCTGTCAGCCACTGCGTTGATACGGCCAGCACCCTTGAGGAAGTCGGCGGTGGATTTGATCGTGGTGGCTGCACCGCCGCCCATCCAGGCGGCTGACATATTCAAGTCACCATCTGGGTAGATGGCACCATCCAGGGCCGCAACAACGGCGGCTGGAGTAATGCCTACATTGGTGGCCACCGCTTTGACTTTGGGTGAATCTGCATTCCATGTGGCTTTGTTCTTGCTGTAGTCGCCATTGATTTCGTTCATGGCTTTGAGAAAGTTCACCAAGCCGGCACGGTTTGCCGCGGCGAACTTGTTGGTGGCGACCCATCCATTGAAAGTAGGGAAGCCAGTTTTGGCGACTACACCTGCAGTCGTCATGACCTTGCCGTTTTCGCGAATCTTGGCCTGCACCGGGTACCAGACGAAAGCTGCGTCGACTGCGTTTTGGGCCCACGCGGCGGCGATCTCAGCTGGCGACATGCCGACGACCGTCACATCCTTTTCCGTCAGGTTGTACATTTTCAATGCGCCCATCAGCGAGAAGTGCGCTGTGGAGCCGATCGGCACAGCAATGCGCTTGCCTTTCAGATCGGCGGGCTTGTCAATGCCTGCGCCATTTCGGGTGACCAGCGCCTCTGAACTGTCAATGACCTTGCCCACGGAAACCATCTGATAGTCCAGGCCAGAGCTGAGTCCTGCTGAAAGGGGCGAAGAGCCAATTTCGGAAATGACAATGCCACCCGAGGCCATGGCCGCGTTGACCTCAGCGCCAGAGGCGAACTGGCGCCACTCAATGGTCCAGCCAGTGGCCTTTTCAAGCGTTCCGTCGGCAACGATCGCTTTGTAGGGTGCCGGGTCGCCAAAGTGACCAATGATGACCTTGGTTTGCGCCATGGCTTGAGAAGCCATGGTGATTGCGAAGGCTGAGCCGATGACAAGGGTTTTGAGCAGGTGCTTCACGGTGTTTCCATTAAGTAATAAGGCAGGTGTTTGGGCTGATTGAGCAGAGCTCATCTGCAGGTTCGCACGTGAGTTCAAAGATGGTTTAGCAGAATTAATGCCAGGTTGATTTCTCCTTTTTACTCTGGCCCGATGAAGTCTCGAGCCGCACAGCGTGGCCGTCGACTCTGAAAGGACTTGAATTCAAGATGTCGGCAGGCCAAAAATGTCGGGATAGCCGAACAGCGCAACGGATCCGCCCGTATGCAGAAAGACGACGTTCTGGTCTTTTGCAAAGTAGCCCTTGCGAACCAGATCGATCAAGCCGGCCATTCCCTTGCCCGAATAAACCGGGTCAAGCAGGATGCCCTCGGTCTTGGCCAACAACGTGACTGCTTCGATCATGCCGGGTGTCGGAACGCCGTAGCCGCCGCCCACGTAATCGCAGTTGGCTTGTACCGATGCGCGAGGTAGCTCACCGGCCAGTCCCATATACGCCCAGGTGCGGCAGGCCAAATCGTAGATCATGCTTTCTTGCTTTTCTCTCGGCGCACGCACGCCAATTCCAAGCAGTCGAATCGCACTGTGCATGGCTCGAAGACCGACCACCAAACCCGCTTGGGTGCCTGCGCTCCCGGTGGCGTGTACGAGGTGGTCTATGCGCAGACCCAACTCCACCGACTGGTTCACCAACTCAAGCACCGCATTGACGTAGCCCAGTGCGC
Organism: uncultured beta proteobacterium; assembly: GCA_963814385.1. Lineage (GTDB taxonomy): Bacteria > Pseudomonadota > Gammaproteobacteria > Burkholderiales > Burkholderiaceae_C > CADEEN01. The sequence goes on from CAWFCX010000002.1 coordinate 56,848, forward strand.
CGACCGGATTCGAGCCGCCGCCGGGAATCACGTAGGGCCGATGACCAGCGCGCTCCAGTTGCTTGGCCACGGACTCCATCTCGGCTTGCATGTCACTACCGCCGGCGCGGCGCTCTACCGTGGCCCCATGCAGCCGATCAAGCAGCACGTTGCCATTTTCTGTGTAATTGAATTGCGTGTTGCCCGTTCGATCTTCAAGCAAGATGTGACATTGCATGCCCAGCTTGGCAGCAGCGGCAACAGTTTGACGGGCGTGATTCGACTGTGTTGCCCCCTGCGTGATCACGACGTCAGCCTTTTGCGCGATGGCTTCGGCCATCAAGAATTCCAGTTTGCGCGTTTTGTTGCCGCCACTCGAGAGGCCAGTGCAATCATCGCGCTTGATCCACAAACGTGGCCCACCAAGCAGTCGCGTCAGGTTATCCATGGGCTCCAGTGGGGTTGGAAAATGGCCGAGTCGGATGCGGGGGAAGCGGGCGAGGTCCAAAAAGGTCTCCAATCGTTTGACTCGGCATACTAATTTCCACTAGCGACATCCTTTCAATAGATTTATTGGGGCCTATTTTTCATTTTTCGCATACAACAGGCTTGGCGGGGATAGGATTCCAACCACCCGAGCCCAGATGCCGCACTCGCGCCCCCCCTCAGAACCCGCACTTTGTCAGCGCCGCAAGCACCCCACAAGGGTGTTCACCTTCCGAGGCGAGCCCATCGGCCAGGTCAACACAAAGGCTTGGACGGCGCCGCTACAGTGGGTCGGCCAGGCCGGAACACCGACGCACGAGCTGCAGAGGCTTCGTGGTTGGAGGCAGTCGCACGGCATCACCGGCGTGCAGTACCGCCACTACGACGGGCATGACTACATGCCGCAAAGGCGCCAGGTACTCGAAGCGCGAGACGCTGAACCTTGAAGGCTTCGCTGCGCCCATGATGGGCCTTGTGGTCGCCGGGATCGGCGCTGTCGTGAACTGACCGGCCCTGACTTACACAATCGGCAGCATGTTCACCCTGCGATGCACACACAAGCTGCTGCGGCGTGGCTTGACCGAATCCCCGCACGGCGAGGTGGCGCCGACGACGCTGCTCGGCGACTGGTATACCAACGTCCTCGTCACTCGTCCGCAGCACCTGGCGCTGTGCGTCAGCGAGCGGACGCTGCTGCCGGTGATCGTACCGGCCAAGAGCGCCGGCACCCTGCCGGCGCGGCTGCTCCAAACCTTGCCGCCAATCCTCTCGGCGCTCGCCATTCCGGCCGCGTCGGTGCAGGCCGAATGCGACCGCATGCGCGAACATCGAATCGGCCGCACGGCCAGCAAGCGCGTGCTCGGCTCACTGAACGAACTGATGTTCCTGCTCGAACACAGCCTGCACCACCACCCCGAGTGGTCGCACTTGGAGCACTCGCTGTGGCTGGCGCAGACGCCTTGCAAGCTCGTCGAGTACAGCGCGCCAGATCGCGCATCGCAGGCGCTGTTCATGTCGTCGGCGGCCGTCGCAAAGGCGCGGGTTCCGGTGAACTCGTGACTTCGCGATCGATGTGCCGCGCCTCGCGTGGCACTCTGCCAACCGCGGTCCGCCGGCTCTGACCCGCTGGATTTTGGGGGCCATTCCAGCACCGGTCTCGCACGCAGCCGCGCCTACAGTGGACACCGCAGTGCGACGATTCAAGGCCCGAAATCATCGCCAATGCGCCAATGCCAAGCTCCCAGTGGCCTACGCTTTGCCCATGGAATCGATGACCGTTCGCAAGAGTCGCTCGCGGCTCGCCGTTGCTCGCTCGGCTGAAGCGCCACGCCTCTTCGCGCGCCTGCCCACGGTGATGCAGGCGACCGGGCTCGGCCACTCGACCATCTACCTCACAGACATTGGCTTGCGCTGCGCAACACCTGGCACCGGTGGCAGTGCAGTGCTGCCTCCATCACTCGAGATCAGCAGCTCGGCTGCTGTTCACATACACGGCGAAGTGCAATCTGCGAAAAACTGGCACCAGAACATCGACGAAGTGGTGCCAGTTTGCGGCTGCTCGCGCGCTATGCCTGATGAAGATTGGTGGGCCCTGAAGGATTCGAACCTTCGACCAACGGATTAAGAGTCCGGAACGGCCTGGAATAGTCTTTATAAATCAATCACTTGCGATGCTTGCCACACCGCTTTCCAAGCATACCACGGCACAATTCCGTCACAGTCAACGTGAGCTTGGCACAACCGCGGCACAGTGAGCTAAACAGTCTCTGCGCCGCGCTTGTTGTCGCACCACCGGATCGAGCGATCGGTGCCCGGCGCATGGGCCGCCCGGTCGCCGCGAGCTTGACACGATCAACCCGACAAGGATATCTTTGAGATATCCAATCTTAGGGAGATCACGTCATGGCGACCCGCGGCTTTATCGACCAAATCGCGTTCCGCTACCGCCCGGCGGACAGTACGACCGGCGTGACCCGCAACACCGCCAAGCGGCTCGCGGAACGCCTGGGTGTCGATGAGACCCAGGTCATTCATCTCGCGCTGCACGAGATGGCGGTCAAGATGCTGCCCCAATACGAGGCTGACGACGCCCCGCTGACGGCCGCTCAGATTCGGCAGATCAGGAAGCGGGTGCCCCAAGGCAAGAAGCGGTCGGTGCGCTCGAGCCTGTTCGAGGTGGCGCCCGCATGACGCCGCAGTGGTGGGCCGAGCCCACCGCCGGCGACATCGTCTGGTGCCACTTCCCCGACGACATCCATCCCCGCCCGAAGCCGAGGCCCACCCTGATCCTGGCTGTATTCGACGACGACGCGCCGCAGTTCACAGTGCGCGTGGCCTACGGCACCAGTCAGAGAACCACCACGCTGCACCGGGGCGAGTTCGGGGTCCTGCGTGACAGGAATCCCGCCGCCTACGAGGCTGCGGGCCTCAGCTACGACACGAAGTTCGACCTGCGGCAATCCGTCGACCTGCCATTCACGACCGAGTGGTTCTCGGTGCCGCCGGCCGCGCCGCATGGACAGTCGCCGAAGCTGGGCACCTTGCATCCTTCGCTGGTGCGCGCCGTCCAGGCGGCATTCCGGGCGGCAGCAGGGTGAGTCGGACCGAGCCTGCGTTGTCGTCCATCCTGCTCGCACTCGAACAGGCACTTGGACGGTCTGCGAAACGAATCAAGAACAAGGCCGACAGAAGCGAGACACGTTCTGCGCAGAAGGCCACTTGCAGGATGACGCGTTGACGGTCTCCGTCGAGGACCGCGGGCTGCTGGCCAACCCGTTGCCGCCGGCGACTGCGCAGGCGCTGCACGCGGCCAGCACGCCATGGACAGCGCGACAAGACCGTGCTGGACAATCGCGTGCGCGATACCGGCGAGCTGCACGCCGACGCGCTGGCCGTACGCTGGACCGAAGGGGCCTGCGACGCGCTGCTGCGCGAGGGGACAGAGTTGCGTCGTCATCGGCACTCGTAACTCGAAGCCACCTTCGGATCGCCGGCGCCGTCGTGCTGCGCTCGCTTGGGATAGACACAGATCGGCATCGTCACACTGCCGTTGGCCGAGCTCACGTCGATGCGCCCCGGGGCGTGACCCTTCTCCACCCAGTTTCTCAGCGCCACGAACAACTCGTCGCGGCCTGCCACGGCCTGCGGCTGAGGCACCTTGTTGGGACTCGTGATGGTGCCGGTCGCCGGATCGAAGGTGCCGGTGCGCGAGAAGCTGCCGTCGTGTGCCATACCGGGGATCAGGTACAGGCGGTTGAACCGCTGCACTCTGTCGTGCCCGCCCATCTCGGCCACCACGCGGGCGTAGTAGTTGAGCGAGCCTTGCGGTGCGATCAGGTCGTCGGCGAGGCCGTGGTAGCTCAGCACCTTGCCGCCCGACCAGCGCAGGCCGCGCAGGTCGGGGTTGTCGGTGTTGATGAAGCTGAACTCGGGCTGCAGCGCCAGGCCGCGGTAGTAGGCGTCGGCCAGTTGCGCGAACGACAGCCCCTTCCACAGCGCCTGGCCGTTGCCGGTGGCGTTGAAGAAGTTGGTGTGCGCGATGGTGGGGTTCTGCAACGACAACGCCACCACGTCGCTCGAGATCGTGAACGGTTGCGCCGCGCCAGCCAGCAGGCCGAGCGAGGTGCCACGCGCCAGGCCGAACCACAGATGGTTCGACGTGGCGAGGTAGGGGCCGGGAGCGTTGTCGGCTTGCGGATCGGCGCACGTTCAAAGCGGTACCCCGCTCAACGTGCTGCAGGAGCTTGGAGGCTGGGCGAGCTACTCGATGGTGCAGCGCTATGCGCACCTTGCAGCGGACCACTTGGCGCCATGGGCTGACCGTCTGACCGAAGCACGGACGCGGCGTGGCACAAATTTGGCACAACGCCCGGTTGTTCAACGAACTGCATGACACGATGCGTCCGCAAGTTGTTGATCTGAAGAGTGTTTTT
>CAWFCX010000003.1:0-75664 GCA_963814385.1 uncultured beta proteobacterium
CGGCGGCTGGGCATTGAGGACAGGAGCGAGATTGATGTTGAGTGTGTCGGCTTTCGACCGATTCTGTTGAAAAACTCTATTCAAACGTGCGAGCGTCGAAGGTTCAATTGCAGTTTGAAAATCGCGCGTGTCGCATCGATCGTCCTCAGAGTCACGCAAAAGCTCGCAGGCGCGATTTCGATCGTTGTTGGTCCCGCGCTGAACGCAGTGCCACCGGGGGATCGGCGCGATTTGGTTGGCGAGCTCGGGCAATTTCGAGTTTTCAACAGAATCGACCGAGCCTGTGTGAAAACGCTTTGATTGTCTGAAGGTGCTCGCCTAAATTGTGGCAACGCGACAGAGCGAGCTGCCACATGAAGCGATTCGTCGAAGGAGAGGACCGCAGCCAGGTCACTTTGCTGCCGGAATGTCTGGACGACTACATTGCCGAGGACAACGCGGTACGAGTAGTCGACGCATTCGTAGAAGAACTCGATCTGCAGGCTCTTGGCTTTGAAGGCGTTGAACCCGCGGACACGGGTCGACCGTCGTATCACCCGTCGGTGCTGCTGAAGATCTACATCTACGGCTACTTGAACCGATGCAATCGAGCCGCCGCCTGGAGCGCGAATGCCAACGCAACGTCGAGCTGATGTGGTTGACCGGCCGATTGGCGCCCGACTTCAAGACCATCGCCGACTTCCGCAGGGACAGTGGCAAAGGCATCCGCAACGCTTGTGCGTCAATTCGTGATGATCTGCCGGCAGCTGAAGTTGCTGACACAAGCCAGCGTGGCAGTGGACGGCAGCAAGTTCAAGGCGGTCAACAACCGGGATCGCAACTTCACACCGCACAAACTCGAGCAGCGCATGCGGCAAGTCGAAGAGAGCATCGAGCGCTATCTCGGCGCGCTCGATACAGCGGACCGAACCCAGCCTGCCGACCTGGAACTCAAGACCGCGCGGTTGAACGAGAAGCTGAGCAAACTCAGGACCCAAATGCAGCGGCTTCGAGAGATTGAACGACGGCTACAGGACCAACCCGACAAGCAGCTGTCGCTGACCGATCCGGACGCACGCTCGATGGCCACCAGCGGGCGCGGCACCGGAATGGTTGGCTACAACGTGCAGATGGCCGCCGATACCAAGCACCACCTGATCGTCGCTCACGACGTGATCAACACCGGCAGCGATCGTGGCGAACTCTGGTCAATGGCGACAAGAAGCGCGTGATGCGGTCGGCAAGGAAAAGCTGGAAGTGATCGCCGACCGTGGCTACTTCAAAGGCCCAGAGATCCTGGCCTGCGAAGAAGCAGGCATCAAGACATACGTGCCCAAGCCGATGACTTCGAACTCCAAAGCCGAAGGGCGCTTCAGCAAGGCGGACTTCATCTACATCGCTCGTGACGACGAATACCGATGTCCGGCGGGAGAGCGTCTTCGCCGACACCAGACGTCCGTCGAGAACGGCATGAAGATCGACACGTACTGGACCTCCATCTGCCCGCACTGTCCGCTCAAAGCAGATTGCACGACCGGCAACGAACGGCGCGTGCGTCGATGGGAGCACGAGGCGGTTCTGGAGACCATGCAACGGCGCTTGGATCGAAAGCCTGACGCGATGAAAGTGCGACGACGCACGATCGAGCACGTCTTCGGAACGCTGAAGCACTGGATGGGTTCGGCGCACTTCCTGATGAAGACACTCGGGCACGTCAGCACTGAAATGAGCTTGCACGTCCTTGCATATAACTTGAAGCGCTTGATCGGCATCTTGGGTATTGCCAAGACGCTGAAGGCCATGAAGTTAGCGGCGGCCTGAGGCCTGCGCGACCGACCTCAGACCACTCGCAGGTCGACTTGCCGGTCCTCAGCCGTCACGACGTCGACTGCACCTACTGGACAGCCTTGACGGCTCAGCTCGCGTCGCCGAGCGCCCACGGGCGTCAATCGCCTCAAACCGTGTTCTCACACAGCCTCGACCCATTGCGGCATTCCAGGTCTCAGTCTCATGCCACTGTGGGGCGGGGACCCTTCTTGAGGTTTGGATGCTCTCCCAGCATTGCTTTCGCAAGGTGGAAGTCGTTTGCGTGAGAGAAGACATAGCGTTCGCTCCAGATCACCTGCAGTGAATTGAAGTTCTCGACGTTCTCCACGGCGTATTGCACCGGCGTTCCGTTCAACAAAGATTCGCTCATTGCTACGACACCTTCCGGGTCTGACGCGGCGACGCCGGCTGCTGTGCTCACCATTGCCGAGAGCGCGCCACGATGAACCAATTCAGTGAGTGTCGGACACCACATCGCTAGTGCCCGAGTCGGCGAGAGCGGGAAATAGATCTCGATCCCTGGTGTCTTGAGTCCGAGATTCCCACGATGTGGCCGGTCAATCATGTTCTGACGCGTCAGCGGGTTGTCGCTCAGTAGGAACGGATGCTTCCGAGTCGTTGCGGCGAGCACCCAATCCTTATCGAGAAAGTAGGAAGCGTATGTTGCCGGCGCATCGAAGATGATCCTCGCCGTCTGTTCCTTGGCTTCGTTCTCGGTTGGGTCGCGGATCAGTTCCTCTGCCTGCGACCCAGACGCGACCTTATCGCCGTCCCTGGTCAAGCGCTCTCGCAGCATTCGGGGAAAGGCATTCCACTCCTCGCGGAAAGTCTTCGTGCGAGTAAGTTGAACGGAAAGGAAGGACGCCAGGATGCGCCTCTGCTCGTCCGCGAGAGTGGCGAGTGTGTCAGCGTCTAGAACGAATTTGATGACCGACTTGGCATGGCCTTCAAGTTCTGAAAGCCACGTTTCCAGTGTGAGTGATTGGCCTTGGTACTCAAAGTCGTAGAAGCGACTCTCACTTGCAATGTTCTTCGTGTTTGAGGCGAAGCTACGGTTGGATGCCTTGTCATACACCCATAGCTGGTCCTTCTTGCCGTTCCCAAAGTTGCGCAATAGGAATTGCGGGACGTAGTGCTGGACCTTGGCGATCGTCATGGGAGCGATAGTGCACGGTAGTCTTCTGAGACCGAGCGGTAACTGTACGCGTGCGAACCACGCCGGTGGTGTCCGCTCAATCGACGAGCGTCGTGTCGCTCTTGCGCTGCAAACATCGATTGCGGCCAGCTGGATGCACCGCTCCAATTGATATCGAGTGACGGCTTTGCGGCGTCAATCGATGGCGATACAGCGTGGACCGCTTCTGGCCGTAAGCCGTGAGCCCCCGGCCGCGCCAGGAAGCAGCCATTCGCAGTCCCACCGATTCCGCGGCTGGCGATGGGCGGGCCTCGACAATGCCCGGATGAAGCTGCTGCTAGCCCCGATGGAGGGCCTGATCGACCACAGCCTGCGCGACGTACTCACGCGCGCTGGTGGTGTTGACCGTTGCGTTTCGGAGTTCATCCGCGTCACCGATCAGTTGCTGCCGGCGCGCGTGTTCCTGCGCCTGATGCCCGAACTCGCAAACGGCAGCCGCACGGCGGCCGGCACGCCGGTGCGCGCGCAACTGCTCGGATCGGACGCCGCCTGCCTGGCCGACAACGCCGCAACGCTGGCGGCGCTGGGCGCCGAGGGCATCGACCTGAACTTCGGCTGCCCGGCGCCGACCGTGAACCGGCACCGCGGCGGCGCGGTGCTGCTCGACGAGCCTGATCTCGTGCATGCGATCGTCGCGGCCGTGCGCCGCGCGGTGCCGGCCTCGTTGCCGGTGTCGGCGAAGATGCGCCTGGGGCATCGCGACGAGTCGCTGATGCTCGACAACGCGCGCGCCATCGCGGCCGCCGGCGCCTGCGAATTGGTCGTGCACGCACGCACCAAGCTGCACGGCTACCGGCCGCCGGCCTATTGGGAACGCATCGCCGAGATCCGCGAGGCGGTCCCCATCGCGGTAATCGCCAACGGCGAGATCTGGACCGTCGACGACGCGCTGCGCTGCCGCGAGGCCTCGGGCTGCGACGCCTTGATGCTCGGGCGCGGCATGGTCGCTGACCCTGGGCTCGCACTCGCGATCCGCAGCCCATGCGCGCCTGCGCTGGCCTGGCACGCGCTGTTGCCGCTGGTCGCGCAGTACTGGCAGCACGTCAGCGCCCAAGTGCAGCCAAAGCACCGCGCTGGTCGCCTGAAGCAATGGCTCAACCTGCTGCGCCGCCGCCACCCGGAGGCCCAAGCCGCATTCGATGCCGTGCGCGCAACCACCGACCCAGCCCTGGTGGGCGCGCGACTGTTTGCTATCGCGTAGCAAGCCCGACACCTCGGCCAAGGACTTCAGCTGGCCGAGAGCCGTCGCTGGGCGGACCCACGTCACTCAGGCACGCCCAATCGCTTCGATCAAGTCCCGCGCAATCGCGAGCCCCTCCGTGCGCGTGTCGTCCCGGCGCGGTGGCCTGTGGGCGCGTCGGTACCAGTAGTCGGCGTTGCCGAGGTCGCCTTCGATCCGATGCAGCCAGGCGTGCACCCAGGCGCCGACGGCATCGTCCTGTGCCTGCGCCAGTTCGTGCGCGGCATCCCACTCGCCGCGCAGCCCGTGCCGGATCGAACGCAACATGGGCGTGGCGATCGGGGTCGCCTCGTCTTGATCGAGGCTGAGGACGAAGGCATCGAATGTCGGAGGTGCGGGAGGGCTCATGGTGCGACTCCAGTCAGTCCCTTTCGTCCGGTGCGATCACACCGTCCACATAGAGCCAGGCGCCGCCTTCGCGCACGAAGCGGCTCAGCTCGTGCAGCGTGCCCGCACGGCCGTTGACCTTGTGGTGCGCCACGAACTCCACCACGCCAGCGTCGCTGCTCGCGCTCTCGTGCAGCACGTCCAGACCGGTCCAGCTCATCGGCCCCAGTTCCAGGTCGCCCGGCGCGGTGGACGGATGCCAGGTCGTCATCAGGTACTCGAGAAGTGACCGCGGGGAGGCGCCGCGGCCCTGGAGCAGAGCGTAGGCGCTGTACCGCGAGCGCATCAACGCCTCGGGCGTCGGGGCGTGTTCGCCGCGCAGCAGCCCGTCGTGCCAACGCCCGCAGCAGTCCGCATAGCGCACAGGCGTGGCTTCGCGCGCACGGCAAGGGCAGGTGAGGTCAAGGCTGCGGGCCACGCGCGAATTGTGCGTGACGCCCGCGGCAGCGGGCTCACGGCGACCGGTACGTCGCCAGCGCCTGCGCGTCGAGGATGTGGATGTCGCGCTTGTCGATGCGCACCAGCCCGGCCGCTTCAAGCTCGTGCAACACGCGTGAGAAGTACTCCGGCGTCAGTGACAGGCGCGACGCGATCGTGGCCTTGCTCACCGGCAGCGACACCGTCACCGGTTGATCGTTGTGCCTCTCGGTGTCGAGGGCGATGTCGCGCAGCAGGTAGCCGATCACGCGCTGCACGCCGCTGTGCAGCGCATACGCCTCGACGTCATGCACGAGGCCGTGCAGGCGGCGCGAGATGCCGGCCAGCATGCGCAGCGCAAAACGCGCATCGCTCGCGATCTCGGCTTCCACGGCCTGCTTCTTCACCGTCAGCAGCAGGCAGTCCGACAGCGCCTGCGCGTTGATGATGTACGGCGCACCGGTGAACATCAGCGCCTCGGCAAAGCTCTGCCCTGGCGCGACGATGTCGATCACCTTCTCCGCGCCCGCCTGCGACACCGCGAACAGCTTGACCTGCCCGGTGACGCAGACATGGAACTCCTCGCAGCGCTGGCCAACGCGAAAGACATCTTCGCCGCGCGAAAAGCGCCGCAACACGCAGCCCTGCGCCAAGCGGTCCAGTTCGGCCGGGCTCAAGTCGGTGAACAGCGGCTGCACCGACAGATAGCGGGGGATGTTGAAAACGCGCAGGTCCATGGGGTGGGTCCGGTGGGTGCTGCGGATTGTGTGATCTTGGAAACGTGCGGGATTGATGTGCCGCAAGTGCCCCGGATGCCGCGGCATGGCGAGCGTTCTGTTCGGGCTCCTGCCTCAACCCAGCCGGGCCAGCAGCCCCACCGCCGCCGCCCCCAGCGCGTTGTGCATGACGATCAACAGCGGCAGCGTCGTGCTGCCGATGCCGGCGGCGACCGTGCCGAGCAGCAGCAACAGCAGGCCGATCAACGCCAGCGCAGCGCCCGAGGGACGCTGCAAGCGCCACGCCACCTGGACCCCGAAGACGACCAACACAAAGGCCAACAGCACGCCGCTGATCCGGTGCAGCAGCGCGTAGGCACTGCAGCCGGTCAGCGCCTCGCAATCGGGTGAGGCATTGGCGCTGGCGAGTGCGCCGGCGGCGGCTTGCAGCGCCACCAGGCCGAGCACGATCCATGCGGCGCGGCCGACGCCCGCTCGCGTGTCGCTGGCGGCGAGCCGCACACACAGCGCGAGCATCGCCAGGCCGCCGAGCAGATTGATCAGCACGACCGGCGCCGCACGCGATGCGCCGGCCGCCACGCCGAGCACCGACAACAGCAAGCCCACGCCGAGCAGGCTCCACGCGAGCGCAACGCGTGAACGCGCGCGCCGCGCCAGCACCACCATCGCCACCGCGCCGAGCAAGGCCAGCGTCGCGGCCACGCGGTGCACCTGACGCGCAAGCACCAGCTCGCTCGCCCACGCCGCTTGCAGCGCCGCCGTCGCGCCGAGGTGGCGCAGGAAAGCACTGGCGACGACGACGACGGCCATCAGCGCCACACACAGCAGGGCAATGCGGCGCAGCGCGAGCGGCACCGCGGTTGAGTTGTCGGCCTTCATCGTTGCGCCGCATCCTAGGGAGAGCACGCATGCCCTTCTTGTGCTGGATCAAGGCAGGCACGACGGCTCGAATCACAGAATGAATTTGCCGCGAACCCAAACACTCTCGATCGAGGAGACGACGATGAACACATCGCACAACGACGACGACGCCACGGCCCCCGTGCCCTGGGTGCAGCAGTTGCTCGACAACCCGTTCCTGCTGCTGTTCCTCGGCGTCATGGTGCCGATGGTGGTCTACACCGTCTGGGGCGTGTTCGACATCCTGACGCTGCCGGTGGCGAAGTAGGAGCACGCGATGAGCGCCATCCTTCCTCCTGCCGAACGGCTCTGGTACCGCCACCCCATCGACCGCGTCGAAGGCACCTGGATCGCGATCGCGCTGACCTGGTGTCTGATCATGTTCGCGATGATGGTCGGCTGGCACATCTGGGGCAACCAGAACCTGTCGACCGAGACCTACCGCACCACGCCGGACAAGTTCATGGCCAAGGTGCAGGCGATGGTCGACAAACACACCGTGCGCACCGAGACCGACGAGAAGACGCCGGTGGTGGCACCGCCACCCGGCAGCGACGTCTACCTGCTGGCGCGGCTGTGGGCCTTCTACCCGATCCTCGAACTCGAGAAGGGCAAGACCTACCGCCTGCACCTGACGGCCATGGACTACAACCACGGCTTCTCGCTGCAGCCGGCCAACATCAACATCCAGATGGTGCCGGGCTTCGAGCACGTGGTCACCGTCACGCCGAACCAGTCGGGCACCTACTCGGTGGTCTGCAACGAGTTCTGCGGCATCGGCCATCACAAGATGGTCGGGCGCATCTACATCAAATGAAGAGGTGCAGCCATGAGTACCCAAACAACGTACCGCACCTGCCCGCGCTCGGGCCTGCAGTTCGAGCACCAGGCCGAAACCCTGATGAAGGCCAACGCCTTCGTCGCCGTGGTCTGGCTGCTGATCGGCGGCCTGCTCGCCATCGGCGTCGTGCTGACGCGCTGGCCGGCCTTCCGCTGGCTCGAGGCCGACCGCTTCTACCAGGTGCTGACGGCGCACGGCATCGACATGTTGATCTTCTGGATCATCTTCTTCGAAGTCGCGGTGCTGTACTTCTGCGCTTCGACGCTGCTGCGATGCCGCATCGCGACGCCGAAGATCGCCTGGCTCGCCTTCGCGCTGATGCTGATCGGCTCGATCACCAACAACGTCGCCGTGTTTCGCGGCGCGTCGTCCGTGATGATGACGAGCTACGTGCCGATGATGGCCGAGCCAGCGTTCTACCTCGGGCTGATCCTGTTCGCCGTCGGCGCGCTGGTCGCCTGCTTCGTCTTCTTCGGCACGCTCGTCGTCGCCAAGCGCGAGAAGACCTACGAAGGCTCGGTGCCGCTGGTGACCTTCGGCGCGATCACCGCCGCGATCATCGCGGTGTTCACGATCGCCTCGGGCGCGATCATCCTGATCCCGACCTGGCTGATGTCGCTGGGCATCGTCAAGGAAGTCGACCCGCTGGTCTACCGCACGATCTGGTGGGCCTTCGGCCACAGCTCGCAGCAGATCAACGTCGCCGCGCACATCTCGGTCTGGTACCTCGTGGCGGCCATCGCCTTCGGCGCCAAGCCGATGAGCGAGCGCGTCTCGCGCACCGCCTTCCTGCTCTACATCCTGTTCCTGCAACTGGCGAGCGCGCACCACCTGCTCGCCGACCCGGGGCTGTCCACCGGCTGGAAGGTCGTCAACACCAGCTACTTCATGTACTTCGCGGTGCTGGCGTCGATGCTGCACGGCCTGACGATCCCCGGCGCGATGGAAGTGGCACAGCGCCAGAAGGGTTTCACCAAGGGCCTGTTCGAGTGGCTGCGCAAGGCGCCCTGGGGCAACCCGACGTTCTCGGGCGTGTTCATCTCGATCATCGGCTTCGGTTTTCTCGGCGGCATCTCGGGCGTGATGATGGGCACCGAGCAGCTCAACATGATCATCCACAACACGATCTACGTGCCGGGCCACTTCCACGCCACCGTCGTCATCGGCACCACGCTGACCTTCATGGCGCTGACCTACTACCTGATCCCGGTCCTGTTCCGGCGCGAGATGATCAACCCGGGGCTGGCCAAGTTGCAGCCTTACCTGTTCGGCTTCTCGATGTACGCCTTCGCGCTGGTGATGATGGGCGCGGGCACGCTCGGCGTGGCGCGCCGCCACTGGGACATGGCGTTCCAGGGTGCGGCGCTGGCCTACGAGTGGCCGGGCGCGGCCTACCTGATGATGGGCCTGGTCGGGGTGACCGGCATCGCGGCCATCGCCGGTGGCGCGATCTACATCTACATCACGGTCGGCTCGCTGCTGTGGGGCAAGAAGCTCGACAGTGGGGTCGAGAGCCCGAAATTCACGCCGGTGCTGCGCGCCTCGCCGAGCGCGGCGGCGCAAAGCTACGGCTCGATGGGCTTCGCGGCGCCCGGCACCTTCGCGCTGGCGATGGTGTTCCTGCTGGCGTTCATCCTCTACTACTTCATCAACTGGAAGTACCTCTCGACCTTGTGGGGCTTGAGTTGAGGAGGCCGCGATGAACACGACGACGTTGAACCACGCGGCTGCCGTGCCGGTGTCGCGCGCGCGGCTGGTGCTCGGCATCTTCAAGCTGCGCATCGCCGTGCTGATCATGGTCACCGCGCTCGGCGGCATGGCCATCGTGCCCGGCGGCACGCTCGGCCTCGTGCAGACGGTCGTGCTGGCGCTGTCGGTGCTGCTGGCGTCGGCCGCGGCAGGCGCCTTCAACCAGTACGCCGAGGCCGACAGCGACCGCTTGATGAAACGCACGCGCGGCCGTGCGTTCGCCAGTGGCGCGCTGCCGCGAAACGGCGCGTGGCTGTTCGCCATCGCCGCCTTGCTCGTGTTCGCCGTCGGTACGGCGGCGCTCGTCGTCAACGTCGTCGCGGCGGCGTTCACGCTCGCCGGTGCGCTGACCTACGCGCTGCTCTACACGCTGGTGCTGAAGCGCCGCACGGCGTGGAACATCGTCGTCGGCGGTGCGGCCGGCAGCTTTGCCGTGCTCGCCGGCGCAGCCGCGGTCAATCCGCAGATCGGCCCGCTGGCCTGGCTGCTCGCGCTCGTGCTCTTCCTGTGGACGCCGCCGCACTTCTGGAGCCTGGCGATCGCCAACACGGCCGAGTACGAAGCGGCCGGCGTGCCGATGCTGCCGGTGGTCGTCGGCGTGCCGCGCGCGGCGCGCATCGTGCATGCGAATGCGCTGCTGTTGGTGGCCGTGTCGCTGCTGCCGCTGGCCTTCGGCGCCGGCTGGGTCTACGGCGCGGGCGCGCTGATCGGCGGTGCGCACTTCGTGCGCAAGACGCATGCGCTGGCACAGGCCCCCGATCGCAAGACCGCGCTGGCGGCGTTCTTCGCGTCGATGGTGCAGTTGTCCGTGCTGCTCGCGGCGGTGGTGGTCGATGCGGCGCTGCGCTAAGAGCAACGATGCACGGGCGCTGCTCCTTGCCGCAACGCTCGCCCTGACGGCCACGTCGTCGTTCGCCGCGGTGCCCGCGCTCGACGAGCGCGAGGCCCTGCGTGCCGGCGAAGCCGCGATCGGCCGCGCGGTGCCTGACCTCGTGCTGCAAGACCGCGAAGGCCGCCCGGTGCGCCTGGCCGACTACCGCGGCAAGCCGCTGCTGGTGAGCTTCATCTACACCGGCTGCTTCCAGGTCTGCCCGACGCAGACGCGCGCGCTGCACGAGGCGGTGAAGGGCCTCGACGTGATGCTCGGCCCGCAGCAGTTCAACGTCGTCAGCATCGGCTTCAACCAGCCGTTCGATGCGCCCGACGCGATGCGCTCGTTCGCGCGCCAGCACCGCATCGACTATGCGAACTGGGAGTTCCTGTGCCCCCCGCGCGAGCGCGTCGAGGCGCTGACGCAGGCCTTCGGCTTCAGCTTCGTCGCCACGCCCGCCGGCTTCGACCATGTGCTCGGCGTCACCGTCGTCGCGCCCGACGGCCGCATCCACGCCCAGGTCTATGGCGACCGGCTGCGCGCCGACCAGCTCGGCGCGCCGCTGCGGCAGTTGATCCTGGGCGCGCCGCCGCCGACGCAGGCGTCCACGCTGTCGACGCTGGTCGAGCGCGTGCGCATCCTGTGCACGGTCTACGACCCCGACACCGGCGAGTACCGCTACGACTACAAGCTGATCTTCGAGCTGATCGGCGGCGCGATCTTTTTCTTCAGCGTGCTCGTGTACTTGCTGCTCGAATGGCGCGACCAGCGGCGAGCGCGCAAGCAGCAGCGATGCACACAGCAGCCGGCCCCCGCGCCTTCGGCCTGACCGCCTGGCGCGCGGCCGAGCGCATCGGCGATGCGGCGTTCGGCTCGGCGTGCAACCCACTGCGCCACCTCGGCGCGATCGGCTTCTTCGCCTTCTGGCTGCTCGCCGCCAGCGGCGTCGTGCTCTACATCGTGCTCGACACCTCGGTCGATGGCGCCTGGCGCTCGATCCACGATCTGGCCGACGTACCGCTGGGCCTGGGCCTGCTGCTGCGCGGCGTGCACCGCTACGCCGCCGACGTGATGGTGATCGCGATGGCGCTGCACCTGCTGCGCGAATGGCTGCACCGCCACGAGCGCGGCGTGCGCCGCTTCGCCTGGCTGACGGGCGTGCCGCTGATCGGCATCGTCTTCGCGATCGCCATCGGCGGCTTCTGGATCAACTGGGACCAGCTCGGCCAGTACTCGGCCACGGCGACGGCCGAGTGGGTCGATGCGCTGCCGGTCGTCTCGTCGGCGATGGCGCGCAACTTCCTCGCCGTGGGCGCCGTCAGCGACCGCCTGTTCTCGCTGTTCGTCTTCGTGCACATCGGCCTGCCGCTGATGCTGGTGTTCGGCCTGTGGTTCCACATCCAGCGCCTGACGCGCGCCGCGGTCTGGCCGCCGCGCGCGCTCGCCATCGGCCTGGGCCTGATGCTCGCCGCGCTGGCGCTCGCCGCGCCGGTGGCGAGCCACGCGCCGGCCGCGCTCGACCGCGTGCCCGACGCGCTGCGCCTGGACTGGATCGTGCTCTTCGTGCACCCGCTGACCGAGGCCACGTCGCCAGCGCTTCGTCTGGGCCTTGGTCGCAGGCGGCGCGCTGCTGCTGTTCGCGCTGCCCTTCCTGCCATCGCGCCTGGACGCGCCCGCACCGGCCGCCGTGGTCGATGCGGCCAACTGCAACGGCTGCCAGCGCTGCTTCGCCGATTGCCCCTACGCCGCGATCACGATGGTGCCGCACCCCAACCAGCGCATCGGCCGCACGCTGGCGCAGGTCGACGCCGACCTGTGCGTGAGCTGCGGCATCTGCGCCGGGGCCTGCCCGTCGTCGACGCCGTTTCGCAGCGCGGCGCAGCTCGTGACCGGCATCGACATGCCGCAGTCGCCGATCAACGCGTTGCGCCAGCGCCTGCGCGAATCGCTCGCATCGACGAGCGCTGCACACCCCATCGTCGTCTTCGGCTGCGACCACGGCGCGGACGTGACGCGCCTGCAATCCGACGGCGTCCGCACCTTCAGCCTGTTGTGCACCGGGCAGTTGCCGCCCTCCTTCGTCGAGTACGCATTGCGCGACGGCGCGGCCGGCGTCGTCGTGGCGGCCTGCCGCGACGGCGGCTGCGAGTTCCGCTTCGGCGAGCGCTGGACGGCCGAGCGGTTGCGCGGCGAGCGCGAGCCGCACCTGCGCGCCTCGGTCGATGCCGAGCGCGTCGAACTGGTGTTCGCCGGCCGCGGCGACGCAGCACTGATCGAACAGGCGGTCGATCGCTTGCGCTCGCTCATGCCCCCACTCGGCGCGGTCGTGTCTGATCCTCACCATGTCTGAACCGCGCCCCAACGCACCCAAGCTCGGCCCCGCCGCATGGGCCGGCCAGGTGCTGCTCTACGGCCTGTTCGCGCTGGCCATCGGCGTGTTCTCGCAATGGCCGCCCTACCACCCGATCGAGCCGGGCCAGGCGCTGATCAAGCTCAGCTTCACGCGCGTCGGCAAGCCGGTCGGCGATTGCCGCAAGCCCTCGGCCGAGGAGCAGGCCAAGCTGCCGCCGAACATGCGCGCGCCCGAGATCTGCCCGCGCGAACGCTCTCCCATCACGGTGCACGTGGACGTCGACGGCAAGCGCGCGCTGGAGCGCGTCGCCGCGCCCACCGGCCTGTCGAAGGACGGTGCGGCGGCGGTCTACGAGCGCCTGGTGGTGCCGGCCGGCGAGCGCCGCCTGTCCGTGCGCCTGTCGGACGACGTGCGCGCGCGCGACAAGCCGTACCAGCGCGAAGCCCAGGTGCAGCTCGTGCCCGGCCAGGTGCTCGTCATCGACTTCGACGCCGAAAAAGGCGGCATCACGCTGCAATGAACACCGCCACCACCTCCGCGTTCGCCCGCATCGCGCCGACGCACGCCGCGCACTACGCCCTGCCCGCCACCGGCGACCGCCGCCTGGCGCGCGCCTGGCTCTGGCTCGCACTCGCGGCGCTGATCGGCTCGGGCCTGTTCTCGGTGCTGCTCGTGCTCGCGCGCACGCCGGGCATCAACGCCTTCCTGCCGGCGGGCGACTTCTTCCGCACCGCGCTCGTCGTGCACGTGGACCTGTCGGTGCTGGTCTGGTTCGTCTCGATCGCCGCGATGCTGTGGACGCTGAACGGCCGCGCGTCGGCCGGCGCCTTCTGGGCGCCGCTCGCGCTGGCCCTGTGCGGCCTGGGCACCGCGATGATGGCCACGGCGCCCTTCGTCGCCGGCGCCGGTGCGCCGGTGATGGCCAACTACATCCCGCTGCTCGACGGCGCGCTGTTCCGCGCCGGCCTCGTCGTCTTCGGCGCCGGCGCGCTGGTCCTCGTGCTGCACACGATGGCCACCGCGCCGCGCGTCGGCGTGCAGGCCACCGGCGAGAGCGCGCTGCGCTTCGGCCTCAACGCCAGCGCGGTCGCCGCCGCGGTGGCGCTGCTCGCCTTCGGCTGGTCGCTCGCGGTGGCGCCGCGCCACCTGCCGGACAAGGCGTACTACGAACTGCTGTTCTGGGGCGGCGGCCACGCGTTGCAGTTCGTCTGGACGCTGCTGATGCTGGTCGGCTGGCTGACGCTGACGCAGGCCTGCGGCGCGCGCGTCCCGCTGCCGCCGCGGATCGTGCTGCTGCTGTTCGCGCTCGCGCTGGCCAGCGTCTTCGTCACGCCGGTGGCCTACCTCGCGCACGACATCTCCACCGTCGAGCACCGCAACCTGCACACCTGGGCCATGCGCTTCGGCGGCGGCGTGGCGATCCTGCCGCCGGCCCTGGCCGTGCTGGTGGCGATGGCCTCGACGCGCACGCTGTCGCCGACACAACGCCCGCTGCGCGCCGCGCTGCTGGCGTCGATGCTGCTGTTCGCCGCCGGCGGCCTGATCGGCCTGACCATCGGCGGCGCCAACGTCAAGATCCCCGCGCACTACCACGGCTGCATCGTCGGCGTGACGCTGGCCCTGATGGGCCTGGTCTTCCACGTCCTGCCGCGCCTGGGCTACGCGGCGCCGCAGGGCCGGCTCGCCGTGCGTGCAGCCGTGGCTGTACGGCGCGCGGCCAGTTGCTGCACATCGGCGGCCTGGTCTGGTCGGGCGGCTACGGCGTGCAGCGCAAGGTGGCCGGCGCCGAGCAGGTGCTGCGCACGCACCGCCGAAGTCGCCGGCATGGGGCTGATGGGCCTGGGCGGATTGCTCGCCATCGTCGGCGGCCTGCTCTTCGTCGTCGTCGTGCTGCGCTCGATGCGCCGCGCACCACAACACGATGATCGCCCTGCTGCAACGCGGCCTGCGCGCCGCCTTCATGCGCGCCGAGGCGGTCTTCAACGCCGCCTTCGGCGACAAGCTGAACCCGCTGTACCACCTCGGCGCGATCAGCTTCTTCCTGTTCTGGGTCGTCGGCGCGACGGGCCTCGTGCTCTACGCCTTCTTCGACACCAGCGTCTCGGGCGCCTACCGCTCGGTCGAGGCCATCACGCACGGCGTCTGGGGCGCGGGCGGCGTCATCCGCACCGTGCACCGCCACGCCTCGGACGCGATGGTGCTGACGATGTGGCTGCACCTGGCGCGCTACTTCGCCTTCGACCGGCTGCGCGGCTTTCGCTGGTTCTCGTGGGTCAGCGGCGTCGCGCTGCTGGCGCTCGTCTACGCGGCCGGCGCCAACGGCTACATGCTGCCGTGGGACCGCCTGGCGCAGTTCGTCACGCAGGCCAGCTTCGAGTGGATCGACTGGCTGCCCGGCTTCGGCGGCACGCTGATCCGCAACTTCATCGCGCCCCAGCATGTCAGCGACCGCCTGTTCTCGCTGCTCGTCTTCATCCACATCGGCGTGCCGCTGGTCACGCTGGCGCTGATGTGGGTGCACGTGCAGCGCGTGCCCAAGGCGGCCACGCAGCCGCCGCGGCCGATCGCGCTGGCCCTGCTGGCGACGCTGCTGGTGCTGGCCCTCGTCGCGCCGGTGGCGAGCCAGGGCCCGGCCGACCTGCTCAGCCTGCCGCCGTCGCTCGAGTTCGACTGGTTCCTGCTGCTGCTCTACCCACTCGTCTACGTCTGGCCGGTCGGCGCGGTGTGGGCGCTCGTGTTCGGCGCGACGACCGTGCTGCTGCTGATGCCCTGGCTGACGCTGCGCCGCAGCGCGAAGACGACGCTGCACCTGACGCTGCACCCCGGCGCTGCGCAAGCGAGCGCGCGCGCGGGCGAGACGATCCTCGAAGCCGGCTTGCGCGCCGGCCTCGCCCTGCCCTACGACTGCCGCGCCGGCGGCTGCGGCCTGTGCAAGTGCACGGTGCTCAACGGCCGCGTCGACCCCGGGCCCTACCAGCGCGCCGCACTCACCGACGCGATGCGGGCCCAGGGCCAGGTGCTGATGTGCTGCGCCGTGCCGCTCGAAGACCTGGAACTGGAAGTCGAGGGCGTCGCCACGCTGGCCGCCGGCGACGGCCGCGCCGAGAACAGCAACGCGCCGAAGCGCTGGAGCGCCCGCATCGAGCGCATGCAGCGCCTGTCGGACGACCTGATGCTCATGCACCTGGCGCTGCCCGAAGGCCAGCGCATCAGCTACAGCGCCGGCCAGTACATCAACATCGTGCTGGCCGATGGCGCCAAGCGCGCGTTCTCGTTCGCCAACGCGCCGCAGGCCGCGGGCAGCACGACGATCGAACTGCACGTGCGCCGCATCCCCGGCGGCCGCTTCACGACGCAGGTCTTCACGACGCTGCGCGAAGGCGATGCGATCGAGTTCGAAGGCCCGCTCGGCCAGTTCACGCTGCGCGAGGACAGCGAGCGGCCGATCCTGTTCGTCGCCGGCGCCACCGGCTTCGCGCCGGTCAAGAGCATCGTCGAGGACGCCTTCGCGCGCGGCGTGCGGCGCCCGATGCAGCTGTACTGGGGCGTGCGCCGCAAGGAAGACCTGTACCTGCTCGATTTGATCGAAGGCTGGCAGCGCGAGCACCCGAACTTCAAGTTCGAGCCGGTGCTGTCCGAGGCGACCCCCGGCGATGCCTGGCCGGGCCGGCGCGGCCTGGTGCATGAAGCCATGCTCGCCGACCACCCGGACCTCACCGGCTATGAGGTCTACGCCTGCGGCTCGGTGCGCATGGTCGAAGCCGCGGTGCCCGATTTCCTGGCGCATGGGCTGGCGGAGCAGTTCTGCTTCTCGGATGCGTTTGTGCCGCAGGGGGCGGCGGTCGGGGCGAGGGCCTGAGCCGGATCCGCCAGGAGCGGGGGCCGCCGTTGTTGGGCTGCGGCGTTGTACGTCACACTGCCGCATCCAAACAAATCTAGCGGCGCACGCACATGCGAAAAGACTGGTTCATGCCCATGAAGCTTGCGGCGCGTCTGGCCGCGGGTCAAGTGACGAACCGCGAGGTGGCCTATCTGATGCTCTGCAATCTGGTGTTCGGATCGGTGATCTTCTATGGCGCATTCACTTGGGCAAACCCTCCTCTGACACTTCTGAGCTTCGTCGAATTCGTGACGGTGATAGCCATTACCGTCGCGGGCTTCACAAACTGCTTCTACGCAGCTCATGGGGAGGACAACGCAGCGTTCGCCATGCAATTCAACTGCCTCTCGTTTGGGGCATGGTTTTGGGCCACGGCCGTGACATGGGTTGTGTACTGGGCTGGCGTCTGGCTCGTTCAGGCGGGCCTGATTGCTGCCTATCGGTTTGAGCGTATAGGCCTTGCCAACAACCTTGCGGGCATCGGCGGCAGCTTTGAGTGGCTTTGGACATTCATTGCTGCCGTAGCCTGGCAAGTGATCTACTTTGCCAAGCTAAGACATTGCTTGGCACGTGCAAACGGTGCTGCTTGACCAAGTGTTCGTTCCTTCTGTCCGGAAACATGTGAACCCTCTGTCGGCTGTATGCATCAAGTGCGGCAGAGGCAAAGCGTTGCCGTTGCGACAGTGCACTGCGTGCGGGTTCGTTCCGAGCTCCGCAGATGACGAAGCTCGCTCGCTCATCCTGTCCAGAATGTTCGATGCTGGCGACGGGGTGGTCGGTCTGAGCACGCAAGACCTCGCACTGGCGGCCGACCAGATTCGAGGCGGCAAGCCCTATGCGTTCGATCTCCAGGAGGTGGCAAGAGTGAGTGCGCTTCACCAAGCGGCGCGCCGCATCACCCCGCGGCGACTTGCATTCGACTTGGCGCGCTGGCTGTTGCCGCCCCTCGCCGTCCTGGCAGGCTTGTCCTGGCTCCTGTGGCACTGACGCTGGCCCGCACCCCGGCCGCCCAGCCCATGCAGGCGATCGCCGAGCCGGCGGCAGCCAACAAGCGGACGGCCCGCCCGTTCGTCTTGCGAGTCATGCGTTGTTCATGCCGGGAGCCGGGCGCACGAGCACGCGCCACATCTGCGGGCCGCCTTCCAGAGAACGTTGCCGCCCCCGCGTCATCCGCTCGCGCGACCAACCTCAGCCATGGGCCAGCGTTTCGTCCATCGCCAGGGGGTCCACGACAACGCTGCCTGCGACCTCGAAGCCGCCCTCTGGCCGCAACGTGACCGCGAGCTGGCCGCCCACCATCGCAATGCGCTCGCGCATGTTGATCAGCCCGTGCCCGCCGCCGGTGCGCACTGTTCCGGGCTCGGGTTTGCCGTCGTCTTCGACGCTGAACATCAGCAACGTTCCCTTCGCGTCGCAACATGACGTGCGCACTGACGCCAGGCCCGCCGTGTTTGGCGGCGTTCTGCAGCGCTTCGAGACAGCAGAAGTACACGGCGCTTTCGATGCGCGGATCGCAGCGGCCGATCTCGGCGATCGAGGTGCGGGTGTGCAGCAACGAACGCTGCGCCGCCTCGGTCAGAGCGAGTGGCAGGCCGCGCTCGCGCAGCAGAGGCGGCGCGATGCCGTGGGCATAGGTGCGCAGCTCGGCGATCGCCGCTTCGACGTCGTCACCCATTTCGCGCACCAGCGCCGCGGCCCGGCGCGCGTCGTGCTCGAGCAGGCGCGAGGTCACGCTCAGCTTCATGCGCAGCGCGATCAGGCGTTGCTGTGCGCCGTCGTGCAGGTCACGCTCGATGCGGTGCCTTTCTTCTTCGACCGCCGTTGCGGCGCGCGCGCTCGACGCACCGAGTTCGGCCTCCAGCCGATGGCTTTCCAGCACCACCTGGACGCTGCCGGCGACCGACTCGACGAGCGTCGGTTCCTCCAGCAGCGCGGCGTCGTGAACCAGCGCCGCCACCGGGCGGCCGTGCGCATCGCTCACCAGCGTGGCCGCGCGTCCACGTTCGGACGACGGGTACGGCAGCGCAACCGTTGCGCCCGCGGCATCGACCCAACCATCGCGCTCTTTCAGCCAGTAGGCAATCGACAGCGACGGATCGCCCAGCGCGCGCGCCAGCAGCTCGCGCAACTCGTCCATGCCCGGGCGGCTGCGCAGCCCGCTCACCAGCAACTGCAACGCGCGTGCGGTGTAGATGCGCCCGCGCAGCAGGCCCAGTGCGATCGACAAGGGGATCGCGAAGAAGGTCAACGTGAACGCCAGCCGGCTGCCGCTGCCGGCGAGGAATGCGGCGGTCACCATGGCACGCGCGATCGAGGCCACCAGCACCGGCGCCAGCGCGCGCCGCATCAAAGGCGTGGCGTTGCGCAGGCGAGTGAACAGCACCCCGGCCACGGCCACCATCAGCACGGTGCCCACCGCGCGAAAAGCCAGGCTCGCGGCCTGCGCAAGATCGGGCCGCTCGGCGACGAACAGCGCATTGCGTGGGCAGTCCGGCTCGCACAGCACCTGCGGACCAGTCACCGGCATCTGCGCCGTCAGCATCGCGCCGGGCAACCACAACAGCAGCACGGCCAACGCCGCCGCGATCACCAGCGATCGCTCCCAGCGGCCGGACAAACGGCCGCTCGGAAACGACAACATGATCCAGATCAGCAGCACTTCGGCCACGGGGCGGGTGATGCGGCCCAGGGTGAACAACGCCGGATGGTGAGTGGTCAGCAAGGCCAGGCCCGCATACATCACCGCCAGCGCGAACAGCAGGCGCCCGAGGAGCCGCTCGGGATAGCGCAGCTGCACGGCCGCCGCCACGCTCCAGACCAGGATCACGCCGAGCCCCGCCTGCACCGCGACGCTCAGGCGGTCGGCGTGATGACCGCCCAGCACGATGGCCATCGTGACGGCCGCCAGCGCCAAGCCCGGAGCGCCCAGCAGGAGGCGGCTGCCCGTGCGGGAGTTCATGCCGCGCGTGCGGCCAGAAACAGCAACGTGGCGTGGACGCGGCGGCTGATGGACTCGTCGCTGCCCAGTCCGAGACGGCCGAAGATTTCGCTGACGTGTTTTTCGACCGCGCGTTGGGTCAGGCTGCGTTGCGCCGCGATCGCGAGGTTGCTCTTGCCCTCGGCCACGTCGGCCAGGATCTCGCGCTGGCGCGGAGTCAGCTCATCGAGCGCCGAGGGCCGGCGCGGCTTGCGCTGCATCACCAGCTCGTCGATCAGGCGCGGATCGATGCGGCACTCGCCGGCAGCCACTGCGACGATCGTCGAGACGATGTGTTCGAGGTCGTGGATGCGGTCCTTCAACAGGTAGCCGCGGCCCGCGGCGCCCTTGGCGAGCAGCGCGGCGGCGAAGGTCGCGCTCTCGTGCTGGCTCAGCACGACGACGCCGACCTTCGGGTGCGTCGAACGCAGGCGCTCGGCGATGCGCATGCCTTCGTCCGTCAGCGTCGGCGGCATGCGGATGTCGGTAACGACCACGTCCGGCGGGTCGGCGTCCACCGCCGCCAGCAACGACGGCTCGTCGACACACAGGCGCAAGACCTGCACTTCGGGCGCCAGCGCCAGCACCTGCTGCAGGCCTTCGCGAATCAGGAAGCTGTCGTCGGCAATGATCACGCGCAGCGGCTCGCGTCGCGATTTCGCCGCCGCGACCGCCGTGTTCTGTGCTCCGCTGCCCATCGCTGTCCCCATCCGGCACCCACCGAACACCGGAGACCAGCCTACTTCGCGGCTGTCTTCAGGTAGTCGGCCAAATATTTGAACTCTGCGGCGCAGCCCTGCTGTATCTGTTGCAACGCAAACTTGGCGACCGCGCCACCGACCAGCGGAATGCTGCACTTGGTCGCATGCTCGATCGAGTAGAGGCAACCCTTGCCAGTGGCCTCGAGCGTGAACTCGGCCGTCATCTTGACCGGCTGACCGACGATGTCCATCGTCAGCATGCCGTCGTAACCGCCTTCGGCGGGGGTCCAGGTTTCCTCGAACTGCAGGTCCGACTCGGCGGGCAGCACCTTGGCGACGAGTGCGGGCAGTTCACGCCGGGCGCGGCGCGTCATCGACAGGGCCACGCCCTTGCCGGCCTTCTTGCTCTTGACCTTTGCCGAGAGTTCGCCCAGGGCCAGGCTGCGCGCTTCGAGCCACTTCGGGTCGGTCAGCAGGGCGAACACCTGCTCGATCGGTGCGTTGTACTTCTGTTCCATTCGTCTCTCCGTTCTGTTAGCGGGTCAGGAAGGCGAGCACCCGTTCGGCCAGCTTGCCATAGGGCGGCGTCATCAGCGCAAGGCTCGACCAGCGCGCCTGGCGGAAGATCGGTCGCAGCTTCGAGAAGGTGTGGAATCCCTCCTCGCCGTGGTAGTGCCCCATGCCCGATTCACCGACGCCGCCGAACGGCAGGTCGTCCTGGCCGACGTGGATCAGCGCGTCGTTGACCGTCACGCCGCCCGACATCACGCGTTCGACCAGGCGTTCGATGCGCTCGCTGCGATTGCTGAACGGGTAGATGGCCAGCGGCCGCGGCCCGGCATTGACACGCGCGATCACTTCGTCGAGGTCGCGGTATGGCACCAGCGGCAGGATCGGACCGAAGATTTCGCGCTGCATCACGACGCTGTCGGGCGAGGCCTCGATCACGATATGCGGCGCGATGCGATGCCGCTCTTCGTCGAAAGCGGGGCCCCGCAGCAGCGGGATCACCGTGGCCCCGCGCGCACGCGCGTCGTCGAGCGCGTGCATCAAGCGCTCGTAGGCGCGGCGGTCGATGATCGAGCTGTAGTCGGTCGAGTCGAGGCTCGGATAGCGCTGCGGCACGATCTCGCGCGCCAGGTCCACGAAGGCATTCACGCTGGCCTCGGGCACGAAGGCGTAGTCCACGGTCGTGCAGATCTGGCCGGCGTTGAGGTATTTGACGAACAGCACACGCTCGGCGGCCAGGCGCAGGTCGAAGTCGTCGCAGACGATCGCCGGCGCCTTGCCGCCGAGCTCGAGCGTCACCGGGCACAGGTTGCGCGCCGCCGCGGCCATCACCGCGCGGCCGGTGGTGCCCGAGCCGGTGAACAGCAGGTGATCGAACGGCAGTGCCGAGAATTCGATGCCGACACCGCCGCTCTCGTCGAAGAACTGCAGCTTCTCGGGGGGAAAGTACAACGGCATGCGCTCGATCAGCAGCTTCGCCAGGTGGCGCGAGTTCTCGCTCATCTTGACCATCGCCCGGTTGCCCGCGGCAAAGATGTAGGTCAGCGGCACCAGGCTCAAGTTGATCGGGAAGTTCCACGGCACGATCACGCCGACCACGCCCAGTGGCTGCGGGATGACGCGGTTGCTGCCCAGCCCGAACGACAGACGATCGATGTGACGGCGCTGCGGCCGCATCCAGCGCCTCAATCGGCCGAGGGCGTGGCGGATGCCTCCCAGCACCGGGCCGATCTCGGTCAGCAGCGTCTCGTGCGGCGAGCGGTGGCCGTAGTCGGCGCTGACCGCGTCGCACAGCGCGGCCTTGTTCTCGTG
The DNA here is from genome assembly GCA_963814385.1 of uncultured beta proteobacterium. Lineage (GTDB taxonomy): Bacteria > Pseudomonadota > Gammaproteobacteria > Burkholderiales > Burkholderiaceae_C > CADEEN01. The sequence goes on from CAWFCX010000003.1 coordinate 21,876, forward strand.
CACGAAACGCGCCAGCGTGCGCAGGTCGGCCTTGCGCTCGGCCAGCGTGGGCACCGGGCGCGCCAGGTAGGCCTGGCGCTGGCGCTGCAGGCAATCGTCGAGCGCGGCTTTCGTCGGATGGGCGGCGGCGTGGGGTTCGGTGTGCATGGGTCGGTTTCAGGCAAGGGTAAGCGACTGCAGCAACGCGTGCGCAACGCCGCGGTCGAGGTAGCGCGGCACGCCATAGGTGCCGTGCGCTTCCGCGAACGCGTTGTCGATGATGCGCTCATGATCGTCGCGCCGCAGCGCCTGCACCTGCTCGGGGATGCCCAGCTCCATGTTCAGCCGGCGCACCTGCGCCACGAATGCATCGGCCAGCGCCGCGTCGGCAGTGTCGGGCGCGCCCAACCCCGCAGCGCGCGCCAGATCGGCCAAGCGGCCGATGCAGCGCGGCTTGGCATGGTCGAGCACACGCGGCAGCACGATCGCGTTGGCAAGCCCGTGCGGCACGTGGTAGAGCGCGCCGAGCTGGTGGGCGACCGCGTGCGCGTAGCCGACCCCCGCACGCGTGAACGCCAGGCCCGCGAGGTAGGAGCCCATCAGCATGCCTTCGCGTGCCGAAAGGTCCGACCCGTTTCGGTACGCGGTCGGCAGGTGGCGCACGATCAGATGCGTCGCCGCCAGCGCCCAGGCATCGGTCTGGGCATTGGCCATCGTGGACAGGTAGGCTTCGACAGCGTGGGTCAAGGCGTCCATGCCGGTCGCTGCGGTGATTGCCGGCGGCAGTCCGGTCGTCAAATCGGGGTCGAGCGCGACCGTGTCGGGTAGCAGCTTCGGATCGATGATCGAACGCTTGACCTTCGCCGCATGATCGGAGACGACGGCAGCCATCGTCACCTCGGAGCCGGTGCCCGCCGTGGTCGGCACGGCATAGAACGGCAGGCCGCGCCGGCGCGGCAGCGCATACAGCCACAGACCGGTCAGCTTGGAAGGATGGCAGCGGTTGGCGTGGCTGAAGTTGATGGTCTTGGCGCAATCGATCGATGAGCCGCCACCGATCGCCAGAATCGCCTGGGCGTCGAACGTGCGCAGTCGCTCGATACCGGCCAGCACCAGTTCGTAGCCCGGGTCGGGCACGACCTCGTCGAAGACCTCCACCTGCACGCCGGCATCGCGCAGCGCGTCGAGCATTGGCCGCGCGAGGCCGAGCGCCATCAGTGCTCGATCGGTCACGACCATCACCCGTTGCGCGCCCGACGCCGCGATCGCGCGGCACAGCGACAGCGAGGCCTGCGGCCCGACGAAGGTCAGGGGCGTGGGGATGCGCAGCCACGGCAGGACCGCGGCGCTGGCGGCCACGCGCAGGCGGCTGACGATGTTCATCGGCGTTGCGCGCCCACTACTTCGGCGTCAGCAGCGTGGCCGCGCCGATACCGCTGCCCTTCTGCCGCGGCGGGAAGTCCTGCAGGCTCTTGGCGAAGCGCTGCATCTGGCCGCCCACCAATGGCAGCAGATAGCTCTTCTCTTTCATCCACAGCAGGTGGCCGCCGGTGGTGGGGCTCATCTCGAAGGGGTCGAGCTTGATGTTGACGAGCAGGCCGCCGTCGAGCTTCTCGGACACGCCGAGCCAGCTGTTCTTGAGCTGGAAGTGCAGCTTCCACTGGTCGACGCGCAGCGCGTTGAACTCGTTCTCGGCGTAGTAGAAGAACTCGCGCCGCTTGCTCTTGCCCTTGCCGGTGAGCATGTCGGTCTGGTTGTAGCCGTCGAGCATGACCTTGTAGTCGCGCTCGCCGATCTTCGCGCCCTTCTGCAGCCGCTCCTTGACGTCGCCGTCACCCACCGCCGCCATCAGCGTCGGCACCCAGTCTTCGGCAGTCATGAACTCGCCGCTCCAGCCGCCGGCCGGCACCTTGCCGGGCCAGCGCACCAGCATCGGCACGCGAAAGCCGCCGTCCCAGGTCGTGCCCTTTTCGCCGCGGAAGGCGGGCGTGCCGGCCTCGGGCCAGTGCGCCAGGTTCACGCCGTTGTCCGACGTGAACATGACGATGGTGTTGTTGGCCACACCCATGTCGTCGAGCTGCTTGAGCAGCTTGCCGACGATGGCGTCCAGGTGCAGCAGGCCGTCGGCGTAGCGGCTGTGGCCGCTCTTGCCCATCCACTCGGGCGCGATGTGGATCTGCTGGTGCATGCGCGTCGGGTTGAACCACAGGAAGAAGGGCTTGGCGGTCTTCTTCGTGCGCTCGAGCCAGTCCGAGGTCGCGGCGTAGACCTCGTCGTCGAAGGTCTCCATGCGCTTGGCGCCGAGCAGGCCGCGGTCTTCGATGCGCTGCTTGCCCACGGCGCCGAAGCGTGGGTCGGCGCTCGTGTCGTCCTTGTCTGTCGCCCAGGTGTAGAGCACATTGCGCGGCCTGCCGGGGAAGGCAGGGTTCTTCGGGAATTCGGGCTGCTCGAACTGCTCCATCACGTTCAGGTGGTAGAGGATGCCGAAGAACTCGTCGAAGCCGTGCACCGTGGGCAGGTGCTCGTTGCGGTCGCCGACGTGGCTCTTGCCGAACTGCGCGGTGGCGTAGCCGCGTGCCTTGAGCATCTCGGCCAGCGTCGGGTCCTCGGCCTTCAAGCCGAGCGGCGCGCCGGGCTGGCCGACCGAGGTCAGGCCGGTGCGGATCGGGTACTGGCCGGTGATGAAGGCGGCGCGGCCTGCCGTGCAGCTGGGTTGGCCGTAGTAGTCGCTGACCGTGAGCCCCTCGCGCGCGAGGCGGTCGATGTTGGGCGTGTTCACCGCGCCCAGGCCGCGGTGGATGGCCGAGATGTCGAACGGCGCGACATCGTCGGTCATGATCATCACGATGTTCGGCGGCGCGGATGCGGTCTGCGCCTGCAGCGACGGCGCTGCGGCAACGACGATCAGCGCAGCGAGCGCCAGGCGTGGAACGAACTTCATTGGATCTCCTCGGTTCAGGAAAGACTCTTGGCGCAACGCACGCCGGCGTGGGAGGTGCCACTGTCCGCCGCGGCGCCCTGACGTGCACCGGGGCGGTAGCGCGAGCAGTAGCTGTCGTGGCACAGGAACGAGCCGCCGCGCTGCACGCGCCGGCGGTCGCGGCCGAAGGCTTCGGCCGGGCCGGCGGGATCGACCACGGATTGCCCGGCGCGCGCCGGGTAGGCATGCGGGTCGTACCAGTCGGCCGTCCACTCCCAGACGTTGCCGGCCATGTCGTAGAGGCCGTAGGCGTTGGGCTTGAAGCTGCGAACCGGTGCGGTGCGCTCGAAGCCGTCGGTGGCCTCGTTGCGGGTGGGGAACAGGCCCTGCCAGATGTTGGCCAGCCAGGCGCCACGTGCGTTCACGTCGTTGGGCTTGTCGCTGCCCCAGACATAGGGCAGACCATCGACGCCGCCGCGCGCCGCGCGCTCCCACTCGGCCTCGGTCGGCAGGCGCTTGCCGGCCCAGCGGCAATAAGCCTGCGCGTCCTCCCAGGCCAGGTGCACGGCGGGATGCTCGGCGCGGCCCTTCAGGCTGCTCTGTGGGCCTTCGGGGGCGCGCCAGCTCGCACCCGCCGTCCAGCGCCACCACTGCGACAAATCCTTCAGGTTGACCTCGCCGACCGGTGTGACGAAAACCAGCGAGCCGGGTTGAAGCGCTTCCTTCGGCGGCAGCGGCGTGCCCGGCGGCACCTGCTTCATGATCTCTTCGAGCTTGATCGGCCGCTCGGCAACGGTGCGATAACCCGTGGCGACCGCGAAGCGCTGGAACTGCGCGTTGGTGACTTCGGATTCGTCGAGCAGGAAGGGCCTGGACAGCCGCACCTTGTGCGCCGGCCGCTCTTCGGCCCAGGCTTGTTCCTCGGTGCTGCCCATCTGGAATTCGCCCGCGGGAATCGTGCGCATGCCCGGCGCCGCGGCCAGCGCAGGGGCGCACAGGCCCAGGCTCAACAGCAACGGCAGCATCGGCTTCACAGCGATCAGCGTCTCAGCGCTTGTTGACGACGGCCGTGAACTTCGACGTATCCACCGGACAACCCAGCGCCTCGAAGCGCGCCTTGTCGTGCTGGTTGATCACGTGCGGCAGGAACTCGCGCAGTGCCTCGGCTTCGCCGTGCACCTTACCCACGTTGAACCAACTGTTCTGGAACTTCGGATTGACCAGGGTGTGGCGGTTGATCACCGCGCCGAAGTCCTGCGAGCCACCCGGGATGCCGTCGCCGTTGCCGTACTCCATCCAGGTCACGCCGCACTTCTCGTTGGCATTGGACGGCCGTTCGGTGGCGCGCGAAACGACGACGCTGTAGTAGCCCTGCTTGTCCACGATCGGTCGCACGTTCTCGTCGGTGACGCAGTCCACGGTGTTGCCCACCGGCGGCGCGGTCGAGGTGCACAGCGACCAGTAGCGCATGTCGGCGTCCGCGTCCATCGGTGCCGCGTCGCCGTTCCAGGTGCTCGGCGTGCGCGGCATCTTGCCGTGCACGACATAGACCTTGCCGTAGGCCTGGCTCAGGTAGGTGAAGCCGTAGCGTGTGACCGGGTTGCTCCAGAAGCCGCCCTTTTCCACCGCCATGCCGTCGCTCGGGATGGCAGGGAAGAAGGTGTCGAGGATCAGGTGTTCGCGGTTGTAGAACTTCTGCATCGGCGCGACTTCGAAGTTGGCTGCCGGCGTGCGGTCGGCCGGCCGCCACGGCAGGCTGTTCAGCGCCAGCCACAGCTTCTTCGACACCGTCACCGGCACCTGCTTGCCGCGCCGCGGTGCGTCGGTGGCGGCGCAGGCCTCTTGTTCGTTCAGCACCTTGCCGTCGGCGGTATGAAGCTCCACCTTGGGCACGCCGACGCCGCCGGTCCAGTCGATGCTGCGGTCGGGCACGTAGTTGCGCATGTGCATGCCGATCGCCGCACCGGGCTCGGCCAAGGTGTAGATGGTGTTGGGCGCGCGCGGGTTGGGTGGTGTGCCGTTGACGATGCTGATGGTGTAGCGGCGCGGCTGCACGTCACGGCGCACGCCGGTGCGGAACGGATTGGACGAGCCGGCATCGGGATCGATCTGGCTGTCGTGGATGCCATCGCGCGGCACGCCTTCTTCGGTGTAGGTGACGAAGCTCCAGTGCCGCATGTGCGGGAAGTCGCCCGTCATCACGATCCTGGCGCCCGCAGGCAACTTGAACCACGCGGTGCTGAAGGTGTTGCCGATGTCCGGAATCTGGTTCTCGAGCCCGTAGTCGTCGGGGTCGGTGGTGTAGTAGCCGGTGCGCAGCTTGGGGCCGGGCCAGAAGCAATTCTTGATCGCGTTGTTCTTGTACGCGTTGTCCTTGCGCGCGATGTCGGTCGAGCGCTCGGGCGGCATCGGCGGCAGGATGCTGTCAGTCCCGAGGCTGCCCATCACGTAGCCGTCGGCGCGCGGCACCGGACCGCCGCGCGGCGTTTGCGGCAACGAGCGGGCACGCGGGTCGTCCTCGGCCTTGCCCGTTGCAGCGCCGCTGGCGGACGGCTCGGGTGCCGGCCAGGTGTAGGCGCCGTATTTCGGGCGGTTGGCGCCGCCGTCGTCCTTGGCCTGGCCCCTGAACCACAGCAACAGTGCGAGGCCCAGGACAATGATCGTGCCGAGGATCCACAGAAGCGAACGCCACACGGTCTTCATCGAACACTCTCCTTGGAGTTTTCAGCGACCGACGCCTTGCGCTTCTTGCGCGTGGGCGTCGCCGGCTGCGTGAGTTGATCCAGCGCCGCCACGGTGTAGTCGGCCAGTTGCTGCACGTCGCTCATCTGCGCCGCGACGGCGATGAAGCCGAGTTGCAGGCCCTGGTCGTAGGTGACCGCGGTGACGTTGAGCGACTGGCCCGGCGCCAGCACCGAGACCGGCAGCGCGGTCTCGATCTCCGCCCCCGCGAGGTAGCGCCGCTCGGGCAGGCCGAAGGGGTTGGAAACCATCATGTTGGCCAGCATCGGCCCGCGCTCGAAGCGCAGCAATTCGAGCAGCGCCGGCACGCCGTGCACGGCGGCGGTGTAGGTCACCAGCGCCGACGCGTCGGTGCGGCTCACATGGGCCTTGACCTGCGTGGTGCGACGTTGAATTTCGGCCAGCCGGTCAAGCGGCGAGGCCGCTGCAGCGCCCATCGGGAACTGCAGCACCGCGATCGCGTTGCCGCCGCCGCCCGCATCCCGCGCCAGCGACACCGGCATGTCCACGACCAGCGGCCCGGCACCTCGCGCACGTCCTTGCTCGGCCAGGTAGCGATTCAACGCCATATCCAGCACGGTCAGCAGCACGTCGTTGACGCTGGCGCCGTGGGCCTTGCCGAACGCCTTCATGTGCGCCAGCGGCAGCGTGCAGCAGCCGAAACTGCGGCGCAGCGAGGGCTTGCCGCGCAGGTCGCCGGGCGTGCCGACGAAGGGCAACGAGAAGCCCGGCGCGAGCCCGGCGGCGGCGAGCGCCTGACGTGCCAGTGCGAGGGTCAGCGAGGTCGCGGTTCGCGCCGTGGCGGTGACCTTTCCCGCGAATGCCGCCAGATCGATCGGCGGGCGCGGCGTCGCGCTGCGAGGCGCGCGTTGGGGCAATCCTTCCCACAGCGCGCGCACGGAGCGGTCGGCCGGGTCGGTGCCGAACCATTGCGTGCAGAGTTGGACGAAGCCGCGGCCGTCGATCAGGCCGTGGTGCACCTTGGCATACAGCGCGATGCGCCCGCGCTCGAGCCCGTCGATGACGTAGAAGGCCCAGGGCGGGCGCGTGCGGTCCAGGCGCTGTTCGTGCAGCCGGCAGACCGCCTCGAACAGCTGCGCGTCGGTGCCCGGCTGCGGGCAGCGTCACGCGATGGCAATGCCGGTCGAGGTCCAGCGCGTCCACCGCTTCGAGGCAAGGCAGACCCTGCGGGCCTGGCGCACGGTAGCGGTAGATGAAGGGCGCACCGACCGGGCGTGCCTTCATCTGCTTCATCAGCCGATCGGCGAAGGCCTTGGTGCTGCGCGTGCGCGGCGGCGGCTTGAGGATCGCCAGCGGCCCGACGTTGGACATGCGCTCGCGCGTCTCGAGCACGAAGAACGCCAGGTCGAGCATCGACAGGGTCTTGCGCGCGGGTGCCAGCGCGGATGCGACAGGGTTCATGGTCGTTGCCAGCGGCGCGGCGCCAAACGCGCTAAGTCAGGCTCATCGCCTTTGCAATGAATCAGAAGTCGTGGCGGATGCCGGCCGTGACGCCATTCGTCGACGACGACGTCGGGTTGCGTGCGAGCCCGGCAATGTTCACCGGCTCGAGCTGGTAGCCGTCGCTGAAACGGTTGCTGAACACCCCTGCGTGCAGCGACGTGCGCCGCGACAGGTAGTACTCGGCCGAGGCGACCACCGTGCGCTTGGTGCCGTCGCGGCCGGCCACGGTGTTCAGAGCCTTGCCCTTGTCGTCGACATACGCGGCCTTGAGCGACACATTCGGCGCGGCCTGCCAGCTCGCGCCAAGGCTCCAGATCTTGTTGGTCTGCTCGGGCCGGTTGGCCAACGTCGCAGAGTCGAGGCTGCTGTCCACATAGTGCAGATACAGGCGCACGGGGCCTAGTGGCACGTTGCCGCCCACGCCCCACGCCGTGTGTTCGGGGCGATCACCGGTGGCCGCGACGACGTTGGGCGAGCGGTAGCGGGTGCCCCAGACGCCGATGGACCAGCGGTCGGTCACCTGCGCCAGATCGAAGCTGACGCTGCGGCCGGCGCCATCGTCGAGGCCGGCGCTGACCGCGCCCTGCAAGCCCATCGGACCACCGTTCAGACGCAGCTTGACGCTCGAGTCGACGCGGTTGTCGTTGCCGAAGAAGCGGTTGACGCCGAACAGCGCCAGCGGCGTGACGTGCAAAGACGTGCCGCCAGCCTGGTACACGTCCAGCGAGCGGATCACACGATCGGTGCCGGCATGGAACTGGCGGCCGGCCGTGAACGTCAGCGCCGGGCTGAGGTTCAGGCCGACGAAGGCCTGGCGGTTCCAGAACTTGCTCTGGCCGCCCACCGGCGAACTGCTCGTGCCGTTGCCAGTGTTCAACAGTGATTCGATGCGGAACAGCGCCGCCATGCCGCCGCCCAAGTCCTCCGAGCCGCGCAGGCCGAAGAAGGACGCGGCGAACTGGCTGCTCGACAGCTCGTTGTTGCTGACGTCGCCAGCCGTCTGGTGCGTCTTGTGCGTCACCGCCGCGGTCACCTGGCCATAGAGTTGGATGTTGCCCGGCGGGGGAAGTCCGAGTTGGGCGAGCGCCGCTGGGGCCGCGGCCAGAGCTGCCACGGCCGTGCAGATGCATTGAATCTTTGCCATCGAAGGATCTCCTCTTTGATCGCCTCCAGTGTGGGCAAAGGCGCAGGGCCTGCAAAGGGCGCAAGCACCACCGTCGGAGTTCGGGTTTCTGGTGTGTCTGAGTTCCGAAGCCGACGTTGTGGCCCAGAGACCGCGGCCCGATGCGATCGAACCCAACTGCTCAGGCAGTTCACCTCACACGGGTCAGGCGCGTATGTCAGGTCTGCGGCCCGTCCTCGATCAGCCGCCAATCGCAGGCGCCGTTGCGAAGCCGCGGCGCCCGACTTCCTGGCGCATGGGCTGGCGGAGCAGTTCTGCTTCTCGGATGGGTGCACGCCGCAGTCGACGCCGCCCGGGACCACAGTCACCGCGGCGCGACCATGACCGGCCTGCAATGACCATGCGACAGACCTCGATTCGACTGTCTTGCCGCAGCCGGCCGTTCAAGCCGCCGCTGCCAGCCGTGACGCCAGGCGTGGCGTGGCGTCACGGCGCCCATTGCGGTCGATGGCCAAGACCTGGTCGACGTGCATGCGGCGCGCGGCCGCTCGCCACTCATCAGGTCCGGCGACGAGCAGCGCCGTGGCGGCAGCATCGGCCAATGCGGCGCAGGGGTGCACGACGGTCACGCTGTCCAGACCACTCACGGGCACACCGCTGGCCGGGTCGATGACGTGCGTGCGGCGCACGCCGTTGACCAGGCGCCAGCGTTCGTACGTGCCTGACGTGACGACCGCTTCGCGGCCCTGAGTGGCCAGCGTTGCCGCCAATCCCAGGCCGTGTGGATCGCGGATGCCGATCCGCCACGGACGGCCGTCCACGCGCCCGCACGCAGCGAGGTTGCCGCCGAGGTTGATCAAGGCGTCGTGCACTCCGTGGCGCGCAAGTCGATCGATCGCCCAGTCGAGCGCGACACCCTTGGCATAGGCACCGAAGTCGAGCTGCACATCGCGCCGTGCGCTGCTGACGACGTTGCCGCTCAGCTGCAAGTGTTGCAGGCTCGGACGCCGCTCGCGCCAGCGCGCGATCTGTGCTGCCTCGGGGCCGGCGCCGGGGCGCACCACGTCGGCGTGAAAACCCCAGGCGCTGACCCAGGCGCCAATCGCCGGATTGAAGCGGCCCTGCGATTCGACTTCGAGCACGGCGGCGCTTTCGATCATCGCGCGCAGCGCCGGCGTGACGGCATGCGGCCGCCCGTTGCGCAATGCGGCGTTGAGGTCGCCGAGCTCGCCGGGCTTCCATGCGTTCCAACGCGCGTTCATGGCGCCGAAGCCGAGCAGCACCTCTTCGTGCGCGTCACGTGGTACGTCGGCGGGCAAGAGCAGATCGATCGGCGAGCCGAACAGCACGCGCTCGTGACGCACCATGGCATGGCCGGGCAGCGGCAGCACGGCCAGTCCGGTGGCCCAGCCGAGCCACGCGCGCCGATCGATCGCGAGCTGCGCGTCCATCAGTAGCGCAGGCGCAGCGCGGTCAGCGCCGCCAGCGCGAGTTCGCGTTCGTGCGGCAGTGCCGCGACCGGCGAGGTGGCTTCTTCAAGGCGGCCTTGGCGCGCCAGAGATTCGATCTCGGCGCACAGCGCCGACAGGCGCATCGCGCCGATGTTCTGCGTCGCCGACAGAAAGCGGTGCGCCAGCGTGCGCAGTGCGCTCGCGTCCCGGCGCGCATGCGCGTCGCCGATGCGATGCACATGCGCAGCCGAGTCGGTCTCGAACATGTCGATCAGCTCGCGCACCAGCGACGGCTGGCTCGCATCCTGCATCGAGCGCAGGTGTTCCAGCCGCGAGGCGTCGATCGTCATCTCGCCCAGGCCCGGCTCGATGCTGCGCGCCGCGTCACCGGCGCGGCCGAGCGCGTCGGCCAGGTCGCGCAGCTCGATCGGCTTGGCGAGGTAGCCGTCCATGCCCGCTTCGAGGCATGCATTGCGGTCGCCCGGCATCGCGTTGGCGGTCATCGCGATGATGCGCGGCAGGCCCTGAGGCCCGCGCCGCCGCACGATCGCGCGCGCGGCCTGCAGGCCGTCGATCTCGGGCATCTGGATGTCCATCAGCACCACGTCGTAGTGCCGGCGCGAGACTTGCTCGATCGCCTGCGCGCCGTTGTCGGCGACATCGGCGCTGTGCCCGAGGTGCTGCAGCAGGCGCATCACGACACGCTGGTTGATCGGATGGTCCTCGGCGACGAGCACGCGCAGCGGCTGCTGCGGCGCCGCCGGCGGCCGGCCCGCGGAAGGCGATGGCACACGAATCTGGCCGCCGACCGCAGCCACCAGCGTGTCGAACAACTGCGCCGCCTTGATCGGCTTGGCCAGGCAGGCCGCCAGGCGCACGCCGGCTTCCGCGGTACCGGCGGGGCGTTGGCCGAGCGAGGTCAGCAGCACCACCGGCAACTGGCGCGTGCCGGCGTGCTGGTGCAACTGGCGCGCCAGCTCGAGCCCATCGACATCGGGCATGCTCATGTCGAGCACGGCCAGGTCGAATACCTCGCCGTGACGCACGCGGTCCAGCGCCTCGAGCGCCGACGGCAGCGTGCTCGGCTGCATGCCCCACAGCAACGCGAAGCGCGTCAGGATGCGGCGGTTGGTCTGGTTGTCATCGACGATCAGGATGCGCTTGCCCGCCAGCGCCGGCGTGTTGCGTTGCAGGAAGGCTGCTTCGGCCGCGCCGCCCGCCGCCGCGGATTCGAGCTGCACCCAGACGTGGAACACCGAGCCGCGGCCGGGCGTGCTCTCGGCGTGCACGCGTCCGCCCATCAACTCGGCCAGGCGCTTGGTGATCGCCAGGCCCAGCCCGGTGCCGCCGTACTTGCGCGTCGTTGACGGATCGACCTGCGTGAAGCGCTGGAACAGGCGCGGCAGGTGGTCGGCAGCGATGCCGATGCCGCTGTCCTCGACCGCGATGTGCAGCCCCACCGTGGCGTCGCCCGCGGCCTGACTGTCGACCGACACGAGCACTTCGCCCTGGTGCGTGAACTTGACGGCGTTGGACAACAGGTTGGTCAGGATCTGCCTCAGCCGCGCTGCGTCGCCCACCAGCGCCTCGGGTGTGCCGTCGGCGATCTGGTACGCCAGGTTGATGCCTCTTTCGAGCGCGCGCGGCGTCACCAGGTCGAGCGACTCCTCGACGACGCGGCGCAAGTCGAAGGGCCGGCGTTCGAGTTCGAGCTTGCCGACATCGGCCTTCGAGTAGTCGAGGATGTCGTTGATGACGTCGAGCAGGGCTTCGCTGCTGGCCTGGATGGTCTGCGCGAAGTCGCGCTGGTCCTCGCTCATCGGCGTGTCCAGCAGCAGCGTCGTCATGCCGATCACGGCGTTCAGCGGCGTGCGGATCTCGTGGCTCATGTTGGCCAGGAACAGGCTCTTGGCCCGCGTCGCGGCCTCGGCCTCGGACTTGGCGCGTTCGAGTTCGGCGCCCTGCAGCACGCTGTCGGTGACATCGGTGATGGTGCCGATCCAGCCGGCGGCGCGGCCATCGCCTGCGCGCTGCGCGACCGCGTTGCCGACGACCCAGGTCTGGCTGCCATCGGCGCGCACAAAGCGGTAGCGCAGGTGGAACGGCTCGCCGGCGGCCACTGCGGCGTGCCAGGCCTCACGCACTCGCGCGCGATCGGCCGGGTAAAGCGACGCGGTCCAGCCCTGGCCCGCAGCCTCGGCCGCCGTGAGGCCAGTGATCGCGCACCAGCGGTCGTTGACGTAGGTGCAGCCGCCGCTGGCATCGGTCAGGAAGATGCCCACCGGCGCGGCTTCGGCCAGGCCGCGAAAACGCGCTTCGCTGTCGGCCAGCGCGCGCGCCGCGACACGTGCGTCGCTGACGTCGCGCAGGATCGCGGTGAAGTACATGCGGCCATCGATGTCGACATGGGCGATCGAGGCTTCGGCGTCAAACAGGCTGCCGTCGGCGCGCTGGCCGCGCACGTCGCTGCGCTCGCCCATGCGCCGCGCCGCGAGCGGCGACCGTGCGAACTCGTGCATGTGTGTTTCATGCCGTGTGCGCTGCGCGGCCGGGATCCAACGTGCCAGCGGTGCGCCGATCGCCTCGGCCGCCTTGCAGCCGAACGTTCTCTCGGCGCCGTCGTTGAAGACGACGACGTTGCCCGCATCGTCGACCACGATCACCGCGTCGTCGGCGATCGCGAGCAGGCGCGCTAGCAGCGCGCCAGCGTCGGTCACGGGCATGTCCATCTCAGTGGGTCCACCGAGCATCGCGCGACCCGTGACGCGTGAAACGGGGTTGCGCTCGCGGCCCTGAGCGGCATTCGGGCGTCGGCAAATCTCCTTCACCGCAGAGGCGCAGAGGTTCGCAGAGGAATACAACTCTGAATCCCTCTGCGTTCACTCTGCGCTCTCTGCGCCTCTGCGGTGAGTGAAGCTGAACCGTCGCGACTGCACCCAACGGGCCGCATCCCGACAATCGCGCTGCGGGTCGGGGCTTCATTTCACGACGGCTTGATGCGCGCCACGCCGCCGAAGCTGCCGACCCAGAGCGTGCCGTCGCGTTCGGTGGTCATCGAGAACACGGTGTCGTTGAACAGGCCGTCGTGCGTCGTCAGCACATCGAAGCCACCGCCGGGTTTCGGTCTCGCCAAGCCCTTGTTGGTGCCGATCCACAGCGTGCCCTTCGGATCGACATGCAGCATGAAGACATGGTTGCCCGGCAGCCCCTCGGCCACAGTCTGCTGCGTCCACTGCTTGCCGTCGAAGCGCGACAGCCCGCCGCCCCAGGTGCCGGCCCAGACCACGCCGTCGTGATCGACCGCCAGCGAGACGATGTAGTTCGGGTTGTAGGCGACGTTGATGTTCGCCAGCCCCATCTCCTGCTTCTGCTTCGCGTGATGCTCGCTCTGCTTGGCCGGATCGTTCTTGAAGTCGATCGCGTCTGTCACACGCTCGTACGCGGCGCCGAGGCCTTGCGCGTGGTTCCAGTGGTCCCAGCGGCCGGCCGCGAAGCGCGCCAGCCCGCCTTCGGTGCCGAGCCAGATCTCGCCGTTCTTGCCTTCGGCCAGGCCGTACACCCAATCGTTCGGCAGACCGCCCTGCGTGCTGGCAACGGTGTGCAGCGACCACTTCGAGCGGTCCTTCAAGTTGCCGCCCTTGATGTGGTTGACGCCGGACCAGGTGGCGATCCAGACATCGCCGTTGCGGGTTGTGATCAGGTCATAGACGAAGGCATCGCCCAGGCCCTCGGGCACGTTGAAGGTTTCCCACTGCTCGGTCTTCGGGTCGAGCAGCGCCAGGCCACCGCCGTAGGTGCCGACGGCGATGCGATCGCCCAACTTGCCGACGTAGAACACGCCGTTGGACAACAGGCCGTTCTTGACGTCGTAGAGCTTGTAGTCGTCGCGCTTGATGTCGTAGCGCACCAGGCCGCCGGAGGTGCCGACCCAGATCACGTCGCCGTCGGCGTGGATGCGCTTGACGTTCTTGTTGCCGACGCGAAAGTGCGTGAACTTCTGCGAGGCGTCGGCGCCGACCTTGCCTTCGCGCTGCGGCGCAGCCAGGGGCGCGTGGCCGGCCGGCAGCGCGGCGGCGTGCGCCGCGGCTGGCTCGGGCGCGGCCGTGCTGCGCCCGAGCTGGTAGGCCCCGCCGAGCGCGGCGCCCAGGCCAATCAACACCAGGCCCGAGATCACGAGCTTGCTTGCCATGTCATGTCCTTTGCTGTCAGCGCACGATGCGCGCCACGCCTTTCTTGGTGCCCGCCCAGACGTCGCCATTGGGCGCGACCGCGAGCGCATAGACGTTGCGGTCGAGCAAACCGGCGGCGACTCCCAGGGTCTTGAACTGCTTGCCGTCCCAGCGCGAAACGCCGCTGCTGGTGCCGAACCAGAGATGGCCTTCGCGGTCCTGGGCGATGCTGTAAACGATGTTGCCGGCCAGGCCTTCCTTGGTGGTCAGGTTGGTCCAGCGCCGGCCGTCCCAGCGCGCCGCGCCGCCGCCCCAGGTGCCGGCCCAGATGCTGCCGTCGGCCGCGGCCAGCATCGAGAACACGTAGTTCGGGTTGTAGGTGGCGCGGCCTTCGGTGGCCACCGACAGGTCGTGGCGCGTGCGCGTGCCCAGGCCGGTGTTGGCCGAGAACGGCAGGTTGTCGCTGTTGTCGGCGCCCAGGCCGTCCTTGTGCGTCCACGACGTCCAGGCCTTGCCGTCGTACATCGTGACGCCGCCTTCGGTGCCGAACCAGACGCGGTCCGCCGCATCGACGGCGATGCCATAGACCCACTCGTTGACCAGTTCCTTGACGTAGGTGCTGAACTTGCCGGTCTTCGGGTCGAGCCGGTTGACGCCGGCCCAGGTGCCGATCCAGAAGTCGCCGCTCTTCTGCTCGGCGAACGAGTAGATCCAGTAGTCCGCCAGGCCATGCATCGGGAAGAAGGTCTTCCACTGGCCGTCCTTGTAGCGCGAGACGCCGCCGGCATTGGTGCCGAACCACTTCTGTCCGGCGCGGTCGATGCCGACCGCGAACACGTACTCGTTGGCCAGGCCCTCCTTGCGCGTGAAGGTGTTGCGCAGCTTGGCGCTCGTCAGATCGACCTCGTGCACACCGGCCGAGGTGCCGACCCACAGCGCGTTGCGCGCCGGCTCGACGGTCAGCGCGCGCACGTAAACATCGGGGCCGACGTCGAAGCTCTCCTTGACGCGTTGCGCGTGGGCCGAGCCAAGTGTGGCCAGCGTGAGCAACAGGGCGACAAAGCGTTTCATCGAAGCGTTCTCAGGTGGGTCACGATGTCGAGGATGTCGCGCTCGCGCAGCACGCCGTCGTATGCCGGCATCGCGCCGCGGCCTCGGCGGATCGCGGCCAGCAGCATGAGGTCGGGCTTGAGCAGCGCGTCGTGGCGCGTGAAGTCGGGTGCGGTCGGCAGCACCGGTTTGCCGCCGGTGCCGTGGCAGGCGCTGCAGTGCTGGCGGTAAAGGTCGGCACCACGCAGCACGTCGCCGGCCTGTGCGCTTGCAACCGCCACGAGACACGCCAAGCCGAGCGCCGCTTTCGGGAACGGCCGCGCTCGTGTCTTCTCATCTTTGGCAAACACTCTGCGCCGCATCGCGGATGGCCTCCTGCACATCGCTGTGGTGCGACAAGCGGCAGCGATTTCCGTGCCACCGGCAGGGTCAGGACTCGCTGGCGCCTTCTTCGAGCTTGCGGTACAGGCTGGACAGGCCGATGCCCAGGCGCTGCGCGGCGCCGCGGCGATCGCCCGCGGCATCGTCGATGGCGCGGCGGATCAGCGAGATCTCGAAGCGCCGCACGCGCTCTCGCAGCGAACCCTCGGCGCTGCCTTGGCCAGCGCCGTCCGGCAGCGCATGGCCATTGGCCACGCGCGCCACCTCGGGCGGCAGATCCAGGACGCGAATACGCCCGCCGTCGGCCAGGATCGCCGCGCGGTGCAGCACGTTTTCCAACTGGCGCACGTTGCCCGGCCAGTCGAAGGCGACCAGCAGGTCTTCGGCCTCGGCATCGATCTCCAGCCGCGGTGCACCGGGCGATTGCACGCGGCGCGCCAGCAGGTGTTTGATCAACGCCGGCAAGTCGCTGCGCCGCTCGCGCAGCGGCGGCATCGGGATCTGGAACATCGACAGGCGAAAGAACAGGTCTTCGCGGAAGCGCCCGTCGCGCACCATCGCGGGCAGATCGCGGTTGGTCGCAGCGACGATGCGCACATCGATCTTGCGCGTGGCCTCGCCGCCGATGGCGCGCACCTCCTTCGCCTCCAGCACATGCAGCAGCTTGGTCTGCATCGACAGCGGCAGCTCGCCGATCTCGTCGAGAAAGATGGTGCCGCGGTCGGCCTGCGCGAACAGACCCTTGCGCGCGCGGTCGGCGCTGGTGAACGCGCCCTTGGTGTGGCCGAAGAGTTCGCTTTCGATCAGCGTCTCGGGGATCGCGCCGCAGTTGACCGAGACGAAAGGCCCGTCGCGCCGCGCCGAGAGTTCGTGCAGGCGGCGCGCAGCCACGCCCTTGCCGGTGCCGCTCTCGCCGCTCATCAGCACGGTGCTGTCGGTGGGTGCGACGCGCGTCAGCAGCCGCTCCACGGTCTGCATTGCCGGCGAGGCAAACGCGAACGCCGCGTCGTCGCCACCCATCACCATGCGCCGCAGCGTGCGGTTTTCTTCGCGCAGGCCGCGCACCGCGTCGATCTGTTCGAGCCGGCGCAGGATCTCCTCGTTGTGCACGGGCTTGGTGATGTAGTCCCAGGCGCCGGCCTTGATCGCGTCGATCGCCGAATCGACCGAGGCGAACGCTGTGACCATGATAAAAGTCGCACTGTGCCCGCGCGCGCGTGCCAGCTTGATGAGTTCGATGCCGTCGGTGATCGGCATGAAGACGTCGCAGAGCACGACGTCGAAGGCGGTCTTGTCGAGCTTGGCCAGCGCCTCGGCTGCCGAGCCCGCGCTATCGACCGGGTAGCCCGCCTTGGTCAACGCCGAACTCAGCACCTGGCGGATCGCCGGCTCGTCGTCGACAACGAGCACGTGCAGTTCGCGCATGCCGTTCATTGAGGAGTTTCATTGCTGTCCATGGGCAAAGCCAGCTTAATTCGGCTGTCCCCTGTGCCGTCTTGACCGAACGCAAGCTGAGCGCCGAGAGGCGCCAATGCGGCGCGGCCGAGCAACACGCCGCGCTGCACCTCTTCTTGCGAAAAATCAAGCGGCGCCGGGAAGTCCAGACTCAGTTCAACCGTAGCGTCGGCGCGCGCCAACGTGATCGTCAGCGCAGCGCGCGGCTGCCCTCGTGCGGCGAGCGCATCGCAGGCCAGTGTCAGCATCTGCGTCAGCACGCGCTGCACCGCTTCGGCCGAGCTGTACGCGGCAGGCAGGTCGGACGGCACCCGCAAGTCGAACGCAAACCCGCGGTAGCGCCGGTCGTAGCTCATCCACTGCACGACGCGCTGCACCAGCGCGGGCAGATCGATCCAGTCGCGTTGCGACGGCTGCGGTGCGGCGGCATCGGCCAGGCGCTGCGCCGCCTGACCGGCGCGGTGCGCGTGGGCTGCGATGCGCTCGGCCTCTTCGGCCGCCGCCACGTCGTCGCGCGCGAGCGCTGCTGCCTTGAGCGACTCGGCGGTGCCGGCGATCACCATCAACGGGTTGTTGACCTCGTGCGCCATGCCCGCGGCCACAGCGCCCATGGCCAGCATCTTGTCCTGGTGTGCGCTGCGTTGGCGGTCGAGCTCGATGCGCTGCTCGCGCTCGTCGAGGTCGGCTGACAGGCGGTTCACGGCATGCATCAGCCGGCCGAGCTCGTCCTCGCGCTGCACTTCCAGCGCAACGCCGCGCGTGCCGCCGACGATCTGGCGCGCATGCGCTTCGAGGCGGCCGATGTCGCGCGCCAGGCGGGCAAAGAACCAGGCGGCGAGCGTGCCGAACGCCACCAGCCCGACAACCGACAGCAGCATCGTCTTGACCGTCACCGCGTCGTAGCTGCGCTGGTACGACTGGACCGCGTTCTCGCGCTGCTCGGCGAGCTGGGCGCGGCGGATGTCGAGGTCATCGGCGGCGCGCCCCAGCGCCTCGCGCAAGTCGATCCAGCTGGCGCGCACCGGCAGCGCCTGCAGGCCCTCGTAGCTGCGCTCGATGGCGCGCTGCAGCCGCACGTAGCCCGGGTCGAACTCTTCGAGCGCAGCGAACAGCTTGGCGCACGACTCCATGTACAGGCGCAGGTCGTTGGGCGAGGCGGTGGCGGCGTGTTCGGCGTTGCCGGCTTCGTTGACGTCGATCAGCGCGCTGCTGACCGCGGCCTCGGTCAACGCCAGCGCCTTCTCGTGGCGTGACAGCGACTCGAGCGCGGTAACGCTGTCGTTGATGCGCGCGCGCTCGCCGGCCACGTACAGGCCGGACAGCAGCGTGTACAGCAGCAGCGCCAGCGTTGCCAGCAGGCCGCGCGCACGCAGCGACTTGCGCGCGGGCAGCGATCGGCTGGCGCCTGTCATGGCCGCCGCGCGCGGGAACGCGGATTGCATAAGGCCCGTACTGCCGGGAGCTTGACCATGCCGATATTGCGTTCGATCGTTTTCATCGCCTTGCTGCTGTGCATTGTGTCCGCGCGCGCCGACGCGCTGCAAGACGCGGCCACCGCCACCGCGCGCAAGGACTACGCCGGCGCGCTGCGCCTGCTCGAGCCGCTGGCGCAGGGCGGCAACCCGCGTGCGCAGACGCAGCTCGCCGCCCTGCACTACCACGGCCTGGGCGTGGCCGAGGACGACACGCTCGCCGCGCAGTGGTACGAGCGCGCCGCGCGCCAGGGCCATGCGGCGGCGCAGTTCGAGCTGGCCAACATGTACGCCTATGGCCACGCCCGGCCGGGCGACGGCAGCGATGCGATGCGGCTGGCCGCGCAGTGGTACTTCGAGGCAGCGCGGCAGGGGCATGCCGATGCGCAGTACGCGCTGGGCATCCTCTTCCTGGCCGGCAGCGGTGTGGCGCAGAGTCCTGCCGAGGCGCGCAAGTGGTTCGCACGCGCTGCCAAGCAAGGGCATGCAGATGCGCGCGCCTACCTGCGCACCGCGGCGAAGTAGCTACAGCGGCTACAGCGGCTTCTTGTAGGTCACCGCGCCGCGAATCTTGCCCACCGTCAGCCCGGTGGCCTTGTCGTGCGGATATTCGTGCGCGAGCTGGGCACGGATCGAATCCGAGATCTGATCGGCCGGGCCATGGCAGGCCATGCAGGCCGGCTGCATCGGCAGCGCGCGCATGTAGCGCAGGAACTTGCCGCTGGGCTCGTTGACGACTTCCCACTGTTCCATCGCGTCGGCCTTCTCGCCCTTGGCGATGCGCTCGTCGAACGCCATCAAGGTTTTCTGCTCCCAGGCGTCGCCCCAGCCGAGCGCCGGGTTGCGCGGCGTCAGCGAAACGCGCGTGACGCGCGCGCCGTACTTGCGCGACACCGCCGAGGCGATCTCGGGCACCGTGTATTTGCAGACCACGAGCGCGCGCAGCGGCCCGCTGGCCTCGATCGCCTTCAGCAGCTCGCCACGCACGCTGGTGACCAGCTCGGTCGACGCCTTGCGCGCGTCTTCGAGCGCGGCGCGCGGCGCGTCTTCCGGCTGCGCCGGGGCGGCCAGGCTGCAGGCGGCGAGCACGAGGGCGGACCAGCGCTTCATTGGCAGGACTCAGTGGCTGCGGTGCGTGCATTCTCATGCTGCGACGCGTGCAGGAGCAAGCCTGTCTTCAGGGCTGCACGCGATCGATGACGACGCGCAGCCCCTGCGTGCCCGGGGCGACCGGGCTGGTCTGGCCGATCAGGTCGCCGGCCTGCGGCGTTGCGTTGCCCGACTTCGAGATGCGCGCACCCACCACCACGGCGCCAAAGCCCGACAGTTTCAACTGCGGCGACATCGCCATCGAGTCGTCGAGCGTGAACGCAGTGGGCAGTTGCGCTGTGCGCCTGATAATCGCCAGCGGCATGCGCGGCCCCTCGGCGGCGCGCGCAAAGATGAACAGCGTGTCGCCGGCGCCGATGCGTGCGGCCAGCTCGGCGCTGACGCTGACATCGCCGCCAACACTGGCAACGGCGTCGGCGGCAGGCTTGCCGTCGTTGGCAGCGGCGGCGACCGTGGTGCCGCCTTCGAGCGCGGTGGCCTCGGCAATGCTGTTGCCCACCGAGCTGGCAATCGGTGAATCGGCCGGCACCACGGCCAGCAGGCGCTGCCAGTAGCCGCGCGCCGCCGCGTAGTCCTTGGCCTCGAAGGCCACGGTGCCGGCCAGCGCCAGCGCCTTGACATGCTTCGGATCGGCGTCGAGCGCGGCCTGGATCACACGCGCCGGCTCGCCAGCGAGCTTGCGGCCCTGCGCCATGCCGAGCACGTCGGCGAGGTCGGCGAGCAGGTCAGCGTTGCGCGGCGCCAGGGTGTTGGCGCGCTGCAAGGCGGTGGCGGCATCGCGGTAGCGCCCGAGCGCCACGTACGAGCGGCCGAGCATCGTCCAGCCGTCGATGTCGTCGGGCTGCGCCTTCAGCCGTTCGGCGAGCGCGGACACCATCTTCTGCACCTGGTCCGGGCTCGTGCTGTGCTGCGCCACCACGTTGGCGGCCGGCGCGGTAGATCGCGGATCACCGAGTGACAAGTAGAGCGCGATGCTCGCCGCCGGCAACCACAACGCGAGGGCGAGCGCGGTGCGGCGCGCCGGTTGCGCCGAGGCAGCAGCGGCCGGCACAGCGGCCGCGTCTTCGCGCGCACGCCGATCGATCTCGATGCGCGCCGCGGCCAGTTGCGTGGCGTCGAGCCGGCCGAGTTCGACATCGGCCGCGGCTTCGCGCCATTGATCGCGGTGCACCGCCAGCGCAGCCTCGGCGGCGCCGATCGCATCGGCGCGCGGGCGCAGCAGGCCCGGCAGCAGCACCAGCAGCGCTCCGACGGTGAACATCGCGGCAACGATCCAGAAAACGAGCATGGGCTTGGCCTTTGCCTGTGTCGAGCGCGGGAACCGCTTCCCGGAACTGAGAAGCCGAAGCAACCCGCGCTGCGAGCACGCAGGCTGCACCGCCGGACCATGCAAATCCGCGGCCAGCTCGGCGCTGCGCGGCAACTAGGCTGCAGGGGCTGTTCGCGTCTCGACGCTTCGCGGCTTTGGCGAGGTGATGCATCGGGTCGCTGGTGACGGAGCGCTTGATGGGCCAGCTTCGTTGAGATTCGGAAAAGGGGCGCCGACTTCGGCCGAACGACGCTCTGCTGCCGCTCCCGCCGCGGGATAGCAAGGGCAGCTTTGGCGAAACCGCGTGCAATTGACCGAGGCCGTGTGAGAACACGGTGCAAGGCGATTGACGCGCGTGGGCACTCGGCCACCCGAGCTGAGCCGTCAAGGCTGTCCAGTAGGTGCAGGCGACGTCGTGACGGCTGAGGATCGGCAAGTCGACCTGCGAGTGGTCTGAGGGTGGTCGCGCAGGCCTCAGGCCGCCGCTATCTTCATGGCCTTCAGCGTCTTGGCAATACCCAAGATGCCGATCAAGCGCTTCAAGTTATATGCAAGGTCGGTCCAGTGATGAACATCGGTCACGGTCTCTTCGAGGAATGCGCTTCGGTCACGACATGCGTCATGCGGCGGCCTCCTGCTTGGGGCCAAGGCGCACGATCTGAACCGGCACGTGCTTGTGCCACGGCGTGCCGGCGAAGGGATCTCGGCTTGACGTGTCAGTGAGTTCGTTGAGCGACACGCCCTTGTGCACCGGGGTGCCATCGGCCTGCGTGTAGTCGAGTCCGTGGCCGTTGGGCAGTGCGACGTGGCCGGGCTGCAGGTCCTTGCCCAGTTCGACCGGCGCTTGCGCCTGGCCGCGGCGCGTCGTCATGCGGACCCAGTCGCCTTCCTGGCAGCCGATCTGCTCGGCGTCGGCGGGGTTCATACGCAGGGTGCCAAAGGTGCCGCGCCGGTGCCAAGCCGCATCGCGAATCGACGTGTTGCTGGTGTCACTGCGACGCTCTCCCGCAGAGAGCACGAAGGGGTAT
Organism: uncultured beta proteobacterium; assembly: GCA_963814385.1. GTDB lineage: Bacteria > Pseudomonadota > Gammaproteobacteria > Burkholderiales > Burkholderiaceae_C > CADEEN01. The sequence continues at coordinate 43,529 of CAWFCX010000003.1, forward strand.
TCGGCGTCACGCTGCGGACGCTTCTGGTCCAGATCGGCCAATGCGGCCAGCATCTCGTCGATACGCAGGTTGATCTTGTTGTCGGGCAGCCGTACGGCCTGCCAGCTGTCCGCGTACTCGCTCACCGAGTAAATGACGCCCGAGGGCCGCGTGAGGATGGCATCGAAGAGCTTGTTGCCGGCGGCCAGCGCGCTGCCGGCAAAGCCGGCCCGTGCCGCCGAGGCCCGCTGCTTGCGTGCGAACAACTGGGCCAGGCCCCATAGCGAGGCGGCTGGCGCAAAGCCTTCGGGCAAGCTGGGGCCCAGCGTGCGGTAGAGCACGACGGGCGCGTAGCGGGCAACCTTCGGGTCGCGAGCCGACTTCCAGCCGAAGGCCAGGCCAAAGGCTGTTCGGCCCCAATGCGCGGCGCGCCGCAGCAGGCGGTAGTGGCTGTCGTCGAGTTCGCCCAGGGCCTCGACCAGGCGTGCGTGGATCTCGGCTTCGGTCAACGTGCCGGGGCGAGGCGGGAACAAGGGCTGCCTCAGGTGAAATGCGTTGCGCGGGAACTCGACGTTGAAGAAGGTCGCTTCGGCCTTTTCGAACTGGCTGGTGGCCGGCAAGACGTAGTCGGCCTGGCGTGCGGTTTCGGTCATGGCCACGTCGATCACCACGCTCAGCTCGAGCGCCCGCAGGGCCTCGCGCATGCGCTGGCTGTCGGCCAGTGAGTGCACGGGGTTGCTGCTCTCGATGAACATCGCGCGAAATCGCTGGGGGTGATCGGTGAGGATCTCCTCAGGTATCACGTTGCAGGGGATCAAGCCCATGATGACCTTGGCACCGGTGACCGGGCTGTGCGAGCCGGGCCGCGGCTTGCCGGCCTTGCTTGGGCGCTGACCTGCTGGCGCTGCGCTTTCGCGGGTAGAGAACGACAGGTTGAGCAAGGGTACGAACGCGTTGTTGGTGCCCGGCCTGGCGTAGTGCCCCGTCAGCAGCCAGACGAGGCGATTCAAGTAGCTGTTGAGCGTGGAGTGCAGGTTCATCTGCACACCCAGGTCCTCGATCATCGACACGCTGGCCGCGCTCGCAATGCGCTCGGCCACCTGGCGCAGCAGGGCTTCGTCGACCCCACAGACCTTGGCGTACTCGGGCACCGAGATGCGCCGCAATGCGTCGGCCACCTGCGGGTAGCCGGTGGTGTGCGCATCGAGCCACTCTTTCGCAACCAAGCCGTCTTGCACCAGGATTGCGGCCAGCGCCGCCAGACACCAGGCGTCGGTGCCTGGGCGCACTGCCAAGTGATAGTCGGCCATCTCGGCCGTCTCGCTGCGGCGCGGGTCGATGACGATCAACGAGCGCTTGGGATCCTTCTGGATCTCGCGCAGGATGACTCGCGTGCGTGCGAAGCCGTGCGACTGGAACGGGTTCTTGCCCAGGAAGACAGCGACCTCGGCGTGCTCGAAGTCACCGTGCACCCCGGCGCCCATCATCTTGCCTTGCACCCAGGCTTCGCCGGTCTTTTCCTGTGCCAGCGCGTTCGAGCGATAGAGCACGCCCAATGCCTTGATCGTGCTGTCGGCATAGGTGCCACCAAGGTGGTTGCCCTGGCTGCCGCCACCGTAGTAGAGGATGCTGGCACCGCCGTGCTTGTTCTTCACGGCGGCCAGCTTCGCGGCGATCTCCCGGATGGCCGTAGCCCAATCAATGTCTTCGTAGCTGCCGTCCGTGCACCGGCGCTTCGGGCTCGAGATGCGGTCGGCGCCGTTTTGGTAGAAGTCCATGCGCTGCGACTTTTCGCAGACATAGCCCTGGGAAGTGGGGTGATCCTTGTCGCCCCTGGCCTTGACGATCCGACCGTCCTCGGTCTGGACCTCCAGGCCGCAATTCAGCGAGCAGATGATGCATGCTGTCTTCTTCCACTCAACTGGCTGCGGTGTGTTCACTGTTGCCTCGTTGCTTAAGTTGGCCTCAGGCTTGCGCCATGAGATAATGCCTATTATCCTATTGATCATCCACCGAGCTGTCAACTTTGGTGGCAGTCACAATCAGGCCATGCGCTACACCAAGGATCACAAAGACGCCTCCCGCCAGCGGCTCATCGAGTTGGGCGGTAGCCATGCGAAGAAACACGGCTTCAACGAAAGCGGCATGGCCGCGCTGGCGGCCTCGGCTGGCGTGACGACGGGTGCGCTGTACAAGCACTTCAACGGCAAGGCCGATCTGTTGGCGGCGCTGATCGCGGCCGAGCTCGAGCGCACGGCGCAGATGTACGACACCATCGACGCAGCGGACGATGCCAGCGCAGCCAGACTGCTGGCCGGCTACCTCAGCCTCCAGCACGTCAGGCATCCGGAGCAAGGGTGCCCGTTGCCCGCACTCACGCCCGAAATCGCGCGAGGAGATGACGCCACCAAGGCCGCATTCCAGGACGGGCTGCTCAAGATCCACGCCAGCCTGCAGCGCCTGACCGCCACTTTTGGAGACGCCTGGGTACTGATGGCACAGAACGTCGGCGCGGTGATGCTTGCCCGCGCCATGCCGGACGAGAAGCTACAGCGAGAAGTGTTGTCGGCGGTGCGACAAGCGGGCGAGGCCTTGTTGGCGCAAAGACCCGGGCGCTCGTCCGGCTCGGGGACTTGAACGTCGGCTTTTTGGCGGGGAAATCGTCTGTCGATAGGACGGCCGGATCGGATGCCGCCTACCGTCGTGCGTCGCCCAAGGTGTCGGTCATCGCCAGGTTGCCCACCTTCATCGAGCTTCGATCGGCAGTTCCTTTCTGGCCGAGCGCCGATCTTCGCGACTCGCGCCCGACCGATCGCCTCGATCAGATCGCGCACCTTCAGCGAGTTCAACCCAGCGTCCGCAAGGCGGTAGTCGGGATCGTTAGCTGTTGATCGTTCCTTCCTTGCCGAGTAAATCAGGTCGTCGATGTCAGCTACACCCTGACAGACGATCAACGCGGCGCCGACGCCGCACTGGCTTTCGGCTTGTGCTGCTCCCACTCCCACAGCGCGGCCCGCGCGCGGCTCAAGTGCTCGGGCCGCTCGTCGCGCGCCAGGTGCAGGTAGCTGCGCATCGCGCCGGTGGCCAGGGACTTGTCGCCCTGCGCTTCGTGGGCCAGCGCCAGGCCGTAGTAGGCGTTGGCCTGAGTCGGCGTCAGTGCGATCGCGCCCTCGAAGAAGTCGCGCGCGGCGCCGTGCTGCTTCAAGCCGAGCAGCGCAAAACCCATGTTGGCGTGCGCCTCCGGCATCTTGGGCGCGTAGGTCAGCACGCGGTGCAGCGCGGTCACTGCGTCGTCGTAGCGGCGTGCATGCAGCATGACCACGGCGGCGTCGAACAGGCGCCTGGTTTCGGCGGCGTGCGGCGCGGTGGGCGGCGGTGTTTCGGGGGCGTGCGGCGACTGCGCGGCGTTGAAGGCCAAGCCGCCCGCGGCGATGGCCGCGGCCGTCACGAGCAGGCCGAGCCAGCGGCGATCTGCATGTCGTCGGATCACACGGCCCCCTTGTGCGGCGACATCGAAATGAACGGCACGCCGAAGAACGTCAGGAACGCCAGCACGAACACGCCGGCCAGCATCGCGCCGAAGAGGGCCGGGCTCGGCCGCAGCGTCGCGCGCGCGTGCAGCGCAGCGGCGAGCGCGACCCAGCTCGCAAAGGCCCACGATTCCAACGGGTCCCAGGCCCAGTAGCGGCCCCACGCGTCCTGCGCCCAGACCGCGCCGACGATCAGCATCAGCGTGTCGAAGACGAAGGCGAATGCGGCGAAGCGATGGGCCAGCGCATCGCTGATCGGCGAGGCGCGCCACCAAGACAACGCGCCCAGCGCCGTGGCAACGAGCAGCAGGCCGAGGTAGAGCTTGCCGACCAGCGTGTGGATGTAGAGCAGCGGCGTGTCGTAGGTCGGCGGCAGGTGGCCGGCGCCGGCGTCGCTGGCGGCGAGCCACGCGGCCAGCACCGCCAGCGGCAGCAGCGCCGCGATCAGAGCAGCACGCACCTCGCGCACCCACACGGCGGCAAGTGCCACGATCAGCGCCAGGCTCCACAGGTTGCTCGACAGGATCTCGTGCAGCGTCGTGAACGGGCCATGGCCGAGCGTCTGCCAGCGCGTGGCCAGCGCCAGCGTGTGCAGCGCCAGCGCGGCAAACAGCGCCGAAGCTGCAAGCGGCCACGACGGCCGCTGCCAGCGCAGCCCGGCGGCCGTGACCGCGCCGCAGGTGGCGTACGCGGCGAGCGCGAGCGACAGCAGCCAGGCCTCAGGCATGCGAGGCTCCTCTTCGCGGCAGGGCCGGCGCGGGCTGCGCGCGCGGCGCACGAAAGACCACGACGTAGTGCCACGCCAGTGAGAGCGCCGCCGTCAGCGCCGCAGCGAGCAGCCACGGCAGCGTCGGGTCGTGGGTCACGCGGTAGCCCATCCACGGGCTCAGGCCCTCGTAGGTCAGCGTGCCGCCGTCGATGCGCCAGGCCTGGCCCGGCACAAGTTCGGCGCGCGCATCGCCCAGGCGCAGCACGACGCGGTGCACGTCGGGCAGGCGGAACTGCGCGGCGCTGTCGGGCGCGATCAGGTTCTTCTCGTCGAACTGCAGTTGCAGCCAGATCGAACGGCCATCGGGCAACGCCCACTCGCGCGACTGGCGCAACTCGTGCGTCGGATAGCTCGGCAGGTGCACGGCGCCGAGCACCGGCTCGCCCTGCGCCGGCCGCCAGCGCAGAACGGGCGCGAAGCCCTTGTTAGACGTCGTGTACACGCGATGCGCGCCGATCACCAGCGGCCGGTGGTCGCCGATCACCGCGCGCTGCACGGCACCGTCGGCATCGGTCCAGGCCACCGCGTTGCGCGTCGCGCCGCGCCGCCGGCCGGGCGCGTAGTCGATCGTGAAGCTCTCGTTGCGCAGTTGCCAGCGTTGCAGGTCGGCGCGGTACAGCGCGCCGGCCTCGTGTTCCATCAACTGGCCGTCGAACGGCACGCCCTGCAGCAATTCGAATCGCCCGTCGAGCTGGGTCAGCCGGCCGACACCGACGAGCAGCACCAGCGCGAGCAGCGCCAGATGAAACACCAGCAGCGGCAACTGCCGGCGCAGCAGCGGATGCACGGCCAGCGCAGCGAGCAGGTTGATGCCGAGGGCGGCGAAGACGATGGCGAGCTCCGCTGCGCCCGGCTGCGCGAGCACGACCCCGCCGAGCAGCAGCATCAGCGCCAGCGCGCTGCGCAGTGAGCCGAAGTGGGCGAGCCAGCGGTGCTTCATGGCGGGTTGGAACAAACGTCCCTCATCCAGTCTCTGCCGCTGTTGGTGTTGTTGGTGTTGGTGCCGAAGGCGGTGGCCGATGCGTTCGAGCCGCAGTTGGACTCGTTCCAATTGCCGCTGTTGGCAAAGGTGCGCACCTTGAGTTTGGCGTTGAGGTAGTACGGCTCCTGGTTGTAGGCCTGCGACGACGCGTTCATGCGCCACTCTTCGTTGCCGGCGCGGCCGGCCTCCGGGCCGACGTCGTTGAGGTTGACCAGCAGCGCCTTGTTTTTCCAGCCGTGCGGCACCGCCGCGTGGCACCAGTTGCAGCGCATGCTCTCGATCTTGTCGGTGTGGTGCGCGTGCAGGTTGCCGCGGTCGCTGTTGAAGAAACCGGTCTGCCCCGAGCCGTTGCGGTTGGCGTAGGTGTTGGGGTTGTGGCACTTGAAGCACAGGCCGTTGGGGTTGACGCCGTTGTCGCCGCGGTTGTTGGCGCCGACGGTGTTGTTCCACACGCCCTTCAAGAGGAAGTTGTTGGCCGAGCCGTGCGGCCCCCAGGGCGTGCCGTTGTCGCCGCCGGCCGGAATGATCGTGCCCTCGGGCGTGTTCTCGCCGTGGCAATCGCTGCAGTACATCGTCTGCGTGCCGATGGCATTGCTCCAGGGTTGGCGGAAGGCCGCGGCGTTGGCGCCGCTGCGGCCGGTCGGTCCGATCACCGGGTGCCACGAGCGGTGGTTGTTGCCGCTGTAGGCCGAGCCGGCGCCACTGTTCAACGCCGTGGCATCGCCCTGGTGCGACAGCGGCGCCTGGAACTCCTTGGCCTGGTTGGTGTAGACGGTCAGGTTGTTGGTGCCGGGCGCGGTGCCGCCAGCGCGGCCGAGTGCCGGCCGGTTGCCGAGCGGATAGACGTTGTTGTCGGCGTAGCCGTAGTCGCTGTGGCACTTCAGGCAGATCTGGTACTCGCGCGTCACGTAGGGCGCGGCCGCCGAGCTGTCGATGCCCGCGCCGGGGTCGCCGCGCTTGACGCTGTAGCTGCCCGGCAATTGCTGGAACGAAGGTGAGCCGTAGATCGGCTCCACGCCCCAGGCACCGCGCAGCACGCCGGAGGCGATGTTGCTGCGCACCGTGGTTGCGTTCTCCGCATGCTCGTGCGTGCCGGCCGCGTCGGGCGTGCCGCCGATGCCGCCGATGCCGCCCGTGAAGCGCCGGAACTTCATGACGCGGTGCGGGTTGTGGCAGTCGGTGCATTCGGCGTGGCGCTGCGCCAGCTTGCTGCGCGGCTCGAGGAAGTCGGCGCCGCAGCGCGCGACCGCGCCGCTGCAGTCGATCGAGCCGTCGCTGAAATTGGACGTGATGTCGTGCGCTTCGCTGCTGCTGTCGGCCTGCTCGGCCGTGACGATCGGCATGCGGATCAGTTGCGAAAACGAGGTTTCGAGGTCCGGCACCTGCGTCACGCTGGCCAGCGCCGATTTCGCGGCGTTGGTGTGGCACTGGTAGCAGGTGTTCTCGAGCGCTGCGTTGCCGCCCTGGCGCGCGGCCAGCGGGTTGCCCTGCGGCAGCGCGGCGTCGGTGCCTTCGCGCAGCAGGCGGCGCGCGCCTTGCACAGTGTGCGTGTCATGGCAGTTCAGGCACGCCGCCTTCCACACCGGCAGCCCGGCCGGGAACTCGCGCAGTTGCGCCGCGCCGTCGCGGTAGGTTTCGTCGGCGACCTCGGGCCGCGCGTGCGCCGAGTTGGCCCAGACGCCGGCGCCCAGGCTCTTGTCGTGGCACGACAGGCAGAGGATGTCGCTCTGCACGTTATGCGTCGGGCCGGGCGCGCTCTCCTGGAAGCGCTGCGCGCGCAGGAACTTGGCACTGCCCTTGGAGGCATCGAGCTCGCGCAGGTGCGGGTCGTGACAGGTGGCGCACTGGATCTGCCCCTGGCCGGCGTTGCCGGTGGGCTCGAGCGGCAGCAGCGGCTTGTAGCCGGGCGAGCGCACGCCGAGCACGCTGCCGCCGGCCGGCCAACGCTGCTGCGCATCGACGTTGTTCAGCTCGCCGTCGCGCGCGGCCAATGCGCTGTTGTAGGTCAGCGAGATCGGGTGGTCGTTGCTGAGGTCGGTGCCGATGAATCGCGTGAAGCCGCTCGCGGCGCCCTGCCCCGGCGGCATCGTGCCGCCAGGGCTGGTGCCTTGCATCGCGATCGTCGGATTGGCGTTGCCGTTGAGCACGTTGACGTTGCCGATGGCCAGCGTGCCGTCGTGGCACGACAGGCACAGCTTCGAGCTGCCGCCGGGCGTGGCCGACAGGCCGTCGAGGATCGACTGCGCGTCGAGCGAGTTCGAGGTGTAGGGCGTGTAGGTCGCACCGTCGGGCACGCGGCGGTTCCACAGCGGCGCACGCAGCGGCGTGCCGGCCGCGTCGGCCTTCGCCGCGCCGTGCGGCGTGTGGCAGAAGACGCAGACCTCGCTGGTGCTGCCGGGCGCGGCGCGCACCGTGCCCGGGCCTTGCGCCGAGAGGTTGTGCGGCGTGTTGAGCACGTCGGCGACGCGCTGCGCGAATGCAGCGCTCGCGAAGACCAGCAGCAACAACCAAGCGAACAGGCGTGCGATCAAGATCTGACTCAAAGCCAGCTTCCCGCCACCGAACCGGCTTTGCCGGGCCGTTGGCGGACGGCCCCCTCGGGGGGTAGCGAGCGCGAGCGAGCTTGGGGGCACCATCAGCCGCCTCCGAGGAACTGGAACAGCACGACGCGGCCGTTGAACATGTCGGCGATGTGCACGCGGTTCTTGCCGTCGATCCACACGCCCGAGGGCAGGTAGAAACGCCCGGTGGCCTTGCCGGTGCCGCCGATCGGCATCAGGAACTCGCCACGCGGCGAGAAGACGAGCAGGCTGTCGAAGTAGGACTCGATGACATAGACGTTGCCCTCACCGTCCACGCTCACGCCCTTGGGCCGCACCAGGTTGCCGAGCGTCAGGCCGCGCGCGCCGAACTGGCGCAGGTAGGCGCCGTCCGCGGCGCGCAGCACCTGGATGCGGCTGTTCATCGTGTCGGTGACGTAGAGCTCGGTGCCAGCCAGCGCGAGGTGGCTCGGGTAGTTGAACTGGCCGTCGCCGTTGCCGCGTGCGCCATGCGTGGCGACGAGCGTGCCGCGGGCGTCGAAGACCTTGATGTCGTGGGCGTAGGTGTCGGCGACGAACAGGCGCCCCGTGCTCGCGTCGCGCGCGACGCCGGTCGGTCGCTTGAACAGGCCTTTGCCGATCGTGGCGCGCGGCTCGCCGTTGCGGTCGAGCACGAACACCGCGCCGAGTTCGGCGTCGGTCACGTACACCGCGTCGGCGCCGATGGCGATGCCGCTGGGCGCGACGAAGCGCCGCGCTGCGTCGGCCTGCTCCCACAGCAGCAGCTCGCCGGCTTTGTCGTCGAACACGAACACGGCCTGGCGGCTGACGTCGGCAACGTACAGGCGCCCGGCGTCGTCACCGGCCAGCGCGCTCGGACGCTGCAGCACGGTCGGTGGCAGGCCGTTGCCGTCGAGCCCGGCGATCCAGCGGCCGAAGCGTTCGAGTGTCGGACGGGTTTCGCCGTTGGCGCGAAAGTTCGGCTCACCGACCAGCGTGCCGGTGTAGAGAAAGCGCGGCACCTCGGGCGCGGCCGGCCACATCAGCTTCTGGCCTTCGGGCGCATCGTCCATGCCGTAGTGCAGGCGGCCGCGGATTGGGCCGGTGCTCGCGCACGCGGCCAGCGCGAGCGCGGCAAGCAAGGCAAGGAGTCGTTTCATGGCGCGATCAGGAAGGTGGCAACCTGCCCGAGCAGCGCGTCCGACAGCGCCAGCACGCGCTCGTCGATGGCGATGCCGCCGATCCGCTGCAGGCCGAGATCGCGTGCGTCGAAGCGCTGCGCGGGCGCGCCTTCGCGCAGCAGCACCAGCGCCTGCTGCGCGCCATCGACGACGAAGAGGCGGCCGTCGAGATCGGCCGCGATCGCGCTCGGCTGCGTCAGCTCGCCGCGGCCGAGCGTGGCCAGCACGCGGCCGTCGCGCGCCACTTTGTGCACCGCCGCGGCGAGGCGGTCGAGCACGAACAGCGCCGAGCCCGCGAGCGCCAGGCCATCGACGCCGCTGACCCGCGCGCCGCTGTCGGACTGCGGCGCGATCTTCTGCACGATGCCCGACGCGCCGCGCTGCTCCGACCACTGCGCGCCCATGCCGTCGGCGACGAGCAACGTCGCACCGCCATCGGCGAGCGCGACCGCCACCGGCGACGGCAGCTCGGTCGGCACGCGATAGGTCTGGATCAGGCGGCCATCGCGCACGAAGCGCAGCACCTGGCGCGCGGCCGGGTCGAGCACCCACGCTGACAGGTCGGCCCCGAGCGCGAGCGCGGTGCCGGGCGCGACCGGCGCGCCGGCAATGCCGCTGGCGTGGTTGGCCGCGGCGTCGATGCGCCACAGTCGCGAGGTGGCGCTGTCGGCCACCAGCAGGTCGGGGCCGCGCAATGCGATCGCCGCGGGCGCAATCAGCTTGATGAACATGCCGGTGCCGGGGCGCGCCGGTAGCGGCGGCAGGCCGGGCATCGGCATCGCTTGCGGCGGCAGGCCTTGCGACGGCGCCGGCTGCGCCGGCGCGAGGAAGCCGCCGTTGACAACGCGCCACGGCGTCAGCGGGCCGATCGCGCGTGAAGCCTCGCGTCGGGTCGGCGCTTCGCTCGCGCAGCCGAACGCCGACAGCGCAGCGGCGCCGCAGACAGCGCGGCGCGCTACCACCGCCCCGGCCCCGAAGTCTGCGCGCCGCCGCGGATGCCGGGCGGCGTGCCGGGCTTGGCCGAGTGGCACAGGTCGCAGCGATCGGCGCCCCAGGCGATGCGCTCGTTGTGGCAGCTGCCGCAGAACTTGCCGTCGATGATGTCGCTCATCAGCACGTCGTTGGCGCCGGCGCGCATCGTGAAGCCGAGTTCGTGATGGCAGACCTTGCAGCGAAAACGGATGCGGTGGAACCAGTGCGGGAAGATCACCGGCCGCACGCCGGCCTGGCTCGATCGCTTGTCGAGCACGACGTCGGCGTACTCGGCCCAGGGCGCGGGCGCGGCCAGCGCCAGTGCGAGCATCAGTGCGCCGCGCTTCATGGCTTGGCCGACGGCCGCGGCAGCGAGGCGTTGGGCACGCTGTGGCAGCGGTTGCATTCGGTCAGCGGAAACGACACGGCGCCGTGGCAGACTCCGCACTGCTCGCCGTTGAGGATCGCGCTCATGCTGAAGCGGTTGGCGCCGGCCTTGGGCTTGAACAGCTTGTCGTGGCAGTTGGCGCAGTCGAGCCAGAGCGTGTGCGCGCGGTGCGGAAACTTCACCGCCGGCATCGAGCCGTACTTGGCGATGATGAATTCGTCGTCGCGCACACGCACCTGCGTCTCCGGCAGGATGTTGGTGCGCGGGTTGATCGCGCCGGACTCGATGGCCTTGACCCAGTTGACGAGGTTGCCGGCACCATCGCGCGGCAGCGCTGCGAGTGCGTCGGCGGGTTGCTGCAGCAGTCCGATCGCCGGGTTCTTCGGGTCGTGGATGCCGTCGTTTTCCAAACGCAGCCATTGCGAGGGCGCGGCGGCCAGCGCGACGCTCAACGACGAGCACGCCGCAATGCGAGCCCAGCGGGCGCCGCGGATCCGGCTTTGCCGGTCCACTGGCGCCGCCCCCTTGAGGGGGAGCGGCGAAGCCGCTTCGGGGGTGGTCCATTTCATCCTGGGATGTAGATGCCGCCGGCGCGTACTGCGCGCACCAGCTCGCGCGTCGAGTCCTCGATCGTCTTGATCGCGCCTTCGTGGTCGCCGCGCTGCGCCTGCGCGTCGGCGTCCTTGCGCAGGACGGCGGCCTTGTCGATCAGCGGCTGCAGCATCGTCGCGGCGTCGCGTTTGTCGGCCAGCACCAGGTTGACCAGCATGCGATGCGTGTCGTTGCGGTCAACCTCGTAGGCGTACTCCTCGCGCTTGCTGGCGAACGTCAGCGAGCGCACCAGCGTGTCGCCGCGGCGCATCTGCTCGATCGACACGCGCGCCGTCAGGTAGGCGCGATCGACGATCGGCCGCGCCTGGCTCCACTGGCCGGCAGCGGCGAGCTTGTCGGCCTGCGCGATCGACTGCTCGATGCGCTGCGTGGCTTCGCGCGCTTCGGCCGGGTTGCCTTTTTCCGTCGTGATGCGCTGCTGCGCGGCGAGCAGCGCACGCGCACTGTCCAGGCGCGCGTCGAAGTCGCGCTTGTCCTTCTGGCCCTGCACTTCCTCGGGCTTGGCCAAGCGCGCGCCGTTCATCATTTCGCGCGCCGCCTGGTCGAGCAGCTTGGTCGCGCCCGCGGCGTCGCCGGCCTTCAAGGTGGCGGCCGCTTCGCGGTGGATCAGGCGCGCGTTGTCGCGCTTCTCGCGCGCCGCGGCAACACCGCTCGATTCGATCTGCCGCGCCGCCGACGACGCTTCGATCAGCGTCGCCACCGAGCTCAGGCGCCGTTCCAGCGCCTCGCGGTCTTCGGCGATGGCGAGCGTGCAGGCGAGCGCGAGCAGGCTGCCGGCAAAGAGTCTTCTCATGGCGGGCCTTCGCTGGGGTTGGGCGTGACGACACCGGCCGCGGCCAGCGCGCGCTGCACGTACAGCACGGCGCTGCGCAGCGTGGCCAGCGCGCTCGTGCGGTCGCCTGCCTCGAAGCGCTGCTGCGCCTGCTGGTGCAGCGCCTGCGCCGACTGCACGTAGCGCGCGATCAGCACTTGCGCGTCGGCGCGCGGCGCGAGTTCGCGCACGGCAACGGGGATCAGCTCCGAGAGCGCGGAGTAGCCGGCCATCTCGTCGTGGAAGGCTTCGACAGGGTCGGTGCCGCGCGCTGTGTAGTCGAGTTCGCGCGAGGGGAAGACGCGCGAGAAGCCGGCCAGCAATCGCTGCTCGGCGGCGCCGAGCGTGCGCAGGCTGTCGTCGAAGCGCTGCTCCTGGCCCAACTGCCGCGCCTGGCCGACGAGGCTGGTGGCGTCGAGCAATGCGCTATCCGTGTTGCTGAGGGCATTGGCACCGGCGCGCACGCGCCAGGCTTCGACCAGGCGCTCGACGGTTGCCAACTGCTGCTCGTGGCGAGCGCGCAGCGCCTGTTGGCGCGAGGGCTGGTCGGGCACGAGGCGGCGCGCCATGCCCAGGTGCTGCAACGACTCGTCGGCACTCTTGCGCGCCTTGGCGGGGTCGCCGGCCTTGAGCGCCTCCTCGGCCGCCGACAGGTGCAGCCGGCCTTCGTCGAGGTGCGAGATCGCCGTGGCATTGCCGCTGGCCTGGATGCGCTGTGCCGCGGGCGAATCGGCGATCAGGCGCGAGGCCAGGCGCACGCGCTGCTCGGCCTGCGTGCGCGCGTCGTCGTGCGCGCCGGCCGCGGCAGACGTGAGCAGCAAGCCGAACGCGAGCGCGTGGAGCGCGTTCACGGCTTCTTCTCCGCGACGGCGTCGCCACTTTTCTTGCGCGAGTGGCACAGGCGGCATTCCGACACCGGGAACGCGACCTTGCCGTGGCACACGCCGCACTTCTGGCCGAGCAGGATCGACGCCATGCTGATCTGGTTGGCGCCCTTTTGCGGCACGAAGATCGACGGGTGGCAGTTCGAGCAGTCGAGCCACTCGGTGTGCTGCTTGTGCGGATAGACGACGTCGGGCATCGAGCCCTTGACCTCGCGCACGATGTTCAGGTCCATCACCACCGCGGCAGCCTTCGGGTCCTTGCGGTCCCAGCGCGGGTCGATCTGCTTGGCGGCCAGCGCCTTGACCCAATCGACATGGTTGCCCGCGGTGGCTTTAGGCAGATCGGCGAAGGCCTGCGCTGGCGGCTGCAACTGCAGCGTCGCGTCGTTGCTCGGATCGTGGATGCCCGACTCGGCCGCCGGCCGGTTGACGCGGCCGGTCGGGCGCAACAGGCGGTTGAAGGCGTTGACCTCGGCGCTCGGCGCCGGCGTCGGTGCGGGCGAGACCGCAGCGACGGCTGCAGGGGCGGCGGTAGCGGCGGTGGTGGTGGCCGCAGGCGCGGGCGTTGCGGCAGGCGCTGCCGTCGCCGCCCGCGGCGGTGGCGCTGCGGCCGGCGTGGCCGTGACTGCGCGCGGCGCAGACGCGGGCGCTGCGGGCTTGGCTGCTGCTGCTGCCGATGTTGGCGCTGCCACGCGACCCGCCAAGGCCGCTCCCGCCATGTACTCGATCGCGGCGCGCAGTTGCGCATCGCTCAGGTCGGGCCGTCCACCGCGCGGCGGCATGCCCTTGGTGGTGCCGGCGATCGCGCTCTTGACCAGCGCTTCGAGGCCGCCTTTGGCGCGCGGTCCCCAGGCCGCGGCGTCGCCGGGCTTGGGTGCGCCGACGACGCCGGTGGCATGGCACACCGCGCAGGTGCTGTCGTACACCGCCTTGCCGGCCGGCGCGCCTTGCGCCGCGGCGGAGGACGACATCAGCGCCAAGACGAAGGCCAGAAGCAGCGCTTTCATCGCGGTGCTCCCGTCAGTTTCTGGAGCGTGCTCTCGTGCACCTGCGTCGGCGTCTTCGGCTTGCCGGCGTGGCAGAGGTTGCAGTTCTCGACCGACCAGGCGAGCTCACCGTTGTGGCAGGCGCCGCAGAACTGGCCGTCGATGATCTTCAGCATGTCGATCTGATTGCCGCCGGCCTTGAACTGGAAGCCGAGGTCGGCGTGGCAAACCTTGCAGCGAAAGCGCACCCGGTGGAACCAATGCGGGAACACCACCGGCCGCATGCCGGCGGCGTCGGAAAAGTTGTTGATGACGACGTCGCCGTACTCGGCCGACACCGGCAGCGTCAGGCCGAGCAGCGCGACGACGAGGGGAAGGATGCGCAGGGACTTCAAGCCGTACTCCTCAGAAACGTCGCTGCAAGCGCGCGACGAGGGCCGCGACATTGCGCTCGTCGACACGCGCGGCGCGCGCCGACAGCCGCGCTTCGAGCTTGCCGATCGTGTAGTCCAGCCGTGCTTCGAGCGAGCGGCTGACGAAACGCAGCGGCGCATCAACGTCGCCGGCCGAGCGGCGCGCAAGCTGCTGCGTGCTGATGCTGGCGAGCAGCGAGAAGCGCAGCCGCGGCACGCCGAAGGCGCGCTGGTGGTCGTAGTTCAGCGTGCCGCTGGCGAAGTTGCGCCAACCGTCGTCGAACTCGACCGGCTCGCCACTCAGCGGGTCGCGTTGCGTCAGGCGGCTGCGCGTGGCCTGCAGCGTGACGCTGCCCGACCACGAGGACACGCGCGACAGTTGCATGCGCTGGCTCCACTGCAAGTTGACGAGCTGGAAGCTGATGTCTTCGCCATTGCGGCTGCGGTAGTCGCTGACCGAGGCACTGGCGAACTGCTGGCTCGATGCATCGGAGACGGTCTGCCAGACCACGCCCAGGCTGTGCGTCAAGGTCGTGGTGTGCTCGCGCTGCACAGGCGTCGAGTCGACCAGCGCGCCAACGCTTTGCGTGGCCGACAGCGAAACGCGGTCGGCATCCGCGAACTGCCAGTCGCGCGACAGGCCGTGGGTGAGCTGCGTGGCGCCGAACTCGCGGTCGCTGTCGTCGTTGCCGCGCGTGATGCCGGCGTTGAGCGTCAGCGACGGCAGGTAGCGCCAGGGGCCCCAGTCCCAGCCGCGCGGCACCCAACCGGCCGAAGCGTTGACGCTGGCACTGCGCTGCAGCTCGCTGTCCTCGGCGTCGAACTGGTTGACCGAGGCCGCACCGGAGATGCGCCACGACGGTGTCACGTCGGCGCTGGCGCCGAGCGTGGCGTTGGCGCTTTGCAGCGACGGTGCACCGAAGCTGCCCAGCGAGCGCGCGCCGACCCAGCGTGCGCTGCCGACGATCAGCGTGTTGGGCAGCACCGCCAGCGGCAGGTCGCCCTCGCGCGGGCGCCACGTCAGCAGCGTTGACAGCTGCTCGACCGCGGTGCCGAGATCGAGCGCGAGCGCATCGTCGCGAAAGCGCGAGCGCGACTCGTACCAGCTCGCCAGGCTGTCGATGCCGAGCTGGTCCGACGGATGAAAGCCGTGGCGCGCGGTCAGCGCGGACAGGCGCGTCCGTTCGCGGCCATTGCTGGCGCGGTTGTCGGCCCAGTTGGCGCCGAGCTCGAAGCGGTGCGCGCCGCGCAGCCAGAGCGCATCGCCTTCGACGCTGAGCAGCGTGTCGCGCTGGCCGTCGGCCAGCAGCCGGCTGGCGTCGATCTGCAGCTGGTAGTGGTCGTTGCCGCTCTCGGGCCGGTACGACTGCAGCAGCGACAGGCGGCGCGTTTGCAAGTCGGTGCCGAGCGCTTCGACGTTGGTGCGGCTGTCGGTGGCCTCGGCGCGCAGCGTGAACGGAAAGCGGCTCGCCGGGAACACGTTCAACTGGCCGTGGCCGGTGATCGTGTTGCCGGTGGCGGCCACTCGCGGTTCGCCCTCGTGGCCGTTGCTGTCGGTGCTGGCAACGAAACCAACGCCGAAGCGCACTTGCGCAAACCAGGGCTGCCAGAGATAGCTCGCTGCTTCGACATCGGCCAGCAGGGCGGTCTGGCGCACGTCGGTGCCGCCGTCGAAGCGCAGCCAGCGCAAATCAAGCGCGAGCAGGCCGCTGGTGCGCCACGGGCCGAAGCGCCATTCGATGCCGTTGCCGCGCAGCGGCTCGTTGGCCGTGGCCACGGCCGGCGGCGGCGTATCGCCGGTCGGCGGATCGGCTTGCGCGCCGGGCAGATAGGCCGCGGCGTGCGCAGCCGGTCCGGCGATCGCCAGCGTCAGCGGCCAAGCCCAGCCGAGGGCACTGCGTCGGCGGCGGTGGCGCACGACCTTCACGACACGCATTCCTGCCAGACAGGCTCGCGGCGTGAAGTCAGCTCGCGCTCGGCTTGTCGCTCGCGGCGCGCAGCGGCGCATAGTGGCTTTCGTCGATGCGCACCGGCGTGGCCCGGCGCAGATCGGCCAGCAGGCGCTGCCATCGCGCGTCGCCTTCGTCACGCCGCCACAGGTCGGCGGCGCGCTCGCGCACCTGCTCGAACGCGCGCTGCTGGCCGGGCTTGCGGCCGTCCAAGCGCAGGATGACGACGCCTTCGAGCAGCCGCACCGGCTCGGCGAGCGCGCCCACCGCGAGCGGGTCGATGACCTTCTGCACCGCCTCCGGCAGCATGCCGCGGTGGGTGTATTCCATCTGGCCGCCGTCGGCGGCGCTCTTGTCGCCCGAATGCACGCGCGCGAGTTCGGCGAACGAAGCACCGGCGACCAGCCTCGTGTGCAGCTTGCGGCCTTCGTCTTCGGCGCTGCGCCATTGCGTGGCGGGCGAACTCGGATCGACACGCAGCACGATCAGGCTCAACTTGACCTGCTCGGGCTCGATGAACAGATCCTTGTGCTGCTCGTAGAACGCACGCGCCACGTCCGCGCTCGGCTCGGGCACATCGCGCACCTGCTTGACGATTTGCTCGAGCAAGCTCTCGCGTTCGAGCTGCGGCGTCACCGCGGCCAGCATCTTTTCGCGGTTGGCCTGCCAGTTCGCGCTCGATTTGTATTGCGCCTCGTAGCCGGCCAGCGGTGGCGGCGATCTTGGCCGCGTCGGGCTTCAGGCCACGGCGCCGCGCTTCGGCCAGCAGCAGCACACGGTTGACGACGTCGTCGCCGACCTCGCGCTGCAGACGTGCGACTTCGCCTTCGGGCGGCTTGGCGTGGTAGTACTTGTTGCGTATCGCGACCGACAGCGCGCGCTGGTAGTCGGCCAGCGGGACGACGCTGTCGCCGACGCGCGCGAACAAGGCGTCGGCTTTCGTGGCCGCGGGTGCCGGCGCAGGCGCCTGTGCGAACGCGGTGCCGGCTGCAATGCACAGCGCGGCCAGCATGCGGGGGGTCGTGTTCATGGGCAAGCCCTGTGGAAGAGCGGGCCGGGCGCAACGTCGCGCCCGGCCCGCAGCGAGCTGACTACTTCACATGGCAGGCGCGGCACACCGCGCTGCCGCCGTTGCCGACGCGCAGGAAGGTCTCGCCGGCCACACGTCCGGTGGTCGCAGGACCTTGCTGGCCGGTAGACACATGCGGGTCGTGGCAGCTGCCGCACTCCACCATGGGCCCGAGGCCGCCGGTCGTGCGCTGGTACAGCGGCAGGTCGGTGCGCTGCTTGCCGTTGCCGCCGGTCTCGACCCAGAACACCTGGTTGGTGTTGATGACCTGCGTCAGCGGTGCGACGAAGTCGCCGTCGCGGCAGGTGCCCGAGACCGCCGTGCCACTGCCGGTGAGGCCACCGCCGCAGTACTGGATGCCGATCGGGTGATCGTTGGTCAAGTCGGTGCCGAGCATCGAGATGCGGTCACCCCCATTCGTCATGCGGCCGGTGGCGGTATCCACCGTGGTCCCGGTCCAACTCCAGGCACGGCCGTCGTTGCCGCCGCCATCCACTGCGTAGCCGCCGGAGCCCGGTGCGTTGATGACGTTGTCCATCGCCTGCGTACCGTCATGGCAGGACAGACAGGCCATCGAGACCGAGCCGACAGGCGCCACCGTGCCGTCGAGCGACGGCAACTGCAGCGTGTCGTAGGTGGTGTAGCTGCCACCGCCGGCCGGCCCGGCCGTCGCCAGCCGCTTGTTCCACAGGGGCACTGAGGTCTGCGTCGCGCCGCCGTGCGGCGTGTGGCAGAACACGCAGATCTCGTCGGTGTTCGACGCGCGGTTGCCGGTGCCTTGCGAGCCGAGGTTGTGGCGCGTGACCGCGATGCCTTCTGCGGTCTGCGCCGACGCTGGTGCACTGAGTAAGAGGAGCATGGCCGCCGACAACCCCGCGGACACTGCCCCCCACCTCGTGCGACCGAACAGCTTGGCTATTCTCATGTCGTCTTCTCCAGGTTGGGTTGCACAGTCGTCTTGCCTTGCACTCCCCAATGCGCCGCTTGACGTGAGGTGCTGTGCAGAAAGCGTGCCACTGGTCACGCGGGTGCGGCCGCCACGGCGTAGGGTCGAAAGCTCCCGTGCTTTGGAATCGGGGTTCCCGCGTTCGGGAAAGAACCACGGCGTTGCCGGCGTTGCATCACTTCGCCGGCGCCGAACGCAAGGGCACGAAACCGGCTTCGGCCTTCAGCGTCACCGGGCGGTAGATCTCGACCTTGCGGAACCACTGATCAACCATGTAGACGCGGCCGTCTTCATCCACCGCAATGCCCGATGGCAGCATGTACTTGCCTGGGCCGTCACGCTCGGAGCGTTCGCCGACGAACAGCAGCAGCTCACCCTCCGGATTGAAAATCTGGAAGTTGCCGAAGGCGCTGTCCACCACATAGACGTTGCCCTCGCGATCCACCGCAACTTCCTTCGGCCGCGCGAACTGGCCATATTGCTTGCCGACGCTGCCGAAGGCGAACAGGTACTTGCCCTCGCGGTCGAAGACGACGACGCGGAAGTTGCCGCCATCGACGACGTACAGGCGGCCGTCGAGACCGATGGCCACATCGCGCGGCAGATTGAACTCGCCCGGGCCGCTGCCGCGTTTGCCGATGTCCATCAGGTGCTGACCGTTCTTGGCGTCGAACACGCGCACCACGTGCTTGTCCGAACTGACGCCGCCGATGTCCACGGCGTACAGGCGCGCGCCCGTGGGATCGACGGTGACGCTGGTCAGGCGCGAGAACCACTTCTCGCCGCCGATGCGGCGCAGGAATTGGCGGTCGGGGCCATAGACGAAGACCGCCTTGGCGCCGATGTCGGCGACGTAGAGGTTGCCGGCAGCATCGACATCGACGCCGATCGGCTTGGTCAGCTGACCCGGGCCTTCGTCGTCGCCGATGCGGTGGAACTGGCCGCGTGGCACGTCGAACAGGCGCACGTAGCGGCTGACGGTGTCGGAGACGTAGAGGCGCCCGCGAGTCGCCGCGATCGCGTACGGCTTGGACAAGGCTTCGCCGCGCTGCTCCTCGCCGGTGACCAGGCGCCGCAGTGCACTGGTCTCCTCGGGCGCGATCAGGTCGGCGCTGCTGCGCACGGTGCGCTCGAAGATGAAGCGTGGTTCGTCCGGCGGCGCCGGGAACAGCAGCTGCCGCGCAGGCGCCGTGGCTTGCTGCTGCGGCGGTGCCGCGCAGGCGGCCAGCAGCGACAGCGGCAGGCCGAAGACGAGGGCGCGGCGTGCGCGCATGGTGCTTGTCTCGCGGGCCAGGGCGGCTGTTGACGGGCCCTACTTCACCGACGCCAGCATGAAGTCGATCGCGGCCTTGATCTCGTCGTCCTTCAGATCGGCCGCGCCCGCTTTCGGCGGCATGGCGCCCTTGCCTTTGATCACCGACGCGAGCAACGCGTCCTTGCCGGTGGCCACGCGCGGCGCCCACGCGGTCTTGTCGCCGAGCTTGGGTGCATTGGCCACGCCGGCGGCGTGGCAGACGACGCAGGTCTTGTCGTACACGGCCTTGCCATCGGCGGCCAAGGCCGGCGCGACAGCGCATGCGGCGATGCCGAAAGTGAGAAGGGTTTGTCTCGCAATTGAAAAGTTCATGGTGGAGCGTCCGATGGAAGTGGCAAATGAATGATGGATTGCGGACGCTGAGTGCAATCGACGTGCCAGAGTAGCTTGCGCTGGATCAAGGCGCCGCCCCGCGTCGTGGCAAGGAAGTTGCAGCAGCACGCTGCACGACAACGCACGGGTGGGGATATGCCGCTTCGCTTCTACCGCGCTCTGTGGCGCGCGCTCTCGGGGCTCGCGCTCTTTGGGCTCGCGGCGCAAGGCGCGCTTGCGCAGACCGCGTCTGACCCCGCGGTGCTCTATCACAACTACTGCTCGGTCTGCCACGGCGACCGCGGCGACGGCAAGAGCCGCGCCACGGGCGCGCTGTCAACGCTGCCGCGTGACTTCACCAGCGTCGTCTCGAAACAGGAACTGACGCGCGAGCGCATTGCGCTGGCGATCGCGCAGGGCCGGCCCGGCACAGCGATGGTCGGCTGGAAGACGCAGCTCTCCCCCAAAGACATCGAGCGCCTGGCCGACTACGTGCACACGCGCTTCGTGCAAGGACAGGCCGCGCCGGCCGGAGCGGCCATCTCCGGCACGCGCGCACACGGAGGGCGCGAAGCCGATGCCGCTGCGGCGGCCGGCGCCAGCGCTTTCACCTCCGTGCCGGTCGACATGACGGCCGGTCTCCCCAACGGTCTGAAGGGCGACGCGAAGCGCGGAGGTGCTTTTTATCTGGCCAACTGCGCCACCTGCCACGGCGCGCGCGGCGACGGTGCCGGGCCGCGCGCGTACTTCATCAACCCGAAGCCGCGCAACTTCATCGGCGACGCGTCGCGCCAGCGCTTCAACCGCGCCGCGCTTTACGCCGGCATCAGCGAGGGCCGACTGGCCAGCGAGATGCCGGCGTGGAAGCAGGTGGCGACGCCGCAGCAGATCGCCGATGTCGCCGAGTACGTGTTCCAGGCATTCATCCGCGGCGAGGGCGCGAGCACCGCGGCGCGGGCGGGCAAGTGACGTGAAGGATGGGTCGCACGCTGCGATCGGGCTGCTCTGGGCGGCGCTGATCTTCTTCGTCGGTTGGGACGTGGCGGGGCCGCCGGCGGCGGCGGCGACATTGGATCGGCATGAGCAGGGCCGCGCGGTCTACAACTTTCGCTGCTACTTCTGTCACGGCTACTCCGGCGACTCGAAGACGCTCGCCGCGCGCTACCTGCAGCCGCCGCCGCGCGACTTCAGCCGCGCAACCGTGGCCGATCTCTCGCGTGATCGCATCGCGCAGGCGGTGCGCGAGGGCAAGCCCGGCAGCGCGATGGCGTCGTTCGCCACCGTGTTGTCCGAGTCCGAGATCGACGCGGTCGCGGCCTTCGTCGAACGCGAGTTCGTGCGCGAGCGCCTGCCGAACACGCGCTACCACACGGCGAGCAACGGTTGGCCCAACCACGAGCGGCACGCCGAAGCGTTTGCGTTCGCACGCGGCGAGATCGCGATCGATGCGCCGGATGATTCACTCAACGCGTCGCAGCTCAGCGGCCGGCGCCTGTTCATGTCGACCTGCATCTCGTGCCATGACCACGGGCGCGTCGACGACGCCGGTCCGGCTTGGAGCGCGCGGCCGCTGTCCTACCCGCGCATCGGCTTCGCGCCGGGGCAGCCGAACACGCCGCCGGTCGATGCCGTGTCCAGCGCGAGCGTGTATGCCAAGCACGAAGTGCCGCCGCTGATGGCCCATGCCAGCGCGCTCGAACGCCGCGGCGAGGCGCTGTTTCAGCGCAACTGCGCCTTCTGCCACGGCGCCGACGGCAGCGGCAAGAACTGGATCGGTCAGTTCATGGAACCGAAGGCGCGCGACCTCACCGCCTACACCGCGAGCAGCATGCCCGCGGCGCGCCTGAAGCGGGTGATCCGCGAAGGCCTGCCGGGCACGTCGATGCCGGCCTGGCAGCATGTGCTGTCGTCGTCCGAGATTGACGCCGTGGCGGCTTACCTGCGGCGCGCGATGTGGCGCGACGAGGCAACGCAGGCGCAGGCGACACGATGAGCACGATCGCCCTGCCCGACTCGGCATTGCGGCGCCGCTGGACGCACTTCGCCGCGCCCTCCACGTTCTACGCACTGGCCGGCCGGCTGCTGCCGTGGTGCTGGGCCGTGGCGGCACTCACCGCAGCAGCGGGGCTGTACGTCGGGCTCGTGCTGGCACCGACCGACGCGCAGCAGGGCGATGCCTACCGCATCATCTTCGTCCACGTGCCCGCGGCCTGGATGTCGATGATCGTCTACCTAGCGATGGCGTTCTGGGCGGCGCTGGGTCTGGTGCTGAACACGCGCTTGTCTTCGATGATGGCGCGCGCGCTGGCGCCGACCGGCGCGATGATGACCTTTCTCGCGCTGTGGACCGGCGCGCTCTGGGGCAAGCCGACCTGGGGCACGTGGTGGGTCTGGGATGCGCGGCTCACGTCCGAGCTGCTGCTGCTGTTCCTCTACCTCGGCTTCATCGCGTTGCAGGCCGCCAGCGACGAGCCGCGCCGCGGCGACCGCGCCGGCGCCGTCCTCGTGCTCGTCGGTGTCGTCAACGTGCCGATCATCTACTTCTCGGTCCGCTGGTGGAACACGCTGCACCAGGGCGCGAGCATCAGCCTGACCAGAGCGCCGAGCATGGCCGCGCTGATGCTGTGGGGCCTGCTGCTGATGACCGCGGCCTTCTGGGCCTGGTCGATCGCCGCCGCGCTGCAACGCGTGCGCTCGATCATCCTCGAACGCGAGCGCGGCAACGAGTGGGTGGCGCAACTGCCACAGGCGCGGCCATGAACATTGGCGAGTTCATCGCGATGGGCGGCTATGCGCTCTATGTCTGGGGGTCGCTGGCGATGTGCGCCGCGGCCCTGTTGTGGGAAGTGGCGACGCTGTGGCAGCGCCGCGCGCGCGCGCTCGAAGACCTGCGCGACGACGCGCGTACGGCGTCGCGCCAGATGTCGAAGCAGCGATGAGGTGACACATGCTCCCTGAACTCGGCCACTTCGCGCTCATCGTCGCGCTGACCATCGCCGTCGTGCTCGGCACCTTGCCCTTGATCGGCGCGCAGCGCGGCGTGCTGGCGTGGATGGCGTTGGCGCGGCCGGCGGCGGTTGCGCAGTTCGCGTTCGTCGCGCTTGCGTTCGCGAGCTTGATGGCCTCGTTCGCGAACAACGACTTCTCGCTCGTCAACGTCGCCTCCAACTCAAACAGCGAGTTGCCGGTGGCCTACCGCCTGGCGGCCACCTGGGGCAGCCACGAAGGGTCGATGTTGTTGTGGGTGCTGATGCTTGCCGGCTGGACGGCGGCGGTGGCGCTGCGCTCGCAGCACCTGCCACTGGCGATGGCGGCGCGTGTGCTCGGTGTGATGGGGCTGGTGTCGGTGGGCTTCCTGCTGTTCATCCTGTTCACATCCAATCCGTTCGCGCGGCTGTCGCCGCCCGCGCTCGACGGGCGCGACCTCAACCCACTGCTGCAAGACCCCGGCATGGTGATCCATCCACCGATGCTCTACATGGGCTATGTCGGCTTCGCGGTGGCATTCGCGTTCGCTGTGGCAGCGCTGCTGGCCGGCCGGTTCGACGCCGCATGGGCACGCTGGTCGCGGCCGTGGACGACGGCGGCCTGGGCCTTTCTCACGGTGGGCATCGCGCTCGGCAGTTGGTGGGCCTACTACGAACTCGGCTGGGGCGGCTGGTGGTTCTGGGATCCGGTGGAGAACGCGTCGTTCATGCCCTGGCTTGCCGGCACGGCGCTGATCCACTCGCTCGCCGTGGCCGAGAAGCGCGGCGCGTTCAAGGCCTGGACCGTGCTGCTGGCGATTGCCGCGTTTTCGCTGTCGCTGCTCGGCACCTTCCTCGTGCGCTCGGGCGTGCTGACCTCGGTGCACGCGTTTGCCACCGATCCGGCGCGCGGGGTCTTCATCCTCGCCTTCCTTGCGTTCGTCATCGGTGGCTCGCTGGCGCTGTTCGGCTGGCGCGCCGGTGCGGTCGGGTTCGCTGGTTCGTTCGACCGTTTCTCGCGCGAGTCGCTGCTGCTGGCCAACAACGTGCTGCTCGTGGTGGCCACCGGCGCGGTCATGCTCGGCACGCTCTACCCGCTCGCGCTGGACGCGTTGGGGCTGGGCAAGATCTCCGTCGGCCCGCCGTACTTCGACGCGGTGTTCGCGCCGC
The DNA here is from genome assembly GCA_963814385.1 of uncultured beta proteobacterium. Lineage (GTDB taxonomy): Bacteria > Pseudomonadota > Gammaproteobacteria > Burkholderiales > Burkholderiaceae_C > CADEEN01. Next base: position 67,303 of record CAWFCX010000003.1, read on the forward strand.
TGATGTCGCCGCTGGTGCTGTTGATGGCGGTCGGCCCGCTCGCGCGCTGGAAGGCGGCGTCGCTCGGCGAGGTGGCGCGCACGCTGAGAGGGCCGGCGCTGCTGAGCGTGATCGCAGCGGTGACGCTGCCGCTGGCGGCGGGTCGCTTCTCGATCGGCGCGGCGCTCGGGCTGCTGCTCGCCGCCTGGGTCTTCAGCGCCACCGCGGTGCTGTTGCTGCAACAGGCGCGCCACGGCTGGGGCCCACTCGCGCGCGCACCGGCGAGCTTCTGGGGCATGGTGGTCGCGCACTTGGGCGTGGCGGTGTTCATCGTCGGCGTGACGATGGTCCGCAGCTTCGAGGCGCAGCACGACGTCAAGATGCGCATCGGCGACCATGTGTCTGCCGCCGGCTGGCGCTTCACGCTCGACAGTCTGAGCGAAGCGCCGGGGCCGAACTACCTGGCGCTACGCGCACGCTTCACTGTGCAGCAAGACGGCGGTGGAAAGCCGTTCGTGATGCAGCCCGAGAAGCGTCTGTACAGGGTGCAGCAGATGCCGATGACCGAGGCGGCGATCGACAGCGGCATCACGCGCGACCTCTACCTCGCGCTCGGCGAGGCGATCGACGAGCGCACGTGGATCGTGCGCGTGCACGTCAAGCCCTTCGTTGACTGGATCTGGGGCGGTGCATTCCTGATGGCGCTGGGCGGCCTGATGGCCATCGGCGACCGGCGCTACCGGCTCGCCGCAACGGCACGCACGCAGCGCGCCACGCTGCAGCCCGGTGGGAGCGTGGCATGACCGCCGCGTCGGCCAGCGAAACACCGAGCGCACGCTGGCGCCGCTTCGTGCCGCTGGCGCTGTTCGCGTTGCTGGCCGTGCTGCTGGGCGTTGGCCTGACCTTGAAGCCGCGCGAGGTGCCGTCACCCTTCATCGGCAAGGCCGCGCCTGCGTTCTCACTGCCGCTGCTCGCCGACAAGACAAAGTCGTTCAAGCCGGCATCGATGCAGGGCCGTGTCTGGCTGCTCAACGTCTGGGCGTCGTGGTGCGCGCCGTGCCGCGAAGAGCATCCGCTGCTGGTGACGATGGCGCGCGAGGACAACGTGGCGATCGTCGGCCTGAACTACAAGGACGACACCCGCAACGCGCAGGAGTGGCTGCTGCGCCTGGGCGACCCGTACCTGCTGACCGCCGTGGACCAGGACGGCCGCGCCGGCATCGACTGGGGCGTGTACGGCGTGCCCGAGACCTTCGTCGTCGATCCGGCCGGGGTCGTGCGGCACAAAGTGGTTGGGCCGCTGACGCAGGAGGTGTGGACGCGCGATGTCAGGCCGCTGCTGCGCACACTGCAGCAAGGTGCCGCACCGTGAAGCGCGTGCTGTCGATCGCCGCGCTGGCACTTGCGTGCATGGCGCCTGCGGCGCAGGGTGGCGAAGCGCTGCCGCTGGCGGACGACCCGGCGCTCGAAGCGCGCGTGGATGGCTTGGCGGCGCAGTTGCGCTGCCTCGTCTGCCAGAACCAGTCACTGGCCGACTCGCACGCCACGCTGGCAATCGACCTGAAGAACCAGGTGCGCGAGCAGCTCCGCGCCGGCCGCGACGAAGCGCAGGTGATCGACTACATGACACAGCGCTACGGCGATTTCGTGCTCTACAAGCCACCCTTCAAAGCGACGACGGCGTTTCTGTGGGCTGGGCCGGCGCTGCTGGCGCTGTTCGGCGCCCTGCTCGGCTGGCGCGCGGTGGGACGTTCGCGCCGGACGGCGCCACAGCGCGCCGACACAACCGCGATCGACCCGAACGCCGACCAGGCCCCGGCCGACTGGCGCTGAGAAACGCTCGGACCGATGCGATCGAACGCCACGGCGTGTGCATCGCCGCGGGCGAATCAACTCAGGCGAGTGAGACGCACACGCCAGGTCTGCGGCCCGTCTTCGAGCGACCGCCAATCGCAGGCGCCGCTGCGCGTGGCCTCGAAGTAGCTTCGCAGAGGCCAAGGGTCGAGATCGACGATCAACTCGATCGCGTCACCTGCTGCCAATTGATCGAAGGCTTGCAGGATCGACGCCAACCGGCGCCACAGCGGTAGGTGACGGACGTCGACGATGGTGGTGCGGGCGGTCACGGCTGAACTCTTGCGCCAACGCATCACGCTGTCCTTGAAGCGCTGCAAGGATTGCGCAGGGCCAGCCGTTCTGCGAATCTCGCGCAATGCGCCACAAGATCACCTCCGCCGCCGAAGCCGCCGCGCTCGTGCGCTCGGGCGACACCATCGCCACCTCGGGCTTCGTCGGCATCGGCACGCCGGATGAATTGCTTGCTGCCCTGGCCGAGCGATTCGCGTCCGCAAGCGAGCCGCGCGATCTGACACTGCTCTTCGCCGCCGGCCAGGGCGACGGTGGCGAGCGCGGCTTGAACCGCCTCGGCCACGAGGGCTTGTTGAAGCGTGTCATCGGCGGCCATTGGGGTTTGATCCCGAAGGTCGGCGCGCTCGCGGTGGACAACCGCATCGAGGCCTACAACCTGCCGCAGGGCGTGATCTCGCACCTCTACCGCGACATCGCCGCCGGCAAGCCGGGGCACCTGTCGCGCGTCGGCCTCGGCACGTTTGTCGATGCGCGGCTGCAAGGCGGCAAGTTGAATGCGCGCACCACCGAAGACCTCGTGCGCGTGATCGAACTCGACGGCCGCGAGTGGCTGTTCTACAAGGCGATTCCGATCGACGTCGCCTTCATCCGCGGCACCACGGCCGACACGCACGGCAACATCACGATGGAGCGCGAAGCGCTGACGCTGGACAACCTGGCGATGGCGATGGCCGCGCACAACTCGGGCGGCGTGGTCATTGCGCAGGTCGAGCGCATCGCCAAGGCCGGCTCGCTGCACCCGCGACAGGTGCGCATCCCGGGTACGCTGGTCGATGCGGTCGTCGTCGCGAGGCCCGAGCACCACCGCCAGACCTATGCCACCGCGTACTCGCCGGCCTTCGCCGCAGAGATCCAGGTGCCGCTCGATTCGATCGCGCCGCTGCCGCTCGACGCGCGCAAGGTGATCGCGCGCCGCTGCGCGATGGAGCTGCCGGTCGATGGCGTCGTCAACCTCGGCATCGGCATGCCCGAGGGCGTGGCCGCGGTGGCCAACGAAGAGCGCGTGATGGACCTGATCACGCTGACGGCCGAGCCGGGCATCGTCGGCGGCGTGCCGGCGGGCGGGCTGGATTTCGGCGCCGGCGTCAATGTCGAAGCGGTGATCGACCAGAACCAGCAGTTCGATTTCTACGACGGCGGTGGCTTGGACCTCGCGGTGCTCGGCATGGCCGAGGTCGATGCCGAGGGCAACGTCAACGTCAGCCGCTTCGGACCCAAGCTCGCAGGTGCCGGCGGCTTCATCAACATCTCGCAGAACGCCAAGACCGTGGTCTTCGCCGGCACGTTCACGGCCGGCGGGCTCGAAGTGCACATCGGCGACGGCCGGCTGGCGATCGTGCGCGAAGGCCGGGCCTCGAAGTTCAGCGCGCATGTCGAGCAGATCACCTTCGCCGGCCGGCAGGCCGCGGCACAAGGGCAGCGCGTGCTCTACGTCACCGAGCGCTGCGTCTTCGAGCTGACGGCGCGCGGGCTGGTGCTGGCCGAGGTGGCGCCGGGCATCGACGTGCAGCGCGACATCCTCGACCGCATGGCGTTTGCGCCGATCGTCGAGTCGCCACGCACGATGGAGGCGCGCCTGTTCGCCGCCGCGCCGATCGACCTGCGCGGCCTGCTGCTCGACCCCGACCTGCCGCGCCGCATCCACTACGACGCCGCGCAAGCCACGCTGTTCCTGAACTTCCAGCACCTGCAGGTGCGCCACGCCGCCGACATCGACGCCATCCGCGCCGCGGTCGGCTCGCAATGCGAAGCCATCGGGCGGCGGATCGACGCGGTGATCAACTACGACGGTTTCCAGCTCGCGCCCGGCCTCGAAGACGCCTACGCGGCGATGGCGCGCGAGATGCAGGAGCGCTACTACGGCAACGTCACGCGCTACGCCTCGGGCGCTTTCCGGCGCATGAAAGTGGTGCGTTCGCTGGAGGGCTGACCGGCTCTGGAGCCGCCCTGAATTGCGCCGCATCAATGCGCCGCACGGCATCGCGCCGCAGCATTGGGTTTTCCGGATTTCAGGAGAACCCGCATGAACGGTCTTTACCGCCGCATCCTCGTGCCGATCGACGGCAGCGACACAGCGCAGCGCGGGCTGCAGGAAGCACTCTCGTTGGCCAAGCTGTGCGACGCCAGCCTCGTGCTGCTCTCGGTCGTCGAGTACTACCCGATGATGATGGAGATGGCCACCGCCACCACTTGGGAGCTGGTTACGACCGATCTTCGCAGCCACCACCAGCGTGTGCTCGACCGCGCGCACGAGGCCGCAAAGTCGGCCGGTGTGGCATCTGAAACGCATCTCGAAGACGCCGCCGCCGCGCGCGTCTGCGACGTCATCGTCGATCAGGCCCGCGAGCACCGCTGCGACCTGATCGTCATGGGCACGCACGGCCGGCGCGGCATCGAACATGCCATGGTCGGCAGTGACGCCGAGCGCGTGATCCGCATGAGCACGGTGCCGCTGTTGCTGGTGAAATCGCAGAAGAAGTGAATGCCGCCCCCGCCGCGCCGGTGTTCACCGCGCGCGGCCTGACCAAGACCTACGGTAGCGGCGACGCGCAGGTGCGCGCGCTGGTGGATGTCGATCTGGAGATCCGCCGCGGCGAGTTCGTGGTCCTGATCGGCGCCTCGGGCAGCGGCAAATCGACGCTGCTCAACATCCTCGGCGGCTTGGACGTTCCCACCAGCGGCGAGGTGCGCTTTGCCGACCATGTGCTGACGGGAGCCAGCGAAGCCGAGCTGACGCGCTACCGGCGCGAGCATGTCGGCTTCGTCTTCCAGTTCTACAACCTGATTCCGAGCCTGACGGTGTACGAAAACGTGGCCCTGGTCACCGACATCGCCGAGCACCCGATGTCGATCGACGAGGCGCTGTCGTGGGTGGCGCTGTCGGAGCGGCGCGATCACTTCCCTTCGCAACTGTCGGGCGGCGAGCAGCAGCGCGTGGCGATTGCGCGCGCCATCGTCAAGCAGCCCGAGGTGCTGCTCTGCGACGAGCCGACCGGCGCACTCGACTACGCCACCGGCAAGCGCGTGCTGGAAGTGATTGCGAAAGTCAACGCCGAACTCGGCACGACGGCGGTCGTCATCACGCACAACGTGGCGATTGCGGGAATGGCCGATCGGGTGATCCGCCTCGGCGATGGGCGGGTGCAGAGCATCGAGGTCAATGCGCACAAGCTGACGCCGTCGGAGTTGTCATGGTAGGGGCGCGGGTTGCTGCTGGCGGCCCTTTGCGGTCTTTGAAGGTCCATAGAGTCGACGTGCTGGGGGGCGCCAAGCCGTGGGCGGGTGTGCGCTGGCGCGCCACTGCGGCGGTCGGCGCCAAAGGCGCGCCGACTGCGCTGCGGTGCTCGGGCTTCGGTCGCGCTGCGAAACTCGCTGCACTCACTGCGTTCGTTGCGCTCGGACAGTCGCAGCGAGTCAGTTCACGAAGCGCGCGCGCACGCGCGCCGACCGAAACCCTGTGCTCCTCGCCGCCGCACAGGCGCGCCAGCGCACACCCGCCCACGGCTTGGCGAGGGACGGCTGTTCTTTGTTGGAGAAGGACACGAGCCGGGCATCGAGCCCGGCACGCGCCCGGTGAGCGCGCCTGCGGCGCGCGGCAAGCCGCGGGCTCGATGCCCGTGGCTTGCCACTCCACTCTCTCCCCCAGCACGAACTTTCCCCGCAAGGCTTGGGGCCGGCCGGTGCCGGGCTGCGTCTGCGACGGCGAGGAACGCAGCCCTGGGGTCGGCGCGCGTACCCGCGCGGTTCGTAGACTGACTCGCCGCAGCTGTTCGAGCGCAACGAACGCAGTGAGTGAAGCGAGTTCTGCGGCGCGACCCCAGGGCGAGCACCGCAGCGAACCCCGCGCAGCGGGGCGTCGCATCCGCAGCCCGGCATCGGCCGGCCCCATGCCTTGCACTCGCACAGCAGACAAGCAAGCGCATTTACGGACGTTCGCGAACTCACCAAACGGACCGACCGTGAAATGAAAGCCCTCGACCGCAAACTACTGCGCGACCTGCGGCTGATGTGGAGCCAGGCGCTGACGATTGCGCTGGTGGTGGCCAGCGGCATCGGCGGCTTCATCACCACGCTGTCGGCGGTGGAGTCGCTCGAACTGGCGCGCGACCGCTTCTATGCCCAGGGCCGCTTCGCCGACGTGTTCGCGACCGTCAAGCGCGCGCCGAACGCCCTGGCCGAGACGCTGCGCGCCACGCCCGGCGTGGCCGACGTGCAGACGACGATCGAGCAGATGGTGCGCATCGACATCGACGGCGTCGCCGACCCGATCATCGGCCAGTTGATCGGCGTCGATCTGCGCGTGCCACCGGCGATGAACCGCGTCACGCTGCAAAGCGGCCGCGCTGCTCGACGATGCACGCTTGAGCGGCAACGCGATCCCGGCGCTGGTCTCGCCGGGCTTTGCCGAGAAGCGCGGCTTGAAACCCGGCGCGCGCGTCGGCGCGCTGATCAACGGCAAACGGCGCGCGCTCGAGATCGTCGGCATTGCGTTGTCGCCCGAGTACATCTTTGCCGGCCTGATGGGGATGCCCGACCTGCGCGGCGTCGGCGTGTTCTGGGTGCCGCAAGAGGCGCTGGCGGCCGCGTACGACATGGAAGGCGCCTTCAACCGCGTCGCCATGAAGTTGGCACCGGGCGCGTCGGAACGCGCGGTGGTCGATGCACTGTCGGTGCAGCTTGCACGCTATGGCGGCCGCGAAGCCCACGGCCGCGAGGACCAGCCTTCGCATGCCATGCTCACCAACGAGATCAAGGAACAGCATGTTCTCGGCACCGTGTTGCCGTCGATCTTCCTCGGCGTGGCGGCCTTCCTGCTCAACGTCGTCGTCTCGCGCCTCGTGGCCACGCAGCGCGAGCAGATCGCGGCGCTGAAGGCGCTGGGCTATGCGAACCGCGCCATCGCCATGCACTACCTCAAGCTCGTGCTGATCATCGTCGCGCTCGGCATGGTGATCGGCGTCGCCATCGGCGATGTCTTGGGGGCGATGTTCACCGGGCTGTATGCGGAGTTCTTCTACTTCCCGAGCTTCGAGCACCGCATCGAGCCGTGGCTGCTGACCGTCAGCTTGGGCATCACGCTGGCCACCGCGGTGCTCGGCACGCTGAACGCGATCCTCGCCACCGCACGCCTGGCGCCGGCCGAAGCGATGCGCCCGCCGGCGCCGGGGCAGTACCGGCGCACGCTGCTCGAACGGCTTGGCATCACCGGCATCGGCACATCACTGCGCATGATCCTGCGCAACATGGAGCGCCGGCCGTGGCGCACGGCGCTGTCGATTGGCGGCGTTGCGGCCTCGGTGGCGATCGTCGTCATGGGCAACTTCTTCCGCGACGCGATCGACTACATCGTCGACTCGCAGTTCAACGTCGGCATGCGCAGCGACGTCATCGTCTGGATGACCGAGGCGGCCGACAACAACGCCGCGAGCAGCGGCGTGGCGCGCCTGCCCGGCGTGACCGCGGTCGAGTCGGGCCGCGACGTGCCTGTGCGCTTCGTCAACGGCCACTTGAGCGAGCGTGGGCAGATCCGCGGGCTGACACGGCGGCCGCAGTTGACGCGCATCGTCGACGAGCGCAACCGTGAGGTCAGCCGCGTCGAAGACGACGGCCTGGTGATGACCGACCGCCTGGCCGACAAGCTCGGCCTGCGCATCGGCGATACGGTGCGCGTGCAGGTGCTCGAAGGAAGGCAGCGCACGCTCGACGTGCCGCTGGCAGCGACCGCGCGCGAGATGATGGGCCTGAATGCCTACATGGAGCGGCGCGCGCTGAACAGGCTCTTGCAGGAAGGCGATCAGGCGAGCTGGTTCGCGGTGCTGGTCGATCGCGGCCGCGAGGACGCGCTGCTCGAAGCCAGCAAGCAGGTGCCGCGCATCGTCGGCGTCTTCAGCAAGGCCTCGCTGCTGCGCAACATGCAGGAGGTCAGCGCGCGCAACGTGCGCATCATGAGCACGGTGCTGACACTGTTCGCGACCGTGATCGCCGTCGGCGTGGTCTACAACAATGCGCGCATCGCGCTGGCCGAGCGCCTGTGGGAGCTGGCGAGCCTGCGCGTGCTCGGCTTCACGCGCGCCGAGGTCTCGGCGCTGCTGCTCGGCGAAATGGCCATCGGCATCGCCATCGCGCTGCCGCTGGGCATGGCGCTCGGCCTGGGGCTGGTGCACCTCATCGTCGGCATGCTGGCGTCGGACCAGTTTTCGTTTCCTGTCGTGATCCGGCCACCGACCTATGCCTG
>CAWFCX010000004.1:0-19457 GCA_963814385.1 uncultured beta proteobacterium
GCGGCATCGACGAAGGCTTCGCAGGTGGCGGGAGGCTGCAGGCCGGCCTTCGGGAACAGGTCGGCGCGGTAGTAGAGGTAGATCACGACGTATTGCAGCGGCAGGTAGTACTGCTTGCCGTCGTGGCCCTTGTTGATGGCCAGCAGGTTGTCGCCGAGGTCGTTGCGGCCGGGCCAGGCGGCCACCTGCGCGTCGATCGGTTCCAGCGCGCCCATCTCGATCAGCTGCGCCTGCTGCTGCAGCTTGACCATCGCCACGTCGGGCGACTTGCCGCCGGCCACGGAGGTGAACAGGCGGTCGTAGTAGTTGTTCCAGGGAATGTTCTGGGCGTCGATCTTGATCGTCGGGTTCTTCGCCTGGAACTCGGCCACCAGCGCATCCATGACCTTGGTCTGCTCCGGGTTGTCGAAGTGGTACCAGAACAGAACGGTCTGCGGCGACTGCGCGAGCGCGGAGAACGCGGTCAAGAGGCCGGCGGCGAGCAGGGCGCGGCGCAGGGTCGAGTGCATGTTCATCGTGTCTCCTGTTGGGTTTTGGAAAGGGGCGTGCGCAGAAAATCTGCGGCGTCGTCGAACGCCTTGTCGGCCTCGGGCAGCAAGCCGGCCATCTGCATGAAGCCGTGGTGCAGGCCGGCGTAGGGCTTGAATTGGTGCGCCACGCCCGACTCGGCCAGCCGTGCGGCCAGGCGCGCGCTGTCGTCGTGCAGCGGGTCGAGCTCGGCGGCGCTGACGAACATGGGCGGCAGGCCGCGCAGCGACGCGGCGCGCAATGGCGAGACGCGCGGGTCGTCGGTACGCGCGCCGCCGGCCAGGTAGTGCGCGCGATACCAGGCCATCTTCGCGCTCGACAGCCCGAACGAGCCATCGCCGCAACGGCGGTGCGAGGCCGTGTCGTGGTCAGCGTCGTAGACGCCGTAGAACAGCAAGGCGGCGTCGGGCAGCGGCTCGCCGGCATGGCGCAGGTCGAGCATCATCGCCAGCGCCAGGTTGGCGCCGGCCGAGTCGCCGGCCACGAACCACGGCCGGCGCATCGCGCCGGGTTGCGCGCGCAGCCAGCGCCAGGCCCAGCTGCAATCGTTCAGGCCTTGCGGGAACGGTGCTTCGGGGGCGAGGGCGTAGTCGATGCCGACAACGGCGCAGGCCGTGCGCTCGGCCAGGCGTGCCATCGCACCGAGGTGCGTGCGGTTGTTGCCCACCACCCAGCCGCCCCCATGCAGGTAGACGATCGTGGCCTTGGCAGCGCGCAGGCCACCGGGCGGGGCCACGCGCAAGGCTTCGATGGTGCGGCCCGCTGACGCAGGGATGTCGAAGGTTTCGCAGCGTGCTCGTGCGCCGCGCGGCAGCGCCTCGTTCCAGCGTGTGTTGGTCTGCTCGTACTGCCGCCGCCCGACGTCGGCGGCCAGGGTCATCACATCCGGGAGGTGCGCGTCTTCGGCGCGCACACGCAGCCACAGCGCTTCGAGCGCGGGCAGCATCCGCAAGGCCTGCCGCGGCGCGGGCTGATCGCCGTCGATCACGCTTTCGATGTGCTGGCGCAGCACGCGCTCGGCCTCGGCGAGGCTGCCGCCGGCCAGCGCATCGACGATCGCCCAATGGCGGCGCGCGGTCTCGGCCAGCGTGCGCGGCGCCACGTCCTGGGCGATCTTGTTGCGGTGGTTGTAGAGCGAGCAGCGCGTCAGCACCGGCACCAGCGAGGGCAGCTCGGCCCACTGGAACAGCGTGACGTGAAAACGCTGGTCCAGATCGAACAGCGCGTACTCGTCGCCGGCAACAGCTGCCTGTTCCATCTGTTGCACCAGCGCGCGCAAGGCATCGAGTTGCCCGGCCGTGATGCGCGGCAGCGACAGGCGCAGCGCGTCGGTTTCGAGCTGCGCGCGCAGCTTGAGGAAGAGCGGCCCTTCGGTGGCCGACACCGGCGTGACCACCGTGCCGCGGTAGCCGTTGCGCACGATCAGGCCGTCTTCCTGTAGCCGCAGCATGGCTTCGCGCACGGTGCCCTGGCTGCAGCCCATGGCCGCAGCCACCTCGAGTTCAGCGACGGACTGGCCCGGCGCGTAGCGCGACAGCATGATCTGCTGCTTCAGCCACGCGTAGACGTCAAGGGTGCGGGTTCGGGTGTCCACGGCATCGATTATCGATACCGCAGTCTAGGGCTCCCGAATGCGGGCGGTCATCAGGGTTTGACCGCCCGCCGGGCGAGGCTCGATCGCTTATCGATACTCAGTTCCCATTGAGCCAGCGCAGCCCCTTGCACGCGCCCTGACGGTCGTGCTTGCTCTGCACCAGGCAGCGCGCCGCATCGGGGTCGTTCTTCAACACCCACAGCGAGCGTGCCACGACGGCCGTGTCGGGGAAGTCCGCGAACAGCCCATCGACGCCGGCTTCGTAGAACGCCAGGTACTCGTTGACCGGGTTGCCAACGTAGTCGCTGGCCAGGCGGCGCTGCTCGTTGCGGAAGGTGTACGGGTGCACGAGCAGGCCCTGCGCATGCGCGTTGGCGATGACGGGGCTGGCCGGCAGCAGCTTGCGGTCGGCGTCGTTCACGCGGCCGTCGCCGTTGATGTCGGCGCAGGCGTTGTTGACGACCGTGACGCAGGCCGAGCTGATCAGGTAGGGCTTCCACGGCCCGATGCCGTCGGCATAGGTGCGCACTTCGGCCAGACCGGCGGGGGTGAGCAGGTCACCGAACGTGCCAGCGCGGCCGGCCACCGCCCAGTCGTACGGCCGGTCGAACGGCGCGACGTAGGTGATCGCTGCCGTCGGGCGCCACGTCGTCGGCATCGACCAGTTGCACCAGACGCACCGAGGTCTTGGTGCGCAGGTACTTCAGGTTCGCCTGCTCGAAGCTCTGAATGAACACCGGCGCGCTGCGGTGGTTCCAGCCGTGGCGTTGCAGCACGTGCAGCACGCGGTCTTCGAGCGGCAGGCCGAGGCTCTGGTGCAGGGTGGGGTGCTTGGTTTCGGGATAGACGCCGATCGTGCGGCCCTCTTCGGCGCCCTTGCGCTTGGCCAGGTGGATGACTTCGTCGAACGTCGGGATCTGAGTAGCTGCCATTGAAGCCCTGGTCGCGTTCGCCCAGGGCCTGCACCGCACGCAAGGTCTTGATCTCGGCGAGCGTGAAATCGCTGGCGAAGAAGCCGACTTCGGGCACGCCATCAACGGTCAGCGTGCGCTTGCGGCTGGCGAACTGCGGCAGCTGGCTGACGTTGGTGGTGTTGATCATGTTCGGCTCGTGGCGCGCGATCAGATGGCCGTCCTTCGTGGCCACGAGATCGGGTTCGATGTAGTCGGCGCCGAGCTCGATCGCCAGCGCATAGCTCTCCAGCGTGTGCTCGGGCAGGTAGCCGCTGGCGCCGCGGTGGCCGATGACGAGCGGGCGCTGTGCTGTTCCGCGCGCCGCGGTCGTGGGCGTGGCTCGGCGTGGGCGGGGCTGCAGACAGGGCGCCGAGGCGAGGGCGAGCAGCCCGATGCATGTCGAACGGATCTTCATTGTTGTCTCCTGTTGGTGGATGGGGGGCATGCGATGGTCGACCTTCGGACGCGTACTCTATCAAACGGGTGACGGCAATACACTGCGCGCCTCCATGAAAGACCTGTTTACCCCCGACCCCCCCGCCAACGGCGACGCGATCGCGCTGGCCGAATACGCCGAGCGCGCCTACCTCGAATACGCGCTGTCCGTCGTCAAGGGCCGCGCGCTGCCCGATGTCTGCGACGGCCAGAAACCGGTGCAGCGCCGCATCCTGTACGCGATGCAGCAGCTCGGCCTGAGCCTGGTCCGGCACGTCCGGCGCCAAGCCGGTGAAGAGCGCGCGCGTCGTCGGCGACGTGATCGGCAAGTACCACCCGCATGGCGACACGGCGGCGTACGACGCCCTCGTGCGCATGGCGCAGGATTTTTCGCAGCGCTACCCGCTGATCGACGGCCAGGGCAATTTCGGTTCACGCGACGGCGATGGCGCCGCGGCGATGCGCTACACCGAAGCGCGGCTGGCGCCGATCTCGCGCCTGCTGCTCGATGAGATCGACGAAGGCACGGTCGATTTCGTGCCCAACTACGAAGGCTCGTTCGAAGAGCCGAAGCAGTTGCCGGCGCGCTTGCCGTTCGTGCTGCTCAACGGCGCGAGCGGCATCGCGGTCGGCTTGGCGACGGAGATTCCGAGCCACAACCTGCGCGAAGTGGCGGCCGCCGCGGTCGCGCTGATCAAGAACGAAAAGCTGTCCGACGACGCGCTGTTCGAGTTGCTGCCCGGCCCCGATTTCCCCGGCGGCGGGCAGGTCATCAGCGCCGACGAAGACATCCGCGAGGCGTATCGCACGGGCCGCGGCAGCTTGAAGGTGCGCGCGCGCTGGACCATCGAAGACCTGGCGCGCGGGCAGTGGCAACTTGTCGTGCACGAACTGCCACCGGGCGTGAGCTCGCAGAAGGTGCTGGAAGAAATCGAAGAGCTGACCAACCCGAAGGTCAAGACCGGCAAGAAGGCGCTGTCGCAAGACCAGGTGTTGTTGAAGCAGACGGTGCTGGCGGTGCTCGACGCGGTGCGCGACGAGTCGAGCAAGGACGCGCCGGTGCGTCTGGTCTTCGAGCCGAAGACGCGAACGATCGAGCAGCAGGAACTGATCAACACGCTGCTCGCGCAGACGAGTCTCGAAACCAACGCGCCGATGAACCTGACGATGATCGGCATCGACGGCCGGCCGGTGCAGAAGAGCCTGCGCCAGATGCTCGCCGAGTGGGTCGAGTTCCGCCAGAGCACGGTGGCGCGGCGCACGCAGCACCGCCTGGGCAAGGTGACGGATCGCATCCACGTCCTCGAAGGCCGGCAGCTGGTGCTGCTGAACATCGACGAGGTGATCCGCATCATCCGCAATGCCGATGAGCCGAAGCCGGCGCTGATCGCGCGCTTCAAGCTGAGCGAGCGCCAGGCCGACGACATCCTCGACATCCGCTTGCGTCAGCTCGCGCGGCTCGAAGCGATCAAGATCGAGCAGGAGCTGAAGGAGCTGCGCGAAGAAAAGTCCAAGCTCGAAGAGATCCTCGGCAGCGCCGCGGCGTTGAAGAAGGTGCTGATCAAGGAGATCGAGGCCGACGCCAAGCAATACGGCGACGCACGGCGCACGGTGCTGCTGGCCGACAAGCGCGCCGTCGCCGAAGTGAAGATCGTCGACGAGCCGGTGACGGTGATCGTCAGCATGAAGGGCTGGGTGAGGGCGCTCAAGGGCCATGAGATCGACACCTCGACGCTGGCGTTCAAAGCCGGCGATGGCTTGTACGGCGCGTTCCCCTGCCGCAGCGTCGAGAACCTCGTCGTGCTCGGCAGCAGCGGACGCGCCTACAGCGTGGCCGTGAGCACGCTGCCCGGTGGCCGCGGCGACGGCACGCCGATCACGACGCTGGCCGACTTCGAGCCCGGCTCACAACCCGCGCACTACTTTGCCGGCGCCGCCGACACGCTGCTGCTGCTGGCCAACACCGGAGGCTTCGGTCTGCTCGCGCAGGCGGGCGATCTGGTGAGCCGGCAGCGTGCCGGAAAAACTTTCCTCTCGCTCGAAGCCGGCGAACACGTGCTGCCGCCGACGGTGGTGCAACAACCGTCGCATGCGCGCGTGGCGTGCCTGTCCAAGGGCGGCCGGCTGCTGGTGTTCCCGCTGGCCGACCTCAAGCGCCAGGCCAACGGCGGGCGTGGCCTGACGCTGATGGACTGCGATGCCAAGGACCCGCTGCTGTCGGTGGCGACCTGCGGCGACGCGCTCGTGGTGCAGGGCATCAACCGCGGCAAGGACAAGGACGAGCTGCTGCGCGGCGCCGCGCTCGCGAGCCACGAAGGCAAGCGTGCGCGCAAGGGGCACAAGGTGGCGGGGTTCAAGGAAGTGCGGCGGGTGGTGGCGGGGTAGGCGGCTGGTCCGTCTTGACGTCCGTGAACGGCCATCACCTGCCGGTGGCCGTTACGTTTGAACTGATCGCGTCGGACGAACGCGAACAGCTGCTTTTCGGCGGGCAACTTGAAGGCGCGAATCGCAGGAGCCGGCCATCAGCCGACTCCCACGGCGGGCAGCTTTCCGGCGGGTCAAATGCGCAGCTACCGTCAGCAATGGTCGTGCAATGTGGTCCGAAAGTGCTAGGTGATGCCACGTAGAAAGTTGGTGCACGCGGCCGATGCTGCGAAGCATCCGCGACCGGGGTCTTGACCTCGAGTTCGACCTGTCCAGAGGGGCGTTGCATTGCAGGCGGACGCCCGATCGAACCGCACAGATGATGCAGCGCCTTTTCGGCCGCTGATCTCAAACCCTGGATGAGCGTGACGGCAACGGCATGGCAATCGTTGGTCTCGGCTTGGCGGTGGCGTCGATGCGAAACATGCTGTGCAGCTCTGCGGGGCCGCAGGAGATCGTCGGTATCGTACGGGCTTGCGCCAGCAACTCTCTCGGCAGATCAGTTCGATCTAGCGCGGGTCGGTTGCATTGCCGGCAAGAGAAGCACGCGCTTCAGGCCGTCATAACGTCGAACGCCCACGCCAGATCGGCGCGGATCGAGCCGGTGGCAGCCTCGCGCTCGGCGGCGGCCAGCGTCGCGGCATCCAGTGCCCGGCGGGCTCGTTCGAGGTCGTGTTCCCGCTCCCGCCTGCGCAAGCGGCTGTCGGCGACGCCACCCGATTCGAAGTGCCGCAGCGCGGCCAGGTGGGCCCGCACGCAGCGTGCCCACTGTCCTTCCAGGCCCGCGAGGCAACCGAAGGTGAAGAGCGTAAAACAGGCAGAGACGTGATGGTCTAGCAACGGTTGGCGTCGCGCGAGTTCTGCCAGCAGCCTGCGCGCCCCAGCTGCATCGTTCGAACGCGCGGCGAGAAAGGCAAGATTGATCGTTTCCATCACCGCGCCTGTGGGGTTGCCCGACTCCTCGTAGATCCGACGGGCCCGCTCCAGCGCAGCGCGAGCCGCGTCGAGGTCACCCATCTCCATGCGCGCCTGTCCGAGCGCACTCAACACGTGGCTCTGCTGCGCGGCGAGGCCGGCATGGACGGCGCGCTCGAGCATCCCCTCGAGGTCGGGCACCGTCTCGGCGGGGCCATTGCCCAGCAACTCGCCATAGGTACGCATCACGAGCGCATCGATTTCATGCTCCAGCGAGCCCGCGTGCTGCGCCTGGTGCAGCGCGTCCAGGGAAAAGGATCGGGCCACTTCCAAGCGGCCCATGCGCAGTGCAAGGTTCGCCGCGTCGACCATCAAGACGTTCGCGCACACTCGGTCCTCTTCAGGCTCGGCGACGGCCAACACCGCCTCGGCAAGCGCGAGCCCCGGGAGCAGCCATGAGCGCGCCGTCCAATGCGGCAGCAGCGCATGCACGAGACGCGCGCCGAGTGTCCACTGCCGCCTACTCACGGCCCAGTCGACTGCGCGCCCCATGTTCTCGCGCTCCAGGTCCAGGAGGGCCAGGGTGCGCGCACGTGCGGCTTGCGCGAGCTGCGGGCGCAGCGCCTCGGCCACCTGCACATAGTGGGCGCAGTGGCGGTCGTGCAGACCGGCCTCGTCGTCCTCCACCACCAGTGCTTCGAGCACATATTGGCGCACAGTCTCCAGCAGGTGGTAGCGCGCCACGCCGGCCACGTGCTGTACGGTGATCAGCGAGCGGTCCGCCAGTCGTGCCAGGCTCGGGATCGGTGGGTTGGTCCGGGCGGCCGGCCCCACCAGCGCCTGCACCGCCTCCAGGTCGCAGCCGCCGGCACAAGCGGTCAGCGCGGAAAGCACTTCGCGCTCATGATGACCCAGGTTGTCGACACTCCAGCGGATGACAGCATGCAAAGTCTGTTGCCGCGGCAACAGCCGCCGCACGCCGAGCGCCAAGTGGAAGCGTTGCTGCAGGGCCGCAAGCAACTGCTCCGGGCCGACCACCTGCAGCTGTGCAGCGGCGAGTTCCAGTGCCAGCGGGATGCCATCGAGCTGGCGGCAGATCGCGGCCAACGTCAGTGCCGCGTCGTCGGCGAATGCCAGGCTTGGGCATGCGAGCTCCGCAGCCTGGAGGAAGAGGCGGGCAGCCTCAGATCGCCACACCTGCACCGGCGTGGCGTCCGGCGGCGGCGTCTCTAGCGGCTTGACCGGCAGGATCATCTCGCCGCGCAGGCCCAGCGCCTCGCGCGACGTGGCAACGACGCGCAGGCCGGGCGCGGCATCGAGCAGCGGATCAAGCATCGCGCAGGCCGCGTCCACAAGGTGTTCGCAGTTGTCCAGCACCAACAGCATGCGCCTCGCCCGCAACGCCCGCGCCAACGCGACCAAAGGTGCCTCCTTTCCGGTCATCGGGCAGCCGACGGTCTGCGCCACCGCAGGCACCAACTGCTCGGCGCGGTCCAGCGGCGCGAGGTCGATCCACCACACGCCGTCGTCAAAGCGGTCCAGCTGAAGTTCGGCCAGCCGACGCGCGAGCCGCGTCTTGCCGCTGCCACCGATGCCGATCAACGTCAGCAGCACGCCGTTGGTCAGCCGGGCCTGGGCCTCCGCCAGTGCGGCGGAACGCCCGATGAACGGCGTGCGCTCGGAGCCTAGGTTGTGGCGTACCGGCCCGGTGCCGCCTTCGGTGATCGGCAACGCCAGGCGGTAGCCGAGGCTGGGCACCGTGGCGATGGCGTCGGGCCCCAACACCTTGCGCAGCGCCGAGATCTGTACCTGGACGTTGGCCTCCTCGACAACGAGACCTGGCCAGGCCTGCTTAAGCAACTCGTCCTTGGTGACCAACTGCCCACGAGCAGCGACCAGCGCCCACAGGAGGTCGAGCGCCCTGGCGCCCAGAGGAACCGCACGACCCTGGTTGCGCAGGGTGTGGCTGTTTCGGTCGATCTCGAACTCGCCGAGTCGAAGCGTCGCGGCCGTGTCGCCCAGCGGGTCCATTGGGGCAATGTAGCGAAAACAAGTCACGCGCGGCGCCAGCGGCGCGCACTTTTTGAACGCTTATGGACGGCTAAGGACGGCACGGCCCTCGCGGCCAAATCATGCCCCACATGCAGAAGGGCCGAGCCACTGCGAGATGAAGGTGAAGGCCCCGCCTTCGCCACCTACCGGGAGACGCAGTGACGGCGTGACCGTTTCTGCGCGGCCTTTCCGTTTCTACAAGTACCGGCGCCACACAAGCCGCCTGCACGAGCCCTCAAGGGATGCGGCGGCGACAGGCCCCGGCGCCTTGCAGCCACACACAGGAGCGCATCACATGAACGACCCCCATCGCAGCCGACTTGCGCGGCATTGGACGCTGGCTTGCCTGCTGACGCAGGCCGCCTGGTTGGCGATCCCGGCTCACGCCAACGACTGGGACCAGGCCCAGGCGGCCTTTGCTGAGCTGGACGACCGCGCGGCCGTCGGCCACCTGCAGCGCGCCGCCGCCGCTGGCGACTCACGCGCGCAGTTGGCGCTGGCGCTGGCGCTGCGGCATGGCGACAGACTCTTCCCCGGGGTGGTGCAGACGGACCTTGCTGCTGCGGCGCGCTGGCGACAGGCCCTGGGCGCAGGCACGCTTTTGCCTGCCGACAGCGTACCGATGAAGAAGCACACACGCGCGGCCTTGTACGTGAATGCAAGGCAGGCCTGGGCCATGAAGCAAGCCGCGCCGGCCGAGGTCGTGTTCCTCGACATCCGCTCGCGTGCCGAGGCGGCCTACGTGGGCATGCCGGCGAACGCGGACGCGCTGGTGCCCTACCGTGAACACGACGACCAGATGACCGATTGGGATGCAGAGCGCCACACCTTCGGCTTGCGCCCGAACCCGGGGTTCGTGAAAGACGTGACCCAGGTGCTGCAGTCCAAGGGTCTGGGCAAGGATGCACGTCTGGTGTTGATCTGCCGTTCCGGTGACCGCAGTGCCAAGGCGGCCGACCTGCTGCAGGCGCAAGGCTACAGCCGTGTCCACTCGGTAGTCGACGGCTTCGAAGGCGACCTCGACGGCCAGGGCCGCCGCGAGGTCAACGGCTGGAAGAACGCGGGCCTGCCGTGGACGTATCGGCTGGAGAAGTCCAAGGTGTTGTATGCGGCGCCGTGAGTTCGGTTCGAGGGTCGACCGATGAACCGCCGACACACCCACGCCGAGGCCACGACCTGTATCGCCCCCGAGCCGGCACCCTTCGGCCCGATCGCCATCGCGCGTGGCGTGGGCCAGGGCCCCACGCAGCTGGCGGCCTTCGACACCGCGCTGCTCGATGCCGGCGTGGCGAACTACAACCTGATCTGCCTGTCGTCGGTGATCCCGCCGGGCAGCGCGATCGAACGCCGGCGCTGGACTACGCCGCCGCAGCACTGGGGGCAACGCCTGTACTGCGTGCTGTCGCAGACGCGTGAAGACCGGCCGGGCCATGCCGTGCATGCCGGCATCGGCTGGGTGCATTGCGCTGACGGCGGGCACGGCCTGTTCGTCGAGCTGCACGACCACGACCGCGGCCGGCTCGAGCGCGACCTGCACAGCACGCTCGAGACGATGCAGCGCAACCGCGGCATGGCGCTTGGCGCAGTACACACCGAGATCGCCAGCGCGCGTTGCGACGGCGTTCCGGTGTGCGCGCTGGTGGTTGCGGTCTACGCCGCACAAGCCTGGTGAGCACCATGCGCGACGGCGTACGCAGCTGGCGCGAACGAGGCCTGCAGACCCTGTGGTTCGAAGGCCTCGGCCTGGCCATCGTGGCGCCGCTCTTCGGCTGGGCCACCGGGGCCGGGGCCGGCGAGTCGATGGGCCTCGTCGCCGCACTTTCAGGGGTGGTGATGGCTTGGTCGGCGGGCTTCAACACGGCCTTCGACATCGTCGAGTTTCGGCTTACCGGGCGCGTGGCGAGCGGGCGCCCGCGATGGCTGCGCGTCGTGCATGCGATCGGCTTCGAAACCACCGCCATGGGCGTCAGTGTCCCCGTCATCTATGCGATGAGCGACCTTACCTGGATGGGGGCGCTGCAGACCGACGTTGCGCTAACGCTGGCCTATGCCGTCTACGCCTACGTCTTCCACAGCGTCTACGACCGCTGGCGCCCGGTCGCAGCCCGGCCTATCGCAGTCGCTTCGAGTCACAACCATGCCGCCAACCGATCGCCGCTGGGCACGCGAAACCTCGGAGAAACCACAACATGAACCCCAACCCAGCCCGCTCTCGCTTGGCCCGGATGCAACGCGAGTGCGAGTTATCGATCGGCGCAGTGCTGCTGCTCTTTGTGACCTGCGCAGGCGCTGTCCTCATGCTGGGTCTGAGCACCCTGCTTGAGGAGGCGGTTCCGGCGCAGGCCGAGGAGCCGACCCGCCAGACGATGCCGCCCGCCACCGCCAAACCGTCGAGGGGAACCACATGAATCGTAAGCCGTTCGTTTGGACCCACCCGCTGCGCAATGCCGCCGTCGTTCTGACGCTGGTGGTCTGCACCGCATCGACCCAGCCCACGCGCACTGCCGACGCGGCCCAGACCTTCGACGCCGCGATGATCGCGTACGAGCACAACCACTGAGACGAGACCTACGCCGCCTTTTCTGCGCTGACCAATGTGGGCCACCCGGAGGCGGCTCGCATCGCGTTGCAGATGCGGCGTCACGGGCCGGCGCTCTACCGCAGGTCCTTCGCAGCCAACGCGCGGCAGGTAGAGCGCTGGGTGCACGCGTGGGGCTGCGGTACCGAGCCAGCCCGTCATACCTGCTCGCAAGCACCGCGCGGACCCTGAGAGCGCCACCAGCACTCAGACACTGCAGGTCATCGCGTGGCTGTTTGCTTTCGTCGATTCAAGGAGGTCAGCCAGGTCGCACGGGCGTGAACGCAATTGTCTTGGTGGCGAACGTCTGCTTGGAGCGATCGCGGCCGACTGCTTGGGGTCGACAGAAGACGTTCGCCTCGATCAACGCACACATCTCATGGCTGAGGGCGCCAGTCCTCGTCGGTTGCGGTCGAGTCGCTGCGCCGTTCGCCGGCGCGCTCAACCCGCCGCGACCCCTCTGCGATAGTCGCTCGGCGCCATCCCCAGATGCGCGCGGAACACGCGGCTGAAGTGCGCCATGTTCGAAAAGCCGAAGCCTAGCGCGACGTCGGTGATCGAGCGGTGGCCGCTGGTGCGGTCGGCCAGCACGCGGCGGCAGGCTTCGAGTCGGCGCGTGAGGATGTAGCCGGCCACGCCGTCGGCCTCTTCGGCGAAGGCGTTGTAGAGCTGGCGCCGGCTGACGTTGAGTGCGCGCGCGATCGCGTCCACCGTCAGAGCGGGGTCGGCCAGGTGAAGTGCCACGTGCTGCTTGATGCGTTCGCGCAGCGCCTCGCGTTGCGTCTGCGCGGTGGCCTGGCCGGCCAGGTCGAGCAGCGACAGGTGCACGAGTTGCGTGATCGCTTCGCCGATGCCGCGCGCGGCGGCGTCGGGCATGCTCGGCAACTCGCGGAACGCATTGCGCATTGTCTCCAGCGCCACGCGCGAGATGCCGCCACTGCCGCCGAGGCGGCGCGCCATCAATGCATCGAGCCCGCCCGACGCCAGCCCGCGCTCGGCCAGCGCGCGCTTGGGCAGCATCACGATCAGGTGCTCGACGCGTTCGGGGTTGGCCACGGCATAGCTGTCCGTCGTGTCGTAGATGCTCCACTGCCCCGGCGTGACCCAGGTCTCGCGGCCTTTCTGTTCGACACCCGCACAGCCCACCCAGGGCGCGACGATCTTCAGGTAGGGTATCTCGGTGGTGCGCGCGATCGAACACGATCGCATCACGCGGTGGCGCGTGGCGGCCAGGTGCGTCAGCACCACGTCACCAGCGCGCAGCGTGCTGGCGCGGCCGGAGAAGTCGGCATCGTCGCCGTACTGGTCGGAGCGCAGGCCCTGGAACAGGCGTGCGATCCAGTCGCCCCAGAACGCGGCGCGCTCGGGTGCCGCCACCGCGTCGGTGCTCATCAGTTCGGGGCGGATTGCCATGGCCATCAGCTTAGCCACGGTGAGCGTGCATGGGGCGTCAAACACCGCGCTTGCGGGAAAGTCCCGAGCCGCGTGCACGCATGGGCAAGTCGGTGTGCACGCTGGGCAAAGCGAAGCAGAAGTGACGTTCTCACAATTCGCGCACACCACCGAGGAGACAGACCATGACCCCAACCCCGTTGCGTCCCTTGCGGCGCCGCACGCTTGTCCAGGCGCTGGCCGCCGGTGCCGCGTCAGTCGGCCTGCCGGCGCTGGCGCAGAGCGCCGCCGCGCCCGTGCGCATCGGCTATGCGATGGCGCGCACCGGGCCGTGGAGCACCGGTGCGCAGGTCAGCCAGGAGCCAAACTACCTGCTCTGGGCGGAACAGGTCAATGCGGCCGGCGGCCTCAACGTCAAGGGTGCCAAGCGCCCCATCGAGCTGATCAGCAGCGACGACCGCAGCGACATCGAAACCTGCGTGCGCACCTACGAAAAACTGATGGGCAGCGACAAGGTCGATCTGGTGTTGCCGCCTTGGGGCAGCAACGCGAACTTCGCCGTCGCACCGCTGGCCAACCGCATGGGTTATCCGTTCCTCGCGCCGACGGCGTTGTCGCGCCGGCTGGTGGAGATGAAGCTGCCGTACTTCTTTCTGCTGTTGCAGCAGCCCAAGCCGATGATGGACGCGCTGGTCGACATGTTGAAGGCCAACGGCGCCAAGAGCGCGGCGGTGGTCTATGTCGATGACCTGTTCGGCCTCGAGAACTACGCGGCGCTGAAGGTGGCGCTGGCCGGCAGCGGCATCACGCTGGTCGAAGACAAGAGCTACCCGCTCGGCGTCAAGGACCTGGCCCCCGTGCTGCGCAGCATGAAAGACAAGAACCCGGATGCCTTCATCGGCCTGACCTATCCGCCGGACACGATCCTGGTGTCGCGGCAGAGCAAGGAGATCGGCTTCAACCCGAAGTTCTTCTATGCATCGGTGGGCACGGCGTTTCAGCTCTACCGCAACGTCATGCAGGCCGGCGCGGAGGGCGTGCTCGGCATGGGTTCGTGGAATGGCAAGACCAGCCCCGGCGCGAAGGCCTATTTCGACGCCCACGTGAAGAAGTTCGGCGCCGCCAAGGAGCCCGACCGCTGGGCCAGCGGCCACGCCTGGGCCGGGCTCGAAATCCTCGGCAACGCGGTGGCCAAGGTGGGGCTGGACCGCAAGGCGATCCGCGACTACGTGGCCGGCACGACGCACAAGACGATCGTCGGCGACATCAAGTTCGACGGCAGCGAAAACGTCGGCATCCCGGGCTCGGTGAGCCAGTGGCAGAAGGGCGAGTTCGAAGTCGTGTGGCCGAAGGCGCGCGCCACCGCGCCGCTGAACACCGCCAAGCCGGCGTGGGCATGACGGCGCGATGACCTTCGGCTCGTGGTTCGAGCTGATCGTCTCCGGCCTCATCACCGGCGGCATCTATGCGCTCGTCGGCCTCGGGCTGAATCTGCAGTACGGCCTGATGCGCATCCTCAACATCGCGCATGGCGAGTTCCTGATGCTCGGCGCCTTCCTGACCTGGATGGCGCACAGCGCCTGGGGGATCAGCCCGCTGCTGATGCTGCCGGTGAGCTTCGGGCTGTTGATGGCCTTGGGCATGCTGATCCACCGCCTGACCTTCAAGCGCCTCGCGGCGACGAGCCCGAACGTCGATGTCTTCGAGGCGCGCGGCCTGATGGTGGCGTTCGGCTTGATGTTCCTGGTGCAGAACTTTGCGCAGCAGGTCTGGGGCGCGGACCTGCGCGGCTATGACTACCTGACCGAACCGGTGGCCTTCGGCGGCGCGCAGTTCGCGGCCAACAAGCTGCTGCTGCTGTTGCTGTCGCTGTTGTTCTCCGCCGCGCTGATCGTGCTGCTGCGGCGCACGCTGCTCGGCAAGGGCGTGCGTGCGCTGATGCAGTCGCCCACCGGCGCGCAGTTGGTGGGCATCGACACCGAGCGGCTGCACCCGCTGATGTTCGGCGTCGGTCTCGGCCTGTCGGGCGTGGCCGGCTGCCTGCTGTCGATGACGTACACGATCACGCCGTCGATGGGCGAGCCCTACACCGTGACCGCGCTGATCGTCATCACGCTCGGTGGTTTCGGCAGCATGGGTGGTGCACTCGTTGGCGGCCTGGCGCTGGGCGTGATCGAGGCTTTGGGCATGCACTTCACGAACCCGTCGCTGAAGGCGCTGCTGTCGTACGCCGTGTTCATCACCGTGCTGCTGTGGCGGCCGAATGGCCTGTTCAACCGGCGCGGCTGACGTGAAACTCGAATGCACAGCGCGAGCGTCGGTGTTCGGCCCGTTGGGTGCCGTCGCGGCCGTTGAGTTTCCTTCACCGCAGAGGCGCAGAGGACGCAGAGTCAACGCAGAGGAATGCAGTGTTGTGTTCCTCTGCGGACCTCTGCGCTCTCTGCGCCTCTGCGGTGAAGGAGACTCGCTGACGATCGAACGCCGTTCCCGGCCGACAGCAGACGGTCTGCGAACCGTCCGCGTCGCGCGCTGGCGCGCGCACCACGCGCCGTGGATCAACTGACATGACCTGGCTGCTGGATCGCACGAACCTCGGCCGCGACGCGCTCGTGCTGGTTGCCCTCGCCGGCTGGGCCTTGGCGTTGCCGCACTACGGCAGCGACTTCGTCGTCTCGATGGCGCTGACTTGCCTTATGTACGTCGCACTCGCCACGAGCTGGACGTTGTTCTGCGGCGCGACGCGCTACCTGTCTTTGGCCACGGCGGCGTTCTTCGGCATCGGCGCTTATGCCAGCGCGTTGACGCTCGAACACCTGCCGTGGCTCGGCGCCATCGCGCTCGGCGCCGGCGTGGCCGCGCTGTTGGCGCTGGTCATGGGCAGCGCAGTGCTGCACCTGCGCGGCACGTATTTCGCGGTGCTCACCTTCGGCATGACCGAGCTGATTCGCCACGCCGTCACCTACTGGGAGAAGTCGGTCAGCGGCACCGTCGGGCGCGTGCTGACGGTGGTGCCGGAGCGCGACACGATCTACCTTACCGTGCTGGCGCTGGCTGTGCTGGCGGTGGCGGTGTCCATCGTCGTGCGGCGCACGCGCTTCGGGCTGGCGCTGTCGGGCATCGGCGCCGACGAGCAGCGCGCGATGACGCTGGGTGTCAACACGCGTGTGGTCAAGATCGCCGGCTTTGCGTTGACGGCGGCTTTCGCTGGGGCGGTCGGTGCCGCGATGAGCGTGCGCTGGACCTACATCGACCCGGCCACGGTGTTCAACCCGTTCATCGGCTTTCAGACCGTGCTGATCGCGCTGATCGGTGGTGTGGCGACGCTGTGGGGGCCGCTGATCGCGGCCATCGTCTTCAGCGTCTTGGCCGAGACGCTGCGCCTGCAGGCGCCGAACCTGTACCTGATGGCGCTCGGGCTGTTGCTGATCCTGTCGGTGCTGTACCTGCCGGGTGGCTTGGCGTCTCTGCGCTGGAGCAGCTTCGTTGGCTGGCGCGACGACATGCGGCTGTGGTGGCGTGCGCTGCGCGAGCCGGCAAAGAAGAAAGCGGCGGCGACATGAACGGCCACGCTTTGCTCGAGGCGCGCGACGTCACGGTGCGCTTCGGTGGACTGGTGGCGGTGGATGCTGTGAGCGCCGCCTTCGCCGCGGGCGAACTGGTCGGCATCATCGGCCCCAACGGTGCCGGCAAGACGACCTTCTTCAATGCGCTGTCGGGCGTGCAGCAGGTGACGAGCGGCGAGTTGTTTTCTCACGGCCGGCGCATGACGGGCGAGCAGCCGCACCGCTACGCGGCGCAAGGCATCGCGCGCACCTTCCAGACGCCGCGCGTCTTCGGCGAACTCACGGTGGCGGCCAACATCGACTTCGGCCTGCAGTTCGCCGGGCGCGATCGCAAGGCAGACACAGGAAACCTTCGCACTACGCGCTCCGGTCTGCGCGCTTGGGGCGGCCCGGCGCGCGCAGGGCTGCTCAAGGACGAGGCCAGCATCCTGAACCTGATCGGCCTGGCGGACCTGGCGCGGCTGCCGGCAGGTGCCATCACGCCCAGCCAGCAGCGGCTGCTCGAGATCGGCATGGCGCTGGCGACACGGCCGAAGCTGCTGCTGCTCGACGAAGTGGCGGCCGGGCTGACCGAGGCCGAGGTCGACGCGATGGCGCAACTCATCCGCCGCTTGCGCGACGAACTCGACCTGAGCGTGATCTGGATCGAGCATGCGGTGACCACGCTGCTGCGCTATGTCGAGCGCGTGATCGTATTGCACCAGGGCCGCAAGATCGCCGACGGCGCGCCGGCCGAGGTGGTGCGCAATGCCGAGGTGATCGAGGCGTATCTCGGTGACGAGATGCTGGAGGCGGCGTGAAGAACGACCTCGAGTTCGCACTCGACCGCAAGCTGGCGTATCTGAAAGTCAAGGACCTCAGTGCCGGCTACGGCCCGTTCCTCGTGCTGCGCGAGGTGACCCTCGAAGCGCGGCCGGGCCTGACGGTGATCCTCGGCCCCAACGGCGCTGGCAAATCGACGTTGCTCAAGGCGATCAATGGCCTGATCCCGCGCGGCGGCACGCTGACGCTCGACGGCGACGACATCGACAGCGATGCGAAGACCAGCGATCTGGTGCGGCGCGGTCTGGTGCTGGTGCCGGAAGGGCGGCAGTTGTTCCCGCAGATGACGGTGCGCGAGAACCTCGAGCTCGGCGGCTGGTTGGTCGGCAAGGAAGAGCGTGCGCATCGGCTCGAACAGGCGTTCAAAGACTTTCCCAAACTGGCAGAGCGTGCCGAGCAGCGCGCCGGCACGATGAGCGGCGGCGAGCAGCAGATGGTGGCGGTGGCGCGCGCGATGATGGGCGCGCCGCGTCTGCTGATGCTCGACGAGCCCTCGCTCGGCCTGGCGCCGAAGATGGTCGATGAGCTGCTGGCCATGGTGCGCCGCATCGCCGACCAGGGCGTGACTGTGCTGATGGTCGAGCAGAACGTGAAGAAGGCGCTCGCGGTGGCCGACCGCGGCTATGTGCTCGAACGCGGCCGCCTGGTCGCCAGCGGCCCGGCCTCGCTGTTGTCGCGCTCGAGCGTTGTGCGCGAGGCTTATCTCGGCAAGAAGAAAGATGCATCCATTTCCGCAAAGGAGTCACTCATGTCCGACCTCTCGATGTTGATCAATGGCCTGGCCGTCTCGGCCGAAAAGGGCGCCACGTTCGAGCGCCGCAACCCACTCGACGGCAGCGTGGCGACGCGCGCGCCGGCTGCGTCCGCCGCCGACGCGGTGGCAGCGGTGGAGGCCGCGGCCGAAGCCTTCAAGACCTGGCGCGAGACCGGCCCCAACCAGCGCCGCGCGCTGCTGATGAAGGCGGCCGACGCGCTCGAAGCCAAGACGCCGAAGTTCATCGAGGCGGTGCCGGCCGAGACCGGCGCCACCGGCATGTGGGCTGGCTTCAACGTCATGCTCGCCGCCGGCATGATCCGCGAGGCGGCGGCGCTGACGACGCAGATCGGCGGCGAGGTGATCCCGTCCGACGTGCCGGGCTCGCTGGCGATGGGGCTGCGTGTGCCGGCCGGCGTGGTGCTCGGCATCGCGCCGTGGAATGCGCCGATCATCCTCGGCGTGCGTGCGATCGCCACGCCGCTGGCCTGCGGCAACACGGTGGTCTTCAAGGGCAGCGAGAACTGCCCGCGCACGCACCAGTTGATCGTCGAGGCGTTCCAGGATGCGGGTTTCCCGGCCGGTGTCGTCAACTACATCACCAATGCGCCGGCCGATGCCGGTGCCGTGGTCGAGGCGATGGTGGCGCACCCGGCGGTGCGGCGGGTCAACTTCACCGGCAGCACGCGCGTCGGCAAGCTGATCGCGCTGACCTGTGCCAAGTACCTCAAGCCCGTGGTGCTGGAGCTCGGTGGCAAGGCGCCGCTGGTGGTGCTCGACGACGCCGACCTCGACGCCGCCGTCAATGCCGCGGCTTTCGGCGCCTTCGCCAACAGCGGCCAGATCTGCATGAGCACCGAGCGCATCGTCGTCGACGCCAAGATCGCCGACGATTTCGTGGCCCGGTTCGTCAAGAAGGCCAAGGCGCTGCCGCTCGGCGATCCGCGCAAGCCGGAGCCGGTGGTGCTGGGCTCGGTGATCGGCATGGGCACGGTCGAACACTGCAACGCGCTGATCGACGACGCGCTGGCCAAAGGGGCCAAGCTGCTGTGCGGCGGCAAGGCCGACTCGACGCTGATGCCGGCGACGGTGCTGGACCACGTCACGCCGAAGATGCGCATCTACCGCGAGGAAACCTTCGGCCCGGTGAAGTGCATCGTGCGCGTCAGCGGTGTCGATGCGGCGGTGGACTGTGCCAACGACAACGAGTACGGCTTGTCGGCGGCTGTCTTCGGCAAGGACACGGCGCGCGCGATCACGGTGGCGCAGCGCATTGAGTCGGGCATCTGCCACGTCAACGGCCCGACGGTGCACGACGAAGCGCAGATGCCGTTCGGCGGCGTCAAGGGCAGCGGCATGGGCCGCTTCGGCGGCAAGGCCGGCATCGCGGAGTTCACCGAGCTGCGGTGGATCACCGTGCAGACGGGGGAGCGCCACTACCCGTTCT
>CAWFCX010000005.1:0-53572 GCA_963814385.1 uncultured beta proteobacterium
CGAAGGTACCCGGGGCTTCGCCGAGCACGCTGCTCGGGATGTAGGCCGGACGCTGCCCGGCACCGACCACGTCGGCGCCAGAGAAGAACGTGCCCACCGGGTCGAAGCGGAAGGCGTTCCACTGCCACTGGTAGTAGGCCTCGGCGGAGAGCGTGTCGGTCAGTCCCATGTTCAGCGAAGCCATCGGCGCCGGACGCAGGATCTCCTTGACCAGCGTGCCGGGGGTGTGCAGCTTGCGCAGATCGAAGGCGTTGATCGAGTTGATGCCGCCGATGATGAAGATGTCCTCGCCCCAGGACATCACCTGGTTGCCGACACGCAGCGTGGCGTTGCGGTTGTCGAAGACTTTGAAGTCTTTCGAGACCCAGGCGTCGAGCATGGTGAAGTTGTGGACCGCGATCTTCTTCGCCTCGCTCGACAACTCCGTGCGCCGTGTGTCGTCGGCCTTGAAGTCGCCAACCCAGGTGCCACGCGCCAGTGCACGCCAGCCGTCGGTCGTCTTCAAGCCGAACTCGTGCGTGCCCTTCAGTGCCAGCGAGGTGATGTCGCCGCGCTTGTAGTTGAGGTTGCCGTCGTCGCCATTCAAGAAATTGAAGTCGGGGTTGGCCGCGGCTTCACCACCAGGGCCGTTGAGTTGTGCACCCAAACGCGCGCCGACTGGCACGTTGCCGCCGTTGTCGTTGCCGACGGTGTCACGCAGCGGTTTGCCCAGGCGCACCTGCACACCGAGCGAGATCGTCGAGCTGAAGTCGATCTCGGTGCCGCCATCGGTGGTGGTGCGCACGGCGTGGGCCGGCGCCGCCACGGCGAGCATTGCGGCACCAGCGACGAGGGTCAAAGCAAAGGTCTTCGTGGTCATGATGGTTCTCCTCCAGTCCAGGTCAGCGAGGCCGTGACGCTCGGCCCACCCCACCGAGCGACCGCCGCGGAACCGGCTTCGCCGGGCCGCTGGCGGTGCCCCCTCGGGGGGAGGCGCCGAAGGCGCTTCGGGGGGGTCAACGGGATCCCGCGCGGCGCAGTTCGTCGGGGTTGAAGCGCTTCATGTCGATGCGGCCTTCCTTGCCGGCCAGCCAATCGACCTTGCCCTCCTGCGGCATGTTGTCGGCCATGTAGCGGCCGACATTCAGGTCATAGACGATGTAGCCCTGGTAGACGCAGGCCGGCAGCTCCCAAGCCACGTAGGGGTAGCTCTCCTGCACGCGCCAGACTTTTCCTTGCGCATCGAAGTTGTCGACCGCGGCCAGGGCCCAGGTGTCTTCGTCGAGGTATAGGACGCGCTTCGGGAACTGATGGCGCTGGCCGGCCTTGACCGTCGCCTCGACCTTCCAGACGCGGTGCGTCTCGTAGCGGATCAGTTCGCGCTTCGGGTAGTCGGCGCCGAAGACGTCGGCCAGCTTCTGGTCCTGGTTGTTGAACTTGAAGGTGTTGTACGGAATGATCAGTTCCTGCTTGCCGACGAGCTTCCAGTCGTAGCGATCGAGCCGCCCGCCGTACATCGGGTACTGATCGACCGCCAGCAGGTTCTCGTAGCCGGGCACCGGGTTGTCGTAGGCGAAGGTCGGTGCCCGGCGCACCCGGCGCTGCCCGGGGAAGTACAGCCAGGCGTCGTTGTCCTTGGCTTGGTAGTAGTGGATGAGGATGATCTCGCCGGTGCGCGCCGCCGGAGTGACGACCTCGTTCAACACCAGCCACTCCTGGCCGTCGTTGTCGGTGCTTGGCTTGCCGCCGAGGTTGCCGAGCGGCGTGGCAGTCCACTGGTCCTGCACCAGCGGCACGAACTTGCCGTCACCGGGCGAGGAGAACACGGTCGAGTAGCGCTCGATGCGGCCCTCGCCGACCCAGTGCATCTTGTAGTTCCACATCGCCTCGGCGCCGTTGGCCGGGATCGGGAACGGCACACCGCCACTGACCGCATTGCCGAGGTCGAAGCCGTTGGCCGCCAGCTTGGCCGTGGTCGCGTTCTTCTTCGTGTTGTCGTAGACCTGCTGCGGGTAGCCGCAAGAACGGCGCGTCGGGTAGACGTCCATCTTGTAGCCCTTCAACTGCTTCAACAGCGCCAGCTGGCCTTCGCTCAAGCGGTCCTTGTATTTGTCGGCGCTCGCGGCGTCGATCGTGAACAGCGGTTTGTCGGCGGCATACGGATCGGGGCGCGCGCTGCCGGGCTTCCAACTGCCGGGCGCCTTCAAGTCGCCGCCCGTCCACGCGGGAATCGAGCCGTCCTTGTTGGCGGCTTGCTCCGCGCCCACGGGCGTGAGCTCCTTGCCGAGCGCAGCGGCTTGCGCTTCGGTCGCCGCCATGACGGACTGCTGTGCTGCGAGCCCTCCCAACAGCAGCGCGAGTGCGGCTGCGACCTGCGTGTGCTTGCTCATCGTCTTCTCCTTCTGGCCCTCGTCGGGGCAACCTCAATGAATCACCAGACCTCGTTGTCTCGCCTGTTCCTGCAATCGTCGGCGCTCGGCCAGCACGTCCAACAGCGGCGCCGCGCGCGCGCGGGCCACGTCGGCCGCGGCGTAGGGCGTGTGTTGCGGCGGCAGCGAGTCCTTCGCAATCGTCGACAGCAGCCAGTTCGCCACCTCGGCCACCTGCGCATCGTCCAGGCCCGAGCCCATCACGCCCGGCACCTTGATGACGAACTCGCGCCCTCCCGGCAATCGCAGGAAATCCCCCATGCGCTTCAAGCCCGGCACGTAGCTTTGCGGCAGCCCCGCGCCGTCGACGCCGTGGCAGCCGGCGCAGTGCAGCACGTAGCTCGCGCGCGCGTGCGTCGTCGTCGCCACAGAAGGCGCGTCGGGCCGCGCCATCACCTGGCGGCCAAGGGTGGTCTGCTGGCCGCCGAGCGCGAGCGCGGCCGGCGCAATGCAAGCCAGCACGACAAGCGGTGCTGAGAAGGTACGGACGAACCCGACACGCCCGCTCGTGCCGCGCAAACGCACCCACTCGGCCGCGCCAGATTCATTCACACCTTCTGCCTTCATCACGGCCCGAGCAACTGCGCGCGCAACTGCCGCGTGCGCTGTTGATCGCCCGGCTTGTCGCGCGCGGCCTTGATTTCGTCAGGCGTGTACGGCTTGGCGTCGGCGCCCTGCAGCTTGCGCACCTGCGTGGCCAGGGCCGCGAGCGCGGCGTCGTCGAGATGGCCACCGAAGGCCGCCATCACGCCGACGAAGGTCTGGCCGTTGACCTTGATCGCGCCGGCCAGACCATGCACGAGCACGGTCGGCAGATATGCGCGCTCGGCACCGAGCTTGGCCCAATGCTCACCCTTCAGCGCCGGTGCGAGGCCGGCCTGCCCCGCGCCGTCGGCAAGGTGGCAGACAGCGCAATGTTGTGCGAACAACGCCGCGCCGTCGGGCTGCTGCGCCCACGCGCCGCCGCTGGCGGCGATCAGCGAGGCGATCAGCGCGCGCTGCTTCATGCAGTGCCGACGATCACCGACGTCGTGCAATGGAACATGTTGTCAGAGGCCGACATGCACCAGTTGATGTCGTTGTGCACGTTCAACCGGTAGCCGGGGCGCTCGCGCTCGTTGTTGTTGCACAGGCACTGGCCACAGGAGCCGATGCCGCAACAGTCGTTGTACGAAACGAGGTACTGGCGGCCGTCGTTCGGGTTCTGGCAGGTGCCGACCCACGAGGCCTTCGACGCCGTGGTGCCGGGCGGACATTGCGTCAGCGTGCCGCCGCAGCAGGTGCACAGAAAACCGTCGAACGCGCAGTAGCGCCAGTACTCGCACTTGGTCGGATCATTGGCCGCGGCCAGCTTGTCGGCCTTGCCGCCGCCGTGGCCGCCGGCCGCATGCGCCAGGCCGAACTGCCCGCTGCGGTCGAAGGGCAGCATCGGCAGCACCGCGCCGCCGACCAGCGCCACGCCCAGGCGCGTGATGAGGCTGCGTCGGCCGTGCTGGTGCGCGACGCGGCGCACGCTGCGTTCGGTGTGCTTGTCGATCAGGTTCGTGAACCAACGCATGTGTGGGACTCCTTGGCGTCAAGCCGGTGAACCATCGAGGTACTGTTGGATCGTCGGCGTGCGCAGGTCGTGCGCATTGAGCAGGCTGTCGAGTTGCTCGCGCGAGTTGACGAGGCCCTTGGACGCCACGGTGCCTTGCGAGTCGAGCAGCACCGCATACGGCAGCCGCGAGACGCGGTAGCTCATGCCCAGGTCAGTGGAGAGCACGTAAGGCATCGATTGCAGGCCTTGCTCACGCACGAACTGCAGGTGCTCGGCCTGCTCGCCGTCGCTGGCCAGCACGACCGACAGCGCACGCTTCTCGTCACGCACCAGCGCCTTCAACACCGGGATCAACTTCTTGCACACGGGGCACGACGGCGACAGGAAGAAGATCAGCGTCGGCTTGGGTGTCGGCCCGCCGATCGACACGCTCTCGCTTTGAATGCCGGTGAGCGCGAAGCTCGGCGACGCCGCGCCCACCGCCGGGCCGGCATCGGTGACCAGCGCGCCCATTGGCGCAACGCGCTCGAACAGCACGCCGACCTGGCGCGACAGCGCCCACACCAGCACGCCGAGCGCGATCACCGCGGCCCACAGCAAGACGACGGAAACGGTCAGAGCATCCACAGTTCATGTCCTCCGGAAAAGGGTGCGCGGCGCAGGTGCCGCACGGTGGCGCAGCACCTGGTGCAGCGCGGCGTAGAGCAAGGTCGTCAGCAGCAGCGATGCGGCCACGACGAGAAAGTCGCTGACGCTCATGGCGCGGGCGGCCATCGGCGCGGCGGCCAATGCAGCCACCGCTGCGAGCGCGCCATTGCGCGCCACCAGCGCCCAAGACACCGGCAACGGCTCGCCGCCGCAACCGCAATCAGGCGTGCGCCCGCGCGCGACATGCAGCGCCATCACCGTGCCGTAGAGCAGCAACAGCGCCAGCGCGAGCATGGCGCCCGCGGCCCGCCACGGCGTGAACAACAGCAGCGCGGCCAGCGCTTCCGCCGCAGGCACGGCACGCGACGCGACACCGAGCCCCGCATGCGGCACGCCGAGCGCCGCCAGGTGTTGCTCGAACAGCGCCAGATCCGCCACTTTGGCGATGGCAGCGTGCGCGAACAGCGTAGCGATGCAGGCCAGCGCGATCCAGACGGGCAAGGGATCAATCATGCGATTCCACCTGCAACGCCGCTTCGCCCGCCGGCTTCACGGTGGACACCAGCTTCAACTTGCCGCCGCCCTGCCAATCCCACACCCGCAGCGCGCCGGTGATGCCATCGAGCGCATGCAGCCGCTTGCCGCTCTTGGAAAACGTCATCGACGCCGTGCCCAGCCCCGGTGCGGTGGCGATGCGCTTGCCGCTTTGCAGATCGAACATCCACAACTGCTTGGCGGGCGTCTTGTGCGAACCCTCGCGGCCCTTGTCATGCATCGCCACAACCGCCCAGCGGCCGGAAGGGTGCACCGCCAACGCCTGGTAGCCGCCGGGCCGCCAGCCGAGCTTTTTCTGCGGTGCGGCGACGAGATCGCGCGACGACTTCAGCACAGCGCTGGCACCCGACACATCGACCTCGTGCAGCACGCCCTTGAACGACACGTAGTAGTACTTGTCGCCGATCTGCTCTGCCGTGTGAAACCAGGCGTCGTTGTCGGCGTCGAAGACCTTGTCGCTGACTTGTCGATCGGCCACCTGGCCCTTGTCGTCGAGCGTGACGGTGGCGAGCTTGCCGTCGCCGCACAGCATCGCAAAGCGCGACGGATGGCTGGCCGCAGGCAGCGTGCCCCAGCAGCCCGGCGTGCCGATCTCGCCGACGACCTTGCGCTCGGCGAGATCGACCACCGTGACCGACGTCGCCGGTGTCGCGTTCTGCACCAGCACGAAGCGGCCGTTGGCCGTTGTCTGCACCATGCCGCGGTAGTTCAGCGTCTGCGCGCGCTTGGGCGGCAGCAACACCTCGTACTTGAAGGCGAGTGTCTGCGCGTCCCAGACTTCGAGCACGTCGGTGCGCTCGCCTCGGCCGAGGCGGGTCAGGTAGGTGGTGGCGTTGTAGATCTCGTCGGCCTTGGCGTTGACGAAGAAGTTGCCCGCATAACCCGTGGCCAGCATGCCGAGCAGCGCGCCGGTGCGGGCGTCGAACACGCGCAGCCGGCCATCGACGATGTGCGCAATGGCGACGTCGCCGACATAGACGCGCTCGCTGCTCTTGCCGGCCAGCGTGGCCGTGCCCAGCGTCTCGGCGGGCAACTCGGGCGGCTGCGCTTTTGGCGCTTTGGCTTTGGGCGTGGCGGCGCCGACGGTGGCAGCAAGCAGCATGGCGGCCAGCGGCAAAACGAATCGGCAGTGCGAACGCAGCAATCGTGTCATCGTCTGCTCCTGTGACCGCTGCATTCTGTGTAGCTGTGCCGAGCGCCGGATATCACCTATCGGCAAACAGCGGATCGGGTTTTCCCGCCTCGCAGGCGGGCCGGGTCACCGCCTAGGCTGCGCGCACCACAAGGAGACAGCGATGATCTATGGCATGACATTCCTGCACCGCACTGTCGGCGCCGCACTGTTGCTGGGCGCGATGGCAGCCTCGGCGCAAAGCTTCCCCAACAAGTTGATCACGATGGTCGTGCCCTACCCGGCCGGCGGCCCGTCGGACTTCATCACGCGCCAGATCCAGCCCGACCTGACCAAGCTGCTCGGCCAGACGATCCTCGTCGACAACGTCGGCGGCGTCGGCGGTGCGCTCGGCATCCAGAAGCTGCTGCAGGCACCGGCCGACGGCCACACGATGATCATGGCCTCGCCGATGGAGCTGATCCTGGCGCCGCTGGGCATGGCGGCGGTGAAGCACAGGCCCGAAGACCTGCGCCTGGCCGGCCTGCTGGTGAACACGAAGATGATCATGCTCGGCCGCAAGGACCTGCCCGCAAACACAGTCGATGAGCTGATCGAGGCGTCGAAGAAGCCCGGCGCGAAGGAGCTGTCGTTCGGCAGCGTCGGCGCCGGCTCGATGTACCACCTCGTCGCCGAGACCTTCTCGCGCCAGACCGGCGTCAAGATGCTGCACGTGCCGTACAAGGGCGCAGCACCGCTGCTGACCGATCTGATGGGCGGCCAGATCGATCTGGTCTTCATGCCGCTGGCCGGCAACGTCGGCTCGCTGATCAAGGAAGGCAAGGTCAAGGCCTTCGGCGTTGCGGCCAAGCAGCCGCACCCGCTGTTCCCGACGCTGCCGGCGCTGGCCGCGTCGAAGGCGCTGTCGGGCTTCGAGTTCGATCTGTGGGCCGGCATCGAGGTGGCGAAGAACACGCCGGAGCCTGTCGTCGAGCAGATCAACAAGGCGATTGCGCAGGCGCTGCAGAACCCGGAAATCCGCAAGGCGTACGAGTCGACCGGCAACGAGGTTGGCAAGCCGATGTCGCCGGCCGAACTGAACAAGCTCTACACGGCCGAGATCGCGCGCTATCAGGGCATTGCGAAATCGCTGAACCTGCAGCCGCAGTGAACTTGGACGAGATCACCGCTCTCGACGCCAGCGCGCTGTCGCACGCGATCCGCTTGCGCGCAGTGTCGTGCCGCGAGGTCATGCAGGCTTACCTGGCGCGCATCCACCGCGTCAACCCGCGCTTCAACGCCATCGTCAACCTGGCGCACGACGACGACCTGCTGCAACAAGCCGACGCGCGTGACGCCGAACTCGCGCGCGGCCGATCGCAAGGAAAGTGGCGCGGCTGGCTGCACGGCATGCCGCAGGCGATCAAGGACACCGGCCACGCCATCGGCTTCCCCACCACCTACGGCAGCCCGCTGCTGAAGGACGCGGTGGCGACGCAGGACAGCCTGATGACGGCGCGCATGAAGGCGGCAGGCTGCATCGTCATCGGCAAGACCAACATGCCCGAGTTCGGTTTGGGCTCGCACACCTTCAACACGCTGTTCGGCGCCACGGGCAACGCCTGGGATGCGAGCGTGAGCGCCGGCGGTTCGAGCGGCGGCGCGGCGGTGGCGCTGGCGCAGCGCCTGCTGCCTGTGGCCGACGGCTCCGACTTCATGGGCTCGCTGCGCAACCCCGCGGCGTGGAACAACGTCTTCGGGATGCGCCCGAGCCAGGGCCGCGTGCCGTTCTGGCCGGCGTCGGACGTGTGGGTGAGCCAGCTCGGCACCGAAGGGCCGATGGCGCGCACGCGTCGCCGACCTGACGCAGTTGCTGGCGATTCAAGCGGGCCACGATGCGCGCGTGCCGCTGTCGATCGACTCGGCCTTCGTGCCGCCGGTTCTCGACGGCTCGACATCGGCGTTGAAGGGCCTGCGCATCGGCTGGCTCGGCGACCTCGGCGGCCACCTCGCGCTCGAGCCCGGCATCGCAGCGCTGTGCGAGCAGGCGCTGCGACGTTGCGAGGGCGAAGGTGCGCACATCGAAACGCTGACGAATGCCGGGCTTCGATGCGAATGCGGTCTGGCAGGCCTGGCTGGTCTGGCGCCGCGCGCTGGTGGCGCCGCGCATCGCGCCGCTATTGCAGCGCGATGCAACGGCGCGCGAACAAATCAAGCCCGAGGCACTGTGGGAGCACGACCAGGCGCAAGGCACGAACGTGATGGAGCTGATGCGGGCCAGCGAAATTCGCAGCACGTTCCTGCAGCAACTGCTGTCGCTGTTCGAACGCTTCGATGTGCTCGCATTGCCAACGGCGCACGTCTGGCCGTTCGCGATCGGCGAACGCTGGCCGACGCAGATCGCGGGCCGGACGATGGACACCTACCACCGCTGGATGGAGGTCACGCTCTACGCCACCTTCGCCGGCCTGCCGGCGATCAGCGTGCCGGCGGGTTTTCATGCGAACGGGCGCTGGCCGGGTGGGCTGCAGTTGATCGGGCGGCCGCGGGGGGATGCGGGGTTGTTGCGCATCGCGGCGGCGTATGAGTGCACGATCGGTGAGCTGATGGCGCGAAGGCCGGACGAGTCGGCGTGATGTCTCGTCACGGCGCTGCGCCGCGTTCGTGCGGACGCTAGTCGGACAAGCCGATCTCGATCCGGCCGAACGTGCCGTAGTCGGCCACGACGCGATCGCCCGGCAGGATCTGCAGCGGCACCATGCAGGTGCCGCACGAGGCCCAGTCGCCCGCGTTCAAGCCGATGCCAAGCGACGACAACTCGTTGGCAAGCCAGGTCAGCGCGGTGAGCGGGTCGCCGAGCAGCGCGCGCCCTTCGCCCTCGCGCGTGGAGCGCACGCGGCCGTCTGCGCCGTGCACGGTCGCATGCACCCGGTGGGCCGCAAGATCGACCGTGCGCCACGCGGCCGGCGCCGCCGGGCCGAAGGCGAAGAGGCCGCAGCAGGCATCGTCGGCGATCAGTTGCGCCTTGCCGGCCCGGGCGAAGTCCGCGAAGCGCGAATCGGGCACCTCGAAGGCCGGGTGAAGCGATGCGACAGCCGCCCGCACCTCGTCGGCCGAGTACGGCGTGGCGCGCGGCGGCAGGCCAGCGCCCATGCGGAACGCGAACTCGGGCTCGACCACCCGCATGCGGTTGCCGGCCAGCGACAACGTCGCGCCGATCGGATGCACGAAGCTGTCGAGGATGCGCCCCGCCAGCGGGCCGTCGGCCTGGATGTGCGCCTGCCCGGCGGCGCTGGTGGCGGCGATCTTCCAGCCGACCACGGGGCGCTCGGCGACCGCCGTCAGCGCGGCCTGGATCGCGTGGCCGGCAAGGGCGTCGTGCGGGCGAAGCGCGGCGGGTAAGGCATCGATGACGGTGCCCGACTGCCGGCAGGTCCAGAGCAGGCGGGCGGCGTCGTGGGCGTTGCTGTGCATCGTCGCTCCTTGCATTGGGGCGCGATGGTGCCAGAAGGAGGTCCTGAATCGTTGTCGCCGTTCGCTTCTACCGCAAGGGTGCCGCCCAAGGCACCGGACGCCTTGCGCGAATACCTGCACGGCGACTACCTCATCCTGTACACGCTCACCGGCTCGACGGCTATCTGCTGTCGATCCGCCACCACCGCCAGCTGTCGTTCGCGATTTGCAAAGCTGTGGGCGCCGTGACGCGCCGCAACGCGCACGACATCTCATACGCGTCGTTACTCTGGATGGAAGGCCGCACTGCGATACGTCAGTCCCGCGCGTAGGATCCGTCAACTCCGTACACGATCTTCTCCTCGGTGACGGCCCGCCAGGCCGCCCGTGCCGGCAGTCTCAGTGTGGATCGCCAAGGCGCTTGCTCGCGTGCTCCTTCAGTTCCTTCAGACGCGCAATAGGCTTCGACTTCGAGGTCGTGGGAAGCGAGTAGCGATGACCATTGGTCGAGTCGTAGCTGGACTGAGATCGCAGCGCGAAGCCATCGAGTGAGGGATCCACAGACTGCATCGCGGCAAACACCTCGCGGCACTGCCCCGGCGCCACGCCGCTCAGTCTCCAGAGCAAGAAGCCGGGTTGCAGGTCGTCAGCAGTCGGCTGCCCTCGCGGCTTCGAGCATGTTTTTAGCGAGCCTGTCTGCGAGCTCGCCAAAGACTCGGGGCGCGCAGCGCAATATTTCTTTGTCATCCTTGTCCACAAGATAACTGCGCGCGAACACTTCCATCGCGACCGTAAGCCCCTCGGGATCGACAACGATCCGCTCGGCGACGCGCAAGCCTGTCGGCGGCCACAGCTTGACGATCAGTCAATAGCCCGAACGGCGACATCCTCAGCAGACAGCCGAACGAAGCCGGAGCGGTCCTTCGACCTCGTCGGAAAGGGACCGGTGTCGGCCAGTCGCGCGATGTCAAGGCACAGCCGCTCGACATCGTCGACGCCTGAAGCGGCCATGGACTTTGCAGAGTCACCGAGGCACTCCAGGAACTCCAGGCAATTCTGTTGCGTGAGCGAGCTAGCAATGAGGCTCCTCTCCTCGGCGTGCACGAGGTAACGACGTGCCATGACAAAGCTGACATCGGCGCCGCTAACATTGAGTTGAAGTGCCACAAGCAGCCGCGCCGGCGAGGCAATGTGGCCGTCGACATCGAGCACTCGCCTGTACGCGAACTCCCCATCCACAGACGCGGTGAGCGGGAACATGCGATGCACCAACTGCGGACGGCGCTCGGCTGGCTGCACGGAGCGAACGCCGCATCTCGAAGGCGCCCCCTGAGAAGGTCCTCGCTGTGCTTGACAGCTCTGCGGAATGGCGACAACGGGTAGTTCTGAGACGCTCGCTACATCGAGCTCAATGTCCGCTTCGTAGCCAAGGACGACGGTCCATACTGCTCAGCCCTTTGGTTGTCGCATGATTAACCCTCTTGGCAATAGAGCAATCAGATGGAACATGCCGAGCGCCATGCTGTGGCAGGTGTGCAAGCCACCTGGACGACCTGTCCAGTACGTCGGCGAGCGCGGCCGGCTGACTTGATGGCGTCGATGTCGTACTCCTGGACCCAGGCCGGGATAGCCACCGTTCGGCAGGTCACCTACCGCTTTGACGATGCGGACCATCTCGAAGACCTCGAGCGGGAAGAGACGGTCGATGTCATCGATGAAGACAATGATGGGGCGCCCGAAGCGCCGCAGCGCCTCTTCGACCTTCTCCTTCTTGGCCTCGACATCAGGCGTCTTGTAGCTGGCGACCGAGTCGACCGTCGCTCCAGCGGACTCGATGACGGTCTTGACCAGCGAAGCCCAAGGCTCGGCGCCGGGTACGAGTTTGATGAAGTCGAAGACCTTTCCACGCCGTGAGTTCGCGCGCAACCTTCTTGCCGTTCGCAGCAGGTCGGCAAGTTTGACCTCGGCGGCAACTTTGACAGGAAGTGGCGCAGAGCGCGTCGCGTCGCCGACGAGCCAGGGAGAAGTGCACGATGACCGGTGCGGACTCCTGGGCCGAAGGAGGGACTCCATCAACGGAGCGTTGACGTCATGCCGCTGCCCCACGCACCTTCGACCGCAAGACGAACCGGCCGTCGAATCACCTGCTGCAGGGCACGCACTGCCGCCTCGGCATACCCTCGACGCCCGAGCTTGTCAGCCTGAGTGCCTCCTTGGGACTAGCGGCCGGTCGAAGCCGAGGACCACCTTCTGCTCGTTGGAAACCACCGTATTTTTCCTCGTTGTGCTTGTAAGTGGTCGTCGCGCTGAGTCGCGAGAGAGACGGAACCAACTTCGATCGACACAGCATATGAAAGCTTTCGGGCCGCCAGGCCGAGTTTTCGCTTGCGACCGCAAATCGCAGGCCGATTGCACTACATCGAACGCAACTGCCACCACGCCCGATACCCAGGATCCTTGCGATCGATCAGCCGCTGCATCGCCGCAAATCTATCCTCCCGGCGCCGTACTTCGGATTGAAATTCAGCGCGTCGCGCACGCAGGCTTCGAGCACCGGCACCGGGATCGGCCGCAGCGCACCCTTGCCCTGCGTCGCTATCTGCACTTCGCAGGCGCGTTGCACTACCCACATGTAGGCGAAGGCCTGCGCCAATGTCTGACCGATCACCACCGGCCCGTGGTTGCGCAGTAACTGTGGCAGCTTGCATCGGTCGTGACTTCCTCGTACCAGTTCTCGCCTTCTTGTACACATACAAGCTTAAGCTTGTTTTATCGTCATATTTGCTTTGACTTGTATTTTGCAAGAACAAGCTTAAACTTTTATTCTGATGAAATCGAACTCGACGCAATACACCCATGGACTACCCCCTCAAGACGCCTGACCAGCTGCGTCAACAGCTTCGTTCACTGCGCAAGAAGCGTGGCCTGACTCAGGCGCGTCTTGGCGAGCTGATCGGCGTGACGCAGGCACGCGTGGTGGAGATCGAGGCCAACCCCGGCTCGGTCAGTCTTCTGCAGATCATGCAGGTGCTGGGTACGTTGGGTGCGGGCTTGGTGATCCGCGATGCCCAGGCAGACGCCAACTCCAATCAGCGGTCACGCGTGCGGCAGGTGCCGGGTGCAGCGGCGGACATCACCGGAAACGCGCCCACCACCAAGGTCAAGAAGGGCAGCTGGTGAGTTCGAGCCTGGCCATCTGGATGAATGGCGAGCTCGTCGGAGTCTGGAGCGTCGATCGCGGCTCGCACCGCCTCACCTACGACAAGACGTGGCTCGACTCGCCCAGGCGGCGGTCGCTGTCGCTGTCGCTTCCCATCACGTCGGCGCTGGAGATCCGCGGCCCGGTCGTGGCCCACTACTTCGACAACCTGCTGCCTGACAACGACAGGCTCCGCGAGCGCATCGCGCGCCGCTACAAGACGAAGTCGATCGAGGTGTTCGAGCTCTTGCAGGCCGTTGGCCGGGATTGCGTGGGCGCCGTGCAACTGCTCCCCGTTGGCGCCCTGCCGCAGGGCTGGGACAAGATCAACGGCGAGCCTTTGAGCGAGCACCAGGTGGCCGAGGTGCTGCGCGCCACGCCCTCGGATGCCGTGCTCGGCCATGCCCAGGACGATGATCTCTTCCGCATCTCTCTGGCCGGCGCTCAGGAGAAGACCGCCCTGCTCTTCACGAACAAGCGCTGGCACCGGCCACTCGGTGCCACGCCGACGACGCACATCCTGAAGCTGCCGCTCGGCCTCGTGGGTGGCAGCCGGCGCGTGGATCTCGGTGACTCGATCGAGAACGAGTGGCTGTGCGCGCAGATCCTGTACTACCTGCAACTGCCGGTGGCGGTCACCGAGATGTGGCGCTTCGAGGACCAGAAAGCCCTGGTGATCACCCGGTTCGACCGCTCCCGGCAGATGGGTGAGCGCGGCCAGGAATGGATCGCGCGGCTGCCGCAGGAAGACTTCTGCCAGGCGCTGGGCTGTCCGCCGAGCAAGAAGTACGAGAAGGACGGCGGCCCGAGCATCGCCGACTGCATGCGGCTGCTGGCCGGCAGCGCCGACGACGGTGACCGACAGTCGTTCGCCCTGACCCAGCTCGCCTTCTGGCTGATGGGCGCCCCCGACGGGCACGCCAAGAACTACTCGATCTTCCTGGAGCGCGGGGACACCTACATCACCACGCCGCTGTACGACGTGCTCTCGATCTTTCCTTATGTGGGCGACGGGGCCAACCAGTTTCGCTGGCGCAAGGTGGGCCCGGCGATGGCGCTGCGCTCGAAGAACGTGCACTGGCACTTCTACGACATCGAGGCACGGCACTGGCACGCACTGGCCATGAAGGTCGGCGGCCCGCAGGTATGGGAGGCGATGGTGCAGCTTGTGCAAGGCGTTGACCCGGCCCTGGATCAGATCAGCCGCACGCTGCCAAAGGACTTCCCGCCTCGCACGTGGGAGGCGATCTCGCAGGGAATGCGTTCGCAGGCCGCTCGTTTCCTCGGCGGCCTCGCGGGCCTGACGCCTCAAGCCCGATAGCCCGGATCCTTGCGATCGATCAGCCGCTGCATCGCCGCAAAGCCATCTTCACCCGCGCCGTACTTCGGATTGAAGTTCAGCGCGTCGCGCACGCAGGCTTCGAGCACCGGCACCGGGATCGGCCGCAGCGCGCCCTTGCCCTGCGTCGCCATCTGCACTTCGCAAGCGCGCTGCACCACCCACATGTAGGCGAAGGCCTGCGCCAATGTCTGACCGACCACCACCGGCCCGTGGTTGCGCAGCAGCAGCACGGGTTTGCCGGCGCTGCTCGCCAGGATGCGCGCGCCCTCTTCGGCATGCACGGTGATGCCCTCGAAGTCGTGGTACGCGACCTTGCCCCACAGCTGCGCGGCGTAGAAGTTGGTGAACGACAGGCCTTCTTCTAGGCAGCACACGGCCATCGTCGGCGTGGTGTGCACGTGCATCACGCAATGCGCGTCGGGCAGCGTGCGGTGGATCGCGCCGTGGAAGGTGAAGCCGGCCGGGTTGATCGGCCAGTCGCTGTGGCCGAGGATGTTGCCGTCGACATCCACCTTGACCAGGTTCGACGCCGTGACCTCGCTGTAGTGCAGGCCGAACGGGTTGACGAGAAACTGCCCCGGCTCGCCCGGCACGCGCAGCGAGAGGTGGTTGTAGATGAGTTCGCTCCAGCCGAGGTGGTCGAAGATGCGGTAGGCAGCGGCGAGTTCGACTCGCGCTTCCCATTCGGCGGCGGCGAAACGTTCCGGGCGGGTGAAGGCAGCGCGGCTCATGATGTGAGGCATCCTCAAACGAAGCGGAACGACACGGTGCCCAGCGGCCCGTAGTCGGCATGCAGGTTGTCGCCGGCCACGGCCGTCGTCGGCCGCGTGAACGAGCCGGCGAGCACGATGTCGCCGGCATTCAACTGCTCGTCGTGCGCTGCGATCTTGTTGGCCAGCCAGGCCACGCCAGTGGCCGGGTGGTTGAGCACGCCGGCGGCCAGGCCGGTCTCTTCGACGACGCCGTTCTTGAACAGCATCGCGCCGACCCAGCGCAGGTCCACCGCGTCGGGCTTCACCGGCCGGCCGCCGAGCACGATGCCGGCGTTGGCGGCGAAGTCGCTGATGGTGTCGAAGACCTTGCGCGGCGCGCGCGTCTCGCGGTCGAACTGCTCGATGCGCGCGTCGATGATCTCCAGCGCCGGGCACACGTATTCCGTGGCGGCGAGCACGTCGAACAGCGTCACGCCGGGGCCGCGCAGCGGCCGGCCGAGCACGAAGGCCAGTTCGACCTCGACGCGCGGCGCGATGAAGCGGTTGATCGGGATGTCGCCGCCCTGCTCGAAGAACATGTCGTCCATCAGCGGCGCGTAGTCGGGCTCGTTGATCTGGCTGGCCTGCTGCATCGCGCGCGACGTGAGACCGATCTTGCGACCGCGGATCGTGCGGCCGTCGGCGAGCTCGAGCCTGACCCACTCGCGCTGGATCGCGTAGCCGTCGTCGATCGTCATCTGCGGGTGCGCGCGCGAGAAGTGGCGCAGCGCCGTGCGCGTCTTGCGTGCGTCGTAGAGCTGGCGTGCCAGCGAGGTGATCGTCTGGGTTTCGAGCACGGCTCAGCCCTTCTTGTTGAACAGCGCGTGCAGGTTACCGAACTTGGCATCGAAGACTTCCGAGCCTTCATCGATCTGCAGCGTCAGCCCCAGCGGCCGACGCGCGAGCAGGGGCGCGAAATGCGCCTTCGCCGCCTCGGTCAGCGCCTGGCCCGCTGCTTGGTGCACGGCCGCGCCGCGCCCACGGGCCATGCGCATGTTGATCCAGCAGAAGGCATGGTCGCCCGAAGCGTCGGCCACCGCGTGGTGCGCCGCAGGATAGGCCAGTACGCGCGTGCCACCGACCGGAAACACGGCTTGCCCTTTGTCGTCCTTCACTGTGGGCAACACCCGCGCCAGCGTGCGGCACAGGGCTGTCATGTCGGTCTCGGCTTCGATGTCGGGCGTGTAGAGGATGACGATGTGCGGCATGTCTAAAGGCGTGTTGCGATGGAGGTGTAGCCGTCGGCGCGCGAGGCCACTGCCTTCGGGATCGCGCCGCCGTCTTGCGGCGTGATCGGGAACACGGCGTTGATCTGGCCGGTGCCCGAGGCGCCGAAGTACGGTGTGATGACCTCAGCTTTGCCGTCATAGGCACTCCAGCCAAGCAGGCCGAGCAACATCGCCGTGTCGTGCATGAAGCCTTCGCCATGGCCCTTGC
This sequence comes from uncultured beta proteobacterium, assembly GCA_963814385.1. Taxonomy (GTDB): domain Bacteria; phylum Pseudomonadota; class Gammaproteobacteria; order Burkholderiales; family Burkholderiaceae_C; genus CADEEN01. The sequence goes on from CAWFCX010000005.1 coordinate 16,446, forward strand.
TCGCGTACTCGGGCAGCATCTCGCAGAAGTCTTTCCAGTCGCCGCGCTGCCACATCTGCACCACGCTGCGGTCGAGCTGTTCGAGGAACGGGCTCCAGAGGCGAAACGCGAACTCGGGCGCCAAACCGTTCTGCGCGAAACGGTGGCTCAGGCTGCCGCTGGCAAGAAACGCCACCGTGCCGTCGTAATGTTCTTCGACCGCGCGGCGCATCGCCCAACCGAGGCGCGCGCTGTCGGCCAGGTAGTGCGCCATGCACAGCGCCGAGACCGAGATCACCTTGAAGTGCTGGTCGGCGTTCATGTAGCGCATCGGCACCAGCGTGCCGTACTCGGGGTTCAGCGTCGTCGCGTGGTGGGCCAGCGTCTCGACGCCCATCGCATTGCATTCGCGCGCCAGCAACTGGCCGAGTTCAGGATTGCCCGGCGTCTCGAACGCCATGTTGGCGATGAAGTGCGGCAGCTCGTTGCTGGTGTAGCTGCCTTTGAAGTGCGGCGCGCAGTTGAGGTGGTAGTTGGCGTTGACGAGCCAATGCGTGTCGAAGACGACGATGGTGTCCACGCCGAGCTTCACGGCAGCGGCGCGCGATCTCGCGGTGGCCGTCGATCGCGTCCTGGCGCGTGCCCTTGCGCGGGCCGTCGAGTTCGCTCAGGTACATCGACGGGACGTGGGTGATCTTGGCGGCGAGTGCGACTTTGCCCATCAGCTGCTCCATCCGAAGGTCTGCGAATCTCCTTCACCGTAGAGGCGCAGAGGACGCAGAGTCAACGCAGAGGAATTCAGTGTTGTATTCCTCTGCGAACCTCTGCGCTCTCTGCGGCTCTGCGGTGAATGAAACTGAAAGAGCATTTCAAACGCCCCAGTGCGGAATGTGGTGTGAGCCCATCGACACCGCCACGTTCTTCGGTTCGAGAAAGACCTCGTAGCTCCACGTGCCGCCTTCGCGTCCTGTCCCGCTGGCCTTGGTGCCGCCGAAGGGCTGGCGCAGGTCGCGCACGTTCTGGCTGTTGACGAAGCACATGCCGGCTTCGATGGCCGCGGCGACGCGGTGCGCACGGCCGAGGTTTTCGGTCCAGACGTAACTCGACAGGCCGTACTGGATGTCATTGGCCTTGGCGAATAGCCTCGGCCTCGTCGTCGAAAGGGATCAGGCAGGCCACCGGGCCGAAGATCTCTTCCTGCGCGATGCGCATGCGGTTGTCGACATCGGCGAAGACCGTCGGCTTGACGAAGTTGCCGCGCGCAGAGCGCGGCGGCAGCGCGGGCGCATCGAGCCCGCCGCAGAGCAGCGTCGCGCCCTCCTTCGGGCCGAGCTCGATGTAGCTGCGCACCTTGGCCAGGTGGCCCGGGCTGATCATCGGGCCGACGATGGTCTTGTCGTCGAGCGGGTCGCCGACGGTGAGGCGTTGCGCGCGCTCGGCGAAGCGCTTGGCGAAGTCGGCGTAGATCGACTTCTGCACCAGGATGCGCGAGCCCGCCGTGCAGCGCTCACCGTTGTTGGAAAAGATCATGAAGACGGCAGCGTCGAGCGCGCGATCCAGGTGGGCGTCGTCGAAGATCACGAACGGGCTCTTGCCGCCAAGTTCCATGCTGAATTTTTTCAGCCCCGCAGCCTGCACGATGCGGTTGCCGGTGACCGTGCTGCCGGTGAAGCTGATGGTGCGCACGTCAGGGTGGCGGCAGAGCGGCTCGCCGGCCTCGGCGCCGAAACCATGCACCACGTTGAGGACACCGGCGGGGATGCCGGCCTCCAACGCGAGTTCACCCAGACGCGCGGCGGTCAGTGGCGACAGCTCGCTCATCTTCAGCACCGCGGTGTTGCCGAAGGCCAGTGCCGGTGCAACCTTCCACGTCGCCGTCATGAAGGGCAGGTTCCACGGGCTGATCAGCGCGCACACGCCCACCGGGTGGTAGAGCGTGTAGTTGAGATGAGTAGGAGTCGGGTAGGTGTGGCCGTCGACGCGCGTGCACATCTCGGCGAAGTAGTAGAAGTTGTCCGCCGCGCGTGGCACGAGCTGCTTGCCGGTCTGCGCGATGACCTGGCCGGTGTCTTGCGTCTCCGTGCGCGCGATCTCCGGCACATGCGCGGCGATCAGGTCGCCGAGCTTGCGCATCAGGCGCGCGCGTTCGGTGGCGGGCAGTCCGGCCCACTTCGGAAACGCGGCCTTGGCGGCGGCCACGGCGGCATTCATTTCCGCGTCGCCGCCGCGGGCCACTTCGGCCAGCACTTCTTGCGTGGCCGGGTTCACCGTCTCGAAATACGCCGCGCTTTCGACCGGCTTGCCGTTGATCAGGTGCTGGATGCGCATCTTTGCTTCCTATCGTTCTTCAGCGACGATGGTATTCACCAGCCGGCCGATGCCGTCGATCTCGGTCACCACCTCGTCGCCGACATTGACATTGACCACGCCGTCGGGCGTGCCGGTGAGGATCACGTCGCCGGCCTGCAGCGTCATGAAGGCGCTCAGGTATTCGATCAGCGACGCGACGTCGTTGATCATGTTGGCCGTATTGCCCTGCTGCGTGACCTGGCCGTTGACCGTGGTGCGCAACGCCAGCGCCTGCGGGTCCGGCACATCCGCAGCATCGACGAACCACGGGCCGAGCACGGTGGCGCCGTCGCGGTTCTTGACGCGCAGATTGGGCCGGTACCAGTTCTCGAGGTAGTCGCGCACCGCATAGTCGTTGCAGACGGTGTATCCGGCGACATGCTGCATCGCGTCGTGACGCTTGACGCGCGAAGCGGTCTTGCCGATGACCACCGCGAGTTCGCACTCGTAGTGCATGAAGGCCACGCCGGCCGGCCGGCGCGTGAAGCCTCGGTGGCCGAGCAGCGCGCCCGGCCCCTTGAAGAACACCAGCGGCTCGTCCTTGGACGTGACCGACAGCTCCTTGCTCAGCTCCTTCACATGGTCGGCGTAGTTCAGGCCGAGCGCGATCACGGTGCCGACGTCGAACGGCGGCAGCCAGACGACGGCGTCTTCGGCGAGCACGCGGCCGTCGGCCAGGCGCAGGCCGCGTTCGTGCGGCACCGCGCTGTGCACAGCGCCGGCGTAGGCCACACGTGAGGTCTTCATGCCGCCTCGGCCTCGACGCGCAAGCGCATCGAACCCACGCCGTCGATCACGAGCACCACCGCGCGCCCTGCTTCGACCAACGGCGCGCAGTGTGCGATTCCCAGCGCGAGCACGTCGCCGGCTTGCAGCGTCATGAACTCGGTGACATCGGCGATCAACTGCGCCACGCCGCGCACACGCTCGCCTGTGGTGAATTCGTGGACCACCACGCCATCGACCTCGACGCGGCCCAGGAGTGCGTCCGGATTGGGCACATCGGCCACCGGCACGACGCGAGCGCCGAGCGGGCAGAAGCCATCACGCGCCTTGAAGCGTGCACCCGGCCGGTAGTGATTCGGCAGCGGCGCGCTGATGTCGCCGACAAGCAGGTAACCCGCCACATGCGCCAGCGCGCGCGCGGCCGGCACGCGGCAAGCCACCTTGCCGATGACGATGCCCAGCGATGCTGTCACCTGCAGCACCGCCATCCCCGCGGGCACGCGCACGATGGCGCCGTCTGCGGCCAGCATGTGGCGCGGCTTGACTTCGAGCACCGGCGCTTGCGGTGGTGCCTTGTGCGGCGGCTGGTGCACCGCGTTGCCGAGCGCAGCGAGCTGCGGCGCATGGTTCAGCAGCGCGCCGTAAACCGTGCCGGACAAGCGCCACGGCGGGCCGTCGAAAGCGACGGTCGGCAACGGCAGCTTGTTTGCTAACATGTGAGCAATGTAATCACTAAGATGTGAGCATGTCAACCACGCGCCGGCGAGCCGCCTCGCCGAAGCCCTCCACCACCACGCTGCGCCACCGCAACCTGCCGCTGCTGCTGCTGCAGGCGCGCGAAGGCGTGCTGGCGCATTTTCGGCCGCTGCTCAATGCCCATGGCGTGACCGAACAGCAGTGGCGCATCGTGCGCGCGCTGCTCGCCGAAGGCGCTGCGCTCGAACCGCGCCAGATCGGCACGCTGTGCCGCATCTCGAGCCCCAGCCTGGCGGGCGTGCTGGCGCGCATGGACGAGCTCGGCTTGGTGCGGCGCGAGCGCACGGCGCAGGACCAGCGCCGCGTGCTGGTCAGCCTCACGCGCAAGAGCCGCGACCTGGCCGCGGCGATGGCGCCCGAAGTGGAGGCCGTCTACGCGCGCATCGAAGACCACATCGGCGCCGACTTCGTGCAGCGCTTCTATGACACGCTCGACGAGCTGATCGGCCTGCTCGAAGGACTGCCGTCCAGCGACGACGGCGACAACGAAGCGGCCTGACGCTGCGGCGGCCCGGTGCGGCGCCTGGCACCGCCGACCGCAGCCGATCGGATCGGACCGTGACGCCCAGGCGCAATCGCGGCTTGGGCGAAAGCGCGGCATTGCTTACAGTGCGCGAACAATGTCCGACACACGCCCCTTCCCCACCTGGAGCGCCGCGCACGCGGCCACGCTGGACGAGCCCGGCCTGCTGCTGTACCGCAGCAACCTGCTCGGGTCCGACCTGCGCATCACCAACTATGGCGGCGGCAACACGTCGGCCAAACTGCGCCAGCACGACCTCTTGAGCGGCAAGGACGCTGAGGTGCTCTGGGTCAAAGGCTCGGGTGGCGACCTCGGCTCGATGAAGCAGGACGGTTTCTCAACGCTGTACATGGACAAGCTGCACGCGCTGCCGGGCCTGTACCGCGGCCTCGCGCATGAAGACGAGATGGTCGGCTACCTGCCGCACTGCACCTTCAACCTGAACCCGCGTGCGGCGTCGATCGACACGCCGCTGCACTCGTCGCTGCCGTACGTGCATGTGGACCACATGCACCCGGACGCGGTGATCGCGATCGCCGCGATGGCCAATGGCGAGGCGATCACGCAGCGCGTGTTCGAGGGCAGCGTCGGCTGGTTGCCGTGGATGCGGCCCGGCTACGAACTGGGCCGGCGCCTCAAGGCCTACAACGAAGCGCACCCGGGCTTGCGCGGCATCGTGCTCGGCGGGCATGGCCTGTTCAGTTGGGGCGACACGTCCGAGGCCTGCTACGCCAACACCGTCGGCCTGATCGAGCGTGCACAGGCCTGGCTCGACAACGAGCGCCGCGCGAAGCATGCGGTGGCGTTTGGCGGCGTGCGCGAACAAACGTTGGAAGACGCCGAGCGCCGCGCCGTGCTCGCCGCCGTGCTGCCCGTGCTGCGCGGCGCCGCTTCATCGGGCCAGCCGAAGCTGATGCACGTGAACACCTCGCCCGAGGTGATGGCCTTCGTCAACTCGCGCGATCTGGAGCCGCTGGCCGCGCTCGGCACCTCGTGCCCGGATCACTTCCTGCGCACCAAGATCCGCCCGCTCGTCATCCCCGAGGCCATCTACCGCCTGCAGGGCGATGCGCTGCGAGCGAAGATCGATCAACTGCTGGCCGCCTACCGCGCCGACTACGCCGCCTACTACGAGCGCTGCAAACGCGCCACCAGCCCGGCGCTGCGCGACGCCAACCCGGTGGTGCTGCTGCTGCCGCGCATCGGCATGGTGACGATCGCCGGCGACAAGGCCACCGCGCGCATCGCCGGCGAGTTTTACGTCAACGCCATCAACGTGATGCGCGAGGCCAATGCGGTGGACCGTTATGTCGGTCTGCCCGAGCAGGAAGCCTTCGACATCGAATACTGGCTGCTCGAAGAAGCCAAGCTGCAACGCATGCCGCGGCCCAAGCCGCTTGGTGGGCAAGGTGGCGCTGGTGACCGGCGGCGCCGGTGGCATCGGCCAGGCCATCGCCAAGCGCATGCTGGCCGAAGGCGCTTGCGTGGTACTGGCCGACATCGACACCGAGGCGTTGGCGTCGGCGGCCACTGCGTTGTCAAAGGCCCATGGCAAGGACGCCGTGCGCGGCGTGCGCTGCGACGTCACCGACGAGGCCAGCGTGATCGCCGCCTTCGACAGCGCCTGCGTCGAGTTCGGCGGCGTGGACATCCTGGTCAGCAACGCCGGCATCGCCTCGGCTGCGCCGCTGGAAGACACGAGCCTGGCGCTGTGGATGCGCAACCAGAGCATCCTCGCCACCGGCTACTTCCTCGTCGGCCGCGAGGGCTTCAAGCTGATGAAGCGCCAGCGCACCGGCGGCAGCATCATCGTCATCGCCAGCAAGAACGGCATGGTGGCGAGCAACCAGGCCACGGCCTACTGCGCGGCCAAGGCGGCAGAGATCCAGCTTTCGCGCAGCTTCGCGCTCGAAGGCGCGCCGCTGGCGATCCGCAGCAACGTGGTCAATCCGGATGCGGTGATTCGCGGCTCGAAAATCTGGACCGGCAAGTGGAGCGAGGAACGCGCCGCCGCCAACAAGATCGACGAGGGCGACCTGGAAGCGTTCTACCGCGACCGCTCGATGTTGAAGCGCAGCGTCTTTCCCGAAGACATCGCCGAGGCGGCGTACTTCTTTGCCGCCGAGCACCTGTCGGGCAAATGCACCGGCAATATCCTCAACGTCGATGCCGGCAACCTCGCAGCGTTCACGCGCTGAAGGAGAAGACACCATGACCCCGATCGACCCCACACTGATCGCCGCGCACAACGCGCGGCTGGCCGCCGATGCCGACGCCGACTACCGTCAGCTCGGCGAGCGCCTCGCGCGCCGCGGCGTCGATATCGACACCGTGCGTGCGCGAGTCGCGCGCTTCGGCGTCGCGATCCCGAGCTGGGGCGTGGGCACCGGCGGCACGCGCTTTGCGCGCTTCCCCGGCCAGGGCGAGCCGCGCCACGTCTTCGACAAGCTGCAGGACTGCGCGGTGATCCAGCAACTCGGCCGCGCCACGCCCACCGTCTCGCTGCACATCCCCTGGGACAAGTGCGCTGACTACGCGGAGCTCAAGCAGACAGCCGCGTCCTACGGCCTGGCCTTCGACGCGATGAACTCGAACACCTTCAGCGACCAGAAAGGCCAGGCCCACAGCTACAAATTCGGCAGCCTGACGCACGCCGACGCCGCCACACGCGCACAGGCGGTCGAGCACAACCTGGAGTGCATCGAGATCGGCAAGGCCCTGGGTTCGACCGCGCTGACGGTGTGGATCGGCGACGGCAGCAACTTTCCCGGGCAGCAGCATTTCCGCCGCGCCTTCGATCGTTATCTCGACAGCACGCGCCGCATCTACGACGCGATCCCGGCCGACTGGCGGATGTTCCTCGAACACAAGATTGCCGAGCCCGCGTTCTACGCCACGGTGATCCAGGACTGGGGCTCGAGCTACCTCGCCGCCAGCGCGCTCGGACCGAAGGCGCAATGCCTGGTGGACCTGGGCCACCACGCGCCCAACGTCAACATCGAGATGATCGTCGCGCGGCTGATCGCGGCGGGCAAGCTGGCCGGCTTTCACTTCAACGACAGCAAATACGGCGACGATGACCTCGACGCCGGCAGCATCGCGCCGTACCGTTTGTTCCTGGTCTTCAACGAACTCGTCGCCGCCGAGCACGAGCGCGTGGCCGGCTTCGAGCCGGCCTACATGCTCGACCAGAGCCACAACGTCACCGACCCGATCGAAAGCCTGATCGCCAGCGCCGAACAAGTCCAGCGCACGCTGGCGCAGGCGCTGATGATCGATCGCGCCGCGCTCGACGCGGCGCAAAACGCCAACGATGCGCTGCTCGCGACGCGGCTGCTGCAACAGGCCTTCCAGACCGACGTGACGCCCATCGTGCAGCGCGTGCGGCGCGATGCCGGCGGCGCGATCGATCCGCTCGGCGCCTACCGCGCCAGCGGCTACCGCGCCCGCGTCGCGCGCGATCGGCCGGCCGCCGCAGCGGGCGGGGGCGGCATTGTCTGAAGGCGCAGGCGCGGCCGGCGCGCCGCTGGTCCTCGTGGTCGATGTTGGCAAGACGCGGAGCAAGCTCGTTGTGCTCGACCGCGGCGGTGAAGTGGTCGCGCAGGCCGACCGGGCGAATGGAGTGGCCGATGGCGGCGGCTACGCGGCGCTCGATAGCGAAGGCATCGGGCAATGGCTGCTGGCGTCTCTTGCCGATCTCGGCGCCTTGCGCGCGCGCCTTGCACACGCGGTGGTCAGCGCGCACGGCGCCGCGTTTGCCGCCATTGATGGCGACGTGCTCGCGCTGCCGATTCCTGACTACGAGTTCAGCGGCTTCGACGAACGCTCCCCAGACTGGGCCGCACAGGTCGGCGACTTCGACGACACGCTGAGCCCCGATCTGCCGCGCGGCCTCAACGGCGCCACGCAGTTCGACTGGTTGGAACGCCACCGCGGCAGCGACTTCGCGCGCGGCACGCTGATGCCCTACGCGCAGTACTGGGCCTGGTGGCTGAGTGGTGTGGCAGCAAGCGAGGTCAGTGCGCTCGGTTGCCACACGCACCTGTGGAGCCCGCTGCGCGGCGACTGGTCGCGGCTCGCTCAGCGCCGTGGCTGGAACCGCCGCTTCGCGCCGCTGCGCCGCGCCTGGGAAGTGCTGGGCCCCGTGCGGCCCGCGCTGGCGCAACGCCTGGGCCTGCCCACCGACTTGCGCGTGCACACTGGCGTGCACGACAGCAATGCCTGCCTCGCGCGCTACCTGCGCAGCCACCCGCGCATGACCCTGGTGACGACGGGCACGTGGATCGTCGTCATGGCGCCGGGCGCACCGGCGCGCGCGCTCAACGCCGCGCAAGACCTGCTCGGCAACGTTTCAGTGCGCAACGAGCGCGTGCCGACCGGCCGCTTCATGGGTGGCCGCGAGCTGCAGCATCTGTGTGCCGGCGCCGACCCGGCGCTTGCGAATGCCGACACGCTGGCGGCGCTGGTCGCACGCGGCGTGATCGCGCTGCCGGGATTCGAGGCGCAGGGCGGGCCGTTTCGCACACGCGCGGGTTGCGTGATCGACGCCGACGGCGTGCGCATCGAATTGGCCGCGCTGCCACCGGCCGCACGAGCCACGCTGGCCGCGATGTATGCGGCGCAGGTGACGGCGTGGCAGATCGAACGCCTGGGCGGCACGGCGCCGGTGATCGTCGACGGGCCGTTCGCGCACAACCCGATCTACACCGGCGTGCTGGCGGCGCTGCTGCCGGGCGAGCCGGTACATGTCAGCAGCGACGGCCTCGAAGGCACGGCGCGCGGCGCCTGGATGCTGTCGCACTGGATGGCGCCGATGATCGACGAGCCGCCGACGGCCGTCGTCGCGCCCCTGGCCACCCAAGGCTTGGCGGCGCTGCACGCACGCTGGCTCGAACGCTGCCAATCGCAATAATTCCGTTCGGCCTGAGCCTGTCGAAGGCCCCGCAGAGCCTTCGACAGGCTCAGGCCGAACGGGCATGTTCTGCTGCCACGGAGATCCCACCTTGAACACCACCGCCCGCTACCCGAGCCTCGCCCACCGCACCGTGCTCGTCACCGGTGGCGCCAGCGGCATCGGCGCCACGCTGGTCGAGCGCTTCGTCGAACAGCACGGCAAGGTCGGCTTCATCGACATCGACGCTGTTGCGGGGCAGGCCCTGGCCAAGCGGCTGGCCGGCAGCGCGCATCACCCGCCGCTGTTCGTCGCGGCCGACCTGACCGACATCACCGCGCTCGAATCCGCGATCGACGCCGTGCGCCAGCGCTTCGGCCCCATCAGCGTGCTGCTCAACAACGCCGCCAACGACACGCGCCACGCCATCGACGCGACGACGCCCGAGAGCTGGGACGCCGGCATTGCGGTCAACCTCAAGCACCAGTTCTTCGCCGCGCGCAACGTGGCGCCCGACATGCAGGCCGCCGGCGGCGGCTCGATCGTCAACTTCGGCTCAGTGAGCTGGATGTTGAAGCGGGGCGGCATGCCGGTCTACACAACCGCCAAGGCCGCGGTGCACGGCCTGACGCGCAGCCTGGCGCGCGAGTGGGGGCCGTTCAACATCCGCGTCAACACGCTGGTGCCGGGCTGGGTCATGACCGAGCGGCAACAGCGCCTGTGGACCGACGAAGCGGCGCTGCGTCAGGACACTCGACGCGCAATGCCTCAAGCGCCTGCTGCAAGCCGGCAGACATTGCCGCGATGGCGCTGTTCCTCGCCGCCGACGACAGCGCGATGTGCACCGGGCAGGACTTCATCGTCGATGGCGGCTGGGTGTGATGCGGCGAGCGAAGATTTCGCTGCGCAAGAACGCTCGAAGCGCTACGCCTACTGCTGCGACATGCGGCAGGCGTAGCTTGCCGCCTGCAGGCGGTCGCCGCCGACGTAGTGCGGATAGCCCGGATAGCGGCACATCGGCCGCGAGGCCTGCACGGCGAACGGCGGCAGCGCGGCCTTGCGCGTCTGCACCAGCGCCTCGGCCGGCGCCTGCCCCGAGGTCACCCAGCGGTCGAGCGGATCGAGCAGATCGACCATCGTCGGGATCGCCGTCTTGTCGCTCACCGAGCGTGCATTGCCGGTGTGCGTCGACGACGGCGAAACATACAGGCGCACCGATTGATCGACAGTGGACTGGCCGAAGCGCGCCACGACCGCCTGGTAGTACTCGATGCCCATCAACGGGCTCTGCGCCCGGTCGGCCGCGTTCTCGCGCAGGATCAGCTTGCCGCCGCGGGCGAAGAAGGCCGACAGGTCCGGGTTGGTGGAGTCCATCAGCGCGGAAGTCTGCTGAACACGCGCAGCGAAGGACTGCGGGCGATAGGTCCGCACGTCGAAGGCCGCATCGCGCGCGATCGCATGGCGGATCCAGTTGCTGCCGTACAGCCACTGCGTGGCCGCGGTGGGGGCGTTCGGTGGCGCCGTCGGCGCCGCGCTGCCGCTGACCCATCGCACCAGGCTCAGCGCCGTCGGCCCGTCGAGGCTGTCCTCGTGGCCGTAGAGCCAGGGTGGATAGGCGGTGAGGCCATTGGCCAGCGGAAACGGAAAGACGTAGGGCGAATGCGCGTTGCGCATCAGCGCCAGCTCGGCATCCGACAGGCACTGCGGCCCGGCATCGGCGCCGCCCGGGCAGCGCAGCGGCTGCAGGTTCACGCGCGGCTGGCACGCGAGGTAGTTGTTGATCACGCCGTCAACCAGCCCGTCCAGGCCATCGCAGGCGTCGGCCGTGGCCTTGGCGATCAGCGGCGTCTTGGCGGCATCGAGCCAGTCTTCGAACTGCGGCACCTCGTTGCGCACGAAAGCGTGGAACAGCCCCGTCCAGTTGATCACCGGCACCACGCTGACGATGCCGTCGTAGTCGGCCGGGAAGCGCTGCGCCATCGTCAGCCCTTCGCGGCCGCCCTCGGAGCCGCCAAAGTAGTAGAGCTGGCGCGGCGCGCGCGCGTAGAACGTTCGCATCAGATCCACCGCGACGTCGCGGACCTTCTTGTACGAGGCAAAGGCGAAGTTCTCCAGCATCTCGTCGTTCTGCGCAAAGGCGCCAGGGTCGCTGGGCGCGGAGGCGGCGCTCTCGTGGCCGGAGTCGGTGCCGAAGGTGGCGTAGCCACGTGCCAGGGGCAGCGCATCGCCCGGCGCCGCGTCGCGCAATGGCGCCAGGCCGGTGACCAGCACGCCGTTGAAGCCGCCGCCGCCGTATTGCAGCGCCTTGCCGTTCCATGCGGTCGGCAGGTTGAGCTGGAAGTTGATCGGCTGCGCCTTCGGGTCGCGCGGCGCGATCTTGCCGAGCAGCTTGCAGTACTGCGGCGCGGCCGGCGAGAAGGCGTTGCCGCTGACGGACTCGCTCACCGCCGCCACCAGCACCGCCGAGCCGACGCTGGCCGGGCCACTGGGCAGCCCGATCGACGAGGCCGCGATCGTCTTGCCGGCCAGCGCGGCGCACGACGCTGCAAGCTGCTCGGCGGGTGGCGTGTGGCTGCAGGCCGCAAGCGCCAGGGTGGCGGCGATGGCCGAAACAAAGCGCAGGCGCGGCAGGTTCATCATCGAAGCATCTCCAGACTCACGGTGAGAGCCGAATGGGCCGCGAAGTTTGCCTCATCGCCGACACTGCGCGACCGTTGACCTTGTAGGCACGCCCGCGGTGGGTTGCGCGGCGAGCAGCGGCGCATACAACGCCTGCACCTCGGGCAGGTTGAAGCCGTTGCCGAGCGCGCGCAGGCGCTCCGCGATCGCGGCGGGCGCGTTCACTCCGGTAACACCCCGATCTCTTTGGCGATCTCGGCCCAGCGCACCGACTCGGCTTTGAGAAACGCACCGACTTGCGCGATGTTCATGCTGCCATCGACCACCGGGCCGATGGCTGCGATGCGCTCGGCGATGTCCTTGTCGGCCAGCAACGCATTGATATCGCGGTTGCTGCGCTCGACGGCTGCGGCCGGCGTGCCCGCGGGCGCGACGACGGCGAACCAGCCGACCATGTCGAAGCCGGGCAGCTTCTCGGCCAGCGCGGGCACGTTGTCCCACCCTGCGACTCGCCGCGCGGACGTGGTGGCCAGCACGCGAAGTTTGCCCTGGCGCGCGAGCGCTGCGGTGGACGCCAGGTCGGCCACCATCGCGTCGATCTGGCCGCCCATCAGGTCTTGCGTGCCGACTCCCACGCTCGCATACGGCACCAGGTTGGCCTGCGCCTGCGTGCGCGCGTTGAGCAGGCGCGCGATCATGCCGCTGAAGGTGCGCGGGCCTTCGTTGCCGAGCGTCAACTTGCCGGGCTCGGCCTTGGAGCGCGCGATCAGATCGTCCAACGAGTTGATGGGCGACTCGGCGCGCACCAGCAGTGCAAACGGGCTGCGTGCGATGAAGGCCACCGGCACGAAGTCTTTCGCTGGGTCGTAGGGCAGCGTCTTGAACAGCAGCGGGTTGGTCACCAGCGCGGCGGTGGTGGCGAAGTAGAAGCTGGAGCCGTCGGCGGGTGAGCGTGCCGCAGCCTGCGCACCGATCGTGTTCTGGCCGCCGGGCTTGTTCTCGATCACGACTGCTTGCGACCAGGCCTTGGACAGGCGGTCAGCGAGGATGCGCGCAACGTTGTCGGGGCCGGAGCCGGGGGGCTGCGACAGGACCCACTTGACGGGCTTGTCGGGCCAGGTTTGGGCGCTCGCGTTGGCGGCGAGCGCGCCGCCGATCAGGGCCAGAGTGAATTCGCGTCGTTGCATGGTGACTCCGTTTAGCCCCGTTTACCCTGAGCCTGTCGAAGGGCTTCGACAGGCTCAGCCCGAACGGGGATGGGGATGCCCTGTTCAAGGGAGTTGAGCAGCGCATGCACGCCCGCGGGATCGGCCGCGCTGCCGTAGGTGTAGTGATCCGGTCGCACGATCGCGACATGCGCGCCGTGGCGTGCCATCCATCCTGCGACCACGCCCTCGGCCTCGGGCTCGCGTGCGAGGTCGATCAGCGTCACGCCAGCTGGGGCGTCAAGCGGCAACGCACCGTCGCTGACCAACCGCCAGCCGTGGCCGAAGCGCTCGTCCATCAGCGCGCCATCCGACGCCATGCGCGGCTGCGGGAACAGCGTGCCCGCGCCCGGCGTGGTGGTGATCAGGCCGGTGGTCAATGCCGGCAGCACGTCCTGGCGCGGCGTGTCCTTGACGACGCCGCCGCAGTCGGCGAGCAGCTTGGCGTCGCGCGCGCGGGCCTTGCCCACATCGCGCTCGCAGATGATCGCGCCCGCGGCCTTGAGGCGCGTCGTGAGGTCGCGCACATGCGCCTTGCGCTCCTGGCCGTAGCTGTCGAGCAGCGCGTTCGCCGCAGCGCCCTGCACTTCGCCCTTGATCACCGCGGCGAGCTTCCACGACAGGTTGACCCCATCGCGCACGCCCTGGCACATGCCCTGGCCGAGAAACGGCGGCTGCATGTGTGCCGCGTCGCCGGCGATGAAGACGCGGCCGGCGCGCCAGTCCTTGGCCACCAGTGCGTGGAAGCGGTAGCTCGCCTGGCGCCACAGCGTGCCATCTTCGGGCGTGAGCCAGCGCGACAGCAGCTTCCACGTTCCCTCGTCGGTGGCCACCTGCTTCGGGTCTTCGCCGGCCTTGAGCGAAATCTCCCAGCGCCGGTGGTTGCCGGGGCCGATGACCATCGTGCACGGGCGCTCGGGCTCACAGAACTGCACGCTGGTCTTGGGCAGTTTGGCGAGGCCTCGCGCGTTGACGCGCGCATCGACGACCAGCCAGGGCTCGTCGAAGTCGAGGTCTTCGAGCTCGATGCCGACTTGCTCGCGCACGCTGCTGGAGCCACCGTCGCAGCCGATGACCCAGCGAGCGCGAACGGTCGAAACCGTGCCGTCGTCGGATTGCAGCGTCAGCGTCGCCGCGTCGGCGTCCTGCGTCAGCGAAGTCATCGCGCTGCCGAGCGCGACCGTCACGTTGGGCAGTTGCGCGACGCACTCACGCAGCACGCGCTCGACGGGTGGCTGGGTGAAGACGATCGACGGCGTGTAGCCCTGCGGGTACGGCGGATCGACCATCGTCATGCGGCGGATGAGTTGCCCATCGACGCCGAACCATTCCGAGGGCGTGAACGGCTCGGTGTATGGCAGCACCGCCTCGACGACGCCGAGCTGCTGGAACACCCGCATGATCTCGTGGTCGAGTGCGATCGCGCGCGGGATCTCATAGACGCCGCGCAGCCGGTCGCACACATGCACCTTCAGCCCGGCCTGGCCGAGCAGCGCGGCGGCCACGGCACCCGCAGGTCCGTAGCCGACGATGGCCACGTCGAACATCACGTCAGTGGCTCCACCGCGCATCGCCTGGCAGGCACTCGAACGTCAGCAAGTCTCCTTCACCGCAGAGGCGCAGACAGCGCAGAGGTTCGCAGAGGAATACAAGACTGAATTCCTCTGCGTTGACTCTGCGTCCTCTGCGCCTCTGCGGTGAATGAAACTGCAAGGCCGTGACGGCCCTCAACGGGCCGTCAGCGCAGAGCGTCGAGCGAGCAGGTTCCATCTCAGCCTTCGGCGACGATCGGGTTGCGCAGCACGCCGATCTTCTCGATCTCGATCTCGATCGTGTCGCCGGCCTTCATCCACACCGGCGGCGTGCGCGCCTGGCCCACGCCCGCGGGCGTGCCCATGATGATCGCGTCGCCGGGTTCGAGCGTCAGGCATTGCGCGAGCAGCTCGATCGTTTCGTCGACCGCGAAGATCATGTCGCTGGTGTTCGCGTCCTGCATCACTTGGCCATTGAGGCGGCTCTGGATGCGCAGGCCCGTCGCACCGGGCGCGAGTTCATCGGCGGTGACCAGCACGGGGCCGAAGCCCCCCGTGGCGTCGAAGTTCTTGCCGATCGTCCACTGCGGCGTGCGCTTCTGGAAATCACGCACCGACATGTCGTTGAAGCAGCTGTAGCCGAAGACATACTGCAGCGCGTCGGCGCGCTTGACATGGCGCGGCACCTTCTTGCCGATGACGACGGCGAGTTCGGCCTCGTAGTCGAATTTCGAAGACACCGTCGGCAACAGCCCCGGCTGGCCATGGCCCATCAGCGAGCTTTTGCCGCGGAAGAAGAACCACGGGTACTCGGGCTTGTCGCGCCCGCCTTCCTTCGCGTGGTCGAAGTAGTTGAGACCCAGGCACACGGTCTTGCCCGGCTCGGGCACCAGCGCTGCGTGCTGCAGCGAGGCGAGCGGCAGGCGCTTGGCGCTCGGCGACGCGAGCGCCAAGCGCGCGGCGGCGAGCACGTCGCGGCCAGCTTCGAGTTCTGCGCGCAGGTCGGCGGCGATATCGATCGCGGTGTCGCCATCGACGACGGCCAGGCGCGGCTTGCCATCGCGCAGGTAGGTGGTGAATCGCATGGTGCTGGTGAGTTCCTGTCTATCGAGAAAAGAAGACGGCGCGCTGCGCCTGCTTGAGGTGATCGGTCGGCGACTGGCCGATACCCCATTGATCGATGCGGCCCGGCGGCCAGGTCCAGTCGCTCGGCTGGCCGGCGCGGTAGCTGTCGTCGATCTGCTCCACCTCGGCCGTGTATTCGATGACGATGCCGAAGGGATCGACGAAATAGTTGAAGGCGTTGTCGCCCGGGCCGTGGCGGCCAGGGCCCCATTGCGGCGGCAGGCCCACGTCTTTGAGCCGACCGCCGCCGCGCATCACCGCGTCGAGCGTCGGCATGACGAAGGCGATGTGGTTCAGCGCGTCGTTGTCGGTGTCGCCGAGCGCGAGGCTGTGGTGGTCCACGTCGCAGTTCATGAAGGCCATGATCCGGGTGCGATCGGCGAGCACGAAGCCGAGCGCGTGTTCGAGAAAAGCCTGCGTGATCGCGATGGCGTGGCTGTTGAGCACCGCATGCGCAAGGCGCACCGGCTGGTCGGGCGGCGGTGGTTGGTCTGCACTGCGCCGCGCATCGCCGTGCACGATCTCGAAGCGGCGGCCGTCGTGGTCGCGGATGACGAGGCAACGCCCGCCGGCCGGATCGCACGCATCGCCGATGCCGCGCTCGACCGTGCCGCCCGCCGCCTCCGCGGCCTGAGCAATCGCGTCGAGCGCCGCAGCATTTCGTGCGCGCAGCGTGACGAGCTTGATCGTCGGGGTGCCCGGCGCGGCGTGCAGCGCCAGCAGGTGGTGGTCGCTGCCGCTGCCGCGAAACCAGACCGCATCGCCTTCGCGCGCCGCGACATCGAGCTTCCAGATGCGGGTGTAGAAATCTTCGGCCGCGGCGAGGTCCGGCACCGTGAGTGCCACGCTGCGCAGGCCTTCGATCCAGGGAGATTTCATGGTGGCGCGCGGGGTCAACGGCAGTCGAAGCTCGCCGCAGCGCGCGTGTCGCCGCTGCCGCGATAGACCGCGGTCTTCGGCCAACGGCACAGAGGCCGCGCGACACCGGCCAGCGCGCCCGCGCTGCCGCGCGCCACGATGCGCTCCGGCGCGTCGCCCTGCTCGACCCAGCGCACCAGCGCGCCCAGGCCGTCGAACGCATCGGTGGCCAGGCCGCCAGCGCAGTGGTTCATGCCGGGCACGAGGAACAGGCGCGACAACTCGCCGGCGCGGGCCTCGCCGCCTTGCGCTTCGACCAGGCGGCGCTGGTAGTCCTCAACCTCGATCGACGAAAAGATCGGGTCGGCGGTGCCGTGGAAAAACAGCAGCTTGCCGGCGCGGCGCCGGTAGCCATCGAGCCGCACGTCGTCGGCGGTGTCGTAGATCTTGTGGAACGCCTGCATGCGCGATGGGTCGCGCTCGAAGTCGAAGTTGAGCGTCGTCAGCGTCGGGTCGGGCGGCGTGACGAACTCGTAGCCGAGCGCGCCGGCCATCAAGGTGATGTGGCGCGCGTTCGGCGGCTGGCCCTCGGCGGCGCTGCCGAGCGTCCAGTTGCGCCAGTCGGGTTGCGCCATGCCCGGGTCCCACGGCCAGCCGAAGTACAACGCCTTGCCGGCCGCATTGCGCGGCCCGGCCATCACGGCGGCCAGCGCATCGACCTGCGGCTTGGCCAGGCAGCTCGCCGACTTGGCGCCGACGCATTGCAGCGGCGCCGGGTCGAAGCGGCAGGCCTTGTGCACGATGCCGTCGGCCAGGCCGTCTTCGGCATCGCAGCGCTCGAGCACCTTGTTGGCCACCAGCTTCAGGTCGTCGTCGCTCAGTGCACGCGCGAGCACCGGCTTGCCGTCGGCGCCGCGCGGTGCGGCAGCGCTGAATTTCTGCACTGTCCAGGCGGCCGCGATCGTCGCCCCTTCGGAGACGCGCATCGCGGGCGCGACTGCGACGATGCCGTCAAACAAGTCGGGAAAGCGCTGCGAGAACATCATCGCCTGCCGGCCGCCGCCAGAGCAGCCGACGAAGTAGCTGCGGTCTGCCACGCGGCCGTAGTGCGCAGCGACGAGCGCGCGTGCCGAGATGGCGGTGCGTTCATGCGCGCGGTACGCGTGCTCGATGCGGGCTTGCGGGTCGAGGCCGAAATCGGGCTGCGGGCCTTGATGGCCGGCGTCGGTGGCCACCACCGCGAAGCCGCGCGCGAGCGCGTGGTCGGCCCAACCGTTGGCGCCGGTGTTGCGGCCGACGGCGTTGGCGATGACGCCGTCGTTGCCGCCACCGCCTTGATAGAAGAAGCGGCCGCTCCAGGCACTCGGCAGCCGCAGT
Source organism: uncultured beta proteobacterium (assembly GCA_963814385.1). Lineage (GTDB taxonomy): Bacteria > Pseudomonadota > Gammaproteobacteria > Burkholderiales > Burkholderiaceae_C > CADEEN01. The sequence continues at coordinate 34,386 of CAWFCX010000005.1, forward strand.
TCGAATCCGGTGTGATACGGCTTGCCGTCGGCGCCGGTGCGCTCGTCGAGCCTGGCGCGGACGAGGCAATGCTCGGGCAGCGGGTCGCCGACTTCGCGGTTGACTCCGGGCTGGCGCGCGCGCTGGGTTCCCCCAGCGACGAGCTGCGCCTCGACGATGCGCCCGCCGGCAAGCGCGCGTTGCGCGAGCGCGGTGCACGCGGCCTGACCGTTCGCAACCGTGGTCGCGCGCGGCAGCGGCGCGGTGCCTTCGGGGCCGGCGGCGCAAGCCGCGAGCAGTGCGGCGCCGGTCAGGACGGCAGTGCGCGGGAAACGGCAGTGGGTGGACATCGGTACTCTCCGTCGTCGTCGAAGGAATGGATTGTTCGCGCTTCAGGCGGCGTGGCGCAGGCCGGCCGATCCGATGCCGACGATCACGATCTGCTCGTCCTCGTCGCCGCTGCCGCCCGATGCACCCGCAGCGCCTATCACTGCGCCGCTGTCATCGGTGATCAAGACCGCGCCGGTCTGCGGAATGAAGGCCTGCTGCGCGACCGACGCCACCGCACCGAAGAACGCCGGCATGTCCTTCGCGCGCTGCACGAGCGCGCGGCTGTTGGTGCCCATGCCGATCGCCGCGCCCGCCTTGCCGAGCGCGATGTCCAGCCGCAGCGCCGACGCGCCGTCTTCGCGCACGGACGCGACCACTTGCACGGCGGCATCGACCACCACCACGCCCATCGGCTTGAAGCCGTGTTGGCGCGCGGCAGCGAGCGCGCCGTCGATCAGGGCGCGGGCTTGGTTCAGCGTCAGCTTGCTCATGAGGTCTCCGTTTTGAGGCTGCGCAGTTTTATATACAAAACCACGCGAGTCAATATTTATGTACATTTCTCACCCATGGCCCGCACCCCTGCCCTCGCCACCGTCAACGGCGCCGCGACGCGCGCAACGAGCCTGTTCGACCAACTGCGCGCCGATCTCTTGGCCGGCGAGTTGGAGCCCGGCTCGAAGCTCGCCATCGAGGCGCTGGCCGAGCGCTATGCGACGAGCGCGACTCCGCTGCGCGAGGCACTGAACCGCCTCGTCTCCGACGGCCTGGTCGAGCGCCGCGAGCAGCGCGGCTTCGTCGTCGCCGCGATCAGCGAGCAGGATCTGCTGGAGATCACCAAGACGCGCTGTTGGCTGGAGGAGATCGCGCTGCGCGAATCGATCGCCGCGCGCACGCCCGAGTGGGAAGAGGCGCTGGTGCTGGCGCACCACCGCCTGGCCAAGACGCCGCGCTCGTTGTCGAGCGAGCGCTTCGAAGACAACCCCGAGTGGGAGCCGCTGCACCGCGCCTTCCACCGCGCGCTGATCGGCGGCTGCGGCTCGCGCTGGCTGTTGTCGTTCTGCGACCAGCTCGCCGACCAGCACCACCGCTATCGGCGCTTGTCGGCGCCGCGCGCGTTTCACAAGCGCGGCGTCAAGACCGAGCACCAGCAACTGACCGAGGCCGCCATCGAGGGCCGCACCGAAGAAGCCGTGGCGCTGCTGCGCGCGCATTTCGAGCGCACCGCCAAGATCATCCGCGACGACCGCGCCCTGTTCGCGGCGCGCGCGGCCTGAGCCACCAACACCCTGGAGACACACGATGACGCTGCACCGCCGCGCGCTGTTCATCTTGCTCTCGCTCTGGCTCGGCCTGGCCGGCGCCGCCGCGGCACAGCCCGCGCAGGCCGTCGTCTGGTCGGGCTTTCCGCCCGGCGGCCTGGGCGACCAGGTGACGCGCCCGCTGCTCGAGCGATTGAAGACGCTCTACCCCGGCACGCTGATCCTCGACGGGCTCGGCCTACGGCCGCTTTGGCGGACGCGCCGGCATTGATGCGTTCACCGAGCTGCGGTGGGTGACGCTGCAGACGGCCGAGCGGCACTACCCGTTCTGAACGCCGCGTTGTTGGCAATCCGCATCAGCTGCCACGCACGAAGAAGCTGACACCGACGACGGTTCGGACTTGGGCCTGTTGCAATCTTTGAAGGTCTGCAAATTGATCTGCTGGCTTGCGCCAAGCCGCAGGCGGGTGCGCACTGGCGCGCCACTGCGCCGGTCGGCGCACGAGGCGCCGACCGGCGCAGTGGCGCGACCCCAGGGCGAGTACCGCAGCTCACCCCTCGCAGTGAGGTGTGGCATCTGCAGCCCGGCACCGGCCGGCACCGAGCCTTGCTCTCGAACTGCCGCTGGCCATGATCCTGACTCCGCCAACGCTGTAGCTGATACTTCGCGTGTTGCCGGCCAGAGAGATGACAGCCCTTCTCGACTGAACCCTGTTTCAAGCACTGTGCCTGTTTCCAATTCGGCCCCCTTTCCGCCCGGTTTCCTTTGGGGCTGCGCCACCTCGGCCTACCAGATCGAGGGATCGCCGTTGGCTGATGGCGCTGGCCCCAGCATCTGGCAGCGTTTTGCGCGCACGCCGGGGCGCATCCAGAACAACGAGAGCGGGGATGTCGCCTGCGACCACTACCGCCGCATGCGTGACGACGTCGCGCTGATGAAGGGTCTCGGCCTCACGGCCTACCGATTCAGCATTGCCTGGGGCCGCGTGCTGCCAGAGGGCCGAGGACGAATCAACGCCGCGGGCCTGGGCTTCTACGAACGCCTCATCGACGAGCTGCTCGCGGCCGGCATCACGCCGATGGCCACGCTGTACCACTGGGACTTGCCAGCGGCGCTCGATGACCGCGGTGGCTGGCTCAACCCCGATATCGCGCACTGGTTCGCTGACTACCTGGGCGTCGTGGTCAAGGCCCTCGACGATCGCGTGCCGCTCTGGGCCACCATCAACGAGCCCTGGGTCGTCGCCGACGGCGGCTACATGCATGGCGTGCTGGCGCCCGGCCACCGCTCGGCCGACGAGGCCGCCATCGCGGCGCACAACCTGCTGCGCGCACACGCGCAGGGCGTGCGCGCGTACCGCGCCGTCGGGCACCAGCAGATTGGCCTGGTCGTCAACATCGAACCCAAGCACCTGCCGGCCGATGCGACCGACGCGGATCGCCGTGCGCAGTCGCTCGCCGACGCCTACATGAATCGTCAGTACCTCGACCCGGCGATCTTTGGCCGCTACCCGGAGGAGTTGCCCGCGGTGTTCGGCTCGTCATGGCCCGATTGGCCGCTGTCGGAGGTTGAGGCGCTCGCGGTGCCGATCGACTTTCTCGGCCTGAACTACTACACGCGCAGCGTCGTGCGCCACGACCCCGACGCTTGGCCGGTGCCCGCGCGCGCGCTGCGCCAAGCCGGCGCGACCTACACCGAGACCGGCTGGGAGTTGCACCCGCCGAGCCTCGCCGAAACGCTGCTGTGGATGCATGAACGGTACGGCGGCCTGCCGCTGTACGTGACCGAGAACGGCGCCGCCTTCTACGACCCGCCAAGCGCGATCGACGGCCGCATCGACGATCCGCTGCGCGTGCACTACCTGCAAACGCACATCGCCGCGGTGAGCGACGCGATCACCCGCGGCGCCGACGTGCGCGGCTACTGCGCTTGGTCGCTGCTCGACAACCTGGAGTGGGCGCATGGCTTCTCGAAGCGCTTCGGCCTCGTGCACGTCAACTTCGAGACCTTGCAACGCACGCCCAAGGCGAGCGCGCGCTGGTACGCGGCGCTGATCGCCGGCCACCGCGCCAACCGCCACACCAACGCGGCTTGACGATGGCTCAGTTGCTTCGCGAGAAGTTCCGTTCGCAGCGGCTCGGGCATGACGTCGCCTACACGCTCTACCTGCCCGACCTGCCTCCCGAGATGAGCGAGCCTGCGCTCGTGCTCTACCTGCTGCACGGCCCCGGGGGCGACGAGAAGACCTGGACCGGCGAAGACCCCATGCTCCGCGGGCCGCTGGTCAATGCGATGCGCAACGGGACGCTGCGGCCGTCGGTGCTGGTGATGCCGAGCGTCGGTGGCAACACTTGGTGGATCGACGGCGCCGTCGACGCCGCCGCTTCAACGTTTCTCGAAGAGTTGATGCCGAGGGTGGAAGCGCGGCTTTCCTTTGCCGTACATCGCCAGCGCCGCGCGCTGGTGGGCGTGTCGATGGGCGCTTTCGGCGCGCTGCAGTTCGCGCTCTCGCAGCCGCAGCGCTTCTGCGCTGCTGCGCTGATCAGCCCGGCTGTCTATGACCCGCTGCCGCCGCTCGACTCCGCCGCACGACGCACGCCACAGTTCGTTCGCGACGGCAAGTTCGACGAGCAACTGTGGCAGGTCTCCAACTACCCCGGCCGGCTGGCCGTCTACAGGCGCGCACCGCAGAAGGTGGCGTTCTGGATCTCGAGCGGTGACCGCGACCAACCCGAGATAGTGCGCGCCGCGACGCAATTGTTTGCACGCCTGTACGCACTGCAGCCCGACCGCACGGAGCTGCGCCTGATGCCCGGCGGCCACAACTGGGCCGCGTTCGACGCCGCGCTGGCGCCCGCGCTGGCGTACATCGACGGCCGGTGTCGCTGACGCGGCGACACCGCAGACGCTGATCGGCGCCGGCCGAGGTAAAGGCTGCGCGCCTGCGCTCGAATTGCCCGTTCGGCGGTCGGGGCCTCGGTGAGTTCCCCGAGAACAAAAACAAACACTCTGTTGCTACAAGCCGAAAAAACGTTCACATCGGCTATGGGATGGATCACAACCTTTGCTTACACATATAGTCAAGCTAAGACGACGCCACGCCCATGACCACGCCCATGAATCAGCGACTTCTTCGACCCCAACGACGGCAAGCCCGACCGGGGCAGATCCGGGCCGTCACTGCTGGTCCCGCGCGGCCACAACGGGCCCAACAGCACCCGCGGCGAGCCACGGGCGGTGATTTACCTGTTCTGAGCGGCCTGTCCGGGCCAGCGAAACATTTCCGAGGCGACGGGCGTGGAGTAGTGCCTGTGTGTCTGCGCGACACGCCGCCAAAGTCCGCTGCATTGACCTCGAACCCGCAAGCCGCATGACCACGCCCATCATCCGCCCCGGATTGACCCGCCGCCAAGTCGCCGCAGGCGCCGGCGCGCTCGCGCTTGCGCCGCTGTACGCCGCGTATGAGGCGACGCGCACTGCACCGATTTCGCTCGCCCAACCGGCCGCGACCGTCACCGATCTCGCGCCGCGGATTGCGCCGCCGGCATTCCTGGAAGACCTGAAGCAGCGCAGCTTCCGTTTCTTCTGGGAAACCACCGACGCTCGCACCGGGCTGGCCCCTGACCGCTGGCCCGCGCGTTCGTTCGCCAGCATCGCGGCGGTGGGCTTCGCGCTGACGGCCTACCCGATCGGAGTCGCCCGCGGCTGGATCACGCGCGAGCAGGCGCGTGAGCGCGCCCTGGCCACGCTGCGCTTCTTCCACGACGCACCGCAAGGCCCGGAGGCCACCGGCACTGCCGGCCACAAAGGATTTTTCTATCACTTCCTCGACATGGCCAGCGGCACCCGCTTTGGTGACTGCGAACTCTCGACGATCGACACCGCACTGCTGTTGGCCGGCGCACTGCACGTCCAGTCGTTCTTCGACGGCGCCGACGCCGAGGAGACTCAGATCCGTACGATCGCCGACGAGCTGTATGCGCGCGTCGACTGGACCTGGGCGCAGACTGCTTCGGGTCTGATCGCTCGCGGCTGGCAACCGGAGAAGGGATTCATCGGCCACGAGTGGGAAGGCTACTGCGAAGCCAAGCTGCTGTACCTGCTGGCGATCGGCTCACCGACGATGCCGATCGCGCCCGAGGTCTGGGGCGCGTACACCGCCACTTACGGCGCCGCCTGGGCCACCGAGTATGGCCAGACCTACCTGCGCTTCCCGCCCCTGTTCGGCCATCAGTTCACCCACGCGTGGGTTGATTTGCGCGGCATCTCCGACGCCTACATGCGCGAACGCGGCATCGACTATTTCGAGAACTCGCGCCGCGCCACGCTGGCGCAGCGTGCCTATGCGATCGCCAACCCCGCCGGCTGGGCCGGCTACGGCGCCGATGTGTGGGGCGTGACGCCGTGTGACGGTCCGACCGACGCCCACCTCGAATACGGTGGCCGCGTACGCAAGTTCATCAGTTACGCCGGGCGCGGCATGGCCGAGTGGGACGATGGCACGATAGCGCCCTATGGAGCCGGCTCATCGATCGTCTTTGCGCCCGAGGAAGCCTCGCGCGCACTGGTTACGATGCGCGAGCGCTACGGCGAGAAAATCTTTGGCCGCTACGGCTTCTTTGCCTTCAACCCCAGCTTTACCTACAGCGACGTGCCGTTGCGCCACGGCCGTGTCGAGCCCGGTGTCGGCTGGGTCAACACCGACTACCTCGGCATCGAAGTCGGCCCCTTGCTCGCGATGCTGGCCAACCACCGCGACGAGGTCGTCTGGAAAGACATGCGCCGCAACGAGCACCTCAAGCGCGGCCTGCAGCGCGCCGGCTTTACAGGCGGTTGGTTGGGCTAGGCCGACCCGCCGCGCCGTCCTCGGCGCGGCCTGCTCGCTGGGTGTGGCCAGCTGCGTGCGCAGCGACCCCGGCACCTTGCGTTTCTGGGCGATGGGCCGCGAGGCCGAGGTTGCGCACGAGCTGCTCGCCGACTTCGAGCGCGAGCATCCGGCCATCCGCGTGCGCATCGAGCAACTGCCCTGGAGCGCGGCGCACGAGAAGCTGCTGACGGCCTTTGCCGGCAGCGTGTTGCCCGACGTGGCGCAGCTCGGCAACACCTGGCTGCCGGAGCTGGTGGCGCTCGGTGCCCTGGAGCCGCTCGACGAACGCATCGCCGCCGCGCCAGACCTGCCCGCGGCCGACTACTTCGGCGGCATCTGGGATACCAACGTCGTCGATGGCCACGTCTATGGCGTGCCGTGGTACGTCGACACGCGCGTGCTGTTCTATCGCCGCGACCTGCTGGCGGCAGCCGGCATCGCCGAAGTGCCGACCCGCTGGGACGAGTTTCAATCGGCGCTGCATCAGTTGAAGCGCCATGTCGGCCGCGAGCGCTACGCCATCTTCCTGCCGATCAACGAGTACGCGCCACAGGTCGCGCTGGCACTCCAGCAGCCCGGCGACTCGCTGCTGCGCGACGGTGGCCGCTATGGCAATTTCCGCGGCCCCGGTTTCACGCGGGCCTGGCGCTTCTACCGCTCCATGTTCGAGCAGCAGCTCGCACCGCCGGCGTCTGACAGCGAAATCGTCAACCTGTGGGACGAGTTCGGTCGCGGCTACTTCGGCTGCTACATCAGCGGCCCGTGGCAGATCGGCGAGTTCCGCCGTCGCTTGCCGGCCGCACTGCAGTCGGCCTGGGCCACCGCGCCGCTGCCCGGCCCCGACGGCCCGGGAGTCTCGATCGCCGGCGGCTCGAGCCTGGCGGTGTTCTCGCGTTCGCGCAACAAGGACGCGGCATGGTCGCTCGTGCGTTACTTGTCGCGGCCCGAAGTGCAGCAGCGCTTCTACGACATCAGCGGCAACCTGCCGCCGCGGCGCAGCGCCTGGGCCGGTGAAACGCTCGCGAGCAGCGTTCCGGCGCGGGCCTTTCGCGAGCAATTGGAGCGCGTGTTGCCGGTGCCCAAGGTGCCCGAGTGGGAGCGCATTGCCACCGAGATCCGCCTCGTGACCGAAAGTGTGATGCGCGGCGTGCTCGACGACAGCCGCGCCCAGGCAGAGCTCGATGCGCGCGTCGACCGCATGCTCGAAAAGCGACGCTGGATGCTGTCGCGGGCCACCTCATGAGGCGCGGCAGCCTTGCCGGCTGGGTCTTCATCGGTCCCGCGATGTTCGTGATCGCGGTTTTCTTCGTCGTGCCCGTGGCCGCCGCGTTTGTGATGAGCTTCACCGACTTCGACATCTACGCGCTGGCCGACATCGCCAACCTGCGCTTCGTCGGCCTGGCCAACTACGTGAACCTGCTCCAGACGCCGCTGTTCTGGCAGGCGCTGGCCAACACCGGCTTCTTCGTGCTCGTCGGCGTGCCGCTGTCGATGGCCGCGTCGCTCGGTGCGGCGCTGCTGTTGAACTCTCCGCTGGCGCGCTTGCGCGGCCTGTTCCGCACCGCGCTCTTCGCGCCGGTGGTGACCACGCTGGTGGCGGTGGCCGTGGTCTGGCGCTACCTGCTGCACTCGCGCTACGGCCTGATCAACCACGGCCTGGCTCAACTCGGCATCGACCCGGTCGACTGGCTCGGCGACCCGCTGTGGGCAATGCCTGCGATCGCGCTGATGTCGGTGTGGAAGAACTTCGGCTACAACATGATCATCCTGCTGGCCGGCCTGCAGGCGATCCCGCGCGATCTGTACGAGGCCGCGAGCCTCGACGGCGCGTCGCGCTGGCGCCAATTGCTCGACGTCACGCTGCCGGCCTTGGCACCAATGCTGCTGATGGTCGGCATCCTGACCACAGCCGCGCACTTCCAGCTCTTCGCCGAACCGTATGTGATGACGCAGGGCGGCCCTGCGCAACGCACCGTGACCGTGCTCTACTTCATGTACGAAGAAGGCTTCAAGTGGTGGAGCCTGGGCTCGGCATCGGCCGTCGCCTTCCTGCTGTTCGTCATCATGTTCGCGTTCACGCTGGTGCAGATTCGCGTGTCACGCAGGGCAGAGGCGCTGTGATGCAACAACCGGCGCGCATCCTGGCCGTCAACGGCGCGCTCGCGGTGATCGCGGTGCTGACGCTGATGCCGCTGGCCTGGATGGTCTCGGCCTCGCTGATGGCACCCGGCGAGGCGAGCCGCTTTCCGCCACCGCTGCTGCCCAGCGAGCCCACGCTGGCCAACTACCGCGAGCTCTTCGCCACCGTCGGCATCGGCCGCCAGTTCGCGAACAGCGTGTTGATGGCTGCTGCTGCCACCGTGTTGTCGCTGAGCTTCAACGTTGCCGCCGGCTACGCCTTCGCCAAGCTGCGCTTCGCCGGCCGCGAGCGCTTGTTCCGCACCTTGCTCGGCGCGCTGGTGATCCCGGCGCAGGTGACCATGATGCCGCTGTTCCTGATGCTCGAGCGCATGGGGCTGGTCAACACGCTGCCCGGCGTGCTGGTGCCCTGGCTCGCCAGCGTCTTCGGCATCTTTCTCGTGCGCCAGTACGCGCTCTCGATCCCCGACGAATTGCTCGAAGCTGCGCGCGTCGATGGCGCGAGCGAGTGGCGCATCTTCCGCGACGTCGTGCTGCCGCTGTTGAAGCCCGTGCTCATCACCCTCGCGCTGCTGAGTTTCCTCGGCGCGTGGAACGACTTCATGTGGCCGCTGATCGTGCTGTCCGACCGAGATCTGCAGACGCTGCCGGTCGCGTTGGCCGCGCTGTCGCGCGAGCATGTGTCCGACACCGAGCTGATGATGGCCGGCGCGGTGGTCACTGTGCTGCCGGTACTGGTGCTGTTCCTTGCGCTGCAGCGCTACTACATGCAGGGGCTGCTGATGGGCAGCGTCAAAGGGTGAGGATGAGCATGGTGCGGCGCTTGCTGACCGCCGCTGCTTTGTGCGCCACGACGCACTCGGCGCAGAGCGCGCCGCTGCGCCACGAGGTGCTCGACGACTTCCGCGACGCTGCGCCGTGGCATGCCTCGGCGTCCGATCAGGTGAAGGCGGCGCTGCGTCGCGACGCCACCGACGGCAGCCTGTGTCTGGACTACGACTTCGGCGGCGTCTCCGGCTATGCGGTGATGCGCCGCGAGCTGCCGCTGGAGTGGCCGCAGCACTTCGAGTTGAAGCTGCGCTTCAAGGGTGCCGGCGCGATCAACGACGTCCAGATGAAGCTGGTCGATGCGAGTGGCGACAACGTGTGGTGGATGAATCGACCGGGATTTGCGCTGCCCAGGAAGCTCACCGAAATGAAGCTGCGGCGGCGCCACATCGACTTCGCCTGGGGACCGACCGCAGATCGCACGCTGCGGCAGACGCGCTTCGTCGAGTTCGTCATCGCGGCCGGGCAAAACGAAGGCTCGGGCGGCCGCGGCTCGCTGTGTATCGCGCGGCTGGAGCTGGCCGAGCGCGCGCCCGACCCAACGCCCTGGCCCGAGCCGCGACAGCGCACGCGCGGCGGCACGCTCGACCTCGACTTCCTGCACGCACGCGAATTCAACGGGGTCGCGCTGCGCTGGCCGGCTGCGGCGCCGCGCCGGCTCGACTACGCGCTGCTGGCCTCGGACGACGGCCGCCGCTGGCGGCGCCTGCGCAGCGTGTCGGGCAGCGACGGCGGGCTCGATGTGCTCCACCTGCCCGAAAGCGAAGCGCGTCATCTGCGCGTGCAGCTCGCGACACGCGCCAAGCGCGCAGCACTGCCGACGCTCGAACTGCGTGACGCAACGCAGTGGCCCGACTTCAACGCCGTGCTTGCCGAGCTGGCGCGCGACGCGCGTCCGGGCGAGCTGCCGCGCGCCTTCCTCGGCCAGCAGAACTACTGGGGCCTGGTCGGCGTGGATGGCGGTGGCGAGCGCTCGGCGTTGTTGTCGGAGGACGGCGCGATCGAGATCGGCCGCGGCGGCTTCTCGATCGAACCCGCGCTGCAGATCGACGGCGGCCGGCCGCTGACCTGGGCCGATCGCGGCACCGACGCAAACGCTGCGCGACGCCTACCTGCCGCTGCCCGCGGTGCAGTGGCGCCACGACGACTTCACCCTCGACATCGAGGCTGCGGCTGACGGCGCGCGCGACGCGCCGCACGCGCTCGCGCGCTACACGCTCGTCAACCGGGCTGACCGGCCACGCCGCTTCACGCTGCTGCTCGCACTTCGGCCATGGCAGGTCAATCCGCCGCAGCAGTTCCTGACCACACCGGGAGGCGCGAGCCCGGTGCGCGACCTGGCGTGGGCCGACGGTGTGCTCGCCGTCAACGGCCGACGTCTGTTGCGGCCCACCGAGCCCCCGCGCGCGGTGCGCGCAGCGCCGTTCGATGCGGGCGTCTCGCTCGACGCATTGGCTGCGGCGCCGACACTCACCGCGCTTCGGGATCCGCAGTCGCACGCGTCGGCGCTGCTGCAGTTCGACATCACGCTGAACGCAGGCGAGCGCCACACGATCGGCTGGTCGGCGCCGTTGGCGCGGCAGGCTGCGCAGCCCGAAACCCTCGACGGCGCGACCCTCGATGCGCGCTTCACGCGCGTGGCCGGCGATTGGCGCCAGCGCCTGAACCGCACCACGCTGACACTGCCTGCCGACGCGCAGCCGATGGCCGACACACTGCGCAGCACGCTGGCGCAGATCCTCGTCTCGCGCGACGGCCCCGCGCTCAAGCCCGGCACTCGCTCCTACGCGCGCACGTGGGTGCGCGACGGCGCGATGATGGTGGCCGCACTGCTGCGCCTGGGCGAAGTCGATGCGTCGCGCGAGTTCGTCGACTGGTACGCCGGCTTCGTCTTCGACTCGGGCAAGGTGCCGTGCTGTGTCGACGCGCGCGGCGCCGATCCGGTGGCCGAGAACGACAGCCACGGCCAGTACCTGTACGCGGTCGCCGAGGTCTGGCGCCATACGCGCGACGGCGCGTGGCTGGCGCGCCATTGGCCCACCGTGCAGCGCGTGCTGGCGTATCAGGAGGGTCTGCGCCAAAGCGAGCGCGGTGCGCGCAACATGGAACCGGGACGCACGCATCTGTTCGGACTGATGCCGCCGTCGATCAGCCACGAGGGCTATTCCGACAAGGCCGCGTATTCGTATTGGGACAACTTCTGGGCCCTGCGCGGCTACAAGGACGCGCTCGTGATCGCGCGCGTGCTCGGCCACGAAACCGAAGCGCAGCGCTGGTCGGCGTGGACGGACTCGTTCGAGCGCGAACTCAATGCATCGATCGTCGCGACGGTAGCCCACCACCGCATCGACTTCGTTCCCGGTGCTGCGGACCGCGGCGACTTCGATCCCACCTCGACGACGATTGCGCTGAACCCGGTGCAGGCCAATCTGCCGCCCGCGCTGCTCGATGCGACCTTCGAGCGCTACTGGCGTGAGTCGCTGGCGCGTGCCGAAGGACGGCGCGAGTGGAAGGACTACACGCCTTACGAGTTGCGCAGCATCGGCGCACTCGCACGCATGGGGCAAGGCGCGCACGCACACGCGATGCTCGACTTCTTCTTCCGCGACCGACGGCCCACTGCGTGGAACCAATGGGCTGAGGTCGTGCGCCCCGGCTATCGCGAGCGCGCGTTCATCGGCGACCTGCCGCACGCCTGGGTGGCGTCGGACTACATCCGCTCGGCGCTCGACCTGTTCGCCTACGAATCCGAGGCCGACGCGAGCATCGTCGTCGGTGCCGGATGGAAGCCCGAGTGGCTGGCGCAGGGCCTCGAAGTGCGCGGCCTGTCCACCACCTTCGGCGTGCTCGACTACAAGCTCGAACGCGCGAGCGACGGCTGGCGCTTCACGCTGGCGCGAGCATTGCCCGACGCGCGCGGCGGCGTGCAGTTGCGATGGCCGGGCGACGGCGCGCTGCCGCTGGCGCGCTGGGGTGGCCGCGAGCTGGCGTGGACGGGGCGCAACCTGGCGCTGCCGGCAACAGCCGGCACGCTCACCATGATCCAGCGCTGAGGAAGCGGAACGATGTTTTCAATCGACAACGCGGCCGGCTTGCATTTCGAATTCAACGACAACGGCTCGCTGCGCCACCTGCGCCTGCACGACGTGCATGTGAACCTGTTCTTCGGCAACGAAGTCGAGGGCGGCCCGGCCAACCTGTGGCTGCGTTTGCGCGACGACGCAGCGAATGTCGAGCTGGTGCCGTTGCTCGGCCCGCGCTCGCCGCTCGCCTTGCCTCGCGGCGCCGATGGCTTCACGGCCGCGGGCGTTTGGCGCGAGCTGCGGCTGCGGTTGTCGCTGCGTCTCGCAGCCGATGCGCCAGCGTGGTTCTGGCACCTGCGCGTGGACAACCTCGGCAACGCCGCGCGCACGGTCGAACTGCTGCACGTGCAGGACCTCGGGCTCGCGGCCTACGGCGCGATCCGCACCAACGAGTACTACGTCAGTCACTACATCGACCTGAGCCCGCTGCAGCATCGCGAGCGCGGCTGGGTGGTTGCTGCGCGCCAGAACCAGGCGGTCGATGGTTGCCATCCATGGGCGCTGATCGGCTCGCTGCGTCGCGGCACGTCGTATGCGACCGATGCGTTGCAGGTGTTTGGAGTGGCAGAGCGCGCCGGCGCAAGTCCTGCCGGCCTCGCCGACGGACTGCCCGGCGCGCGCTTGCAGCACGAGCATGCGCTGGCCGCGATCGAGGACGCGGCGCTGACGCTCTCCCCCGGCGCCGGCGCCGATCTCGGCTTCTTCGGTTGCGTGCAAGCCGATCACCCGCAGGCAACCGCGAACGCCGACCTGGCGGCCGTCGATGCGGCACTCTCGTTGCCGCAAGCGCTGGCGCCCGCTTGGGGCGATGACGCTCACGAGGCCGTCGCGACGGCACGCACGTTGTTCTCGAGCGCGCCCCTGCTCACGGTGGACGACCTCGACACGGGCGAGCTCGACCGGCTGTTCAGTCCGCGCCGCCACGAGGAACGAGACGACGCCGGCGCCCTGTTGTCGTTCTTCCACGGCCTGGGCGACGACAGCGCGCACGTCGTGCTGCGCGCAAAGGAGCTCACCGCCAAACGCCCGCACGGCCACATCCTGCGCAGCGGCAACGCGCTCGAGCCCGACGAAGCCTCGCTGACCTCGACGCTGTGGATGGCCGGTGTCTTCCACTCGATGGTGACGCAGGGGCATGTCGGCATCAACCGCTTCCTGTCGACCGTGCGCGGCTGGCTCGGCCAATTCCGCTCGCACGGTCTGCGCTTGTTCGTCTCGATCGACGGCCGCTGGCAGTTGCTCGGGGTGCCGTCGGCGTTCGAGATGCGGCCCGCCGCCTGCCGCTGGATCTACAAACAAGGCGCAGCCTTGATCGAGGTGGTCGCCGACACGCGCAGCGACGCGCATGTGCTCGGCTTGCGCGTGCGCGTGCTCGCCGGCCCAACGCTGCCGGTCCTCGCGAGCTTGCACGTCGCGCTGGCGGGCGACGACGGTGAGGACGGCGGCGCAGCGCACTGGCGCACCAATGCACGGGGCGCCTTCGTCGCCGTGCCACCCGGCAGCGCTCTCGCCGAGCGTTTCCCCGAGGGCGGCTTTCGCATCGAGCCCGAGCCGGGCAGCCGCTTCGATCGCATCGGCGGCGACGAGTTGCTGTTCGAAGACGGCGGCTCGCACGGCCAGCCGTTCGTCTGCATCGGCGGCGAGGCGACGACGACCCAGTTCGGCCTGACGATCCACGGTGACCTCGTGGCCGCGTCACCGTCAGCGACGGCAGCGCTGCGGGCACCGCGCTGGAACTCTGACGACGCCGAGGCTGCGCAACTGAGTGAGATCGTGCCTTGGTATCTGCACGACGCGCTCGTGCACTACCTGTCGCCGCGCGGCCTCGAGCAGTTCACGGGCGGCGGCTGGGGCACGCGCGACGTCTGCCAGGGCCCGCTCGAAATGCTGCTCGCGCTCGGCCGTCCCGAGCCGGTGCGCGACCTGCTGCTGCGCGTCTTTGGCGCACAGAACGGCGATGGCGACTGGCCACAGTGGTTCATGTTCTTCGAGCGCGAGCGCGACATCCGCGCCGGCGATTCGCACGGCGACATCGTGTTCTGGCCGCTGCTCGGGCTGGCGCGCTTGCTGCTCGCCACCGAGGACGCCGCGCTGCTCGACATCGCACTCCCGTTCCACGACGACGAAGCAGCCACCGTCTGGCAACACGTCGAACGCGCGCTCGCGGTCATCGCGGCGCGCCGCATCGCCGACACGCATCTGGCCGCTTATGGCCACGGCGACTGGAATGATTCGCTGCAACCGGTGGATGCAGCGTCGCGCGAACGCCTGTGCAGCGCCTGGACCGTGACCTTGCACCACCAGGTGCTCGAGACGCTGGCGCGTGCGCTGCGCCGCGTCGGTCGCGACGCGTCCGCGCAGTCGCTGGAAGACGAGGCGCGCGACGTGCTGGCCGATTTCCAGCGCCTGCTGGTGGCCGACGGCGTGGTGGCCGGCTATGCGCAGTTCGAGCCCCAGGGACCGGAGCACGAGCGCCGCCTGCTGCTGCACCCGCAGGACAGCGTGACTGGCGTGCACTACAGCCTGCTGCCGATGATGCACGCGGTGATCAACGACATGCTCAGCCCCGCGCAGGCGAGCGATCACCTGCGCCTGATCGAAGCACATCTGCTCGGCCCCGACGGCGCGCGCCTGTTCGACCGCCCGCTGCCCTACCGCGGCGGCCCTCAGCAGTTGTTCCAGCGGGCCGAGAGCTCCGCCTTCTTCGGCCGCGAGATTGGTGTCATGTACATGCATGCGCACCTGCGCTATGCCGAGATGCTGGCCCACCTCGGCGAGGCCGAGCGCTTCTTCGACGCGTTGTGCAAGGCGCATCCGATCGCGCTGCGCGAGCGCGTGCCGATGGCCGACCGGCGCCAGGCCAACTGCTACTACTCCAGCTCCGACGCCGCGTTCCCCGACCGCTACGAAGCGCACCGCCGCTACGACGACATCGCGCGCTGCGAGGTTGCGCTCGACGGCGGCTGGCGCATCTACTCGAGCGGCCCCGGCATCATGATCGGCCTCGTGGTCGGGCAGTTCCTCGGCATCCGCCAGGAGCAGGCGACGCTGGTCGTTGATCCTGTCGTGCCGCCGCGGCTCGACGGTCTGAGCGCCACCCTCAGGGTCGCCCAGCACGAGGTCGAACTGCTCCTGCACGTCGGCGCGCACGGTCATGGGCCGCTGAGCGTCGAGTTGAACAACCGCGCGATGCCGTTCACGCGCGGCGCCAACCCGTATCGCACCGGCGCGGCCGAAGTGCCGATGGAGCACGTGCGCGCGGCCTTGCAGGCCGGCGTCAACCGGCTGGTGGTTCGACTAGGCTGAGGTCGCAACTCAACAGCCCTATGCGGCTCGACGAGGTCGCGGCGCCTCGACAAGCAGTCCGTCGCTGCAGCCTCCAAAAAAAACGCGAGCTAAACGTCCTGCGTCTCCACGGCCTGTCGGTTCGCGCTGGAAGACAACATCAGTCCAGTCCGAGCGCCTTTTGCGCCAGCGCGAGGAAAGCCGCCCGCTCCGCGCGTGACAGTGGCGCGAGGATGTCGGCCTGCAGGGCCACCACAACCGGCCGGCATGCAAGCAGCAGTTGCTTCCCGACCGCCGTCAAGTGCAGCTGTCGCGCACGGCGATCCTGCGCACCGACCACGCGCTCCACGAGGCCCTTGTTCTCCAGGCGGTCGATCACGCCGCCGATCGTGGCGCGGTCGAAGCCAATGGTCGCAGCCAAGCTTGCCTGGTCGATTCCCGGCTGCCGGGCAATGGCGTCAAGCGCCGCGAATTGCACGGAAGTGAGTTCGATACCAGCAGCCTCGGTCTGCGCCTGAAAGACCTGTGTCGACTGCTGATGCAGCCGCCGGATCAAGTGGCCAGCCATCTTGGTTCTGTCCATCCGCGCCTCCATTTGTTTCCAACCCAGCGCCAGCCGCACCCGCATCGGGCGCCTGGCTTGACGATTATAGTATGTATGCATATCATCAGCATGCTTATCGTAAAAGCTTGCGAGCGACATCCAGGAGACCCCATGCAATTTCACATCGACGGCTTCAAACCTGGCGATCCTGACGTCTCTGTCGCCGCGCCTGGCCACCGACAGGCAGGCGATCCGTTGCCGGAAACAGTGGACGTGCTGATTGCCGGCGCCGGGCCGGCCGGCCTGTGCCTGGCCGCGCAACTCGCCCGGGTTCCGCAGATCCGCACCATGCTGGTCGAACCCAAGGCCGGGCCGATGGAAAAGGGCCAGGCCGACGGCATCAGCGTGCGCTCGATGGAGATGTTCCAGGCCTTCGGCTTTGCCGAGAAGGTCATGCGCGAGTCGGTGTGGATCAACGAGACCACGTTCTGGGCGCCCGGTGTGCAGGCACCCCTCACCCGCGTCGCGCAGGTGCAGGACGTGCCCGAAGGCACCTCCGAGATGCCTCATGTGCTGATCAACCAGGCGCGGGTGCACGACATGTTTCTCGACCTGATGCGCCACTCGCCCACGCGGCTGCAGCCCGACTATGGCCTCAAGGTGGCCAACCTCACGGTCGATCCCACCGCCGCTGAATACCCCGTCACCGTCACGCTGGAGCACACCGCCCCGGGACGCGAGGGCCAGACCACGACGCTGCGCGCCAACTACGTCATCGGCTGCGACGGCGCACGCTCGAACGTGCGTGCCGCCATCGGTGGCGCGCTGCACGGCGATGCGGCGCACCAGGCCTGGGGCGTGATGGATCTGCTGGCCGTCACCGACTTTCCGGACTGGCGCCGGAAGGCCTTCGTGCGCTCGCAGGACGACGGCATCCTGATGGTGCTGCCGCGCGAAGGCGGGCATCTGGTGCGCCTGTACGTCGAGCTCGACACCCTGGGCGAGCACGAGCGCGTCGCCGACCGCGGCATGGGCGCCGAGGACATCATCGCCAAGGCACAGCGCATCTTCCGGCCGTTCACGCTCGACGTGAAGGACGTGGTCTGGTCGTCGATCTACGAGATCGGCCACCGACTGACCGACAAGTTCGACGACGTGCCCCAGGACGAGATGGCCACCCGCGCGCCACGCGTGATGCTGGCCGGCGACGCCTGCCACACCCACAGTCCTAAGGCCGGTCAGGGCATGAACGTGTCGATGGGTGACACCTTCAACCTGGGCTGGAAACTGATCTCGGTGCTGACCGGCCGTGCCGAGCCGGCGCTTTTGCACAGCTACTCCGGCGAGCGCCGCGCCGCAGCCAAGGGCCTGGTGGAGTTCGACCACAAGTGGGCGCGTGTCCTCGGCGCGCGCACCGAGGACGATGCCAACGACGGCCTGCCCCGCGTGGCGCGCGAGTTCGTCAACAACCTGCCCTTCACCTGCGGTCTGACGATCCAGTACGAGCGCGGCGCCTTGACCGGTGCCCCCACCCACCAGAAGCTGGCGACAGGCTTGCCCATCGGCAAACGCTTTCACTCCGCGCCCGTCGTCCGGCTGGCCGACGCCAGGCCGATGCACCTGGGCCATTGCATCGAAGCCGATGCGCGCTTTCGCCTGTTCGTCTTCGCCCCCGCGGACGACGACGGCCACCGCGGCGGCACCGTCGCCACGCTGTGCGATTGGCTCGAACACGACCCGGCCTCGCCGGTGCGCCGCCACACCGCAGCCGGGGAAGACCTGGACGCGGTGATCGATGTTCGGGCGATCTTCCAGCAGGACTTCCGCACGCTCGACTTCAGCGCCATGCCCACGTTGCTACGACCGCGCGTCGGACGCCATCGGCTCTGCGACTACGAAAAGATCTTCTGTGCCGACTTGAAGCGCGGCGAGGATATTTTCGAGATGCGTGGCATCGACCGGACCGCCGGTTGCATGGTCGTCGTGCGTCCGGATCAGTACGTGGGCCACATCCTCCCACTGCAGGCGCGCGATGAGCTGGCGCAGTACTTCGCCGCCATCCTGCGCGTGCGGGCTTGAACTATCCTCCCGCAAGCCAAAGTCACTCCCATGCCGATCAAGCCCCCCTCCCCCGAACTGGTCGACAAGCTGGTCTACGCCAACCGGATCCTCTACGACCACGGCATCGTCGACGGACTCGGCCACGCCAGCGTGCGCCACGACAACGTGCCGGACGTCTTCCTGCTGTCGTGCAACCGCGCGCCGGCGATGGTGCGGCGGCGCGACATCGTCTGCTACGACTACGCGGGTGACGCGGTGTCCGAGACCAGCGAGCGGCCCTACCTCGAACGCTTCATCCATGCCGAGATCTACCGCGCCCGTCCGGACGTGGTGGCCGTGGTGCACAGCCATTCACCGAGCGTGATTCCGTTCGCGATCACGCACAACCCGCTGCGGCCGGTCTTCCACATGTCGGGCTTCCTGGGTGCAGGCTCGGCGCATTTCGAGATCCGCGAGGCCGGCGGCAACACCGACATGCTGATCCGCAGCTCCTACCTCGGCGAGGCGCTGGCCCGGTCGCTCGGACGACACAGCTGCGTGCTGATGCGCGGCCACGGCTCGACCGTGGTCGGCGCGTCATTGGAGCAGGCGGTCTACCGCGCGATCTACGCCGAGGTCAATGCGAAGCTGCAGCTCGCCGCGCAGGGCCTGGGCGAGATCACGTTCCTCAACGAGGAAGAGGCGCAGTTGTCGTCGGACATGAACGACGGCCAGATGCCGCGCTCGTGGGCCCTGTGGATCAAGCGCCTCGGCGAGGTCGACCTGGACCATTGAATGGACAGCAGCGCAGAGCCTTCGCTGCGCGACTATG
>CAWFCX010000006.1:0-74686 GCA_963814385.1 uncultured beta proteobacterium
CAGCGCTTCAAGGACAGCGGCTTGTGTTGGCGCAAGAGTGCACGGGTGACTGCCCACACCACCGTTGTCGATGTCCGCAATGTCCCGCTCTGGCGCCGGCTCGCGTCGATCCTGCAGGCCTTCGATCAATTGGTGGTGGGCGATGCGATCGAGCTCGTCGTCGATCTCGATCCGTGGCCGCTGCGCAGCTATTTCGACGCGACGCGCGCTGGGGCCTGCGACTGGCAGGCCATCGAGAGCGGGCCGCAGAGCTGGCGCGCGCGGCTGACGCGCCTGAAGTGGTCGGCTGCGGCGACTTGTTCCGACGTGGTGTTCGGTTGCATCAGTCCGACGGCTTCTTGTCGACCCGAGCGAGTGGTCGGGTCGTGGGACTCGAGCGTCGGTTAAGGCAACAAAGGCAACGATGAGTGGCGGTTCGTGAAGGATCGCTCCAATCGCATTGCGAACGTGCGAGTGAGCGTGCTGGACGCGTGCAATCGACCCGAAGCAGACTGTCAGGCCAAGTGGGAGCAGCCATTCACCCCACTTTGCCAGCGTCGTGCATGTCAGGTGACGCTGGCTCGGCATGGGACATGGTGCCGCGACACGTTGGCGATCCCGATTCCGATCACGACCAGGTCACGGCCGCCGAGAACATGTAGCCGGCGCCATAGACGGTCTTGATGATCTTCGGGTTCTGCGGATCGCTCTCGAGCTTTCGGCGCAGGCGCGAGATGCGCACGTCGATGCTGCGGTCCAGCGGCGACAGGTCGCGCTGGCCGATCAGTTGTTCGCGCGTGAGGATCTGGAACGGCCGCTCGACGAAGGCGCGCAGCACCTGGGTCTCGGCGGTGCCGAGCAGGTGCTCGCTGCCGTCGGCCGCGCGCAGGATGTTGGCGGCGCAGTCGAGGCGTCCAGCCCAGGAAGCTGGCGTGGCGGCGGTGCTGTCCGGGCGGCGCCACCGCCCGCGCCGCCACCGCTGCGCCGGCGCAGGATGCTGCGCACGCGCGCCACCAGCTCGCGCGGCTCGAAGGGCTTGACCATGTAGTCGTCGCCGCCGAGTTCGAGGCCCATCACGCGATCGACCGTGTGGCCGCGGCCGGTGAGGATCAGCACGCCGCTGCTCGACACCGCGCTGATTTGCCGCACGCAGCTCGATGCCGTCCATGTCGGGCAGCCCGAGATCGACGATGCACAGATCGGGGCGCTCGGTCTGCAGGCGCCGCAGCACCGTGGCGCCGTTGCGGAACGCCTCGGTGGCGAAGCCGAACTCGTGCAGCGCGGCGACCACCAGCTTGGCGATCGCGGCGTCGTCTTCGACGACATAGATCAGCGGCGCGGGCGGCGCGGCGTCGGAACGCGGCAGCGTCGCGTTCACGCTCGCAGTCCTGCAGCAAGGCCGCGAGCTGCATCCGGGTGAACGGCTTGGCGAGCATCGGCACGTCGCTGGGCTGGCTGCCGTCTGGCGCGTAGCCGCTCATCAGCACCACCTGCGGCACGCCGCAGCGCTCGCGCGCATGCGCCGCCAGCACCCGGCCGTCGATGCCACCGGGCATCACCACGTCCGACAGCAGCAGCGCGATGCCCGGCGTCTGGTCGAGGATCTGCATCGCCTCGGCGCCGTTCTCGGCCTCGATCACCGCGAAGCCGAGTTCGAGCAGCGTGCGTCGCACCACCTTGCGCACTTGCGCGTCGTCCTCGACCAGCAGCGCCAGCCCCTGGTCGCCGCGCGACTTCGTCGGCTGGCCAGGTGCGTCGGCAGCGCCAGCTCGCCGGCAGGCTCGCAGGCCGGCAGCCACAGCGACACCGTCGTGCCCTGGCCGACGCGCGCTGTGCAATGCCGATCGCGCCGCCCGACTGCCTGACGAAACCATAGGCCATCGCCATGCCCAGGCCGGTGCCCAGCCCCGCGCGCTTGGTCGTGAAGAAGGGCTCGAACACGCGCGCCAGCGTGGCCGCGTCCATGCCGCAGCCGTTGTCGCTGACCTCGATGCGCACGTAGCGGCCCGGCTCGACCTGCAGCGCCGCCGCAGCGCGCCGCGTCCAGCGACCTGCGCCGACGCGTGCACGCCGATGCGGGCCTGCGCCTGCGCGGTGCTTGTGTCGCGTCGCGCGCATTGAAGATCAGGTTGAGCAGCGTGTTCTGCAATTGGCTGCGCATCGATCCAGGCCCACAGCGCCGCGTCGCCGGCAGCGATGTCGAGCTGCAGGCTTTCGGGCAGCGAGCGCCGCACCAGCCGGCCGACCGAATCGATCAGCGGCGCCACGATCGGTGGCCTGGGCTTCGAGCGGCTGCTTGCGCGCGAACGACAGCAGGCCCTTGATCAGGTCGGCGCCGCGGCGCGCGGCCTCGATCGCGGGGTCGACGAACTCGGCCACCGCCGGGTCGCCGCCGCGCGCATCGGCCAGCGCGCCGAGGTTGCCGATGATGACGGTCAGGATGTTGTTGAAGTCGTGCGCCAGGCCGCCGGTCAAGCTGGCCCAGCGCTTCCATCTTCTGCGCCTGCACCAGCATCTCCTGCGCACGCTTCTGTTCGGTGATGTCGAAGGTCAGCTCGAAGCAACCCGCCACCGCGCCGTCGGCGGCGATCTCCGGGATCAGCGTGGTCCGTGGCATCGACCCGGCGGCCGCCGACCAGCGCCGTCTCGTATTCGTAAGTCACGGCCTCGCCGGCCAGCGCGCGCGCCAGTTGGCTGCGGATGCGCGTGTCGGTGCCGGCGCCGAGCGACTCCATGGCACTCGCGGCACCCGGGTTGGCGGTGTCCAGGCCGAACCATTCCTGGTAGCCACGGTTGATGTAGCGATAGACGCCGTCGCGATCGAAGTACGCGATCAGCGCCGGGATCGAGTCGGTGATCAAGCGCATCTGCGCCTCGCTGCGCCGCAGCTCGGTCGGTGCGTTCGGCGACGCGGGTTTCCAGCAGCGCGTTGTGCTCGCGGATCTGGCGCTCGGCGCCTCGCTGCGCCGTGATGTCGGAGTACAGCGTCACGAAGCCGTGCCCCGGCACCGGCACGCCGCGCACCAGCAGCACCGTGCCGTCGGGCCGGGTGCGTTCGATCTCGTGCGGCTCGAAGGCGCGCGCGGCGCGCATGCGCTCGTCGATGTAGCCCTGCCGGTCGCCACTGCCGTACTCGCCGCGCTCGGCGTTGTAGCGGATGAAGCTCTCGAACGGCGCGCCGACATAGCCCATCTCGGGCGGAAAGTCGAGCAGGCGCAGGAAGGTCTTGTTCCAGGCCACGAAGCGCAGGTCGCTGTCGATCAGGGTCAGGCCCTGGTCGATCAGGTCGAGCGCCGCGCGCAGCGATTCGTAGCGCCGGAAGCTGTCGTCCGACAGGTTTCAAGGGGTCGTCACGGCCGGTGATCGTCGCACCGGCGGCGTCTGCAGCGCGGCTGACGCAATCATTCGTCACATTGTCGCGCGGCTGGTGCAACAGTCGCAGCCCATTCCTTCGCTCCGTCGACTGACAGGAGCCACGATGAGCACGAACCGATCCCGTACGAACTTGGCCTGGACAAGAACGAGGCCAACTTCGTCGCCCTGTCGCCGCTGAGCTTCATCGAGCGCTCGGCCAGCGTCTATCCGGATCGCATCGCCGTCATCTACGGCTCGCGGCGCCAGACCTGGCGCGACACCTACGCGCGCTGCCGGCGCCTGGCCAGCGGCCTGGCGCAGCGCGGCATCGGCGCGGGCGACACCGTGGCGGTGATGCTGCCCAACGTGCCGGCGATGTTCGAGGCCCACTTCGGCGTGCCGATGACGGGCGCCGTGCTCAACACGCTCAATACGCGGCTGGACGCCGAAGCCATCGCCTTCATGCTGCAGCACGGCGAGGCCAAGGTGCTGCTGACCGACCGCGAGTTCGCCGGCGTCGTCGAGAAGGCCCTGGCGATGGTCGGTGCGACAAGCGCCCGTTCGTGATCGAGGTCGAGGACGACGAAGCCCCCGCGGGCAAGCCGCTCGGCGATGTGGCGTACGAGACCTTTCTGGCCCACGGCGACCCGGCCTTCGCCTGGCAGCTGCCCGCCGACGAGTGGAACGCGATCGCGCTGAACTACACCTCGGGCACGACCGGCAACCCGAAGGGCGTCGTCACGCACCACCGCGGCGCGTATCTGAATGCCGTGTCGCAACGTCGTCACCTGGGCGCATGCCGCGCCACGCGGTCTACCTGTGGACGTTGCCGATGTTCCATTGCAACGGCTGGTGCTTCCCGTGGACGATGGCCCTGCAGGCCGGCACCAGCGTGTGCCTGCGCAAGGTCGACACCGGCGCTGATCTTCGAGCTGATCCGCGAGCACCGCGTGACCCACCTGTGCGGCGCGCCGATCGTCTACGGCATGCTGATCAACGCCCCCGACGCGCAGCGCGCCGGCATCACGCACGCCATCAACGGCCTGATCGCCGGCTCGGCGCCGCCGGCCGCGATCATCGAAGGCTGCGAGCGCATCGGCATCGCCATCACGCATGTCTATGGCCTGACCGAGTCCTACGGCCCGGCGGCCGTGTGCGCGCCAGCAGGCCGAGTGGGCCGCGCTGCCGCTGGGCGAGCGCGCGCGCCTGAATGCGCGCCAGGGCGTGGCCTATCCGATGCAGCAGGCCATCACCGTGCTGGACCCGGAGACGCTGCAGCCGGTGCCGCGCCGACGGCGAGACGATGGGCGAGATCTTCTTCCGCGGCAACCTGGTGATGAAGGGCTATCTGAAGAACGCCCAGGCCACCGCAGAAGCCTTTGCCGGCGGCTGGTTCCACACCGGCGACCTGGCGGTGATGCGAGGCCGACGGCTACGTCAAGATCAAGGACCGCAGCAAGGACGTGATCATCTCGGGCGGCGAGAACATCTCCAGCGTCGAGGTCGAGGAAGTGCTGTACCGCCACCCCGACGTGCTGGTGGCCGCGGTGGTCGCCAAGCCCGATCCGAAGTGGGGCGAGGTGGCGGCGGCGTTCGTCGAACTGCGCGACGGCTCGGCACGCCACCGAGGCCGAGATCATCGAACACTGCCGCGCCCAGATGGCGCGCTTCAAGGTGCCCAAGCAGGTGATCTTCGGCGCGCTGCCGAAGACCTCGACCGGCAAGATCCAGAAGTTCGTGCTGCGCGAGCAGTTGCATTCGGCCTCGGCCATCGACTGAGGGCAGCCGCCGATGGCCGACGACATCATCCTGGAGACCCGCGGTCTGACGAAGGAATTCAAGGGCTTCGCCGCGGTTCAGGACGTGAACCTGAACGTCAGGCGCGGCACGATCCACGCGCTGATCGGCCCCAACGGCGCGGGCAAGACGACGGTCTTCAACCTGCTGACCAAGTTCCTGCAGCCGACCAAGCGGAACGATCCACTTCAACGGCATCGACATCTCGGCCGAGCAGCCGGCGCAGATCGCGCGGCGCGGCGTGATCCGCTCGTTCCAGATCTCGGCCACCTTCGGCCACATGACCGCGCTGGAGAACGTGCGCGTGGCCTTGCAGCGCAAGCTCGGCACGTCGTTCCACTTCTGGCGCTCGGGCAAGAGCCTGGACCAGCTCAACGCCCGCGCGATGGAGCTGCTCGAAGCGGTGGACCTGGCCGAGTACGCCCGCACGCTGGCGGTGGAGATGCCCTACGGCCGCAAGCGCGCGCTCGAGATCGCGACCACGCTGGCGCTGGACCCCGAACTGATGCTGCTCGACGAGCCGACGCAGGGCATGGGCCACGAAGACGTCGACCGCGTCGCCGAGCTGATCCGCAAGGTGGCGGCGAACCGCACCGTGCTGATGGTCGAGCACAACCTGTCGGTGGTCGAAAAGCTCAGCGACACGATCACGGTGCTTGCAGCGCGGGCAGATCCTCGCCGAAGGGCCTTACGCCGTCGTGTCGCAAGACCCGCGGGTGCTCGAAGCCTATGTGGGAGTGGAAGCATGAGCGCCGTGGCTGCCCAGACCAACGAAATGCTGCGGGTCACCGACCTGCACGCCTTCTACGGCGAGTCGCACATCCTGCACGGCATCGACTTCAAGGTGAACGAAGGCGAGCTGGTGACCCTGCTCGGGCCGCAACGGCTCCGGGCCGCTCGACGACGCTGAAGGCGATCCTGGGCCTGGTCGGGCCGGCGCACCGGCTCGGTGATGGTCAACGGCAACGAGATCACCGCGATGGCGCCGCACCGCATCGCGCGCCTGGGCATCGGCTACTGCCCCGAAGAGCGCGGCATCTTCTCGGGCCTGACGGCCGAAGAGAACCTGATGCTGCCGCCGCAGGTGCGAGCGGCGGCATGACGCTCGACGAGATCTACAAGGTCTTCCCGAACCTGCACGAGCGCCGCAACAGCCCCGGCATGCGGCTGTCGGGCGGCGAGCAGCAGATGCTGGCGATGGCGCGCATCCTGCGCACCGGCGCGCGGCTGCTGCTGCTCGACGAGATCACCGAAGGCCTGGCGCCGGTGATCGTGAAGAAGCTCGGCGAGGTGATCCGCCTGCTCAAGAGCCGCGGCTACACGATCGTGCTGGTCGAGCAGAACTTCCGCTTCGCCGCGCCGCTGGCCGACCGCCACTACGTGCTCGAACACGGCCGCATCGTCGCCACCGTGCAACAAGGACGAACTCGCCGCCAAGACCGAGATGCTGCACGAGCTGCTCGGCGTCTGAGCCGCGCATTCGATCGCATCTTTCCTTCCCGTTCAAACACTCCGAAAGACACACCATGAACTTCAAGACCCTCACCCTCGCCGCCGCGCTGGCCGCCGCCTTCGCCCCGGCGCAAGCCCAGGTGTCCGACAGCGTCGTGCGCATCGGCGTGCTGACCGACCTGTCGGGCACCTACTCCGACCTGTCGGGCACGGGCGCGGTGCTGGCCACGCAGATGGCGATCGACGACTTCATCGCCAAGGAAAAACCCGCGTTCAAGATCGAGATGGTCTCGGCCGACCACCAGAACAAGGGCGACATCGTCGTCCAACAAGGCGCGCGAATGGTTCGAGAAGGACAAGGTCGACGTGGTCAGCGAACTGGTGACGACCTCGACCGCGCTGGCGGTGAGAAGATCGCCAAGGAGAAGAACAAGCATCGCGCTGATCTCGGGCGCGGCCTCGACCCGCATCACCAACGAGGACTGCAACGACGTCACCGTGCACTGGACCTACGACACCTACGCGGTGGCCAACGGCACCGCCAAGGCGGTGGTCAAGCAGGGCGGCAAGAAGCTGGTTCTTCCTGACCGCCGACTACGCCTTCGGCCATTCGCTCGAGAAGGACTCCAGCGACGTGGTCAAGGCCAACGGCGGCAAGGTGCTGGGCGCGGTGCGCCATCCGTTCCCGGGCACCGACTTCTCGTCGTTCCTGCTCAAGGCGCAGTCCTCGGGCGCGCAGATGATCGGCCTGGCCAACGCCGGCGCCGACACCACCAACTCGATCAAGCAGGCGGCCGAGTTCGGCATCACGCCCAAGCAGTCGCTGGCCGGCCTGCTGATGTTCATCACCGACGTGCATTCGCTGGGCCTGAAGACGACGCAGTCATGTACCTGACCGAGGGCTTCTACTGGAACCTCAACGACGACACGCGCGCCTGGTCGAAGCGCTTCTTCGACAAGCACAAGCGCATGCCGACGATGGTGCAGGCGGGCCAGTACTCGTCGGTCGTCGCACTACCTGAAGGCGGTCAAGGCGGTGGGCAGCGACGACACGCAAAGGTGATGGCGCAGATGAAGAAGACGCCGGTCAACGACTTCTTCGCCAAGAACGGCACGATCCGCGACGACGGCCGCATGGTGCACGACATGTACCTGCTGCAGGTCAAGAAGCCCGCCGAGTCGACCGTGCCGTGGGACTACTACCACGTGCGCGCGACGATTCCCGCGGCCGAGGCCTTCCAGCCGCTGTCGGCATCGCGCTGCCCGCTGATCAAGAAGTGGCTGAACGCTCACCCGCATCGCCGCCCTCTCCCGCTCGCGGGAGGGGCAGGTCGCTCAACCCATCGAGAACGCGGCATGGAAATCTTCGGCATCACGACGCAGGCCCTGTTCGGGCAGCTGCTGCTCGGGCTCATCAACGGCTCGTTCTACGCCGTGCTGAGCCTGGGGCTGGCGGTCATCTTCGGCCTGCTCAACATCATCAATTTCTCGCACGGCGCGCTGTACATGATGGGCGCCTTCCTCGCGCTGCTCGGCTTCAAGCACTTCGGCATGAACTACTGGGTGGCGCTGCTGGTGGTGCCGGCCGTGGTCGGCGTGCTCGGCGTGGTGGTCGAGCGCATGATGCTGCAAGCCACCTGTACAAGCTCGACCACCTGTACGGCCTGCTGCTGACCTTCGGCCTGGCGCTGATCGCCGAGGGCATCATCCGCTACTTCTTCGGCGTCTCGGGCGAGACCTACCCGGTGCCCGAGAGCGCTGGAAGGCGGCGTCAACCTGGGCTTCATGTTCCTGCCGCTGTACCGCGGCTTGGGTCGTGGTGGCGGCGCTCGTCGGTCTGCTTCGTCACCTGGTATGTGATCGAGCGCACGCCGCTGGGCGCCACCTTGCGCGCCGCGACCGAGAAGCCGCAACTGGTGCAGGCGCTGGGCATCAACGTGCCGGTGCTGGTGACCGCGACCTACGCCGCCGGCGTGGCGCTGGCCGGCTTTGCCGGCGTGCTGGCGGCGCCGATGGTGCAGGTCAACCCGGTGATGGGCTCGAACCTGATCATCGTCGTCTTCGCCGTCGTCGTGATCGGCGGCATGGGCTCGATCCTGGGCTCGATCGTCACCGGCCTCGGCCTGGGCCTCGTCGAAGGCCTGACCAAGGTGGTCTATCCCGAAGCGTCGGCGGTGGTGATCTTCGTCATCATGATCGCCGTGCTGCTCGTGCGTCCCGCCGGCCTGTTCGGCAAGCAGGCTTGAAGGAGAACCGCCATGACCACCACCTGCCAGTCCCTGCCACCGACGCCAGGTCGTCGCGCCAGGCGCTGGGCTACGCGCTGCTGATCGCGGCCGGCGTGATCGCCCCGTTCATCGTCTACCCGACCTTCCTGATGAAGGTGCTGTGCTTCGCGCTCTTCGCCTGCGCCTTCAACCTGCTGCTGGGTTTCGCCGGCCTGCTGTCGTTCGGCCACGCGGCGTTCTTCGGCGGCGCGGCCTATGTCTGCGCGTGGCTCGAGCAAGACCTACGGCGTCACGCCCGAACTGGCGATCCTGGCCGGCGGCGGCGTGGCGGCGGTGCTGGGCGCGCTGTTCGGCGCGCTGTCGATCCGGCGCTCGGGCATCTACCTGACGATGATCACGCTGGCGCTGGCGCAACTGGTCTATCTTCTTCGCCGTGCAACTGCCGTTCACCGGCGGTGAAGACGGGCTGCAGGGCGTGCCGCGCGGCAAGCTGCTTCGGGCTGATCGACCTGGCCGACAACCTGACGATGTACTTCTTCGTCTTCGCGGTCTTCGGCGCCGGCTTCTGGCTGATCCATCGCACCATCCACTCGCCGTTCGGCCAGGTGCTGAAGGCGATCCGCGAGAACGAGCCGCGCGCCATTTCGCTCGGCTACGACGTGGCGCGCTACAAGCTGCTGGCCTTCGTGCTGTCGGCCTTCCTGGCCGGTGTGGCCGGCGGCATGAAGTCGCTGGTGTTCCAGCTCGCCTCGCTGACCGACGCGCACTGGCACATGTCGGGCGAGGTCGTGCTGATGACCCTGCTCGGCGGCCTGGGCACGCTGTTCGGGCCGGCCGTCGGCGCCTTCGTCGATCGTCGACGCTGGAGAACGAACTGGCCGACAAGGTCGGGCCCTGGGTCACCGTGATCATGGGCGTGATCTTCGTCGTCTGCGTGCTGGCCTTCCGCCGCGGCCTGGTCGGCGAACTGCTCGCGCTGCGCGGCAACAAGCCGCCGCAGCCAGGGCATTGAGCTGCATCACATTTTCAGGAAGACAAGCCCATGAGCCATTACGCCCCGCCGCTGCGCGACATGCTGTTCGCGATGAAGGAACTCGGCGGCCTCGACGCCGTGCTGGCCCAGCCCGGCAACGAGGAAGTGACCGCCGATCTGGTCGAAGCGATCCTCGACGAGGCGTCGAAGTTCGCCTCCAACGTGCTGGCGCCGATCAACAAGCAGGGCGACGTGCAGGGCTGCCGCTGGAACAACGGCAGCGGTGACCACCGCCGACGGCTTCAAGGAGGCCTACAAGGGCTTTTGCGAATCCGGCTGGAACGGCATGCCGGCACGCACCGAGTTCGGCGGCCAGGGCATGCCCACGCTGCTGTCGACCGCGGTGCTGGAAATGTGGAAGGCCTCGAACATGGCGTTCTCGCTGTGCCAGATGCTCACGCTCGGCGCGGTCGAGGCGATCGCGCACCACGGCAGCGACGAGCTGAAGCAACGCTATCTGCCGGCGATGGTCGAAGGCGCGCTGGACCGGCACGATGAACATCACCGAGCCGCAGGCCGGCTCCGACCTGGCGGCGATTCGCAGCAAGGCCGTGCCCGAGGGAGACCACTACCGCATCAGCGGCACCAAGATCTTCATCACCTGGGGCGAGCACGACATGGCGCGAGAACATCGTGCACCTGGTGCTGGCGCGCCTGCCCGATGCGCCGCCCGGCGTGAAAGGCATCTCGCTGTTCGTGTGCCCGAAGTTCCTGCGTCAACGCCGACGGCACGTCTGGGCGAGCGCAACGACCTGGTCTGCGCTTCGATCGAACACAAGATGGGCATCCACGGCAGCGCCACCGCGGTGATGTCGTTCGGCGAAGGCCCGGGCGCGATCGGCTGGCTGGTCGGCGAGCCGAACCAGGGCCTGGCCTGCATGTTCACGATGATGAACCACGCCCGCTTGAACGTCGGGCTGGAGGGCGTGGCGATCTCGGAGCGGGCCTACCAGCAGGCGCGCGAGTTCGCGCTCGATCGCGTGCAGGGCAAGACGCTCGGCCGTGAAGGCGCGACGCAGCGCGACCATCATCGGCCACCCCGACGTGCGCCGCATGCTGATGGACATGAAGGCGCGGGTCGAGGCGATGCGCGCGCTGGCCTACTACACCGCCGGCCAGATGGACCGCGCCCACGGCCATGCCGGACCCGGTGCAGAGGCAGGCCGCGCAGACCCTGGTCGACCTGCTGATCCCGATCGTCAAGGGCTGGTGCACCGAGAACGCTCTGGCCATCACGTCCGACGGCGTGCAGATCCACGGCGGCATGGGCTTCATCGAAGAAACCGGCGCCTCGCAGCACCTGCGCGACGCGCGCATCACGACGATCTACGAAGGCACGACCGGCATCCAGGCCAACGACCTGATCGGTCGCAAGCTGGCCCGCGACGGCGGCGCGGCGATGAAGCGGCTGATCGCCACGATGGCCGACGACGCGGCGACGATCGGCGGGCATGGCGACGCCACGCTCGAACGCCATCGCCGCGGCACTGACGACCGGGCTGCGCGCGCTGGCCGAGGCGACCGACTGGCTGCTCGCCGCCCCGGCCGCGCGAGGCCGCGGCCGGCGCGGTGCCGTACCTGAAGCTGTGCGGCACGGTGATCGGCGGCTGGCTGATGGCGCGCGCTGCCGACGCCGCGACCGCCCAGCTGGCGCGCGGCGATGCCGACGCCGACTTCCTCGCCGCCAAGCGCATCACGGCGCACCACTACGCGCTGCACGTGCTGCCGCAAGCCGGCGCGCTGCGCGACGCGGTGCTGCACGGCGCGGCCACCACGCTGGGCCTGAGCCGACGCGCAGTTCTGAATCCCGAACGGAGAACCGCCATGAACGAGATGAACGGCCACGACGTCGAAGACCTGCAGGTGGGCATGCAGGCGACGTTCTCGAAGACCATCACCGAGGCCGACATCGTGCTGTTTGCCGGCGTCTCGGGCGACAACAACGCGCGTGCACATGAACGAGGAGTTCGCCGCGACGACGCGTTTCGGCGGCCGCATCGCCCACGGCTTCCTGACCGCCAGCGTGATCTCGGCCGCGGTCGCCAACCGCCTGCCCGGCCCGGGCACGATCTACCTCAGCCAGCAGCTCAACTTCCGCGCGCCGGTGCGGCCCGGCCAGACGGTGCATGCCTGCGTGAGCGTCAGCGCGATCGACCCGCGCGCCGCCGCGTCACGCTCGACACCGTCTGCCGCGTCGGCGAGACGGTGGTGATCGACGGCCAGGCGCTGGTGATGACGACCTCGTCGGCGAAGCGCCCGCCTGCGGCGCTCGGCCGCAGCGGCCGCTGCGGCGGTGCCGGCGCGCCAGCTTGGTCTGAATACCGCCCACCCCACAGGAGCCCACTCATGAAGGTACTCGTCGCGGTCAAGCGCGTCGTCGACTACAACGTCAAGGTCCGCGTCAAGTCCGACGGCAGCGGCGTCGACATCGCCAACGTCAAGATGAGCATGAACCCCTTCGACGAGATCGCCATCGAAGAGGCGGTGCGTCTGAAGGAGAAGGGCGTCGTCACCGAAGTCATCGCCGTCTCCTGCGGCGTCGCGCAGTGCCAGGAGACACTGCGCACCGCGATGGCCATCGGCGCCGACCGCGCGATCCTGGTCGAGATGCGCCGACGAACTGCAGCCGCTGGCGGTGGCCAAGCTGCTCAAGGCGCTGGTCGACAAGGAGCAGCCCGGCCTGGTCATCCTCGGCAAGCAGGCCATCGACGACGACTGCAACCAGACCGGCCAGATGCTGGCCGCGCTGGCCGGCCTGCCGCAGGCCACCTTCGCGTCGCAAGGTCGAGGTGGCCGACGGCAAGGTCAGCGGTCACGCGCGAAGTCGACGGCGGCCTGGAGACGCTCAAGCTGTCAGCTGCCCGCCGTCGATCACCACCGACCTGCGCCTGAACGAGCCGCGCTACGTCACGCTGCCCAACATCATGAAGGCCAAGAAGAAGACGCTCGACGTGCTCAAGCCGGCCGACCTCGGTGTCGACGTCAGCGCCGCGCATCAAGACTTTGAAGGTCAGTCGAGCCACCCAAGCGCAGCGCCGGCATCAAGGTGCCCGACGTGGCCACGCTGGTGAACAAGCTGAAGAACGAAGCGAAGGTGATCTGACATGAGCCGTCACTCGTCATTGCGGAACACGACCACGGCGCCCTCAAGGCCGCGACACTGAACACGGTGACCGCCGCGCTGCAATGCGGTGGCGACGTGCACGTGCTGATCGCCGGCCACAACGCCGGCGGCGCCGCCGCAGGCCGCGGCGCAGATCGCCGGCGTCGCCAAGGTGCTGCACGCCGACGGCGCGCAACTGGCCGAACAGACTGGCCGAGAACATCGCCGCCCAGGTGCTCGCGCTGGCCCCGGGCTACAGCCACCTGCTGTTCCCGGCGACGGCCGCATGGCAAGAACGTCGCCCCGCGCGTGGCCGCGCTGCTCGACGTGGCGCAGATCACCGACGCCACCAAGGTGCGTCAGCGCCGACACCTTCGAGCGCCCGATCTACGCCGGCAACGCGATCGCCACCGTGCAGAGCCTGGACGCCATCAAGGTCATCACCGTGCGCACCACCGGCTTCGACCCCGCGGCTGCCAGGGCGGCTCGGCCGCAGTCGAGACCATCGCCGCGGTGGCCGACACCGGCAAGTCGGCCTTCGTCGGCAGCGAGATCGCGAAGAACGACCGGCCCGAACTCACCGCCGCGAAGATCATCGTCTCGCGGCGGCCGCGCGCTGGGCAGCGAGTGACAAGTTCAACGAAGTGCTCACGCCGCTGGCCGACAAGCTCGGCGCCGCGCTCGGCGCCAGCCGCGCCGCGGTCGATGCGGGCTACGCGCCCAACGACTGGCAGGTCGGCCAGACCGGCAAGATCGTCGCGCCGCAGCTCTACATCGCCTGCGGCATCAGCGGCGCGATCCAGCATCTGGCCGGCATGAAGGACTCCAAGGTGATCGTCGCGATCAACAAGGACCCCGAGGCGCCGATCTTCAGCGTCGCCGACTACGGGCTCGAGGCCGACCTGTTCACCGCCATTCCCGAGCTGGTGAAGGCGCTGTAGGGCCGAACGGCCATGACGTTCCTGCGCCAATGCCTGCTCGAGCTTCGCGCACGCGAGCCGAGCCTGGATCTTCGCGACGAGAGCC
Organism: uncultured beta proteobacterium; assembly: GCA_963814385.1. Classification (GTDB taxonomy): domain Bacteria; phylum Pseudomonadota; class Gammaproteobacteria; order Burkholderiales; family Burkholderiaceae_C; genus CADEEN01. The sequence continues at coordinate 13,973 of CAWFCX010000006.1, forward strand.
TGCTCAAAACAGGCGACACCAGCGCTGCGCCTGGCACTTGCCACCACGGCTGGACCACCGACATTCACCTCAATTCCCGCGGGCGATTGCACCGCCGCGATGGTCACGGCATTTCTCGGTGCTCCGCGCGATCCGATCTGTCGCAGTTGTCCGGCCGCGTCTGTCAAAGGATCACCCTCGACAGACCGCTTTGGAACGCAAGGTCTGACCGGCTGCTGATGGCAGTGGGGTGACTCCATGAGTGTCTGCTTTGCGACCCGCCAGCCCGTGACCGGCGCCACGGAACCGCACACCCGCCGCGGCTGACGCGGATCAATGTGTCCCGCCGCTCGGGCGTGCACAGTGCGCCGATGAGCCCCGCCGTCTTCACCCCCGACCTGCTGCGCCGCCTCGACACCAACGGTCCGCGCTACACCTCCTACCCGACCGCCGATCGGTTCCATGAAGGCTACACGGCGGCGCACTACGAACAGGCGCTGGCCGCGCGCGCGGCGCTGTCGCGCCTGAACGCGGCGCCGCCGCTGGCCCTGTATGTGCACCTGCCGTTCTGCGAGTCGGTCTGCTACTACTGCGCTTGCAACAAGGTGGTGACGCGGCACCACGAGCGCGCAGCCGAATACCTCGACGCGCTGGAGCGCGAGATTGGGTTGCACGAGCACGCGCTCGGTGTGCGCCAACGGGTGACGCAGCTTCATTTCGGCGGCGGCACGCCGACATTCATGTCCGATGCCGAACTGTCGCGCCTGATGGCCGCGCTCGGGTTGGCGTTCGATCTCGCGCCCGATGCCGAGTGTTCGATCGAAGTCGATCCGCGCACCGCCACGCCGCTGCGTTTGCAGCACCTGGCCGCGCTCGGCTTCAACCGCATCAGTTTCGGCGTGCAGGATTTCGACCCCGACGTGCAGCAGGCGGTGCACCGCGTGCAGCCGTTCGAGCAGGTCGAGGCGCTGATGAGGAGTGCGCGCGAGATTGGTTTCGCATCGATCAACGTCGATCTGATCTACGGCCTGCCCAAGCAGCAGCCTGAGAACTTCGCGCGCACCATCGCCCGCGTGATCGCGATCGCGCCCGACCGCATCGCGCTGTACGGCTACGCGCACTTGCCCGAGCGTTTCAAGCCGCAGCGGCGCATCGTCAGCGCCGATCTGCCTGACGGCGCGGCGCGGCTGGCGATGCTCGGCCACGCCATCGCCGCCTTCGACGGGGCGGGCTACGACTACATCGGCATGGACCATTTCGCGCGCCCCGACGACGCGTTGGCGATCGCCAAGCGCGAGGGCCGCCTGCACCGCAATTTCCAGGGCTACACGACACAGCCTGAATGCGATCTGCTCGGCCTCGGCGTCTCGGCCATCGGACGCATCGGCGCCACGCACGCGCAGAACGCGAAGACGCTCGACGCCTACTACCACGCGATCCACCAGGGCCGCTTCGCCACCGTGCGCGGCCTCGAACTCGACGCCGATGACCTGCTGCGGCGCAAGATCATCATGGACCTGATGTGCCGCGGCCGCTTCGACTTTGCCGAAGTGCGCGCCGAGTTCGGCGTCGAGGTGCCGCTGTTCTTCGCCGACGAGTTGAAGCGCCTGGCGCCGCTGGCTGCGCATGGCCTCGTGCGGCTGCGTGACGATGCGGTGGAGGTCACCGATGCCGGCTGGTACGTCGTGCGCGCGGTGGCGATGGTGTTCGACCGCTACATCCAACACGGCAGTCCAGCGCGCGAGCGCTTTTCGCGCCTGGTCTGATGCAGGAACTGGCGCTCATTTCTGCAGCCGCCCTGATGGGCGTGGCCGGACTGCCGCATTGCGCCGCGATGTGCGCGGCGCCGTGCACGGCGCTGACGCGCGGCGCGGGTTCACAGCCGCTGTTTCAGGTGGCGCGCGTGGCGGGCTACGCGGCGGCGGGGGCGGTGGCGGCGTGGAGCGTGGGCGCGCTGCGCGATGGGCTGGCCTGGTCACCAGCGTTGCGCCCGTTGTGGAGCCTGCTGCACCTCGCGGCGCTCGCGTGTGGGTTGTGGATGTTGTGGCGCGGGCAGTGGCCGGCTTTTCTGCAACGTGCCACGGCTGGCGGTGGACACCTCGGCGTTGCCGGGCGGGTGGCAGCGCATCGCCGGCCCTGCGCGCAGCGCGGGCGCCGGCGCGTTGTGGATCGCGTGGCCGTGCGCGCTGTCGCAATCGGCGCTGCTGGTGGCCGCGCTCGCGTCCACGCCGCAGCACGGCGCCGCGGCGATGGCGGCGTTTGCGCTGGCGTCGTCACCGGCGTTGTGGCTGGCGCCGCTGGTGATGCGCCACGTGCGGGCGGGGCAAGGTCGCGGCGCGGCGTGGGCCGCAGCGGCAGCGCCGACGCGTGCGGCCGGCGCGCTGATCGCGCTGGGCTCGGCCTGGGCGCTGGGCCACGGGCTGTGGATGCGCGTCGCTGTTTGGTGCGGTCTAGCCTAGTTTCACCCATGCACAATCGCGGCCGGTTCAGCCTTTCACTCGAAGGAACGTCATGAGAAGTGTCTTGTTGGCGGTGCTCGGCTCGCTCTTGATCGCGGCATGTGGTGGCGGTGGATCGACCGCCGAAGATGCGGCCTCTGGCCGCGACACGCCGTTGGCCGTGGAGGCTGCCGAAGTCTGGACCTTCATCGCCGACGAAGGCCAGGTGTTCACGGTCTCCGGTACGCAGACCGTGCGCTACGGCCAAGGCTCGACGTGGATCCAGCGCAGCGTCACCAACGGCGGCCAGTGCACGAACACGTTCTTTGGATCAGACCCGCTGGTGGGCGTCGTCAAGCGTTGCGAAGTGCTCGGCAGCGAGCCGCCGCCGACGGGCGACGTCTGGACCTTTGTCGCCGACGAAAACCAAGCGTTTCAGGTGACCGGCACGCAGACAGTGCGCTACGGCCAGGGCGGGGCGTGGATTCAGCGCAGCGTCACCAACGGTGGCCAGTGCACGAACACGTTCTTCGGCTCGGACCCGTTGTTCGGCGTCGTCAAGCGCTGCGAAGTGCTGGGCAGCGCACCGCCACCGCCTCCGCCACCGCCGACGGGCGAGGTCTGGACCTTCATCGTCAATGAAAACCAGCCGTTCCAGGTGACAGGCACGCAGACCGTGCGCTACGGCCAGGGTTCGAGCTGGATCCAGCGCAGCGTCACCGGCGGTGGCCAGTGCACGAACACCTTTTTCGGTTCGGACCCGTTGTACGGCGTCGTCAAGCGCTGCGAGGTGCTGAGCACTGCGCCGCCGTCGGGCAATGCCGCCAATGAGGGTTCGCCGCTGGGCACGAACCTCGCAGCTGTGAACTTCTTCGCCACGCAGGTGCCGTTCATCGACCAGTTCAAGAGTTCAGCGCCGTGGACGTCCGGCAGCGCCACGGCTTGGAGCGATGGCCGCAGCCTCGATCTCGACAGCGACGGCTGGATCCGGTCGCTGCAACCGGGCCAGATCGCGCGCACCTTGATGCTGCGCGGCCCGGGCGTGTACCCGAGCGGCAAGTACGTGGTGCTGTACGACGGCGCGGGCACGCTCGAGTACGTGTTCGGCTGGCGCAAGGTGGCGGCCGAGTCGACGCCTGGCCGCGACGTTGTCGAAGCCATCGGCACCGAAGGCAACCTCGGTCTGTACATCACCGCGATCGACGCCGCGAGCCCGCTGCGCAACATCCGCGTGCTGCTGCCCGGCGGCATCTGCGGCAGCGAGGCTTTCGTGCGCGTGGCCGCCGCGTCGGATTGCCCGGGCAACTTCCGCAGCTTCGAACAGGTCTACGACACGCTGATCTTCAACCCGCAGTTCCTCGAGCGCACGCGCCAGTACAAAGTGCTGCGCTTCATGGAATGGATGGAAACGAACTTCGAGAACCAGGACGGCACCTGGGCCGACCGGCCTCGGCTTGCCGATGCACGCTGGACGGCGCAAGGCGGTGTGCCGCTCGAAGCGATGATCGCGCTGGCCAACCGCCTGAATGCGTACCCGTGGTTCAGCATGCCGCACCGAGCCAACGACGACTACGTGCGCAACTTCGCGCAAACGGTCCGCGACCAGCTCGACCCGGCGCTGAAGGTCTACTTCGAATACTCCAACGAGACCTGGAATGCCGGCTTTCCGGCCGGTGTCTACGCTGCCGAGCAGGCGCGGGCGCTGGGCATCGCCGCACCCGACGACTACACCTCGCGCATCCGCTTCCACGCCCGCCGCGCGCCGCAGATCTTCGACATCTGGACCGCGGTGTTCGGCGGCAACACGCGGCTGATGCGCGTGCTCGGTGGCCAGTCGGTCAGCACCTACCTGAGTGAAGTGGTGGCGAGTTTCGAGAACGCGTACCAGAAGGCCGACGCGATCGGACTGAACGCCTATTTCTCCCTGCGCGACCTGAGCAGCACGGCCGACGCCGAGCGTTTTGCGGCGCTGACCAATGCGCAGGCCTTCGACGAGATCCGCGCCAAGGCGCTGACAGCGGTGGACAGCGAGGTCAAGGCGCATGTGGCCATCGCCGCCCGATTCAACCTCAAGGTGGTGGCGTTCGAGGGCGGCAACGGCCTGTGGCCGCCGTATCCGGCGCTGTCCAACCCGGCCCTACAGGCCAAGCTGAACTCGATCCAGCGTGATCCGCAGATGAAGACGCTGTACGCCGAGTTTCTGAACAACTGGTTCAATGCCGGCGCCCAACTGATGGTGCATTTCACCGATGTTGGCAGCTACTCCGAGGCGGCAGGCTGGTTCGGCTCGCTCGAGTACGTGGCCCAGCCGCGCGCCGAGGCGCCCAAGTACGACGGGCTGATGACTTTCATCGAGAACAACCGCAACCGGATCGTGCCCTGAGGCTCGTGGCGCGGCGGCAGGGTGCGCAACGGGTGCTACAGCGCCGCGAGCAGGGCCCCGACGTGCATCGCTGGCGCCGCCCGGGCGCTAGCCATCCTCACGCCGGATCCGACTCTTTGCATCACTCGGGCCGGATGCCGGCGGCGCGGATGATCGGCTCCCACAGGCGCTGTTCGGACGCGATGCGAGCGGCCAGCGCGGCAGGCGTGCTGGTGTGGCGACCATGCCCAGGTTGCGAAAGCGCTCACCAGCTCCGGCTGTGAGAGCGCCAGGCGCATCGATTGCGAAGCCGCGTCGATCGTGGCCGCGGGCACCCGACCGGACATGAAGAACGCGAACCACTCTTGCACCACCAGTTCGCGATGGCTCTGCTCGACAAGGTGGGCACGTCGCCATGTAGGCGCTGCGCCGCGGTCCCGACGTGGCGAGTACACGCAACTTGCGGCGGCACGGTGCGTGCCAGCACCGCCTCGGGCAGGATCAACGCCGCGATCTGGCCGCCCAGCAGGGCGACCACGGCAGGCGCGCCGCCCGAATAGGCCACATGCTGCCACGGCACATCGGCCTGTCGAAACAGCATCGCTTCGAGCAGGTGCGGCAGGCTGCCGACACCGGGTGAGCCGACGTTGGCAAGCTTGGGGTTGGCGCGCATCCACTCGACGAGTTCGCTCACGTTGCCGATGCCGGCAGGCACCGCGGAGCCGATGGCCAGCGCCAAGGGCATCTCGGCGCGAGCGAGACCGGCCGCAGGTCGACCACCGGGTCGTAGGCCAGCGTGGTGTAGAGCAGCGGATAGAGCGTGCTCACCGCGACACCGCCCAGCAGCAGGGTGGAGCCATCCGCAGGCGCCAGCTACATGGCGTTCACGGCAATGCGCCCCGCCGCACCGGGCCGGCTGTCGACGATGGCCTCTAGGCGTAGCGGCCGCTCAACTGCTCGGCGACGCGGCGCGCCACGATGTCGGGCGAGCTGCGCGCCGGAGCGACGCACAGCACAAGCACCGTCTACAACAACGACTGAGCACGGGCTACTGAGCGCAAGCCCAGGGACAGCCATGCAGCGAAGGCGGCTGAGCTGCCTGCAAAAACTCGCGGCGAGATGAGAGAAGAGAGCCGGGATCGTCTGGCATGTGATCTCCGTGGCATGGCTGCGCTGCGTCGATCTGATTGGCGCACGCCGGTCGCTCCCAGACAAGATGCATGATGCGGCATCGTGATGCCTCGCATGCATCACCTGGAGTGGCGATGCAGTGGCACCGGATCGACAGTTCTTGCCGTTGCCGAGGCGGGCAGCATCCGCGGCGCCGCGCGGCGGCTGGGGGTGTCGCAGCCGCTCTGACACGGGCCCTGCAGCACTCGAGGAAGATCTGGGCGTGCAGCTGATGAAGCGCACGTTCACGGCGCGTCGCTCACGGTCGCGGGCATGCGTTCCTGGCGCGTGCGCGAGTGGCCGACGCCGAGCTGCGCAGGGGCCGACGAAGCCCGGCGCAGCAGCGACGAGGCGGCGGCCTCGTCACCGTGGGCGTCCCGTCGGCGGCGAGTCTGCTGTTGCCGGAGTTCGTGGTGAGCCTGCAGCAACAGCGCCCGCACACCAGATCAGCCTGCTAGAGTGAGTCCGGGCACATGCCGCCGCTGGTGCGCGAAGCCGCGTTGGACATGGCGGTGGCGGCGCGCACGCGTGCCCCGCTGGGCTCCGGCCGCGCTCTCGCTCCCTGTTCGAGATTCAGATGCGCGCGTGGTCCGCCCGAGCCATCCGTGGCCGGCGCGCGCAGCCTGCGGGAACTCGTGCACGCGGCGGCTGTCGAGGCGGCGCCAGGCAATCCGGGTGACCTCATCCAGCGCTCGTTCATCGCCGCTGGCTCGCCGGCCCCCGTGCCGACGGTCCATTGCGGTCCCACTCCACGTGCTCGACCTGACGCCGCGAGCGATCTGGCGCCCTGCTGCCGCCGGCGCTGTCGCGCCTGCGTGCCGCGGGGCGGCTGGTCGAATTGCCACTGCCCGAGCTGCTGGTGCCCGCACGTGGGCTGTACACGCGCGCCGACAGCCCGATCGCGCCGCCGCCAAGACCGCTGCGCAGATCATCGGCTCGCGGATGGCCGCGTCGGGCGAACTGCGAAGAACAGAGCCGATCGCTCGCGGTGGGTTGACGCTGGGGTGGGGGAGCCGCCTCAGCTCAGCAGATCCGCCAACGCCCGCGCCACCACCTTCGTGGCGCGCCGCAGGTCTTCGAGCTCGATGTGCTCGTCGGCGCGTTTGGCGTTGCTCTCCAGCACGGTGCGCGGGCCGCAGCCGTAGAGCACGGCCGGGATGCCGCGTTCGCAGAACAGGCGCGCGTCGGTGTAGAGCGGCGTGCCGGAGGCTTCGATCGGCTCACCGAAAACGCTGCTGGCGTGCTTGCACAGCGCCTGCACCAGCGGCTGGTTGCCGGGCAGCGGTGTGAGTGCGTTGGCCAGCAGCAGGCGCTTGATCTCGACGCTGACGCCGGGCAAGTTCTTCACGGCGTCGGCAATCACCCGCCGCAGTGTGGCTTCCACCTCGGCCGGGTTCTCTTCGGGGATCATGCGGCGGTCGAGCTTGAGCGTGACCTTGCCGGGCACGACGTTGGTGTTGGTGCCGCCGTGAATCTCGCCGACGTTGAGGTACGGGTGCGTGATGCCCTTGACCTTGCTGCGCACCTGCTTGTAGAGCGTGTTCTGCTGGTACAGCGCATTCAGGATCAGCGTCGCGGCCTGCAACGCATCGACCGCGGTCTCGGGCACGGCAGCGTGACCCATCTTGCCGTGCACCGTCACTTCGAGTTGCAGGCAGCCGTTGTGGCCCGTCACCACCTGGTAGCTGAAGGCCGCGGCGATCAGCAGATCGGGCTTGATCACGCCCTCTGCCAGCAACCGGCCCGGCCCGAGTTCACCGCCGAACTCTTCGTCGTAGGTGAAGTACAGCTCGACGTTGCCCTTGAGCGGCGTCTTCAGCGATTCGATGGCGCGCGTGGCGAAGGTGAAGGTGGCGAAGTCGCATTTGCTGACGGCGGACGCGCGGCCGTACAACTTGCCGCCAACAACTTCTCCGCCGTACGGGTCGTGCGTCCAGCCTTCGCCGGGGGGCACGACGTCGCCATGCGCGTTCAGGCCGATCGTCCTGCCGGTGCCGTACTGGCGGCGCACGACGAGGTTGGTGATCGACTCCAGGCCCGCGGCCTGCACCTCGCTTGCCGGAACAGGGTGTTGTTCGGCGTCGAAACCGAAGTCCTTGAGCAGTGCCGCGGTGCGCACCGCATGCGGCGCGTTGTTGCCCGGCGGCGTGTCGGTGGGCACGCGCACGAGGGCTTGCAGAAAGCGCACCTGTTCGTCGAAGTGGGCGTCGATCCAATGATCGAGGGCGTTGTAGTTGGCTTGGGTCATGACAGTTCTAAGGCCAGTTGGTCGAGCAGATTCTGGAAGGCGCGCACGCACAGCTCGGTGTCGTCGTTGGTGATCGATTCGAGCGGGTTGTGGCTGATGCCGGCGTTGAGGCCGCGCATGAACAGCATCGCCTGCGGCATGGCTTCGTGCATCTTCATTGCGTCATGGCCGGCGCCGCTGGGCATGCGAAACAGTGGCAGCGCCAACGCTTCGACCGCGCGCTCCCAGCGCTGCTGCCACGGTGCTGCGCTCGGCGCGGCAGCCGCGCGCATCGTTTCTTCGAGCTTGAAGTGCAGGCCGCGCTGCTCGCAGATGCGAGCCAGTTCGGCGCGCACATCGGCGGCGCAGGCATCGCGCACGTCGTTGGTGGTGGCGCGGATGTCGAGGCTGAACTTGCAGCGCCCGGGCACGACGTTGATCGAGCCGTTGGGCACGTCGAGCATGCCGACGGTGGCGACGAGGTTCGGCACGCTGCCACCGCGCTTCTCGGTGAACAGCACCAGCTCGGCCGCGGCGGTGGCGGCATCGCGGCGTCGGTCCATCGGTGTGGTGCCGGCGTGGCTGGCCATGCCGACGATCTCACCGATGTATCGCACGCTGCCGTTGATCGAGGTCACGATGCCGAGCGGCAAGTCCATCTCGTTCAAGACCGGGCCTTGTTCGATGTGCACCTCGACGAAGCCGAGGTACTTCGACGGATCGCGCTTCAATTTGGCGATGTCGTCGATGCACAGGCCGGCGTGCGTCATCGCCTCGCGCATCGAGATGCCGTCGGCGTCTTTCTGCTCCAGCCAGGCCGTGTCGAAGTGGCCCGTCAGTGCGCCCGAGCCGAGGAACACCGCCTTGTAGCGCTGGCCTTCTTCTTCGGCAAAGCCGACCACCTCGAAGCCGTAGGGCAGGCGACGGCCCTGGCGGTGCAGTTCGCGCACGCAGGCCATCGGCGCCAGGATGCCCAGGCGTCCGTCGTATTTGCCGCCGTTGCGCACCGTGTCGTAGTGCGAGCCGGTGAGCAGGCGTTTGGCGTTGCGGTCGCGGCCGTGATAGAGGCCGACGACGTTGCCGACGGCGTCGATCTCGACCTCGTCGAAGCCGCAATCGGCGCGCATCCAATGCGCCAGACGCTGCGCAACGGCGCGGTGCGCATCGGTGAGGTAGGTGACGGTCAACTCGCCGCGTTCGGCGTAGCCGGGGTCGGAGTTGGTGGCCAGGCGTTCGGCCCAGTCCCAGACCAGGTTGCCGAGTTCAGGCACATGGCCGAACTTGTCGTCCAAGCGGATCTCGGCGATGCGGTGGATGTTGCGCAGGCATTCTGCGAGTTCGAAGTCCGGGTGGTTGTCCAGACGGCGCACGAAGGTCGCGATGATCTCGGCCTTGGGCAAACCGAGCCCGCGCGGCCCGCGCACAGCGAGCACGAAGGGGAAGCCGAACTTGGCGTTGTAGTCGGCGTTGAGTTGCTGGATCTGCGCGAACTCCAGCGGCGTGCAGTCGGTGAGGCCGGCCTTGCCTTGTTCGTGCGTCGATTCGGCGGTCAGCGTCTTCGACACCATCGCCTTGCCGGCCAGCTCGGGGTGGGCACGGATCAGTTGGACTTGCGCGTCGCGCCCGCACTCGCGCACCACCTGCACCAGCGCCAGCTTGAGTTGGGCCAGACTGTGAAACGGGCGCTTGCTCGCAGCCCTTTCGGCGATCCACGGCGAGTGTTCGTAGGTGCCGTCGAGCAGTGCCGTGAATTCAGCGGGCGAGGCCGCGTTGAGTTGGACGAGGGTCAGTGCAGCCACGAGCTCACTCCCAGAGAAATGCGTTGGTGGGATCGAAGGGATGCGTCGCTTTCCAGTGGCGCGCGATGTCGATGCGGCGGGTGACCCAGACGCGGTCATGGCGCTGCACATGGTCGAGGAAACGCTGTAGCGCGCGCATGCGCCCGGGCCGGCCGAGCAAGCGGCAATGCATGCCGATACTCATCATGCTCGGCCGCTCGTCGCCTTCGGCATAGTGCACGTCGAAGGCATCGCGCAGGTACTGGAAAAACTCGTCACCGTGTGAATAGCCCTGCGGCAGCGCGAAGCGCATGTCGTTGGCGTCGAGTGTGTACGGCACCACCAGATGCGGTGCCAGCGCGCCATCGCTCTTTCTAACTTGCAGCCACAACGGCAGATCGTCGCCGTAGTAGTCGCTGTCGTACTCGAAGCCGCCGAAGTCGGCCACCAGGCGGCGTGTGTTCGGGCTGTCGCGGCCGGTGTACCAACCCAGCGCGCGCTGGCCGCACAGGCGGGTGATGGCGGCCACAGCCTGCGCCATGTGCCCGCGCTCGGTAGCCTCTTCGATGTTCTGGTAGCTGATCCAGCGCCAGCCGTGACAGGCGATCTCGTGGCCGAGTTCGACGAAGGCAGCAGTGACTTCGGGGCTGCGCTCGAGCGCCATGGCGACGCCGAAGATGGTGAGCGGCAGACCGCGACGCTCGAACTCGCGCAGGATGCGCCACACGCCGACGCGCGAACCGTATTCGTAGATGCTCTCCATGCTGAGATGGCGCGCTGCAATCGCCGGCGGGTTGAACATCTCGGACAGGAACTGCTCGCTGCCGGCATCGCCGTGCAGCACCGAGTTTTCCCCGCCTTCTTCATAGTTCAGCACGAACTGCACCGCGACGCGGGCGCCGCCGGGCCAGCGCGCATGCGGTGGGTTGCGGCCGTAACCGACAAGGTCTCGGGGGTAGCGTGAGGGCGGAGTGATCACGTCGTTCTCAGCGAATCAGGGCTTTGGCGAGGTCGGTGGGGCGCGGGTCGAGGCGCAGGTTCTGTTCGACGGTGTGCAGGTGCTGCGTCATCAGCTTGACCGCGGCGCGCGTGTCGCGGCGCTCCAGCGCCTGCACGATGGCCACATGCTCGGCCTGCGAATGTTCGGCCGAGTGAGAAGACTGGTACATCAGCGCGATCAGCGACGAGCGCGACAGCAGGTCGGCCAGCATCTGCGCCAGCACCTCGTTGCCGAGCATGCGCGCCAGCACGACGTGAAAGTCGGCCAGCAGCCGCGTGCGCCCGCTCACGTCGGTGCGTGCCACGGCCTCGCGTTCTTGCTTCAGGTGCGCACGCAGCGTGGCCAGTTGCGCCAGCGTGATGCGCCCGCACAGCTCGCGCACGATGGAGGACTCGATGATCTGGCGTGCCTCGAACACCTGGCGTGCTTCTTCGATGCCGGGCTGGGCCACGAAGGCGCCGCGCGCCGGCTCGAGCGTGATCAGGCGGTCGCGCGAGAGCTGGTTCAGCGCCTGCCGCACGACGGTGCGTGAGACCGAAAACAGCTCGCCGATCTGCGACTCGGCGAGCTTGGTGCCCGGCATCAGGCGGCGTTCGACGATGGCCTCGACGATCGAATCGACAATGCGCTGGGTGCTGCTCGGGGCAGGCACCACCTTGAGGACGGCTCGGCTTTTGACCACGGGAAAAATTCGGTTGACGTGTATTCCAAAGTGTATACACTTTTTTGAATCCCGCAACCCACCCGCCTTGCGCACCGAACTTCCATGGGCCATCTCAGCACGCATGTTCTCGACACCGGCAACGGCTGCCCCGCGGCCGGCATGAAGGTCACGTTGCAACGCGTGGACAGTGCGGGCACGACCACTCTGCGCAGCTTTGCGCTCAACGCCGACGGCCGCTGCGAAGGCCCGTTGCTCGACGACAAGACGATGGCCGTCGGCCGATACCGCCTCGTCTTCGAGGTCGCGGCGTACTTCCGCGGGCGCGGGGTGGCGCTGCCCGAGCCGGCATTCCTCGACGTGGTGCCGCTCGACTTCGGCATCGCCGATGCGCACGGTCACTATCACGTGCCTTTGCTGGTCAGCCCCTGGAGCTACAGCACCTACCGCGGCAGCTGACTGGGCACGCCCCTTGCGTCGAACTACAAACTGGAGACACCCGTGATCCTTCGCCGTACCCTCATCGCCACCGCGATCTCGCTGCCGCTGGTCTCGCACGCCGCGTGGCCCGAGAAGCCGATCCGCATGGTCGTCACTTTCGCCGCGGGGGGCGCCAGCGACATCGTCGCCCGCGCCATCGCCGAGCCGCTGGGCAAGGCCCTCGGCCAGACCGTGATCGTCGACAACAAGCCCGGCGCCGGCGGCACCATCGGCGGCCTCGATGTGGTGCGCTCTGCACCCGATGGCTACACGCTGATGCTGTCCAACAGCACGCCGACATCGATCGGCCCCTTCACGGTGCCGACCAAACCGTACGACCCGATCAAACAATTCACCCATGTGTCGATGCTCGGCGTCGCGCCCGTGCTGATCATGGCCAACCCGAAGAGCGGGCCGGCGAGTCTCAAGGAGCTGCCGAAGGCGGCGGCCGCGCCGGGCTACACCTTCGGTTCCGGTGGCCCCGGGTCGATCGGCCACATCGTCGGCGAGATGGCCAAGTCGGCGATGAAGATCCAGATGACGCACATCCCGTACAAGGGCGGTGCGCCGATGACGACCGACCTGATCGCCGGCCAGATTCCGCTGGGCATCGACGTCATCACCGCCTTCGTGCCGATGGTCAAGGCCGGGCAGATCAAGGGCCTGGCGGTGACGACGAAGACACGCTCGCCGCTGCTGCCCGACGTGCCCAGCGTCATCGAGCTCGGCCTGCCGCAACTGGTGGCGGAGAACTACTTCGGCGTCAGCGGCCCGGCCGGTTTGCCGAAGGAGGTGACAGACAAACTGAGCGGCGGCGATCGCCGCCATCGTCGCCGACCCGGCGATCGTCAAGCGCTTCGAGGAGCTGGGCATCACGGCGGTGTCAAGATGGGCAGCGCCGACTTCAGCGGCTTTCGTGGCCAAGCAGGTCGCCGACTGGCAGCCGGCGATCAAGGCCGCCGATCTGAAATAGGTGAAAGCCCGGGGTGTCGTGTACACGAGCGTGTATACACTTTGCCCAACGTCGCCGCGGTGCCCGTCGAGAAAGCACAGCGGTTGCGACGGTCGCTCCTCACAGAGCCCGCTGTGGTGAGGGGATAACGCAAGCGCATTGCGTCATCCCCGGACCGATGCCCGCTATGGACGCCTACCTGTTCGACTGGCTCAACCTGCTGCTGCGCTGGGCCCATGTCATCACCGCGATCGCCTGGATCGGCTCGTCGTTCTACTTCGTGCTGCTCGACAACAGCCTGTCCAAGCCCGAACACGACGACTTGAAGGCCAAGGGCGTCGATGGCGAGATGTGGGCCGTGCACGGCGGCGGCTTCTATCACGCCAACAAGTACATGGTGGCGCCGCGCTGGCGCGCGTTGCCCGAGAACCTGCACTGGTCGTACTGGGAGAGCTACAGCACCTGGCTCACCGGCTTTGCGCTGTTCACGGTGCTCTACCTGTTCAACGCCGGCTCGTTCCTGATCGACAAGAGCGTCTACGACTGGTCGCCGGCCGCGACGCCATCTTTGCGCGTCGCTCGCTTTCCTGGTGGCGTTCTGGTTCATCTACGACTTCATCTGCCGCTTGTTCGGCGAGCGCGAGGGCGGCGACCTGATCGTCGGCGTGCTGCGTCACCGTGTTCGTCGTCTTCGCGTCGTGGATGGCGTGCCAGCTCTTCGCCGGCCGCGCCGCGTTCCTGCTGGTCGGCGCGATGCTGGCCACGACGATGAGCGGCAACGTCTTCTTCTGGATCATCCCCGGCCAGCGCAAGGTGGTGGCGCAACTGCGCGCCGGGCAGACGGCCGATGCGATCCACGGCCAGCGCGGCAAGCAGCGCAGCGTGCACAACACCTACTTCACGCTGCCCGTGATCGTGGCGATGCTGTCCAACCACTACGGCTGGCTCTACCAGCGGCAAGCACAACTGGATCGTGCTGGTGCTGCTGATGCTGGCCGGCGCGCTGATCCGCCACAGTTTTGTCGCCCGCCACAAGGCGCATGTCGAGCACCGCCGCGCCCCTGGGAGCATGCGGTGGTGGGCACGCTGGTGCTGGTGGGCTTGGCGTGTCTGGCTCGCGCCCGCGCCGCCGCGCGCGGCGCAGGTGGCCGCCGCCAAGGCAGCGGCGTCGCAGCCGGCCGGCTATGCGCAGGTGCGCGCCGTGATCGACCAGCGCTGCGCGCTGTGCCACAACGCCGCGGTGCAACAGAAGAACGTCGCGCTGCACACGCCCGAGCTGTTCAAGCAGCACGCGCAGGCGGTTTACCAGCAGGTCGGCGGTGTTGAAGCTGATGCCGCTGAGCAACGCCACCCAGATCACCGACGGCGAACGCGCGCTCATCAAGCGCTGGTTCGATGCCGGCGCGCCGACGCAGTAAGCGCCTCTGACAGCAGTTCAACCCGAGGAGACCAACCCGATGACGACACACACGCCGTCCACCCCGTGGACGAAAAACTGCCTGCGCCGCGCCTGGTGGCGCTGGGCTCTGCAGCACGTGCTGGTGATGTACGCCGGCGCGATCGCGGTGCCGCTGATCGTCGGCCGCGCCTTGAAGCTCACGCCCGAGCAGGTGGCGCTGCTGATCAGCGGCCGACCTGTTCTGCCTGCGGCATCGTCACGCTGATCCAGCGCTGGGCGTGACGCGCTGGTTCGGCATCAAGCTGCCGGTGATGATGGGCGTGACCTTCGCCGCCGTCGGGCCGATGGTGGCGTTTGCCAACGCCGATGCCCGGCGTCGACGGCGCGCGCGCGATCTTCGGCGCCATCATCGGCGCCGGCATCATCTCGATGGTCATCGCGCCGATCATCAGCAAGCTGCTGCGCTTCTTTCCGCCGGTGGTCACCGGCACCATCATCACCATCATCGGCATCAGCCTGATGCGCGTCGGCGTGGGCTGGGCGATGGGCGGGCCGGCCTTCCTGGCGCAGCGCACCGACGTGCCCAAGCTGGTCGAGATGGTCGACAAGGCCAAGGCCGCCGCCGCAGCGGCGTCGGCGCCGATCGCGCTCGGCCCGATCCCGATGGTCGACAACCCGAACTACGCCTCGCTCGAGAACATGGCCATCGCCGGCGCGGTGCTTGTGTTCATCCTGCTGCTCGTCAAGTACACCAAGGGCTTCGTTGCCAACATCTCGGTGCTGCTCGGCATCGTCGCCGGCTGCGTGGTCGCCATGGCCATGGGCAAGATGACTTTCGACAAGGTCGGCAAGGCGCACTGGTTCGACGTCGTGACGCCGTTCGCCTTCGGCACGCCGACCTTCGACATCGTGATGATCCTGACGATGGTGCTGGTGATGATCGTCGTCATGATCGAATCGACCGGCATGTTCCTCGCGCTGTCGGACATCACCGGCAAGAAGGTCGATCAGCCGGCGCTGGCGGCCGGGCTGCGCACCGACGGCCTGGGCACGCTGATCGGCGGCATCTTCAACACCTTCCCGTACACCAGCTTCTCGCAGAACGTCGGCCTGGTCGGCGTCACGGGCGTGAAGAGCCGCTGGGTCTGCGTTGCCGGCGGCGTGATCATGATCGTGCTCGGCCTGCTGCCGAAGATGGCCGCGTTTGTCGAAGCGATCCCGCAGTTCGTGCTCGGCGGCGCGGGCCTGGTGATGTTCGGCATGGTCGCAGCCACCGGCATCCGCATCCTGTCCACCGTCGACTACAAGGGCAACCGCAACAACCTCTACGTCGTGGCACTGGCCATCGGCTTCGGCCTGATCCCGCTGGTGGCGCCGCGCTGGACGCAGCAGATGGCGCACAGCCTGCACCCGCTGCTCGAGAGCGGCATCCTGCTGACCGCTGTGGCGGCCGTGGTGCTGAACATCTTCTTCAACGGCGCCCGCGAAGACACCGCCGGGGCGATCGAAGCGGCAAAAGCGGCGGAGGCGCACTGAGCGTCAGTCCACCGCGCCGGCAGGCACGCAGCGAAAGCAAGGTCCGCATCGACCTTGCCGCTGCGTACCGCTTGGCGGCGCTGAACGGCTGGGACGACACGGTGTACACGCACCTGTCGGCCAGCGTTCCCGGCGAGCCGGGCGTCTACCTGATCAACGAGTTCGGCCTGGGCTTCGACGAGGTCACGGCGTCGTCGCTGGTCAAGGTGGATGTGCACGGCCGCGTCGCCGATGGCAGCGCGCGCACCGTGAACCCGAGCGGCTTTGCGATCCACGGCGCGGTTCACGCCGCACGCCCGGAGGCTGAATGCGTGATCCACCTGCACACGCCGTGGGGTGTGGCGCTGGCGATGCTGCCCGAAGGTTTGTTGCCGACATCGCAATGGGCGATGCGTCTGCATGGCCGGCTCGGCCGCCACGCCTACGAAGGCCTGGCACTCGGCGCCGATGAACGGCAGCGCCTGGTGCGCCACCTGGGCGCGCTCGACGGCTTGATTCTCGACAACCACGGCGTGCTGACCGTCGGCCGCAGCGTGGCCGAGGCCTTCATGCTGATGCACGTGCTCGAGCGCGCGGCGCAGGCGCAGTTGCGGGCGATGGCCGCCGTGGGCGGCGGCATCTCCATCGTCGGCGACGCGCTGGCGGCACGCACCCAAGCGCAGTGGGTCGGCGACGGCAGCGCCTGGGACGGCGACGTCGAATGGCCGGCGCTGCTGCGCCGAGCCGAACGCCTGTCGCCTGGATTCAGAGACTGAACGAATCAAGGAGAGCCACCATGCCCACCATCCGCATCGAACTGTTCGAAGGCCGCAGCGCCGAGGTCAAGCGCGCGCTGGCGCAGGAGATCACGCAGGCCTGCGTGCGCGTGCTCGGCGGCAGCCCAGGCGGCGTAGACATCCTCTTCTACGACATCGCCAAGAGCGACTGGGCCACGGGCGGCGTGTTGTGGAGCGAACAGCCGCCGGCGCCGAAACCCGCAGGTACGTGACACCGCACAGCCCCGCCGTCCTTCGCCAACTGCGTCATGAATCGGTGACTGTGTTGTCGTGATCCGCGCTCAAGTTCCAAGAACAAGTCACTGCTGTTTGTGAACGAATGCGCACGCCCGCGTGCGCCGTGCGTCGCCCCCCGCACTCCCGGGAGGCGACGGTCCCTAGCATCGCCTCCCATCTCACGGCCCCACGTGGGACCACGACCAGCGCTCCATCGAACGCCCGGCGTGCAACGCGACTCCACCACGTCGAGGATCCGACCATGCTAAGAAAAATCGTTGGCCGCACCACCGCGCTCGCGGCCGTGGCCCTGGCCCTCGCACTCGGCGGTTGTGGCGGCGGCAGCGACAGCAGCGGCCCCGGCAGCCACACCCTTGGCGGCAGCGTTGTCGGACTCACGGCCAACGGCCTGGTCATCGCCAACGGCAGCGACACGCTCGCGGTCACGGCGGGCAGCACATCCTTCACGATGCCGGCAGCTCTGCAGTTTGGCGCGGCCTACGCGCTGACCGTCCAGACCCAACCCGTGGGCCAGGTCTGCGCCATCGCGGGCGCGTCCGGCGCCATGGCCGATGCCGACGTGACCAGTGCAGTCGTCACCTGTGCCGCGGGCGCCTCGACCTTGGGCGGCGCCATCAGCGGCCTGACCGGCAGCGGCCTCGTCCTGGCCAACGGCAGCGACACCATCACGGTCGCGGCCAACGCCACCAGCTTCACGATGAGCCAGCCCGTGCCCTTCGGCAGCGCCTACAACGTCACCTTCAACACGCAGCCGGCGTTCCAGGCCTGCACCGTCAGCAGCAGCAGCGGCACGATGGGCGGCAGCAACGTCGTCAACGTGGCGGTGGCTTGCAGCACGTCGATCCAGGTCAGCACCTTCGCCGGTACCAGCGCGGACCCTGCTGCGCAATTCGTCAACGTGTCTGGGGTGGCACAGGACGCCAACGGCAATCTCTACGTGGCCGACAGCGACGCACGGATGATTCGCAAAATCACCCCGGAAGGCACAGTCAGCACGTGGCAGGCAGCGGCGACTACGGCTACGTTGATGGTCCTGGCACCGAGGCGCAATTTCGCTCCCCTGGCGGCTTGGCATTGGACGGCAGCGGCAACGTCTATGTGGCCGACACCGACAACCAAAGCATCCGCAAGATTGCGCCGGACGGCACGGTCAGCACGCTGGCCGGCGACGGCGGCTACGGCTTCGTTGATGGTCCTGGCACGGTGGCGCAATTCGCCTCCCCTACCGGCTTGGCAGTGGACGGCAGCGGCAACGTCTATGTGGCCGACAACGAAAACCACCGCATCCGCAAGATTGCGCCGGACGGCACGGTCAGCACGCTGGCCGGCGACGGTCAAGAGGGCTACATGGACGGGCCCGGCCAGGCTGCGCAGTTCTCCTATCCGCGCGGTGTGGCTGTGGACGGCAGCGGCAACGTCTACGTGGCCGACAGCGGCAACAACAGGATCCGCAAGATAACTCCGGACGGCACGGTCAGCACCCTGGCGGGAGACGGCAACAACGGCTTTGTCGACGGCCCCGGCGCAACGGCGCAGTTCAGTTATCTCGCCGCGGTGGCTGTGGACGCTAGCGGCACCGTGTACGCGGCAGACAGCGGCGAAGACATTGGCACCCGCATTCGCAGGATCGCATCGGACGGCACGGTCAGCACGTTGGCCGGTGGGGCAAGCGGTCGCTACTACCCTGACGGCAGGGGCGACGCCGCACGGTTCGAAGCTGCAGCGGCCGTGGCCGTTGGCGGCAGCGGCAAGGTGTATGTGGCTGACAGGAGCCGTGTGCGTCTGATCAGCAATGCCGTGCCGCCGGTCAGCACCCTGCTGGCCCGCGACGACAGTCATCGCCCGTCAAGCTTGACCCGTGACAGCAGCGGAAACCTCTATGGCGCCAGCAACAGCCAGATCATCAAGCTGGCGCCAGACGGCACGGTGAGCGTTCTCGCTGGCAGTGCAGACACGGGCTATGCCGATGGCCCGGGCGCCACCGCCCAGTTCAGCTCCCCGCACGGTGTGGCGGTGGATGGCGCCGGCAATGTCTACGTGGCTGACACCTCCAATCGCCGCATCCGCAAGGTCACTCCCGACGGCACGGTCAGCACGGTGGCCGGTGATGGCACCCGCGGTTTCCTGGATGGCCCTGCAGCGACGGCGCAGTTCGACTCACCTGTAGGAGTCGCTGTGGACGGCCAGGGCACCGTCTTCGTGGCTGACGAAAGCAGGATCCGCAAGATCACGCCGGACGGCATGGTCAGCACCCTGGCCGGCAGCGGCATCTTCGGCTACCAGGAAGGCCCCGGCGCCACAGCACAATTTGCATCTCCGGAGGGAGTGTCCGTGGACGCCGGCGGCAATGTCTATGTCGCTGACAGGAACAACAGCCGCATTCGCAAGATCGCGCCGGACGGCACGGTCAGCACGCTGGCCGGCAGTGGCGGCTACGGCTTCGTTGATGGTCCTGGCACCGCGGCGCAATTCGCCTCCCCTACCGGCTTGGCAGTGGACGTCGGCGGCAATGTCTTCGTGGCGGACAGCAGCAACAACCGGATCCGCAAGGTGGCCCCCGACGGCACGGTGACCACCGTGGCCGGCAACGGCACAGAGGGCGGGGCCGACGGCTCCCTGGCGATGGCGCAGCTGACTAGCCCGCAAGGCGTCGCCGTGGACGTTGGCGGCAATGTCTATGCGGTGGATGACGGTGGCATCCGCAAGATCCGGGCGGCCCCCTAGCCGCGTGCTTCTTTGCGCTGAGAAGCGCAGACCAAGGCGGGGCGCTGAGTACCACTCGGCGCCCCGATTCGTTTTTGAAAGCGCGATTCACCGCGCCGACCCAAAAGCCCAAGGACCGCCAGGGCAGCAGGCCGCTGCTACTGGCGCGTTCGCGCGGCGGCCTGGGACTTGCTACGCTTGACGCAGGCAACCTCGCCGCAAGTTCGTTTCTGGCGCTGCCTCGCTGAACAAGCGCTGCAAGCGAAGGCATCATTGCCGCCCATGCCTCTCGCCGCGGGCCGCCGTCACCACCATCACGTCTATGTCGTCGAGTTGGCGGACCAGGTCTGGAACGAGGCCCGCTTCCGCAAGGCCAACCCCGACTACCAACTGGGCAAGCCTTTTGTCTATGTCGGCATGACCGGACTCGATCCCGATCTGCGCTTCGACAAGCACAAGGCGAACATTCAGGCCAATCGATTCGTCTTCGAGTACGGCTTGCGGCTGTTGCCCGCGCTCTACGAGGTCTACAACCCCATGCCCTACGAGGCAGCCCGCGAGATGGAAGTGGAACTGGCCATCGGCTTGCGCGATGCGGGCTACGGCGTTTGGCAGGCCTGAGCTCGCGCGTCAGCAAGCCTGTGGGGCTGACATCGGCGCCGCGTCGGTGTTCAATGCGCAGCAGCGCCGCGCGGAGAACGCCGCCATGGCTGAAGCCAAGACCAAACCCAGCGGGCAGAGCGTGGCCGCGCACCTCGACGCCCTCGAGGGCGAGGCTCGCCGTACCGACTGCAAAGCAACTCGCCGCGCTGATGCGCCGCGTGTCCGGTTGCGCGCCGACGATGTGGGGCACGAGCATCGTCGGCTTCGATCAGTACCACTACAAGTACGCCAGTGGCCACGAAGGCGATTCCTGCATCATTGGCTTCTCGGCGCGCAAAGGGCCGATCAGCATCTACATGGTGGCCGGCTACGACGGCGCGCAAGACTTGTTGCAACAACTCGGCAAACACAAGATCGGCAAGGCCTGCCTGTACATCAACAAACTCGCCGACGTGAAGCTGTCGGTGCTGGAGCAACTGCTCGTGCGCGCGCTGGCGGAGACGAAGCGGCGCTACCCGGTCACAAACACGACGAAAGGATGAACCCATGTTGAAACGAGTCAGCGGCATCGGCGGTGTGTTTTTCAAAGCCAAGGATCCGAAGGCGCTGGGCGCGTGGTACCGCACGCACCTCGGCATCCCGGTGGAGGATTGGGGCGGCGCGGCCTTTCGCTGGAAGTCCGACGACAACCCGGACGGCGTCGGCACGACGATCTGGAATCCGTTCCCCGAAGAGTTCGTCGTACTTTGCACCGAGCGAGTCGCGCCTGATGATCAACTACCGCGTGCCCGATCTGCACGCACTGCTGGCCGCGCTGCGCAGCGAAGGCTGCGCGGTGGACGACAAGGTCGAAGAAAGCGAGTTCGGCAAGTTCGGCTGGGTGATGGACCCGGAAGGCAACCGCATCGAGCTCTGGCAGCCGCCGGCCGGGAGTTGAGGGCCACAGCGCCGCGTTCAGCGGGCGCTCAACTGCGCCATGGCAACTCGAGCGCGCTGCCGTCGGGCAGCCGCGTCAGCACCGGCGTGGCGCCGAACAGTCCGACGATTTCCATCGGCATCGGGCCGACGTTGAAAATCTGGTGGTCGCGGTTCTTCGGCAGGATCAGCGTGCAGTCGCCGCCGAAGCGCTGCACCGACCCTTCAGCGTGCACCTCGCCCCAGCCGGCCAGACAGAGCACGACCTCGTCGCAGTCGTGGCGGTGCGGCGGCGTCGCGGCGCCCGGCGCCAGCGTCTGGCGCCAGACGGACAACTGCTGCAGGCCGTCGGCGTGGCCGGCCCAGGTGGCGTGGGCGACGCCGGGAATCGGTGTCGCGGCAGGGCGGGATTGTTCGATCACGGTCATGAAGGTCTCCATTGCGGTTTGAGGGGGGTAGGGGTCCGCGGCGCCTCGGATGAATTCAGTGTCGGCGGCACAGCGGTGTTTCACAAGATGCGGCAGCGCCGTAACATTGAGGACATTTTTTCCGCAATTGAAAGCGCCCACGATGCAAGGCCTTCAGCAATTCCTCGCCTTCGCGCAGACCGCGCGCCGCGGCAGCTTCGCCGCCGCCGCGCGGGACCTCGGCGGCTCGCCGTCGACGCTGGCCAAAAGCGTGGCGCGCCTGGAAACCACGCTCGGCGTGAAGCTGTTCCACCGTACGACACGCCAGGTCAGCCTCACGGCCGACGGCGAGCGCCTGTTCCACCGCTGCGAACGCGTGCTTGCCGAGTTCGAAGACCTGCAGGCCGACGCTGCCGGCACGCGCACCGCGCCTTCAGGCACTTTGCGCGTGGACCTGCCGATCTTCTACGGCCGCCGCTTCGTCATGCCGCTGCTCGCCAAGCTGATGCGCGCCCACCCGGCGCTGACGCTTGAAGTGCGGCTGCAGGACGGCTTTGCCGACCTGGTGCGCGATGGCATCGACCTGGCCGTGCGCATGGGCGAGCTGCGCGACTCGACGCTCGTGGCGCGGCGCATCGACTGGCAGCACCTGGTAATGGTGGCCAGCCCGCAATACCTGAAAGCGCGTGGCACGCCGCAGCGCCTCGAAGACTTGGCCAACCACCAGGGCGTGACCTTCCGCATGCCCAGCACCGGCCGCAGCCGTCCCTGGCAGTTTCGCCACGGACGCCAGGGCCGCCGCACGCTCGAGATGCACCCGACGCAGAGCGTGCAGCTCAGCGATACCGAAGCCCTCGGCACCGCCGCGCTGTTGGGCATGGGCCTGACCCAGTTGCCGGACTACATCGTGCAAGACGAAATCGCACGCGGCAAACTGGTGGCGGTGCTGCCCGGTCACCAACCGGCGCCGATGCCGATCAGCGCCGTGGTGCCGTCGGGGCGGCTGGTACCGCCGCGCGTGCGGGTGCTACAGGACGCGCTGGAGGCGCTGCGCGAGCGCAATGTGTGAGTGGATGCAACGACGGTCGCGCGCTCAAGCCGGGCCACCCCGACCCCCAAAAACATCAATCAGCGTTGGCTTGCAATCTCGCGCCGGGCGCGCGAGGATGCACTTTCTGCGAACCAGACTGAAACGGAGTCGTGTCATGACCTGCTCCATCGTTTTGCGCCGCATCGCGGCCGTCGCACTGGCCAGCACCGCCGCGTTCGCGGCGCACGGCCAGACACTCGGCAGCGAGTTCAACGCCGACTACGACGTCGTCAACCTGGGCTCGGTGGCCGGGCTGCCGTCGAACTACGGCGGGCTGGCCTTTCTGGACAGCGACACGATCCTGATCGGCGGCCAGGCCAACACCGCTGCCGGCAGCCTCTACACGATCGACGTCACACGCGACGCGTCGAATCACATCACCGGCTTTGTCGGCAGCGCCACGCGCTTCGGCGGCGCGGGCGGCGCGGTCGGCGAGTACAACGACGGCGGCGTCACGTTCGGCCCCAACGGCGTGCTGTTCACCTCGCGCTGGCCGATCAACGGCCTGGGGCAGAGCCTGCCCGGCAGCGTCAACGAAGACAAGATCATCGAGTTGGCTCCGCTCGGCGTCGTCAACTCGCACGCCGCGATCAATTTCGTGCCACCCACGTTCGGCGGCGCGGGGCAGGCCAAGCTCGTGTCGTGGGCGGGCGGCCAGTGGTACAGCGCCACGCTGTCGCCCGACGGCCGCGGCACCTTCGACCTCGGTGCGCTGTCGCAGGTCGATCTCAACCCGGCGGCGGCTGGCATCCAGAATGTGCCGGGCGGACCCGAGGGCTTTGTCTATATCGCTGCCGGCAACGCCAGCTTCGCGGCCAACGCGATGCTGATCTCGGAGTACTCGGCCGGCGCCGTCGGTGCCTACGAGGTCGATGCGCAAGGCAACCCATTGGTCGCATCGCGCCGCACTTTTTTGTCGGGCCTGACCGGCGCCGAAGGTGCGGTGATCGACCCGCTGACGGGTGACTTCCTGTTCTCCACCTTCGGTGGCGGCAGCCGCGTCGTGCGCGTCTCCGGCTTCACCGTGTCCGTCGATCCGACGCCGCCGGTCACGACACCCGTGCCCGAGCCTTCGACCTGGGCGTTGATGCTGCTCGGGCTGGGCGCCGTCGTGGGCTTCGCGCGGCGTGCGCGCAAGGGTTGATGCGGCAACGAAGCACGAACAGGTTGGCGTGCGGCGTCGAGCGCGTGCTCGACGTTCGCCGCTGATCGCCTCGGGCTGCAATGTCGTCTTCTCCTGTCGCGGAGCCCCTCGACGCCGACCTGCGCGGCAAGGTGCTCTACGTCGAAGACGTTGACGTCAACTACGTATTGGTCGAGAGTGTTTTGGCGGCCTTTCCCGGCGTGCAGTTGATCCGCGCGACCACCGGCCTGGACGGTGTTCGGCTGGTGCGCAGCGAGCGCCCCGACTTCGTGCTGCTCGACATGCATCTGCCGGATATTTCGGGGCTCGAGGTGGTGCGTCAGCTCAGCGACGACATCGCCACGCGCCGGCTGCGCGTAACCATCCTGACCGGCGACGATCTGACGATGGACGTCATCAAGGCGATGAGCCTGGGCGCCTTCGAATACTGGACCAAGCCGGTGGACATGCGCGTGCTGCGGGCTGGTGTGCGCCGCGCGCTCGGTGGGCACCGGCCCGATCCGGCGCGCACGCTGGCGCCGCGATAAGCGGGTGATGGGCTAGCCCTGCACAGGCTCGCACCGAACGTCGCTCTTCACCGAGTTGGCGATGAAGCACTCGTCGTGCGCCTTGTGGTGCAGCGCGTCGAAGGCTTCGGGTGTCGGGCTGCGGCCGGCGGCGAAGACCACGTGCGGCCGCAGGGTCACCTGCGACACCCAGAGTTTGCCGGCGGCGTTTTTGGTCATCACGCCCTCGGCCGCATCGCTGTAGCGGTCCACCACATGGCCGGCTTTGGCAGCCAGCGACAGGAACCACAGCATGTGGCATGAGGCGATGGACGCGACGAGCATCTCTTCCGGGTCCACCGCCGCGGGGTCGGACCAGGGCAGCGGCACCGACGACACAGCCGATGAGCCGGGCACCACCGCGCCGCCGTCGAAATGCAGCTCGTGGCGGCGGCTGTAGCGCTGGTCGGTGAACGCGGTGGCGGGATCGCGTTGCCACTGCACGCTGGCGCCGTAGGTGTGAGAGGAAGGGTGAGCGGCACTCATCAGGCAACCTCCGCGCTTCGCACTGCGGTCAATTCGCCTTTCGGGCGGCCGGGCAGGCTCATGGTTTGATCTCCAGAAACTCAAGCACCGGCGCGAGGCTGCGCACCGGGTCTTCTTCATGTGGCACATGGCCGAGCTTGTCGAGCACGACAACGCGTGCGCCTTTGATGTCGCTGGCGAACCGCTGCGCGTTCGAGACGGGGATGAGCTGGTCGGCGCCGCCCCAGAGCACGAGTGTCGGCATGGAGATGGTTTTGATTCGATCGACAGCCGCACCCGGTTCGAGTTGCTGCATGCGATGCCCCAAGGCGCGGCGGTTGCCGTCGCGCAGCGTCAGTTCGTAGTAGCGATCGACCAGCGCTTCGGTGATGCGCGAATCGTCGGCATAGACGTTGGCCACGCTCGCGGCGATCAGCGCGCGCGGCAGAAGGTGTTCGCCGAGGCGGTTGAGCACGGGGATGCGGGCGATGCGAAAGCCCAGAGGCACGCTGCCTGGCGTGAAGTCGTAGCCCGAGGCATCGATCAACACCAGCCGCGTGAAGCGCGTTGGCGCGAGTGTGGCGGCGCGCCAGGCGATCTCGCCGCCGAGCGAGTTGCCGCCGATGACGGCATTGCTGACTTTCAGCACATCGAGCACGTCGAGCACGAAGCGCGCGTAGGTGTCGCCGCGGTAGTCGTCTGCCGCGTACTGCCCGGCAAACGGGCCGGTGAGGCCGAAGGCCGGCAGGTCGAAGGTGATGACCCGTCGTGTCTTCTTCAGCGTGCGCACCCAGCCTTCCCACGTGTGCAGGCTGGCGCCGGTGCCGTGCAGCAAGACGATCGGCGACATGTCGCCACGCGGGCCTTCGTCGCGGATGTGAACGATCTGCCCTTTGACGTCGATGAAGTCCGACGGCAGCGGCGCCCAGCGCGCCACCAGCGTCTGCACCGCCCGGTCCGGGGCGCGCATGATGGGCACGGCCAGGGCGGTCAGCATCAGCAGCAGGCCGAACAGGCGCAGCAATCGACCCTTCACGTCGTCACGCCCTGCAACTGCGGATCGAGTGACTCACGCTCGTCGAAAACAAAACAGCGCCCATGCCAATGCGGCGCGTCGGGCACTGTTTCCAGGTAGCGCAGGATGCCGCCGTCGAGCTGCCAGACGTTGGCCACACCCGCATCGCGCATCGCCAGCGCCGCCTTCTCGCAGCGGATGCCGCCGGTGCAGTAGGTGACGACGGTGCGGCCTTCGAGCTCGCCGCGGTGCGAGGCCAGTGCTGCGGGGAAGTCGGAGAACTTGTTCAAGCGCCAATCGAGCGCGCCGTCGAACGCGCCGTGTTCGAGCTCGAAGGCGTTGCGCGTGTCGAGCATCACCAGTGCGCGGCCGTCGTCGTCACGGCCCTGGCCTAGCCAGCGCGCGAGCGTGGCCGCATCGACAGCCGGCGCGCGGCCCGCGGCCGGCTGCACCTGCGGCTGGTTCATGCGGATGATCTCCGGCTTGACCTTGACCCGCAGATGGCCGAATGGCTGCTGCGCGCTCCAGCTTTCCTTGACGTCGAGGGCGGCAAAACGCGCGTCTTCGCACAACCGGGCCAGCCAGCCGCGCAGCGCGCCTTCTTCACCCGCCAGCACCAGGTTGATGCCTTCGTGGGCCAGCAGCACCGTGCCGCGCAGGCCCGCAGTCTGCGCCGTGGCGTGAAGTCGTTCGCACAGGGCGGCCGCATCGGGCAGTTCGACGAAGCGGTAGGCACTAAGGTTCAAGAAGTGGGGCGGCACGCCGAAATTCTACGAACTGCCCTTTTTCGCGATCGGAACCATGGCCACGACGCCGTCTCGCAAGTCCACGACCGGCCTGGTGCTGATGGGCGGCGGTGCGCGTGCGGCGTATCAGGTGGGCGTGCTGCGTGCGGTGGCGCGCCTGCGCCGCGAGGTCGGTGCGCCGCGCCACAACCCGTTCGGCGTCATCGCCGGCACGTCGGCGGGCGCGATCAACGCCGCCGCGCTGGCTTGCCAGGCCGATCGCTTCGACGAAGCGGTCGCCGCGGTGGCGCGCGTGTGGCACGGCTTTCACGCCGAGCAGGTGTACCGCGCCGATGCGTTCGGCGTCGTGCGCTCCGGTGCGCGCTGGTTGACGATGCTCTCGCTCGGCTGGGCTCTGCGGCGCTGGCGCCGCTCGGACCCGCGCTCGCTGCTCGACAACTCGCCGCTGGCCGAGTTGCTGTCGCAGTTGGTGGCATTCGATCGATTGCCGGGGCTGCTTGCCGAGGGCCACATCGATGCGCTCGCGGTCACGGCATCGAGCTATTCGAGCGGCCAGCATGTGACCTTCTGCCAAACGGCGCGGCCGTTCGAGCCGTGGCTGCGCTCGCAGCGCACCGCCGTGCAGGCAACCATCAGCGACACGCACCTGTTGGCGTCGTCGGCGATTCCCTTCGTGTTTCCGGCGCAGCCGCTCGACATCGCGGGCGTGTCCGAGTGGTTCGGCGACGGCTCGATGCGCCAGTCGGCGCCGATCTCGCCGGCCATCCACCTCGGTGCCGAGCGCGTGCTCGTCGTCGGGGCAGGGCGGCTCAACGAACCGGCGGGCGAGCAGCGGCAGGTCGCGGGCTACCCGAGCCTGGCGCAGATTGCCGGGCACGCGATGTCGAACATCTTTCTCGATGCGCTGTCGGTGGACATCGAGCGCCTGCAGCGCATCAACCGCACGCTGTCGCTGCTCGACCCCGCGGCGCGCGCACGCTCGCCGCTGCGGCCGGTGGAGGTGCTCGTGATCTCGCCAAGCGAGCGCCTGGACGATATCGCTGCACGTCATGTGCATTCACTGCCGAAGCCGGTGCTGAGCCTGCTGCGCGGCATCGGTGTGGGCCGCGATAACAGGCGACCAGCGCGGCGGCGCGGCGCTCGCCAGCTACCTGCTGTTCGAAGCCGGCTACACGCGTGAGCTGATGCGCCTGGGCATGGCCGACACGCTGGCGCGGCGCGACGATGTGCTGGCCTTCTTCGGCTGGCCGCAACAGGCCGCAGCCGGTGCCGTGCGCGATCCTTCGCCGACCGCATGGAGCGAACTCGAAGTGCCGGCGTGAGCTGACAGGGCCGTCTGCGCAGACAATCGACAATCGACGGCCGGGGCTTCGGCACCGACGCAAGACAGGCTCACGTTCTCGCGGGGCGTGAAGGCGGCGCGGCATCGTCGCTCATGCTGGAGTACCAGAAATCGCGTCGTCGCCGCACCGCCCTCGGGCCTGCCTGCGGTGTTGGTTTTCGACGCGCTGTAAATCATCACTGAGTTGGGCGTCGCATAGCCAGATCGCGCGACAATTGTCGCTGCTTTGTCCAGGAACCTTCGTATGCAACTAACCGCTGTGCTCACACCCGCCGAGGAAGGCGGGTTCGTCGCGCTCAATCCTGAAACCGGGACCACAACTCAGGGGGAAACCGTCGAAGAAGCAGTTGCCAACCTGATGGAGGCCACCGCTCTGTACCTGGCGGAGTTCCCGTTGTCGTCTACGGGCCATCCGTTCATCACCACGTTCACTGTGCCCGAACCACTGCATGCCTAAGCTGCCTCACATTTCGGGAGCCGAAGTACAGCGCGGCCTCGAACGTTTGGGCTTTGTCAAAGTTCGTCAGAGCGGTAGCCACGTCATCATGAAGCGCGAGACCAAGGGTTGCGTGGTTCCCATGCACAAAGAGGTCAAGGTTGGCACGCTCGCTGGCATCTTGCGGCAGGCCGAGGTGTCGCCGGAAGAATTCCTGGCAGCGCTGCAAGAGTGACGTCGAACGTGCAAAGGCTGTTGGCCTGCTGTTCTGTTTTCGCGGGGCCCGAGAGCGGTGCGGGTGTTCGACGCGCTGCAAGTCCTTGCTGAGTTAGACGCCGCAAGTTGTTCCACCCTCTTCAAAGGCCGACGCATGCGTCATCTGCTTCGTCACAAACACGTGTGTAGCTCCTTCTCGCTGGTCGCTGGCGCAACGAGGCCTCCAGCGGCGACGATATCGGCAGCTGCGACCAAGATTCAAGTGCGTCATCGAGCGAGCGCTGCGTTGGATATCTGCATGAAGCTTCGTGACCAGTTTTCGCAAGTACGACAGACGCCCCTTCGTTGACTCGATGCATATCTGCTGGCGAGGTACGCGAACAACCAGTCCAAGCTCGAGTGGAGACTCGATGCTCTAGTACAGCGCGAAGTTGTTCGGGTCAGATGCCGTCCTTCATGGCATCGCCTACAAATGCTTCTAGTCGTCGGCCCGTTGTCCAACCTCTCGATCGCGCGTGCATCCAAAGCAGAACCTCTTGAGCGCGAATGCGAAGACGTATGACACACAGGCGAGCCGGGATAAGTCGGAGTTGGATGGCTTCAGGAAGTCTCAAGAGAGAAGCAGCATGTGCAGATCATCAAAGACAGCGATCCGTCGTTTGCGAAGGCGGGCAACTCGTCTTGCGTACTTCCAACTGCCCTCGCAGATTCAACGTCTTACAGTGCGCCGATATCCAGTTGATCGTCGCTGGACGAGATGAACGCGATCTGCAGCTCGATGCCAGCGACGCTGCGTGGACCGAAACAAGTGAGATCCGAACATCTTCAGTGTCATGGTCAAGGGCTATGCGAAGCAATCGCCGGCATTGCCACGCTGGCTCACCTATCGAGCGCTTGGCACTTGCGCGGCAGGCTTGACACTGAGTGCCCGATATGTTGCACCTCCTACTCCGACAATCGCATGCCTCGTGCTGCTGGCAAGTGTAGCTAGCGTGTTCGACACGTCGAAAAGCAACCAAGCGTCGTTGCGCGGTGGGTGGTACGCGGGGCGGGCGATTTCTGGTACTCCAGCATGAGCCCGCACCGCGTACCACCCGCCGCGCCGCGCAGTGACAGCGACAACGCAAGATGAGCTTTCGTTCACCTCCGCACCCACACCGAGTATTCCGTCGTCGACGGCACGCTGCGCGTCGATGACGCGGTCGCCGCCGCGGCGCGCGATGGCCAGGCGGCCTGCGCGATCACCGACCTGAGCAACCTCTTTGGCGCGATCAAGTTCTATACCGCGGCGCGCAAGAAGGGCGTCAAGCCGATCGTCGGTTGCGACTTGTGGCTTGAGCCCGACGCGTCGGGGTCGGGTGGCGACAAACAAGGCAGCCGCTTGCTGGTGCTGGTGCAGAACCACCAGGGCTATCTGAATCTGTGCGAACTGCTGGCGCGGGCGTGGAGCGGCAACACGCAGCGCGCGCAGGCGTTTGTGAAATGGGAATGGTTCGAGACGCACGGCGCGGGTTTGTTGGTGCTGTCCGGCGCCGACGGCGGTGCAGTCGGGCAGGCGCTGCTGGCTGGCGACGTGGAGCGTGCCGAGTCGTTGGCGCTGCGCCTGGCAGCGCTGTTCCCGCAGCGATTTTTCATCGAGTTGCAGCGTGCGGGCTTGGCAAGCAACCAACGCCATGTGCGCGCGGCCGTGCCGCTGGCGGCGAAGTTGAAGTTGCCGGTGGTGGCGACGCACCCGGTGCAGTTCCTGGAACCCGACGACTTCGAGGCACACGAAGCGCGCGTCTGCGTGGCCGAGGGCGAGACGCTGGCCAACCCGAAACGCATCAAGCGCTTCTCGCGCGAGCAGTACTTCAAGACCACGGCGCAGATGCAGGCCTTGTTCGCCGACGTGCCGGTGGCCGTGAGCAACAGCGTGGCGATCGCGCAGCGCTGCAACCTGCAGCTCACGCTGGGCAAGCCGCAGTTGCCGGACTTCCCGACGCCGCTGGTGAACGGTGTGCATGTGCCGGTCGATCAGCACTTCCGCGACGTCTCTCACGCCGGCCTCGAAGTGCGGCTGGCGCAGCTCTACCCGGATGCAGCCAAGCGCGAGGCCGAGCGCGCGCGTTATGTGCAGCGGCTGGACTTCGAACTCGACACCATCATCCAGATGGGCTTTCCGGGTTACTTCCTGATCGTCGCCGACTTCATTCATTGGGCGAAGAACAACGGCTGCCCGGTCGGCCCGGGCCGCGGCTCTGGCGCGGGTTCGCTGGTGGCGTATTCGCTGCTGATCACCGACCTCGACCCGCTGCAATACAACCTGCTGTTCGAGCGCTTCCTGAACCCGGAGCGCGTCTCGATGCCGGACTTCGACATCGACTTCTGCCAGGCCAATCGCGAGCGCGTGATCGACTACGTGAAAGACAAGTACGGCCGCGATGCCGTGAGCCAGATCGCCACCTTCGGCACGATGGCGGCCAAGGCGGCGCTGCGCGACGTCGGCCGCGTGCTCGGCATGGGCTACGGCCACGTCGATTCGATCGCCAAACTCGTTGTCGCGCCGCCGGGCAAGACGGTGACCTTGGCCAAGGTGCCCGAGGAGCCGATCGACGGCGTCATCTACGCGCGCAAGGAAGAACCCGAGATCGACCGCCGCGAAGCCGCGGAAGAAGAAGTGGCCGAGCTGCTGTCGTTGGCCACACGCGTCGAAGGCATCGTGCGCAACGTCGGCATGCATGCCGGCGGCGTGCTGATCGCGCCGGGCAAGATCACCGACTTCTGCCCGCTCTACCAACAGCCCGGCAGCGCCAGCGCGGTGAGCCAGTTCGACAAGGACGATGTCGAAGCCATCGGCCTGGTGAAGTTCGACTTTCTCGGCCTGGCCACGCTGACGATCCTCGAGGTGGCCAAGGAGATGGTGCGTGCGCGGCGCAAGGGGCGCGAGGACTTCGACTACGACAAGCTGCCCCTGGACGATCCGAAGGTCTATCAGCTCTTCGCCGAAGGCAAGACAGAGTCGGTGTTCCAGTTCGAATCGCGCGGCATGATCGGCATGCTGCGCGACGCCAAACCGACCAAGCTCGAAGACCTGATTGCGCTGAATGCACTGTACCGGCCCGGGCCGATGGAAGAGATCCCGACCTTCTGCGCGCGCAAGCACGGCCGCGAACCGATCACCTACCCGCATCCGCTGCTCGAAGAGCTGCTGCGCGAGACCTACGGCGTGATCGTCTACCAGGAACACGTGATGCAGGGCGCGCAGATCCTGGCCGGCTACTCGCTCGGCGGGGCCGACATGCTGCGCCGCGCGATGGGCAAGAAGAAGCCCGAAGAGATGGCGCAGCAGCGCACGCTGTTCCGCGACGGCGCGGCCAGGAACGGCGTCACGCAGCCTGAGGCCGACAAGGTCTTCGACCTGATGGAGAAGTTCTCCGGCTACGGCTTCAACAAGAGCCATGCCGCGGCGTACGTGTTGCTGGCGTATCACACGGCATGGCTGAAGGCGCACTGCACGGCCGAGTTCTACGCCGCCAACATGACGGTCGAGCTCGACAACACCGACAAGTTGAAGGTGCTGCTCGCCGATGCCAAGCAGTTCGGTATCTCGTTCGAGCCGCCGGACGTCAATCGCGGTGGCTACCGATTCGAGCCGGTGAGTGACAAGGTCGTGCGCTACGGGCTGTGCGCGATCAAAGGCACGGGGCAGGGCGCGATCGAAGCCATCATCGCCGTGCGCGACGGCAGCGGCGACCATCAAGGCGAGGGTGGCGGTCCGTTTCGCAGCCTGTTCGACTTTGCCGCGCGCATCGACCGCCAACGCGTCAACAAGCGCGTCGTCGAAGCGCTGATCAAGGCCGGCGCCTTCGATGCGTTGCACCCGGATCGTGCAAGTGCGTTGGCCAGTGTGGGTCTGGCCTTCGACTGGGCCGACGCGCAAGCGGTCAACGAGCACCAGAGCGGTCTGTTCGACTTCGACGATTCGCACGCCGCCAGCACGCAGGAGCCGGCGCTGGTCCGGTGCGAAGCGTGGAGCATCAAGGAGCGCTTGACGGCGGAGAAGGCGGCGCTCGGCTTCTACCTCTCCGGCCACCTCTTCGAAGAGTACGCGCCCGAGGTGCGGCGCTTCTGCAAGCGGCAGATCGCCGACCTGGTGGACACCGGCCGCGAGCCGCAGCAGCTGGCCGGCATCGTCAGCGACCTGCGTGTCGTCAACGGCGCGCGTGGCCGCACGGCGATCTTTCGTCTCGATGACGGCAGCGAGTACATCGAAGCCACGGCGTCCGAAGAACTCTACGATGCCAACCGCGAGCGCCTGCGCGAAGACGAGTTGGTGGTGATTCAAGGCAAGGTGCAAAACGATCGCTTCTCCGGCGGCCTGCGCTTGCAGTGCAACGCGGTTTGGGATCTGCCGTCAGCGCGCGCGCGTTTCGGCCGTTACCTGAGCGTCGCAGTCAATGGCAAGGTGCCGCCGGTGGCCGATGTCATCAAGACCTGGCCGCCGCGCCGCGTCGACACCCCGCAGGGCGAAACGCAACACGGCCTGGCGATCCGCCTGCTGCTGCAACGTGAGCGCGCAGAGGGCGCGCTGGACCTCGGCGACCAGGCGCGCTTCTGGCCCAGCGACGAAGCCCTGGCGCGCTGGCGAACCTTGGCGCACGAGGGGCGCGCTGTCGTCATCTACGAGTGACGGCCGCGGCCTTCACTTGACGGCCTCGAACTCCCAGATCAGGTGGCTGAAGGTGTGGCGCGTCAAGCGCCGCTGAACGCGCTGCATGAATGAGCGCCGCGCGGATTCGTAGTCGCCCTGCGGCAGGACCCATTCGACACGGCGCTCGATGAACGTGCCGCGAAAACCATAGACCCGGCCGAGCAGTTTGGGCTGCGTGAAATAGATGTGGCTGCCGTCGGTGAGGACGTTGACATGCGTCGGATCCTGGAACGTGCTGGCGTGCGGGTAGGCCGGCGTGACCGCGTAGAGCAAGCCGCCCGGCACGAGCACCCGCCAGATCTCGTCCATCAGCTCGACAAACGGTGCGCGCGTAGCCAAGCCGTCGCGCGTCGGTAGCACGCGCGGCACGTGCTCCAGAAAGTCGTAGGCGGACACCGAGTGGAAATGGTTGTCTGCGAACGGGATCGGGTGCAGCGACAGGTTGGCAGCCTTGAAACGCTCGTTGGGCTCGGCCACCACCAGGTCCACGCCGTACAGCTCGTCGCGCCGGTAGGGATTGCGCGGCACGCCGCCGCAACCCAGGTCGAGGTGGCGCGTGAGGGCGCGCTCTTGGTTCATTTCGATCCTTGTCTTGCGCAGCGCTGCGGCCCGAAACAGACCGGCCACACGCTGCGCAGGCCCACTGTATCGCGCGGCGGGCGAAGGCCTTCGTGGCGCGGGCAGCGCCGCCTCTGCACGCTGCGCCATTAGACTCACCCGCGTTGGAATCCGCAAAAACCTCACGCATGTCCGCCCCCGAACCCGTCAACGTCATCTGCATGAAGTGGGGCACCCTCTACGGGGCAGAGTACGTGAACCACCTGTGCGCGGGCGTGGCAAGGCATCTGGCCCGGCCCCATCGCTTCGTGTGTTTCACCGATGATGCAAGCGGCTTGTCGCCCGACGTGCACGCGCTGCCGCTGCCGGAGCTTGGTCTGCCCGCAGGGCAGCGTGACCGGCGTTGGCAGAAGCTCGCCGTGTTCCGTCAACCGCTGGGCGACCTCACCGGCCCCACGCTTTTTCTCGATCTCGACCTCGTCGTCGTCGATGCGCTCGACCCGTTTTTCGATCTGCCGGGCCGCTTCTTCATCATCCGCGACGACGACCTGTTCCGCCACAAGCCGCTGCGCAGACTCAACGCCGAGCGCGACCGCTTCCTGCACAGCGTTGGCAACTCGTCGGTGTTCCGCTTCGAGATCGGCGCGCACCGCTACATCCTCGATGCCTATGTCGCCGACCCGGTGGCTGCTGCGGCGAACTACGAGATTTCGCAGCAGTTCCAGAGCGCGCAACTCGCCGCGCATGGCGAACTGCACTACTGGCCGAGCGAGTGGTGCGTGAGCTTCAAGAACGCGTGCGTGCCGCGCCACCTGCGCAGCTATGTGAACGATCCCATCGTGCCGGCGGGTGCGCGCATCGTCGTCTTTGCCGGCGAGCCGAAGATGTCCGAGGTGCTGGCCGGGGGTGGCCACAAGTGGTACCGGCGCATCGGCAACGTGGACTGGCTGCGCGCGCAATGGAGCGGCGCATGACGATCAAGCAAGTGGTCTGCGTCAAGTGGGGCACGATGTACGGTCCCGAGTATGTGAACCGCCTGTACGGCATGGTGTCGCGCCACCTCGCGCCGCCGTTTCGCCTGGTGTGCCTGACCGATGACCGCGCGGGCATCCGTGCCGAGGTGGAGTGCTTCGACCTGCCCGAGCTCGGCGTGCCGCACCCGCAGCGCACGATGGGCAAGTGGCGCAAGCAGATCCTGTGGGGCAGCACGGTGCCGGGCCTCGACGGTGTGGCGCTGTTCATCGACCTCGACTCGGTGATCGTGGACTCGCTCGACGACTACTTCTCCATCGGGTCGCCGAACGACGTGTACGTGGCGCGCAACTGGGCGCGGCCGCTGGAAAAGCTCGGCCAGACCTCCGTCTTTCGCTTCCCCGTCGGCGGCAATGCCCACATCCTCGACGGCTTTCGCGCCGACCCGCAAGGCGTTGCCGACAAGCACCAGTTCGAGCAGCACTACGTGACGCATGCGGTCACCGGCGGAGTGAAGTTCTGGCCTGAGAAGTGGACGAAACACTTCCGGCTGCATTGCCTGCCGCCGTTTCCGCTGCGCTATTTCGTCCCTGCAAAATTGCCGGCGGCAGCGCGCATCGTCACGTTTCCTGGGGGACCGAATCCGGACGACGTGATGGTCGGGCGCTGGAACAAGAAGGCGCCGCCGCACCGCTCGCGATGGCAGCACCTGCGGGCTGCCTTCAGTGATCAGCGCGTGGACAAGAGCCGCTGGCGCCACGTGCAGCGCTACGTGCTGCCGGTGGACTGGATAGCAGAGCACTGGCGCGACTGACGTGCTTGCAGGCGCTCGGCGATGAGCCGCCCTGCAGAGCGCGCGGATGCGGCTTGTTCGAGAACGCGCGGTACGACGGCCTCCCGGAACTCGCCAAGGCTGTCGCAAAAGCGCAGCGACAGGGCGGCGAACGCCTCGCGGTCGATGGCTGAAATGTCCGTCACCCACTCGTCCTGGCCCATCGTCTTGTAGAGCTCGGTCGTTTTGAACTCGTAGGCGATGGGCAGCACCGGAAGCCCAGCGCACAGGCCGAGGATGGCCATGTGCATGCGCGTCGAGATGGCGAAGTCAAAGTCGCGCAGCGCTTCCATCAAAGCGGACGGGCTGTGAAATTCATGGTCGACGCGAACGGCGCGCCTCACATCCGGCTCCAGGCGTTCGCAGATGCGGTCGGCGATCAGCGAGTCGTCGTAGAGGTACTTCGGGATGCCCTGGCACGTGGAGAGGAAGACCACTTCAGCGTTGCGCTCGCGCACGAGCACGGAAACGGCCGCAGCGACAGCGGCCTCGTAGCGTTCCGTGCCCTGTGGTCCGGTCGCGGCCTTCGAAGTGGGTCCAGCGGCGCACCGAGACCGCGACGCGCAACGGGCGCGCCCCTGCGCGCTTCGGCGGCGCTTTGAGCCAGGCGGCATTGGCCAGCGCGAACACGCTGTCGGAGACGACAGCGAGCCGGTCGTGATCGACACCGATCTCGTGCAGGTGCTGCTGCGACTTCGCGTCGCGCAACAGAACGAGCAGGGCAGCATCGGCGATGCGCTTCATGTTGTCAGCGTTCTCCGGCTGTTGGAACGGCCCGAGCGATTGCGTGAACAGCACGAGCGGCTTGCCCAGGGCGATGTCCTTGTACAGCTCCTCGAAACGATTTTTCAGCTTGTAGTGCTCGACGAGGTAGGTGCCGCCGGTGGAGATGATCAGATCGGCCGACAGATAGAGAGCGATGTTCTCTTCACACGCCGGTCGAGGAAGACGGAGCGGCGAACCTCGCGCCCTGCCACGCTGTCATCGACCGCGCGCCGGAACGCCGCGCGCTGGGCGCGTGACAGCAGACGCTGCACAGGCGGCTTGCGTTGCCGCCCGAACAGACGCACATGGCCCGACAGGAAGGCCGTCGTCAGCGGGTAAAACTCGATCTCGGGGTAGTACTGTGCAGCGACCTCGGGGGCGCTGTCGAAAACCGAAAAGCGTGTGCCCGCGCCGAACGTTTCCTGGATGATGTCGATGATCGCCACGAGGATCGCGGCGTCTCCCGTGTTCAGCGCCACGGTGTTTTCTATGATGACGTGCATGCTGCCTTTCCCGCAAGCCGATCTGCGGCAGCCGGCCGGCGTCGTTGGCCGACGCGCTCTTCGATCAGGCGTTCATAACGACCGATCGCCGCATCGCTGCCGAACTTCTCCTCGACCAGCGCACGCCCCGCCCGGCCGAGCGCAGACCAAGTTTGCGGCGCACGCGCCAGCGCCACCATCCGGGTGGCCATGCCCTCGATATCGTGCTCCTCGACGAGGAAGCCGTTGACGCCATCGACGACGATCTCCGGAATGCCGCTGTGGCGCGTGGCCACGATGGGCAGCCCCATGGCCGCGGCCTCCGTCAGGCTGACCGGCAACCCTTCCATGTCGCCCGACGCCGTTTCAACGCTGTGCTGCACCATGATGTGGGCCTGCATCATGGCTTGCCGGACCTCGGCGCTCGACACGGCGCCGCGCAGGTGAACGACTCTCCTTCAAGCCCAGGCGGTCGATGTCGCTGCGCAACGCTGCTTCCAAGCTGCCGGACCCGCAAAACGTCAGTTCCGCTTTCACCTCAGGCGCCAGTTGACGCAGGCGCGCGAAGGCCATGATCAGTTGGCGCGGACCTTTTTTCTCGATGAGCCGGCCGACGAAGAGAAAGGACACGGTGCCCGCGTACCGGCTGCTGGCATCGGACCACGACCATGTGGCCAGGTCGATGCCGTTCTGTTGCACCACCACCTGTTGCGCCGAGGCGCCGAGCGCGATCACCTTCTGGCGCATGAACTCGGAAGGCGTCAGGATCGTCACCTCGTCGCGCCAGAGTTTCGTGTAGCGGCGCTGCCAGGCGGTGCTCTTCGGCAAGGCCGTGATGTCGTAGCCGTGCATGAACACCACCAGCGGCCGAGAGGCCGACACCAGGTGGCTTGCCAACACGCCCATGCGCCCGAACTCGGCATGCATGTAGTCGGGTTGGATCCGTTCGACGACCGCTCGCAGATCGTCGAGGTAGCTGGCTTCGGTGGCGCTGAGCGGCACGGCATGCCGGTCGCCGAAAAGCATTTTCAGGCGCGCCAGGCCGTCATGTTTCAGGCTGGCCAGGAACCGCACGGGCCACGATGTCATGCGCAGCACCTCGACCTTGTCGAAAGGCCGTTCCTGCGCCATGAGCCGTTCGAACGTGACGATGTGAACGTCGTGACCGCGCTGCCGCAGCGCCAGCGCGCGGTCATAGACGAACGTCTCCGACAAGACAGAGAAGTGTTGCGTCAGAAAAAGAATGCGCACCGCTTCACTCTCGCCAGTGCTGCGCCAGCCACGGCGCCGGCAGCGCACGCCGCCAGAGCGTGGGTCGAGCGCCCTTGCAGCGCATCCGGCGGATTGATCACGCCGTGGAAGACGAGGATGCGCGCGCCGTGCGGAATCGACGGCGCGCGCCAAAGGGACAGAGGCCAACGCGGCACGCAGTGGTACTTCCAGCTCGCGCACCACGCGGCCGGCCAGTACGACAGCTTGCCCTGCTCGTGCATCACCTCCGACAGCCAGGCCTGCTCGTTGCGCAGTCGTGCGCGGATCGCGGCATGCTCGGCGCGGAAGCGCTCCAGCACTTCCGGATGCGCGCCGAGCTCGAAGCGGTACACCGACGAGTTGCCGGTGATGCGCCACGGCCGCTTCCAGTCGTGGATGACGAGGAAGTCCCCTGGCTGTTCGAAGAAGGGCGTGATGTCATCGACGATGACCACGTCGAGGTCGAGGAACAGAGCCGTGCCCTTCAAGCCGTGAAGATCTGCCGCAAATGTGGTGAGCTTCTTCCAGCCGCGCTCAGGGATGCCGTCGGGCAGCGCGAGGCCGGGAATCGGCAGGCACTGCACTTCGTCGCGAATGCCTTCGGTGCGATCGGTGAGGCAGACAAAGTGGAACTCGCCGCGCAAATGGCGCCGCACCATGCCGTACAGGCGGTTCACGTACTCGGCGCCGTACTTGGTGCCCCACTTCATGCAGAGGATGGTGCGCGCGCCGGCGCCGGACGTCATAACGAACTTCCGCGCTGCGCGCTTCGGGGCGTTGAGCGCTTCGGAGCGGCAGTGCACGCTCACAGGTCTTCGAGCCGCTGCGGCGGAAAGCTGTCCCAACTCATGCAGCCGGGGCATTGCCAGAAGTAGCGCTGCGCTTCGAAGCCGCAAGCCGCGCAGCGGTAGCGCGCCAGCGGCGCCGCTGCGCGTTCGACGACCGCGGCCAAGGTGCGGCCGGTGTCGTCGTCGGCACGGTCGCGCAAGACCGCAGCCGCAGCCGACAAGGTCGGTTGTCGCGCGAGCTGCTCGGCATGGCGCGACCGTGCCTGTGCGGCGTCACCCTCCAGGGCGACGATGGCGGCCATCAGGTCGGTGGACGGCTGCTGCGCGTGGAGGGCTTGCAGCACCGCCAGCGCTTCGCCCGATTGCGCGATCGCCTTGGCACTGGCGGCGTACTCCTTGGCGACCAGCGAGAACATCGCCGGGTGTCGCAAGCGCAATTGACTCCACGCCGCCAGCGCGTCGGCGTGGCGTGCGGCGCGTGCATGACGCTGGCCAGCCTGCACCCAGGGCCGGGCTGCGCTCGGCGCCACCTCGCGGGCCTGTGCCAACGCAGCGTCGGCCCCTTCATCATCGTTGCGAGCCTCCGCTTCGAGTGCGATCTCGCACCAGTGGTGCGCGATGCGCCCGATGAACGAACCCGCGCCGGCCTTTTCGAGCTCAGCTCGCATCATCGGCGGCAGCGCGCCAATCGCGCGCGCGCTCGTGCAGTTGCAGCAGCGCCAGCCGGGCGTCGGTGTCGAACGGGCTGCCGGCCAACGCGCGGAAGGATTGTTCGGCGCGGTCGAACAGGCCGGCCTTCATGAAGTCTTGCGCCAGCGCATGCTGGGCGCGTTCACGGTCGGCATTGGCAAGGTCGGCGCGCTGCAGCAGATGCTGGTGCACGCGGATAGCGCGCTCGAACTCGCCGCGGCGGCGGAACAGGTTGCCAAGTGCGAAGTGCAGCTCGGTGGTGTCGGGGTCGTTCTGCACGGCCTCGATGAAGGCGTCGATAGCCTTGTCGGGCTGTTCGTTGAGCAGCAGGTTCAGGCCTTTGAAGACCGCCTTCGGTTGCGCGCGCTGCTCTTTGCGCCATTGTCGAACGTCGATGCGCGAGCCGATCCAGCCGAAAGCGAAGGCCAGCGGCAGCCCGATCAGGAGCCATTGCAGGTCGAAGTCGAACATCAATAGTTCTCGCGCTGCGGCGGCAGTGCGGCCTCGGCACCGAACTGCGACGAGGGGTGATCGCCCATGGACGGCTCGCGCAGTGTTTGCGCAGGCACTGCTTCAGGGGTTGCTGAGGGTGCCGGCGTCACTGTGCGCCGACCGCGCCACCAGCGCGGCACCATCGCCAGCACACCGACGGCACAGCCGGCGATGAAGGCGGCGAGCACGACATAGATCATCCGCGTCTGCCACTCGATACCGAAGAACGAGTGCAGCGTCACGGCATGCTGGTTGTTCAGCGCCAGTGCAAACAGTGCCAGGAAGACGAGGGCGCGCACGGCCCACACCAGAAGTCGCATGAGCGGAGTTTAGAAGTGAAAACGCGTCAGAACTTGCCCCCACGCAGCGACACGTCGCCGCTGCCCCCCCGAGGAGGTGTCGCGTCCCGCGACGCCGCGGCCTGCAAGGCCTACTCAACTTGGGAGCGGCCCGGCGTTGAGTCGGGCGCGTTCTCAGGGAAACCTCAAGGAGCGGCCGGTGGACCACCCGCCGACGGCCGCGCATCGACCGCTTCACGCAAAGCCTTCCCAGGCTTGAAGTGCGGCACGAGCTTCTCGGGAATCGTCACCTGCTCGCCGCTGCGCGGGTTGCGGCCCACGCGCGGCGGGCGTCGGTTGATCGAGAAGCTGCCGAAGCCGCGGATCTCGATGCGATGCCCGCGCGAGAGTGCGTCGGACATCGCGTCGAGGATCGTCTTCACCGCGAACTCGGTGTCGCGTTGCGTGAGCTGGCCGAATTTTTCGGCCAGCGCGGCGACGAGGTCGGAGCGGGTCATGCCGAGAAGAAGTTAAGGCGTTTCCTTGTTGTCCATCTTGGCGCGCAGCAGGGCACCCAGGCTCGTCGTGCCGGCGCTCTCGCGCTCGTTGTTCTGCGACAGACGCTGCATGGCTTCCTGCTGGTCGGCGCTGTCCTTGGCCTTGATCGAGAGCTGGATGTTGCGCGTCTTGCGGTCGATGTTGACGATCATGACGCTGACTTCGTCGCCTTCCTTCAGCACGTTGCGCGCGTCTTCGACGCGGTCACGGCTGATCTCCGAAGCCCGCAGGTAGCCGACGATGTCATCCGACAGCGTGATTTCAGCGCCGCGCGGATCGACCGTCTTCACCTTGCCAGTGACGAGCGCGCCACGGTCGTTGAGCGTGGTGTAGGTGGCAAACGGGTCGCCATCCAACTGCTTGATGCCCAGGCTGATGCGCTCACGCTCCACGTCCACGGCGAGCACGA
Organism: uncultured beta proteobacterium; assembly: GCA_963814385.1. Taxonomy (GTDB): domain Bacteria; phylum Pseudomonadota; class Gammaproteobacteria; order Burkholderiales; family Burkholderiaceae_C; genus CADEEN01. Next base: position 55,360 of record CAWFCX010000006.1, read on the forward strand.
GGGCTTCGACTTCCTGGCCCTTCTTGTAGTTGCGCACGGCGGCTTCGCCGGGCTCGTTCCACGACAGGTCCGACAGATGGACCAGGCCGTCGATGCCGGCGGTGAGGCCGACGAAGACGCCGAAGTCGGTGATCGACTTGACGGGGCCTTTGACGCGGTCGCCGCGCTTGACGGTGGAAGAGAACTCTTCCCACGGGTTGGCCTTGCACTGCTTCATGCCCAGGCTGATGCGGCGCTTTTCCTCGTCGATCTCGAGCACCATGACCTCGGTCTCGTCGCCGAGCGTGACCACCTTGGCCGGCGAGACGTTCTTGTTGGTCCAATCCATTTCGGAGACGTGGACCAGGCCTTCGATGCCCGGCTCGATTTCCACGAACGCGCCGTAGTCGGCGATGTTCGTGACCTTGCCGAACAGGCGCGTGCCCTGCGGGTAGCGGCGTGCGACACCCATCCACGGGTCGTCGCCGAGCTGCTTGATGCCCAGGCTGACGCGGTTCTTCTCCGAGTCGAACTTCAGCACCTTGGCCGAGAGTTCCTGGCCGACCTGCACCACCTCGCTCGGGTGGCGCACGCGGCGCCAGGCCATGTCGGTGATGTGCAGCAGGCCGTCGATGCCGCCGAGGTCGACGAACGCGCCGTACTCGGTGATGTTCTTGACCACGCCGTGGACGATCGCGCCTTCGTGCAGCGTTTCCATCAGCTTGGCGCGCTCTTCGCCCATCGAGGCTTCGACCACAGCGCGGCGCGACAACACGACGTTGTTGCGCTTGCGGTCGAGCTTGATGACCTTGAACTCCATCGTCTTGCCTTCGAACGGCGACAGGTCCTTGACCGGGCGCGTGTCGATCAGCGAGCCGGGCAGGAAGGCGCGGATGCCGTTGACGAGCACCGTGAGGCCGCCCTTGACCTTGCCGTTGACGGTGCCGGAGACGAAGTCGCCGGACTCGAGCGAGGTTTCGAGGCGAGAGCCACGACGCGAGGCGCTTGGCCTTGTCGCGCGACAGGATGGTGTCGCCGTAGCCGTTCTCGATGGCGTCGATGGCCACCGAGACGAAATCGCCGACCTGGACTTCGAGGCCGCCGGTGTCGTTCTTGAATTCCTCGATCGGAACATAGGCCTCGCTCTTGAGGCCGGCGTTCACCACCACGAAGTTGTAGTCGATGCGCACCACCTCGGCGGTGATGACTTCGCCAGCGCGCATTTCGCTGCGCTTCAGGCTTTCTTCGAACAGGGCGGCAAAAGATTCGCCGCCGCCGGTGGTGGCGGTTTGGGTTTGTGACATGTGGGAGGGGGGTTGCGTTGCCACTTTCGTGGCGGTTGGTTAGTCAACCAGCGCAGCACAGGGGAAGCGCCGGACCTTTGCCGCTCTTGTTCCTACAAGAACGGTCTGCGTTGTTGCCACATCTCCAACACCGTCTCGACCGACTGTTCGATCGTCAGCTCGGAGTTGTCGAGCAACAGCGCATCTTGCGCTGGTTTCAAAGGCGCGACGGCGCGGGTGGTATCCCGCAGGTCGCGTGCTTCCAAATCAGTGCGAAGACTGTCGATATTAGCTTCAATTCCCTTTGAAATCAATTGCTTATGCCGCCGCTCGGCACGCTGGGCGGCGCTCGCCGTGAGGAAGACCTTGAGCGGCGCGTCGAAGAAGACGACGGTGCCCATGTCGCGGCCATCGGCGACGAGGCCGGGCGCGCGGCGAAACGACAGTTGCAGCTCGTGCAACGCGCGGCGCACGGCGGGCAGGGCGGAGACACGCGGGAGGCTGCACGCCCACGGATTCGTCGCGCAGCGCCTCGGTGACTTCTTCTTGCCCCAAGCGGATGCGACCGCCGGATTTGAAGGACAGCGGCAGCTTGGTGGCGATGGCCGCGATCGCGTTTTCGTCGAGTGGCTCGGCATCCAGCAATCCGGCGCGCAGCGCAGCCAGTGCGGCCACGCGGTAGAGCGAGCCCGAATCGAGCAGGCGGTAGCCCAGGCGCTCGGCGACCGCCGCTGCGAGCGTGCCCTTGCCGCCGGCTGTGGGGCCGTCGATCGTGATCACCGGCACGTCGTTCGGCTCGGCGCGCGCCACCTTGAACAGCGTCTCGAAGTAGTCGGGGAAGGTCTTGGCGACGCACTTCGGGTCGAGGATGCGCACCGCGACGCCGCCGAATGCCGCGAGCGACCCGCACATCGCCATGCGGTGGTCATCGTAGGTGTGGATCGCGGCGGCGTGCCATTGTGTTGGCGGCGTGATCCGCAACCAGTCCGGCCCTTCCTGCACCGACGCGCCCAACTTGCGCAGCTCGGTCGCCATGGCCGCCAGTCGATCGGTCTCCTTGACGCGCCAACTGGCGATGTTGGCCAGCGTCGTCGGGCCATCGGCGTACAGCGCCATCACGGCCAAGCGTCATGGCGGCGTCGGGGATGTGGTTGCAGTCGAGCGTGATCGCCTTGAGCGGCCAGGCGCCGCGTCGGATTTCAACGGCGTTGGGCTCCGTGTGAATCTCCGCGCCCATCGCGCGTGCGGCATCGATGAAGCGAATGTCGCCCTGGATCGAGTCGTGGCCGACGCCTTCGATGCGAACGGGTTTCTTCGTCGCGGCGATGGCGCCGAGCGCGATGAAGTACGACGCCGACGACGCGTCGCCTTCGACGTGCACATCGCCCGGCGAGCGGTAGGCGCTCTGGGCCGACACCACGAAGCGCTGCCACCCTTCACGCTGCACCGCGATGCCGAAGCGCGCCAGCAGCGCCAGCGTGATCTCGACATAGGGTTTGGAGATCAGCTCGCCTTCGACGTCGATCGTGATCGCGCCACGGTCCGACACCAGCGGCAGCGCGAGCAGCAGCGCCGTCAGGAACTGGCTGGAGACATCGCCGCGCACGCGGATCGGCTGCGACAGTGCGAGCGTGTTCGGCCCACTGACAGCCAGCGGCGGGTATCCCGGTTGGCCGAGGTCGTCAATGCGGCAACCCAGTTGGCGCAACGCATCGGTGAGGTCGCCGATCGGCCTCTCGTGCATGCGCGGCACCCCCGAGAGTTCGAATCGACCGCCGTCGCGTGCCGCCAACAGCGCGAGCGCGGCGCTGAGCGGGCGCATCGCGGTGCCAGCGTTGCCAAGGAAGAGCTTGGCTTCGTGCACCGCCAGCGTGCCGCCGAGGCCGCGCACGACGCATACGTCACCCTCGTGCGCGACACCGCAGCCGAGCGCCTGCAACGCATCGAGCATGACACGCGTGTCGTCGGAATCGAGCAAGTCGTGAACGCGCGTCTGCCCTTCGGCGAGGCCAGCCAACAGCAGCACGCGGTTGGAGATGCTCTTCGAGCCTGGCAGCTTGACGGTACCGCCAGCACGCGACAACGGTGGCAGATCCAGGAACGGCAGCGCGAACATCGGCGTCTCGGGCGAACGTCAGGCCAGCGCCGGGCCGCTCCCAAGCGTCGGCCTGACCCTCCCCACGGGGGAGTGCGAGCGCAGCGAGCGAGGGGCTGTCATCTAACGCGATCCAGGCGTCTTGTTCGTTGCAGTCATCTGCCACTTGGCGCGTGATTCGGACGACAGACGAATCAAGTCTTCCAGCGCCTCGCCATTGCCCGAGCGCATCACATGCTCGATCGCGTCGAGCGTGTGCCGAAAGCGCAGCGACTGCTTCAACACTTCCTCGCGGTTGGCCATCAGGATGTCGCGCCACACCGCCGGATCACTCGCCGCGATGCGCGTGAAGTCGCGAAAGCCCGGGCCGGCCAGGGTCAGGTAGTCATTGCCCGCAGGCTGGCGCGCCACCGCGCTGAAGTAGGCAAAGGCGAGCAGGTGCGGCAAGTGGCTCACGGCGGCGAACGCCGCGTCATGATCGTCCGGCGTCATCTTCAACACTTGGCAGCCGATCGCGCTCCAGACGTCGGCCGCCTTCTGCACCAGTGCCGGATTCGGTGGAGGCCAGCGGCGTCAGGATGACCTGGCGGCCTTGATACAGCGCCGCGTCCGCGTGCTGCACGCCGCCCGACTCCTTGCCGGCGATGGGGTGCGTGGGCACGAAGCTGGCCACGCGCTCCTTGAGAACGCGCCGCGCCGCATCGACCACGTCGCGCTTGGTCGAGCCAACGTCCATGAAGAGGCAGCCCGGCTCCACGAGATGACGGATCGCCTTGAAAGTGGCCTCGGTGGCCGCGACCGGCACAGCGATCAGCACGATGTCCGAACCGGACACCGCCAGCAGCGCGGACTCGGCGGCATCGTCGATCACACCGAGCTTCTTCGCGCGCTCCGTCGTCGATGGCGACTTCGAGTAGCCGATGACACGTTCCACCAGCCCTGCGCGCTTGAGCGCCAGCGCAAACGAGCCACCCATCAAACCCGTTCCAATGACGCCGAGTTGTTTGAACATCATCGAGCGCCGGGCCGTCCCAAGGCTCGATGGCATCGACCAAGGGCCTCGCTGGGTCTCGGCTACGGTGCCCTCGGGGGCAGCGAACGAAGTGAGCTTGGGGATCCATGGTCAATGGGTGTCCAAGGGGTACGTACCGAGCAACTTGAAGAAGGCGCACGCACCGCGCAACTCTGCCAGCGCGGTCGCCACCTGCGGCTGATCGGGGTGGCCGTCGATGTCGATGTAGAAGTAGTACTCCCACTGGCCCGAGCGTGCGGGCCGCGACTCGAAGCGTGTCATCGACACGCCGTGGTTCTTCAGCGGCACCAGCATGTCGTGCACCGCGCCGGGTTTGTTGGGCACCGAGACGACGAGGCTGGTGCAATCGTGTCCCGATGCGCGCGGCTGCGGGTGCTGGGTCGGCAGCGCCACGACGGCGAAGCGCGTGCGGTTGTGAGGGTCGTCCTGGATCGCCGGCGAGAGCACATGCAGGCCGTACTCACTGCTCGCGCGCTCGCTGGCGATGGCCGCGAGCTTGTCGTTGTGCGACGCCATGCGCGCGCCTTCGGCGTTGCTGGACACCGGCCGGCGTTCAACGTTGGGCAGATGCTGCGTCAGCCACGCATGGCACTGCGCCAGCGCCTGGGGATGCGCGCACACTGCATCGATGCCAGCCATGCCTTCGACCTTGCGCATCAGGTTGTGGCGCACATACAAACTGGTTTCACCGACGATCGACAGCGGCGTATTCAGGAACAGGTCGAGCGAGCGTGCGACGACGCCTTCGGTCGAGTTCTCCACCGGTACGACGCCGAAGTCGGCCGCGCCGCCGCTGGCAGCGCGAAACACGTCGTCGATGCTGCCGCAGGGCACGTGCACGATCGACGCGCCGAAGTAGCCGAGCGCAGCCAGTTCGCTGAAGGTGCCGGCGGGGCCGAGGTAGGCGATGCGCAACGGCGTCTCCAGCGCGCGGCTGGCCGACATGATCTCGCGCCAGATCGGCGCCACGGAGCCGTTGGGCAAAGGCCCGCGGTTCTCGGCCTTCAAGCCGTCGATGACCTGCGCTTCACGCTCCGGGCGGAACACCGCCGAGCCTTCACGCTTCTTGATCTCGCCGACTTGCATGCGCCAGCCCGGCGCGACGGTTGAGCAGCGCCAGCAACTCGCGGTCGAGCGCATCGATCTGCGCGCGCAGCGTCAGCAGCTCTGGCGCCGGGTCGCTCACTGGTGCACCCTCGCGCTGCGCGCGGTCCCGCCAAGCGGGACGCAGCGCCCCCTTCGGAACGGCCGGGCGGGAACGCTCATGGCTTTTTCTTGGGCGCTGCTGGCTTCGCCGGCGCTGCGGCCGGCTCGTTGGCCGGCACGCCCAGGCGCTTGGCCACCACGGCCTCCAGCGCCTTCAACTTGGGCTCGATCGTGGAACGCGTGTCGGCCACCACCTTGTCGGCCAGCGCATTGCCCTGGTCACGGTCGATCTGCGCGTACTTCTTCGACACCGGCGACTCCAGCCAGGCGATAACGATTTTCAGCTCGTCTTCGCTGAACTTCTCTTCATACGCCGCACCGACCGTGGCTGGCGCAAGTTCCACCGCGCGCTTTTTCAGCAGCGGCTCCACGTCGTCGTAGAACTTCTTGACGTCTTCCTGAATCTCTTTGCCCACGGCTTCGCGCTTGTCGGCGGCCACACGCGGCAACGCCTGGCCGGCGGCTTGCAGCATCTGCTGCGCGGTCTGGCCGGCAATCACGCGACCGACGTTTTCGATGCCCTGCATGTGCAGCTGCACCACCTTGGCAACGAGTTCTTTCTTGTTCTGAGCGTGGGCGGGCGCAGCGGCCACGACCAAAGCCAGAGCGGCGAGCGGGGCAAGGCGCCAGTTCATGAAGGGGTGTCTCCGTTGAGGTCGGTCGCGCCGCCATTGCCGTTTCCGGTGTCGTCAGCGTCGCTCTCGACGATTCGTTGCAGGCCTGACAGCTTGGAGCCGTCGTCGAGTGCGATCAGCGTCACGCCCTGGGTGGCGCGGCCGAGTTCGCGGATTTCACTGACGCGGGTGCGCACGAGCACGCCCTTGTCGGTGATCAGCATGATTTCGTCTTCCGGCCGCACCAGCGTGGCGGCCACGACGCGGCCGTTGCGCTCGCTTTGCTGGATGGCGATCATGCCCTTGGTGCCGCGGCCGTGGCGCGTGTACTCTGCGATCGAGGTGCGCTTGCCGTAGCCGTTTTCAGTGGCGGTGAGCACGCTCTGCGATTCGTCTTCGGCGACCAGCATCGCGATCACGTTCTGCCCCGGCTCCAACATCATGCCGCGCACGCCGCGCGCGGTGCGGCCCATCGCCCGCACGTCGTCTTCGTCGAAGCGCACCGCCTTGCCGGCGTCGGAGAACAGCATCACGTCGTGCTTGCCGTCGGTCAGCGCCGCGCCGACGAGCTGGTCACCGGGATCCAGGTCCACCGCGATGATGCCGGCCTTGCGCGGGTTGCTGAACTCGTCGAGCGCGGTCTTCTTGACCGTGCCGAGCGCCGTGCCCATGAAGATGTAGTGGTCGGCAGGGAAGGTGCGGAACTCGCCGGTCAGGGGCAGCACGACGGTGATCTTCTCGCCCGGTTGCAGCGGGAACATGTTGACGATCGGCTTGCCGCGCGACGCGCGCGCGCCTTGCGGCACTTCCCAGACCTTGATCCAGTAGACACGGCCGCGATCGGAGAAGCACAGGATCCAGTCGTGCGTGTTGGCGATGAAGAGCTGGTCGATCCAGTCGTCTTCCTTGGTCTGCGCGGCCTGCTTGCCGCGCCCGCCGCGGCGCTGCGCGCGGTATTCGGCCAGAGGCTGGCTCTTGATGTAGCCGGTGTGCGAGAGCGTCACCACCATGTCGGTCGGTGTGATCAGGTCTTCGGTGCCGAGGTCTTGCGCATTGCGCTCGATGTGGCTCCGGCGCGCGGCGAGCTTGCTGCCGCCGAACTCGTTCTTCAGCGCGATCAGTTCGTCGGAGATGATCGTCGTCACGCGCGCCGGCGTGGCCAGCACGTCGAGCAGGTCGGCGATCTCGCTCATCACTTCCTTGTACTCGCTGACGATCTTGTCCTGCTCCAGGCCCGTCAGTCGCTGCAAGCGCATCTGCAGGATCTCTTGCGCCTGATCTTCGGACAGGCGGTACAGCCCGTCGGGCTGCATGCCGTATTGCGGCGCCAACCCTTCCGGGCGGTAAGCGGCGCGGCCGCCGGCCGTGTCGGCTTCAGCACGTTGCAGCATCTCGCGCACCAGCGGCGAGTCCCAGCTCTTGCTCATCAAAGCCGCCTTGGCCACCGGCGGCGTGGGCGACGTCTTGATGGTCTCGATGAACTCGTCGATGTTGGCCAGCGCGACCGCCAGACCTTCGAGCACATGGCCGCGCTCGCGCGCCTTCTTCAGCTCGAACACCGTGCGCCGCGTCACCACCTCGCGCCGGTGCTCGAGGAAGATGTCGATCAACATCTTCAGGTTGCACAGCTTGGGCTGACCGTCGATCAGCGCCACCATGTTGATGCCGAAGGTGTCCTGCAGCTGCGTCTGCTTGTACAGGTTGTTGAGCACGACCTCGGGCACTTCGCCGCGCTTCAACTCGATCACCACGCGCATGCCGGACTTGTCGCTCTCGTCCTGGATGTGGCTGATGCCTTCGATCTTCTTCTCGTTGACGAGCTCGGCGATGCGCTCGAGCAGCGTCTTCTTGTTCACCTGATAAGGAATTTCATCGACGATGATCGACTGGCGTTGACCCTTGTCGATGTCTTCGAAGTGGCACTTGGCGCGCATGATCAGCTTGCCGCGGCCGGTGCGATAGCCATCGCGCACGCCCTCGACGCCGTAGATGATGCCGGCGGTGGGGAAGTCCGGCGCCGGGATGATCTCCATCAGCTCTTCGATCGTCGCCTGCGGCTGCTTCAACATGTGCAGGCAGGCATCGACCACTTCGTTCAGGTTGTGCGGCGGGATGTTGGTCGCCATGCCGACCGCGATACCGGCGCTGCCGTTGATCAGCAGATTCGGCAGCCGAGTCGGCAGCACCAGCGGCTCTCGCTCGCTGCCGTCGTAGTTGGGCCCGAAGTCCACCGTCTCCTTGTCGATGTCGGCCAGCATCTCGTGCGCGATCTTCGACAGGCGGATTTCCGTGTAGCGCATCGCCGCCGCGTTGTCGCCATCGACCGAGCCGAAATTGCCCTGGCCATCGACCAGCATGTGGCGCAGCGAAAAGTCCTGCGCCATGCGCACGATCGTGTCGTACACAGCGGTGTCGCCATGCGGGTGGTACTTGCCGATCACGTCGCCGACGATGCGCGCGCTCTTCTTGTACGGGCGGTTCCAGTCGTTGTTGAGCTCGTGCATCGCGAACAGCACGCGGCGGTGCACGGGCTTCAGGCCGTCACGCGCGTCGGGCAGGGCGCGTCCGACGATCACGCTCATCGCGTAGTCGAGGTACGACCTGCGCATCTCCTCTTCGAGGCTGATGGGCAGGGTTTCCTTGGCGAAGGAGGTCATGCAGGAGGCGGGAAAGCGGGTCGCGGGGCCCGCGATTTCGTGCCGTTGAAGGGCCAACGGCGTCAAGGTCAACGCGGGAAAGCGGCAATTCTATTCGGCGCAGCTTGTCGCTCCCGCGCAACATTGAGGCTTCCGTCCTTGCGCGCTGCACCCAAAATGCAGTCGTCCGAAGAAGCTCTGGCACAATGAATTGATCGGCGGTGAGCGCTCGTCGAACCGGGTGTTTGCCAGGTTTTCTCGCTTCCGATTTGGACGTTCCGCGCCGCCACTGCGGCCATCCTCGAGAGGAGATTCAATGAAGAAACTGAACAAGGTGGCGATGCTATTTGCGTCTGCTGCTCTCGCTGCTCCTGTGGCAGTGTTTGCTGCTGCGCACACCGGCGCCGCGCCAACTGCTGAACAGCTGAAGGCCGCCAACGCTGCCGACAACTGGCGCAATGGCGATGGCGCGTTGGTGTGGAAGAACGGCACCAACGAGCATTGCTGGCGCGATGGGTTCTGGACGCCGGCCACGGCGCACCCGAACTGCGATGGCGCTGCAAAGCCGCCCCCGCCGCCCCCGCCGCCCCCGCCGCCCCCGCCGCCGCCCCCGCCGGCAGCTCCCCCGCCGCCGCCGCCGGCACCCCCGCCGCCGCCGCCCCCGCCGGTTGCCGAGAAGGTGACCTTCGCGGCTGACGCGTTCTTCGACACCGGCAAGTCGGTGCTGAAGCCGGAAGCCCGCGCAAAGCTGGACGATCTGGTCAGCAAGACCACTGGCATCAACCTCGAAGTCATCATCGCCGTCGGCCACACCGACAGCGACGGCTCCGATGCGTACAACCAGAAGCTGTCGGTGGCCCGCTCCGAAGCCGTCAAGTCGTACCTGACGAGCAAGGGCGTGGAACGCAATCGCGTCTACACCGAAGGCAAGGGCGAGAAGCAGCCTGTGGCCGACAACAAGACCAAAGAAGGCAAGTCGAAGAATCGGCGTGTCGAGATCGAGGTCGTCGGTACACGCACCCGGAAATAGGGCGCTTCGGTAGTTCAGCGCTTTGCTGATTCAACAAACCCCGCCTCGGCGGGGTTTGTTCGTTTTTGTTCTTAAGATCCCGACATGACCAACGCCGATCCAGCCGAACTCGCAAAATTCAGCGAGCTGGCGCACCGCTGGTGGGACCCGCACAGCGAGTTCAAGCCGCTGCACCGGATCAACCCGCTGCGTCTCGATTGGATCGAGCGCGTGGTCGGTGGTTTTGGCGGCAAGTCGGTGCTCGATGTCGGCTGCGGTGGCGGCATCCTGGCCGAATCGGTGGCGCGGCGCGGCGCGGCGAATGTGCTGGGCATCGACCTGGCGTTGAAGCCTTTGCGTGTGGCGCAACTGCACGCGTTGGAAGCCGGTGTCGACAACATCGACTACCGCGAAGTGGCTGCCGAAGCGCTGGCAGACGAACAACCGGGCTCTTTCGATGTCGTGACGTGCATGGAGATGCTCGAACACGTGCCTGTTCCCGCCTCGGTGGTTCGCGCATGCGCCAGCCTCGTCAGGCCGGGCGGCCACGTTTTTTTCTCGACAATCAATCGCAACGCCAAGTCATTCCTGTTCGCCATCGTCGGCGCTGAACATGTGTTGAAGCTGCTGCCCAAAGGCACGCACGAATACGCCAAGTTCATCCGCCCGAGCGAGTTGTCTCAGGCCTGCCGCGACGCCAACCTGGACGTGCTGCAAACGCGTGGCATGGAATACAACCCGCTGACCGAGCGCTATTGGCTCAGCGACAACACCAGCGTGAACTACCTCTTTGCCTGCCAACGTCCGCTATGACAGCGCGGCCTGCGCTGGTGCTGTTCGACCTTGATGGCACCCTGATCGACAGCGCGCCCGACCTGGCGGGCGCCGCCAACGCAATGCGCGTGGCCCGCGGCCTGGAGGCCCTGTCCATCGAGTCGTTGCGTCCGATGGTGGGCGCCGGCGCGCGTGGCATGGTGCGCCTGGCGTTCGGTGTTCATCCGGGCGAAGACAACTACGAAGCCCTGCGCAGCGAGTTCTTGCAGCGCTACGAAGAAGCCTCGCTGGTGCATACGCGCGTCTTTGCGTCGATCGAGCCGGTACTCGGCCAACTTGAGTCGCAACAGTGCCGCTGGGGCATCGTCACCAACAAGGCGGAACGTTTCACGCATCCGATCGTCGAGGGGCTTGGTCTGCACAAGCGCGCAGCCGTGGTGGTGTGCGGCGACACCACGCCGCACAGCAAGCCGCATCCGGCGCCGCTGCTCGAGGCCGCGCGCCGCGCCGGCGTGGACGGCGCCCACTGCATTTACATCGGCGACGACGCCCGTGACATCCAGGCCGGTCGGGCGGCCGGCATGGCGACGCTCGCCGCCGCGTGGGGCTACCTCGGCCAAGGCGAGCCGATCGATGCCTGGGGCGCCGATGCCGTGCTCGCCGAACCGGCCGCGCTCTTGCATTGGCTGGGTCTGGCCTAAACTACTGCTCCTGGGGCCGACTTGGTTTCGACGTGGGTTCGGATCCGACGCAGGGCATGCCGAGCACCAGTTCGCTCGTAAATCCACTGGAAACAAAGTAACTGCGAACGATCAAACGTACGCAATCGCCGCTTAAAACCGGTGATCCTCTCAACGGCAGGCCGATGGGCCGGGTTGAAGGTCGCAAGACCAACGACTGAGAGGTCATTCACATCGGCTGGCTTTGCATCGGGTCACTTGATGCAAAGCGAGATCTAGGTGACTGGCTCCTCCCGCAGCGTGTGCCTGCGCGGCGATGGGGTAAGAACCAAATCAGAGCACTACGCATGTAGAACTGTCCGGTGATGGTTTGCGGACGGGGGTTCGATTCCCCCCGGCTCCACCATTTGAAGATCTCATGGCGTCCAAGGACGTCCCGAGAAGTCCATAAACCTCCTTGTGAATCAATCACTTGGAGGTTTTTTCTTGCCTGACTTGTGTACTGGATCCCGCTGCTCGAACTGCTCGAAGCGCGCGGCTTGACCGTGGTACGGGCCGACGCGGCGATTGAAGTCCTAAAAATGCATAATGCACGAAGTACCATAGTCCTCAACCTTCCATCTTCGTCCTGGCATGAGCAGCGAACTGCCCGAACCGCGTCGTTCGTCCACGTTGGTGCTGTTGCGCGAAGGCGGCCGGTCGGTCGAGGTGCTGATGCTGCTGCGCGCCGACCGCGGCGACCAGAACAGCCTGCGCTGGGTGTTCCCTGGCGGGCTGCTCGACGCGACGGACGCGCATGCACGCCCGCACTTCCACGGCCTCGACGATGGCGCGGCCAGCCGTCGTCTGGGCGTCGACGAAGGTGGACTCGACTACTGGACCGCGGCGCTGCGCGAGACGCTGGAGGAAGCCGGCGTGCTGATCGCGCTCGACGCGAATGGCGAGCCAGCGGATGCAGCCGCACACGAGCCTGCGATCACGGCGTGGCGTCAACGGGCTCAGGAACTGCCGCGCGGCCAGGCTGGCGCCTCGTTCGCTGCGCTGTGCGCCGAGCAGCGGTGGCGGCTGCCGGGCCCGGCCGTGCTGCCGCTGGCGCACTGGATCACGCCGCTGGGGATGCCCAAGCGCTTCGACACGCGCTTCTTCGTTTGCGCCGCGCCGGCCCGACTGCGAGGTGCGTATCGACGGCGTGGAGGTGACAGAGCACCGCTGGGTGCCCGTCGCCGACCTGGCGGAGCAGCGCGGCGACGTGCCCGTGCGCGGTCCCACGCTGGCGGTGGCCAAGGACCTCGCCCGGCACGCCTCGGTCGCCGCCGCGCTGGCCTGGGCGCGCGCGATACCTGCCTTCGAGCCGGTGTGCCCGCGGCTGGCGCTAGACGCGAGCGGCGACCGCAGCCCGGTACCGCCCTGGCATCCGGCGTGGACAGAGGTCGGCCGCATCGACCCGCAGGGCCGTGGGCTGGCGTTCAGCGTGATCCGGCCCGGCGCTGCGGTGGAGCTGACGGCCGACCGCCTGGTCCGCATCACCGCGCGCAACGGCAGCATGATGACCGGTCCGGGCACCAACACGTACCTGATGCGCTGTGCCGGCGACGACTGGGTGGCGATCGATCCGGGACCGGACGACCCGGCACACGTCGACGCTGTCGCCGTTGAGTTGAAGCGGCGCAGCGCCCGACTGCAGGCGATCCTCGTGACGCACACGCACGTCGACCACTCGCCGGCCGCGCTGGCGCTTCAGCGCGCCACCGGTGCCGAGCTGATCGGACGCGTGGCCGACCATCCCGCCGGGCAGGATGGGTCGTTCACTCCGGACCGGGTGCCGGACGATGGCGAGCGCCTCGACTTCGGCGGCGGCTGCACGCTGCGCGCGATCCACACGCCGGGCCATGCCTCGAATCACCTGTGCTGGCTGCACGAGGGCGAGAGGTTGTTGTTCACGGGCGACCACGTCATGCAAGGCTCGACGGTGGTGATCAACCCGCCGGACGGTGACATGGGGGTGTACCTCGCGTCGCTGCGGCGCGTGGCCGACGAAGCCGGCGTGACCTACGACGCGATCGCTCCCGGCCACGGCTTCCTGATCGGCCAGCCGATGCGCGCGCTGGAGGCGTTGATCGCGCACCGCCGGCGGCGCGAAGCCAAGGTGCGGCAGGCGATCGCCGATGCGGGCTGCGCGACGGTCGATGCGCTGCTGCCGCTCGTGTACGACGATGTGCCGGCCCCGCGCCACGGCGTGGCTCGGCGTTCGCTGCTGGCGCACCTGCTGCATCTGCAGCAGCAGGGGCTGGCCTGCGAGACCGCACGAGGCTGGACCCTTACCAACGGCTGACCACGATGAACACCATGGACACGGACCACCTCAGGCAGTGGATCGGCAGGACCGAGACACTGATAGACCAGGCGACCTTGGCGCCGCTGCAGGCGCTGTCGGCAACGCTCGACCGCGAGGACCCGCCACCGCACATCGGCGACGCCGTGCCGCCATGCTGGCACTGGCTGTACTTCCTGCCGCTGCACCGTGCCAGCGGCATCGGCCCGGATGGACACCCGAAGCGCGGCGGCTTCCTGCCGCCGGTGCCGCTGCCGCGCCGCATGTGGGCCGGCAGCCGCATCGCGTTCGAGCGGCCGCTGCTGGCGGGCGAAGCGATCCGGCGCAACAGCCGGATCGAGGACGTGAGCGTCAAGGAAGGGCGCACCGGCACGCTGGCGTTCGTCAAGGTTCGGCACACGGTAAGCGACGCCCGCGGCTCGGCCATCGTCGAGGAACAGGACATCGTCTACCGAGCGATGCCGCAGCCCGGCGAAACGCCGCCCGAACCGAAGCCTGCGCCGACTGGCGAGCAGTTCAGCCGCACCGTCGTGCCCGACCCGGTGCTGCTGTTCCGTTTCTCCGCGCTCACCTTCAACGGTCACCGCATCCATTACGACCGGCCCTACGCGACAGCCGAGGAGGGCTATGCCGGACTGGTCGTGCACGGCCCGCTGATCGCCACGCTGCTGCTCGACCTGCTGCGCCGCTCGCGATCCGATGTGCGTGTGAAGACCTTCGAGTTCAAGGCGGTGAGCCCATTGATCGACACGGCGCCTTTCGAGGTCTGCGGGCGACTCGAAGGCGGGACGGCCGCGCTGTGGGCGCGTGGTCCGGGGGGCGGCCTTGCGATGCAGGCCAGCGCCAGCGTCGAGCCGGCGTGAGCCCACCAACGGTGAGGCGCCGGATATGCATAATGCATTTTTAGCGTTCCAAGCCCGTCATCCCGGTCAGGAGTGTTCTTGAGCAACCTTTCGTACCACGCCCCTTCCACACTGGCCGACGTGCTGCGGCTGCTCGGGATGCAGGGCGACGCCGCGCGGTCGCGGCCCTTGGCCGGCGGCAGCGATCTGATCGTGCAGATGCGATCCGGGCGCGTGCATCCCGGTGCCGTGGTGGACCTGAAACGCGTGCCGGAAATGGTCGGAATCGCGCGCGACGGGCAGGGCTGGCGCATCGGCGCCGCCACGCCCTGCGCACTGATCGGTGAGCACGCCGAACTGCACGCCGACTGGCCTGGCGTGGTCGAAGCTGCCACGCTGATTGGCTCGAAGCAGGTGCAAGGCCGCAGCTCGCTCGGCGGCAACCTGTGCAACGGCTCGCCCGCCGCCGACAGCGTACCGGCGCTGATCGCCGCCGGTGCAGTGGCCGTCATCGCCTGGGCCGATGCCAGCGGCGCGATGAAGACGCGCGAGCAGCCTGTCGAGTCCGTTCCCGCCGGGCCGGGCCGCACGACGCTCGCGCCCGGCGAGGTGGTGCTGGCGTTCAAGCTGCCGGCGCGTGGCGAACGCGCCGCCGACGCCTACCTGCGGCTGATTCCCCGCAGTGAAATGGACATCGCCGTGGTCGGCTGTGCGGTGTCGTTGCAACTCGGGGCCGATGCGCGCATCGCCGCCGCTCGCGTGGCGCTCGGTGCGGTGGCGCCCACCGTGCTGCTGGTGCCGGCTGCGGCCGACGCGATCATCGGCAGCACGCTCGATGCGGTGGCCATCGCGAAGCTCGAAGCCGCCGCGCGCGCGGCCTGCCGGCCCATCGACGACAAGCGCGGCACCGCCCGGTACCGCATCCACGTGGCCGGCGTACTCGCCCGGCGCGCCGCACAGACCGCGCTTGACCGCGCGCAACGACGCGGCGCTTAGGAGACGTTCTCGCATGATTTCGAAGCAAGCCATCAACGCCGTCGTCAACGGCGAACCCGTCACCTTTCTCGCCTCGCCGCAACAGACGCTGCTCGACGCGCTCCGCGACGAACTGAACCTGACTGGCACGAAGGAAGGCTGCGGCAGCGGCGACTGTGGCGCCTGCTCGGTGCGCGTGGATGGTCGCCTTGTCTGCTCCTGCCTCGTGCTCGCGCCGGAGGCCGAGGGTCGCGTGATCGAGACGGTCGAGGGCCTGGCCACCTCGGGCACGCTGCACCCGGTGCAGCAGCAGTTCCTCGAACACGCGGCGCTGCAATGCGGGTTCTGCACTCCCGGGCTGCTGATGGCCGCGAAGGACCTGCTCGACCGCAACCCCGACCCGAGCGAGAGCGAGATCCGCTTCGCACTGGCCGGCAACCTGTGCCGTTGCACCGGCTACGACAAGATCGTCCGCGCGGTTCAAGCTGCGGCCGAGCAACTGCGCGAGCAAGCGCGCGCGTGAACGGGAGCCCACGATGAACGATCGCACCAACCTCGAAGCGCTAGCGCTGAAGGTGGTCGGCACGCGCCCGGTCCGGCCGGACGGTGCCGACAAGGTACTGGGCCGCGCCAATTTCGGTGCCGACCTGCGCCTGCCCGGCATGCTCGAAGGGCGCGTCAAGCGCAGCCCGCACGCGCACGCGCGCATTCTGCGCATCGACACCGAGGCAGCTCGCAGCCTGCCCGGCGTGAAAGCCGTGATCACCGCGGCTGACTTTCCGGACCTCGAGGACTTGGCCACGCAGCTGGGCGAAACGGCGACCACGTTGCGCGACATCGGTCGCAACGTGATCGCGCGCGACAAGGTGTTGTACGTCGGTCACGCGGTGGCTGCGGTGGCGGCGACGTCGGTGCCGATCGCCGAGGCGGCGCTGGCGCTGATCGACGTGCAGTACGAGGTGCTGCCGCACGTGATCGAGGTCGAGGCGGCGATGGCGAGCGACGCGCCGGTGCTGCACGAGGACATGTTCACCAAGGGCGTGACGCCCGCGCCGGACAAGCCGTCGAACGTGGCGCAGGTGCACAAGTTGAGCCGCGGCGACACGGCCGCGGCGTTCGCCGATCCGGCGACGGTGCAGGTCACGGTGCAGGGCCGCTACGTCACCGCGCCGGTGCACCAGGGTTACATCGAGCCGCATGCCTGTGTCGCCTCGGCCGGTGCCGACGGCCAGCACCAGCTGTGGGTCTGCACGCAGGGCCACTTTGCGGTGCGCACGTTGTGCGCCCAGTTGATGGACATCCCGGTGTCCGACCTGCGGGTGACCCCTTCCGAGATCGGCGGCGGATTCGGGGCCAAGACCACGGTGTACCTGGAGCCGCTGGCGCTGGTGCTGTCGCGCCAGGCCGGCCGACCGGTGCGGATGGTGATGAGCCGCGCCGAGGTCTTCGAGGCCACCGGCCCGACCAGCGCCTGCGTCATCGAAGTCAAGCTGGGCGCGCGCAAGGACGGCACGCTGACCGCCGGCGAGTTGGTGCTCAAGTTCCAGGCCGGCGCATTCGCCGGTGCACCCGTCAACCAGGCCGGCATGTGTGCCCTGGCCTCATACGACGTCGCCAACGTCTCGGTGACCGGCTACGACGTGGTGAGCAACCGGCCCAAGGCCACGGCCTACCGGGCGCCCGGCTCGCCGATCAGCGCCTTCGCGGTGGAGAGCGCGCTCGACGAACTGGCCGCCAAGCTGGGCATGGACGCGCTCGAACTGCGGCTGAAGAACATCGCGCGCAACGGCCAGCAGGCCGTCTACGGCGCCACGTTTCGCGACATCGGTTTCGCCGAGACGCTCGAAGCGGTCCGCAACCACCCGCACTGGAAGGCGCCGCTGCCGCCGAACGCGGGTCGGGGGCTCGCCTGCGGCTACTGGTTCAACCATGGCGGCGAATCGTCGGCGTCGGTGCACCTGGCCGAGGACGGCACCGCCGTCGTGTCGTCGGGCAGTCCGGACATCGGTGGTTCGCGAGCGTCGATGGCGATGATGGCGGCCGAGACGCTCGGGCTGCCGATCGATAAGGTGCGCGCCATCGTGAGCGACACCGCGTCGATCGGCTACACCTTCGTCACCGGCGGCAGCCGTGTCACCTTCGCCACCGGCATGGCCGTGGTGCACGCCTCGCAAAAGGTGATGGACGACTTGAGGCGCCGCGCCGCGATGCTGTGGGAATGCGATGCGTCGCAGGTCGTCTGGCACGACGGCGCCGCGCATTGCACCGACGCCTCGAAGGACCGCACGCCGTTGACGGTCAAGGACATCGCCGGCAAGAGCGCGGCGACCGGGGGCCCGATCGGTGCCGAAGTCAGCCTGACTGCGCAGGGCTACAGCCCCGGCTTCGCGGTGCATGTCGTCGACGTCGAGGTCGACCCGGACACCGGCCGCACCACCGTGCTGCGCTACACCGCGGCGCAGGACGTGGGCAAGGCGATCCATCCGTCGTACGTCGAGGGCCAGATGCAGGGCGGCGCGGCACAGGGCATCGGCTGGGCGCTCAACGAGGAGTACCTGTACGACAGCCGCGGCGCGCAGCTCAACCCGGGCTTTCTCGACTACCGGATGCCGGTGGCCAGCGACCTGCCGATGATCGACACGCTCATGGTGGAGTCCGCACCGAACCTGCGCCACCCATTCGGCGCCAAGGGCGTGGGCGAGGTGCCGATCGTGCCGCCGCTGGCCGCGGTGGCCAACGCGGTCAGCCATGCGGTGGGCCGCCGCCTGCGCGAGCTGCCGCTGTCGCCGCCGCGCGTGCTGGAGGCGATCCAGTCGCCGGCCTGAGACCCCTGCGATGGCCCGCGTCTTGACGGTCGCGCAGTCGGTACGCGACCTGGCGGGCGGGCGCGACCGCTTCGAGGTGGCCGCGCGCACGGTCGGCGCGCTGGTCGACGAGCTTGACCGTCGCCATCCGGGGTTGGGCCAGCACGTGCGCACGACGATGGCCGTGGCTATCGACGGCGAGCTGCATCACGACGCCTGGCACGTGCCGCTGCGCGACGATGCCGAGGTGGTGTTCATCCCGCTGATCGCGGGTGGCTGACGGCGTTCAGCTCACGGCTGCGGGCGCGAATCGTGGCGAGCGTGGCACCATAAGGAAGAAGCAGCTGCCGAGGCCGGCGAGCGCGGCCAGCACGGTGAAGCCCAGGCGGTAGCTGCCCGTGGCGTCGGCCAGCACGCCGGCGATCATCGGTCCGCCCACCTGACCGAGCAGCACGATCAGCATCGAAAGGCCGAGGATCGTGCCGATGGCCTGGCGGCCAAAGTGGTCGGCGCGCAGCGCATTCATCAGCGGCCCGCGCAGGCCCCAGGCAAAACCGTGCACCACGCCGGCGGCCAGCACCGCACTCCACGACTGCGCGTACGCCAGCGTGAACAGCGCCAGTGCGTGCAGCAGCAGGCAGCCCGCGCTCAGGCGCGCCTTGTTCCAACGGTCGCCGAGCACGCCGCTGGCGAACACGCCCACGCCGTAGGCCACGGTCTGCACCGTGAGGATCGATGCGGCCTGCGTCAGGCTGTAGCCCAGGCCCTCCTTGATGTGCGTGACCGCGTGCACGTTGATGGTCGACACGACGAGCAGCGAGGAGGCGTGGCCGAGCCCGAGCAGCCAGAAGGTGCGCGAGCGCAGCGCCTCGCGCGCGGTGGCGTCGCGAACCATCGGCAGCGCAGTGGCCGACGCGGCGGCCGAGGCCGGTTCGGGCGCCGGCGGCGCCATGCCGTCGACATGCTGGCCAAGATCCTCCGGGCGGCGATGGAGCTGACCGGCCAATGGCCAGCCGATCAGGAGTGCGATCAACCCGGAGAAGAACGCGGTGCGCCGCCAGCCGT
>CAWFCX010000007.1:0-75872 GCA_963814385.1 uncultured beta proteobacterium
ACGAGCGCGACCTTCTTGTACTCATCGACCGCAGGCTGTGCCATCGCGAGCGCGCCCATCGCGCCGAGATAGCGTGTGCGCTCGGTGCGCGCTGCGCCACCACGCTGATCGGCCTGGAAGATCTCGCGCTGCAGTTCGAACTCGCGCTTGGCGTTGCCATCGGCCTTGGCCATCACCGCCAGGCGATGCCGCGTTTCGACCGCACGCTCGAACGGCTCGGGGTACTGCTTCAGGTAGCGCTCGTAGGCCTTGGCCGACGCGGCGCGGTTGTTGCCCTTGCCATGCAGCTCGGCGGCTTGCCACAGCGCTTCTTGCGCCAGCTTCGGGTCCTTGCCGCTCGCTGCGACGCGCTCGAACTCGCCGGCGGCCTCGCTCCAGCGGCCCTTCTCGAGGTAGGCCACGGCGAGCTTGTTCGACGCGTCATCGACCAGCGGGTGCTTCGGGAAACGCTGGCGGAAGTCTTCGAGCGTCTTCGCCGCGTTGTCCCAATCCTTCAAGCCGATCAGCGCAGCAGCCGCGTCGTACTGCGCGCTGGCATGGATGGCCGTGCCGCGGCGCGACGGCAGCGACGCGCGTGAAGTGGCCGACGGCGTCTTGCGCCTTGCCGGACTTCTGCGCCGCTTCGCCTTGTTTGTAGATCGACGCCGCCTGGCGTTCGACCAACTCGCCGCGCGCCTTGTCGTTGGCCGGCGTCAGCGCGATCAACTCGCCATAGCGCTTCTCGGCGCGGTCGAAGGCGCCGCACTCGAACGCCGTGTTGGCGAGCACCGTCGTCGCCACGCGCTTCTGGTCGGCCGTGGCCGGCGGGTCGAGCGCCAGCACGCGCTCGGCCACGCTCTGCGCTTGCTCGATGTCTTTCAGCGCATACAGGCGATCGGCCGCATTGGTCAGCACCGGCGCAACGCGCGGGTCCTTGCCGAACGCATCGGCAAAGCGCAGCGAGCTCTGCACGCCGGCCATCTGCAGCTTCGGCTTGTCGGCCGCAGCGGCGCGCTTGTCTTGTTCGGCGTAGGCCAGCAGCGCGGCATAGCCGGCGTCGGCGCTCTTGTCGTGCTTCGGGTAGGTGTACGCGGTCTTCTCGTACTCGACCGAGGCCTCGGCAAAACGCGAGTCTTCGTACAGCAGCTCGCCGAGCAGGAAGTGGTTGCGCGCCGTGTCGGGCTCGCCGGGGAAGCCGGTGATGATGTCGCGGTACCAGCGCACCGCTTCCTGGTAGTCGCTCGTGGCCTTGGTCTTCTGCGCGCTGGCGTGGTAGTGGCGCGCCAGTTCGGACAGGCGCGTCTTCACGAGCGGCTGCGCCTTGTTCCAGCCCTCGGGGTTGGCCTTGCGGAATTCGCTGTTGACGCCGTAGCGGCTGACGTATTCCTTCTTGGCGTCGAGCGCGAGGTTGGCGAATCCACCGCCTTCGTAGATGTCGATCACGCGTGCGGCCAGCACCGGCGCCTGCGCATGCATCGGGTTCTTGCGCACGAACGCGCCGAAGGTGTCGGCCGCGTCTTTGACGCGCTCCTGCTTGATGTAGAGCTCGCCGAGTTGCTGGTAGACGCGGAATTCGTAGCTCTTGCGGGTGTCGTTCTTCGCGTAGGCGGCAATCGATTCCGCGCCTTGCAGGTTGGCCAGCGACAGGCTCATCACGCGGAAGGTGTCTTCGACCAGCTCGCGGTCACCGCGCGACAAGTCCGTCAGGTTCTCCAGCGGGTCATCGCCGCGATTGGCGAGCTTGCCGTCGAGCACGCCGAAGAAGGATTGCAGACCCTCGTCAAGCTTGGCCTGCTTGAAGCGCGACCAGCCTTGCATGTAGAGCGCGCGGTCGCGGTACGCCGTGGCGCTGTTCATCGCCAGCACCGCGTTGTAGGCCTGCTCGGCCGCGGGGTAGGTCTTCAGCGTGAACAGCAACTCGCCGCGGCGGAACTGCGCTTCTTCAAGCGTCGCCGTGTTCGGGTAGGTCGCCGACGAGGCGGTCGAGCGTCTTCAGCGCTGTTTCCAAATCGCCGCTCTGCTCCTGCGCGCGTGCGAGCTGGTAGAGCACGCGGTCGTTGCCAGGGTCGTTCGGGTAGGTCTTGAGGTAGTCCTGATAGCGGGCGACGGCGGCCTTGTAGTCGGGCGCAGCGCCGTTGGCGCTGGTGGCGCTGCGGTTGTCGGCTGCGACCATTTCGAGGTCACCCAGGCGACGCATGGCCTCGGCGCGTTGCGGCGCCAGGTCGGCCTTGGGCGTGCTGTCGAGGAATTTGCGGTATGCGGCGATGGCTTGGGTCTCATCGCTTTGCACGCGGCGGTCTTTGTCCACGGACACGCTGCGTTGCGACAACGAAGCCAGCGTCGGCGCATCGTCACCCGGCGGCGGCTTGTTGCTGGCACAAGCGGCCAGGCACGCGATGGAAATCAGCGACAGGCTAACGGCGAGGCGCATCGCTGCCCTCCTTCGCGTTTGCCGCCAGGCTGGCGCGGTCGTACAACTGCGCCAGCGCGAAACGCGCCTGAGTCTGGTACTCGGCCAGGCGCTGCTGCGCTCCCGCCAACTCAGCGACGGCAATGTTCTGCACGGCTTCCTGCTGCTCGTTGGTGACCGACGCCACGCGCGGGATCAGCAGATTGATCTGCGCTTCGAGCGCGTCGATGCGCTTGGCAAAGCGCTCGAAGCGCTGCGGCTCTTCGCGCTGCGCCTTGGCCAGCCGGGCTTCGCGCTCCTGTGCCGCTTCAATGCCGCGGTCGGCGTCGCGCAAAGACTTCTTCGCCTGCCACAGCCGGTCCGGCCACTGGCTCGACAGCTCCCAGGCCAGCGCGCCGGACAACAGGCGCACCTTGTCGGCGAGCCGTGCGATCTCGGGGTCTTTGGCATTGGCCTGCATGGCGGCCTGCACATCGGCCAGGCGTTGCAGCAACGCGTCCTGGCGTTGATCGCTGAACGAAATGACGTCGCCCTCGCGCTCGACGCGGCTGAGCTCCGCTGCCAGCGAGGCGCGATTCTTCTGTGCTCGCGCCAGGTCGGCGACCGACCCCTTCTCGCCGCTCTGCGTTTGCGGAAGGCGCTGGTTGAAGGCCTTGCGCCGCTCGGCCAGCATGTCGCGGTAGGCAACGAGACTGTCGCGCCACTGCGCGAGGTTGTTGCCGAGGAACAGCAGGTCGCGGTAGTTCTTGAACGATTCCTGAAAATCATGCTGCGCCAGCACCTGCGTCAGGTGGCCGGCGTGCGGCATCTCAGGCAACTCGGTGAGGTTCCAGAACCAGCCCATCTCGTTGCCCGGGTTCTTCGCGTTCAGGCCTTCGATCAGCTTGCCGCTTTGGATGGCAGCGATCGATTCCTTCAACGCGCCCTGCTCGGTGTCGAACTGCGACACCGCGCTCTGATAGCCCTCCAGCGACTGCCCATAAGCGCCGAGTTCGGCGTAGGCGTAGGGCAGCGCAATCTTCGCTTCGAGCACGGCCGCATCGCTGACGCTGCGACTGGCCAGTTCGGTCCACGGCACCAGCGCCTGATCGTGTTGCTTGGCGTTGGCCGCCGCCCAGCCAAAGCCGAGCAGCGCCTTGTTGGATTGCAGGCTCTGCAGGCGCACGCGCTGCAACACCGCGCGCGCGTCATCGCTGCGGCCGTCTTGCAGCGCCGAAAACCCAAGCGCCACGTTGGCACGGTCACGCAGGCTGCGCTGTTCTTCATTCGCACCCGGCATGCGGCCCACTTCATCGAGCAGCACGCTGCCAGTGGGAATGTCACCGCCCTTGACGAGCGCGACGCCGAGGTTGAAGCGCGCGAAATGGCTGGCCTGGGAACTCTGTGAAGGGCTCTTGATGTCGGTCATACCGCGCAACACCGTGGCAGCGCCATTGAAGTCTTGCCGCGCCATCAACAGATTGGCGTGCAGCAGGTTGCGGTCCTCTTCCAGGCCCTCGGGCAGCTTGCCGCCGATCTTGGCGATGGCCTCTTCGGCCTCGCGCGGCAGGCCCCGCTGCCAGCGAATCTTGGCCAGGTAGTACCAGGCGCGGTCTTGCACCGAAGGCGGCGCGTTGCGTTCGATCAGCTGCGCAAAGATCTGCCCAGCCTCGCGGTGCATGCCGTAGCTCAGCAGCAAGCCGCCGCGCAGGACTTCGCTGTCGTCGTCGTGCGGCGCCAGTCGTGTGAAGTGCTGCGACACCATCAGCGAGGTGACGGCGCTGAAGTACTTGTCCTGATAGAAATGGAACAGCGTGTCGCCATAGTGCGGCGCGGTGACGGGCTTCTTTGCAGGCTCCGCCGGTTCGGCTGCATGAGCCGAACCGATCGCCAGTGCCATCAGCGTGAAAGCGAATCGAAAACGCACAACAGTCCCTACCAGACTTTCACTTCGAACTCGGGCTGCAGCTTGCCGGCCGAATCCTTGATGCGCAGCTCGATGTACTTCGGCTCCGTTCCCTTGTCGAACTTGATCGTCGTGCCGCGCTTGTAGTCGCGGTCGTGCGGGCCCTTGCCGGTGAAGGTGGCCACGATCTCATGCGTGCCGCTGCGCAGGTTGCCGACAAACGCGCGCTGCACGCCGCCGCGCTGCAGGGCCTGCGATTCGAGCGGCGTGTACAGGTAGTTGGTGACCTGCTTGTCATCGAGCTTGATCTGCACCGAGTCAAGATCGAACAGCTTGCCGACATCCATCGACACGAACAGCGCCACCTGCGTGCTGGCGGGGAACAGCAGCTCCTCTTCGAGCACCAGCAGGTCGCGGTTCAGCTTGATGACGTCGGTCTTCAGGTCTTGCACGCGGTTGTCGAGGCTGGCGGCATTCGCAGTCGGCTGTTGGGCCTGCGCAGCAGCGTTGAGTGCAAAAGCGCTTGCAGCCACGGCGATCAGCAAGGTGAGGAGGGTCTTGAACATGGTCCTTCGCTTTCAGTAATTCGCCGTCACGTACAACTGCAAGATGCTCGCGTTCAGGCTGTAGGCCGATCCGGAACGCACGTCGGTGTAGTCGCTGTAGCGGTAGCGCAGCAATTCGACGGCGCCGTTGAACTTGATCTCGTACTGCCCCGGCACCTTGCGCCAGCTGTAGGTCACCTTGCCGCCGAGCGTGTTGCCGTTGTAGGTGCCGAGCTGGCGGTTGCGTGTGACGTAGGTGTTGAAGGTCTGCGCGTCATCGCTGTAGAACGAGGCCTTGCCTTGGCGGTAGTGGCGCATGAATCCGTCGAGCAGGAAAGACTCGCCGACGTAACGGCTGTAGCCGCCTTCGAACGTGTGCGACGTGACGTTCCAGTTGTCCCAGAAATAACGGTACGAGCCGCGGATGGCGTCGCGCGACCCCAGGTCGCCGATCGCACGGAAGTTGATCGCTCGCGAGCTGCGCGTGCGAGGCACGTTCTCGGGCACCGCGGCGCCGAAGACGCGCGCGGCGCGGTACGGGTTGCCGAGGTAGCCGCTGTCGGCAACGCCTTCGACGTTGACGCTGGCCAGCCACTTCGGCGTGAGGATTTGCGTCACGCCGACGCGGTACTGCCAGTGTTTGGCCTGGTCGAAGAAGCCGATCGTCTTCTGGCCCACCTTGTCGGCGCCGCGGGTGAAGCCGAGATTGACCGTCGTCATGCCGCCGAAGGTCTCTTGCGTGACATCGACCGAGAACGCGTCTGCGCGGTAGTCGGGCTCTTTGCTGCTGGCCAGACCGAGGGTGATGTTGGCGTCACGCACCGCATACTCGAGGCCAACGCCGAACTCGTTGCGGCGCTCTTTGTACGGGCTCGCAGTGGTCACCACATCGACCGAGGCGTTGCTGACGGCATCGACGTAGAACTGGCCCGTGAGCGAGACCTTGTCGGCGATCGACTTGCGCACGAGCAGCGCCGGGCCGTCTGACGTGAGGCCGCCGCCGCTGTAGCGGTGGTACAGCGCTTCGGCACGATCGGGCGGCAGCGGCGCCGCTTTCGCAGCGTGCATCGAGAAGACACCGCCGAGCAGCGCTCCGAGTGCGTGCAGCCACCGCGCCAGCAACTTACTTGCAGCCACAGCCGCCTCCCTGCACGCCGTTGGCGCCGCGAGCGCCTTCGCGGATGTCGCGCACATGCTGGCTGTTCTTCGACGCCAGCAGATCGCCTTGCCACTGCATGATCGGGTCGGCGAGCTTTTCGCGCTCGTAGGGCTTGACCCACGGCTCGAGGGTCGAGCAGCCGCTGCACAGCGCGGCGACTGCGAAGGCAAAAGCAAGAGAGCGCTTCATCGTGTTCACTCTTTCAGCAATGCGCGCACCTGCTGCTCATAGAGCGCTTCGACGCCTTCCTTGTAGCCGCGGTGCAGATGGCGCACACGCCCGTCGCGGTCGATCAGCACGGTGGCCGGCATCGCGTTCAGGTCGTACGAGCCGACGACTTCTTTCTTCGAATCGAGCAGCACGGGGAACGTCAGGCCGAGCTTGCCGGCCAGCGCCTTGGCAACGTTCGGGTCTTCGTCGATGTTCACGCCCAGCAGCAGGAAGCCCGAGCCGCGGTACTTGTCATGCAAGCGCCCCAGGTGCGGCAGCTCGATGCGGCAGGGGCCGCACCACGTGGCCCAGAAGTTCACCATCACCACACGGCCGCGCTGTTCGCCCAGGCGCAGGTTCGGCCCGTCGATCTGGCGCAGCGTGAAATCGGGCGCTTGCGCGTTCGGCGCGGCCTTCGCATGGGCGGCGCCTGCCGCGGCGAGCATCGCCAGTGCGATCAGGTGGCGTCGTTCGATCATGGTTCTTGGTCCCTCGTCGTCTTGTTCTAGAAATACCAGGCGAAGCCGGTCGTCAGTTCCAGGTTGTGCGTGGTCTGACGCGGGCCCAGCAGGTCGATGGAAAAGATGTGGTCGCGCAGTTCGACGTGCCACCCGGCGCGGTCGGCGAGCAGCAGGCGAAACCCCAAGCCGAAGTTGAACGTCGAGCGACGGCGCTCGGCGAGCTTGGTGCTGCCGATGCCGCCCAGCAGGTACAGCGACGTCGCCTTGGCGCGGTTGCCGCCAAAAAAGACCTCGCCCGGCAGCACGTTCCAACCGGCGCTGACGTTGTAGTAGGTGAGTTTTTCTTCGGGCTGCTGGAAGATGCCGCCGCCCGGCAGCAACTGGCGGTAGTTCTCGTCGCTGACCTTGGTCTGCGCGAGGTTGGCTTGCACGAAAAAGTCTTCGCTCAGGTGGTAGCCCAGGCGCAGGCCATAGACGGCATTGGCGCCAAAGTTCTCGGTGGAGTAAACGCCGCCAAACAGGCCAACTTCGATGTCCTTTGACGGGAACTTGGGCAGCTTCATCTCACGCCGCTCGACTTGCGGCACGACGACTTGTTCGTTGGCGGGCCGCGTCGATTGCGCGAACGCAGTCGCCGACAGCATGGCGGTGAGGAGCGTGATGAGCGTCTTTTTCATGAGGGTGCCTCTCTTCGGAGGTCAGTAGAAGAAGAACGAGAGACCGGCCGTCGCAGCGCGGAACTCTTGCGAACGCTGGTCGGAAACGAAGGCGGTGTAGAGCGTGTAGTCGGCGCGCAGCACGAAGCGCTCGGTCAGGTAGTAGCGAATGCCAAACGTCGCGTTGGCGAGATTCGCATCGGTGTCGGTGGCACCCACCAGCGACTGGTTCGGGAAGTTGCGGAAGCGCCCGATGCCGATGCCCAGAAACGGCGACAGGCGCTGGTCGCTCCACGGCTCGGCGATCAGGTTGCCATGCCACAGGTCGGTGCCGGAGAACACGCCCTGCACCTGCGCGATCGTGCTCTCGAAGCTCAGTGCATCGGAGAACCGATAGCTGCCCCAGAGCTTTTGCATCGGCTCGGAGCGGAAGCGTCCGTACGCAGCGCCGATCTGCACGCGACGTGTCAGATAGTCGTCGAGCATCACATCGCGGAAGGTCTTGGCGACACCGGCTTCGGTCAATGTGGTGGCAAGCTGGCGGCGGTGCACCCAGCCGGTCTTCTCGTTGCCGCTGTCGCTCGCGGTGCGAACCTTGAACCAGTCGGTGGCGCGCAGCTCGATGATGACGAACTCATGCCGCTCGGCCACGTGATGCACCGGGTAGCCGCGGCCGGGGCCGGTGCGCATCTCCAGGTACGGGTCGGCCACCTTCACGCGCTCGGAGACTTGCGCATGCGCGGTGCCGAGAGTGAGCAGACAGAGCAGCAGCGACAGCCATGCCGCCGCCATCGTTTTTATTGCGTGTTGCATGTACCGGTAGCGGAATTCGCGGGCGTGAACATCGAATCGGACGCGCTGCTGAATTCGTCCTGGCCCTGCGGCATCGGCCGGCTGATCCAGTAGGCGATGAGCATCGCTTCGGGCGTGTTGGCGTTGGCAAAAATCTGCCCGCCGCCGTGGAGAACGCCCTGTACCAACGGCTTGGCGAGCATCTTGCTGGCGGTCGGCGAGCCGATCACCGACGAGCCCTGCGCCGAATAGAAGTTGCGGTACATCTCGGTCAGGCGCGCCTCGTCGGTGGAGGTCGTGGCCAGATCAACCTCGGTGGCGGTCTCGCGCATGCGAAACGCGCCGCCGGTGCCATTGACGTTGTCGTGGCAGCCCGACGCGGCGCAACTGCCGGTGCCCCCCGCAGGCAGCGCAAGTTGCGCAATCAGCGCCGGGTTGACGCACTTCTGGAAGTACACGAACGACAGGTTCTGCCCACCGCCGCCCGGCGTGTTGACCACGTCGGGCGGGTTGCCGCCGCCGCAGGCAACGAGCATGGCGGCAGCCACAACGGCAGCGGCAAAACCTGACTTCATCATCGAGCGCATCCTGCGGTGATCCAGTTGGCGATCGCGGTGTATCCCGCGCTTCCTGCCGGCAGCGGCGTGCTGCCTGCCGATCCACTCGGATGCGGCGCGGTGGAGGGTCGCACGATCAGCGCGTTGCTGGACAAGCGTGCAGGTGTCCGAGATCATCGACAGCGTGACGTTGTAGTCGCCCTCCGGGCTTCCGGTGAGCACGAAGCGGCTGCGCGCAAAGCTGCTGCCGGTGGTGGCGGCGCCCGAGCTGCCCGCCGGTTGGTGGCAGGCCACGCATTGGCTCTGCAGCACCGGGTGCACGCTGGCATCGAACGTGGATCGCGACAGCGCCGTGGCGCGCCGGACCGGGCTGTTGCTGGCCATGACGTTGTTGAAGTACTGGCCGCCGAGGTCCATCCACTCGGTGACGACGCGCTTCTCAGCGGCAGTCAACAACGCGGCGTGGTTGTTGGCCGGCATCGGGAACGCGGTGCGTGCTTCGGCGCTGGCCTTGATCTCTTCACCGAAGATGATCTCGCCGAAGCGGCTCGAGCGCGTCATGCCGTCGGCGTTGCCGGCCATCGTCTCCACCAGGGCGGGGCCACGCACGATTTCGACCACGCCGTCTTCGATGCGCGTCACCGGCTGGCCATTGGCGCCGATCAGCGGATCGCCGAGCAGCAGCTCCTGGTACGAGGTCATGCGGCCGGTGCCGGAGATCGTCGCAGACAGGTCCAGGCGCGCGTTGCCCGACGCGTGGCAGCCGACGCAGTTGCGGTCCCAGATCGGCTGGATGTTGTCCGGATAGTTGATGATGCCGTTGACAGGCGCGGTGCCTGCAGGCAGGCCGGCATAGCTGATCGAGATCGGCGCGCGGGCCGTGCCGCCGGCGCCGGCCCACACGTCGTTGAACGTCATGTCGGCGAGCAGTTGCAGCGCCGCGGGATCGACCTTGGTGCGCGTGGCCGCCATGGTTTCACCGCTGGCATGCTGCGTGGCCAGCGCCGGGTTCAGCGCTGCCGGCAGCGTGTTGGCCTGCGCGGCGTCATTGATCGACGCGCCGCGGCGCGGGCTGTGGCAGCCGTCGCAAGTGCGGCGCTCGCCGGGGCGCACCTGGATCCAGTTCAGATGCGATTGCAGCGCGCGGCCCTTGGCGTCGATGATCGCCAGCGCCAGCGGCGTGTCGGCCGGCACTTCGAGCTTGAACGAACCGTCGGGCTCCACAGGCGCATAGCCAAGGATCTGCTGCGGTTCGAAGTCCGTCTCGCCGATCGCCTCGCGCATGCCGCTCATGCCTTCTTGCGGCGCCATCGCGCGCGTCGCACGCACGAAGCGCGCCGGTGCACACAGATAAGCCGGATCGGCCGGGTCCTTGATCTTGCCGAGGTCGGCGATCTGCGCACGCGTGTCGTCGGCATGCGTCGCCGCCGTCTGCGCAATACCGCGCGCGCAGCCCGCCGGCAGGTCGCCTGCCACAAGCACGGCTTCGCCCATGCGGTTCAGACCGTCGGTGTCGTAGATGCTGCGCACTTCGATCGTCGCCCTGTTGGCGGCGGCCAGCGTGGCGTTGACTTCGGTCGGCGCGGCCACCGCCGGCTCGGCGCGCGACTGCAGCGCCACGGGGTCGGTGTACATGAAGCCCGCAGGCGGCGCGGCGACGATCAGCCACGTCTGCGCGCTCGGGTTGTACATGTAGATCGAGTAGATCGGCGCGACGTTGTCCT
Source organism: uncultured beta proteobacterium (assembly GCA_963814385.1). Taxonomy (GTDB): domain Bacteria; phylum Pseudomonadota; class Gammaproteobacteria; order Burkholderiales; family Burkholderiaceae_C; genus CADEEN01. The sequence continues at coordinate 10,379 of CAWFCX010000007.1, forward strand.
GGATCGTGTCGGCAGCCTCCTCCTCCATCGTGCGCTCCATCGACAGGCGCTCGATCTCGGCGGCTGACAGACGCGTGCACGGAATGATCACGCCGTCCTTGGTGACCTCGCAGGTGCGGAAGGCCACGAGCACGCGGTCGGTGCCGTCCCACAGCGGGTACGGCGTGGTGGCACGGCCGACCAGCGACAGGCCGCGCTCCGAGGGGATCTCACGGTCGGTCAGATGACGCTGCCCCGACAACGCGGTCACCCGGTTGTTGGCCGGTGTGTTGTTCTCGGAAAAGTTCTCGACGTCCACCAGCATCAGCGCGCCGCCCTCCTTGGTGCCCGACAAGGACATCAGCGACGACGCGATGTGGCCCTGGTACCGGCCCGCCGGGTCCATCTCACGCGGGTGCAGGAAGCTGTTGCCCGGGCTGTGCGCGCCGTAGCGCACGAACATGTTGGTGCCGTCGGGGCGGCTGGTGAAGACCGCGAAGCGGTTGCGCGGGCCCACATGTTCCCAGCGCGAGAACATGATGTCGCCGTTGGCCTTGACGACCGGGTTGCGGTCGTGGCTTTGGTTGACCGAGATCTGCGTGATTGCCGTGCCGTCGGCCTTCATCGTGTGCAGGTTGAGCACGCGCTCGCGCTCGTACTCATCCACGGCAAACACGTCTTCGCCGTTGATCTGGACCTTGGTCTTGGTCTGGCGGTTCGAGCTGAAGACAAAGCCGCCGCCCGCGGGCAGGTAGGCCGGATCGACGTCGTCGCTGACGGTCGAAGCGGTGATGCGGCGCAGTGTGCCGCCGGCCAGGCCGCCGGCCGTCATGTCGTATTCCCAGATGTTCCAACGCCCGGTGCACGCGGCCGCGCCGTCGATGGTCGAGGTGTTGGTCGTCGGGCAGCGCAGCGCGAAGACGATCTTCTTGCCGTCGTAGCTCGCCTCGGGGTCCGACACGTCGCCATTGCCTTGCGTGATCGACGCCGTGGCGTTGATCTCGCGCGAGCTCGGCGAGGACTTCTCGCGCAGCATCAGGTCGCCGCCGGGCGCAGTGGGCGCGCCATCGGTCGGGTTCATCGTGATCGTGTTGGCGCGCTTGGCATACGCAATCGACACGTCGCCGTTGACGGCCACCGTGTCGCTGCTGCTGGCGCTGCCGCTGCCGCAGGCGCTCACCAGCAACATCGTTGCCGTGGCCAGCACGCAAAGTGCAAATGCATGCCACGGTCTGGCGTGGATCGTCGTCCCTGTCTTCATGATGAACCCCCTGTGCACGTGGTTTATTGATGCCGTGCGGGCGTGCGCCCCGCCGACATTCCGCTCGAAAAATGCAACTCGCCCGCGGCATCGACGACGATCGCGTCAACACCTTCGACCGACTCCACCAGGTCCATGCCGCGCTCGGCGCCCAGCACGAACACGGTCTTGGACAGGGCTTCGCAAGTCAGGCCGTCCGGCGCCAGCACGGTGACGCTGCGCACCGCCGACGGCGAGACGCCGGTGGCTGGATCGACGATGTGGTGGTGGCGAACGCCGTTCTTCTCGAAGAAACGCTCGTAGTCGCCCGAGGTGGAGATGGCGGTGTCCACCAGCGGCAGCATCGCGGCCAGTCCATCGGCCTGGCGCGGGTCGCGCACGCCGATGGTCCACGGCCGGCCGCGCTTGTCGCCGATGACGCGGCTGTCGCCGCCCGCGGCCACATGCGCATGGTGGATGCCGTGGCGCGCGAGGATCGCGGCAGCGTTGTCCACAGCGTGGCCTTTGGCAAAACCGCCGAGGTCGATGCGCATACCGGGGCGCGCGAACCGGACGCTGCGCGTGCGAGCGTCGAGCTCCAGGTTTTTCCAGCCGATGGCGGCACGCGCCTGTTCGAGCGCTGCCGCGCTCGGCGCCACGCCCTCGCGGTAGTCGTACAGGCAGCCGGCGCTGGCATAGGTGATGTCGAACGCGCCGTTCGAGAACTGCGAAAAGCGCTGCGCCTGCACCAGCAGCAGGAACATCTCGCTCGACAGCGGCACGGCCTCGCGCGCGGCGTCGCGGTTGATGATCGACAGCTCCGAGTCCGGCTTGTGCGGACTCATCGTGCGGTCGATGCGGTGCATCTCGGCCATCACCTCGCAGGCTGCGGCGTCGCCGCGCGCCGCGTCTTCGCACCACAGCTCGACGCGGATGGCCGTGCCCATCGCCACGTCGTCGCGCGCCAGCCAGACACCGGCTTCGTTATGCGACGCCGACAACGGCGCCGGCAGCGTGTGCAACGCCCCCGCGGCAGTGGCCATGGCCTTGGACCAATCCCAGAGTTGGCGTACCTGGCTTCGCACCGACTGCTTCCTTCCGTGGCGTGGATGGTTGTGGCGTGGCGTGCGCGCTCGCGCCCATCGCCGTTGCTGCGCATGTTGCCGGCGCACCCCCTGCCAATCTGGTGCACTTGTTGGCACTCCGCGACGGGTTTACCTCCTGTCGCCATTCGCCGCGTCCGCGCTGCGACCTCAAGTGCGAGCGAGTCTTTCGGGTGTTTGCAATCGAAACAGCATTCGTCGCATTCGCGACATATTTGGAACGCGTGACAATGGGTGTCATGACGCGGCCACCGACACCATGAGCTTCAGCGATAGCGACTGGACCCGCGACCCGCCGCTGCGCGTTCGCATGCCGGCGCAACAGCGCCGCGCCCTGACTCTGGCCATCGCCATCGCGGTGAGCTGCCTCGCCATCGCACTGGCGGTGTACGGCATCGAGCAGTGGCTCGACGCCGCGGCGCGCGACGAATCGCTGCCGCGCGTGAGCGATGTCGCCGCAGTGGCGCCGACGAGCGCGGGGATCGCAACAACGGCCGCGGCGGCAGCAGCGTCAGCCACCCTGCCCGCATCGGCGCCCGTGCCGAGCGCGGTGCCGTTGCCGGACACCAGCGGCGCCGGTGCGGCGCTGCAAGGCATCAACGCCGCCAGTGCGCCGCCTGCGGCCAACCACGCCGCCGCACAGAGCCCGGCCGATCTCAATGCGCAGCAACTCGTGGCGCTCGAAGCGGAGATGCGGCAGCGTGCTCGTGAAACCGCCGAGCAGGCGGCTGTTGACGCGGCGCGGCGCAAGGATCGCGCCTGGCAGCGCTATTACCAGCGCCCCGACTTCTGCGCCGACAACCCGACAGCGGCGCAGATGGTGCAATGCGCGAACCATCACATCCGCGCGCGCAAGGAGTTCGAGGAGCGCTACGCGGCAGGCAGGTTGTAGCGCGGCCTCACGCCAGCGCCTGGCGCCAGCCGAGCCCCGCCTCGGTCGTCGTTGCCGGCTTGTACTCACAGCCGATGTGGCCGCGGTAGCCGATGCGGTCGAGGTGTGCAAACAAGAACGCGTAGTTGATCTCGCCCGTGCCCGGCTCGTTGCGGCCCGGGTTGTCGGCCAGTTGCACGTGGCCGATGCGCGCCAGGTGCTTTTGCAGCGTGGCGGCGAGCTCGCCTTCCATGCGCTGCATGTGATAGATGTCGTACTGCACGAAGGCGTTGTCGGCGCCGACGTCATCGAGGATCGACAGCGCCTGCGCCGTGCGGTTCAAGTAGAAGCCGGGAATGTCGAACGTGTTGATCGGCTCGATCAGCAGCCGCAGATTCGCCTCCTTCAACGCGGCCGCAGCAAAGCGCAGGTTGGCGACGAGGGTCTTTCGCAGCACGTCATCCGCCACACCTGAAGGCGCCTTGCCGGCCAGGCAGTTGAGCTGCGGCACGCCGAGCGCCGTGCCGACTTCGATGGCGCGCGCCACGCCTTGGCGAAATTCGTCGACGCGGTCGGGCAGGCAGGCAATGCCGCGCTCGCCGGCATCCCAATCGCCTGCCGGCAGGTTGTGCAGCACGAGCTTCAGGCCGTGGTCGTTCAGGCGGGCCTGGATGTCGGCCGTCGCAAACGCGTACGGAAACAGAAACTCCACGGCCGTGAAGCCGGCCTTGGCCGCGCGCTCGAACCGATCCAGGAATGGCACCTCGGTAAAGAGCATCGTCAAATTTGCGGCGAACTTGGGCATGTCTAGTCTCCGATCATCCTGAGCTTGTATTCCCGGTCGTCCTGAGCTTGTCGAAGGAAGGATCAGTCCAACAGGCCGACGGCCGTTGGCGCATCTTCGGCTGAGATCGCCAGCTCTTCGAACTCGTTGACCGCGTCGATCTCGGTGCCCATCGAGATGTTGGTCACGCGCTCCAGCATCACCTCGATCACCACCGGCACCTGGAACTCGGCGATCCAGCGGGTGGCCTGCTCGATCGCCGGTTTGATCTCTTCCTGCTTGTGCACGCGGATCGCTTTGCAGCCCAGGCCTTCGACCACCTTGCAGTGATCGACGCCGTAGCCTTCGAGCTGCGGTGCGTTGATGTTGTCGAAGCCGAGCTGCACGCAGTAGTCCATGCTGAAGCCGCGCTGGCTCTGGCGGATCAGGCCGAGGTAGCTGTTGTTCACCACCATGTGGATGTACGGCAGCTTGAACTGCGCGCCCACCGCAAGCTCTTCGATCATGAACTGGAAGTCGTAGTCACCCGACAGGGCTACGATGGTGCGCGACGGGTCGGCCGCACGCACGCCGAGTGCTGCCGGAATCGTCCAGCCCAGCGGCCCGGCCTGGCCGCAGTTGATCCATTGCCGCGGGCCGAAGACATGCAGGAACTGCGCGCCCGCAATCTGCGACAGGCCGATCGTCGAGACATAGGTCGTGTCGCGCGGGAAGTTGTTGTTCATGCACTGGTAGACGCGCTGCGGCTTCATCGGCACCGCTTCGTAGTTGGTCTTGCGCAGCAGCGTGCGCTTGCGCTCGCGGCATTGTTCGACCCAGGCGCCGCGGTCCTTCAGCTTGCCCTTGGCCTTGAGATCACGCGCGACAGCGATGAACTCTTGCAGTGCGGCTTTGGCGTCGGAGACGATGCCGAAGTCCGGGCTGAAGACGCGCCCGATCTGCGTCGGCTCGATGTCGACGTGGATGAACTTGCGGCCCTTGCAATAGACCTCGGGGCTGCCGGTGTGGCGATTGGCCCAGCGGTTGCCAATGCCGAAGACGAAATCACTCGCCAGCATCGTCGCGTTGCCGTAGCGGTGCGACGTTTGCAGGCCGCACATCCCGGCCATCAGCGGGTGGTCGTCGGGGATCGTGCCCCAGCCCATCAGCGTCGGGATCACCGGCACGCCGATCAGTTCGGCAAATTCAACCAGCAGGTCCGACGCATCGGCGTTGATGATGCCGCCGCCGGCCACGATCAACGGGCGCTCGCTGTCCTGCAGCATCGCAATCGCCTTCTCGGCCTGCTTGCGCGTGGCGGCGGGCTTGTAGACCGGCAGCGGCTCGTAGGTTTCGATGTCGAATTCGATCTCGCCCATCTGCACGTCGAACGGCAGGTCGATCAGCACCGGCCCCGGCCGGCCCGAGCGCATCAGGTGAAAGGCCTGCTGGAAGGCGCGTGGCACCTGCGCCGGCTCCATCACCGTGGTCGACCATTTGGTGACCGGCTTGACGATCGACGCAATGTCCACCGCCTGAAAATCTTCCTTGTGCATGCGCGCCCGCGGCGCCTGGCCGGTGATGCACAGGATGGGAATCGAGTCGGCCTGCGCCGAGTACAGGCCGGTCACCATGTCGGTGCCCGCCGGCCCCGAGGTGCCGATGCACACGCCGATGTTGCCTGCCTTGGCCCGTGTGTAGCCCTCGGCCATGTGCGAAGCGCCCTCGACGTGGCGCGCCAGCACATGCGCGATCGTCTGGCGCTCGCGCAGTTGCGCGTACAGGGGATTGATCGCGGCGCCCGGCACACCGAAGGCCTGCGTCACACCCTCTTTTTCCATCACCAGCACCGCGGCCATGGCGGCCTTCATCTTTGCCATGCTTGTCTCCTGTTGAAGCTGAGCAAGATGGTGCTCGCCGGCGTGCGCCGTGTGAAGCGCCATCAAGGCATGTTTGCTATTCCGTGGTGGAATATCAACCATGGACCGTGTTGCTGCCGTCGCTCTTTTCATCCGCATCGTCGAGAGCGGCAGCTTCTCGAAGGCTGCCACCGAGTTCGGCATCACGCAGCCCACCGCCACCAAAGCCGTGGCGGCGATGGAAGAACGCCTTGGCGCACGCCTGTTGCACCGCACGACGCGCGGCGTCAGCCCCACCGAGGTCGGTGCGCTCTACTACGAAAAATGCAAATCGATCGCCCACGAGATCGAAGCCGCCGACAACCTGGCCACGCTGATGCAGAGCGGCGTGGGCGGCACGCTGCGCGTGTCCACGTCAGTGGCCTTCGGCCGGCGCGTGGTGGTGCCGCTGGCCATGAGCTACATGCGCAAACACCCGAGCCTGACGGTGGACCTGAGCTTCGACGACCGCTATGTCAACCTGGTCGAGCAAGGCGTGGACCTCGCGCTGCGCATGGGGCGTCTGGCCGATTCGACGCTCGGCTCACGCTACCTCGGCCGCAACCCGTGGGTGATGGTCGCCGCGCCCGCGTACCTGAAAGCGCGCGGCGCCACGCCGAGGCAGCCTGCCGAGTTGCCACAACACGCCTGCCTCATCTACAGCACCGTGCAGGGCGACGACCGCTGGATGCTGACCGGCCCCGACGGCAAGGAGCAGGTGGCGCCCGTGCGCGGCCCGCTGCGCTCGAACAACCTGTCGGCCGTGCTCGCCGCAGCGCGCGAAGGGCTGGGCATTGCCATCCTGCCCTGGTACGTGGCGCGCGAGTCGGTGGCCGACGGCAGCGTCAAACCGATCCTCGAGCGCTACGCGCTGCCAACGCAAGAAATCCACGCCGTGTTTCCGTCTCCCAAGCTCGTGCCGGGCAAGGTGAGCGCGTTCATCGAGCACTTGCGCGCGGCGCTGGAGGGCGCCTGGTGGGAGCGCAGCGTTTGATCAGCGAGCCCGGCCGCGAAGCTGCCGGAGTCGTCATGATCACTGCCGATAAAAAACCACGTGAGTGGCGAGTGGCGAGCTTTCGTGCCTGGTGCAGGCGCAGCCCAAAGCACAGTAAGGCCCACCTCAGATGCCGGATGTACGACTGCAGGCTCGACCCTTCGTGCACTTCACAGATCGATCAGTCGCTGGCGTTGGCGGGGGAGTCCATATACGACAGGTTAGGCCGCATTTGTGCTGTGCGTGCCGCGAGTGATTTGGACATCAGTACGCTCAGGAAGTTTGTATGAGGTCGCCAGTCACAGGTGCCCACCAACGCGTAACCCCAAGACTGGTACATCGCGATCAAGGCTGTTGCAGGTTGTGCCGTGTGCAGCGCCATCTTGGTGCAGCCATGTGCGGCGGCATAGCTGAGGGCGAAGTCATGGATTTGCTTGCCGAAGCCCTTGCCTTTGTGCTCCGGCGCGACGGCAAACTGCCCAAAGGACCACGTGTGAGGCTCGCGCAAGAGTTCGACCTGAGAGTCAGGCTCTGCTCGCTTGAGGGTGACCGTTGCTACCACCCTTCCATTGAGTTCGCCTACGAAGCCCCGGCCGGATGCAAGGCGCTTGGCGGTATCTTCCATGGACTGATGGGTGGCCCAATAGCGCAATCCGCTGGCCGCATGCGGGGCATATGCGGAGCGGATCAAGTGCGTGAGGGCAGCAAGATCATCTGCGGCCGATACCTCACGGCAGGAGAGCGACGGAAGTGAGGTCATGCGGCCTAACCGTTCGACATGAGCGGCGGTTGGAGGCATGCGCAGCATGCTGGAAACCGTCCGCTCGATGGAGTGCGAAGGGACTTCCCACCTTCGGGCAACGGCGTCGAAGCGCCAAGATTGGTGGTGTTCGAAGTCATCAATCTAAAGCCATTGTTCGCGAAGCGGGGGTGCGCTCATTTCGCGAAGCGAAGTGAGGCGCACACCAAAGGGGAAGTCCGTGGAGCAGATTACACGAGCTGTCGTTCGAGGTGAAGCCGTTCGCGTCGGTGTCGATCTGGCCAAGCGCGTGATCCAGGTGCATGCCGTTGACGCCGCAGGCCACGTGCTCGTGAGCCGGGCTTTGCCACGCGACAAGTTCGTCGCCTGGTGTGCGCAATTGCCTGCCGGCTGCACCGTGGCCATGGAGACCAGCTCCAGCGCGCATCACTGGGCTCGCAAGCTCATTGCGCTCGGTCTGGACGCGCGCATCATCGCCGCGCAACTCGTCAGCCCGTACCGCAAACAGGGCGCCAGCGGCAAGAACGACGCCAACGACGCCGCAGCCATCTGCGAAGCCGCCTCGCGCCCGCAGATGCACTTCGTGCCCGTCAAGTCCATCGAGCAGCAGAGCATGCTGTGCGTGCACCGCCTGCGCGAGGGCTTGAAGGCCGACCGCACGGCCTGCATCAACCGCCTGCGCGGCCTGCTGGCCGAGTTCGGGCTGGTCTTCGCGCAAAGTCCCGCCGTGCTCGAAACGGTGCTGAGTGACGTGCTTGAAGACGCCAGCAATGAGATGAACACGCTGGCCAGGCTCGTGCTGCAACGCCTGCAAGCGCAGTGGCGCGAGATCGATGCTCACATCGCCTGGTGCGACGAGCGCATCGCCGCGCATGGCAAGGACAACGATGCGGTGAAGAAGGCCGCCACGTTGATCGGTATCGGCCCGGTCACGGCCAGCGCGGTGGTGGCCAGCGTGGGTGAGTTCAGGCAGTTCACCAGCGGCGCGCAGTTCGGCGCCTGGATCGGTCTGGTGCCGCGTCAGCACTCCAGTGGCGGCAAGAACAGCCTGGGCGGCATCACCAAGCGCGGCGACACGTACCTGCGCAGCTTGTTGATCCAGGGTGCGAAGTCGGCGGTGATGACGGCGCACAAGCGCAGTGACCCCATCTCCATATGGGCCGCGGCGCTCAGAGACCGCTCCGGCTGGCAGAAGGCGGTGGTGGCGCTGGCCAACAAGAACGCGCGCATCCTGTGGGCGGTGATGACCAAGGGCGTTGCGTTTGATGCGCGCCACGTCAGCGTCAAGCCGGGCGCGTCATCGACACCGGCCGCCGCCGCCGCATAGCGAACGACAACGAATCCATCACGCAGCAGGCATCCGCCAGAAGACGCGAAGCAACAGGTCAGACCGGCAGCGGGCAAGCTCGACTAACCCTTGGTGGCTCGACTCGTCGATGTCCACGCGATTGGAATGGAGCCCCGCTGAGCGGTTCGCATCTGGGTCCGCACGACACGCGCATCACGCGCTGCGTGCAACAAGGCCGTCTGTAGAGAAGCAGTCTGTTCCTCGTTCACGCGCTTCACCAACGCCGCCTGCTCATCGCTCAACCGCACATCGCATCGAGGCATCGAAGACGAAAACCAATACCGCTTGACAGAGAAGGAAGTCCCTGTAAAGGGTTAGGCCGCTGCCCAAGAGACTGCACCATTAGCGTGCTGACACTGCTGACACAAGCGACCCGACGACTGCGAGGAGGCCGATGAAGAGAAGGGCTCCAAAGATGGCTGCGAGCATGCGCTTCTCAAACGAAACATTCGACTTTGCCGTCTGAAGAAGATAAGCGAAGCCACATAGGAACGCACCTGGCGCCAACATCAAGACCCGCGCCTGTGGCGGTACCAAGATTGCGGAAGCTGCTAGCAAGACGCCGAAGACATAGAGCGGAATTACGAAGAGCGACTGAACCGTGTGCTCAACTGACCCCTGGTCAAGACCCTCCGGTTCAGCGGGAAAACCGCTAACGGGCCGCCATGCCGAACCAGCGCCAAAATGCGCCCCACAGGACGAACACGAGGCAACGCTCCTCGACGCTACCTCGTTGCGGCAGTTTGGGCAGTACTATCATGCGCTGCGACCTAACGAGACTGGGCATTAACCCGTTTTTCAAACCGAAGATCGGCGTCGGTGCGAGTTCGGCTGCGTAGGCGATTCATGGCGTGTGAGCGGTGCGTTGATTCACCTGCATTGAACCCCGAAGCCGTGCGGGGCGTCAATGCGCGCTTGCCGCTGCGCCGCGGCGCCGCTGGTCTTCAACCCGATCGCATCGTTTTCGTTGCGATCTTCTCGATGTTGTGCACCAGGCAGTAGAGCTGCCACTGCGTGCTCACCTTGGCGCGGCCGCGCAGCGTGAAGCGGCTCATGCGCTTGTGGTGCCTGATGTTCGCAAACACCGGCTCGACCGTGGCGATGCGACGGCTGTACAGCGCCCGGCCTTGCGCCGAGTCGATGGCACTGCGCATGCGCGCGCTCGGGTGCTGCGCATCGACAGCTCGGCGCTCGAACCGCGCCACTTGGCGCCCGCGCGTGGCCGCCGGGTTGCGCAGGCACTGGCCGCGCAGCGCGCAAGCCGCGCAATCGGCTGCGTCGGCCTCGTAGCGCTGGAACCGATGACCACGCTGGCCGTACGTCGCGCCGTTGCTGCGCAGCGTCTTGCCCGCCGGGCACGTGGCGGTGTTGTCCTCGTCAAACCTGAAATGCTCGGGCCTGAACAGGGTGATCGGCTTGGCCGCTGCGCCGCGCTTGTCGTACAGCGCATCGGCCTTGGCCTTGTGGTGTGCGTTGTCGATACGCTCGTCGCGCTGCCTCATGCCGTTGTCGGCAATCAGCGCCGGGATGTTGCGTTCGTGCAGCGCGGCAATGTTGTCGTCGTTGTAGTAGCCCGCGTCGGCGGTGATCAGCGTGTGCGCCTGGCGCAGCGTGGCCTGCTCGATCATCGGCAGCAGCATCGCCTGCTCCGAGCCCGAGCCGGTGATGTCGGCCGCCACGATGATCTGGTGTTGGCTGTCCACCGCGGCCTGTGCCGCGTAGCCCTGGATGACCCCCTTGCTGGTGGCCATCTTGGCGCTGTCGGGGTCGGTGATGTTGGTCTTGAGTTCGCTGCCTTTGCGGTTGATTCGCTTGGGCTGCGTGGCAATGAACTCGCGGGTCTTGCGCGCTTCGCGCTGCAACTCGTCGATGCGGGCCTGGCGCTGCGCATCCAGTGGCGGGCCGCCGTGCTCGTCTTGCGCTTGGTGCAGCGCGACGATCTTGGCCGCGGCCTTGTCCAGCCGAGCCGCGCGGTGTGCCAGTTCGGCGTGCGTGCCGCTGCGCTCCTTGCTGGCGTTGGCGGGCAACTTGACGCCGTCGATGGCGAACATGGTGCGACCGATCAAGCCCAGGCGGTCGCAGGTCATGAGCACTTGTGCAAACAGCGCCTGGATGTTGGGGCCGAGTTCGCGAACGAACTTGGCGATGTGGGTGTAGCTCGGGCGTGCGTCGCCGGACAGGGCCATGAACAGCACGTTGTGCTCACAGGCCTGCTCGATCTTGCGGCTGGTGATGAGGCCTCGGCTGTAGGCCAGCAGCACGATCTTGAGCATGACGCGCGGGTCGTAGGCCGACGCGCCGGTGATGTCGTTGCGGAACTTGGCGTCCAGCGCCGTGAGGTCGAGTTCATCATCCACCAGGTGGGTCAGTGCGAACTCGAAGGTGCCGGGCTGGATCTGCTCTTCGAGCACCACCGCGATGAATAGGCCGTTGCGCTCGACAGGCTTGTAGCGGGGCATCTTGCTGACCTCTCATCGCTGCGATGCGAGTTCAATGCGCTTCGCAGCGCGCCGGTCGTCAGCGCTATCCCGGATGCTGGCTCATCCAGTTATTGCACAGTCTCAACGTTTGACATGAGGGGTGACCGAAAGGCGTAGCCTTTTGGGCATCCCCTCGATTGATGGGATGGACTCCCCCGCGCATTTCGGTATCAGAGTACCAGCCGGCGTCGCGTGGTGCGGGTGTCGGCGCATGACACGAAGGAGCCCGATATGAATGCTACGAGCCTTGCTGTTTCTGTTCAATCCACCGATGGCCTGATCGTCGGCGTCGATCTGGCCAAAACCGTGTTTGCGCTGTGCGTGGCCGACAGCCGCTGGCACCCCGTCGAGTCGCATCGTCTGAGCCGAGCGCAGTTCGAGCGCTGGTTTGCCAACCGCGCCGTGTCGCGCGTGGTCATGGAAGCCTGCGGCTCGGCCCACCACTGGGCGCGCTGGCTGGCTTCGCTGGGCATCGAGGTCACGCTGCTGCCCGCACGCTACGTGCGCGCCTACGTGCGGCGCAACAAGACCGACGCGGCCGACGCCGCCGCGCTGCTCGAAGCCGCACGCTGCTCGGACCTGCGCCCGGTGCGCGTCAAGAGCGTCGAGCAGCAGGCCCTGCAGGCGCTGCACCGCACGAGAAGTCTCTGGCAGGCCGACCGCACGCGGCGCATCAACACGTTGCGCGGCTACTGCCGCGAGTTCGGCATCGCCATCGGCCTGGGGGCGCGCGCCGGCCTGGAGCAGATCGCACGCGTGCTGGCCGAGCCGCGCTCGGGCATTCCCGAGCTGCTGCGCCCGACGATGGTGCTGTTGGTCGAGGAGGTGCGCTTGCTCGAAGCGCGCATCGCGCAGCTCGAACGCGAGCTCGCCGGCCTGGCGCGCCACAGCGCGGCCTGCACGACGCTGATGTCGGTGCCGGGCATCGGCCTGCTGACCAGCACGGCGATGGCCGCGGCCACTTCGGGCGAGGTGTCGCATTTCAAGGACGCACGCCACTTCGCCAGCTGGTTCGGCTTGACGCCGCGCGAGCACTCGTCGGGCCAGCACCGCCAGCTCGGGCGCATCAGCAAGCAGGGCGACCGCTACCTGCGCATGCTGCTCACGCACGGCGCTCGCAGCGTGTTGCGTGCGGCTGCAGCGGCGCGCAGCGCGGGCAAGCAGGTCACGGGCTTGCGCGCCTGGGCGCTGGGCGTGCAGGACCGCAGCAACCACAACAAGGCCTGCTGTGCGCTGGCCAACAAGCTGGCGCGCATCGCCTATGCGTGCCTGCGCGATCACGCGCCCTACGACGAAGAAAACCCAACAGCCAGCGAACCAGGAAGAAGACCGAGCGGCTGAGCTTCGAGATGCCGGCCGGCGCGTTGGCCGCTTGAACACCAGCGTGCACTGACCAGATCGACAACACCACTCCCAGCCTTGCACAGAGATTGATCGCCCACCATGGCACCCCGGGTCTCCCCCACAGCGCACGACGCCGATAACCCTTCCGGCAGCACCGACGGCAACGTCACGCCTGCCGCTGCGAACGATTGGCGCCGCGCTGACGCAGATTCCATGTCGGCACGGGCTCTCAACACGCAGCCCAATACAGATGCCGGATATACGACTGCAGGCTCAACCCTTCGTGCACTTCACAGATCGATCAGTCGCTGGCGTTGGCGGGGGAGTCCATATAAGTGGTTAGGCCGCACTGTTGGATAGCCAATTAATTACAGACGCGCGAGTGCATGGCAGCGGGAAAGTCATCCGTCCAGTCAAGACCATCGGGCGAGAACTTTATCTCCCTTAGTTGAGGCCCATCACCGCCGGCATTTGCAAAGAACGCCATCGATTTAATGGCGGATTTATTACGGCCGCAATCAAGAATGATGATTTGACGAACCGATCTGAATTTGATCGTTCCGTCGTCGATCGTTTGAGTGTTTTTCCAGTGCGATAGAACTTTCCCCAGCCGGAACCCTTGGCCAATATTTTCTGTACTGAGATCGAAACATACGGTTCGTTCAATTTCCGTCGTTGGCAAATTGAGCCAGTTAGCTGAGCACGCAGCAGATGTGTGGCCCGCCATGGAACTGAGCAGCGCGAGGATGAGGAGCTTCGTATGCGGCATTGGAATTTGTGCGGCCTAACTTGTTCTCGCGCGCGAAATCACGCGCGTACGCAGTCTAGCCGCGCCTTATGCAGGCGCGCGCGAGTGCCGGCAAGTGCTTGTCGCATCAGCAGATTCTGCTTGTTGGCTGTACTTTCATCCAGTACTATCCAGCCATGCCTTCGAGCATGCCCCCTCCCGCTCGCCACGCGCCACGCAAACTGCTCGGCCCGATGCCGCCGCTGGGTGCCTCGCGTTTGCTCGATCAGGTGCGCGAGCGGGCGCGGTATCTGCACTACAGCTTGCGCACCGAGCAGGCGTACGTGCATTGGGTTCGCGCCTACGTCCGCTTTCACGGCTGCCGCGTGCACCCGCGGGAGATGGGTGCGCGCGAGGTCGAGGCGTTCCTCACCTGGCTCGCGGCGGAGCGTCAGGTGTCGGCCTCCACGCATGGGCAGGCCTTGTCGGCGTTGCTGTTTCTCTATCAAAAGGTGTTCGCGCTCGATCTGCCGTGGATGCAGTCCATCGGCCGCCCGCGCCGCCAGCCGCGCCTGCCGGTGGTGTTGTCGCCCGAGCAGGTGTCGGCGCTTTTGCTGCAGCTGGACGGCGTGCACCGCTTGTTGGCGCAGGTGCTCTACGGTTGCGGCATGCGCATCGCCGAGGCGCTGCAGCTGCGCGTCAAGGACGTCGATTTCGAGCGCCGCACGCTGATCGTGCGCTGCGGCAAGGGCGGCAAAGACCGCGCGCTGATGCTGCCTTCGGCGCTGGTTGCGGCCTTGCGCGAACAACTGGCTCGCGCGCGTTTGTTGTGGGCCTCTGACCGGGAGGGCCAGCGGCCCGGCGTGCAGATGCCCGACGCGCTGGCGCGCAAGTACCCACGCGCGGCACAGTCGTGGACTTGGTTCTGGGTCTTCCCACAAGGCGCGGAGTCGGTGGATCCGCGAAGCGGCGTAGAGCGCCGGCACCATCTGCATGACGATGCGTTTCAGCGCGCATTCAAGAAGGCCGCCTCGCGCGCCGGCATCGTGGCGCCGGCCACACCGCACACGCTGCGCCACTGCTTTGCCACGCACTTGCTGCAAGGCGGCTATGACATCCGCACCGTGCAGGAACTGCTGGGCCATTCGGACGTGAGCACGACCATGATCTACACCCATGTGCTCAAGGTCGGCGGCGGCGCGGTGCGCAGCCCGCTCGATGCGCTGCTGCCGCTTCATCCGCCCGAGCCTGCCGCAGCATGTGCGGCAGCGTAGGCGAAACGGTCCGCAGCTTGAGTGGGAACCAACTTGCAACCAAAATGGTTCTTATGGAGGTTTTATGCCCACCACGCTGACCCTGAAGAGCATTCCCGACGAGGTTTACGAACGGTTGAAGGCCTCGGCCGAGGCCCATAGGCGCAGTTTGAACAGCGAGGCCATTGTCTGCCTCGAGTCGGTGCTGCTGCCCGGCAAGACGAGCCCGGCGGAGCGTCTGGCGCGGGCCCGCGCGCTTCGAGCCTCGTTGCCGCAGGGCGGGTTCAGGGCAAAGGACATCGACACGTTGAAGCGCGAGGGCCGTCTGTGATCGTGGTGGACACCAACGTGCTCGCCTACCTGCTGCTGCCTTTCGAGCACAGCCCGCAAGCCGACAAACTGTTCAAACGCGACCCAGAATGGGCGGCGCCGATCCTCTGGCGCAGCGAATTCCGCAACCTGTTGGGCGGCTACCTGCGCAGAAAGACGCTCGGCTTCGATGACATGCTGAGAGTCCAGGCGCAAGCCGAGGCACTGCTGGCCGGCAACGAGCACGAGGTCGATTCACGGCGGGTGCTGGAGCTGGTCAGGGACAGCGATTGCTCAGCCTACGGCTGCGAGTTCGTGGCGCTCGCCGCCCAGCTCGATGTGAAGGTCGTGACCATGGACAAGAAGATGCTGAAGGCTTTTCCGCGGTACACGAGCGCGCTGATTGCGGCCTGACGAATCGCGCTGCCTTAAAAACGCGAGCGCGGCGATTCAATAAGAAGCTTCGTGCCGAAGCCTCATCCGTCGCCGATTCGAAGACCTCACGCCCCCGCCCACGGCGACTCGCCCCGGACGAACTGCGCCGCCGCTTCCGGCAGCGTCTCGTAGAAGAACATCGCCGTCGGCAGGTCCACCACCACCTGGCCAGCGTCGAGATAGACGACGCGTGTGCCCAGGCGCTTGGCCTGGCCGAGGTTGTGCGTGCTCATGACGATGGCCACGCCGTCATCGCGCGCAAAGGATTCGATCAGTGATTCGACCTCGCGCTTGGCGCCCGGGTCGAGGCTGGCCGTGGGCTCGTCCAAGAACAGCACCTCGGGTTTCACGGCCCAGGCGCGCGCCAGCGCCAGGCGCTGCTGCTGGCCACCGGAGAGCACGCGCGCAGGGCGGTTGCGCTCGCGCGCCAGGCCGACGCGTTCGAGCGCGGATTGCGCGCGTCCAGCGCGTTCGTGCTTGGGCACGCGCGCCAGCCAGAGCGCGATCAACAGGTTGTGCCAGACCGACAAGCGCAGCAGGAACGGCCGTTGAAACACCATCGCCTGTGTCGGCTCGCGATCCGATGCGGCGGTGGTGCTGCGCACGCCGCTGTGCGGCAGTTGGCCGTGCAGCAGGCGCAGCAGCGTGGTCTTGCCGCTGCCGTTGGCGCCGACGAGCATCACGCGCTCGCCGGCGCCGAGCGTGAAGTCGACAGCAGCGAGCGCCGCGTGCGCGCCGAAGCGCACACCGGCGTTTTGCAGCGTGATGAGCGGGTTCATGCCACCACCGCCACGCGCGCTTCGTCGTGGGCGCCGCGCTGGCGCTGCACCACGGCGATCGCTCCATTGAGAAGGCCGACCACACCGAGCAGCACCAGGCCCAGGCCGAGCGCCAGCGGCAGGTCGCCCTTGCTGGTTTCGAGTGCAATGGTGGTGGTCATGACGCGCGTCAGGCCGTCGATGTTGCCGCCGACGATCATCACCGCGCCGACTTCGCTGATGGCGCGGCCAAAGGCCGTGAGCAGCACGGTCACCAGCGCCAGGCGCTCGTGCAGCAGCAGCAGGCCGGCGGCCACGAGCGCGCGCGCACCCATCGAGCGCAACTGCTCACCGTTGCCCTGCCAGGCATCGGCGATCAGCTGGCGCGTCAACGCGGCAACGATCGGCAACACGAGCATCGTCTGCGCGACGATCATCGCCGTCGGCGTGAACAGGATGCCGAGCGAACCGAGTGGCCCCGCGCGTGAGAGCAGCAGATAAACCACCAGGCCGACCACAACCGACGGCAGCGCCAACAGCGTGTTGAGCAGCGCGATCACCACGCGCCGCCCGGCAAAGCGCGTCACCGCCAACCAGGCGCCCAGCGCCATGCCGAACAGCGATGCGATCACGCAGGCCGTGCCGCTGACAAACAGCGACAGCGCGACCACGCGGCCCAGCCGTGCGTCGAAGTTCCACAACAGTGCCAGCGCGGTCTGCGCCGCGTCGATGAAGCCGCCTCCCATGCCGGTGATTGTCCGGCCTGCGCATGGCGATCACGATATGTCCGGCGCTGCATAGGGCGAACCCTTGAACTGTTTCGCTGTGGCACAGTCCCCGCCACCATGCCCCTCGTCGCGCCCCTGCCTTCCGACCACAACACAGAAATCGCCGAGCTTGCGCGCTTCTTTGAAGGCACGCTCGGCTTCGCGCCGAACAGCGTGCTGACGATGATGCGCCGTCCTGCGTTGGCACGAGCGTTCACCGAACTCAACCGTGCCGTCATGGCCAACGAGGGCCGCGTGACGAGCGAGTTCAAGCGCTTGGTCGGCCATGTGGCCAGCCGTGTCGCCGGCTGCCGCTACTGCGAAGCGCACACCATCCGCGCCGCGGCGCGCTTCGGTGCCGCCGAGGGCATGGATGCGATGCGGCTCGACGAGGTCTGGTCGTTTCGCAGCAGTGCGCTGTTCACGCCCGCCGAGCGCGCCGCGCTCGAATTCGCGATGGCCGCGGCGGCGACGCCGGGCGCAGTGGATGCGGCCATCGGTGCTGAGTTGCGTGCCCATTGGGATGACGGCGAGATCGTCGAGATCACCGGCGTGGTCGCCCTCTTCGGTTTTCTCAACCGCTGGAACGATGCAATGGCCACCGAACTCGAAGCGCCGGCCGCCGCGGACGGACAACGCTGGCTGTCCACACAAGGCTGGTCCGCCGGCAAACACCAATGACCTCACGCCCTCACCCGTTCGCCCTGAGGGTTCGAAGGTCATGCACGCATGGCCGGGGAACCTCAGCCCGACCCTTCGATACCTCAGGACGAACGGACGGCGGCTGACATGGCCCTCAAATCCACCATCTACAAAGCGCAACTGCAGATCGCCGACATGGACCGCGGCGTTTATGCCGACCATGCGCTGACCCTCGCGCTGCACCCGAGTGAAACCGAAGAGCGGATGATGGTTCGCTTGCTCGCCTTCGCGCTCTTCGCACCGAAGAACGACGAGCGCGGCACGCTGCAGTTCGCACGCGGCCTGTCGGACACCGACGAGCCCGATCTGTGGCAACACGATCTGTCGGGCCAACTCGTGCACTGGGTCGAAGTCGGCCACCCCGACGAGCGCCGCATGCAGCGCGCGGCATCGCGCGCCGAACAAGCCACCTTCATCGCCTACTCGGCCAGCGCGCCGGTATGGTGGGCGGGGGTGAAGAACAAACTCACGCGCACGACGCGGCTGTCGGTGTGGCAACTGCCGAACGAGCAGAGCCAGGCCTTGGCGGCGCTGGCCAAGCGCGCGATGCAATTGCAGATCAGCGTGCAAGACGGCAGCGTGTGGTTCAACACCGCCGACGCCAACGTCGAGGTTTCTTTGCAACCGTTGCTGTCCTCATGAAGTTTCTCATCACTGCGCTAGTCATGACCGCCTCGCTCAACACCCCCGCACAAACACCCACCGACGATCCGTACCTCTGGCTCGAAGCAGTGCAGGACGAGAAAGCACTGAACTGGGTTCGTGAACGCAACCGCGAATCACGCGCCGCACTGGAGAAACACCCACGCTTCGAACCGATGCGCGCGCGCTTTCTGGAAATCCTCGATTCGAAAGAGAAGATCCCCAGCGTCACGCGCCGCGGCAACGCGCTCTACAACCTCTGGCAAGACGCGAAGAACCCGCGCGGGCTTTGGCGGCGCACGACCCTGACCGAATACCGCAAGCCGCAGCCAGCCTGGGAGACCGTGCTCGACCTCGACGCGCTGGGTGCTGCCGAGAAGGAGAACTGGGTCTGGAAAGGCTCAACGTGCTTCGGCCCCGCCTACAAACGCTGCGTACTCAGTCTGTCGCGCGGCGGCGCTGATGCGTCTGTGCTGCGCGAGTTCGACACCGTGGCCAAGCGTTTCATCGAAGCCAAGGATGGTGGATTTGTCGTTGCCGAAGCCAAGTCATCCGTCGACTGGATCGACGAGAACACCCTGTACGTGACAAGCGACTTCGGCCCCGGCTCGATGACCGACTCCGGCTACCCGCGCGTCGTCAAGCGCTGGCAGCGTGGCAAGCCGATCAGCGATGCGGTGACCGTGTTCGAGGCCGATGTGAAGGATGTGGCTGCCATCGTCAGCGTCGACCGCACGCCCGGCTTCGAGCGCACAGTCGTCGGCCGCGCCACCGACTTCTACAACAGCAAGCTGTGGCTGTTGCAAGACGACAAGCAGATTGCGCTCGACTATCCGAGCGATGCGAGCTTCACCTTCTGGCGCGACCGCGTGCTGATCCAACTGCGTAGCGACTGGAAGCTCGGCGACAAGACCTGGCCGCGCGGCTCGCTGCTCACCACAGGTGCCGATGCCTACCTCAAGGGCGAACGCAGCTTCACCGCGCTTTTCACGCCCACGGCCACGCGCTCGCTCGAAGGTTTCACCGCCACTCACAGCCGCGTACTGCTGTCGGTGCTCGACAACGTCGCCGGCCGAGTTCAGGAATGGCGAGCCGACGGTTCGAAGTGGACGCCACGCGAGGTCAAGGCGCCCTTCCCAGGCACGCTCGGTGTGCAATCGCTGCACGACCCGATGCTGGGCGCGAAAGACCCGCTGGCCGAGCAGTACCTGCTGACGTACGCCGATTTCCTGACGCCCGATTCGCTGATGTTGGGCAGCGCTGGCGCCGATGAGCGCGAGACATTGAAGTCGCGCCCCACTTTTTTCAACAGCGCCGGCATGCGCGTCGAGCAGCGGTTCGCCAAGTCGAAGGACGGCACACAGGTGCCGTACTTCATCGTCTGGCCGAAAGACGCCAAGGCCGATGGCAACACCCCGACGCTGCTCTACGGCTACGGCGGCTTCGAAGTGCCGATGCAGCCGTCGTACGCGGCCGGCGTCGGCACCGCGTGGTCGACGCACGGTGGCGTCTTCGTCATGGCCAACATCCGCGGCGGCGGCGAGTTCGGGCCGGCATGGCATCAGGCCGCGGTGGGCGCGAACAAGCAGAAGAGCTACGACGACTTCATCGCCGTGGCGCAAGACCTCATCGACAGCAGGATCACATCGGCGCGGCATCTCGGCATCCAGGGCGGCAGCAACGGCGGCCTGCTCGTCGGTGCGGTGATGCTGCAAGCGCCCGAACTGTTCAACGCCGTCGTCTGCCAGGTGCCGCTGCTCGACATGCAGCGCTATCACAAGCTGCTGGCCGGCGCGAGCTGGATGGCCGAGTACGGCGACCCCGACAAGCCCGAGGAATGGGCCTACCTCTCGAAGTACAGCCCGTACCAGAATCTGCGCAAGGAGGTGAAGTTGCCCAAAGCGCTTTTCATCACCAGCACGCGCGACGACCGCGTGCACCCAGGCCACGCGCGCAAGATGGCGGCACGCATGGCCGAGCAGGGCCATGCGCACCTGTACTACGAAAACATCGAAGGCGGCCACGGCGGCGCGGCAGACAACAAACAGCGCGCCGACATGATGGCACTCGAGTTCAGTTTCTTATGGCAGCAACTGGGGAGATAAAGACGGTGGAGATCCAACACAAGGTCGAAGCGTCCCGTTTTGAAGCCACCGTCGACGGTCACCACTGCGTCTGCCAGTACCGCGTCTTCGGCAAGGTGATGATGCTCACCCACACGGGTGTGCCGCAAGCGCTGCGCGGACGCGGCATCGCGGCGCAGCTGGTACAGGCGGCGCTCGACCACGCGCGGGCCAAGGGCCTCAAGGTGCGGCCCGACTGCAGCTATGCCGAGATCTACATGCAGCGCCATCCGCAAACGCTCGATCTGCTCAATCCTTGAGCGTCAACGTGCCGATGAATGCACAAGCCACAGCCGTTCTCGACTTCTGGTTTGCCGGCAGTGATGTACCGCGCGACGAGTGGTTTCGCAAGGACATCCGATTCGACGCGCTGATCGGCGAGCGATTCGGCGCGCTCGTCGAGCAGGCGCTGTCTGGCGGCTTGGTGGCGTGGCCGCAGGCGCCCGCCAGCGCCTTGGCACAGGTCATCGTGCTCGACCAGTTCACGCGCAACATCTTTCGTGGCACGCCGCGCGCGTTCGCCGGCGACGCACAGGCGCTGGCCGCATCGCGGGAGATGGTGGCGCGCGGCGCTGACCTGGCGCTGGCCCCGCTGCACCGCCTGTTCGTGTACCTGCCGTTCGAACACGCCGAGGACCGGGCGACGCAGCAGGAGTCGCTGCGCTTGTTCAAAGCACTGGTCGCAGCCGATGGCTCACTTGCCACCTTCGGGGACTACGCGCGCCGCCATGCCGATGTCGTTGATCGCTTCGGCCGTTTTCCGCACCGCAATGTGCTGCTCGGCCGCGACTCGAGCGCCGACGAACTGGCGTTTCTGCAGCTGCCCGGATCGCGGTTCTGAGAACTAGCGGTCGCTGCCGGTCGGGTGCGCGGCCTCTTGCTCGCGCAGCTTCACGCACTCGGGGTGCGCGCTGACGGCCGGGTTCTGGCACTCGCGCTTGACGCACAACATCTTCGAGAAGAAGTTGCGCTCGCCGCAGCGCTGCAATGGGTCGGCAACCTCGATCGCCACCGGCTTGCCGACACGTCCGGCGGTGGCGTCCGCAACGCGCGGCGGGCCGGGCTCGAGTGCAGGGCTGCGCGGCAGCGCCGCGTCGAGGCCACGCGCCGGCTGCACCGATGAGGCGGCGGCGATGGCAGCAGACGCTGCGGTGCCCGCCGCGCGCGGCAGGCGCGCCGGCAGCACGGAAAGGATGGTCTCGGTGCCGCCGCTGTCGGCCGTCGCGGGCGGTGCGGGAATCGCAGCCGGTGTGGCCGCGGCGGCTGGCGCGGCGATCGATGGCGCCTTGGCTGCGGCGGGCGGTGCGGCCGGTTTCGGTGCGGCATTGACGACCTGCGCGGCGTCAGCGCGTGCCGACACATCGCTGCGCGTGAACCACCACCAGGCCAGCATGTTCAACACCACCAGGCCAGCGAGCACGGCGATCGAGGAGCGGCGGGGCAGCGACGATGCGGCTGCCACCACCGGCGCGGTCGGCGCGGTCGGCGCGGCAAGCCGTGGCATCGGATCGGGCGCGGCCTGGCGCGGCATGTACACCGTCGGCGAGATTGCGCCTTGCCCACCCTCGCCGGACTGCGTCGGCAGGTCGCCCGGTGACGTCAGGATGTCCACCATGTGGCGCGAGGCCACGCCGGGCACGGTGCGCTCGCGCGCTGCGCGCCCGGGCACCGTGATGCGGCCCTCGAGCACGTCGCGCAGCATCTGCACGCTCTGCGGCCGCTCGGGCGGCCGGATGGCCATCATCCAGTCGATCGTCGCCAGGAAGTGCGGCGAACATTCTTCGAGGCCCAATTCGCCCAGGCGCGGCTGGTCGTCGTGCAGCGCGCGCGAGGCCGCCGGTACCGGCTCGCGGCCGCTGAGCAGGAAGTACACCGTGCCACCGAGCGCATACAAGTCAGTCCACGGGCCCTGACGCATCGCGCTCTGGTCGGCGTATTGTTCGAGCGGCGCGAAGTGCGGCTTCATGATCGACGTCAGCGCCTTCTGGGTTCCGCCCTCGATGACGCGCCGCGCGGCGCCGAAGTCGAGCAGCACCGGCGCCCCGTCCTCGCCGATCAGGATGTTGTCCGGCGCGATGTCGCGGTGGAACACGCCTTCCTTGTGCAGCACCTCGAGCGCCGACAGCAGAGCGTCTAGCACCTTGCGGCAAGCGCCCTCACCCGGCGCGATGACCATGCCAGCGCGCACCTTGCGCAGCGTGCGGCCCTTGTAGTACGGCATCACCATATAGGCGGTGCCGTTGTCTTCCCAGAAGCGATAGACCTTGACCAGCGACGGGTGGTCGAAGCGGGCCAGCATGCGCGCTTCGTTGACGAAGGAGCGCAGACCGAGGGCGAAGGTCTCGGCCATCGACTGCGATCGCACCGCCACCGACAAGTCGCCGCCGCGCCCGGCCAGCGAACCCGGCATGTACTCTTTGAGCGCAACCTCACGCTCGAGGGCCTGGTCCCAGGCCAGATAGACGATGCCGAAGCCGCCGCTGCCGAGCACGTCACGGATCTCGAACTCGGCAATGCGCGCGCCCACCGGCAACGCGCTCGGCGTTTCGGGTTGAATGTAGGAAGCCGCTTCGGAGGAAACCGGCGGTGGCGCTGCCGAGACCATCTTTTCAGCTTAGCAGGGCGGGCCCTGGGGCCCGCCAGATAGCAAGGCTCATGCCGGCCCGGGGTGCCAAACATCGCACGCCGTGGCTTGTGGCTGACAGCGGAGCGATACGGATTGCTCTGCCTGCACGAGCCCGCTCCAATGCCCTGAATCGCCTATTCTGCCAACCATGAGCTTCACCTCCTTGCCAGAGCGCCGCCGCGTGCTCGCGCTGTTGCTGGCCGCCCCCGCCCTCGCCGCTCGAGGGGCAGCGCCGTCCGGCGCGGTGCTCACCGTCAGCGGCCCACAGCTCGCGGCGCCGGCCACCAGCGGGCGGTTCGCGTTCGGCATGACCGCCTTGCAGCAACTGGCCCAGCGCACGCTCGTCGCCACGACGCCCTGGTACAAGGAGGCCGTCGAGTTCAGCGGGCCGCTGCTGCGCGATGTGCTGCAAGCCAGTGGCTTGCCTGCCCAGGCCCGAGGCACCTTGCGCTGCATGGCGCTGAATGACTACCGCGTCGAGGTGCCGCTCGACGACGCGCGCCGCTACGACGTGGTGGTAGCGCATCGGCTCAATGGCAAGCCGATGTCGGTGCGCGAAAAAGGCCCGCTGTTCGTGATCTACCCCTTCGACGAGCAGCCGGAATTGCGCACGACCACGTACTACAACCGCTGCATCTGGCAACTCAAGGCCATCGAACTCGTGTGATGAGCGCCACCGCCAAGCAAGGGCGCTATGTCTGGGCCGGCGCGCTGGCGCTGTTGTTGGCGTTGGCGGCGATCGGCTGGACGCAATGGCGCCAGCACCGGCTGCTCGACACCACGGTGCAGTACCAGAACGACCAACTGCAGATCAGCCTGTCGCAGTTGCAGGTCGAGTTCCTGCGTTTGCTTGTGACTCTCAAGAACTCCGCCCAAGCGGTCAGCCCCGACCGCGAGGCGGTGCAACTGCGCTACGACGTGTTCGTCAGCCGCGTCGATCTGCTGTCCTCGGGCCGCGTCGCCACGGCGGTGGCCAACTCGGCCGAGCGGCAACGCGTGCTGTCACTGCTCGGCGCTTTCATCGTGGACGCCGACCGCACGCTCGGACCCGCGGCGCAGGACCCGTTCGATGCAGCGGCAGTGCGCAGTTTGCTGGCACGCATGGAGCCACTGAGCGCGCCGATCCAGTCGCTGGTGGTCGAGGCGGCGCACACGGCGTCGGCGGTGGTTGGGGAACACTACAACACGGTGCGCGATCAGGGGCGCACTGCCTTGCTGCTGACCGCACTGCTGTCGGCCACCTCGGTCGGCTTTGCGCTGCTCGCGCTGGCGCTGTGGCGGCGAGAACTGCAGCGCCGACGCGAACTGGAATCGCTGGCCAACGATCTGCGCCTGGCCCGGCACAAGGCCGAAGACGCCAGCGTGGCCAAGAGTGCGTTCCTGGCCAACATGAGCCACGAGTTGCGCACGCCGTTTCAGGGCCTGCTCGGCATGCTGCAGTTGCTCGACACCGAATCGCTCAGCACAGCACAGCGCCGCCAGTTGCAGATCGCACGCGAGTCCGGCGGCCATCTGCTGGACATCCTCAATGACGTTCTCGATGCGGCGCGTCTGGAGGCCGGCACACTGAGCCTGCACGAAGACCCGGTGTCGCCGCACGATCTGGCGGCCGACGTGCAAGCGCTGATGACACCGCCGGCGCAGGCCAAAGGATTGACGCTGGCCACGCGGGTCGATCCCGCGGTGCCGCCGCGGCTGCTGCTCGACGGCACGCGCGTGCGCCAGGTGCTGTTCAATCTGCTGTCCAACGCCATCAAATTCACCGAACAGGGCCAGATCAGCCTGGACATCCGCGCTGACGATGACCGGCTGCGCATGGCCGTGGTCGACACCGGCATCGGCATGGACGCCGCCACACTGGCGCGCCTGTTTCAGCGCTTCAGCCAGGGAGACAACTCCACATCGCGGCGCCACGGCGGCGCGGGGCTGGGTTTGGAGATCTCGCGCAGCCTGGCGCGGCTGATGGGCGGCGACATCGACGTGCAGAGCTCACCCGGCCTGGGCAGCCGCTTCGAGGTGTGGCTGCCGCTGCGCGTGGCGCCGGCATCAACGTCGGCGCCAGCGGCCGAGACTGCCGCACAGGCCTCTGCGCTGCGCAAGTTGCGCTTGCTGGTGGCCGAAGACAACGACGTCAACTGCGAAGTGCTCGCGGCGATGATCGACTACCTCGGCCACCACGCGCAGTTCGCGCGCGACGGCCGCGCCGCAGTGCTGGCAGTGCAACAGGGCGACTTCGATCTCGTGCTGATGGATCTGCACATGCCCGAGCTCGACGGCATCGCGGCCACGCGCGCCATCCGCGCGCTGCCCGGCGCCAAGGCTGCGTTGCCGATCATCGCGCTGACCGCCGATGCCTATGCCGAAACGCGGGCGCGCTGCTTCGACGCCGGCATGAACGGCTTCCTGTCCAAGCCGGTGACGCTCGATGCGCTGGCGCACACGGTGGCCCGCAGCGCCGCTGCCGCGACGCACCAATCAGTGCCGGCGGCGCAAAGCACGACAGCGGCCGCCCCCGCGAAATAGTTCTCGCATTGCGCGGCTCAAGTTCGCGCCGGCCCTGACCGAAAAAGGTGCACGGCCCCAGCCACTTCGAAACCGGGGACGACAACCCGACCGGCCGACCGGCCGGCTCAGGAAATCAAACCACCGTAACTTTTGGAGCCACATCATGCCCATGACGATCAATACCAACCTCGTGTCGATGAACGCCCAGCGCAATGCATCGGCATCGCAGTCTTCGCTCGCCACCTCGATGCAGCGCCTGTCTTCCGGCATGCGTGTCAACAGCGCCAAGGACGACGCTGCCGGCCTGGCGATCGCCGAGCGCATGTCCGCCCAAGTCAAGCGGCATGAACGTCGCGATCCGCAACGCCAACGACGCCATCTCGATGTCGCAGACGGCTGAAGGCGCGCTCGGCAAGGTCGGCGACATGCTGCAACGCATGCGTGAACTGGCGGTGCAGTCTGCCAACGCCACCAACGGCACCAGCGACCGCACCAACCTCGACGCCGAGTACACCGAACTGGCCGCAGAAATCGGCCGCACGCTGACGACAACCAAGTTCAACGGTCAGGCCATCCTGGCCGGCGATGCCGGCGCCAAGGTCTTCCAGGTCGGCGCCAACAACGGCGAGACGGTGACGATCACGACGACCAACATGTCGACCAACGCCGGCATCACGGCCGTGACCGGTGGCGGCGTGGACACGCTGGCCGCTGCGAACACCGCGCTGACCAACATCGACACCGCGCTGGACACGTTCAACGGCGAGCGTGCGTTCTACGGTGCGTCGCAGAACCGCTTCGAGTCGGTCATCGGCACGCTGCAAGTCTCGGCTGAGAACCAGGCTGCTGCGAAGAGCCGGATCACCGACGCCGACTTCGCCGCGGAAACGGCCAACCTGTCGCGTGCACAGATCCTGCAGCAGGCCGGCTCGGCGATGATCGCCCAAGCCAACCAGCTGCCGCAGCAGGTGCTGTCGCTGCTGCGCTAAGCAGCGAAGGAGCGCGGCTCGCCTGAGCCGCACCCGAAGCCCGCTTCGACGTTCGCGTCGAGGCGGGCTTTTCTTTTGCGGGGCCTTTCTGGCCGTTGTTCGGCCGATCGCGGCGCTAAAGCATTTCTCACAATGGATCACAAGCGTTCGACCAGGTCGGCCGGAACGCAGGGCCGGCACCCGAGCCGGGAGTGATCGATTCTCAAGGAGTGCTCAACATGCCCCAAACCATCAATACCAATCTCGTTTCGCTCAACGCGCAACGCAACCTCAACATGTCGCAGTCGTCGCTGGCGACATCGATGCAGCGCCTGTCCTCGGGCCTGCGCGTCAACAGCGCCAAGGACGACGCGGCAGGCCTGGCCATCGCAGAGCGCATGAACGCCCAAGTGCGTGGCATGAACGTCGCCGTGCGCAATGCCAACGACGGCATCTCGCTGGCGCAGACCGCGGAAGGCGCACTGGGCAAGCTGTCGGAGATGATGCAGCGCATGCGCGAGCTGGCGGTGCAGTCGGCCAACGCCACCAACGGTGTCAGTGACCGCGCCAACCTCGACGCCGAGTACCAGGAACTGGCGGCCGAGATCACGCGCACCATCGGCTCGTCGCGCTTCAACGGCATCGACATCCTCGCCGCTGGCGCGGGCGCGCAGGACTTCCAAGTCGGCGCCAACAGCGGCGAAACCGTGACCGTCACCACCGCCGACCTTTCCGGCGATGCGACGATCACCGCGGTGACTGGCGGCGACCTCACCAGCGTGGCCAACTCGACGCAGGCACTGACCGACATCGACGCTGCGCTCGACACTGTCAACAGCGAACGTGCCCTCTACGGCGCAGCACAGAACCGCTTCGAGGCAGTGATCGCCACGCTGCAGGTCTCGGCCGAAAACCAGGCCGCCGCACGCTCACGCATCATGGACGCCGACTTCGCAGCCGAAACCGCCGCGCTGGCGCGTGCGCAGATCCTGCAACAGGCGGGCAGTGCCATGGTGGCGCAGGCCAACCAATTGCCGCAGCAGGTGCTTTCGCTGCTCCAACGTTGAGCTCACGCTGACCGCTCCGCCCGTGCAGCGTTTCACGCGCCGCACGGTTTTCGACAGCGTCTGCGCTCAAGCCGTCGCAAGGCGCTGCCGAAAACCGGACGACGACCGTCACCGGAATACCTACACATGGCCACCATCACCTCCGCCGGCATCGGCAGCGGGCTCGACATCAACAGCATCGTCACCCAGTTGCTGGCCATCGAACGGCAGCCGCTGGTCGCGCTCGAACGCCAGGAAACGCAACTCACCACGAAGCTGTCGGAGTTCGGCAAGATGCAGGGCATGGTCTCGGCCATGCGCGACAAGGCCACGGCCCTCAGCTCGTCGACACTGTGGAACCGCACGACCGGGGCCAGCGCCGACCCCGCCGTCACCATCGCCACGGCCGGCGGCGCTGCCGCCGGCGCGTACGCCGTGCAAGTGCAGCAGCTCGCCACGGCGCAGACCGTTTCCAGCCGGCGCTTCACCGGTGCCGATCCGGCGCTCTTCGGCGCCGGATCGCTGACCATCGAGCTCGGCACCTACACCGGCTCGCCGACGATCAGCGGCTTCAACGCCAAGGCAGGGGCCACCGCCGTGACCGTGACGCTCGGCGCGGAAGACGACACGCTGGCCGAAGTGCGCGACAAGATCAACGCAGCCAACGCCGGTGTCACCGCCACGGTCATCAACGATGCCAGCGGCGCGCGCCTGGCGATCCGCTCCAAAGACAGTGGTGCGGAGAACGGCTT
The DNA here is from genome assembly GCA_963814385.1 of uncultured beta proteobacterium. Taxonomy (GTDB): domain Bacteria; phylum Pseudomonadota; class Gammaproteobacteria; order Burkholderiales; family Burkholderiaceae_C; genus CADEEN01. The sequence goes on from CAWFCX010000007.1 coordinate 38,772, forward strand.
TCGCGTCACCGCCACGGAGACCAGTGACGACGGCGTAGCGACCAATGGGTTGTCGGCACTGGCGTTCGACGCGCGCGCCGCGTCGCCGACCACGTTCAACCAACGTGCTGTCAATGCACTGGCGACGATCAACGGCATCGACGTCGAGTCGGCCAGCAACACGCTGGCCAACGTCTCCGACGGCGTGACGTTGAAACTCGTCAAGACAACGACGGCGCCAGTCGAGGTGACCGTGACCGCCGACAGCGCCGCGGTGAAGACCGCGGTCGAAGACTTTGTCAAGTCGTACAACGAGCTGGCCAACTACATTCGCACGCAGACAAGCTTCAACGAAGCCAGCCAGACCGGGGGCCCGATGCAAGGCGACAGTCTGGTGCTCGGCATCCAGCGCCAGATGCGTACGGTGTTGAACGACCCGTCCTCGGCGTCGTCCGTTTTCGGCCGTCTGTCAGACGTGGGCCTGTCGCTGCAACGCGATGGCACGCTGACGATCCGGACGAGCGAGCTCGACAACGGCTTGGCCAACATGGGCGAGTTGCAGAAGTTGTTTGCCACCAATGGCACCACAAACGCCGACAGTGGCTTCTTGCGCCGCTTCAAGGAACTCGGTGACGCGCTCCTCGGCCCGGAAGGCGCCTTCGACACGCGCAAGACAACGCTCCAGGCGAGCATCGATCGCAACGGTGACCGCCAGGACCAGATGGAAGCGCGCCTTGCCTCCACCGAGCGGCGATTGCGCGCGCAGTACACCGCGCTCGATCGCAACATGGGCCAGCTGAACGGCCTTTCCACGGCCGTCACCCAGCAGCTGCAGGCGCTGTCGAGCTTCTACGACGCACGCAACAACGGTTGATTTTTCAGCGAGCGGACGTTGGCGCAACTTCACGGCCAATCCAAGCGATCAGCAGCCTCAAGCGCTGACTCCGACGGACGATAACCCTGGCAAGCCCAGACACTTCCGTTCACAGGTAGTCGCCCATGTACGCACCGCACCGATCCTCTGCTTTGGCCTACGGCCGCGCACCTCACGCTCAGATGTACAGCCAAGTCGGCGTCGAGACTGGTGTCCAGAGCGCATCGCCACACAAGCTGGTCGCGATGCTCTTCGACGGATACTTCGAGTCCGTCGCGATGGCCAAAGCCGCCATCACGGCTGGCCAGACCGAGCTCAAGGGCCGCGAGATCGGCCGCGCCGTGCGCATCGTCGAAGAGGGCCTGAAGGCCAGCCTGAACCTGGCTGCCGGCGGCGCGCTGGCGTCGGACCTGTCCGACCTCTACGCCTACGTGACGCTGCGCCTGACGCAGGCCAACCTGAAGAACGACGCGGCAGCACTCGACGAGTGCCGCGCGCTTGTTGAGCCCTTGCGCGATGCGTGGCAGTCGATCGCACCGCAAGTCGATGGCCGCTGAAGCCCAGACAGAACCATCATGAACGCCACTCACTCCATGGACACCCGCCTGCTCGGCTACTACGAAGCGCTCGAGCGCGCCAGCAACGACATGCTGGCCGCAGCGCGCGCCGCCAACTGGGACCAGGTCGTCAAGCTCGAAGGCGCTTGCGTGCTGTTGATCTCGCAGTTGAAGCACGCGGCAACGGAGCACAGCCTGCATGCCGAAGAAGGCAAACAGAAGAGTCGCATCATGCAGCGCATTCTCGTCAACGACGCCGAAATCCGCACGCTGGCCGAGCCGTGGCTCGAGGACCTCGACCAGATGATGACAGGCAAATCCCGCACGCTGCATTGAGATGAAACAACCCCTAGCTCACTTCGTTCGCGTCCCCATGGACCGGAACGATCCCCTTTGTGGCCCGATGGAGCGTCAGCACCTTCGGGCGGCCGGGCGGTACTGACATGAACCTGCACGCCGGCGCCCCCGAGGCCACGCAGCCCGCGCCCCTGTCCACGCTGACGGGGCGGGCGATCGACGAGTTCCGCGTCGATCATCCCGTCGAACTGCTGGCGCTGCTGCGCCGCCTGGTCGACAGCGCCGTGCTGGTGCAGCTCTCCGCGCCCAACGGTGCGGCCTACACCTCGACGCTGTGGGCCGTGGACGCGCAAGCCCGGCGCATCAGCCTCGACGCCGACGCGACTCATCCGCAACTGCGCGCGCTGGTCGAAGCCGGTGAGGCCACCGCCGTGGCCTACCTGGATGCGATCAAGGTGCAGTTCGACCTGCACGGCCTGATGGTCTCGCACGGCAGCAACGCCAGCGCATTGCAAGCCGTGTTGCCAGACACCGTGTTTCGATTCCAGCGCCGTGAGTACTTCCGCGTGCGCACGCGCGACAGCGCCGTGGCCCACCTGCGCCATCCCGCATCGCGCGGCGAAATGCTGACGCTGCGCGTGCTCGACGTGAGCGTCGGTGGATGCGCCCTACAGCTGCCGGCCGAAGCCACGCCGATCGAGGCCGGCACGTCGATTGTCGATGTGCGCCTCGAACTCGACGCCGACACGCTGCTCATCGCACCGCTGACCGTGCAGCACATCAGCGGTGGCTTCGGCGCCAACACGCGCGTCTCGCGCCTGGGCTGCTCGTTTGCGCGCCTGGACGGCACGTCGCAGCGCGCGCTACAGCGCTACATCGACCTGACGCAGCGGCGCGAGAAGTTTTTGTTGTTGGGGTAGCCGCTCAGAGATACCGGTCGATCGCTGCCATCGCGCGCGTGACATAGCTGTCCTTCTCGCCGACGGGCGCCACATAGTGCAGTGCATCGGCGGCAGCTTGCCGTCCCTCGGTGCGCCCGATGATCCAGGCGGCGAGGTACGGCGACGCAAAACATCCGCCCGCGGTGGCCACATTGCCCGACGCAAAGAGCGGCTGATTCAATACTTCGACGCCCGCCTCGACCACCCACGGCTTCGTGGTGAGGTCCGTACAGGCAGGGACGGCGCCGAGCAATCCGAGCTTGGCGAGCACGAGCGTGCCCGAGCATTGAGCCGCCACCAACTGACGCGCCGGGTCCAACGCAAGTTCTTCCATGATGGCGCGGTCGTTGACGATCTCCCGCGTCTTGATGCCGCTGCCAACGATGACGGCGTCCGCGCTGCGCGCCTGCGCCAGCGTCGATTGGGCGTGCACCGTCACGCCGTTCATCGACGTGACGGTCGGCTCCGGGCAGCAGATCGTCACCCGCCAACCCGGCTTCTTGATTCGATTCAGCACACCGAGCGCGATGAAGGAGTCGAGCTCGTTGAAGCCTTGGAAGGTGAGGATGGCGATGTGCATGCGGAGATCGTCCTATCGCGGCCGCGAGCGCGATGCCGCTGTCAGAGCCTTTGCTGCCACGGGCTCACGCACAAGCGCCGTGCCACCATGCCACAAGGTTCGAACGCGCCCGCGCGCATCGCGCTCGATGCGCACCGGCTCGCCGTGGTTCGCAAAGCCGCCGCCGAGCGTCACGGTGCCGCGATCGGTGGCCGCGACATCGACTTCACTCGCGTCCTGTAGCGGGTTGGCGAGGCCGGGGTTGGCGAGCAGCACGCGCACGCCACCCATCGGCAGCAGATCGAACGCGCCCCACAGGTTCCAGAAGCGACCCTGCCAACGCGCGGTGCGGCGCGATGGCGCGCCATGTTTCTCGAAGGCCTGCATGACGTGCAGCGCACCGTCGAGCCACTGGTGCGACAAGCCATCGGCCGCATTGGTCAGCACCGAGACCGCGAGCTGATGTTTCGGCACGCAGGCGGTGCGCGTGATCACGCCGGGGAAGCCACCGCTGTGGCCGACGTGGTCCCACGCGCCGGTCGTGCCGCTGATCGTGCCCAGGCCGTACCAGCGGCCCGTGCTGTCGTGCTCGCTGCGCCACTGGCGGCGTGTCATCTCGCGCCGGCTCGCGGCCGAGAGCAGGCTGCTGCGCGCGTCGGGTGCGAGGCTGGCGTAGAAGCGCGCCAGATCGGCGGCGCTGCTGACGAAGCCGGTCGCCGACGCGAGCGCGTGCGTGCTCATGCCAACGTCGATGGCGACGCGCTTGCCGAGCGGCTGTTTGGCGCTGTGGCCTTTCGCCAAGTTCGCCAGTTTGGCGCGCGCCAGGAGTCCTTGCGCATCGGGCGCGGTCTCGTCCAACCCAGCGGCTGCGACGATCTCGCGCGCCATCCAATCGACATAGCGCTCGCCGGTGATCTGCTCGATGGCCAGCCCGAGCAAGCCGTAGCCGTGGTTCGAGTATTTGAAGCGCGTGTTCGCATCAAGCGTCGGCGGCTGCGTCAGGTCTTCGCGCAACGCCGCTTCGTCGAGGAACGCGCGCTGCAAAGACCACTGCGTGGCATCGATGCCGTCGCGCACCAGGCCGGCGCTGTGGCTCGCCAGTTGCGCCAGCGTGAGCGAGGCCACGTCGGCGCGCAGGCCGCCGACATACTTGCCCACAGAATCATCAAGCTGCAACTTGCGCTTTTCGCGCAGCTTCATCAGCGCCACCGCCGTGAAGGTCTTCGAGTGCGAGGCGACGCGAAAGCGATGGCGCGGTGTCATCGCAATGCCGCGCGGCAAGTCGGCATGACCGAACGCCGCCTCGAACACCAACTTGCCTTTGTGCGCGACCGCGATCGCACAGCCCGGCTGCTCGGTGACACGCATCTGGTGTTCGAGCCAGCGCGGCAGGTAGTCAACAGCAGCGGTGAGCCAGCTCATTCAACAGCCACCTTCCCCGCCTCGATCCGGATCTGCCGCTTGCAGCGCTCGGCGATCGCGCGGTCATGCGTCACCAGCACCAGCGTCGTGCCGGCCTCGCGGTTCATGTCGAACATCAGCTCCATCACGCGCTCGCCGGTGGCGAAGTCGAGGCTGCCGGTGGGCTCGTCGGCCAGCAGCACGGCAGGCTTGACGACGAAGGCGCGCGCCAGCGCCACACGTTGCTGCTCGCCGCCCGACAGCACCTTGGGATAGTGCGTCAACCGCTCGCCCAGGCCGACGCGTTGCAGCATCTCCTGCGCCGTGGCGCGCGCGTCGCGCTTGCCGAGCAGCTCCAGCGGCAGCATCACGTTTTCGACCGCGTTCAGGTTGGCGAGCAGTTGGAAACTCTGGAAGACGAATCCCAGGCGCTTGGCGCGCACCGCGGCGCGGTCGTCTTCATTCAACTTGAAAAGATCCTTGCCGGCCAGACGTACCGTGCCGGAGGTCGGCACATCGAGACCGGCGATGATCGACAGCAGCGTGCTCTTGCCCGAGCCGGAAGCGCCGACGATGGCCACCGACTCGCGCGCCGGCAGCGAGAAGTGGATGTCGTGGAGTATCGTCAGCGTGCCGGTCGAGTCGCTGACTTGTTTGGTGACGTGATCGACTTCAATCAGAGGTGGCGACGAGCTCATGAGTGATGTTGTTTTCAAGGGGCGCCGGGCCTGGCTGGCGCACTGTAGCCGCATCGGTGCCATGGCCGCAGCCGCGGCGCTGTTGCCCCCAGAAGCTGCCGGTCAGACCCTGAAACCGACGATGACGCCGCAGATCCTCGTTGTCGGCGACAGCCTCTCGGCCGAGTACGGCCTCGCGCGTGGCGCGGGCTGGGTGGCGTTGCTCGAACAGCGCTTGGCGCGCGAGAAGATCAACGCGCGTGTGGTCAACGCCAGCATCAGCGGCGACACCACCTCCGGCGGCCGTTCGCGCCTGCCGGCGCTGCTGGCGCAGCACAAGCCGACGCATGTGATCCTGGAGCTGGGTGGCAACGATGCGCTGCGTGGCCTGCCGCTCAAGATGACGCAAGACAACCTCGGCACGATGGCGCGCGCCTCGAAGGCGGCCGGTGCGCGCGTGCTGATCGCCGGCATGCAGATGCCGCCGAACTATGGCCGCAAGTACGCCGACGAGTTCGCGGCGCTGTTCGCCAGCGTGGCCAAGAGCGAAGGCGCCGCGCTGGTGCCGTTTCTGCTCAAGGGCGTGGCCGACATCGCCGACAGCGAAGAGAAGATGTTTCAGGCTGACCGCATCCACCCGAAGGAATCGGCGCACCCGATCATCCTGGGCAACGTCTGGCCGGTGCTGCTGCCGCAGTTGCGCGGGGGAAGCAAGTAAATCGGACAACGGCAAGCTCTTTGTCTTGCCAAGCGAACGCCGCGGATCGGGCACCGCCCGGCACCTGGCGTTGCCCCCGTGAGGGGGAGCGGCCACGCCGCTCCGGGGGTAGCCCTGCTACCGAACCTGTTGGTCGCGCGGGTCGCGCACGCGGCGCGGTACTTCGGCGCGGCGGTCGTCGTCGCGCTCTTCGGCACGTTCGCGCTCGCGCGCCCGGCCCGGATTCGCTTGTTGCGGGTTCTGCGGCTGCGCGACAGCCGGCGCGGTGCCAGCGGGGCGCTGCGCGGGCGGCGCCGGTTGCACCACGGCCGGCTGCTGCGGCAACATCACCGGCGGCACGACACGGCGCTCGCCGCGATCTGCGCGCTCGCCGCGATCCGCACGCTCGCCCCGTTCAACCCGCTCCGTGCGCTGATCGCGTGCATCGCGTTGGCGGTGCGGCGGCGCCGGCACCACGTCGCGTTGCGCAGCCTGTGGCACTTGCGCCCCCGGCACGGCTTGCGGCGCAGCGACTTGCGGGCCGGGTTGCACCACCGCAGGCGGGGCCACCGGGCGGCCGATCACCGCCGGCCGCTGCTGCTCGGCGCTCGGCGCGCGCGCGCCGCGTGGCGCCTGCCCACCGTCGCTTTGCGTCGCACCGGCCGCACGCGCTGCTGCGCCAGCCCAAGGCGTCGCGCGCACGGCGCCCGGCGCCGCCGGCACCGCGGCCGGCGCTGCGCCGCCGGGAGCAGCGACCACGCGCGACGTGGGCGGCGCCGGCGGCACATACGCCGCCACCTGCGCACGTTGCTGTTGCGTTGTGCCCGGCGCCGCGACAGCGCGCGGTGCTTCGGCCTGCCAGCGCGCGACGGTCCGCGCCTCCACCGGCACGGCCACGCGCGCGCTGATCGGCTGGCGGCCCTGCATCACGCCTTGCGGCACCACGGTCACGCCACCGGCCACCCCCTGATTGGTGTACATGATCGGGCCGGTCGGCACGGTGCGCTCGTAGCGCGGGTTCGGGCCGTGCCAGCGGCCATGCGTGATGTTGACGTTGCGCACATAGCCGCTGCTGACGTGATAGTGCGGGTAATAGATTTCACGCGGCGCCAGCGGCACCCAGCCAATCGCCGGGCCGCCGATGTTGATGCCCACGCTGATGTGCGGGCCACCGAACCAGGCCACGAGCGCCGGCGCATACACCGGGCGCGCGACGTACTGGCCCGGGCACCAGCCCCAGCGCCCACCGTAGTTGACCCAGCGGCCGTAGTGAAACGGCGCAAAGCCCCACGGCGCGTCATCGACCCAGGTCCAGCCATAGCGGCGCGTGTGTACCCAATGGCCATCGCGGTAAGGCGCCCAGCCGGCGGACACCACCGTCGGGTACCAGACGGCGCCGTACTCGGGGTGGCGGTCCCAGCGGCCATGGCGGTCGAGGTCTTCGGCGCCGGTCATCTCGCTGGACACATAGCGGTTGCGCTCACGCGAGTCTTCACGGTCTTCGCGCGCCACCCAGTCGCCGAAGCGGTCATTGAGCGGCGTGGCCCAGGCGTAGTGCGTGGTGCCGCGCTCCTGCCAGAACTCGGCGCGCTGGCCGTCGTTCAGGTCGAGCACGCTGTCGCGCGCCTCGAAGCGCATGGCACCTGACAGTGTTTCGCCGAGGCTGCTCTGCTCGCGCACATCGACGCGGTAGTGGCCCGGGCGCAGCGGCTCGTAGCGGCCTTCGTTGGTGACCAGCGCAAATTCGCGCACAGACTCGTTGCCGCGCACGCGCAGCGCAGCGCTGCCGCCATGCACACGGATGTGCACGCGCGAGTCGTCCATCTGCGCGAATTCGACATCGGTGGCGCCATCCAGCCGCAGCGTGGCCGCGCCGATCTGCACTTCGGCGCGGCCGCCCTGTTCAGCGGAGAGGCGGTCGCCTTCGCTCACGGGGCGGTTGCGGCGCGCCTGCACCCACTCCGCCTGGTCGTCGTCGAACAGCCAGACGTTGCCGTCGGTGGTGGCGATGCGGCCGACACGGCCGGAAGGGTCGGCCGCCCAGGCAGCGTTGCTGGCGGCCAGCGCGAGGCAGGCCAGCGTCAAGGCGACGAGCGATTGCAGCGCGCGCTGGATCAGGGGGGGCGAGATGGCGGCGGGGGAAGTCATGTCAGCTCCTCATGCGGCGCCGGTGCTTTTCCTGCGCCTTGGGCCGCACAACGCAAACCACCGTACCACCGCTGACGCGCTTGACGTTGCTTTACGTTTCAGGCCAGCGCCGAGCCGCTCCCAAGCGTCGGCCAGAACCTCCCCTTGGGGGAGTGCCTGCGCAGCAGGCGAGGGGTAGCCCCCACCTCAATCGTCCGCCGCTGCGTCCAACTCCGGGAACAACACAGTCGTGAAGCCCAGTTTCGTGAGATCCGTCATGCGCGTCGGGTAGAGGCGGCCGATCAGGTGATCGCACTCATGCTGCACCACGCGGGCATGAAAGCCTTCGGCCTCGCGCTCGATCGGCCGGCCCGTGGGGTCTAAGCCTCGGTAGCGGATGCGCACAAATCGCGGCACCACGCCGCGCAGACCGGGCACGGACAAGCAGCCTTCCCAGCCCTCCTCCTGCGTCTCGTCCAGCGCTTCGATGACCGGATTGCACAGCACCGTCAACGGCACCGGCGGCGCATCGGGGTAACGCTGGTTCTTGGCGAAACCGAAGATCACCACTTGCAGATCGACGCCGATCTGTGGCGCGGCCAGGCCGGCGCCGTTGGCGGCTTCCATCGTGTCGAACAAATCAGCGACGAGCGCGTGCAGTTCGGGGGTGTCGAAGGCCGTGACGCTTGGCGCCGCGCGCAACAGCCGCGGGTCGCCCATCTTCAGAATTTCTCGGACGGTCATGCGCGCACTCTACAGCCGCATGCCGAGCCAGATCACCGACTCGGTGGCGCCGCGCACCCCGGCCATGATGCTGCGCCCGAGCCACGACGGCGCCGCGAGTCGCTGCACCGATCGGTCGTGATGGCTGCGTTCGTCTTCGACGATGTGCCGTATCGCCGCGCAGGCCTCGGGGTCTGCCTCTTGCAACGTCTCGATCTGGTGCGACAGATGCTGTAGCACGACTTTTTCCACCGCCACCGTCGTTGCTGCGATGGCGTGGCGACCGATCAACCCGGTCAGCAGGCCGAGCACGAAGCCGCCCACGCCGCACAGGTGCCAACTGCGGCAACGCGCGACGCCGCGCCGTGCCAGTTCGGCCTGGAAAATCGACCGATGCCGCACCTCGTGCGCGAGAAAGTGCGTCAGCTCGGGCACCATCTCAGGCGCGCGCAGCATTGCCATCCAGATCTGCGCCTTGTAGATCGAGATCGCGCCGTGCTCGCCGGCGTGGTCGACCTTGAGCATGCGGTCGCCGGCGCCGCCGCTCACCGCCACAGCCAGGCCGCACCGCGCACGCCCGACGAGTCGCCATGCTTGGCGCGCCGCAGCGGTGTGGTGACGGTGTCGGAGAAACACATGCGGCATCCAGCGCCGCGGCACTTCTTCGTACAACGCATCGATGTTGCTCATGCCGCCGCCGAGCACGATGACCGAAGGGTCGAGCACGTTGACGATCTGCGCCAGCGCGCGCGAAACGCGTTCGCAGTAGCGACCCAGGCTGGCGCGTGCGGCGTCATCGCCGGCCGCAGCAGCAGCGACGATGGCCGGCGCGTCCTGCGCCGCGCCACCGTGGCGCACGTGATCGGCGGCCATGCCTGGGCCGGACAGCAGCGTCTCGGTGCATTCGCCGCGCCCGCACCAACAGCGCAATCGCGGCACAAGCTCGTCGCCCGGCACCCACGGCGCCGGGTTGTGGCCCCACTCGCCGGCAACACCCTGGCGGCCCGTCCACGCGCGGCCGTCGAGGGCAATGCCGGCCCCGGTGCCCGTGCCGAGGATCACCGCGAAGACGACGCGCTCGCCAGCGGCAGCGCCATCGACCGCCTCGCTGACCGCCAGGCAATTGGCGTCGTTCTCGGCACGCACGGGGCGCTGCAGCGTTTGCTCCAGATCCTTGTCGAGCGCACGGCCGTTGAGCCGGATCGAGTTCGCGCCTTTGACCACACCCGTGGCCGGAGAAATGCAGCCGGGGATGCCGATGCCCAACGGCAACCCGCCGACGCCGAGCTGCGCCTCCGCGCTGCGCACCAGCCCTTCGATGGCTTGCAGCAATGCGGCGTAGTCGCCACGCGGTGTGGAAATGCGTTCACGCAGCAGGAAGCGGCCGTCGTCGCGCGACAACGCAGCGATCTCGATCTTGGTGCCGCCGAGGTCCACGCCGAGAAGCGGCGTGGTCATTCGGCAGCCAGCAGCGCTTTCAGCGCCGCCTCATCGATGACCTCGACACCCAATTCGCGCGCTTTGTCTAGCTTGCTGCCCGCCGCATCGCCAGCCACCACGTAGTGCGTCTTCTTCGACACCGAGCCGGACACCTTGCCGCCCGCCGCTTCGATCAGCGCCTTGGCGTCTTCGCGCTCCAGCGTCGGCAACGAACCGGTGAGCACAAACGTCTTGCCGGCCAGCGGCTTGGGGGAGGTGTCGGCCTCGCCGTCATGCTCGGCCCATGTCACACCGGCGGCACGCAGTTGCTCCACCACTTCGCGGTTGTGCGGCTGCTCGAAAAACGTGCGGATGCTTTGCGCGACGACCGGTCCGACATCCGGCGCTTCCAGCAACTGCTGGGTGCTCGCGTCCATCACGCGCTCGAGTGCGCCGAAGTGGCGCACGAGGTCTTTCGCCGTCGTCTCGCCAACGTGGCGGATGCCCAGCCCGTACAGAAATCTCGCCAGCGTGGTCTGTTTGCTCTTGCCGATCGCGGCAACGAGATTGGCCGCACTCTTGTCGGCCATGCGCTCCAACGCCGCGAGCGACGCCACGCCCAGTTTGTACAGATCGGGCAGCGTCCTGATGACGCCGGCGTCGACGAGCTGATCGACGATCTTGTCGCCCAGGCCCTCAATGTCGAGCGCGCGGCGCTGCGCAAAGTGCAGCACCGCCTGCTTGCGTTGCGCCGGGCACGAGATGCCGCCGCTGCAACGCCAATCGACTTCGCCTTCTTCGCGCACGATCGCCGCACCGCAGACGGGGCACTTTCCATCCAGGCGCTTGTAGAGATCGAAGGGCTTCGCCGCGAATCCGCGCACCCTGAGGTATCGAAGGTCCTGCACGACGCCCACTACCTCGGGAATTACATCCCCCGCCCGGCGCACGATCACCGTGTCGCCGATGCGCACGTCCTTGCGCCGCGCCTCGTCTTCGTTGTGCAGCGTCGCGTTGCTGACCGTCGTGCCGCCGACGAACACCGGCTCCAGCTTGGCCACCGGCGTCAGCTTGCCGGTGCGGCCGACCTGGATGTCGATGCCGCGCAGCAGCGTCATCTGCTCCTGCGCCGGATATTTGTGCGCCACCGCCCAGCGCGGCTCGCGCGAAACAAAACCGAGCTGCTGCTGCAGCGCGCGGCTGTTGACCTTGTAGACCACGCCGTCGATGTCGAACGGCAGCGCATCGCGTTGCGCAGCGATCTCGGCGTGAAATGCCACGAGGCCATCAGCGCCTTGGACGACGCGGCGCCGCGCATCGACCGGCAGACCAAACGCTGCCAACGTGTCCAACAGCGCCGCATGCGTGGCCGGCACCGCCCAGCCCTGCACGTCGCCCAGGCCATAGGCAAAGAACGACAGCTTGCGCGACGCAGTGATCGCCGAGTCGAGTTGCCGCACCGCGCCCGCCGCGGTGTTGCGCGGGTTCACATAGGTCTTCTCGCCCTTGCTGCGTTGCGCTTCGTTCAAGGCCTCGAAATGATCGCGGCGCATATAGAGCTCGCCGCGCACTTCGAGCACCGGCGCATCGGCGCCGATCAGGCGCAGCGGGATCGGCGCGATCGTGCGGATGTTGTGCGTCACGTCCTCGCCGGTTTCGCCATCGCCGCGCGTCGCCGCCTGCACGAGCACCCCGCGCTCGTAGCGCAGGTTGATCGCCAGGCCGTCGAACTTCAACTCGCACGCGTACTCGACCGGGGCCGCGTCGTCAGCCCATGCCAGCTCGCGCCGCACACGCCGATCGAACTCGCGCGCGCCGCCGTCGGTGGTGTCGGTCTCGGTGCGGATCGACAGCATCGGCACGGCGTGCCGCACGGGCGCGAGGCCGTCGAGCACGGCGCCGATCACGCGCTGCGTCGGCGAGTCGAGGCTCAGCAGGTCGGGGTGTGCAGCTTCGAGCGCCTGCAGTTCCTGAAACAGCTGGTCGTACTCGGCGTCCGGAATCTGCGGCGCATCGAGCACGTAGTACAGGTGGGCGTGGCGGTTCAGTAATGCGCGCAACTCGGCCGCGCGCTGGCCGGCGGTCTTCACTGGAACAGTCGTCGCGCCACCGCGCTGCCCGCCGCCATGTCACGCGACTCCAGAGCGCTGTACAGCGTTTTCAACTCCGAGGCGATCGTCGTGTAGTGCTGCAGCGTGATCGCGCGTTCATCGTCGTCGACCGCGGTGGCATCCATCTCGGCGGCCAGCGCGCGAATCGCCGCTTGCCAGGCGCCGAAAGGGTCGGCCGCCTCGGTCGTCTGCGCCACGTCGAGCGAGAGCGTGAAGCGGCGCACAGCGGCCTGCTGTGGGTCTTCCGAGAGCGCGGCCTGAGCGTCGAACGAGAGCACCAGCACGGCAGGCGCACCGTCTTCCGAACCCGGCAGGACCAGCCGCCCTGGCATCGTGCCCGGGATGAAGCCATGGCGCTCGGCGCACTGGCGCAGATAGCCCACGCTCCACGCCGCGGCGTTGGCTTGCAGGTGAATCGCCAGGTGCGCATCGTGCGCGCCGGCAAACGCATCGAGCTCGCGGGCACGGGCGCGCACGTCGAGCATGTCGGGGAAGTCGGGCACGGCGCCGAGCGCGTCGGCAAAGGCTTGGGTCTTCTGCACGAACTCCGAGTACTCGATCTCGTTCAACGCGCCACTGCGGTTGGCGAGTTGCACGCCCGCTTGCAGCTCACCGTAGCGCGCACCAGGCTGCGGCGTTTCCCACTGCGACGTTTCGGTGTTCAGGCCCTCGATGAAAAACGGCTTGCCGCCGGCGCGGCGCGAGGCCGGCAGGTGCGCGATCACGGTCTCGCCCTGGCACGGGCGCCTCCAGGCCGAGCGTGGCGATCGCGTCGATCAGCGCATCGACGCGCGAGCTGACGCGCCGCGCTGCGGCCACGGCCGCAGCACTGGCCGGCAACGCTGGCGCGTCACCCAACGTCGGCTCGACGCGCTGCACCACCGGTTCAACCGGCATCACGATGCCCTCGGCCTTGCGCGGCAACGCGCGCCGCGCGCTCCACCAGCCGTGCCCCGCGAGCGCGGCGAGCGCGGCGGCGGCGGCAACGAGGAGGGCGACAGTGAGGCTCATGCTGGGTGACGCTTGCGCAAGTCGCGCCGCTGTGGGTTCACGGCTTCGCTCGCCGCCAGTAGCGGTAGAGCGGGCGCGCGAACCACAAGGACAAGGGGCCGAGGACGATTATCGACAACACGACGGCTCCTGCCCAAGACTTCGTCCAGTACTGAAAAAACACCAGTGCGAGCGCTTCAAGCGCGCAGCAGCTCAGCACCGTCTTGCACAGGGCCACCATCCATTGGCGTGACTTGTCGGGCATCAACGGCCACGCTCAAGCCGCTTCGGCCATCGACACCGCGGCGTCCATGTCCACCGCCACGATCCGCGACACGCCCTGCTCCTGCATCGTCACGCCGATCAGCTGTTTGGCCATCTCCATCGCGATCTTGTTGTGGCTGATGAAGAGGAACTGCGTGGCCTTGGCCATTTCGGTGACGAGCTTGCTGTAGCGCTCGGTGTTGGCGTCGTCGAGCGGCGCATCGACCTCGTCCAGCAAGCAGAACGGCGCCGGGTTCAACTGGAAGATCGCGAACACGAGCGCAATCGCCGTCAGTGCTTTCTCGCCGCCGGACAGCAGGTGGATCGTGCTGTTCTTCTTGCCCGGCGGCTGCGCCATCACCTGCACGCCGGCGTCGAGGATCTCGTCGCCGGTCATCACCAGCTTGGCGGTGCCGCCACCGAACAGCGTCGGGAACATGCGGCCGAACTGTTCGTTGACCTGGTTGAAGGTGGTGGCCAGCAGCTCGCGCGTCTCACTGTCGATGGTCTTGATCGCCGCTTCGAGCATCGTCATCGCTTCGCGGAGGTCGGCGTCTTGCGCGTCGAGGAAGGTCTTGCGCTCGCGCGACGTGGTCAGCTCTTCGAGCGCTGCCAGGTTCACCGCGCCGAGCGCTTCAACTTCGCGGTGCAGGCGGTCAATTTCGCTTTGCAGGCCCTGCAACTTCACAGCGCCGTCTTCAATGCCTTTGGCCACGGCATCGAGGTCAACGCTTGCCGCTGTGAGCTGCTCCAGGTATTGCGCGCCGCCGAGCGACGCAGCCTGCTCTTCGAGCTGCAGCTTGGTGATCTTCTCGCGCAGCGGATCGAGACCGCGCTCCAGGCCCATGCGCTGCTCGTCGAAGCCTTTCAGCTTGGCCGAGAGGTCGTCGTACTGGCTGCGCTGTGCGGCCAGCGCCGACTCGCGTTGCAGCTTCAGCGCCAGCGCGGTTTGCAGGCCCGCTTGTGCGGCGGCGTCGTCGAGCGCGCCGAGTTCTTCCTTGAGTTGCGCCACGGCCTGCACATTGGCCGCGACCTGCTGCGTGGCCGTTTCGACCCCGCGCTGCAACTCCTCGCGGCGCGTCACCAGCGTGCGCGATTGGAACTGCGCCTCTTGCGCGCGCAGCGCCAGCGCGCGGCCCTGCTCGCGCGCTTCGGTAATCTTTCGCTCGGCCTGGATCACGGCCTCGTCGAGTTCGGCGTGGCGCTCCTGCGTTGTCGCGAGTTGCATGTCGAGCTCTTCGAAGCGCGCTTCTCCCGTGGCGCGGCGCTCGGCCAGCGCTTCGAGCTGCGCGTCGGTCTCGCCCAGCTCTTCGCCCAGCTGCGTGCTGCGTGCGCGGGCCGCGTCGGCCAGTTGCGTCAGGCGCAGCAGCTCGACCTGGAACTGGTGCGCCCGCGTCTGCGCTTCGGCGGCGTCGCGGCGCACGCTGGCGAGCTTGAGCGAAGCTTCGGTGTAGGCGGCCTCGCAGCGCACCAGCGCCGAGCGTGCTTCTTCGGCGATCAAGCGCTGGGCGCGCTGCTGGCGCTCCAGGTTCTCGATTTCCTGTGCCCGCGCGAGCAGACCGGCCCGCTCGTCGTCGGGCGCATAGAAAGTCACGGCGAACTGCGTCACCGCATGGCCCTCACGCGTCATGATGACTTCGCCATGCGTCAGCTTCGAGCGGTTGGCCAACGCTTCATCGAAGCTCGGCGCCGTGTACACGCCTTCGAGCCAGTCGCCGAGCAACGCCTTCAAGCCCGCATCGCCCAGGCGCAGCAACTCCGACAGCCGTGGCAGCGTGTTGTGCGTGCTTGGCAACGCGGCGGCAGGACGCGTGTAGAAAGCGAGCTTGGACGGCGGGGCGTCGCTGGCAAAGGCGCGCACGGTGTCGATGCGGCCGACTTCGAGCGCGTTCAGCTTCTCGCGCAACGCCGCTTCGAGCGCCGTTTCCCAGCCGGACTCGATGTGGATCTGCGTCCACAAGCCTTGCAGCGACTCAAGCCCGTGCTGCGCCAGCCAGGGCTTCAACTTGCCCTCGGTCTGCACTTTCTCCTGCATCGCACGCAGCGCTTCGAGCTTGGCCGCGAGCTCGGTCAGCTTGGCCGCTTCGGTGTTGGACTGGTCCTGCAGCGTGCGGCGCTGCTCGTCGAGCGCCGGCACATCGTCCGTCAACGACGTCAAGCGCCCTTCGACTTGCGACAGCGCGAGCGCCGAGGCCGTGCTCTTGTTGGTCAGCTCTTCCAAACGCGCCTGGTCGGGGGCCGACAAGCCTTGGCGCTCTGCGGCCAACTTCTCGCGGCGCGCCTTCAACTGACGCGACTGCTCTTCGACGTTGCGGCTGTCCGCGGCCAGCACCTGGATCTGCTGCTGCACCTCGGACACTTTGCTGCGCTGCTCGTTGCTCTTGGCCTGCGCGGCGCGCACGGCTTCTTCGAGCGTCGGAAGTTGGTGGCCGTGATCTTCGGCTTGCGCGGCCAGCGTGGTGGCTTCGTCGTCGGCGCCGGCGAGTTTGGCAGCGATCGACTCGATCTCGCTTTGCGCCTCGGTGTTGCGCTGCTGCCAGGCGGTGTCTTGCGCAGCCAGCTCGGCCATGCGCTGGTCCACGCGCGCGCGGCTGTCCACCACGTAGCGGATGCGCTCTTCCAGGCGGCTGGCTTCAAGCGCCGCTTCGGCAAGCAGCCCTTGCGCGCCATGCAACCCGTCTCCGGCCGCGTAGTGCGCCTGGCGCACGGTGTCGAGCTCGGTCTCGGTGTGGCGCAGTTGCGCGATCTTCTCTTCGAGCGCGGTGTGCGCCTCGGCCACGGCCTTCTTGACACGCTCCTGCTCTTTCGACGCGTCGCGGTGCTTCAAGAACCAGAGCTGATGCAGCTTGGTCGTGCCCTCGACCTGCAAAGCGCGGTAGGTCTGCGCCACCTCGGCCTGCTTTTCCAACTTGTCGAGGTTGGCGTTGAGTTCGCGCAAGATGTCTTCGACACGAACGAGGTTCTCGCGCGTGTCCTTGAGCCGGTTCTCGGTTTCGCGGCGGCGCTCCTTGTATTTTGAAACGCCGGCCGCTTCCTCCAAGAACATTCGCAGCTCTTCGGGCTTGCTCTCGATGATGCGGCTGATGGTGCCCTGGCCGATGATGGCGTAGGCGCGCGGGCCCAGGCCGGTGCCGAGGAACACGTCCTGCACATCGCGGCGGCGCACCGGCTGGTTGTTGATGTAGTAGCTGCTGGTGCCGTCGCGCGTCAGCACGCGCTTGACGGCAATCTCGCCGAACTGGTTCCACTGCCCGCCGGCGCGCGCCAGCGTGTTGTCGAACGCCAGTTCCACGCTGGCACGGCTGGCCGGCTTGCGCTGGCCGCTGCCGTTGAAGATCACGTCCTGCATCGACTCGCCGCGCAGCTCGCTGGCCTTGGATTCGCCGAGCACCCAGCGCACGGCGTCGATGATGTTGGACTTGCCGCAGCCGTTGGGCCCGACGACGCCGACCAACTGGCCCGGCAACTGAAACGTCGTGGGTTCGGCGAAGGACTTGAAACCAGAGAGCTTGATCGACGTGAGGCGCATCGTGGACCCGAGCTAAGTATTTGATTCGTAATGAAAAATGCGCCACCGGCCGGTGTGCGCATTGGGTTTGATCATAGCAGTGGGCACCTCCTGGACCGGCGCATGCGGCGCTCACGCGAAACGGGTTGAAACCATCTCGTGATCACGGCGCAGAGCGGCCGTGCATTCCATCGCGCCCCGCCTGCGCAGCGCCACTTGACAATGAATCTCCCTCACGAGTTGGATGCACGAGATGAAGCCCCCAAGCTCCCTGTTGGTCGCGGCCTCCCAAAGGGGCGCTCAATGCCTTCGGGCGACCGGGCGTCACTGAGATGCCAGTCATCGCCGTGGTCAACCCCAAGGGCGGTAGCGGCAAAAGCACGCTGGCCACCCACCTCGCCGGTCACGGCGCCAGCCTCGGCCTGCCGGTGATGCTCGGCGACGCTGACCGCCAGAAGTCCACACTGGTCTGGCTGCGCCGCCGCGCCGCCGAACCGCTGGCCGCGAAAGCGCCGATCGTCAGCTGGGTCGTCGACTCGAGCAAGATCCTGCGCCCACCGAGCAACGTCACGCACGTCGTGCTCGACACGCCAGCCGGCTTGCAAGGACACGACCTCGTGCGCGCCGTGATGTGCGCCGACGCCATCATCATGCCGGTCTGCGACTCGGCGTTCGACCGCGACGCCGCCGCGCAGTGCTGGGCCGAGCTGCGACACCACCCGCGCGTCGTCAGCGGCCGCTGCCGCGTGGCCGCGGTCGGCATGCGCATCGACACGCGCACGCGCTCGCACGACACCTTGCACGTGTGGGCGCAGGCGATCGGCCTGCCCTTGCTCGGCGTGCTGCGCGACACCAAGCTGTATGTGCGCTGCATCGAACGCGGGCTGACGATCTTCGATCTGCCGGTTTCGCAGTCGCAGGCAGATCGTGAGCAGTGGAGCGCGATCCTCGATTGGCTCGACCCGCTGTGGGTCAGCCGCGAGCTGGCCACGCCGTCACAAGCCGCTGCGCTCGGGCTGGTGAGCGAGTCCAAGCCCGGCCCGAAGGTGGACGCCGAAGGCCGCGTTGCGCAAGTGCCGGTGCGCATCACACCGGCGCCGCGCCTGGCTCCGGCGAGATTGAGCGCGCTGTCGGCGGCCCTGGCGCCTGTGGCGCAGCCGGCATCGCGCGGCTGGTTGCGACAGGCGATTGGTTGGCTGAGCTAGCATCGCTGCCCCTCGTCGCCGCAAGGCGCAACAGCGATGCCCAAACTCAATATCTCTCAACGCGCCAAGCCGGCCGCGCCACCGTCGGCGCCGAGCAAGCAGCTCGACGTCTTCCCCAACCCGGCGCCCGAGCGCGACTACGTCATCCGCTTCGACGTGCCCGAGTTCACCTGCCTGTGCCCGCTCACCGGCCAGCCGGACTTCGCGCACTTCACGATCGAGTACATCGCCGACAAGCATTGCGTCGAAACCAAAAGCCTGAAGCAGTATTTCTGGAGCTTCCGCAATGAAGGCGCGTTCCACGAAAAGGTCACCAACACCATCTTGACCGATCTGGTGGCGGCGATGAAACCGCGCTTCGCACGCATCCACGCCGACTGGTTCGTGCGCGGCGGCATCCGCACCTTCGTCACGGCGGAGCACCGTGCGAAGGGATGGAAGCCAGCGCCGCGCGTCGATCTGCCGCGCAGCGAGTGAGCCACTTCGAGATCCCCGTCGTCGAGACCGAGCGCCTCTTATTGCGTGCGTTTCGCAGTGCGGACCACGATGCCTTTGCGGCGATGTCCGCCGATGCCGAGGTGATGCGCTACATCGGCAGCGGCGAAACGCTGGACCGCAACACCGCCTGGCGCAACATGGCCGGTTTCAACGGCCACTGGACGTTGAACGCTGCGGCATGTGGGCCATCGAGCGCAAAAACGACGGCGCCTTCCTCGGCCGTGTCGGGTTGCATCACCCGCCCTATTGGCCGGCGCTCGAAGCCGGCTGGACGCTGGCGCGCACCGCCTGGGGCCAGGGCTACGCGCGCGAGGGGGCACGCGCCGCGATTGACTTCGCGCACCGCACGCTGCCGCCGCAACGGCTCGTCAGCTTCATTCGCCCGGGCAATCTGCGCTCGGTGAAGGTGGCGCTCGCGCTGGGCGCGCGGCTCGAAGGGGTCAGCGATTTGCTCGGCACACCGGTCGAGGTCTATCGACATGACCCCGACACCGCCGGTTGAACGCCGCGCGTACCAGAAGTACGCGGTGAATGTGCAGGCCAGCGCCATTGACGGCCATGGCGTGTTCGCGGCCGAGGGCGTTCCGGCATTGGTGAAGATCGGCGAGATCCGCGGCGAGGCCATCAGCGTCGAAGAAGCGCGCATCCGCGCCACACGGCACGAGCGCATCATGATCGTCGAGCTGTCGGCGCGGCGGGCGATCGACTTCACCAAGTCCACCGACCCGATGCGCTTCACCAACCACAGCTGCCAGCCGAACGCGCGGCTGTGCCTCGACAACGGTCGTGTCGAGTTCTATGCGCTGCGCGTCATCGAGGCCGGTGAAGAACTCACTGTCGACTACGGTGAAACGCACCACGACGGCAAACTGCCCTGCCGCTGCGGCGCACCGGGGTGTCGCGGGGCGTTGTAAGCGGTGCCAACGCGGCACCGCTAGCACGATCAATGTCTTGATGCTCGCGGGTCTGGGCGCGATGGTCCTGCTCTCTCAGCGCAGGCGCAAAGCCAGCGATTCCAGGTAGGCGGGAAATTGCTGCAGGTCGTTGTGGCCCGCGCCCGCAATCAGCGCGCGCTCGGCGTGCGGTGCCACGCGCATCAGTCGCTCGCTGTGCGACGGATCGATCAGCGCATCTTGTTCGCCGTGCACCAGCAACACCGCTGACTTGACCCTCGCCAGCGCAGCATCGGTGCGCAGCGGATACCGCAGCAGCGCTTGCGGCACCCAGCGGTAGTGTTCGGCGGCGAGCGCAGCCATGCTTTCGTAGGGGCTGACGAGTGCGGTCAACTCGGGCTGCACGTCGGCAGCCAGGCCGGCGGCGAGCGCGCTGCCCAGCGAGCGGCCCATGACCACGCGCCGCAGACCGGCGTAGCGCGGCGCGATGCCGGCCCATACCGCACGCACATCGGCTTCGAGCTGCGCCTGACTCTCGATGCGCCCGCTGCTCTTGCCATAGCCGCGGTAGTCGAGCATGTACAGGTCGAGGTTCAAGCGCCGGTAAAAGTCGGCGTTGGAAAACCAGCTATCAAGGTTGCCGGCGTTGCCATGCAGGAAAAAGACCACGCCGCGCGGCTGTGGATTGCGCAGGTGCAGTGCATGCAGCTTCGCGCCTTCGACATCGATCCACGTTTCGTGCACGTCGTCGCCAAACGCAAAGCGGTGGTCGGCAGCCAGCTTCGCGGGCAAAAAGATCAGGCGCTCCTGCTGCCACCACACGAGGGCCAGCAGCAGCGCGTACACAAACGCCACCGCCAGCGCGGCGCCGAGCAGCGTTTTCAACGCGCGGGCGACCACGAGGCGAGCGATGCGCCCAGGCGCTCGGCTTCACGTTCACGCAGTGCGGTCCGTGCTTCGATCGCAGCCGCGACCGTTTCGGCCGGCGCTGCACCGGTCGGTCCTGCAAGGCGGCGCTGGTCTTCGCGCAAACGATCCGCCGCCGCACGCTCGCTGAGTCCATCGGCCGCGCCCGGCAACAGCCAGGCGCGGGCTCCGAACACGCCACTGCCGGCCTGCATGGCCAATCGCGACCAGTGCGCCGCAACAAAACCATAGGCTTGCGCCGCATGCACGGGCTCGCCGCCCACCATGCCGGGCAGCTCAGTGGCCACGTTGGGCGGCAGCCAGCCGGCCACGGAAGCTTCGAGCAACTGCTTCGCACGCGCTGGGTTCGGGTCGGCCGCCAGAGCGCGGACATACAGCCAGCGGTCCTCCTCGCTGTTGGTCCCACGCAGCGCCGCCCACAGCGCCTGCGACTCTTGCACGCTGGCGTCGCGCGCCACCGCAAGGATGACGGGGCCGCGCAACGACCCCGGCAGCGCAGCAGACGCGGCCTTGCCGGCCGGCGCCAGCGCCGCAGCCCAGTGCGCGCGCGAGCGCGCCACCACGTCGATATCACCGAGCTGGGCCAAAGCGCCGATCAGCACACCCCGCAGGCGTCGCACTTCGGCGTCTTCTTGCGCTTGTTCGGTCCAACCCAGACGCGCCAGCTCGGGGCCGAGCAGCGCACGCGCCGCAGTGCGCAGGGGCTCCTGCGACGGCGTGCCGTGCAAGGCCCGGTCAAGTTGGCGCAGGTGCGACGCCGCCAGCGCGAACAGCGGCGCGCGGCCCTCGCCAGTGGCTTGCGGCACCAGCGCAAGCCACGCGAAGTGCTGCGACAGCGCTTGCCTTCCAGCAAACGCCAGCGCAAAGCTGTCGGCAAGCAGCGCCACGCGATCGGCCGCCGTCATCGTGCCGAAGCCGCGCACCAGGCGTTGTTGCAGCGCTTGGCTGTAGCGCACTCGGTAGAAGCCGCTTGCACCGGCGTTGACGACGAGCGCCTGCTCATCGCAGCCAGGCCACTCGAAAGCTGCATGCGCCTTGTCGAGCAGCCAGGTCCGCTGCTCCTCGCCCCGCGCCACGCTCACCGGCACCTGCCAGGTCGCGCTGGGCAGCACGCTGGCAGACGATGCAAAGCGCGATTGCTTCAAGTGGACGACGGTGCGTCCTGCCTCGCAGTCCGCGCTGACATCGATCAGCGGAAAACCGGGCTGATCGGTCCAGCTCGCCGCCACATCGGTCACCGGCTGTTGCGCCGCCCGTCCGATGTGATGCCACAGATCGCCGGCGGTCGCCGGCGCCATGCGACGCTCCGCCATGTAGGCCGCCAGCCCGCGCTGGAAGGCCGGCTCGCCGATCCACTGTTCGAGCATGGACAGCACGGCGCCGCCCTTGGTGTACGTGATGTCGTCGAAGACATCGAACACCCTCGCCTCGTCCACGTTGCCGGAGCGGATGGCGCGCGTGGCCGGCGTGGCGTCGCGCGCCATCGTGCGGTCCATGTCATCGCGTGCGGACAAGCGCGGCTGCCACTCGGGACGAAAACGCTCGACCGCCTTTTGCTCCATCCAGGTCGCGAAGGCTTCGTTGAGCCAGATCTCATCCCACAGCGCCACCGAAACCAGGTTGCCGAACCACTGGTGCGCAATCTCGTGCGCCACGGTGCCGAAGACGTTGCGCTCGGTGCGCGGGCTGCTGCGCGCCGGATCGAAGAGCAACGTGTCCTCAGCGTAGGAGATCAAGCCCCAGTCTTCCATCGCGCCCTCGCGCGTGCTGGGCACGGCAAGCTGATCGAGCTTGGGCAGCGCATAGGGCGTGCCGAAGTAGCTGCCGAAGTACGGCAGCACCTGCTGCGTGGCGCTCATCGCGTATTTCGCCAGCTCGCGTTTTCCCGGCGCGGTGAAGATGCGCAGTGGCACGCCGCCGGACTCGCCCTCAAGCACATCGAACTTGCCGACGGCGACGGCGACGAGGTAGCTCGGCATCGACGGCGTGGCGGCGAAGCGATGGCGCGTGCCCCCGCGCACCGTGTCGCGCTCGGTGCGCGGCTGGTTCGACAGCACTTCGTAGCCCGGGGGCACGGTGACGTCGACATCGAACACTGCGCGAAACAACGGCTCGTCCCAGCCCGGAAACAGCATGCGCGCGTTGACGGCCTGGAGCTGAGTGGCCAGCATCGTTTCGGGCCGGCCGGCCACGCGATGCTGCGCGCGGTACAAGCCTTCGCCGCTGCGGTTGATGCGTCCGCTGTAGGTGATGTGCAGCCGGTGCGCACCGGCTGCGATCGGCCGGCCGTCGGTCGGCGTCAGGCGCCACGTGCCACTGCGGCCGTCGGCCGCCACGCGCAATGTGCGCCTCAGCCCGCCGCTATGCAGTTGCACGCGCTGCGACTTCAGGCCGCGCGCATGCAGCACGATCGCCGTCACGCGCTGGCGCGTTTGCACATCGATGACCGCACGGCCAGTGAACTGCTCACGCCTTGGGTCAAGCTGCAGCGACAGCGCGTAGTGCGATGGCACCACGGTTTTTGGCAACACCGTGCGCGTGTCGTCGAACGCGAAGCGCGGTTGTGAATGGGCTTCGGCAACCACGCCGATGTTCAGCGCAAGCATCCACGCCAGCGCGCCGTGGTGGTGTCTCAACAAGGCCATCCGCCTATTTTGAGCCCTATCATCGTGCGCATGAATCCCTTGCTGGCACGGCTCAACCCGTACCCCTTCGAGAAGCTGCGCAAGCTGATGGCTGATGTGGTGCCGTCGCCAAACCACCACCCGATCTCACTCGGTATCGGCGAGCCCAAACACGCCACGCCGGCGTTGATCGAAGAGGCGATCCGCTCGTCGCTCGCAGGCCTGTCGTCGTACCCGGCCACGGCCGGCGAGCCGAGGTTGCGCGAGGCCTGCGCGGCCTGGGTGCAGCGCCGCTACGGCGTGACGCTCGATGCCGCCACACAGGTGCTGCCGGTCAACGGCTCGCGCGAAGCGCTGTTCGCGCTGGCGCAGACGGTGGTCGATGCATCGCGGCCGGGCGCCATGGTGGTCTGCCCGAATCCGTTCTACCAAATCTACGAGGGCGCGGCGCTGCTGGCCGGTGCGCAAGCGGTGTTTGCCAACAGCGACCCGGCGCGCAACTTCGCTGCCGATTGGTCGCAGATCGACTCTGCCACCTGGGCGCGCACGCAACTGCTGTACGTCTGCTCGCCCGGCAACCCGACGGGTGCGGTGGCACCGCTCGAAGAATGGCGCACGCTGTTCGAGTTGAGTGACCGCCACGGCTTCGTCATCGCCAGCGACGAGTGCTACAGCGAGATCTACTTCCGCGACGAGCCGCCGCTCGGCGCCCTGCAAGCGGCCCAGGCGCTCGGCCGCAGCGGCTTCAAGAACCTCATCGTCTTGACGAGCCTGTCCAAGCGCAGCAACGTGCCCGGCATGCGCTCGGGTTTTGTGGCCGGCGATGCCGACATCATCAAGAGCTTTCTGCTCTACCGCACCTACCACGGCAGCGCGATGAGCCTGGTGGTGCAGGCCGCCAGCGTGGCCGCCTGGAACGACGAGGCGCATGTGATCGCCAACCGCGCGCTGTACCGAGACAAGTTTGCGCGCGTCACACCGCTGCTCGCCGGCGTGCTCGACGTGAAGCTGCCCGACGCCAGCTTCTACCTCTGGGCCGGCGTGCCGCCGAGCCTCGCGAACGGCAGCACGAGCGGCTCCGGGGACGACATCGCCTTCGCCCGCGGCCTGCTCGCTCAATACAATGTCGCCGTCCTGCCCGGCAGCCTGCTCGCCCGCGACGCCCATGGCGTGAATCCCGGCGCCGGCCGCATCCGCATGGCGCTGGTGGCCGCTGCCGATGAATGCGTCGAAGCGGCCGAACGCATCGCCTCTTACACGAGAAGCCTCTTATGAACCTCCAAGAACTTCAAGCCACCATCGACGTTGCGTGGGATCACCGCGCCAAGCTCGACCCCACCAATTCGCCCGAACTTCGAGCCTCGGTCGAGGAAGTGATCCGCGAACTCAACGCTGGCCGTCTGCGCGTTGCAGAACGCCATGGCGTCGGCTTGTGGACGGTCAACCAGTGGGTGAAGAAAGCGGTGTTGCTGTCGTTCCGCCTTACCGACAACCGAATCGTGCGTGCCGGCGATCTCGGCTTCTACGACAAGGTCCAGACCAAGTTCGCGCACCTCTCGGACGAAGCGATGCGCGCCACCGGCGTGCGCGTCGTGCCGCCGGCGGTGGCGCGGCGCGGCAGCTACATCGCCAAGAACGTCGTGCTGATGCCGAGCTACGTCAACATCGGCGCCTATGTCGATGAGGGGGCGATGGTCGATACGTGGGCCACCGTCGGCTCGTGCGCCCAGATCGGCAAAAACGTGCACCTCTCCGGCGGCGTTGGCATCGGTGGCGTGCTGGAGCCGCTGCAGGCCAATCCGACGATCATCGAAGACAACTGCTTCATCGGCGCCCGCAGCGAGGTCGTCGAGGGCGTGATCGTGGAGGAGAACTCGGTCATCTCGATGGGCGTTTACATCGGCCAAAGCACCAAGATCTACGATCGCGCCACCGGCCTGGTGACCTACGGCCGCATCCCGGCCGGTTCGGTGGTGGTTTCCGGTAATTTGCCCGCCGCCGACGGCAGCCACTCGTTGTACTGTGCCGTGATCGTCAAGAAGGTCGACGCGGGGACGCGCGCCAAGACGAGCATCAACGAGCTCTTGAGGTTATGAAATGAACGTCGTTAGACGCACGCGGGCCGAAGCGCCGGGCCGCTCCCAAGCCGGCCCGCACCCAGGGGCCTCTGGGGGTCGTGCGGTGTACTCACCGCGCGGGGGGCACCATGACTACTGTCGGCAGTGGCGGCAACATGGAGCGCGTGCTCCGGCTGATGTCGGAAAAGAACGCGTCGGACGTTTATCTGTCGGCCAACACGCCGATCCTGATCAAGATCAACGGCGCGATCTTGCAGTTGTCGGACCAACCGCTGTCGCACACGCAACCTCGCCAGTTGCTCTCCGAGCTGCTGACGCCGCAACAGTTGGAAGAACTCGACGACACCGGCGAGCTGAACATCGGCGTCGGCATTGCCAAAGTCGGCAGCTTCCGCCTCTCGGCGTTTCGCCAACGCGGCTCGATCGCCGCGGTGTTCCGTTGCATCCCCTTCACCATCCCGAAGATGGAAACGCTCGGGGTGCCGAAGATCCTCAGCGAGCTGGTGCTCGAAAAGCGCGGCCTGATCCTGATGGTCGGCGCCACCGGCACCGGCAAGAGCACGACGCTGGCGTCGATGCTCGAGCACCGCAACCAGTTGCTCACCGGCCACATCCTGACCATCGAAGACCCGATCGAATTCCTGTTCTCGAACAAGAAGTCGGTGGTCAATCAGCGCGAGGTCGGCCGTGACACCAACAGCCTGCAAATCGCGCTGAAGAACGCCCTGCGCCAGGCGCCGGACTGCATCCTGATCGGCGAAATCCGCGACCGCGAAACGATGACGTCGGCGATCTCGTATTCGCTGTCGGGCCACCTCGTGCTGGCGACGATGCACGCCAACAACAGCTACCACGCGCTCGGTCGCATCCTGAGTTTCTACACGCCCGAGGCCCGCCCGGCATTGCTGTCCGACCTGGCTTCCGGCCTGCGCTCGATCGTCTGCCAGCGCCTGGTGCGCTCGTCGGCCGGCGGCCGCCGGCCGACCGCCGAGGTGATGATCAACACCAAGTTGGTGTCCGAGCTGATCGAACAAGGCGACATCCCCGGCGTCAAAGAGGCGATGGAAAAGTCGCTCGCCGAAGGCTCGCAGACGTTCGAGGAAGATCTGGCGCGCCTGATCAACGAAGGCGCGATCACGCGCGAAGAGGGCCTGGCCTTCGCCGACTCGCCGAGCAACCTGTTGTGGCGCCTGGCCAACCAGCAAGACCCGACGACCTCGCGCCAACCGCCCAAACCCGAAGAGCCGGACCCGGCGAGCTTCTCCGAAATCATTCTCGACGTGCGGCCGGAAGAGGCGAAGTTGTCGACCAATTTCGGACGCTTGGTCTGACGGTGAAATGACCGGGCAAGCGTTGAGGCTGGCTGAGGCGCTGATCGCCCGGCCCTCGGTGACGCCTGACGACGCCGGTTGCCAAGAGCTGCTGAAGTCGCGTCTCGCGCCGCTCGGCTTTCACTGCGAAAGCATCGTCAGCGGCCCCGAACACTTTCGCGTCACCAATCTGTGGGCGTTGCGGCGCGGATCGAAGCCCGGCCCGACGCTGGCCTTTGCCGGCCACACCGACGTCGTCCCCACCGGCCCGCTGGTGCAGTGGACGAGCGATCCGTTCGTGCCAACGCACCGCGGCGGGCTGCTCTGCGGTCGCGGCGCGGCCGACATGAAGGGCTCGATCGCGGCGATGGTGGTCGCCGTCGAAGTCTTCGTGCAGGCGCACCCGCAGCACGCCGGCGCGATCGGCTTCCTGATCACGAGCGACGAAGAAGGCCCGGCGGTCGATGGCACGGTGCGCCTCGTCGAAATCTTGAAAGCGCGTGGCGAAAAGCTCGACATGTGCATCGTCGGCGAGCCGACTTCCGTGGACGTGCTCGGCGACACGGTCAAGAACGGCCGCCGCGGCACGCTGTCAGGCAAGCTCACCGTCAAGGGCATTCAAGGGCACGTGGCCTACCCGCAATTGGCACGCAACCCGATCCATCAGGTGGCACCGGCTCTGGCCGAACTCGCGGGCAGTGAGTGGGACCGCGGCAACGCCCACTTCCCACCGACGACCTTTCAGATCTCTAACATCCACGCCGGCACGGGCGTCGGCAACGTGATCCCGGGCGAAGCGGTGGTGGACTTCAACTTCCGCTTCTCGACCGAGAGCACCGCCGACGGCCTGAAGCAGCGCGTGACCGCGCTGCTCGACCGCCACGGCCTCGAGTACGCGCTGGCGTGGACACTCGGTGGCCAGCCCTTCCTGACAACACCCGGCACGCTCACCGACGCTGTGCGCGGCGCCATCAAAGCCGAGTGCGGCGTCACAGCGCAGCTCTCGACCACCGGCGGCACCAGCGACGGCCGTTTCATCGCCACGATCTGTCCACAGGTGATCGAGCTCGGCCCGCGCAATCACAGCATTCACAAGATCGACGAGTGCGTGGAAGCAGCAGACATCGACCGCCTTTCGAACATCTACCGGCGCGTGATGGAGAATCTGTTGTTGTGAATCTCCTGGCGTGCATCGAACTGCAAAGCGCCCGCCTCACCCAGGCGGGCGTTTCGTTTGGGCATGGCACGAGCAATGCGTTCGACGAGGCGGTGTGGCTGGTGTTGTGGAAGCTCGGCCTGCCGCTCGACGATCTGGATGGCGTGGCCCAGCGCGAGCTGACGGCGCGCGAAAGCGCTGCCATCGAGGCGCTGGTCGATCAACGCATCGCCACGCGCAAACCCGCCGCCTACCTGACTGGCGAGGCCTGGCTCCAAGGGGTGCCGTTCAGCGTCGATGAACGCGCCATCGTGCCGCGTTCTCTGATCGCCGAACTGATTGCCGACGGCACGCTCGATGCCTGGCTGTCGGAGCGCACACAGCGCGTGCTCGATTTGTGCACCGGCAACGGCAGCCTGGCCGTGCTCGCGGCCATGGCGTGGCCGGAGATGCGTGTCGATGCCACCGATCTGTCGGCCGATGCACTCGCGGTCGCGCGCCTGAACATCGAACGCCACGGCTTGACCGAACGCATCGCGCTGCATCAAGGCGATGGCCTGGCAGCAATTCAAGCCAAGCAGTACGACGTGATCCTGTGCAATCCGCCGTACGTCAACAGCGAGTCGATGGCCGCCCTGCCCGCCGAGTACCGCGCCGAGCCCGAACTCGCGTTGGCCGGCGGCGCAGACGGCATGGACTTCATCCGTGCGCTGCTCGACCATGCCGCGAGCCACATGACCGCACAGGCCGTGCTCGTGCTCGAAATCGGCCACGAGGCAGCACACTTTGAAGCCGCCTTCCCGCAACTCGAATTCGCCTACCTGCCAACGCACGAAACGGACAACCAGGTCGTGCTGATCACGCGCGAGGCATTGGCATGAGGCAACTCGCGATGATCAGCCTCGTCGTTCGCGACTACGACGAGGCGATCGACTTCTACACCAAGGCCATGCGCTTCGAGTTGATCGAAGACGCCCCGCTGTCGCCGACGAAACGCTGGGTCGTCGTTGCGCCGGGCAAGCGCAACGGCGCCTGCCTGCTGCTCGCCAAAGCCGCATCACCGGAGCAACAAGCCGCGATCGGCAACCAGACCGGCGGCCGCGTCTTCCTCTTCCTGCACACCGACCACTTCGACGAAGACATCGCCCACCTGCGCAAGCACGGTGTGCGCTTTGCCGAAGACGCGCCGCGCCACGAAGCGTATGGCCGCGTGATCGTGTTCCACGACCTCTATGGCAACAAGTGGGACTTGATCGAACCGAAAGAAATGCTGTGATCACCGTCCGCAATGTCACTCTGCGCCGCGGCGCCAAAGTCGTGCTGCAAGGCGCGACTTTCACCTTGAACCCCGGCGAAAACGCCGGCCTCGTCGGCCGCAACGGCGCCGGCAAATCGAGCCTGTTCGCGCTGATGGCCGGCCGCCTGCATGCCGATGCCGGCGACGTCGAGATGCCGCCGCGCTGGCGCCTGGGCGAAGTGGCGCAGCACATGCCCGAAACCGACCAAGGCGCCACCGACTACGTGCTCGAAGGCGACCTGCCGCTGGCCGCAGCCACCGCGGCACTCGCCGCAGCAGAAGACGCGCACGACGGACACGCCATGGCCGACGCGCACATGGCGATCGAAGAAGCCGGCGGCTTCGACGCGCGCTCGCGCGCGCAGGCGATGCTGCTCGGCCTGGGATTCCGCAGCGAACAGCTCGACGCGCCGGTGAACAGTTTTTCCGGCGGCTGGCGCATGCGCCTGCAGCTGGCGCGCGCGCTGATGTGCCCGGCCGATCTGCTGCTGCTCGACGAGCCGACGAATCACTTGGACCTCGACGCCCTGGTCTGGCTCGAAGCGTGGTTGCTGCGCTTCGCCGGCACGCTGGTCATCATCAGCCACGACCGCGAGTTCCTCGACGCGGTGACCAAGGTCACGCTGCATGTCGATGAAGGCACGGTGATCCGCTACGGCGCCAACTACTCAGGCTTCGAAGAGATGCGCGCCGAGCGCATGAACCAACAACAAGCGGCGTTCGGCAAACAGCAGGAGCGCATTGCGCACTTGCAGAAGTTCATCGACCGTTTCAAGGCCAAGGCGAGCAAAGCCAAGCAGGCGCAAAGCCGTGTCAAGGCGCTGGCGCGCATGGAGCGCATCGCGCCAGTACTGGCGGCGAGCGATTTCGCGTTCGAGTTCCGCGAGCCGCAAAATCTGCCGAACCCGATGCTGGCGATGCGTGACCTCGTCTGCGGCTACGCATCGACGGTGATCGTGCGCAACGTCAACCGCACCGTGATGGCCGGCCAGCGCATTGGCATCCTCGGTGCCAACGGCCAGGGCAAATCGACGCTGGTGAAGACCATCGCTCGCGCGCTGCAGCCCATCGCCGGCACGATGACCGAAGGCAAGGGTTTGACGATCGGCTACTTTGCGCAGCAGGAGATGGACCTGCTGACCGAAGACGACACGCCCTTGCAACGCATGACGCGCCTGGCGCGCGAGTTGAACGTGGCCGGCCAGGACGGGCGCGAACAAGGCCTGCGCAACTTCCTCGGCCAGTTCAACTTCGGTGGCGACATGGTCAAGCAGACGGTCGGCACGCTATCGGGCGGCGAACGTGCGCGCCTCGTGCTGGCTGGCATCGTCTGGCAGCGCCCCAACCTGCTGCTGCTCGACGAGCCGACCAACCACCTCGACCTGACGACCCGTGAAGCGCTGTCGATGGCGCTGAATGAATTCGAAGGCACCGTGATGCTGGTCAGTCACGACCGCGCAATGCTGCGTGAGGTCTGCGACGAGTTCTGGCTCGTCACGCGCGGTGGCGTGCTGCCGTTCGACGGCGACCTCGACGACTACCAGAAGTGGCTGCTCGACGTTTCGCGCGCTGCGGCGCGCGGGCAACCGGCGCCGCCGGTGCCGGGGGTTGCCGTGGCGGCGCCACCTGCACTGGCCGTGCCCGCGGCCAAGCCTGCTGTTGCCTCACGGCCCCCGCCACAAGCACGCTCGCGCGAAGACCGCAAAGCCAAAGATCTGGCGCGCTCGAAACTCGCCGACCTCACGCGGCCACTGCGCAATCAGCTCAAGCAGATCGACGACCGTCTTCCCCGATTGGCCAAAGAGAAAGCCGATGTCGAGGCGCTGCTCGCCGCACCGAATCTCGATGCCTCAGCCTACGCCGAACACGGCCGCAGCCTGGCGCACATTCAGGCCGAAACGGCGCAGTTGGAAGAGCGCTGGCTGGCGCTGCAAGGCGAGCTCGAGGCGATGCAGGCCGCCGCTTCCTGACTCACAGCGCCGAATGCGCAGCGTCGATGCGCTGCGCCTGCGGATACAGCCGCGCCAACACCGACGCGCACGCCGCTTCGGCAACGGTCTGCGTTCGCGCCGCAAGAACGGCGCTGGCCTCACCGTCCTCGCGCTGCCACAAGCTCGACAGCGCCGATCGCTGCTCGGCCATCGCCGCATCCACCGGCGGCTGTCCACGCCGACGGCGGCTCTTGCGCCACCCAGGCACCACGGCCGCGGCCGTGGTGCGCTATCGCCAGATAACCGAGCAGCGCGCTGGCAAACACCGCATCGAGGACCTTCGGGTCCCAGCGCACTTCGGGTTGCGACACACCGCGCACCATGTTCACGCCGCGCGCCGCGCCGGCCGCTGTGAGCGCACCGATCACGCCGCCGGCGAGCAGGCCGCCGCCGAGCGTGAGGCCGCCGCTGGCGATGTCGGCTTTCAAGCCGGCGAGCGCGCCCGTCACCACGCCGCCCCAGATCGCGGCTTTGCCTTCGTCGATGGGGTTGCGCGTTGCGTAGTGGCGCGCGAGTTTGGCCAGCACCTCGTTGCCGGCACGGCCGTCAAGGCCATGGCGCTGGATCAGCGCGTCGGTGCTGCGTTTGACGTCTTCATCCAGACGTTCAGCCAGTTGCGCCATCGCGCGCTGTTGCGGCGCATCGGCGTCGTCGTCGCGCAAGCCGAGCGCTTTGGACAGGCGACCGCCGATCGACTTCACCCCACTGCGCCAACCGTCCGATTCAACGCGCTGCGTGTCGAGAGCGGCGCGCGCCAAGCGGCGTGACAGCTCGGCCATCGAATCGCGCCAGATCGCCAGCTGCCGCTCGCGCCATGCGGCTTGCAGGCGGCCGAAGGGGTCCTTGCTGCGCAGGCGGCAACAACGGCGCCACCGCCTGCCACAGCACGCCCTCTTGCACCCAGCAGCGCGAAAACGCGTCGAGTGGCAGTACCGCACGCACACCCGGCGCACCGTCGAGGCGCTTGCGCCAGCGCGCTTCGAGCGTCGCGTCGTCGCCCGGCGCACCGAGCTGGTTGAGCAGCGCGATGGCCGGCTTGCCGGTCAACGCCAGCACCTTCAGCTCGGCATCGAGGTAACCCACATCATCCGGCGACTCGCTGGCATTGACGAGGTACAGCACGACATCGCATTGCTCCCAGACATGCTTCAACGCACGCTGGCTTGACCAGAACGCGCGGTCGCGCCAACGGTCCCAGACCTCGGTCAGAAACCAGCCGATCGGGTTGCCCGCTTGCGCCATGCGCTTGGCCAGGCGCAACGTGTCGCCGAAACCCGGCGTGTCCCAGAGCAGCAGGCGGTCGCCTTGCGCCGTTTCGATCAGCACCTGCGACTCGGCCGTCTCGGTGACATGCGCCTCGTCGCGAATCTCGCCGATGTCGCGCGCCAGCAGCGTGCGCGCGAGTGTGGTCTTGCCGACGTTGGTGTGCGAGACCAGGCTCAGCGAAATGGTCGCCGCCGTCATGACAGATCGATGAATCTCGGCGCCGGCAGCGACAGGTCATGCAGCATGCGCTGCCACGCCGCGCGGCGCTGCGTCATGCGCAGCTCGGCATCGCTGGCGTTGCCGGTGCGTTGGCGTAGGGCCGATTCGTCGATCAGCACACTCACTGTGGCGCGAGCGCCGACGGCCTTGGTGATGGCACTCACGAACGCACCATGCGTCTCTCGCTCGGGCGTCGCTGTCGCAGCGAACAGCGCGGCGACGTCACCGTCCGCGTCTTCGAGCGCGGCGGGCGGCAGCGCGTCTTCGCTGCCGAGCGCGAGCATCGGTTTGACACGCGGCTGCGCGCCGGGGCCAATGGCGCCCGCCAAGGCCTTCGGCAACCCCTTGACCTGCGCTGCGCTCAGCGTGTAGCTGTAGGGCAGCACGGTGACCGGCCGCGCGGTGGCCGGGCCGTCACGCAGCAACCCGCGGAAGTACGGCTCGTCGAGCGGCAACTTGAGTTTCACCGCGGCACGGCGCACGCGCCACGCCGACCACGCGGCGAGCAGCAGGCGCGGCAGCACGACGAACAGCGCGAGCGTGATCGCATACAGATGAATCCATCGCGCCGCGCTTTCGCCACTGCTGCCTTCGGCAAAGCGCAGCTTTGCCATCTCGTCGATCGGCGGCACGACGATACCGGACAAGGCCGTGGCCGGCGTGAACACCAGCGCCAGCGTGCGCTGCACCTGTTCGGCGTCGAGCCAGGTGCTGTCCCACCCGGCGCGGTAGTCGAAGGCAACACCGAAGACATACATCGAGGCGATCACCAGCAGCGCCAACAGCGCCGCGGCCGCATGCATGACGCTGGCCACACGCGCCTGCTGCACACCGCTCGTGGCGACCGCCCACTCGGCGGCGAAGCGCGCGCGCGCGGCCACCAGCGGCGCCGCCTTGCCGCGCGCCGAAAAGCGCGTGCGCGCGTCTTCGATCGCGCGCGCCATCCACGCCGACGGGCCACGTCCGGCGGCAAACAGCAGACCCACGTAGACGAGTAAATTCCACAACAACAGCGCCAGCACCGGCGGCGCGAGCAGGTTGATGCGGCCCGACGCGCCGAGCACATCACCAACGATGTACGCAGCCACCGCAACGGCCAACAGCAGCAACAACCAGCGCCACAGGCGCGGACCGGTGCCGTCTTGCATGGGCGTCTGCCACGCGGCGTCGTGCGTGGCCAAGCGCTTGTGCGCGAGTTGCGCGCGCTTGATGACGTAGGCCTGGGCTTTGGCATGATCACCGCCCTCGCCGACAGCGCGGCGCGCTTCGCTGCTCGCCCAAGCGGCATCGTCATCGCTCCACGGCACGCCCGAGGCTGGGCCCGATGGGGCGCCCTGCTCCACCGCGCGCAGCCAGCAGACGGCGGCCAGTTCGGCGTCGGTCATGATGAAAGATCAGTTGCCTCGTGCATGACGGGGATTCTGCGCGACTGGCACACTGCTGCCCCCAAAACCGTCAGCAGGAGTGCTCCATGGCCATCGACACCGCCCTCTACACCGCCCAAGCCACCTCCACCGGCGGCCGTGCCGGAACGACGAAATCGTCCGACGGACGGGTCAGCCTGAACCTGTCCACGCCGAAGGGACTCGGCGGCGATGACGGCCCGGGCACGAACCCGGAGCAGCTGTTTGCTGCTGGCTATTCGGCCTGCTTCATCGGAGCGATGAAGGCTGTGGCCGCCAAGCAGAAGGTTGCATTGCCTTCTGAGGTGAGCAACACCGCCGAGGTTTCGATCGGCCCGATGACTGGCAAGGCCGGCGCATTCGGCGTCACCGTGTCGATGAAGGTCTCGGTGCCCGGCATGGACCGTGCGGCCGCAGAGAAGCTGGTTGCCGATGCACACGAGGTCTGCCCGTACTCGAACGCGACGCGTGGCAACCTCGACGTGAAGATCAGCGTCGTCTGATCTCCTTGCGCTGGCGAGGCGCTGTCACGGCGGCGTCACGGTCGTTCAATAAGGTGTCCGGTTTGCCACCCTGACCGGAGAAACTCCTTGCACCACCGTAGCGCCCTCGCCTGTGCCGCCCTCGCCTACAGCCTGACTGCCGCGCCCGCGCTGGCCGCCCCTGCGTTCGTCAACGGCCTCGTCATCGATGCCAACACGCTCGACGCCTCGGGCGGCACCCTCGTCAACGACGGTCGCCTGGGCTTCTTCTCCGACATCTACTACGACGCTGCGCGCGGCGAATGGTGGGCGCTGTCAGACCGCGGTCCGGGCGGCGGCACGCTGCGCTACGAGACGCGCATCCACCGCTTCAAGCTCGACGTCGATCCCGCCACCGGCACGATCTCCAACTTCCAGATTCTCAAGACGATCATCTTCCGCAAGGGCGGCAGCGCGCTCGACGGCTTCGCGCCCGAGGCCCCTGGGCCGCTCGGCCTGGCGTTCGATCCTGAAGGCATCGTCGTGCACCCGCTGACCGGCCACCTGCTGGTGTCCGACGAATACGGCCCGTCGCTGCTCGAGATCAACAGCGCCGGGCAGGTGGTGCGGCGGTATGACACGCCGGCCAACCTGCTACCGCGCGACGCCGCCAGCGGCACGGTCAATCACGCCAGCGACGCTGGCAACAACGCCGGCAAGCGCACCAACCGCGGCTTCGAGGGCTTGGCCATCAGCCCCGACGGTCGCACGGTTTACGCAATGCTGCAAAGCGCGATGCTCGACGAGGGCGGCAGCGGCGGCACGCTGAACCGCATCGTCGCCTTTGACACGCGCACCACGCGCGCCAAGGCGCAGTACGCCTACCGCATGGAAGGCAGCTCGCAGGGGCGCGGCATTTCGGCGCTGGTGGCGATCAACGACACCGAGTTCCTCGTCCTCGAACGCAACAACCGCGGTCTGGGTGTGCCGGATGCCAACCTGGCGTCGCCGAACAAGAAGGTGTTTCACGTCAGCCTGGCCGGCGCCAGCGACGTGAGCGGCATCAATCTCACCACCGCGCCTGCGGGCTCGTTCACGCTGGTCGCCAAGACAGCCGCGCCTTGGCTGGACCTCGCCAGCAGCGGCGCGCTGGCTCACCCATCGCTCGCCGAACTCGGCGGCGTGTCACCCGAGAAGTGGGAAGGCCTGACGGTCGGTCCGCAGCTCGCCGACGGCAGCTACCTCGTGCTGGCCGGCACCGACAACGACTACTCGGTGACTCAGAACGGCACCGGCACGCAGTTCGACGTGTACTTCAAAGCCAACGGCAGCACGCCGAGCCGCATCCAATGCGACATCGGCACCTTCGCCCATTGCCTGACGATCAATGGCGACGGCTCGATCGGCGCTGGCGTGGCCGCGAACTTCGACTTCAGCGGCTACCGCCTGATCCCCGGCGTGCTGCACGCCTACAAGGCCTCGGCCCAAGACTTGGCAAACCTCGTGCGCCCGCGCTGAGGCGGCGCGGCTACTGCTCGCGTCCGGCCCGGCGCAGCACCTGCGTCACAGGTTCGGCCAGGTACTGCAGCGGCGTGCGCTCCTCGCCCTTGATGTAGACCTCGGCCGGCATGCCGGGCTGCAGCTTGAGCTCGCCCGCCTTGGCCAGCGACGCCGCGTCGGCCTCGACCACGGCGGTGTAGTAGGGCTGGCCGCTGTTGCGGTCGACCAGGCGGTCCGGTGAGACGTAGAACACCGTGCCGGCCACCAAGCGCGTTGTCCGCGCCTTGAACGCCGTGAAGCGGATCTCCGCCGCCTGGCCGCGCTGCACGCGGCTCACGTCTTCGGTGCGGATGCGCGCCTCGACCATCAGACGCGGGTCGGTGGGCACGATATCGGCGATCGGCTCGCGTGGCGAGACCATCGCGCCGGGCGACGTGAACTTCAGGTTCATGACTTCGCCGCTGGCCGGCGCGGTGATCACCTGGCGCTGCGATGCATCGCTCGTCTTGCGCTGCTCCTGCTGGATTTCCGACAGGCGCGAGCCGGCTACCTTCAACTGATCGCTGGCCTGCTGGCGGTAGTCGCCTTCGAGCGACTTGATGCGCAGGTCGTTGTCGAGCAGGCGCTGCTCGACGCGGGCCAACTCGGAGCGCTTCTCCTCGAGCTTGACGCCGTAGTCGGCGACGCCGGCTTCGAGCTGCGAGATGCGTGTGGCCGAGATGAAACCGTCGTGCAGAAGGTTGCGGTTCGTCTCGAGCTCGGCCTTCTGGTGGCGCAACGATTCAGTGGCCTGGGCAATCTGCGCCCGCAGCGCCTCGCGCTCCTGCGTCACGCGCTCGTGCTGTGAGCGCAGCAGCACGCTCTGGCCAACCAAAGCTTCGCGGCGCGCGGCAAACAGGGCTTTTTCCTTGGCGACATGCTCGGCCAGACGTGCGTCGCCGGTGGCGGCGGCCAACACGTCGGCGGGCCAGGCAATCGCCGTGGCGAGCATCTGCTCGGCCTCCAGCCGTGCCAGGCTGGCACGCTCGGCCGCGACGCGATAAGTCAAGCGGTTCATGTCGGCATCGACCGAGACGTCGCCCAGCACCAGCAGCGGCTGGCCCTGCAACACGCGCTGGCCATCGCGCACCAGCACCTCGCGCACGGTGC
>CAWFCX010000008.1:0-70988 GCA_963814385.1 uncultured beta proteobacterium
GGCATTCATGATCTGCAGGCGGTACACGTTCTCGACACGGCCTCATCGACGATGCGCGCCAGCGCGCCACGGTCGCGCACCACGTCGACCTTGAACGGCGTGCGCAGGAACAGGCTGGCCAGCACAGCCACGCTCACCAGCACCAGGATCGCCGAGTAGACGAGCACGCGCGGACGAAACACGCGCCTCCACTCGGCGCCGCGCGACAGGTGCTGCTGCAAGCCGTTTTGCGTGTCGTAGCGGATCAGGCCGCGCGGGTACTGCATCTTGTCCATGACGCCGTTGCAGACGTCGATGCAGGCCGTGCAGCCGATGCATTCGTATTGCAGGCCCTTGCGGATGTCGATGCCGGTCGGGCAGACCTGCACGCAGAGTTCGCAGTCGATGCAGTGGCCGAGCTTGGCGGCTTTCAGGTCCGTCGAGCGGCCCCGCGTGCCGCGCGGCTCGCCGCGCTCGGTGTCGTAGCTGATGATCAGCGTGTCCTTGTCGAACATCGCGCTCTGGAAGCGCGCGTACGGGCACATGTACTTGCAGACCTGCTCGCGCAGGAAGCCGGCGTTGCCGTAGGTGGCCAAGCCATAGAACAGAACCCAGAACCATTCCCACGGCCCGAACGTCAGCGTGAAGGCCTCGGCCCACAGGTCTTGATCGGCGTGAAGTAGCCGACGAAGGTGAAGCCGGTCCACAGCGACAGCGTGATCCAGGCGGCGTGCTTGCCGCCCTTGCGCCAGGCCTTCTCGGCGCTCCACGGTCCGGCGTCGAGCTTCATGCGCTTCATCCGGTCGCCCTCGAACTGGCGCTCGATCCAGAGGAAGATTTCGGTGTAGACGGTTTGCGGGCAGGCGTAGCCGCACCACAGCCGCCCGGCCACCGCGGTGAACAGGAACAGCGCGTAGGCGCTGATCAGCAGCAGCGCCGTCAGGTAGATGAAGTCCTGCGGGTAGAGGACGAAGCCGAAGATGTAGAAGCGGCGCGAGGCCAGCTCGAACAGCACCGCCTGGCGGTCGTTCCATTGCAGCCACGGCAGGCCGTAGAAGACGAGCTGCGTCGCCCAGACCAGCGCCCAGCGCCAGCCGGCGAACCAGCCGCTGACGGCGCGCGGGTAGATCTTCTTCTGCTTCTCGTAGAGCCAGATGACCTGCGATTCGCGCGGCTCGGCGGCTGGTGGCGGCGGGCGCCGGTGTATTCATGGACTGCCGGCGACCTTGGTGCTCGTATTCGACAGCCGCCACACATAAGCCGCCAACACGCGCACCTGCTCCGGCGTCAAGCGGCTGGCGTGCGCCGGCATGACGTTGTTCTTGCCGCCGTTGACCATGGCAACGATCGTCTCTTCGCCCCAGCCGT
The DNA here is from genome assembly GCA_963814385.1 of uncultured beta proteobacterium. Classification (GTDB taxonomy): domain Bacteria; phylum Pseudomonadota; class Gammaproteobacteria; order Burkholderiales; family Burkholderiaceae_C; genus CADEEN01. The sequence continues at coordinate 1,348 of CAWFCX010000008.1, forward strand.
GCAGCCAGACCTTGTCGGTGAGGTTCGGCGCGCCCATCGCCGGGTTGCCTTTGCCGTCGATGCCGTGGCAGGCCGCGCAGGCGGTGAACTTGCTGCGGCCGAGTTGCGCGGCCACGTTGTCGTGCGGGCTGCCCGACAGGCTGAGCACGTACTGCGCGACGTTGCGCACGTCGTCGCCGCCGCCCACGGCCGCCGCCATCGGCGGCATGACGCCATTGCGGCCTTCGGCGATCGTCTTCTGGATGTCGGCGAATGCGCCGCCCCACAGCCAGTCGCTGTCGGTCAGGTTCGGAAAGCCTTTGCTGCCCCGCGCGTCCGAGCCGTGGCAGGCCGCGCAGTTGTTGAGGAACAGGCGCTCGCCGATGCCCATCGCCTGCGTGTCGGCCGCGAGCTGCTTCTCGTCCATCGACGTGAAGCGGGCGTACAGCGGCGCCAATGCCTCGCGGGCCTTGGCCTGCTCGGCGTCGTGCTCGCCGACGCTGGTCCACTTCAAGGTGCCGGCCGCCGCGCCGAGGCCCGGGTAGAGCAGGAGGTAGATCAACCGAGAAGGCGATGGTGATGACGAACAGGAACATCCACCAGCGCGGCAGCGGGTTGTTGAGTTCACGCAGGTCTTCATCCCAGACATGGCCGGTGCTGTTGTCGTCGACGTCGCCATAGACGCGCCGCCGCGCGGCAACGATCAGCAAGAGCACGCAGGCGACAAGGCCGAGCAGCGTGCCCGCGGCGATGAACAGCGACCAACCGCCGCTGAAAAAGTCACTCATCACGCGTCTCCTGACGTTCGCCTTGGAAAGGCAACAGCGCGGCCGCTTCGAATGCGCTGCGCCGCCGGCTCGCCCACACCCAGCGCACGAGCGCAAGGAAAAGCAGCAGCCCAATCACCGTGACGGCGCTGCGAAGGTCGTTGATGTCCATGGCTGCTGTCCTCTAGTGCTTTTGCGCCGGCCCGGACGTGCCGAGCACTTGCAGGTAGCCGATCAGTGCGTCGAGTTCGCTCTTGCCCTTGACCGCATCGGCCGCGCCCGAGACCTCGGCGTCGCTGTAGGGCGCGCCCAGCGTGCGCAGCGCGGCGAGCTTGGTCGGCATCTCCGCCGCATCGATGCTGGCGCGCTCGAGCCACGGGTAGGCCGGCATGTTCGACTCGGGCACCAGATCGCGCGGGTTGATCAGGTGCACGCGCTGCCACTCGTCGCTGTACTTGCCGCCAACGCGGTGCAGGTCGGGCCCAGTGCGCTTGCTGCCCCATTGGAACGGCCGGTCGTAGACGAATTCGCCCGCGGTGGAGTACGGGCCGTAGCGCAGCGTCTCGGCGCGAAACGGCCGGATCATCTGCGAGTGGCAGTTGTAGCAACCCTCGCGCACGTAGATGTCGCGCCCGGCGAGCTGCAATGCCGTGTAGGGCTTGAGACCGGCTGCCGGCTCGGTGGTCGAGCGCTGGAAGTACAGCGGCACGATCTCGACGATGCCACCGATGGCCACCGTGATCAGGATGAGCACGATCATCAGCAGGTTGCTGGTCTCGATCTTTTCGTGGCCGCGGGCTTGTGATGCAGACATGTGAACTCCTTCAGGCGTGTGCCATCGCAAGGGCGGGAATCGGCGCGGCCTTGGCCTGGCCGCTCTTCACCGTCATGACCACGTTCCACGCCATCAGGCACATGCCGCTGAGATAGAGCAGACCTCCGAGCAGGCGGACCACGTAGAACGGAAACGTCGCCTTGACGCTCTCGACGAAGCTGTACACCAGCGTGCCGTCCGGGTTGATCGCGCGCCACATCAGGCCCTGCATCACGCCGGCGATCCACATCGCGGCGATGTAGAGCACGATGCCGAGCGTGGCGATCCAGAAGTGCAGCTCGATGGCGCGCTTGCTGAACATTTCGGTGCGGCCGTACAGGCGCGGGATCAGGTGGTACAGGCAGCCCATGCTGATCAGGCCCACCCAGCCGAGCGCGCCGCTGTGCACATGGCCCACCGTCCAGTCGGTGTAGTGGCTGAGCGCGTTGACGGTCTTGATCGACATCATCGGCCCCTCGAACGTGCTCATGCCGTAGAACGACAGCGAGACGATGAGGAACTTGAGGATCGGGTCGTCGCGCAGTTTGTGCCACGCGCCCGAGAGCGTCATGATGCCGTTGATCATGCCGCCCCAGGAGGGCGCGAGCAGCACCAGCGAGAACACCATGCCGACGCTCTGCGCCCAATCGGGCAGCGCGGTGTAGTGCAGGTGGTGCGGACCGGCCCACATGTAGGTGAAGATCAGCGCCCAGAAGTGCACGATCGACAAGCGGTACGAGTACACCGGCCGCCCGGCCTGCTTGGGGATGTAGTAGTACATCATCCCGAGGAAGCCCGCAGTGAGGAAGAAGCCGACAGCGTTATGGCCGTACCACCACTGCACCATCGCATCCTGCACGCCGGCGTAGGCGCTGTAGCTCTTGGTGAGTGAGACCGGCAGCGCGGCGGCGTTGACGATGTGCAGCAGCGCCACCGTGAGGATGAAGGCGCCGAAGAACCAGTTGGCAACGTAGATGTGGCGCACCTTGCGCGTGCCGACGGTGCCGAAGAAGACGATCGCGTACGCCACCCAGACCACGGCGATCAGCAGGTCGATCGGCCACTCCAACTCGGCGTATTCCTTGCCCTGCGTCATGCCCAGCGGCAGCGTGATCGCCGCCAGCACGATCACCGCTTGCCAGCCCCAGAAGGTGAACATCGCCAACTTCGGCAGGAAGAGTTTGGTCTGACAGGTGCGCTGCACCACGTGGTACGACGTGGCGAACAGTGCGCTGCCGCCGAAGGCGAAGATCACCGCGTTGGTGTGCAGCGGGCGCAGGCGGCCGTAGGAGAGCCACGGAATGCCGAAGTTGAGTTCGGGCCAGGTCAGTTGCGCCGCGATGATGACGCCGACCAGCATGCCGACCACGCCCCACAGCACCGCCGCCAGGGCGAAACCGCGAACGCTGCCGTCCTCGTACACCGCGCCGCCCGAATCCACCGTTGTTGTTGCCATCTCGATGCTCCTGCTCAAACTGTTGTGGATTTTTCAGGCACTGCAGGCTGCCGACCTTGCGGTTCATCAAGCAGGACACGCTCGCCCTCGCCTTCGAGGTCGTCGAATTGGCCTTTATGCAACGCCCACGCGAACACGCCGACGATGCCGAGCACGAGCACGGACGAGAGCGGGATCAGCAGATAGAGGATGTCCATCGACTCACCGTCGGGCTGAGGTATCAAGGGTGAACGCCCGATCGTCCTGAGCTTGTCGAAGGGCCACGCGGAGGCTTCGATAGGCTCAGCGCGAACGGTTTGGTGGCGCGACAGCCGCATCGCGTTGAGAACGACAAACACCGAACTCGCCGCCATGCCCAGCCCCGCCGCCCACGGTGGCAAATAACCCAGCAGCGCCAGCGGCACACAGGCCGCGTTGTAGAGCGCGGCCCAGGCCAGGTTCTGGCGTATCACGCGCACGCTGCGGCGTGCCACCTGCACGGCCTGCGCGACCTCGTCGACACGGCCCGACAACAGCACCGCGTCGGCGCTGCTGCGGGCAATCTGTGCGCCGTGGGCCACGGCAAACGACACGTCGGCCTGCGCCAGCACCGGCGCGTCGTTGACACCGTCGCCGACCATCGCCACCACCTCGCCTCGCGCCTGGTGCTCGCGCAATGCGGCGAGCTTGCGCTCCGGCGTGGCCGCAGCCAGCACGCTCGTGATGCCCAGGCGATCGGCCATGCGTTGCACGCGCTCGGGGGTGTCACCCGACAACAGCGTGACGCCGACGCCGCAGCGCTGCAACGCCTGCACCGCTTGCGCCGCGCCGTCGGCCAGCGTCTCGTCGAAATCGAAGGCCAGCAGCGGACCGCCCGTGCGACCGAAGCACAGCGCGCCGCCGCTGCCACCGAGCCACTGCGCCGAACCGAGCCGCCATGAGCTGCCCTGCGCATCGAGTGCTTCGACGCCACAGCCGGGTACTTCATGCACGTCATGCCAGGGCGGCGCGGGCGTGGCCGGATGCGCCGCCGCGAGTGCCAACGACAACGGGTGCGTGGACCACGTGGCCAACGCAGCCGCCCGTGCCACGAGCGCGCTGGTATCGACGCCATGGCCGCCATCGTCGATGACCCGCACGCTGCGAAACACCGGCCGTGCCTCGGTCAACGTGCCCGTCTTGTCGAGCATCACGTGCTGCACCCGCGCCAGCGTTTCGAGCGCCTCGACGCGGCGCAGCAGCACGCCGCGCTGCGCCAGGGCCGATGTTGCGGCAAGCAGTGCCGACGGTGCGGCGAGCGACAACGCACACGGGCAGGTGACGATCAGCACCGACACCGCGACCCACACCGCGCGCGACGGGTCGATCTGCGACCACACCGCCGCCGCGCCGAGCGCCAGCAACAGCACCGCGGCAAGGAACGGTCCGGCGAGGCGGTCGGCCACGCGCACCGCCTCGGGCCGGCGCGTCAAGGCTTCGCGCATCAGCGCTGCGATCTGCTCGTAGCGCGTGTCGGCGCCGACACGCTCGACGCGCTGCACCACCGGCGCGCCGAGGTTGACGCTGCCGGCCACCGCGATCGCCCCCGCCGCCTTGTCCACCGGCCGCGATTCGCCGCTGAGCAGCGACTCATCGACGCGGGTCTGGCCTTCTTCGATTGCACCGTCGGCTGGAAAGGCCTCGCCCATCGGCACTCGCACGCGGTCGCCGGGCACGAGGCGCTGCGCACTCACCGCCTCGACCTGGCCGTCCGCGGCCAAACGCCAAGCAACGCGGGCGGGTGCCTGCGCGAGTTTTTCGATCGCATCGACTGCGCGGTGCCTTGCTCGCAATTCGAGCCAGCGGCCGGCGAGCAGGAAGCTGACGAACATCGTCAACGAGTCGAAATAGACCTCGCGGCCGAACGCGCCACCGGGATCGAACGCCGCGCCGCTCGAAGCGACAAAGGCCACGGCAATGCCGAGCGCCACCGGCACGTCCATGCCGAGGCGCGCGGTGAAAAGGCGCAGGGCCGCCCCAAGCCTTTTCGCTCCCCCTCGGGGGGGCGGTCCCTGCGCGGCAGGGGCCTTGGGGGCCTGCATGAACGCCTTCAATGCCGACGTGAAGAACGGCGTCGCCGAAAACAGCAGCACCGGCAGCGTCAGCATCCACGCCGAGCGGTGCAGCAGTTGCTCCAGATCCGGCGCCAGCGTGCCCGCATCCGCCAGATAGACCGGCGCAGCGAGCATCATGACCTGCATCGCACAGAACGCGGCGACGAACAGGCGCCACAGCAGCTGGCGCTGCTCGCCACGGCGCAGCGTGCGCGCCGCCGCCGCGGTGTCGGGCAGCGCGTCGTAGCCGGCCGCGCGCACGGCGGCCACCAGCGCCGAAGCGCGCGTGCGCGCCGGCTGCCAGCGCACGGTGGCGCGCGACGCGGCCGGATGGACCTGCGCCGCGACGACGCCGGGCACCGCGATCAGCGCCGCTTCGATCAAGCCGGCACAGGCCGCGCAGTGCAGGCCCGACAGGTGCAGCGACGACTCGGCGACGGCGCCGTCGGCCTCGAAGCGCGTGAAGCGTGCGGCCTCGGCCGGGTCGTCGAGCAGTGCAGCGGCGCTCACGTCAAGCTGCTCATCAGGGTGGCCTGCAGCAGCGCGCGCCGATCATCGTCGCCGGGGGCCCGGTCGCGCTCGGCGACACGCGGCAACAGTGCAAAGACCGGATGGTCGTCACGCGCCAGACCGTCGAACACCGGCACGCCCAACTGCGCCTGCAGGCGCCGCGCAAAGCCGGCCGGCAGCTCCTCGCAGTCCACCGCGTCGTAGAGGTTTTCGAGCAGGCGCGCCGTCTCAGGGGTGAGCGGCACGTCGTTCTGCAGCCAGTTCGGTGCCGGCGTGATGTGCGCCACGCGGGCGCCCATCGCGGCGGCGGCGGCATCGAAGCGGCGCGCAAACGCGCCGGTGGTGTCGGCGCACAGCAGCGCAATGTTCTTGCCGCGCAACTGCGTTGGCGCGTCGGCCGCACCCTTGCGCAGCGCACGTGCCGACTCGACGAGGAGGTGTGCGTCGGCCGCGTCGATCACGGCCGAATCCAGCAGGCGGCGTTGGAAGGTCGGGCTCACAGGCCGCATCCTCAAGGCGGCACACCGCGCGGCCTTTGCGCTGCGTCAAACACGCCGCGCCGCGCACCCCGTTCACAAACCGTTCACACAGCGACACCGTCGGGTCGCACGCGATTGCCGGGCACACACAACACTGTCTTCACTTTCACAGGAGACCACCATGCTGCTCGACGCCACTGCTTCGGTTTTCCACGATGAGGTCTCGACGCCAATCCTGCGGCGCGACGAGCGTGCTGATATCCACCATGAAGCCCGCCACGAAGCCCATCGCTTGACCGAGATGCTGGCCCTGGTGGCCGAGCGCGTGCCGCTGCAGCGCCGCGTGGTGCATGCCGGCGACACGGTGTACCGCTGCGGCGACGCCTTCACTCACCTGTTCCTGCTCAACACCGGCTGCTTCAAGATCGTCAACAGCGCGGCAGACGGCCGCGCGCAGGTCGTCGGCCTGCAGTTCCGCGGCGACTGGCTGGGCTTCGACGGCATTGCCGGCAACCGCTACCGCTGCGACGCCGTGGCGCTGGACACCGGCGAAGTCTGGGTGCTGCGCTACGACCAGTTGCTCGCCGCCTGCGCCGCACACCCGCCGCTGACGGCCTTGCTGCACGCCGAGATGAGCCGCGTCATCAGCCGCGACCGCGACAGCCTGATGGCGTTGACCACGCTCTCGGCCGACGCCCGCGTCGCCGAATTCCTGCGCCTGATGGCCGACGCGCTGGCGCAGCGCGGCCTGCGCACCGACCACATCACGCTGCGCATGACCCGCGCCGAGATCGGCAACTACCTCGGCATGACGCTCGAATCGGTCAGCCGTGCGCTGTCGCGCCTGGCGCGCCAGCACCTGATCGGCTTTGCCGACGGCGCGCGGCGCGAGATCAGCATTCCGGATGTCGATGCGCTGGCGGCGTTCGTCGGCAACGAGGCGACTTGCGGGGCGGGGGCGACGCTGCAGTAGTTTCTACGCCCTCTTCCGTCCATGGGAGAGGGGCTAAGACCTCGCGGTCGCCCGCAACACACCTTCAGCCAATTGCTCGCGCGTGAACGGCTTGCGCAGCAGCGGCCACGCCAGCGACTGCATCTCGCCCGCGTAGCCAGACATCAACAGCACCGGCAGTGCCGGGTGCAGTTGGCGCAGGCGCTCGGCCAACTGATCGCCGCGCAGGCCGGGGCCGAGCATGACATCGCTGATCAGCAGGTCGAACGGTGCTGGCGCGCTCGCCACGGCGGCGAGCGCGACTTCGGCGCTTGCGCACGCGAACACCTGGCAGCCCCACTGCGCCAGAAAGGTCTGCACGACGCGCAGCACTTCGGGCTCGTCTTCGACCAGCAACACCGACAAGCCATGCGGCACCGCTGCGGCAGCGGCTGGCTGGGTCGCCACAGCGGCACTGGCGGTTGGCGGGCTCGGCAGGAACAGCGTGACCACGGTGCCCTCCCCGACGTGGCTGTCCAGCGCCACTGCGCCTTTCGATTGATGGATGAAGCCGTGCACGGTGGCCAGGCCCAGGCCGGTGCCGCGGCCGGCGTCTTTGGTGGTGAAAAAAGGCTCGAAGGCGCGCGCAAGCACCGCCGCGCTCATGCCGACGCCGCTGTCGTGCACGCTCAGCGCAACGCCGCCGTGGGCCCACGCCGAAGGATCGGCCAGCGCCGGCGTTTCTTCGCAGCGCGCCGCGGCAAAGCGCAGCACGCCGCCGTCGGGCATGGCGTCGCGCGCATTGATGGCAATGTTGAGCAGGGCCGATTCGAGCTGGCCCGCATCGGCCAGACAAGGCGGGCAATCGGCCGCCACGTCGACCTCGATGCGGATGCGCGCATCGAGCGTGCGCCGCAGCAGCGCCGCCAGCGGATGCAGCATGGCGCCGACGTCGATGGCGCGCGGCTGGAGCATCTGCCGCCGCGAAAAAGCGAGCAGCTTGGCCGTCAACTCGGCGCCGCGACGCGAGGCCCGGGTGGCTGCAGACACCAGGTCCTGCGCCAGCGCGTCGGCGCTGACGCAGGGCAGGTCCTCGAGCACCTGCAAGTTGCCCTGGATCACCGTCAACAGGTTGTTGAAGTCATGCGCGATGCCGCCGGTGAGTTGACCCACGGCTTCGAGCCGCTGGCCGTGGCGCTGCGCCGCTTCCGAGGCCGCGCGCTGCAACACCGTCGTCACCAGGCTGGCCAGCGACGCGAGGAAGCGCTCGGTGTCGGCGTCGAGCGTCTGCTCTGGCGAGGCATGCACTTCGAGCGCACCAACGACGCGCCCGCGGTCGGTGAGCGGCACCGACACGCGCTGCACCGTGGTGCCGACGCTGGAGAGGCCGCGCACGAGGTCGCGCGTCACGCCGCGCGCTGCCAGCTCGGCAGCGTCCGGCAGCGCAAGCACGGGCCCGAACGCACCGGCGCAATCGACGCGGCGGCCGTCGGCGTCGAGCACGAACAACGCGGCGGCCGGCGCGTCGAGCGCCAGCGCCGCGGCCCGCGCCGCTTCACGCAGCACGGCGTCGATGTCGCTGCTGTCAACGGCCAGGCGGCCCACCTGCGCGATGGCTTCGGCGTGGCGCGCGCGCTGCAAGGCCTGCTTCACGCGCGGGTACTCACCGATGCCGCGAATCGCGGCGAGCACGAACGACTGCCCCGCCGCCTTCACGGGGCTGAGCGCGATCTCGACGAGGACCTCGCTGCCATCGCGGCGGCGCGCCGACAGGGCCATCTGCAATCCCATCGGCCGCCGCACCGGCGCCGCCTCGTAGGCGTGGCGCAGGCCGGCGTGGCGGGCACGCACGGCATTGGGCACCAGGGCATCGATCGGCAAGACCTTCAGCTCGTCGAGCGAATAGCCGAACAGCGCCGCCGCGGCGTCGTTGGCGCGCACGATCTGGCCCTCGCTGTCCACCAACAGCACCGCATCGGGAAACGCATCGCAGAGCGCGCTGGCGAAGGGATCGGTCTGACTCATCATGTCGAAGTCACCGGCACCGCCAGCAAGTAGCCGGCGCCGCGCACCGACTTGATGATCGCTGCGCCGCTGTCTTCCGCTTCGAGTTTGCGCCGCAACCGTCCCACCTGCACATCGACCGTGCGATCGAACGGCCCGGCCCCACGGCCGCGCGTGGCGTCGAGCAGGAAATCGCGCGACAGCACGCGGCCCGCGTGGCGGCACAGCGTGACCAAAAGATCGAACTCACCGCCCGTCAGCGCCACTTCGCGGCCGGCGGCATCGGCCACGCGGCGCGCCGCCAGATCGAGCGTGTACTGCGCAAACACAAAACCGGCAGCGGGCGCCGGTGCAGCCGCCGCCGCAAGCCCCGCGGCGTCGGGCTGCAAGCGCCGCAGCACCGCCCGCACGCGTGCCAGCAGCTCGCGCAGATCGAAGGGCTTGGTCACGTAGTCGTCGGCGCCGACTTCGAGGCCGACCACCTTGTCCACCGCGTCGCCGCGCCCGCTGACGATCACCAGCCCGCAGCGGTGGTGCTCGCGCAACTGGCGCGCGATGGCGAATCCATCCTCGCCGGGCAGGCCCAGATCGAGCAGCACCAGCGCTGGCGCGTCACTGCGCATCAGAGCCATCAACTCTGCACCGCGGTGCGCTTGCGAGACACGAAACCCTTGCGCGCCCAGGTAGCGCGCGATGAGCTGCGTGATGTCGGGTTCGTCGTCGAGAACCGCAATGTGCGTCGTGTCCACGCGGTGATTGTGCATACACCGCGTCTTGGCTTGGCCCAGGTCAAGGCGTCGGACGGGTGCCGCTTTAAAAATGGCCCGATGAACCACGAATCGCCGACGCAGCGTCTGGACCGGCTGCTGCATGCCGGGGCCGAGTCGCTGACGCATGGCCTGTCGCCGGTTTCGCTGTCGTTGGCCTGGGCCGATTGGGCTTGGCACCTCGCGCTTTCGCCGGGCAGGCAGATGGAGTTGGCCGCGCTGGCCACGCAGTTGGGCCGCGACAGCGTGCGCGTGGCGCTGGGGGGTGACGACGGCGCGCCTGCGGGTGAAGCCGACGACGACCCGCGCTTTCGCCACCCCGCGTGGGCGCAGTGGCCGTTCAACGCCATTCGCCACGGCTTTCGCAATCAGGAGGCGTTCTGGCGCGAAGCCGCGCACATGCCCGGCATGACCGCGCACCACGCGCAGGAAACCGAGTTCTTTGCGCGCCAGGGGCTGGGCATGCTGACGCCGGCCAACTGGCTGGCCACCAACCCGGTGGTGCTGCAGGACGTGGCCGACAGCGGCGGCGCGCACCTCGTGCGGGGCGCCAAGAACTGGTGGCTCGACGCTTTGGGCCTGCCCGACCCGGCGGTGCAAGCGCAGGCCGCACGCTTTGCTGTCGGCCGCGATGTCGCGGTCACGCCGGGCAAGGTGGTCTGGCGCAACCGCCTGATCGAGCTGCTGCGCTACACGCCGCAGACGAAGAGCGTGCATCCCGAACCGGTGCTGATCGTGCCGTCGTGGATCATGAAGTACTACATCCTCGACCTGTCGCCGCACAACTCGCTGGTGCGGTTCCTCGTGCAGCAGGGGCACACGGTCTACATGCTGTCGTGGCGCAACCCGGATGCGTCGGACCACGACCTGTCGATGGACGACTACCTGAACCTCGGTGTGTTCGATGCGCTGCGCGCCATCGGCCGGCTGCACGGCAAACAGCGGCCGGTGCACGCGATGGGCTACTGCCTGGGCGGCACGCTGCTGGCCATCGCGGCCGCAGCCATCGCGCGACACGGCGGCTGCGAACTCGCACGCGACGTGCCGCCGCTGCGCTCGCTGACCCTGCTGGCTGCGCAGACCGACTTCTCCGAGCCCGGCGAGTTGGGCCTGTTCGTCGATGAGAGCCAGGTCGGCTACCTCGACGAGATCACGCGCGGCCAGGGTTACCTGACTGGCGAGCAGATGGCCGGCTCGTTCCAGTTCCTGCACTCGCGCGATCTGGTGTGGACGCGGCGCCTGCGCGAGTACCTGATGGGCGAGCGCGAACAACGCACCGACCTGACCGCGTGGAACGCCGACACGACACGCCTGCCGGCGCGCATGCACCACGAGTACCTGTCTGCGCTGTACCTGCACAACGCGCTGGCGACGAGCAACTACCGCGTGAATTCAAATGGCAACGGCCACGCGGTCTCGCTGGCCGACATCCGGCTGCCGGTGTTCCTCGTCGGCACCGAGCGCGACCACATCTCTCCGTGGCGCTCGGTCTACAAGCTGCACCACCTCTGCGACAGCGAGATCACCTTCGTGCTCGCCGCCGGCGGCCACAACGCCGGCATCGTCAGCGAGCCGGGGCATGCCAACCGCTACTACCAGATCGCCTGCCGTGCGGAGCACAGCCCCTGGGTCGCGCACGAGACCTGGCAGCAGCAGGCGCCGCGGCACGACGGCAGCTGGTGGCCGGCCTGGCACCAGTGGCTGGCCGGGTACTCATCGAAGCCGGTGGCGGCGAAGGCGATTGCTGCGAAGGCGGCGCTGGGGGATGCGCCGGGGGAGTACGTGATGCAACGCTACGGGGACTGATGGGATGGCGTGGCGCAGCGGCTCGCGGTGTGTGTCGACCCGAGCCGACTCGCCGCGCCACAGTCCATGAGATTCTGCTCTGGCGACGAAGGGGGTGTTGAGCGCGGAGCCGCGAAGGTTCACTGTGCTCACACCGCGATCATTCAAGTCGCCGCGACGGGCGCGTGCAATCGACCCTGAGCTGCCGGCCGCGCCACGAAGAAGCAGTCATCCTCGAGCCCTTCAAGCGGACTGCGCAACACTCCCATCCAAAGCAGGTGCGTTAGATCATCGTCGTGGCCACGTCGGAGTGCGGCGCAGCAGATCCTGCGCACGCAAAGCGGGAGTGGGGAGTAGCCGACTTAGGAGACTGAGGTGTGGATCTTTCCGCGGGCCAAGCGAGTCCAGTCACTAGGGGCCAGTTGCACCGCCCGCCCAGTCGGGATCTTCTGCGCAGCAACCGCGCGCCGCGCCACGCGCTCGCCGTCGTAGCGGTGCAGCTCGATGTTCACCTCGCGCCGCGCCGTGGTTCCCGAGATCTCCACCTCCTCGAAGCCGGCTGGGGCGTGCAGGCGCAACCGGTCAACGGTGATCCGGACGTTCCGCAGGCGCACGCTGCGCCACTCGGTGCCGGGGCCGTGGCGCAGATGATGGACGTCGAACCGGCGGCTCGGAGCGCCAGTCGACACCTCGATCTCGTGACCGCCGTCGACGGTCGACAGGCGCACGGTGTCGCGAGCGTCCGCTGCCGCCCGCCCCGCGACCACCTGGGTAAGCTGCCCGCCTGACAGCGCCATCAGCTGGTAGTCGTCGCCGCGCACGGAGATCGTCAACGGGCCGCTGCCGGCGGGCCGATCGATGAATAGCAGGTCGCCGGGGTTTTGTCCGGTGACACCGCCGGGCCACGGCCATGGCACGACGCCGGTGAGCTGCCGCTCGGAGGAGGTCTCCAAGTCGCCGCGGTTGCGGTGCCGCTTGTCGCTGGAATACAGACGGCGGCCTTGGGCGTCCTCCACTTGGGTGATTGCCGCGCCGACGCCGCTGACGAACAGGGTCATGATCCCGGTCAGAGCAAACGCCAGCCCCGGCTGATGCGCCTTGTGCATGATCAGCGACGTGGGGATGGCGAAGAACCACCCGTTGTTCGAACCGTCGTACACCGTGCCGCCGAACCCCTGGTCGTAGACCCACGACGTCGGCGAGTTGATGACGATCCGGTTCTGGCCGGTGTCGTAATGCGACTGGTAGAACTTGTACGGGCGGTTGGAGTTCCACACTGACAGCACTCGCGAGCTGCCCATCATCTCCGCCTTGTAGGGGATCACCGTGTGAGCGGCGTCGCCGAACAGACCGTTGGACAGCGACAGCAGGCAGTAGTCGCCGCTGCCCAGCCCGCTGCGCACCTTGTTCCATGCGGTGAACCCGTCGTTCAGCTGTCCGGCCTTGACGACGTCGAGGAAGTTGCGGATCCCCGGCGTGCTGAACTGCCGCGCCTGCATGATGTTGATCGCCTCGTACAGGTCGGCACGCGCCGGCTGCTTGGGGGAAGTGGCGATGGCGGGCAAATAGAAGTCGGGCGGCGAGCAGAAGCCCATGAACCCACCGAACTTGAACAGCGCCAGGGCGAGCATCGACATTCCGCCGCAGTTGCCGCCGTTCGCGCAGCTCTTAAAGATTTGGTAGAAGGCCACGTCGAGCGGTGCGGCCACCGGGTCGTTGGTCGGATTCACCGCGAGGTAGGTGCGACGGTAGAGGTCCCAGCTGAAGTCGCTGGTTTCACCCCAGTTCTCGAACTGCCAGCCGTCGTGCTTCGGATCGAACTCGTCGAGGATTCCCATCGTCGGCCTTTGTCAGTAGCGGTGGAGTACCGGGAGCGAGGGCTGCGACAGCAGGCCGACATGGTCCATCGACTGCACGCAGTAGAGGTAGTCGACACCGCGCCGCGCCGACGCGTCGGCGAACGAGTTGCCTTGGACGATGCCCGACACCTGCCGGAACGCGCCTCCGGCAGAGGCGCGGAAGACCACGAACCCCTGCACCGTCGACGGGTCGTACACCGGGGTCCAGCGCACCTCCAGCCCGCAGCCGGCGGGCGGCGGCGGAAGCGGGCTGGCGACCGCGGGGGTCACCGGTAGGTCGCTGGTGTAGGCGAAGGTGCTACTGGCCGGGATATCGAGCAGTTGTGAGCCGGAGCTCTCGTTGCCCAGCCAGTCGAGCGCCGACACCCGGTACCAGTAGACCTTGTGCGGCTCGGCGGTGGGGTCGAGGTAGGCGCCCTTGGCGGCAAGTGGGTCGGGCACTGCCGGCACGTCGGCGCACGACGGCATCAGCCCGCCCCACGGCGTGGGGGCGACCGTGCCGTCGGTGAACACGCAGGCGAGGAACGTCGGTGGATCAGTCTCCTTCTCGCCGCGGTACACGTGGAAGGCGCGCAGGTCCTGCACCGGCGAGGAGATCCACTCGACGAACACGGCGTTGTTGCGCGCCTTCAACCCGGTCATCACCGGCACCGGTGGCGGCGTCTTCTCACGCAACCGAGCGCAGCGATACTCGCCCTCCTGCGGGCAGCCGCTGGGCTGGGCGTAGAGGTTCCCGGCTTGGTCGTAGGCTCGCACCCAGTAGCCGTAGCACAGCGGCGAGCCCTCCGGCACGCTGAAGTCCTTGAACCAGATCTCACCGTCGGCAGCGAGACGAATATTGGCTTCGCCGAGGGGCACGTCGCCGACCAGGGTCATGTCGCAGTGGAAACGCGTCTCCCCGTGGGTCTCGACCTTGCCTTCCTTGTTCTTCGTGCGAATCAGCCCGGGCACGTAGATGAACCCGCGGTCGCAGATCCCGCGATAGATTTGGTACCCGGCGAGGTCGGGCTCGGGGTTCTGCTTCCAGGCGACGCGGATGTTGTTCGACGCGCCGGTGACCGAGAGAAGTTCGGTCGGCCCCGGCGGCCGCGTGTCGGGCACCGCCGCGCTGATCACCGCCGACGGAGCGCTGACCTTGCCGAACGGGTCGATCGCCCGCACCCGGTAGAAGTAAGGCTTCGAGCCGTACGGCGGTATCAGCACCGGGTCGAGGTCGGTGTAGGTGACCAGCGGGGTGGTGACATCCTGCGGATTGACCAGCAGCGTGGCCACCAGATGGCTGCCCAGCGCGGTGAGGTCTTCCAGTTCTTCGCGGGTCTCGGCGCGATACACCTCGTTGGTCTGGGAGACATCGGGTAGCACATGGTTCTCGACGTTGCGAGTGACCTTGCGCCACGTGACCACCAGCCCGGTGGCTGTGCTGTTCGCCGAGACCTGCAACTCGTCGGGGGCCATCGGCGCCACTGTGCGCAGCGGCGTCGCCGGCACCGCTGCCGACCACACGCCGGCGCGATCGAGGCTGTCGCGCGAAGCCACCCGGTACCAGTAGGTCAGGCCGTTGTCGGGTCCGTACACGTTGACCCCGGCGACCTCGTGGAACGTCGGTAGGCCGTTGGGATCCCACTCACCGATGTCGAGGAAGCCCGGACGCGGTATGACCAGCGGCGCTCCATCGAGGTCGTTCTCGATGTCGTAAGCCACCGGCTTGGGGTTGACCTGCTGGAACGGTCCCCCAGGGGCGGAGGCGCGCTGCACGACATACGTGGAGGCGAACGGGTTGCGGTTCCACAGCACCAAGGCGCGGCGGTCGCCGGCCTGCGTGGTGAGCCCCGACGGTGGGTCGGGGAGGATGAAGTGCCCGGCCCACACCGGCACGTTCCTCGCGAGCACCAGTTCGTCGCCCCTGACCATCACGGCGCGCAACTCGTAGAGGTAGTGCAGCTCGGGCTTCACCGCACGATCGATGAAGGCCAGGCCGGCAACCTGGCCCATCGTGGCGTTGGCCCGCGCGGTTGCCCGCACCAGCTCCAGCTGGCGGTCGTCGAGCCCGCGGGTGAACGCCTCCGCCGGGTCGACCTTGTTCATCGGTCGGCGGCTGTCGCCGCCGAGCGCGCGGAATCCGTCGGCCAGCGCCTGCCACTCGGGCGTGCCTTCGCCGACGAGAGCACGCAACTTTCGCGCCGAATCGGGCGGGGTGATCGGCATCGAGCCGTTGATCGGCTTGCCGACCTTCGTCGGCCGGCCGGCGACCTGGCGGTACAGGTTATAGCCGGTGGCGCCTTCGTACGCCTCCCAGCGCAGCAGGACATAGGTGCTGCCGTCGGGGGCGATTCCGGCGGAGGTGGCGTGGAGAACTGCGGCGTCGTCGGCCATGTGGGCCTTCCTAGGCGAGGTAGAACCCGGACTCGTTGAGGCCGGCGGTGACGCTGACCGAGGCGCACAGCACCCACACCACGCATCCGCGCAACCCGAAGGTGCCCTCGAAGTAGGTGGGAATCGGACCGCGCAGGCTGAGGTTGGCCCACGCCGAGGCGCTGACCAACCCGCCGAGGATCTCGCCGTGCACGTAGATGCCGCACGTCCCGACCACGAACGGCAACAGCGCGGCGCCGACGAACGAGGCGGCGGGTCCGCCGGGTAGCGGCGTGGCGAACGCCCCGGCACCGGCGAAGATGTCGACACCGCCGCCGAGGATGTAAGCGTTGAAGCCGATCGACACCTGGCCGTAGCCATACACGCCGGTGAGCGTCGCCGGTAGGATGCTCCGCGACATCCCGAAATGCGGATCGCTCGGGTCGAGCACCCAAGCCAATGCCTTGGGAACGTCGTGACCGATAAAGAACCCGCCCTCCATCCCGCCGCTGACCACCGGGGTGACGACGGCGACCTTCATCCGCCCCTGGAGGTACTGCATCGCCGGGCTGATGTGCCAGGTGAGTTGGCCGTCACCGCTGAGCCCGGCCACCACGGCGTCGCAGTTGACGTGACCGAACAGCTCGCCTTCGGCGACACCCATCGCCCAGTCGAACAGCAGGTGCACGGTGGCAGACGCTTCGATGTCGACGAGCGCCGCCGACACCAGCACGTCGCCGGCGAGGTAGAAATCGAACGACGTCGGCGTGACGGTGAAGTTGATCTCCGTGCTGTACCCGGCCTTGGGCCCGAAGATCGAGCCGGCCGCGGCGCTCTGCTCGAGCATCCCGTACATCGAGATCTGCTTCAGCGTCGGGCCCTCGATTCGCGCGCAGCCCTCGATCTGCGACATCCCTCCGAGCCGGCCGAGCGCGCTGAGGTCGATGTCGTGGGTGTCGCTCGAGCTGATGTGGATGTCGGTGGCGTCGCTGTGGATCTCGACGGTGATCGTCAGCGGGTCGGAGTGGAGGAAGTCGAACACGCCGCCACCGGTGCCGATGAACCCGTTCTGGGTAGCGGCGTTGTAGTCGACGTCGACCTCCACGCAGTCGAATACGGCCAGGTCGTTGGAGTTGACGTCGTGCCAGGTGCCGGACAGCGCCAGCGCGGTGGGCGCGGCGTGCGGGGTGATCGGCGCCTTGGGCACGGTGACCCGGCGCCCACCGCCGTCCTTTGCGTCGCGAATGTTCACCGCATGCAGTCCGAAGAACGGGAACAGCACATTGCCGGACACACCGAGATACGGGTCGGTGACCGCCGGGTTGTATTTCGACAGGACGATCTCGTGGGGGCTGCAGCCCAACCCGTCGAACCGTTGGCCCCAGTTGTTGAAGTCGAGGAACAGTTCTCCGAGGTTGCCGTCGGCCAGCATCTCGCCCCAAGTGAGCCCGAAGGGCTTGTCGAAGTGCGCCGGCTCGTCGATCCCGGCGGCGGTCAGCAACACCCGGCCGGTGCGCACGCTGAGCACGCCGGCCTCGCTCGACGAGCCGGTGGGCACGAGGTTCAGTGCCCAGTAGGCCAGCGGTACACCGCTGGGCGGTAGCTGCAGCTCGCCACCGACCAAGCACGCCGTCGAGGTGAGCTTCATCTCGGCGAACTGCAAGGCGGCGATGTCGCTCGGCAAGGGGATCTTCAACGTGCCGCTGAAGTGCGAGTCGTAGGCCGCGCTGGAGACGAACGAGCCCAGCAAGTTCTTCTTGTCGTTGCCGAACAACCTGGCCGAGAAGGCCTTGTTGCCGACGTAGCCGGTGCTCGCCGGATCGCCGAGGTCTTCACGCTGCGTCGCCACGTAGGTCGACAGCTCTCCGTCGATGCCGCTGATACCGACACGCAACCACCCAAAGACGCGCTGCAGCTTCAGCGGGTTGGCCCGTCCCCCTGGGCGGTCGGGGCTGAACACCAAGGTGGCGTCGAGATCGGTGAACGTGACGCCGGCGGCCTGGTGCGCTTCCAGCGCGGCCAGGCTCGACGCCGGGTCGGAGCCCACCGGCGGGGCGACGAAGCTGCCGCTCGCCACCGGCGAGTACGACGGCACGGCGGCGGCAGGCAGATAGAGGTAGCCGCGTCCGGCGAGGCCGGTCCAGGCGACCACCTGGTCGCCGTGATGGGTCAGCTCGCCCCAACTGACCGCGCCGCGGCCCTGGTCGACCACCCCGGCGAGGTCGAGGTCGGGCTGCACCGAGACGACGGGCAGGGCCGTGGTGACCTGGAGTCCGGGGAAGCTCTCGCATACCGCGTCGGGCGGCAACTGGGTGACGCCGGCCTTCATCTCGCCGCGGACGATGCGCGAGTACCAGACGTCCATCGCCCCGTCGTTGAAGGTGAATGTCTGCCCCAGCGGGTTGAGCGCGGCGAAGGTCACAGGCTTCGACAGGTAGATGCTGCCGAAGAACCCCGAGCTGAGCACGAGGGCGTTGGTGAAGGTGTACAGGCCGCGCAGATAGCCGGTGTTGCACGGCTCGGGGATGTACTTGTCGCCGGTCGCGGTGCCGGCGAGCAGCGTCAGGGCGCGGAAGTCGGGGGGCCACGGCGCGCGACTCGCGGTCGAGCTGAGGTCGAGCACGAAGCCGGTGCCTTCGACGACCATCCCGGTGTCGCCGAGCAACCACGGCCCGAAGGCCTGCTTCGGGCGCTCGATGTAGAAGTCGCAGTTCGGCGTCATTGCGATGGTGCCGAGGTCGATGGTGGCCGGGGCGCAGCTGCCGGCGTCGCTCAGCCCACCCGGAAGGCGAACTTCGGCGACCGCGGTCGAACCCTTCGGCGTGAGACTGAGGGAGGAAAGCACCAGAGTGAACCCAGCGATGACGATCTCGATCGGGCGGTGGACCGCACCGGCGATGGGGTAGGTGACCGATCCGCGGACAATTCGGGCCCGACCGAGTTTGGCTTCGACCAGGCTCACCGTGACGTCACGAAAGGCGACAGCAAAGCGCGCAGCGGTGGGCTTGGTGCTCAGCCAGTCGCCGATCCCTCGGCCGATGTCGACAACCTCCTGCAGGTCACCGCGGGGCAGATTGATCGCCAGCGAAATCGTCTCGCCGATCATCACCTCGTGGCCCAGGTGCGCGGCCTCGGCAAGGCTGATCTGGGTCTGCGGATGCAGCACGTCGGCGACCACTTCCACGGTGTGGCTCAGCTGACCGTGGAGAGCGGTGTCGAGGTGCGGGCGAATTGGAGGTGCGGCGCACGGAAGACGCAACCAAGCGGTGCCGGTTGCGGCCTCGATCAGAGTGCCGTCCTGACTCAACCGGCCCTTGGTGAGTTGATCGAGCTCCAGCTCGTAGATGCCTACGAACCACGCGCGCGGAATCTCCTTGAGCTGCGCGGAACGAACTGGCGACATTGTTGTGTACCTCACCCTTCGTCGACACCGGTGCCCGACGCTGCTCGAGGGACCGGGGCTTCAAGCCGCTCGCAACCGCGTTCGCAGACCAGCTCTGCTCGGTGGAGAAAACAAGCAGGCATGCAAACGACCGACCGAGTAGCAGTGGGCGCGCTCTCGGTGGCGTCAGCATCCTCCGGATTGATGATCGAGTCAACGAGCACGTGCTGGGGCTAAGCGAAGGCTCCACGGAGGCCATGCGCGTGTCCAAGTGACCTCGCGTTGCTCGAGGCACTTCTTCGAGCAAGGGCCAGCATTTGCGCATCGCTACTCACGGATTGATCTATGCAGCGGGTTCGCTTGCGGCAACGCTCTCGACTTCGTCGCCGTTCGCAAAGGTCGGCCCTCTCACTCTCATGTTCGGAGCCGCCAGTGGGACCGGACGCCGCCTGACACGAAACGTGAACGCAATGCGTGAACAGAGTGTCCGACGCCTGGTGTTTCTCTCGCGTTCGCGCGGCGCGCTGACTGCACCGAACGGCCGCTCGCGGCCCAGGGTCGTTGCTGTCCGCTACTGGCCGTTCAGCGACGAACGAGTACCGCGCCTGAACGTTCACGGTGCGCACATCACGGACGTTGCGCGCGCTCAATCGACAGTCCGCATTGCAGTGATTCTGTTGAGAAACTCGAAGTTACCCGAGCTTGCCAACCAAATCGCGCTTATGAGGCGGCGGCACTTCGTTCAGCGACCCGCGGGACCAACCGCGATCGAAATCGCGCCTGCGAGCCTTTGCATGACTCCGAGGGCGATCGATGCGACACGCGCGATTTTCGAAGTGCAATTGAACGTTCGACGGCCGCACGTTTGAATCGAGTTCTTCAACAGAATCCAGTATCACCAGCCGTTCGATCTGCCATCGGCACTGCCCGTTCATGGCTGCCACGCCGATCCCCATGTCACGTTGGCAGGTTGGGTTTGAACCCCTCCAGCGCCGCAATCACCTCGTCATCGCTGACCTGCGTGAAGTCTTGGTAGTGCAGCCCGATGGCGCGAAACGGATCGGGCTCGGCGAGGCAGACGATGCGATCGACTTCGCGCCGCAACTGCGTCAACGTGTCGTGCGGCGCCACCGGCACCGCCAACACCAGGCGAGCGGCGCCACGGCGACGCAGCGCCTTCAACGCGGCGCGCACGGTCGTGCCGGTGGCGATGCCGTCGTCGACAACGATCACCGTCGCGCCTTTCACCTCCACCGCCGCGCGACCGCGCAGGTAGACCGCGCGGCGGCGCTCGATCTCCTTCCACTCGATCTGCGCCTGCTGATCGATGTAGGCGCCGCTGGCGCCGGTGGCCGCACTCGTCTCCTCGTCGATCACCACCTCGGGCTGGCCGCCATCGACCACCGCCGCCACCGCCAGCTCGCTCTGCCACGGCGCGCCGATCTTGCGCACCAGCAGCAGATCGAGCGCCGCATTCAAGCGCTGTGCAACGTGGACTGCGACAGGCACACCCCCGCGCGGCAGCGCCAGCACGACGATCGGGCCCGGGAGGTGTTCGTTGGCCAGTCGCGTCGCCAGCGCGCGGCCGGCCGCATCGCGATTGGCGAAGGCGGCTCTCATGTCAGTACCGCCCGGCCGTTCCGAAGGTACTGAGCGCCCCCTCGGGGGGCAGCGAACGCAGTGAGCTTGGGGGTTTCATTTCAGTGGCGCCCGGCCGCGTGAAGCCACTGACCGCCCCAAGGGCCACGAAGGGGCCCGTGCAGGGCCCGGGGGGCAGGAGCGAAGCGACGTGGGGGCTGTTTCATGCTTGCCGCTCCGTGGCATGGCGGATGAACCAGTCCGCCGCCAGGTGCGCCACGGCATCGAGCGCGCCGGGCTCTTCGAACAGGTGCGACGCACCGGGCACGATCTCCAGGCGCTTTTCGCACGGCAGCGCGTGCAGCGCGGCGCGGTGGAGTGGCAGCAGCTCGCCATCCGCGCCGCCGACGATCAGCATCGTCGGCGCTTGCACGCGTGACAACGGGCCTGCGAGGTCGATGCGCCCGCCGCGCAAGACGAGCGCACTGACACGGCCCGGCCGCAAGGCGGCGGCTTGCAGCGCAGCCGCCGCGCCGGTGCTGGCGCCGAACAGGCCCACACGCGGCAAGCCCGGCGCCAACGTGTCGCCCGGGCCGCGCTCGCGCAACCAGTCCATGGCTTCCACCAGCCGCCGTGTCAGCAACGCAATATCGAAGACACGCTCGCGGTCTTGCACTTCACCGGCGCCGAGCAGATCGAACAACAGCGTCGCCAGGCGGTGGTCGTGCAGCACCGCGGCCACGAAGCGGTTGCGTGGGCTGCCGCGGCCGCTGCCGCTACCGTGGGCAAACACCACCAGCCCGACGGCGCGCGCCGGCCACGCCAGCTCACCCGGCAGGCCGCTCGGCCCGACACGCACAACTTCTTGATTCATCACAGCGGCCATCGCAACGCCATCCGGACCCTCGAAGAAATGCCACTTTAGGCACGGCGGCTGATGCGGTGTTGACCCGGCTCACCGGCGCCGCAGACGCGTCAGGCAAGGCTGCGCGCGTCAGCCCTGGCGCCTCACGGTACCCGCACTCATGCCTGGCAACGATCGTTGCGATTGGTTGCACACACAGCACGGGCTTGTGGACGAACATCGCCGCTCCCGTCGCGCTGAAGTGCCTCGACTCGCCACCCGCACAACACGCCCATGACCACACGTTCACCCTCCGAAGACAGCGCCGACATTCTGCGCTTCGTCGTGCCCGTCGGTGACGGCCAGGTCACTGCGTTCGTCTCCACGTCCACTTGCCAGAGCCACCATGAATGGCAGGAGGGCCAGCAGACCCTCGGCCACTTCTACCAGGATCATCGGCGGCAGTTCGACAGCATCGTCGTGCGCAAAGTCCGCGACGGTGCGCGCCACCCAGTGGTGGTGATGGCTGGCGATCTGTAGCAGCCGTCAGCCCGCGCCGCGCGCAAACCATCGAACGCCCGCGGCCCGTGGGTCAGCCAGCCAACGCCGCGAGGTCACCGCAGCGCCGCTACGGCGCGGGACGCGCGGGGCCTTGGGTGCCTTGGGCACGCGCTGACAGATAGGCGTAGAGATCGACAATGTGCGCGTTGACGCGCGGTTCGCCCTGCCAGGCGGGCATCGTCAAGGCGCCTTGCTGACGCGCCATGATCTGGTCGATCAAGGCCTCGCGCGCGGCGCTCTCGCTGCCCGCCCGCGCCGCCGGCATGTTCCAGTCGTAGCGATGGAGCACGAGGTTGACGAAACGGCGCGAGCCCATCTCGCGCACACGCGGCAGAAGATCGGGGCCGCCGGCCGTGCCCGTGGCCGCGGGACCGTGGCAACCGGCGCACTTGTCCTGGAACACGCGCCAGCCGGTATAGACCGAGCCTGGCGGCTTGGCCGCTTGCGCCATCTGCTGCGCTGGCTGCACGTTCTCCAGCTCCAGCGCGCAACCGGCCAGCCACAGCAGCGATATCGATGCGGCGCCGGCGAACATCCGGCAGCGAGCCTCGGTCATGGGTAGCTTCTCCGCGCGGCCTCCAGAAACGATGAAACCCGCCGCCCCTTGCGAGACGGCGGGTCCGGCGAAGACCCCCGAAACGTTTGCGGCCGTTGCCGGCTTCCAGTCTTCGGTCTGAGACTTGTCTTCGTCCTTCACGGCGCCCCGAAGGTTGCCGCGATACGCCTGTTGCCAGGCGGCTCATCTGGCGTCGTCGTTTCGGACTTGACTCCTCGGCGAGAACGCATCTGAAAGATAGGCCACGCGCGCGGGCATGCATTGAGTTCACTCAACAACGACGCACGCGGCGCGCTCACCATGGCGCACCGGGAGTGGGAGGGTTCGCTGAACACCAACGCCAGATCGGCGCCCGACATCTCGATGCGTGGTCAAAGAGCTGCGAGTCGTTTGATCTTTTCTGTCATCACCTGCAAGGAGATTCATTCATGGACACACCCACCACCACGGCAACTCCGGCCACCGACGACCGCATGGCGCACCACCTGCGCACGCTGGCCGACGAAGCCGAGGCGCTGCTCAAGGCCACGGCGCGCGCCGGTGACGAGAAGGTGGCCGAAACACGCGAACGCCTGCGCGGCGAAGTGATGCACTTGCGCCAGCGCCTGACCGATCTGGAAATGCAGGCCGGCACCCAACTCAAGAGCGCCGCGCACCGCACCGACGAAGTGGTGCACGCGCATCCGTACACGGCCATGGGCGCGGCGGCAGCGATCGGCTTGCTTGCCGGCTTGTTGATTGGCAGGCGGTAGGTGGACGGCGCGCACGACCTCGGCGGCTCGGCGCGCCGCGTCGCGGCGACGGTCGTCGACATCGCGCGCACGCGCATCGAACTGGCCGGCACCGAGCTGGCCGAAGAACGTCTGCGCATCGCGCCGCCAGGCGCTGGCGGCGGCGCTGGCCTTGTTCTGCCTCGGCGTCGGGCTCGTATTGGCCGTGATCGGCCTGGCGTGGTGGGCCGGGCCCGATCGCGGCGCGGCGGTGCTCGGCGTGGGCGCACTGCTCCTGCTTGGGGCTGCCCTCGGCGCGGCCGGGTGGTGGCAGCGCCTCGTCGCCGAGCGCCCGCCGCTGTTGCACGAGACTTTGACGCAGTTGCGCGCCGACGCACGAGCGCTCGCGCCTGAACGGATGCCGTGACGGCCGGCGAGCTGGCGGCGCGGCGGCGCTTGCTCGCGGCGAACGCGACGCTACAGCGGATTCGCCTGGCGCATGACGTCGATGCTTTGCGCAGCGCGTGCCGGCCACCGCGCTGGGCGGGCGTTGCCGTGGCAGGCGCGGCATTGGCCGCGGCGTGGTGGGCCCACGCTCGGCACCAGCGCCGCGGGCCGCCGGCTCAGACGGCGATGCCGGTGTGGGCGCTGCGCGGCCTCACGTTGTGGCGTGCCGTGCGCGCGCTGCGGCGCGTTTGGATCGCGCAGCGTTCTCGTCCTTGACCGCGCTGGCGTGTTCGCACACCACACGCCGCTGCTTGCCGCTGCGGCCGCGTTCGGCCGGGCTGCTTTCGCTGTGGCACTCCAGGCGCGTCGCCCCCAGCCCCTGCTCGCGCAGGAAGCCGCGCAACGCGTCGGCCGCGCCCTTGGACGAAGCGCCGCCGAAGACATCCAGCCGCAGCGAATGCGGGCCGCGCTGGGCGAGCTGAAAGTCGAACACGCCCGCTTCGTCTTCGAGCACCGTGGTCAGCGCCAGTGGCGCCAGATGCACCGCGTGGCCCTTCGCGTCCTCGAGCGTCAGCACATCGTCGGCGCGGCCCTGCACTTCGATCACCGGCAGCGCGCTGCCGCATTCGCAAGAAAACGACGGGCCGCTCCCGAGTTTCTACCCCCCGGGGGGCCTGCTGCGAAGCCGCAGGTCTGGGGGCCAACATCCTGACCGGGGACGAAGCGCACGCGGTCGCCGAGGTCGTAGCGGATGATCGGCTGCACATGGTTGGCCAGGTTGGTCAGCAGCGTCGTCGCGCCGAGCGTGCCCGGCGGCACCGGCCGGCCGCGTTCATCCACCGGCTCCAGGATCACCCAGTCGGCGTTGAGATGCAGGTGGCCGCAGCGGCACTCGTTGGCGATCAGGAAACACTCGCTGGCGCCGTAGCTGTCGCGCACCGGTGCGTGGAAGCGTTCGCCCAAGGTGCGCCGCGTCGCCGCGGTCAGCGTCTCGCCGCCGGTCCACAAGCGCATGCGGCGCGATCTTCAAGCGGCCGGCGCGCTGTTCTTCGGACAGCACCCAGGCCATGCTCGGGTAGCTGGCCAGCACCGTCGGGCGGAATGCGTTGAGTTGCTCGACGAGCTGCGACATCGGCTGCAGGAACGAAAAGCTCTGCGAGGTGGCGCCGAGCCACGGATTGAGTTCGCGCGCGCGCTCGAAGGCAACGACGCTCGCGAAGTGGCCTTCCGTCGCCGCGACGAGCGCGATGCGCTCCGCACTCGGCACGCTGGGCCACAGATCGGGCCAGCCGCCCCAGCTGCCGGCGGCAGCCAGCGAGATCGGGCCGCGCGCGGCTTCGAGCGCGTCGGCCACGGCGAGCGAGCGCCCGTCCTGCACGAACAGCGCCGGCTCGCCGCTGCTGCCCGAGCTTTCCCAGACCAGGTAGCGGCCGAGAAAGGCTTCGCCGCGGTTGGCGCGCTCGCGCACGAAGGTGCGCAGCGCGGGCAGCGTCAGCGCCGGGTCGGTGACCCAATCGGCAAAGCGCTGCATCAGCTCGCGCTTCTTCACCGGCCGCAGGCGCTGCAATGTCTGCAACGCATCGCCGCCCGGCCCGGCCTCGTGCAGGCGCTGGCGATACAAGGGCGAGCGCAACGCCGCGTCGTGCAGCAACTCCTCCAGGCGCAGCGTCTGGTGCGCTTGCCAGGACGGCGCGCTGGCACGCGATGTGGCCGCCACATCGGCATACGCACACGCCGTGTGCCAAGCGTCGAAGACCGCGGTGTGGTGCGACATGGTGTCAACCATCCGATCTGCCAAGCGCCGTCGTCGGCGAGACAACGCTTGTGTGCATGCTGGACCTGGCGACACCAAGGGCGCCGATCGTCAGGCCCAGAGGGGGGCGCAGATTACTGCGTTGGCTGCGCGAGGGTGCAATCGTTACTTTTTGAGCGATGTGAGCGGCGCGCAGGCGTCCTGGCGTGGCTTGGCCGGAGTGCGCGCGTGCCGCATGCTGCATCTGCGGTGGGCGCTGCACGCGCGACCCGCTTCATGATCGTTCATCCATCACCGCGGAGACGCCCGACGGACGCAGAGTTGACGCAGAGGAATTCGGGCTTGTATTCCTCTGCGAACCGTGCTGCGCTCGCCTCCCCGTCTGCTGCGGTGAAGGACGATTTGCTGACGTTGAACGACACGGCCAGCAATGCCATGGCTGCGGGCGATCGAATTCTAAACGCGGCCTGAGTGACGTATTTCATTTCAAGCCGCGCGGGGCTCGACCTCGACGCTCGCGTCGGCAGCGCCGCGGGTGCTGCGCGCGCAGCGACGCAGCGCGGCCAGCGTCGAGGATCTCCACCTCGCGGTTCTCGACACGCAGACAGCCGCCGTCGGACAAGAGCCGAAACGAGCGGCTGATGGTTTCGTGGGCCAGGCCGAGGTGGTTGGCGATGTCGCGCCGGTTCATGCGCAGCAGCAGGCGGCGCGGCGACTGGCCGCGTTCGGCCATGCGCGCCGACAGCTGCACCAGGAAGCGCGCCAGCCGCGCGTCGGCCGCCACGGCCGACATCACTTCGGCGATCTCGCCGGCGTGGGCCAGCTGTCGCGCAATCAGCGTCTGCAGCGCTGCGTCGAGGGCTGGAGAGCGCTGGCGCAGCGCGGCGAGGCCGGCCATCGGCAGCGCGACGACGCGGCTGTCTTCGAGCGCCACGGCACCAAACGCGTAGCGCTCGCGGTACAGGCCGTCGTAGCCGATCAGGTCGCGATGCCACGAAAAGGCCAGCACGTGTTCGTAGCCGTCTTCGGCCGTCTTCACGCTCTTGAAGCTGCCGCTGTGCACGATGTACAGCGTCTGCGCATGCGCGCCTTCGTGGACCAGCGTTGCGCCGCGGGCCACACGGACGATGGCAAAACGCTCGCTGCCTTGGCAGCCCTCGGCGCCGCCACCGAGCGAGATCGATCAGGGCGCGCAGGTCGATCGTCAGCGCCTCGTTGCTGCCGCCGCGAACGAACCAGGCCGCGTGTTGGGCGCCGAGGCTGTGAACGGTGCCGGAGGCGGCGGGCATTGCGGTGGCCATGTCGGGGTCTCCTTGAAGCGTTGATGCGATGAGCCGAAGGATCGGCCGCACGCCGATGCGCCGCCATCGGCATCGGCTGCGCTGGTCTGTCGGCAAGTGGCGCACTGCACTGTCAGACTTTTCCGAACGAGGACCCGCTTTGCGTGCACTCAATGCGCTGCGGCGTCGTGGTGCAGACCATGGACCGGTGGCGCAGGTGCGTCACCCGATTCGCAGCCGAACCCCAAGGAGCTCTGCCATGAACGAACTTCGCGTTCCCGATCTGTTCGACCTCGACCCGTTTCCTGCGAGCCTGCGCGAGCTGTGGCGGCCGTGGCGCAACGACGCAGCCACCACCGAGCGCGCGCCGCAGATCCGCATCGACCTGTCCGAAACCGACAACGCCTTCGCCATCAAGGCCGAAATCCCCGGCGTGAAGAAGGAGGACATCGACGTGCGCATCGACGGCAACCAAGTGACGATCAGCGCGGAAGTGAAACAGGACAAGGAAGAAAAGAAAGACGGCCGCGTGCTGCGCAGCGAGCGCCGCTACGGCTACGCCAGCCGCAGCTTCCTGCTCGCCAGCGATGTCGACCAGGCCGGCGCCGATGCGAAGTACAGCAACGGCGTGCTCGAACTCAAGCTGCCGAAGAAGGCGCAAACGGCCGGCCAGCGCCTGACCGTGGCTTGAGTTGATGTTGCGCAAGCCGCGCAGCCGTGGCGCGGCCGCGCGGCAAAAGACGGCATGTGCCAGGCCTACGATGGCGGGGCCATGACCGCCACGCCGCTGCCCCACGAAAAAGCCGTGCCTGGCAGCGGCCTGTTCGATGCATTGAGCAGCAGCCTGTTGCGCGCCACGCGCGAGGCCATCGTCATGGTCGATGAAACGCAAACCGTCGTCGGCCTGAACCCGGCTGCCGAACAGCTCTTGGGCTGCGATGCGGCACGGGTCCTGGGGGCATCGCTCGATCGCTTCGTGCCGGAGCGCTGGCGGGCCGAGCACGCGTCGATGATGCGCGGCTTCGCCGCGTCGCAGACCACTCAGCGCATGATGCGCCGCGGCCGGCGCGTCAGCCTGCTGCGCGCCGACGGCACCACGGTGCCGGTGGAGATTGCGCTGTCGCGCCTCGAGATGACCGGCGCGCAGGGGCCGAAGACCTTGTTCGCGGCGATGCTGCGCGACACCAGCGACACCTTGGCGCTCGAACAGCAACTGGCCGGGCTGGAGCGGCGCATGCGCGCGGTGTTCGAACTCTCGCCGACGGCGATCTGGCTGTGCGAAGACGACGTGCTCGTCTACGTCAACCGCGCCGCGGTGCGGCTGTTCGACGTGGCCTCGGCCGGCGCCCTGATCGGCCACCCTGTCTGGTCGCTGCTCGACGAAGACTCGCATGCGCTGTTGCGCCAGGAAATCGGTCGCACCCTGGACGGCCAGACCGTCGGCGCCATCGTCGCCGGCCGGCTGACGCGCGGCAGCGGCGAGCGGCGCGAGATCGAGATCGCGCTGGCCGCGCTGCCCGATCACGGCCACCGCACGGTGCAGATGGTCGTCAGCGATGTCACCGAGCGCCGGCGCGAGGCCGCGGACTTGCAGCGCTCGCGGCGCGATCTGCGCGAACTCTCGGCCAGCGTTGTAGAAGCGCGCGAGGAAGAGCGGCGGCGCATCGCGCGCGAGCTGCACGACGAACTCGGCCAGCGCCTGACCGCCTTGAAGATCGACCTGACGACGCTCGCGGCGCAAACTGCACTGCCCGGCACCGATGTGCGCGTCGCCGCCATGCAGGCCATGCTCGACGACACGCTGGCCTCGGTGCGCCGCATCGCCAGCGACCTGCGTCCGCTGATGCTCGACGACCTTGGACTCAACGCCGCCATCGAATGGCTGGCGCGCGACGCCTCGCGGCGCATGGGCATCGCGGTGCACACGCGCCTCCCGCTGGAGGAGCCGGCCGTGGACCCGCGCGTGGCCACCGCGCTCTACCGCATGGTGCAGGAGGCGCTGACCAATGTCGCTCGCCATGCGCAGGCGCAGTCGGTGGAGGTGGCGCTACAGGTGCGCCAGCGCCAGCTCGTGCTGACCGTGGCCGACGACGGTGTCGGCCTGCCCGAGCAAGCGCTGCGGCGCGCTGGCTCGTTCGGCCTGATGGGCCTGCGCGAGCGCGCCCACATGCTCGGCGGGCAGGTCGACATCCAGCGCCGGCCCCAGGGCGGCACGATGCTGACGGTGCGCCTGCCGTCGCATCCCGCGCCGGCGACCGAGACCGCGTGATGACATCGGCCGAGCTGCAGATCCTGATCGTCGATGACCACGCCATCGTGCGCGAGGGGCTGGTGCGCATCCTCGAAGGCACGGGCCGCGGCTGGCGGGTGGCCGAAGCGACGAGCGGCTTTCAGGCACTCGAATGGCTGCGCCGCAACGAAGCCACGCTGGCCATCGTCGATCTGTCGATGCCGGGCATGAGCGGCCTGGAGCTGATCGCGCGCCTGCGCAAGGAGTTCCCGCGGCTGCGCGTGCTCGTGCTGTCGATGCATGCCGAGGAGCAGTACGCGCTGCGCGCGTTTCAAGCCGGCGCGCATGGCTACGTGACCAAGGACCGTGCGCCGGCCGAGCTGGTGGATGCCGTGGCCAAGGTGGCTGGCGGCGGCGCCTACGTGACGACGAGCCTGGCCGAACGGGTAGTGCAAAGCCTGAACGGCGCGCAGGCGGTGCCACGCCATGCCCATCTGTCGAACCGCGAACTCGACGTGCTGCGCCGCATCGTTGCCGGGCAGCGCCTGTGCGACATCGCCGAGGAACTGCACCGGTCGATCAAGACCATCAGCACGCACAAGCGCCGCATCCAGGACAAACTGCAACTGCCGTCGATGGCCGCCCTGATCCGCTATGGCATGGAGCACGGCTTGCAGGACGGCGCCTCTGGTGATTGATCCGCAACGCGGCCTCGATGCCAGCGAAGTCATCTCCCAACGCGCACAGCACGGCCCGAACACACTGCCCGAGCCCGAAGGCAGCGGCGTGCTCGCGCAGGCCTGGCGGCAACTGGTCACCGAGCCGATGTTCCTGCTGCTGCTGGCCGCAGCCGGCTTGTACCTGCTGCTCGGCAACCGCGCCGAAGGCCTGCTGCTCGGCGCCTTTGCGCTGATCACCGTCACGCTCGTGTTGGTGCAGAACCAGCGCAGCCGCAAGGCGCTCGATGCGCTGCGGGCGATGGCGGCGCCGCAGGCGCGGGTGCTGCGCGGCGGCGTCGCCGTTCAGTGCCCAGCGGCCGACGTGGTGCCCGGCGATGCGCTCTTGCTCGAAGAGGGTGAGCGCATCGCTGCCGATGCGGTGCTGTTGCGCGCGAGTGCGTTGGCCGTCGATGAATCGCTGCTCACCGGCGAGAGCCTGCCGCTGGCCAAGGCGGCGTCCGAGAAAGTCTTCGGCGGCACGCTGGTGGTCGGCGGCCATGGCATCGCCGAAGTCACCGCCACCGGCGCTCACACCGAGGCCGGGCGCATCGGGGTGCTGCTCAACCAATTGGACGACACACCGACACGCTTGCAACGCGACACGGCGCGGCTGGTGCGCGTGCTCGGCGCGCTGGCAGTTCTCGCCAGTGTGGGGATCGTGTTTCTGAGCGTGGCCCGCGGCTCGACATGGATCGACGCCGTGCTGCAGGCGATTGCGCTGGCGATGGCGCTGCTGCCCGAGGAGTTTGCGCTGGCGATGACGGTGTTCTTCGTCATCGGCGCCTGGCGGCTGGCGCAGCAGCGCGTCTTGGTGCGGCGCTCGGCGGCCATCGAGACGCTGGGCGCAGCGACGGTGCTCGCCGTGGACAAGACCGGCACGTTGACCGAGAACCGCATGCGTCTGCGCCGAGCCGTCGCGCTGCACGGTGAGTGGGATGCGACGAGTGCGGCTGAGCCTGCCGCAGCGGTGCAAGCGCTGCTGCGCACCGCCTGGCTCGCCACGCGCGACAACACACCCGACCCGATGGACCGTGCGCTGCGCGCCCTGCCCGGCTTGCGTGCTGCCGACGGCATGCAACGCGTGCACGAAGTGCCCGTCGCCGAGGGCCGGCCGATGTACACCGCGCTGTGGCTCGACGCAATAGGCGGCGCACAAGCAGCGCGCAAGGGCGCGGCCGAGGCCGTGCTTGCGCTGTGCCACTTGCCTGAGGCGCAGCAGCGCGAGTGGCATCGGCGCGCCGGCGAACTGGCGTCGCAAGGCTGGCGCGTGCTCGGCGTGGCCAGCGCCGCCAATGCCGCTGGCGACGACATGAACGCCTGGCACTTCGAGTGGCTGGGCCTGCTGGCCTTCGAAGACCCGCTGCGGCCGAGCGTGCGTGCGGCCGTGATGCAGGCCCGCGAGGCCGGCATCTCCGTCAAGGTGATCACCGGCGACGCGCCGCAGACCGCGCTGGCGATCGCGCGCGAAGCCGGCATCGTTGTCGGCCACGAACCGGCCCTGCTCGGCCGCGACATCGACGCGATGGATGACGCGGCGCTTGCCGCCGCCGTGCGCGGCGTGCGCGTCTTCGCCCGCGTCAGCCCGACGCACAAGCTGCGGCTGGTGCAGGCGATGCAAGCCCATGGCGACGTGGTCGCGATGACCGGCGACGGCGTCAACGACGCGCCGGCGCTGCGGGCGGCGCACATCGGCATCGGCATGGGCGCGCGCGGCACCGACGTCGCCCGCGAAGCGGCGGCGCTGGTGCTGCAGGACGACGACTTCGGCCACATCGTGCAGGCGGTCAGCCAGGGCCGACGCATCTTCGACAACCTGCGCAAGGTCATGCTCTACATCGTCGCCATCCACGTGCCGATCGCCGGCCTGGCCCTCCTGCCGCTGCTGTTCGGCCTGCCGCCGCTGCTGCTGCCGGCGCATGTGGCGCTGACGGAGATGGTGATCGACCCGATGTGCACGCTCGGCTACGAGAGCCTGCGCGCCGAGGCGAATCACATGCGCCAACCGCCGCGGCCGTTGACGGAGCCCTTGATCGGCCGCGCGCAATTGCTGCTCGGCCTGACACAGGGCGCGCTGCTGCTCGCCGTCTGCTTCGCGGTCTATGCGCTGGCGCTGCAACGCGGCATGGCAACGGACGAGGCCCGCTTCCTGGCCTTTGCGGCGATGACAGCCGGCAACCTGACCCTGGCGCTGATCGATACGACCCAACAACCCTTGTGGCAAGGCGGCGAGGTGGCACGGCCGTTTTTGTGGATCGCCGTCGCTGCCGTCACCGCATTGACGATGTGCGTGGCCGTGCCGTCGTTGCGCAGCCTCTTCAGCTTTGCCTGGCCCGGCGCGGCCGCCCTCGGCGCCGCAGTGGCCGCCGGTGTGCTCGGTACGGCGGGGTGGGATCTGGCCAAGCGCTGGCCGCTCGTGGCACGCACCTTTGGCGCGCGCGCCATGCCAAGTCAGGTTGCCACGCCGCGCCGCTGAGCCATCTCGCGCCCCATCGCCTGCTGCTCTTCCGCATCGAGCGCAGACTGCGCGCGCGTGAACGCCGAACCTTCTTCGAGCGCGATGTGTTCGCGGTACAGCGCCATGAACCGTGGCAGGTCCGGCATGACGACGGACGCATCGCCCTGGCCGACCGCCAGCAGCCACGGCCGCAGCGACTGCCAGGCAGCGCTCATCACCACGTGATCGGCAGCGATGCGGTCGGCGAGCGCGGCCTGCTCCTGCGCGCGCAGCGCGGGCAACACATGCCGCTCCTCGTCCTCGTGGTGCTGCGGCGCCGCGATGTCGAAATAGCGCAGCACGTCGCGCGCGGCGTCTCGGGCCTGTGCATCGGCGCCGTGTTGCGCCAGATGCGCGGCCAGCCGTTCGAGCAGCGCCAGCGAACGTTCGACGCGCTCGTGGCAGGCGTGCAGCATCGCGAACGGTTCGTCGAAGCCGGCGGCGGGGGTTGGAAAAATCATCCGCACTGCCCCACATAACCACAGGCGGTGCAGAAATCGCAACCGTCCTTGGCGATCATGCTGGCGTTGCCGCACTCGGGGCACGGCCGGCCGGCTTGCAGCAGCGGCGGCGAGACCCCGCTGCGCTGCTGTGGCGACGCCAGCACACCCATCTCGCGCAACGGGAAGCCGCTCTCGTCCAACACGCCGAGCATCGCGTAGCGGTGGATCACCAGCCGCGCCAGGTAGGCCACGGTGGAAGGCCAGGTCTGCTGGCGGCGCTGGCCGGGGATGAAGGCCATGAAGTGGCCGAGCGGCTCGGCGTAGTTGAGCAGCTTGCGCAGCTTCATGCCGATCCATGCCGGGTCGACGACGCGCATGTCGAGCGACAGCAGGCGCGCCAGGCCATCGAGCGCGCGTGGGTAGGTGCCCGACAGTGCGAGTGCGCAAGGCCGTGTCACGGCCACGCCGTCGGCGCCGGGCAGCGTGACCTCTTTCAAGGTCACGGTGAAGTGCTCGCCGCTGGTCGGGTTGTGGATGTCCACCGCCCAGGCCAGCGTGCCCGAGGTGTCGGTGTGCGGCTCGTCGCGCGCGAACAGCGCATCGATCACGGGCGTCGCCGCATCCTTCGTCGGCGGCAGCACGCCGAGCTGCTCGCAGCGCCAGCGGATCACGCCGGCGGTCGCCGCAACCACGCCGGGGAACAGGCGGCGCTCGCCATGCGGCGGGAACGGCATCTCGAACGGATGCTCTTCGGCGACCGTCGCCAGCGCGTCGAGCTTCAACTGCAGCCACGCCGGATCGTCGGCGCGCAGGTCCATCGACAGGGTCTTGGCCAATGCACCGAGGCCTCGCGGCTGCTCGGCGCCATTGATCCAGACTTCGAAGGGCTGCAGGCGCGCATCCGACTCGGTTCGAGGCCACTCGCCAACGAACAGCGCGAAATCGCCGAACGGGTGGCTGATCATGTAGGTCCACGCCGCGTTGCCACTCGGCAGCTCGGGCCGGCCGGGCCAGCGCAGCGACGCCAGCACCGGCGTGCGCGGCGCGGCCAGCGCCAGTCGGCGGTTCGCATCACCCTCGGTCACCGTCAGCGGCGCGGGTTGCGTGGACAACACGCTGCCGAGCACGGCGTTCGGTCGGTAGGTGGCCAGCCCCTTGAGGCCAAACGCCCAGGCCTGCTGGTAGAGCTGCTCGAAATCGACGTACGGGTAGTCGGCCGGCACGTTGACCGTCTTGCTGATCGCCGTGTCGATGAACGGCGCAACGGCGGCCACCATCTGCGCATGCGCCTCGGCGCTCATCTTGAGCGCGGTGACGAAGGCATCGGTCAGCGCGGCGTCGGGGCCTTTCAGATGCCGGTACAGCCGCCACGCATGGTCTTCGACCGCGTGCTCGACCAGCCGCCCGTCGGGATCGCGCTTCTTGCGCGTGTAGGTCCACGAGAACGCGGGCTCGATGCCGTTGCTGGCGTTGTCGGCAAAGGCCAGACTGATCGTGCCCGTGGGCGCGATCGACAGCAGGTGCGAGTTGCGCATGCCCTGGGCACGGATGCGCTCCTTCAGCGCCGCCGGCAAGTCGCGACGCGAAGCGGCCTCCGGCGAGATACAGGTTGGCGTTGAAGAGCGGAAACGGGCCGCGCTCGGCGGCCAGATCGACCGAGGCGTCGTAGGCCGTGTCGCGCATCAGCTGTGCGATCTGCGCCGCTTTCGCGCGCGCCGATTCGCCGTCGTAGCGCAGGCCGAGCATCACCAGCGCATCGCCGAGGCCGGTGAAGCCAAGGCCGACACGGCGCTTGCTCATCGCTTCGTCGTACTGTTGCGGCAGCGGCCACAACGACACATCGAGCACGTTGTCGAGCATGCGCACGGCGGTGCGCACGAGTGCGCTGAACCCCTTGTCGTCGAACGCCGCATCGGCCTCGAACGGGCGCTGCACGAAACGCGTCAGGTCGATCGAGCCGAGGCAGCAGCAGCCGTAGGCGGGCAGCGGTTGTTCGCCGCAAGGATTCGTGCAGCTGATCGCTTCGCAATACGCAAGGTTGTTGTCGCGGTTGATCGCATCGAGGAACAAGACGCCGGGCTCGGCGTGGTCGTAGGTCGAGCGCATGACCTGGTCCCAGAGCGCGCGCGCCGGCAGCTTGCGATAGACCCATTGGCCGTCGTCGCGCTGGTACGCGACCTGGTCCGATTCGGCGATGGGCCGCTCCCGAGCCGAATCGCCCCCTCGGGGGGTGGGGGGCACCTTCAGCGTCGGGCCGGGCTCGGCGCGGTGCACGAGTTCGATGTCGGCGCCGTCGCGCACGGCCTGCATGAAGGCGTCGGTGACACCCACCGAGAGGTTGAAGTTCTTCAGGTCGCCCTGGTCCTTGGCATGGATGAAGGCTTCGATGTCCGGGTGGTCGCAGCGCAAGCACGCCCATCTGCGCGCCGCGACGCGAGCCGGCCGACTCGACGGTTTCGCAACTGCGATCGAAGACGCGCATGTAGCTCACCGGGCCCGAGGCGTTGCTCCGCGTGGCCGCCACCCAGGCGCCCTGCGGCCGGATGCGCGAGAAGTCGTAGCCGACGCCGCCGCCGCGGCGCATGGTCTCGGCCGCTTCGGCGAGTGCTGTGTAGATGCCGGGGTGGCCGTCTTCATCGTGACGGATCGAATCGCCGACCGGTTGCACGAAGCAGTTGATCAGCGTCGCTGCCAGGCCCGTGCCTGCGGCCGACTGGATGCGGCCGGCCGGGATGAAACCGCCGTGCAGCGCTTCGAGAAAACGCGCTTCCCAATGTGCGCGCTGGTCGTCACGTTCGGCTTGTGCGAGCGCGCGGGCGACGCGGCGCAGCACGTCGTCGATGGTCTTCTCGTCGCCCTTGGCGTATTTGTCGCGCAGCACTTCGGCGCTGATGGCTTGCGCCGGCAGTTCAGCGGCGGTGCGACGGGTTTGGGTCTTCGATGTCAAGGGTCATCTCCAGAATTCGATCAAATTTCGGGGCGGCGCCACAACCACCAGGCCACGCAGGCCATGAGGGCCGGCACGGCGAGTTGCAACGCCAGCGGTGCGCGCGACCACCACAGCAGCGCAGTGCTCATAAGCATCGTGCCACTGGCCGCCCACTTGGCACTGCGTGGCACGGCACGGTGATCGCGCCAGCGCGTGATCGGCGGGCCCCAGCGCGGATGCGCCAGCAGCCAGGCTTCGAGCTGCGGCCAGCCCTTGCCACCGGCCCACGCTGCAACGAGCAGGAACGGCGTTGTCGGCAGCACCGGCAGGAACGCGCCGGCGATGCCCAGCACCACGCAGGCCAGGGCCAGCGTGCGCCAGAAGATCAGGGTGGCCAATCGGGTCAGCATGGGTTCGTCACATCGAGCGCCACAAACCGAGTGGGTGGCGCATCCAGCCGATGCTGACCATCGTCGCCAACACCGTCAAGGCGGCCACGAAAAAGGCCGCACGCGCCGCAGTGCTTCCAGCACGCTTCAAGGCCCAACTGCCGAGCACGATATAGAGCACGAGCAGCACGAGCTTGGCGCCGAGCCAATGGTCGCGAAGCGGGTTGAGTTGCAGCAGCGCCCACAGTGAAACGCCGGCGGCGAGCAGCAACGTGTCGATGACGACGCTGCCGACGCGCAGCGCCTTGTGCAGTGGCCAGCGCGCACCCGCCAGCACACCCGCACCGCGCAAGGCGAACAACGCGCCGCTCAGCACGA
Source organism: uncultured beta proteobacterium (assembly GCA_963814385.1). Classification (GTDB taxonomy): domain Bacteria; phylum Pseudomonadota; class Gammaproteobacteria; order Burkholderiales; family Burkholderiaceae_C; genus CADEEN01. Next base: position 37,816 of record CAWFCX010000008.1, read on the forward strand.
CGAGTGCGAGATGCGCCTGTCGAATCTGCGGCACCCACGCCAGGTCAGTCATCGGCGAATCATGCAGCGCCCAGAGCGACACCCGGCGTCAGCAAGCGTTCGATCAAGCGCGCGCACCGTGGCAATGCGGTCGCCGAACGGCAGCGCCCCCGCGCCGCGGAAGAACAGCCCCTTGTCGACCTCGCCGCGCAAGGCCGCGGCCAGACGCTGGTCGATGCAAAACTGACCCCAGGTCGGCAGCCCATCACGCAGGCCGCATTGCGCCAGGCAGTCCCAGGCCAATGTGCAGCGCGACTTCTTGTGCGCCGTCTGCTGCAGGCGCGGCAGCGCGGCCGTGTAGTTGCGCAGCCAGCGTGTATTCACCGCGCGCGCCGGCAGGCCGGCGACGCTGGTGAACTCGACCACGTCTTCGTCGCGCGCGCCGGCCAGCACCTGCTTGAAGTTCGGGTGCGCGTCGCACTCCTCGGTGGCGACGAAGGGCGTGCCGAGCTGCACCGCCGCCGCGCCGAGCGACTGCGCGTGCGCGATGTCTTCGAAACGGCGGATGCCGCCCGCCACGATCAGTGGCACCTCGCGCTCCAAGCCGGCGCTGCGCAGGAAGGCGTTGGCTTCGGGCAGCACGCGCTCGAAGTCGAAGCGCGCGTCTTCCAGATCCTCGATCTTCGCCGCGCCGAGGTGGCCGCCGGCCCAGCGCGGATGTTCGATGACGATGGCATCGGGCACACGCTGCTTGCGCTCCCACTTCTTGATCACCAGCGCGATGCCGCGCGCATCGGACAGGATCGGCACCAGCGCCGCCTGCGGATGCTCGCGCGCCAGCTCGGGCAGGTCGAGCGGCAGGCCCGCGCCGACGACCACGGCGTCGATGCCGGCTTCGAGCGCCGTGCGCACCAGCGGCGCGTACTCGCTGACGGCGCGCATCACGTTCACGGCCAACAGGCCGCGGCCGTTGGCCAGCGTGCGCGCCGCGGCGATCTCGCGCTGCAGCGCTTCGAGGTTGGCGGCGTCGATCACCGCCTTGGCCTGCGGCCCGGTGCCTTCGGCCTGCGTGCGCGCCATCAGGTCCGGGTGGTGGCGCCGCAGGTCGATCGACGAGATCGTGCCGACCGCGCCCTGCGCGGCCACGCTGCCGGCCAGCCGGTGCGCCGAGACGCCGACGCCCATGCCGCCCTGCACGACCGGCAGCAGGTCGCGGCCGGCCAGGTGCAGCGGCGCCAGGCCGCTGGCGTGCCAGCGCTGTTCGAGATCGGGGTCGATGAGATCGGGCTGGTTCATGGTCTTGGCTGCGTCAGACGCAAACATTCCAGGCTAGCGGTGCGAAGCCGTCTGCCGCTTGCGCTGCGTCAATGACCCACTCACCACTTGCCGCGCAACGTCAGCCGCCAGGTGCGCGGCGCTTCGACGTGCGTGAACAGCGGCGACTTCTCCGCCAGGCGCACATTGGTCAGGTTGCGCACACCGAGCGACGCTTCGAGGCCGCCCGGCAGGGCGACGGAAGCCTGCGCGCCGAGCATCGTCAGGTCGGGCACCGGCTGCGCCGGCGTGTTGGGCGTGCCCGCCGGCAACAACTGATCGCCCGCATGTTCGACGTGGCCGCCGATCCGCCACGGGCCGTGCTGCCAGTCGAGCCGCACGGTCGCGCTGTGCCGTGGCCGGCGTTCGAGCCGCACGCCATTGCCGTTCTTGGCATCGAGGTAGGTGTAGCTCACTGACGGCCGTGAAGCCGGCGCCGAGCGGCTGCACGGCCGACGCTTCGATGCCGCGCAGCGTCGCCTTGGCCAGGTTCTCGTAGGTGTAGGTGCCGATGCCGGGCACGGCGCCGGGCGTGACCAGGCGCACTTCGATCAGGTCATCGACGCGCTGGTCGAAGGCCATCAACTGCGCCTGCGTTGCCCCCACCGCATAACCGATGCCGATCTCGATCGCGTCGCTGCGCTCGGGCTTCAGATCCGGGTTGCCGAGAAAGGTGTTCGGCCCCTCGGGACGCGCGCCGGGCACGACCTGCTTCAGGTTCGGCACCTTGAAGCCGTGGCTGTAGCCGCCCTTGACCGTCCACGCAGGCGCCACGCGCCACACCGCATAGGCGCGCGGGCTCCACTCGTTGCCGTAGCGGCTGTGCTCGTCGCGGCGCAGGCCGGCCGTGAGCGTCAGCGGCTGGGCAACGCTCCACTCGTCCTGCACGAACAGCGAGCGGTGCGGCAGCACCCCACGGCCACCGGGCAGGCCTGGGTCTTCGAGCGATTCGTTGCGCGCCTCGAAGCCGCCGGTGAGTGCATGCGCGCCGAAGGGCCGCCGCACCTGACCTTCGAGCACCTGCTCCTGCACGCGCTGCGGCACGTTGACCGCAACGCCTTCGGTGCGCCGGTTCTCGACGTCGATGACCCCGCGGTAGGCGCGCAGCTGCGTCTCCAGCGAACCGGCCCACTCGGCTTCCCAGTTCAGCGAAGTCATCGCGCGCTCGATGTCGTTGAAGGTGACGTGGTAGCGCCGCCGCCCGCCGCGCTCGCGTGCATTGCCTTCGCGATCCTCGATGCCCTGGCGGTGTTCGAGTTCGACACGCTGGCCCTTTGATCGCCCGCGCCGCGCCAGGCCACGCCGACCCAGGCATCCTGCTTGTCGCGTGCTTCGAGTTCGGAAAGGCGCGGGTCGGTGGCCGACACCACCGCCTCGACCTTCGACGCGGCGACACCGGCGCGCAGAAAGAAGCCCGCGCCGAGCGGCCCGTCGGCGCGCGCTCCGACGCGCCAGCCCCCGCCGCCACGCTCGCCATCGGCATCCGAGCCCTCGGTCATCGCACCGAAGCGCCACGCGTCACCGGGTTGGCGCGTGATGATGTTGACCACGCCGCCCAGCGCTTCCGAACCGTAGAGCACCGACATCGGCCCGCGCACGACCTCGATGCGCTCGATGTCATCGACGGCGATCCAGTCGTACTGGAAGTCCGAGGCGCCGACGACGCCGTCGGAGGCACCGATGCGCTTGCCATCGACGAGGAACAGCGCGTGCCGGCTGTCGAGGCCGCGGATGCCGATGACCTTGCGCCCGCCGACCGCGCGGCCCTGCAGCGACAGGCCGGTCTCGCCGCGGATCGCGTCGAGCACGTTGTCGGCGCCGCGCGCCTCGATGTCGCGCCGCGTGACCACGCTCAATGCAGCCGGCGCATCGGTGGACAACATGGCGAAGCGCGTCGCGGTGATGACGATGGTCTGAGTGGGCGCCGTGTCTTGCGCGAACACGGCGCCCGACAGCAGCGCTGCGGCAAAGGCGATGGCAGTCTTGTTCATCGCCGCGAGCATCGGCCCGGCGGCACGGGCGCACCTTGATCCAGATCGGGTTGCGAGGGTTTGCGCGAACGCGATGCCGAGCTTGATGCAGTTCAAGGACTCGCAAGGCACTCGGCGCGAGCATCGGTGTGAAACCACAAGGAGCCACACCATGAAGACGATGCGCCTGACGACCGCGGCCCTCGCCGCCCTGCTCATCAGCACGCCGTGGGCCGCGCTGGCCGACGAGAAGAAGGATCCCGGCGACGTCAAGTACCACGCCGCGCCGTCGGCGCTGACCGACGTGCCGATGGTGCAGAGCACCAACCCGAAAGCACCGCCGATGACGCAGGCCGAGTTCGACACCGCGCGCAAGATCTACTTCGAGCGCTGCGCCGGCTGCCACGGCGTGCTGCGCAAGGGCGCCACCGGCAAGGCGCTGACGCCCGACCTGACGGTCGGCAAGGGCACCGACTACCTCAAGGTCTTCATCGCCTACGGCTCGCCGGCCGGCATGCCGAACTGGCAGACCTCGGGCGACTTCACCGAAGCGCAGGTCGACCTGATGGCGCGCTACATCCAGCACGACCCGCCGATGCCGCCCGAGTTCGGCATGGACGACATGAAGAAGACCTGGAAGGTCATCGTCCCGCCAGCGCAGCGGCCGAAGAAGAAGATGAACAACTACAACATCGCCAACATCTTCTCGACGACGCTGCGCGACACGGGTGAAGTGGCGCTGATCGACGGCGACACCAAGAAGATCATCAACATCGTCAAGACCGGCTACGCGGTGCACATCTCGCGCACCTCGGCGTCGGGACGCTACCTGTACGTGATCGGGCGCGACGCCAAGATCAACATGATCGACCTGTGGATGGAAACGCCCGACAACGTCGCCGAGGTGCGCGTCGGCCTCGAGGCGCGCTCGGTCGAGACCAGCAAGTACAAGGGCTACGAAGACAAGCTGGCCATCGCCGGCAGCTACTGGCCGCCGCAGTACACGATCATGAAGGGCGACACGCTGGAGCCGCTGCAGATCGTCAGCACGCGTGGCAACACCGTCGACAAGCAGGAGTACCACCCCGAGCCGCGCGTGGCCTCGATCGTGGCCTCGCACTTCAAGCCCGAGTTCGTCGTCAACGTCAAGGAAACCGGCCAGACCCTGCTGGTGGACTACAGCAATGTCAACGCGCTGAAGACGACCACCATCGGCACTGCGCGCTTCCTGCACGACGGCGGCTTCGACTCGACCAAGCGCTACTTCATGGTCGCCGCCAACCAGAGCAACAAGATCGCCGCGGTGGACATGAAGGACGGCAAGCTCGCCGCGCTGATCGACGTCGGCAAGATCCCGCACCCGGGCCGCGGCGCCAACTTCGTGCACCCGAAGTTCGGCCCGGTGTGGTCCACCGGCCACCTCGGTGACGAGAGCGATCTCGCTGATCGCCACCGACCCCGATCAAGCACAAGCAATACGCGTTCAAGCAGGTCGCGGTGCTGAAGGGCCAGGGCGGCGGCTCGCTGTTCATCAAGACGCACCCGAAGAGCACGAACCTGTACGTGGACACGACGCTGAACCCGGACCCGAAGATTTCGCAGTCGGTCGCGGTGTTCGACATCAAGAACCTCGACAAGGGCTTCACGGTGCTGCCGATTGCCGAATGGGCGGGCCTGAAGGACGACGGCGCCAAGCGCGTTGTGCAGCCCGAGTACAACGTGGCCGGCGACGAGGTCTGGTTCTCGGTCTGGAGTGCCAAGAACAAGGAGAGCGCGATCGTCGTCGTCGATGACAAGACGCGCAAGCTGAAGACGGTGATCAAGGACCCGCGCCTGATCACGCCGACCGGCAAGTTCAACGTCAACAACACGCAGAAGGACGTGTATTGATGAAGCCGCACACCCTGCCCTCCACTGGCCTTGCTCGCCTCGCTCGCCTTGATGGCCTTCGCTGCCCAGGCCAGCCCCGAGACCGAAGCGGCGATGAACAAGGCCGGCTGCATGGCCTGCCACACCAAGGACAAGAAGCTCGTCGGCCCCTCGTTCAAGGACATCGCCGCCAAGTACAAGGGCCAGGCGGATGCGCCGCCGAAGCTCGCCGAGAAGGTGCGCAAGGGTGGCAGTGGCGTCTTCGGCCCGGTGCCGATGGCGCCCAACGGCGTCGACAAGATCAGCGACAAGGATCTGAAGGAAGCCGTGGAGCTGATCCTGAAGTCGTGAGCCCTGCGTGACGCGATTGCGCACCCTGCTGGCCGGCATGCTCGCCGGCGGCGTCTGCGCCGTATCCCTCGCCGCGCCCGTCGCCACCTCGGCCGACGGGCGCTGGCGCATCGAGGGCCGCGACGGTGCGGTGCTCGTGTTCGACGGCGAGCGCCTCACGAAGTCGCTGCCGGCGCAGCGCCTGGGCGGCGACGCGCGCGCATCGGTAGTCGACGTGGCCTGGCTGCCGGCGCGGCGCAGCTTCGTCATCGCCTTCGACACCTTGCCCGAACTGTGGGAGCTGTCGGCCGACCCGCAGGCCCCGCCAGTGCACGACGGCCTGGTGCACGACTACCGCATGGGCGAGGCCATCGCCGCGCCCGGCTTCCTCGGCGTGCGTCGCACGCCGCTGGAAGCCCCGGTGCGCGCGCTGGCCGCCGACGCGCGCGGCGGACCTTACGTGCTGGCGCAAAGTGCCGACGGAGCGTGGCTCTTGATCAACCTCGACGTGCGGCGCGCGATCGCGCGTTATGTGATCAACGGGGGCCGGGAATAGGCCAGACACCAATTTCGGCTTGCGACCTATTCTGTTGAAAGACTCGTTGAGCGACCTTCGCGAAGTGCACTAAACCGCTGTCGTCGAGTTTTTCAACGGAATAGACCCATTGCAGACGCCGCCCGCAGATGGCAGCAGTCAGTCCACTATGAGTCCTCGCGCCCAACGCGCAAATGGGCGAATGAGGGCCTCGTACATGGAGCCGAGTTGTCGATCGCAAACGTTTGGACGCCCTTCAGTTCGGATGCCGAGTCAGCCGCGAGGCCACCAAGAGGGTGATCGCGACCGGAGCGGCAAAGACCGACGCCACCAGTGCCCAATCGGCTGCATGCATTGGCCGAAGATGCAGCAGTCGGCTGAGCAGAGGGATCTGCACGAGCATGCCGACCGATGCGAGCGTCGCGACGACGAGCCAGCCGCTGGAGGCCGGCGCCACGATGTCGTTGTACCCAATGCTGCGCTGGCGCTCGACCTGCTGCGCGCTCAGGCCTTGCGTGCAGGCTTGCAGCAAGGCCAGGCGCTCGAGCACGACGCTGCGCCGGCTCATGACCCTTCAGCCCCGCGCTCGCGCGCCGATCGCTGCGGGTCATCACGCGCGCGCCCGCCTCGATCCCTGCCCCGTCCCTTCTGCGGTTCGGCCCGCGGGTCGCGGTGGCACTCCACGCAGTCCTGGAAGTCACGGATGCCTTCTTCGAGGTGTTCCGCGCGCACCTTGGCTTCTGAGTGCTCGTGGCAACCGTAGCAGGTGTAGCGGCTGTAGTCGTTGTTGCGGTGGCAGGTGTCGCAGGGCGCCTCGTGGTCGCGATCGAGCACGAAGTACTTGTCGTGGTCGAAGGTTGCCGGCTTCCAGGCCTCGGTCTTGTGGCAGCTCTTGCAGCTGCCCTTGATCTGGCGGTGCAGGCGGTCGGTCGGCGCGTTGTGGCAGCTCTCGCAGCGGTCGAGCACGGCCGGCGCCAGCAGCTTGTGCTCGAAGGTCGCCGGTTTCCAGGCCTTGTCGCCGTGGCACTGGCTGCATTCCGCCGTCAGCTCACGGTGCACGGTGTCCTTCGGGGCGGCGTGGCATGTGGAGCACTGTTCCTTCACCGTCACCTTCAGCAGCGCGTGCGAGAACGGCTTGCGGCTGCGCTTTGTGAGCTTCGGCCCCTGGTGGTCGCTGTGGCAGGCCATGCAGTCCTGCTCGATCAACTCCTGGTGGAACGAGGCCTTGACGGTGCGCGACGGGATCGGCACGCCCTTGGTGGTCTTCAGGCCGACATCGGCCACGGCATGGCATTCGGTGCAGCGCAGCGTCGAGGCGCCGCGCCAGGCGGCGTGGCAGGCAAAGCAGTCGGTGGCGAGTTCCTCGTGTCCCCTCACCAGCGGGCCGGGGCTGATCATCAGGTGCGGATAGGCAAAGGCCAGCGCGACCAGCACCACCAGGTTGAGCGCGACGACGATCAACAGGATGGACGGCCGCTTCTTCACTGCCAGCGCCAGAACAGGAAGATCGCCACGATGTGTGCCGTGGCCAGCACGGCGAAGGCCAGCGTGATCGGGAAGTGCACCACGCGCCAGTGCTTGACGGCGTCGAAGGTCAGGCTGTCCGAGTAGAGCTGGTCCTCGAGCTCGGCTTCGGGCAGGCCGCGGGCGCGCATGCGCTGCCGCGCTACTTCGAGCCGCCGCCTGGAGCGATCGAGCAGGAACTTGCCGGTCAGACCGCTGCCGACGTTGATCAGCATCGCCCACACCGCCAGCCAGCCGAGGATGGCGTTGAAGTGCACGCCGGCATGCACCAGCACCAGCAGCGAGCCCAGCCAGGCCAGCAACTCGTGCCAGCGGAGCAGCTTGGCGGGGTGGCCGCTGTGGATCAGCCTGCGCTTGCGCAGCGAGTCGGCGGTGGAGCCGATGATGAGAAACGTGCAGGAACGCCGAGCCAGCGCCCGACCCACGGCAGGTCGAACAGGTGCAGCAGACCGTCGAGCGCGAGGGCGAGCACGGCCAGCAGCACAAAGCTCGCCACGAAGGGCAGCACCCGCGCTGGAACAGTCGGGCTTTCAGCGGCATCAGGCCTCCAGAACCAGCGAGGTGTCAGGCCGGCCGACGCACAGCAGGCAATGGCCGGCCGCGACGTCGTGGTCGGGCGTGTGCTCGTACTGCACCGAGCCGTCGAGCAGGCGCGTCTCGCAGCTGCCGCATCCGTCGGACCGGCAGCTCGAGTCGACCTCGATGCCATGGCGCTCGGCGAAGTCGAGCAGCGAGGTGTCCCGGCCGGTCCAGACCAGCGTGCGGCCGGAACGCTGGAACTTCACCTCGACGCCGGCGGCCACCGGCGCGGCGGGTTCCGGGGCCCCCGGCAGCTTCACGGAGGCCGGCCCGAATGCTTCGTAGTGGATTTCGGCGACGGGCACGCCCCACTCGGCCAGCGCAGGCACCAGGGTCTGCATCATCGCCTGCGGCCCGCAGACGTAGAACTGGTGCCGCCCATGCGGCAGCGTTTGGCGCAGCAGTTCCACGTCGACGTGACCCGCGTGCTGGTAGTCCCGCCCCGGCACATCGGCCGCCAGGGGACGGCTGTAGACGACGTGCAGCCGCAGCGCTGGGTGCGAGGCCGCCATGTTCTCCAGCGTCGACTTGAAGGCATGCTCGTCGCTGTTGCGCAGGCCGTAGTAGAGGTGCACCGGCCGCTGCAGCTGGTTCGCGATGCACCAGCGCAGCATGCTCATCATCGGCGTGATGCCGATGCCGCCGCCGATCAGCACGACCGGCACGGAGGGATCGGGATCGAGAAAGAAGTGCCCCGACGGCGCCTTCACACGCAGCAAGTCGCCGACCCGGACATGGTCGTGGAAATGGTTCGACGACAGGCCCGGAAGGAACTCCGGGTGCTCGGGCGGCGCCGGCACGCGCTTGATGGTCACCCGGTACTGAGCCGGGACGGGCCGGTCTGACAGCGAATAGCAGCGCGAGATGGCGCGTCGGACCGGCTCTTTGCCGCCCGCACCCGCGGCCACCTCCATCGAGAAGGTCAGGAACTGGCCCGGCCGGAAGGCGGGCAAGGCCTGGCCGTCGACGGGCTGCAGGTGGAAGGAACACTGCGTTCGTGCGGCGTCCTCGAAGCCGCGCTGCGCGACGCGGAACTCTCGCCATCCCTTCCAGGCCAGCTCCGGCCTGTTCCTTGTCACATCGGGCGGGATCGGTGTCGCCGGCGCGGCCAGGCGGCGGCGCCGCACCACCACTCCGATGCCCACCGCCAGCTGTAGCAGTAGCGCAGCGGTGATCCACGCGAGCAGTTGTACGGTGGTCATCGAGGCTCTGTGGCTTGGCCGACACTCGACGCGACGCGGAAGGGCATGGACCTATTCTGGGAACTGGCGCTCCGTGCACGCTTGACTGGCATCAAGCGCAGTCGCCGCCCGACGGTGACCCTCGAAGGCCGCCGGGCAGCATCGCCGCTTTCAGGTTATGTGCGCGGGCGGCGCGTTGGCATCGAGCAGCGGTTCGCCCGGATGGTGCCCCAGGCTCAACGGCATCGGCAGGAATGCGATGATCAATACGGGCACCAGCGTCATGGCGACGGTACCCGCGAGGCGTGCGAGAAAATCGCGGAGATCGGCGTTCATGTCGGGCTCCTTCGCGCTCAGGCCGTGGGTGCCGACTCGTACACGAGTTGCAGGCCGTCGCCGCGGCTGTAGTAGTAGTCGCCGTTCGGGCTGATGACGACGGCGCGGGCCTTGCGCGCATCGGAGAAGTACTGCCAGCCATGGCCCGGTTCGCCGGCCTTGGACGAGACGGCGACGGCCTGGATCCCCGAATCAGCGTGCCGATGGTCCTTCGCTGCCTTGCGATGTTCGCCTGCGTGCGCGGCGAGGGCAATCGTTGCTGCCGCGATGCCGATCGCCACGCCGAGGTTGCTGAGCTTCATGATCGTTCCTTTCGAGCGGTTCGAGTCGACGCTGACTGTGCGTCTACTTTGGCCGCCGAAACTTAGGAAAGTCTTAGCGGCTTGCGTCAGCCGGCACCGACAGAAGTTCGGCGTCTGCGCGGGTCGTGCGCAAGGGAGAATCTGCGCGAAGGTCCGGTTTAAGCAACGAGAGAGACCGACTGCTTCTGGCCGTAAGCCGTGAGCCCCCGGCCGCGCCAGGAAGCAGCCATTCGCAGTCCCACCGATTCCGCGGCTAGCGATGGGCGGGCCTCGACAATGCCCGGATGAAGCTGCTGCTAGCCCCGATGGAGGGCCTGATCGACCACAGCCTGCGCGATGTACTCACGCGCGCCGGTGGTGTTGACCGTTGCGTTTCGGAGTTCATCCGCGTCACCGACCAGTTGCTGCCGGCGCGCGTGTTCCTGCGCCTGATGCCCGAACTCGCAAACGGCAGCCGCACGGCGGCCGGCACGCCGGTGCGCGCGCAACTGCTCGGATCGGACGCCGCCTGCCTGGCCGACAACGCCGCAACGCTGGCCGCGCTCGGCGCCGAGGGCATCGACCTCAACTTCGGCTGCCCGGCGCCGACCGTCAACCGGCACCGCGGCGGCGCGGTGCTGCTCGACGAGCCTGATCTCGTGCATGCGATCGTCGCGGCCGTGCGCCGCGCGGTGCCGGCCTCGTTGCCGGTGTCGGCGAAGATGCGCCTGGGGCATCGCGACGAGTCGCTGATGCTCGACAACGCGCGCGCCATCGCGGCCGCCGGCGCCTGCGAATTGGTCGTGCACGCACGCACCAAGCTGCACGGCTACCGGCCGCCGGCCTATTGGGAACGTATCGCCGAGATCCGCGAGGCGGTCCCCATCGCGGTCATCGCCAACGGCGAGATCTGGACCGTCGACGACGCGCTGCGCTGCCGCGAGGCCTCGGGCTGCGACGCCTTGATGCTCGGGCGCGGCATGGTCGCTGACCCTGGGCTCGCACTCGCGATCCGCAGCCCATGCGCGCCTGCGCTGGCCTGGCACGCGCTGTTGCCGCTGGTCGCGCAGTACTGGCAGCACGTCAGCGCCCAAGTGCAGCCAAAGCACCGCGCTGGTCGCCTGAAGCAATGGCTCAACCTGCTGCGCCGCCGCCACCCGGAGGCCCAAGCCGCATTCGATGCGGTGCGCGCAACCACCGACCCAGCCCTGGTGGGCGCGCGACTGTTTGCTATCGCGTAGCAAGCCCGACACCTCGGCCAAGGACTTCAGCTGGCCGAGAGCCGTCGCTGGGCGGACCCACGTCACTCAGGCACGCCCAATCGCTTCGATCAAGTCCCGCGCAATCGCGAGCCCCTCCGTGCGCGTGTCGTCCCGGCGCGGTGGCCTGTGGGCGCGTCGGTACCAGTAGTCGGCGTTGCCGAGGTCGCCTTCGATCCGATGCAGCCAGGCGTGCACCCAGGCGCCGACGGCATCGTCCTGTGCCTGCGCCAGTTCGTGCGCGGCATCCCACTCGCCGCGCAGCCCGTGCCGGATCGAACGCAACATGGGCGTGGCGATCGGGGTCGCCTCGTCTTGATCGAGGCTGAGGACGAAGGCATCGAATGTCGGAGGTGCGGGAGGGCTCATGGTGCGACTCCAGTCAGTCCCTTTCGTCCGGTGCGATCACACCGTCCACATAGAGCCAGGCGCCGCCTTCGCGCACGAAGCGGCTCAGCTCGTGCAGCGTGCCCGCACGGCCGTTGACCTTGTGGTGCGCCACGAACTCCACCACGCCAGCGTCGCTGCTCGCGCTCTCGTGCAGCACGTCCAGACCGGTCCAGCTCATCGGCCCCAGTTCCAGGTCGCCCGGCGCGGTGGACGGATGCCAGGTCGTCATCAGGTACTCGAGAAGTGACCGCGGGGAGGCGCCGCGGCCCTGGAGCAGAGCGTAGGCGCTGTACCGCGAGCGCATCAACGCCTCGGGCGTCGGGGCGTGTTCGCCGCGCAGCAGCCCGTCGTGCCAACGCCCGCAGCAGTCCGCATAGCGCACAGGCGTGGCTTCGCGCGCACGGCAAGGGCAGGTGAGGTCAAGGCTGCGGGCCACGCGCGAATTGTGCGTGACGCCCGCGGCAGCGGGCTCACGGCGACCGGTACGTCGCCAGCGCCTGCGCGTCGAGGATGTGGATGTCGCGCTTGTCGATGCGCACCAGCCCGGCCGCTTCAAGCTCGTGCAACACGCGTGAGAAGTACTCCGGCGTCAGTGACAGGCGCGACGCGATCGTGGCCTTGCTCACCGGCAGCGACACCGTCACCGGTTGATCGTTGTGGCTCTCGGTGTCGAGGGCGATGTCGCGCAGCAGGTAGCCGATCACGCGCTGCACGCCGCTGTGCAGCGCATACGCCTCGACGTCATGCACGAGGCCATGCAGGCGGCGCGAGATGCCGGCCAGCATGCGCAGCGCAAAACGCGCATCGCTCGCGATCTCGGCTTCCACGGCCTGCTTCTTCACCGTCAGCAGCAGGCAGTCCGACAGCGCCTGCGCGTTGATGATGTACGGCGCACCGGTGAACATCAGCGCCTCGGCAAAGCTCTGCCCTGGAGCGACGATGTCGATCACCTTCTCCGCGCCGGCCGGCGAGACCGCGAACAGCTTGACCTGCCCGGTGACGCAGACATGGAACTCCTCGCAGCGCTGGCCAACGCGAAAGACATCTTCGCCGCGCGAAAAGCGCCGCAACACGCAGCCCTGCGCCAAGCGGTCCAGTTCGGCCGGGCTCAAGTCGGTGAACAGCGGCTGCACCGAGAGGTAGCGGGGGATGTTGAAGACGCGCAGGTCCATGGCGGGGCCGAGTGCTGCGGATTGTGCGTAGACCACTTGTAGCCGCGGTTGATGTGGCGCAAGGCAAGTCCACCGCCACGTGCCGGCGCGCAAGGAGGCAGCGCCAAGACAGTGCTGCGCCGCAGCGCAGCAAATCAGCTCACAAGATCAGCCAGCCACGAGTCAATGCCGACGATTCGCCGCTTGTCTATGAAGCCGATGACCTTTTGCATCGTGGCTTCTGGTTGCAAGCCATACACCGCCTTCAGCGCGTCGGGATTGATGTGTACGACGCGGCTGAACATGGCCGAGTTGCCCGCCGAGAACTCGCACGCGCGCACCAGACGTGCGGGGTCGAATTCGTTCGTCAGCAGCACATAGTCAAAGGGCTCGATGTCCGACTTTGCCCGCACGTAGTTCGCGAACTCGGCTGCGAACTGCTGTTCCCTGTCCGCCCGAATGCTCCACTTGGCCGTGACGACCGTGCGCCGCCGATCCGCCTTGCGAATGATCGCCAGATCGACTTTGATGGGCTTGTCGCCGGCACGCGTGTTCGCAAATCCTGGCACCGCCGACAACAGGCACCGCGCACTCACGCTCAGCGCGGACGCAGCATCGAAGTTGCGCGCCACGGCGCAAAGCACATCTTCGAAGCCTTCGCCGACGAGGTTCTTGCGTTTGTTCTCGACGGCAATCAGCTCGCGGATTCGTTGCGCCATCGTCCGCCACTCGTCTGGTGACGGTTCTTCGCTCAGGCGCTTGCCCAATACCTCGCGAACGATGTCGACGATCGCTGGGTCTTCTCCAGGCTCGGGGAACTCGCGGCCAATGTAGGACGCTCGCTGCTGCATGGCGCGCCGCAGGAGCGTTTGGTATTGCTGCACCACATACCGTGCATAGTCTTCGGCCGTATGGCGAAACAACCAGTCGATCCCCTCGGCGACCTCGCGTGGGGTGGTTTTGAGCGTGCCGGCGAGCCATTCGTGGAAACGCAACGAGCGCTGATGCCACGGCTTTCCCGGCTGGCACTTGTCGCTTTCATAGCAGTGCGCGAGGCCCGTGGTCTTGTCGGTCCACAGCAGCAGCCGGTAAACGCGCAGCCAGGGCGCCTCGGTTGAAGCCGCAAGAAACTGCGCAATGAGGCGTTGCCGGTTGTCGGCACCGAATGGTGCCTTGATTCGCGGAGCCGCTTTCACAGCCTCGGGCTGAACAGCGCCGGCCTCATGAACAAGCGCATTGCGTGCCACTGCCATCGGCGCGCTACGCCGCGATCAACTGCCGTTCGGCCGCACGGGCGAAGACAGTCTTGCGGATGGCGTCGGCACAGGCCCGAGCGAGGAGCGGCGGTACCGCATTGCCGACCTGCCGGTACCGCGAATGGGCCGCGCCGCCGTCATGGCGGCCGAGCAACTCGCCCGGCCTGGAGTCTGTGGTGAAGACAAACCTGTCGGGAAATGAATGCAGGCGGGCGAACTCTCGCACTGACAACGAGCGAACGGCCTTGTAGTGATAAACCGAATCCGCCTTCGTGTTCAAAGTCCAGGACCAGATGTCGGGATGCAGCCGCCGGTAGGCGTAGAAATGCCGCCGCGACAAAAGGCCCGATCCGTTTTCGGGCCCCCATTTCTCGCCGGACAAGTTTCGCTGAATCAGCTCTTCCGGCAGATCGCGATGGTTGCCACCTGGGGGAATCGCCTGCAAGCGCATTGCCGTGTCCTGCCGCAGCCTGGGTACCTGGACGTTGTGCAACTCGCCCCCGTTGCCTTCGCGCATGGTTCGCTGGTAGGCCGATGCCGCTTCGCCGAGGGCCGTGTACTCCAACACGTCCGATCGGTTGCCAGCCGGCAGCCCAGCGAGGTCCGAGATGGCTTGCGACGCGGTCACAGCGCTCAGATCGCCTAAGTCATGCAGCGCCGCTATGAGGCTCGGCGTGAACATGTCGTCGGCGGCCTCGAGGCTGTATCGAAACCTGCCGCGCCGAAATGCCCGCGCCAAAGTCAGTGCCCGCGTAACGCCTGTCTGAGGCACGCGGGGAGCCGCAGCGGCAACGCCGCGGCGAACACCAATGAAGACAAGCCGTTGCCGCGTCTGCGGCACGCCAACATCGGCCGCATCGATGACCTGCGGCAATACGATGTACTCCCCTGACAGCTCAAGGTCGGATGCGATCTGCTCGCGAAACCCCATCTGATCGATGCCCGTCACGTTCTCCATCAGGAAAGCCGAGGGCAAGACCCGGCCCACGATCTCGACAAACTCCTTGTAGAGCGCGTTTCGCGGGTCATCGATCAGCCGGGAGTGGTTGCGCATCTGGGAAAAAGCCTGACACGGTGGCCCACCGACTACGACGTCAGCCCGCCCTCCTGCTTCCAGCAACTCAGCCTTGGCCGCGCGAGACCGCAGGTCGCCATGGACGACAACCGCATCGGGGAAATTGCGCGCAAAGGTCGCGCACGCATCAGGGTCGATGTCCGACGCCGCAATGGATTTGAAGCCCGCTTGCCGGAATCCTTCGGCAATGCCGCCCGCACCGGCGAACAAATCGATCACAGTGGGAGATGCAGCTGTATGCATACCCAGGAGTAGAACACACAAACACTGACTGACCGTGCACTTGGGGCAAAGGCGCTGCTGTTTTCATGCTTCGAGGAACGCCAGCAGTCGGGACGGCAGCGTGCCGATCGCCGCGGACCTTGTCTCGCACTCGCGAACCACGAGGATCTGCCAGCCCAGCGATCTGAGCGCCCGGCGGTGGCGCTGATCGCGAGCCTTGTTGCCTGCGATCTTTTCGGACCAGTAGGCAGCATTCGACTTCGGCTTTGAAGCCAGCGCACATGTATGGCCATGCCAAAAGCAGCCGTGGACGAAGATGGCCTTTCCGCGCGAAGGAAATACGAGATCAGGTTTTCCGGGGAGCCGCGTGTCGTGCAGGACGTACCGATAGCCGAGTGCGTGCACCAGCCGGCGCACAGCCATTTCGGGTTGCGTGTCCTTGGACCGGATGCGCGACATCAACGCGCTTCGCCGCTCCGGTGAGATCGTGTCGGCCATGAAGTAGTCTGACGCCCGAGATCGAAGCTCACGGCAAGGCAGGCTTTTCGTAAAGTCAGTTCGCGGCGATGCCGGGTGTTTCGCGAAAGTGGGTGATTGAAGTCAACCGCACCAGCAGCCCCACCGCCACCGCCCCCAGCGCGTTGTGCATCACGATCAACAGCGGCAGCGTCGTGCTGCCGATGCCGGCGGCGACCGTGCCGAGCAGCAGCAACAGCAGGCCGATCAAGGCCAGCGCCGCACCCGAGGGACGCTGCAAGCGCCACGCCACATGGGCTCCGAAGACGATCAATACAAAGGCCAACAGCACACCGCTGATCCGGTGCAGCAGCGCGTAGGCGCTGCAGCCGGTCAGCGCCTCGCAATCGGATGAGGCGTTGGCGCTGGCGAGTGCGCCGAGTGCGGCTTGCAGCGCGACAAGTCCGAGCACGATCCATGCGGCGCGGCCGACACCGCCTCGCACCTCGCTGATCGCAAGTCGCACACACAGCGCGAGCATCGTCAAGCCTCCCGCCAGATTGACCAGCACGACCGGCGCGGCGCGCGATGCACCGGCCGCCACGCCAACGGCCGACAACAGCAAGCCCACGCCGAGCAGGCTCCACGCGATCACAGCGCTTGAGCGCGCGCGCCGCGCCAGCACCACCATCGCCACAGCGCCGAGCAAGACCAGCGTCGCGGCCACGCGGTGCACCTGACGCGCCAGCGCCAACTCGCTCGCCCATGCCGCTTGCAGTACCGCTGTCGCGCCGAGGTGGCGCAGGAACGCGCTGGCGACGACGACGACGGCCATCAGCACCATGCACAGCATCGCCGTGCGGCGCAATGCGGGAGCTGCTGCGACCTGATCGTTGTTCTTCATCGTCGCGCTGCATCGTAGGCGCAAGCAGCTTGGTTTTTCTTGGACTGGTTCAAGTGCATTGCAGAGGCTGCGCCACAGAATGAATCTGCCACCCATGCGATGACGCTTCTCTCAAGGAGACGACCATGAGCAACGCTCACAACAACAGCGACGACGACGCCACCGCCCCGGTGCCGTGGATGCAGCAACTGCTCGACAACCCGTTCCTGCTGTTGTTCCTCGGCGTCATGGTGCCGATGGTCGTCTACACCGTCTGGGGGGTGTTCGACATCCTGACGCTGCCCGTGGCGAAGTAGGGAGCGCGTGATGAACAGCAAAACAAACGCCGCGTGCCGGGCCAAGCGCCGGGCCGCTCCCAAGCCGGCCCGGACCCCCTCGGGGGGTCGTGCGATGTACTCATCGTGCGGGGGGCTCCAATGAGCGCGATTCTTCCTCCCGCAGAAAGACTCTGGTACCGCCACCCCATCGACCGTGTCGAAGGCACCTGGATCGCGATCGCGCTGACCTGGTGCCTGATCATGTTCGCGATGATGGTTGGCTGGCACATCTGGGGCAGCCAGAACCTGTCGACCGAGACCTACCGCACCACGCCGGACAAGTTCATGGCCAAGGTGCAGGCGATGGTCGACAAGCACACCGTGCGCACCGAGACCGACGAGAAGACGCCGGTCGTTGCGCCGCCGCCGGGCAGCGACGTTTATCTGCTGGCGCGGCTGTGGGCCTTCTACCCGATCCTCGAACTCGAGAAGGGCAAGACCTACCGCCTGCACCTGACGGCGATGGACTACAACCACGGCTTCTCGCTGCAGCCGGCCAACATCAACATCCAGATGGTGCCGGGCTTCGAACACGTCGTCACCGTCACGCCGAACCAGTCGGGCACCTACTCGGTGGTCTGCAACGAGTTCTGCGGCATCGGCCATCACAAGATGGTCGGCCGCATCTACATCAAGCCGTGAGGGAACAGCGATGAGCACACCCACCACTTATCGCACCTGCCCACGCTCGGGATTGCAGTTCGAGCACCAGGCCGAAACACTGATGAAGGCCAACGCCTTCGTCGCCGTGGTCTGGCTGCTGGTCGGCGGCCTGCTCGCCATCGGCGTCGTGCTGACGCGCTGGCCGGCGTTCCGCTGGCTGGAAGCGGATCGCTTCTACCAGGTGCTGACGGCGCACGGCATCGACATGCTGATCTTCTGGATCATCTTCTTCGAGATCGCGGTGCTGTACTTCGCGGCTTCGACGCTGCTGCGCTGCCGCATCGCCACGCCGAAGATCGCCTGGCTCGCCTTCGCGCTGATGCTGATCGGCTCCATCACCAACAACGTCGCCGTGTACCGCGGTGCGTCGTCGGTGATGATGACGAGCTACGTGCCGATGATGGCCGAGCCCGCGTTCTACCTCGGGCTGATCCTGTTCGCCGTCGGTGCGTTGGTGGCCTGCTTCGTCTTCTTCGGCACGCTGGTCGTCGCCAAGCGAGAAAAGACGTATGAAGGCTCGGTCCCGCTGGTGACCTTCGGCGCGATCACCGCCGCGATCATCGCGGTGTTCACCATCGCCTCGGGCGCGATCATCCTGATCCCGACCTGGCTGATGTCGCTGGGCATCGTCAAGGAAGTCGATCCGCTGGTGTACCGCACGATCTGGTGGGCCTTCGGCCACAGCTCGCAGCAGATCAACGTCGCCGCGCACATTTCGGTGTGGTATCTCGTCGCAGCCATCGCCTTCGGCGCCAAGCCGATGAGCGAGCGCGTCTCGCGCACCGCCTTCCTGCTCTACATCCTGTTCCTGCAACTGGCGAGCGCGCACCACCTGCTCGCCGACCCGGGCCTGTCCACCGGCTGGAAGGTCGTCAACACCAGCTACTTCATGTACTTCGCGGTGCTGGCGTCGATGCTGCACGGCCTGACGATCCCCGGCGCGATGGAAGTCGCGCAGCGCCAGAAGGGCTTCACCAAGGGCCTGTTCGAGTGGCTGCGCAAGGCGCCGTGGGGCAACCCCACTTTCAGCGGCGTGTTCATCTCGATCATCGGCTTCGGCTTCCTCGGCGGCATCTCGGGCGTGATGATGGGCACCGAGCAGCTGAACATGATCATCCACAACACGATCTATGTGCCGGGCCACTTCCATGCCACGGTGGTGATCGGCACCACGCTCACGTTCATGGCGCTGACGTACTACCTCATCCCGGTGCTGTTCAGGCGCGAGATGATCAACCCGGGCCTGGCGAAGTTGCAGCCCTACCTGTTCGGCTTCTCGATGTACGCCTTCGCACTGGTGATGATGGGCGCGGGCACGCTCGGCGTGGCGCGCCGCCACTGGGACATGGCGTTCCAGGGCGCAGCGCTGGCCTACGAGTGGCCGGGCGCGGCGTACTTGATGATGGGCCTGGTGGGGGTCACCGGCATCGCGGCCATCGCCGGCGGCGCGATCTACATCTACATCACCGTCGGTTCGTTGTTGTGGGGCAAGAAGCTCGAACCCGGCAGCCAGAGCGCGAACTTCACACCGGTGTTGCGCCCGTCGCCGAGCGCGGCGGCGCAGGGCTACGGCTCGATGGGGTTTGCCGCGCCGGGAACCTTTTCGCTGGCCATGGTGTTCCTGCTGGCCTTCATCCTCTACTACTTCATCAACTGGAAGTACCTCTCCACGCTGTGGGGCTTGAGTTGAGGCGGCCGCGATGAACACGACCACCTTGAATCACGCCGCTGCCGTTGCCGGTGTCGCGCGCGCGTCTCGTGCTCGGCATCTTCAAGCTGCGCATCGCCGTGCTGATCATGGTCACCGCGCTCGGCGGCATGGCCATCGTGCCCGGCGGCTCGCTCGGTCTCGTGCAGACGGTCGTGCTGGCGCTGTCGGTGCTGCTGTCGTCGGCCGCGGCAGGCGCGTTCAACCAATATGCCGAGGCCGACAGCGACCGCTTGATGAAACGAACGCGCGGCCGCGCGTTCGCCAGCGGCGCGCTGCCGCGAAGCGGCGCGTGGCTCTTCGCCATCGTCGCGCTGCTCGTGTTCGCGGTCGGTGCGGCGACGCTGATCGTCAATGTCGTTGCCGCAGCCTTCACGCTGGCCGGTGCGCTGACCTACGCGCTGCTCTACACGCTGATGCTCAAACGCCGCACGGCATGGAACATCGTCGTCGGCGGTGCGGCCGGCAGTTTTGCGGTGCTCGCTGGAGCCGCCGCAGTCAATCCGCAGATCGGCCCACTGGCCTGGCTGCTCGCGCTGGTGCTCTTCCTGTGGACGCCGCCGCATTTCTGGAGCCTGGCGATCGCCAACAGCGCCGAGTACGCCGCGGCCGGCGTGCCGATGCTGCCGGTCGTCGTCGGCGTGCCGCGCGCGGCGCGCATCGTGCATGCGAATGCAGTGTTGCTGGTGGCGGTGTCGCTGCTGCCGCTGGCGTTTGGCGCCGGCTGGGTCTATGGCGCGGGTGCATTGATCGGCGGCGTGCACTTCGTGCGCAAGACGCATGCGCTGGCACAGGCGCCCGAGCGCAAGACCGCGCTGGCGGCGTTCTTTGCGTCGATGGTGCAGTTGTCGGTGCTGCTCGCGGCGGTGGTGGTCGATGCGGCGCTGCGTTAGCGCGACGATGCACGTGGCGCTGCTCCTTGCCTGCAATCGCTCGCCCTGACGGCGTCGGCGGCGCTCGTGCTGCGAACCCGGCGCAGTGCCCGCGCTCGACGAGCGCGAGGCTCTGCGCGCTGGCGAAGCCGCGATCGGCCGCGCCGTGCCCGACCTCGTGCTGCAAGACCGCGAAGGCCGCCCAGTGCGCCTGACCGACTATCGAGGCAAGCCGCTGCTGGTGAGCTTCATCTACACCGGTTGCTTCCAGGTCTGTCCGACGCAGACGCGTGCGCTGCACGAAGCGGTGAAGGGCCTCGACGTGATGCTCGGCCCGCAGCAGTTCAACGTCGTCAGCATCGGCTTCAACCAGCCGTTCGATGCACCCGACGCGATGCGCTCCTTCGCGCGCCAGCACCGCATCGACTATGCGAACTGGGAGTTCCTCGCTCCCCCGCGCGAGCTGGTCGAGGCGCTGACGCAGGCCTTCGGCTTCAGCTTCGTGGCCACGCCCGCCGGCTTCGACCATGTGCTCGGTGTCACCGTCGTTGCGCCCGACGGCCGCATCCACAGCCAGGTCTATGGCGATCGCCTGCGCGCCGATCAGCTCGGCGCGCCGCTGCGGCAGTTGATCCTCGATGCGCCGCCGCCGACGCAGGCGTCCACGCTGTCGACGCTCGTCGAGCGCGTGCGCATCCTGTGCACGGTCTATGACCCGGACACCGGTGAATACCGCTACGACTACAAGCTGATCTTCGAGCTGATCGGCGGTGCGATCTTCTTCATCAGCGTGCTCGTGTACCTGCTGCTCGAATGGCGCGACCAGCGGCGAGCGCGCCGGCAGCAGCAATGCACGCAACAGCCGGCCCCCGCAGCGTCGGCCTGAGCGCGTGGCGCGCGGCCGAGCGCTTCGGCGATGCGGCGTTCGGCTCAACGTGCAACCCGCTGCGCCACCTCGGCGCAATCGGCTTCTTCGCGTTCTGGCTGCTCGCCGCCAGCGGCGTGGTGCTCTACGTCGTGCTCGATACGTCGGTCGACGGCGCTTGGCGCTCGATTCACGACCTTGCCGACGCGCCGCTGTGGACAGGCGTGCTGCTGCGCGGCATTCACCGCTACGCCGCCGACGTGATGGTGATCGCTGTTGTGCTGCACCTGCTGCGCGAATGGCTGCACCGCCACGAGCGCGGCGTGCGCCGCTTCGCCTGGCTGACCGGTGTGCCGCTGATCGGCATCGTCTTCGCGATCGCCATCGGCGGCTTCTGGATCAACTGGGACCAGCTCGGCCAGTACTCTGCCACAGCCACCGCCGAGTGGCTCGATGCGCTGCCGGTCGTCTCGTCAGCGATGGCGCGCAACTTCCTCGCCGAGGGCGCCGTCAGCGACCGCCTGTTCTCGCTCTTCGTCTTCGTGCACATCGGCCTGCCGCTGATGCTGGTGTTCGGCCTGTGGTTCCACATCCAGCGCCTGACGCGCGCCGCGGTCTGGCCACCGCGCGCGCTGGCCATCGGCCTGGGCATGATGCTCGCTGCGCTGGCGCTCGCTGCGCCGGTGGCCAGCCACGCGCCGGCCGCGCTCGACCGCGTGCCCGACGCGCTGCGCCTGGACTGGATCGTGCTCTTCGTGCACCCGCTGACCGAAGCCACGTCGCCCGCGTTCGTTTGGGTGCTGGTCGGTGGCGGCGCGCTGTTGCTGTTCGCGCTGCCCTTCCTGCCGTCGCGCGTGGACGCGCCTGCGCCGGCCGCAGTGGTCGATGCGGCCAACTGCAACGGCTGCCGGCGCTGCTTCGCCGATTGCCCCTATGCGGCGATCACGATGGTGCCGCACCCGAACCAGCGCATCGGCCGCCAGCTGGCGTTGGTCGATGCCGACCTGTGCGTGAGCTGCGGCATCTGCGCCGGGGCCTGCCCGTCGTCGACGCCGTTTCGCAGCACGGCGCAGCTCGTGACCGGGATCGACATGCCGCAGTCGCCGATCGACGCGCTGCAGCGTTGCGCGCTGAGCACGCCGTTCGCCCGCGTCGAAGGTCGCTGCGCATCGCGAGCTCAGCGAACGCGCCGTGCACCATCGCCCGCAGGGTCGTCGTCTTCGGCTGCGACCACGGCGCGGACGTGACGCGCGTGCAGGCCGACGGTGTCTGCACCTTCAGCCTGCTCTGCGCTGGGCAGCTGCCGCCCTCCTTCGTCGAGTACGCGCTGCGCGACGGTGCGGCCGGCGTCGTCGTGGCGGCGTGCCGCGAAGGCGGCTGCGAGTTCCGCTTCGGCGAGCGCTGGACGGCCGAGCGCCTGCGCGGCGAACGCGAGCCGCACCTGCGCGGATCGGTCGATACCGAACGCGTCGAACTGGTGTTCGCCGGCCGCGGCGACGAAGCACGCATCGATGCGGCGGTCGAATCGCTTGCGCTCGGTCATGACCCCACTCGGCGCGGTCGTGTCTGATCCTCACCATGCCTGAAGAGAAAGCCCGCAGCACCGCACCCAAGCTCGGCCCCGCCGCCTGGGCTGGGCAAGTGCTGCTCTACGCCCTGTTCGCGCTGGCCATCGGCGTGTTCTCGCGCTGGCCCCTCTACCACCCGATCGATCCGGGCCAGGCCCTGATCAAACTCAGTTTCACGCGCGTCGGCAAGCCCGTCGGCGATTGCCGCAAACCCTCGGCCGAGGAGCAGGCCAAGCTGCCGCCGAAGATGCGCGCGCCCGAGATCTGCCCGCGCGAACGCTCGCCCATCACGGTGCAGGTGGATGTGGACGGCAAGCGCGCGCTGGAGCGGATCGCCGCGCCGACCGGCTTGTCGAAGGACGGCGCCGCGGCGGTCTACGAGCGCCTGCTCGTGCCGGCCGGCGAGCGCCGCATCGCCGTGCGCCTGTCCGACGACGTGCGCGCGCGCGACAAGCCCTACTTGCGCGAAGCCAGCGTGCAGCTCGCCCCCGGCCAGGTGCTGGTGATCGACTTCGATGCCGGCAAAGGCGGCATCACTCTGCAATGAACACCGCCACCACCTCCGCGTTCGTCGCACATCGCGCCGACGCATGCGGCCGACTACGCCCTGCCCGTCAGCGGCGACCGCCGCCTCGCGCGCGCCTGGCTCTGGCTCGCGCTCGCGGCGCTGATCGGCTCGGGCCTGTTCTCGGTGCTGCTCGTGCTCGCGCGCACGCCGGGCATCAACGCCTTCCTGCCGGCGGGCGACTTCTTCCGCACCGCGCTCGTCGTGCACGTGGATCTGTCGGTGCTGGTCTGGTTCGTCTCGATCGCCGCGATGCTGTGGACGCTGAACGGCCGCGCGTCGGCTGGCGCGTTCTGGGCCCCGCTCGCGCTTGCCCTGTGCGGCCTCGGCACCGCGATGATGGCCACGGCGCCCTTCGTCGCCGGCGCCGGTGCGCCGGTGATGGCCAACTACATCCCGCTGCTCGACGGCGCGCTGTTCCGCGCCGGGCTCGTCGTCTTCGGCGCCGGCGCCCTCGTCCTCGTGCTGCACACGATGGCCACCGCGCCGCGCGTCGGCGTGCGCGCCACCGGCGAGAGCGCGCTGCGCTTCGGTCTCAACGCCAGCGCGGTCGCCGCCGCGGTGGCGCTGCTCGCCTTCGGCGGGTCGCTCGCGTTGGCACCGCGCCAGCTGCCGGACAAGGCGTACTTCGAGCTGCTGTTCTGGGGCGGCGGCCACGCGCTGCAGTTCGTCTGGACGCTGCTGATGCTGGTCGGCTGGCTGACGCTGACGCAGGCCTGCGGTGCGCGCGTGCCGCTGCCGCCGCGGATCGTGCTGCTGCTGTTCGCGCTCGCGCTGGCCAGCGTCTTCGTCACGCCGGTGGCCTACCTCGCGCACGACATCGGCACGGTCGAACACCGCAACCTGCACACCTGGGCCATGCGCTTCGGCGGCGGCGTCGCGATCCTGCCGCCGGCGCTGGCCGTCGCGGTGGCGATGGCCTCGGCGCGCCACCTGTCGCCGACGCAACGCCCGCTGCGCGCCGCGCTGCTGGCGTCGATGCTGCTGTTCGCCGCCGGCGGCCTGATCGGCCTGACCATCGGCGGCGCCAACGTCAAGATCCCGGCGCATTACCACGGCTGCATCGTCGGCGTGACGCTGGCCCTGATGGGCCTGGTCTTCCACGTCCTGCCGCGCCTGGGCTACGCGGCGCCGCAGGGCCGGCTCGCCGTCGTGCAGCCGTGGCTGTACGGCGCGGGCCAGTTGCTGCACATCGCCGGCCTGGTCTGGTCGGGCGGCTACGGCGTGCAGCGCAAGGTGGCCGGCGCCGAGCAGGTGCTGCGCACGCACGGCGGAAGTGGCCGGCATGGGCCTGATGGGCCTGGGCGGATTGCTCGCCATCGCCGGCGGGCTGCTCTTCGTCGTCGTCGTGCTGCGCGCGATGCGCCGACGCCAAACGATGATCGCCCTGCTGCAACGCGGCCTGCGCGCCGCCTTCATGCGCGCCGAGGCGGTCTTCAACGCCGCCTTCGGCGACAAGCTGAACCCGCTGTACCACCTCGGCGCGATCAGCTTCTTCCTGTTCTGGGTCGTCGGCGCGACGGGCCTCGTGCTCTACGCCTTCTTCGACACCAGCGTCTCGGGCGCCTACCGCTCGGTCGAGGCCATCACGCACGGCGCCTGGGGCGCCGGCGGCGTCATCCGCACCGTGCACCGCCACGCCTCGGACGCGATGGTGCTGACGATGTGGCTGCACCTGGCGCGCTACTTCGCCTTCGACCGTCTGCGCGGATTCCGCTGGTTCTCGTGGGTCAGCGGCGTGGCGCTGCTCGCACTCGTGTACGCGGCCGGCGCCAACGGCTACATGCTGCCGTGGGACCGCCTGGCGCAGTTCGTCACGCAAGCCAGCTTCGAGTGGATCGACTGGTTGCCCGGCTTCGGCGGCACGCTGATCCGCAACTTCATCGCGCCCCAGCATGTCAGCGACCGCCTGTTCTCGCTGCTCGTCTTCATCCACATCGGCGTGCCGCTGGTCACGCTGGCGCTGATGTGGGTGCACGTGCAGCGCGTGCCCAAGGCCGCGACGCAACCGCCGCGGCCGATCGCGCTGGCCCTGCTGGCCACACTGCTGGTGCTGGCCCTCGTCGCGCCGGTGGTCAGCCAGGGCCCGGCCGACCTGCTCAGCCTGCCGGCCTCGCTCGAGTTCGACTGGTTCCTGCTGCTGCTCTACCCACTCGTCTACGTCTGGCCGGTCGGCGCCGTGTGGGCGCTCGTGTTCGGCGCAACGGCCGTGCTGCTGCTGATGCCCTGGCTGACGCTGCGCCGCAGCGCGAAGACGTCGATGCACCTGACGATGCACCCCGGCGCTGCGCAAGCGAGCGCGCGCGCGGGCGAGACGATCCTCGAAGCCGGCTTGCGCGCCGGCCTCGCCCTGCCCTACGACTGCCGCGCCGGCGGCTGCGGCCTGTGCAAGTGCACGGTGCTCAACGGCCCGCGTCGACCCCGGGCCTGACCCAGCGCGCCGCGCTCACCGACGCGATGCGAGTCCGAGCCCCGTGCCTCCGTACTTGCGGGTGGTCGAGGCGTCCACCTGCGTGAAGTCCTGGAACAGCCGGCCGAGCTGCTCGGCGTCATGCCGATGCCGGTATCGGTGACTCGAAAGCGCACCCACTCGCGCCGATCGACCGTCGGCCGGGATACCTCGAGCGCGATGACGCCGTTATCGGTGAACTTGCTGGCGTTGCTGAGCAGGTTGTAGAGGATCTGTCGCACCTTGGTCAGGTCGTTGTCGATGTATCCCAGATCGTCGGCGCAGCGCACCTCGCAGCGCGTTGGCGTTCTTCTCGACCAGCGGCTTCACCGTCGCCACGACATCTTCGACCAGCGCCAGCACGTCGAATGTCTCGACGTACAGTTCCATCTTGCCGGCTTCGATCTTCGAGAGGTCGAGGATCTCGTCGATCAGCGACGGCAGGTGCTTGCCCGGCCGAGTGGATCCGCTGCAGATCCGGGATCGATCTCCTCCTGGCCGAGGTCGCGCGCCTCTTCCTGCAGCATCTCGCTGTAGCCGATGATCGCGTTCAGCGGCGTCCGCAGCTCGTGGCTCATGTTCGCCAGGAACTGGCTCTTGGCCCGGTTCGAGGCCTCCGCCGCCTCGTTGGCGCCCAGCAGTGCCGCGTCGCGCTGCTGGATCTCGGCCAGCATGATGTTGAACCCGTCGATGAGGGCGCCGATCTCGTCGTCGTGCGCCTTCTCCGCCCGAAGGCGGAAGTTCTTCTGGGTGGACACCAGCCGCATGGTGCGCTCGAGGCGCAGGATCGGCTCTGAAATCACGGACTGCAGCCTCGACGACACAACAGCGCCACGAGCGCCGCGCCGAGCATCAGGATGGCGACGATGCCGCTGTAGTTGCGCAGACGCGTATCGAGCTGGTGCATGTCGGACTCGATGTACACCGTGCCCATCGCCTGTCCCTGCAGCTCGATCCGGTGGAAGACCTTGAGCGACTGTCGACGAACCGGTAGCCCTCGGCTTCCGGACGGGCCGGCAGCGCGATCGGCGCCGCGTTGCGGGCTCGTGTAGTGGGCGAAGAGTCGGCCGTCGGGCAGATAGATCGCCGCCGCCACGATTTCGTCTTTCGCTCGCAGCGCCGCCAGCGTCTCCCCGACCGCCCGCTCGTCCTGGAACGCCAGCGCGGCGGTGCTGTTCGACCCGATGATATCGGCCTGGGTCATGAGGTCCTGGCTCATGCGCTGCCGGAACGAGGACAGGTCGTAGGCCACGAAGCCGACCGACGCCAGCAGCAGGGCCAGCGAGCTGGTCGCCATCGTGATGAGGACGAGCTTGCCCCTGATCGAGAGGTTGCGTACGGCTGGTTGCGCATGGCGTAGGACCCGCGTACGACGCGCGCCAGGCTGAGCATCTTCGAACTGATCTTCAGTCGAGTGCGCTCGTGCGGCTTGAAGGTCGATCTCGAATCCGACCTTGTTGTCGTTGACGGTGAACACGACAGTTCCTCCGTGTGTCGAGGGGCTCGGCGCGTCGCCGACAATCAGAATGGGCAGGCCGCCAAGCCGCTTCGCAAGGTCAGCGCTCAGCGCGCCGTCCGCTCCGCTGACAAACAGCAGGTGGCAGTGGCGGGCGTCCTGCATCGACTGCAGCCGTTCGACCACGATTCGACGGTGGTTGATGCGCTTGTCCTGAACGGTCCGATCGATGGCCCACCCGAACGGATCCGATCCGACGATGCCGACCACGAATGGGGCGTCGGGTGTCGCGAACGCGTCCTCCGGCCACTCGATGAACAGCGCGAAGTTGTAGAGGTATGCCGCCTTGATCAGGTACTCCGGCAGCTCGCGGCCCGTTCTGCGCCCGCTGCCGCCAGCCGGCCGCCAGTTGACGCCAGGAGCGCGAGCGCCACGAGTCCGGCGCCGACGTGACGAGCTCACGACGGAGTCGCAATCGTTGAAGCATGAGCCTCGTGCGCCTACTTGGCCCGACCGAATCCATAGGTGAGCTTCGACGCGGATCGTGCGGCCTGGCTGGACGATGCCGTCCTGGCGATGTTCTTCGGAGCCCGGGTCCAGATACTGGTTGTTGAAGACGTTGAAGACCGACGCAGAGAGGTCCAGACCCCTGGGTAGATTCCTGGCCACGATGCTCACGTTGGGCACGAAGACGGGCGACACGCGGTTGCCCGCAATCGTCCGCCGCTCGCTCATGTGCCGCATCTCGATCGTCGCGAACAGTCCGGGCCTTGCCAGCGGCGTGATGAGGCCGAACTGCGTCAGGTGCGTCGGAGAGTTGGTCAAGGCCGACCTTCGTTTCGCGGTCTCGGCTGTTCTGCAGCGTGTAGCTCGCCCGCATCTCGACGCCCGACCGCCACTTCCGCTCGACGTCGAGCTCGACTCCCTTGGCGTTGATGGTCTCGACGTTGTTGTAGACCAGGAGGTCGTCGGTCGGATCCGTCTGCTGCGTGATGAGGCCCTGCACCCGATAGTAGAAGCCGGTGGCCGTCAGGTGGAGGCCGCCAAAGGTCTGCTCGAGCACGACCTCCGACTGTGTCGGTTGGTCTCGGGCTGCGAGCTCGGGTTGGCCTTGGCGAGGCCTGGGTACTGCCAGAACAGCTCGTAGGCGTTGGGCGCCCGGAATGCCTGCCCGTACAGCAGCTTCAGTGTCGTCGTGTTCGTCGCGGTGTAGATGGCGGCGACGCGCGGGTTGGTGGTGCCGCCAAACGTGTCGTACTGATCGTGCCGCAAGCCCCAGATTGAGCAGGAGCCGGTCGCCAACCGGCAATTCGCCCTGCACAAAGCCGGCCCAATTCGCCGACGACCGACGATCGTCGAAGTGCGGCAGGTACGGTTCGACGTCGTAGTTGACTTGATTCTGACGGAAGTTGTGGCGCAACTCGGCGCCGAAGGCGAGCGTGCGCCGGCTGGCGAACCGCTTCGTGAGCTCGCAGCTCCGAGCCCCAGCGGTCGCCGCGCGCGAGGTCCTTGTTCACGACCGGCAGCGGAGTCGTGCCGGTCGACTGATCGAACACATAGTCGCCGTCGTAGAGATACCGATCGAGGTAGACCTGCGACGACGAGGTGCCAGCCGCTGGCGAGGTCGCGTCCGTACTGGAGGTCGACGTAGCCCTGCGTTTCGACCGTCCCCGAGCGCGGATCGTTGAAGACCGTGCCGAAGGACGCGGTCGGCACGCGCTTGTCGCGCGACCCGTAGAGCCCCTGCACGGTGAAGTTCCCGAAGGACACCTTGCCGAAGAGGTGGGTCGAAGTCGTCCGCGTCGGCGTGATCGGCGAATCCGTTGTTGGTGTCGGGGCTGTCGAATTCCTGGAAGTACACGCGACGCTGCCCCTGGCTGTGTCAGGACGAAGCCGAGACGAGCATCTCCGCGCCCTCGAGAACTTGTGGCCGAGGCTCGCCCGCAGTTGCTGCGTGTCGAAGGTTCCGACCGCCGCGGAGGCGTCCAGCCCATTGGCCGACGCGGGACGCTTCGTGATGATGTTGATCACCGCGAAGAACGCGCTGGTGCCGTAGAGCGACGAGCTCGGACCGCGGATGATCTCGACGCGCTCGATCAGCTCGATGTCGAGCGGGAACTCGGTGCCGAGAGGGCGCTGCCGAAGATGTTGTCGTTCAGAGCGATGGCCGTCGACCAGCAGCAGCACCCGCGCGTTGTAGTCCCCAGGTCGCGAGAACCCCGGACGCCCAGGTAGCTGTAGTTGCGGTCGTTGGTCACGTAGAACCCCCTCACGCCGCGCAGGATGTCGGCGAGGGAGCGATGCGCGTGCTTCCGGATCTGCTCGGCCGTGATGATCGTCACCGACGAGGGCGCTTCGACGGTCTTCTGCGCGTACGCCGAGGCTCCGTACACGGAGTCGATCTCGAGGTCGGCCAGTTCCTCCAGACTGAGCTCCGAGAGTTGTGACGGAAGGTCGGTCGGCACCTCAGCGGTCTGTGCCCATGCCAGCGACCCGGCCAGAAGAACCAGCCACACGCCACCGATCAACCGCCGTGCGATTTTCAACGCTACCGTCCCTTTCCTGTCGGGCAACCGGAACCTGCCACGGGCCGCCCTGTCGATGCGGAGACGTGCATCGGACAGGGCGCCGCATGCCGCGTACACCCTTATCGTCATAAGCGACGAAACATTCAGTGGGGCGAGCGGAGCGCACGCCCGAATGACCCCTGAAGTTCTGGACCGCTTCTGCCGAATATCTTTGGCAGTGGGGGGCCTGTGGCGAAACGAGCTGAGGAGTGGAGCAATCGGCAAGCGGCAGTGGAAACACGCAGATCGGCCTTCGAGGGCGATAGGGTGGACGCACGCGGCTCGCGCACCACCAGCGGCGGTCGGTGGCCGAGGCGGGAACCGAGATGCCGCTGACGGCCGCGCTGCTGGAAGTGGCCGCTGACAGCCTCTCGTTCGCCACGCCGGGCCACCGCCACGGTCGAAGCTGTCCTTGGCTTCGCTGATCACCTCACCCTGGCCGGATGACTGGACGTTCAAGGAGGGCGCGCGCCTGATCCGCGGCGCCTTTCAGCTCGATTGCAGCACTTCGGTCGAGCGAGTTGGGCAGCCTGTTTGTCGCCCACGGCGACCAGCCCGTTCAGCGGCTGAAGCGCCAGCTGGCCAAGGCATACGGCGTGGCGTGGAGCTTCCCGTCAACGCACGGCACGACCTCTCTCAACATTCTCGCGCTGCTCAGTGCCTGTCGGCCCCAAGGGCGTGTGCTCGTGAGCCGCGACGCCCACAGTTCGGTCACCGCCGCAATGGTTCATGGCGGGTTCGAGCCCGTGTACGTGGTGCCGGACTACGACGCTCGGCTCGGCCTGTCGCTCGGTCCCACAGCGGCCGCCTTCAGGGAAATGCTCGACCGCGAGGCGATCGACTGCGTGTGCCTGACCTCGCCGAACTACTTCGGCATCGTCGGGGAACTCGGCGAGGTGGTGGCATTGGCGCATGCGCGAGGCATTCCGGTGGTTGTCGACGCCGCCCACGCACCACATTTTCATTTCTGCTCAGGCCTGCCGATCGCGGCCGAGGAGGTCGGCGCCGACTACGTGACGCAGTCCACGCACAAGGTGGCGACGGCCCTCTCGCAGGGCAGCCTGCTGCTGCTGAACGACGCGAGCCGAATCGAATCGCTCTACGAACAAGTGAACGAGCTGGGCCTGGTGAGCACGTCGTTCTCCTTTCCCATCCTTGCATCCATCGAACTGGGCGTCCGGCAGCTCGTGCACGAGGGAGAACACATCTGGAGCCAGACGATCGCGCGAGCCGAGTCGTTTCGGTCCGCCTGCCGCACCCTGCCCGGCGTGACCTGCTTCGGGCGCGGTGACGCCACGCTGCCAAGCTTCACGGATCTCGACCTCACGCGGGTGACGATCGACGTGCGCCACACCGGGCTCACGGGCTTCGAGGTCGTGCGCCACCTCCACCGCCGTCGCATCTACCCGGAGATGGCCACGCTGCAGCACGTGCTGTTTCTGTTGACGCCGGGAACCCGTGACGAAGACCTCGATCAACTGCTCGACGCCCTGACAGAGATCGTCGAGCACGACGCCTCACGCCGACCGCTCCCCATGCTGCCGCCTCCGCCGCTCCCCGAGCGTGCGTGCTCGCCCCGTGTTGCGAGGTTCTCGCCCAAGCGCAGCGTCCCGGTGGAGATGGCCGTCGGATCGATCTCCGGCGAGACAATCGCCACCTATCCGCCCGGCGTCCCGATCGTCACCGCCGGAGAGCGCCTGAGCGCCGAGGTCATCGAGTACCTCAGGCACATGCATCACCACGGCGCCGCCCTCAAGGGCGCAAGCGATCCGCGCTTTGACACGATCAAGGTGCTGTAGAGGCTCGCGATGGACGGGATGATGAACCCTCGGCACGCGGACAGATGGGTGTTCCTGCGAGCGGCTGTTCGACTTCCGCCACACCAGGTCATTCACCCGGCACTACATGGAGACGTTCTACCGAGACAAGCCGGCGACCAACGACGAGCGGGCAGTGCTGAAGTTCCTGGTAAAGCACCTGCGCACCCGGGCCGCACAGCGGTGGTGCTCGAGGTCGGCTGCGGTCCGACGGTCCATCACATCCTGCCGTTTGTGCCCTACGCCTCCGAGTTGCACATGGCGGACTACCTGCCGGAGAACCTCGAGGAGGTCCGTCGATGGGTGAGAACGCACCCGACGCCTACCAGTGGCACCAGTACACGGCGCTCGTCCTGGAGTTCGAGCGCGGCGAGGCGCCGCCCTCAGCGATTCACGAGCGGGAGTCGCAGGCGCGCGTCGAAAGTGCGCCAGCTGCTCCCGTGCGACCTCACGACGCCGCACATCCTGACCCAGCCGGTCACCTACGAGGTCGTCTCGGCGTTCTACTGCACCGAAGAGGTCGGCATCGACATCGCCGCGTGGGAAGCCGTGATGGCCAACCTCTGTCGCACGGTGGCGCCCGGTGGCATGCTCTACCTCTCCTGCCTCAGGAACACCGACTACTACCTGGTCGGCGACACGCGGTACCCTTGCGCGCGCATCTCGGAAGAAGACCTGCGGCGAGTGCTTCCGGCGCTCGGCTTCGACATGCGCCACTCGGTCGTGGAAGGCGTGGCGGTCGAGAATCAGGAAGACAAGGGTGTCTTCGGCGTCGTCCTGGTCGCGGCCAGGAAGAAGTACTGAAGGAGCAACCGCTATCAGACCTCTACCGCCCGTGCTGCGAGAAGCTCGTGATCCCGACATCACAACAGATTTGAGTGCAGTCAAGACCTTCAAGCCGGGCGTTCCGGCACAACACTTTCGCGAGCTCATGCGGGTCTTCCCGCCCAGTCACTTGAACGCCTGCTGAGCGAAGACTTTCCCTTCTACCGCACGACGTTCTGGTACCTCGATCGGAAGCCGGACAACATCTTCGAGACGATTGCGACCGACCTGAAGACGTCGGCCAAACCGTCGGCGGAGGTCATTGGTGTGGAGTGGTGGTTCAGCGTCGTCCTGACGAACGCGACGCCGCAGTGGATCCTCTCGTGCCATTTCGATCGGAACAACATGGCAATTGACGAGAGCGACCCGCGGGTGCAACACCCGGACAAAGCCAGCGTGCTCTTCCTCAACGCCGTGCCGTACGGCGACTTGTCGTCACCGACCAGGTGCTCAAGAAGGGCTCCCGCCGCCGAACAGCCGACCGACATGCGGTTCATCCGGCCGGACAGGAACCTGTACGCAGTGTTTCCCGGAGGGCTCTACCACGGTGTCATCGGCCGCATGTGGCGCCCGATGAAGGAGATCGCCTGCGCGTGGCGATGGCCGTGAACTACTGGAAGGAACCGCCGGCGGCGGACTACATGCGCGACTCGCGCGAGTGCATGTCCGCCTTCAAGCTGGACGTCTGACGCGGTGGGCCGCGTTCAGAGCTTGTCCCAGTCGGACACGGCCGGCGCGGTCGCAAGGACAGGGGCGGTGGCCGGACGCGCCCACATCACGCCATCTGACTGAAGCGAGATGACGAGGTCCGCCGTGGCGATGGCTGCGGCACGATGCGCCACAATCACGCGGGTCACGTTCAGCTGACGAATCGCCTCGCTGACGCGCCG
>CAWFCX010000009.1:0-513705 GCA_963814385.1 uncultured beta proteobacterium
CCTGGCCGATTGCAGCCGATCACTTCCAAGCGATTGACCTCGAACCCGTATCAGCCGCCGTCGCAGGCGTGGCTGGCGGCGAGGTAGCCGAACACCAGGGCCGGCCCGAGCGTGATGCCGGGGCCCGGGTAGGCGCCGTTCATCACCGAGTGCATGTCGTTGCCGCAGGCGTAGAGGCCTTCGATCGGGCGACCGTCCGCCTGCAAGGCGCGCGCGTGTTCGTCGGTCATCACGCCGGCGGCCATGCCCAGGTCGGCGGGGTAGACCGCCACCGCATAGAAGGGCGCCTCGACCAGCGGCGCGACGCAGGGGTTCGGCTGGTTCTCGCCGTCGCCCAGGTGTCGCTGGTAGATGTCGCCGCCGCGGCCGAAGGCGCTGTCGACGCCGCGCTGCGCGTCGGCATTGAAGGCCTGCACCGTGTCGACGAACGTGTCGGCCGGCACGCCGATCTGGAGTGCCAGGTCCGACAGCGTGTGGGCCCGCTGCAGGTAGCCGCTGTCGCAGAACGACCGCGCCGACAGCGCGAACGGCCGCACGCGACCCAGGCCGTACTTCCACAGGAAGCGTCGGTCGCACACCAGCCAGGCGGGCACGCAGCGCGGCGCGTCGCGCAGCTGCGCCTGCACAAACTCGTGGTACGACACGGCCTCGTTGGTGAAGCGCCGGCCGTCGCGGTTGACGGCGATCAGGCCGGGCTTGGCGCGGTCGGTCACGGTGTGCGGGAAGATCGCGGTGGAGCCGTCGGCGCGCCGGCCGACCGAGGCAGGCACCCAGAAGGCCAGCGTGCGGTCGGGCGGGCTGAGATGCGCTCCCGCCGCGGTGGCCAGTTGCGCGCCGCCCAGCTCGGCGGCTGCATCGACCGTGGCGGTCAAGGCGCCGGCCGCGGCCGGTACGTACTGTTCGCGCAAGCGCGGATGGTGCGACACGCCGCCGGTGGCCAGGATCACGCCGCAGCGCGCGGCCACGGTCACGCGCTTGCCGTTGTCGTTCAGCACCACGCCGGTGACGCGGCCGCCGTCGAGCGCGAGCTGGTCGATGCGTGCCGACGTGACCAGCTCGACCTTCAGCACGCGCAGCGACTTCAGCAGCCGCGCCGCGAGCGCATTGCCGAGGAACAGGCTGGTGCCGCGGTGCGCGCCCAGGCGCTGGCGCGCGTAGCGCAGCATCAGCCGGGCGGTGTGCCACACCGCGGCGGGCGAACGCGTCACGCGGCGCAGCACCGGCAGGTCCTCGCGGCTGATCATCATGCCGCCGAACAGCATGAACTCGGGCAGCGGGTCGCGCAGCAGCGCGAAGTCGGCGCCGAGGTCACGGCCGTCGTACGGCACCGGTTCGAGCACGCGGCCGCCGGGCGTGGCACCCGGCCGGTCGGGGTAGTAGTCGGGGTAGCGGCGCACCGGCTGCAGCTTCAGGCTGGTGTTCGCCTCGAGGAAGCGCACCGCCTCGTCGCCGCGTTCGAGGAAGGTCCGCAGCTTTGCATCGTCATCGGCGCCGGGCACCGTGGCGCGCAGGTAGTCGCGCGCGCGGTCGAGGTCGTCGTCGATGCCGGCCTCGCGCATCTTGTGGTTGGCCGGAATCCAGACCATGCCACCGGAGATGGCCGTGGTGCCGCCGACGCGGTCGGCATGTTCGAGCAGCAGCACGCTGCGGCCCTTGGCGGCGGCGGTGCAAGCCGCGGCCATGCCGGCCGCGCCGGCGCCGACCACGATCACGTCGTACGCGTGTTGGCTCGTGCGCTCGCTGCCCCGCGAAAGGGCGGGCGCGCGTTCAGTCATCGCCGAGCTTGAGGTTGCTCGGCTGCCGCCGCTCGATCGACCACTTCAGCAGGGCCGCGCTGCGGAACACGCCGTGCGCGAACTTGCCGTAGGGCAAGGTGAGGAACAGCGCCATCACCGCGCCCAGGTGCAGGCACAGCAGCAGCGTCAGCGCCGAGCTGCCGTGCGACAGCCACAGCGCCAGCCCGCTCACCGCGGTGAGCAGCAGCAGCGCGATGAAGCCGAGGTCCATCGGCCGCTGCTCGGGCGCTCGTTGCAGCAGATGGCGTTGCAGTTGCAGCGCCAGCAGCCCGGCGGCACCGAGCGCCAGCGCCACGCCGCCGACCACGCCGAGCAGCTTGGGCAGGCTGGGCCAGGGGTAGGGCGCGGGCTGGCCGAGCACGTAGTGGTAGATCGTCGCCACGCTGGTCGAAGCGAAGCACAGCAAGAAGCCGTAGAAGGTCAGGTGATGGAAGCGGCGCCGCTGCAGCGTGAAGCGGTCGCTGTCCTCGTTGCAGCCGTCGCCGTGGCCGCCGTCGAGGTACTTCAGTGTCAGCGCGTTGTGGGCGGCCTCGGCAAGGGCCGGCGACGTCGTCGGACCCTGCCCGATGGCGCGCCAGAAGCGGCGCACGCCCAGCGCCAGCGCGAGCACCGCAAAGGCGAACACCGGCAGGAACATCGACACCAGCAGGTTGTGCGGGAACACCGCGTAGAACGATGCGGGCTCGGCGCGCACACCGAACAGGTCGCCGGTGCGGCTGGCGGCGAGTACCAGGAACAATGCCAGTGCCCCGGCCAGCGCCATCGACAGCACCAGGCCGTTGCGACGGTACAGGCCGCCGAGCGCGGCCGGCCAGGCGTAGGTCGAGTAGGTGTCGACGCGCACGCGCGCCATCGCGCGCGGCACGTTGACGCCGAAGTCGTGCGGCGGCGCGTACTGGCAGGCGTGCAGGCAGGCCCCGCAGTTGTGGCACAAATTGGCCAGGTAATGCACGTCGGCCAGCGGAAACGCCAGCCGGCGCGTCATCGCGGGAAACACGGCGCAGAAGCCCTCGCAGTAGCGACAGGCATTGCAGATTTCCAGCACGCGGGCGACCTCCGCCTCGGGTGCATCGCCGTGCGCTGCGCGCGCAGCCGGTTCGTTGGCGCCGAGCGCGGCGGCCTCGCGGGTCAGGGCCTCAAGCGTCTGCAAGCGCGGCCTCCTTGTGGGTGAAGCCAACGGCGGCTGCGGCCTGGGTGCCGGCGATGCGGCCGAAAGCGGTTCCGATGGACATGCCGACGCCCGCGGTGTAGCCCTGGCCGAGCACGTTGCCGGCCATCATCTCGCCGGCCACGAACAGGTTGCGGCTGGGCTGGCCGCCGAAGAACACGCGCGCGGTGCGGTCGGTCTTCAGGCCGAGGTAGGTGAAGGTCACGCCGGGGCGCACGGCATAGCCGTAGAAGGGCGGCGTGTCGAGCGGCAAGGCCCAGTGGGTCTTCGGCGGCGCGAGGCCGACGGTGGCGCAGTCGTCGAGCGCCGTGTGGTCGAAGCTGCCCGGGCGGCACGCCGCGTTGTAGGCGCCGACGGTCTGCATGAACTGCGCCTCGTCGAGCTGCAGCGCCTGCGCCAGCGCGGGCAGGCTGTCGGCGCGCACGCCGGGAAACACCGGCGGCATGAAGCGGCCGATGGCCTTGGCGTCGATGATCGAGTAGGCCACCTGCCCGGGCTGCCGGGCCACCAGCCGACCCCATATGGCGTAGCGCTTGGGCCAGAAGTCCTCGCCCTCGTCGTAGAAGCGCTTGGCCTCGCGGTTGACCACCACGCCGAGCGAGACACAGTCGATGCGCGTGCAGATGCCGCCGTCGTACAGCGGCGCGCGCGCGTCGATGGCCACCATGTGCGCCTGCGTCGCGTCGCCGATCGAGTCGGCCCCGGCATCGAGCATGAAACGCAGCAGCTCGCCGGTGTTGAAGCGCGTGCCGCGGATGAGGAAGTTGTCGGCCGGGTGCTCGCCCCATTCGTTCGTGCCCCAGGCCTCGCGCAGCCACTCGCGGTTCGACTCGAAGCCGCCGGCGGCCAGCACGCAGCTCCTGGCCTCGATGCGTTCGTCGCCCGCCCACGCGGCGACGAACTGGCCGTCGCGAAGCTCGATGCGCTGCACCTTGGCGTCGTAGCGCACCTGGATGCCGAGTTGCTGCGCGCTGCGGTAGTAGGCGTTGACGAGGGCCTTGCCGCCGCCCATGAAGAAGGCGTTGGTGCGCGCGGTGTGCAGCGCGCCCGACAGCGACGGCTGGAAGCGCACGCCGTGCCTGACCATCCAGGGCCGGCAGGTGGACGAGGCACGGATGACCAGACGTGCGAGTTCCTCGTTCGTCTTGCCGCCGGTGACCTTGAGCAGGTCCTGCCAGAACTCCTCTTCCGGGTAGGCCTCGACCAGCACGTCCTGCGGCGCGTCGTGCATGCAGCGCAGGTTGCGCGTGTGCTGGGAATTGCCGCCGCGCCAGTCGCGCGGCGAGCCCTCGAGCACCAACACCGAGGCACCGGCCTCGCGCGCCATCAGCGCCGCGCACAGCGCCGCATTGCCGCCACCGATCACCAGCACATCGACCAAAACAAGCTCCCCTGAGCCCGTGGGCCCAGACCGACTATAGGAAGACTCGGCCTCATGGCGCCATCTGTGCGCCGGCATGCGGCCATCTCGAATCGTGATGGCCCGGGACCGGTGCGCCCCGGGAGGGCGTCATCCGAGTGTCTGCGCCAGCGATCGGGGCAGGCTGTCGAGGACGATCACCTTGGACTCCAGGTAATGGCGCAGTCCCTCGCTGCCGCCTTCGCGCC
The DNA here is from genome assembly GCA_963814385.1 of uncultured beta proteobacterium. Classification (GTDB taxonomy): domain Bacteria; phylum Pseudomonadota; class Gammaproteobacteria; order Burkholderiales; family Burkholderiaceae_C; genus CADEEN01. The sequence goes on from CAWFCX010000009.1 coordinate 4,573, forward strand.
CGATGCCCGATTGCTTGAACCCGCCGAAGCACAGCGTCATCTCGCTGCGCACGCCGTTGTGGCCGACCTGGCCCGACCGGAGGCGGCGCGCCAGGCGGTACGCCCGTTCGGCATCGTGGGTGAAGATGGACGCGTTCAGACCGAAGATCGTGTCGTTGGCAATCGACACCGCGGCTTCTTCATCGTCGGCGACGATGATCGACAGCACCGGACCGAAGATCTCTTCGCGGGCGATGGTCGAGTGGTTGTCGACGTTCGTGAACAGGGTCGGCTCGACGAAGAACCCGCGCTCCAGGTGCGCGGGCCGGCCGCCGCCGGCGATGACGCGTGCGCCTTCGGCGCGGCCTTTCTCGATGTAGCCCAGGACGCGCTCGCGGTGCCGCGCGGACACCAGCGGACCCATCTGGGTCTGCGCATCGAACGGGTCGCCCACCCGCACGGCGCGGAAACACGCGCCGAGCGCTTCGGCCAGCGCCTCGTGCCGGTTGCGTGTGACGATGATGCGCGTCAACGCAACGCACACCTGGCCCGACAGCACCATGGCCCGGTCGCAGATCGCCTTGGCGACCTGCGGGATGTCGCAGTCGTCCAGCACGAGCCCGGGGGACTTGCCGCCGAGTTCGAGCGTGTACCGCGCCACGCGTTCACCGCACAGCGAGGCGATGCGGCGCCCGGCGGCCGTCGAGCCGGTGAAGGCGATCTTGTCGACGCCGGGATGGCGCACGAGGTGTTCCGATACCTCCCGATCGGCCGTCAGCACGTTCACCACGCCCGGTGGCAGGCCGGCGGCCTCGCAGGCCTCCGCCAGAAGGTAGGCGGCGCTCGGCGCCTCGGGCGAGGCCTTGACGATCACGGTGCACCCGGCCAGCAGGGCCGGCGCGACCTTGCTCGCGATGGTGGCCGGTGGTGCGTTCCAGGGAACGATGGCGGCGACCACGCCGACCGGCTCGCGCACCAGCAGCGCCACGGCGCCGCCGCTCGTCGATTCGTGGCGCTCGTGGAACGCGAAAGTCTTCGACAGGTCGGCGATGCCGCGGAACTCGGCGGTCAGCGCTGGCATGCGGCCCCGCGCGATCGAATGCAGAACGCCCGACTCCGTGGTCCACGTCCGAGCCAGCAGGTCGGCGCGCTGGTCGATCTGGTCGGCGATGCGGTGCATGACAGCGGCGCGTTCGGCATGCGACATCTGCGGCCACGGGCCGTCATCGAAGGCGTTGCGGGCGGCGCGGACGGCCGCCTCCACATCCTGCTCACGCGCTTCGGGGACGGTCAGGAACAGCGCTTCGGTGGCCGAATTCAGGACCTCGATACGGGCCGGTGTGGAGGGCTCGACCCAACGCCCGCCGATGAAGAGCTTGTCGGGATGACGCAGGGGTGGCTGGGCGTTCATGGTGTGGGTGTGGAAAGTGAGGGGGGCCGACGAAGGCCGATTCACATGCGGTCGGTGCGGCCGCCGTCGACGCACATCGTCTCACCGGTGACGAAGCTGGCATCGTCCGAGGCGAAGAACAGCACGGCGGCGGCCAGTTCCTCGAGCCTGCCCGGGCGCCTGAGCACCGCGCTCTCGGTGCGGAAGCGGACGTGCTCGACCATCTCCTCCGGCGTGCGCGACGAGGTGACCAGCGGCGTGAGGAAGAAGCCGGGGGCGACGCAGTTGACGTTGATGCCCGAGGGCCCGAGTTCGCGCGCCAGGATCTGCGTCAGCTGGATCACGCCGGCCTTGGCCGAGGCATAGGGTGACGCTGCGCCGGGCCCGAGGGCGCCGACGTGCGGCGTGGTGCCGGTGCCCAGGCTGGACGAGATGTTGACGATCTTGCCGCAGCCCTGGCGCGTCATGTGCGGCGCCGCCGCCTGGGCGCAATAGAACACCGCCTTCAGGTCGAGCGCCAGCACGGTGTCCCAGTCGGCGTCGGTGATCGAGTCGAAGGCGCGGTAGCGCGTGGTGCCGGCGTTGTTGATCAGGATGTCGATGCGCCCCTCGCTGGCCACGAGCCCGTCCATCATCTCGCGCAGCGCCGCCCGGTCGGTCACGTCGATGCGTCGGCCGCGCGCGCGGCCACCGGCGGCCTCGATCTCGGCCACCGCCTGCGCCATCGCGTCCTCGTTCACGTCGGCCACGACCACGGTCGCCCCTTCGTTCGCGAAGCGTGTGGCGATCGCCTTGCCCAGGCCCGACCCCGCGCCGGTGATGACGGCCACCTTGTCCTTCAAGCGCATCTGCAGTTCTCCTTCACAAGCGGGCAGGTTAGAGCCGCTCGGCGTGCATCGCCTGCTTCGATTGACAAGCGTCGATTGAAAGTGCTTCAAAGCAGGGCGTCCGGGCGGGCGAAGCCCCCCGCCTAGCATCGGATCACCAAGAGGACTGCACATGGATCTGGGCATCAAAGGCAAGCTCGCGCTCGTCACCGCTTCCAGCGGTGGCATGGGGCGCAACATCGCGCACATGCTGGCCGGCGAAGGGGCCAACGTGGTGCTGTTCTCGCGCTCGGAGGACAAGCTGCGCACCGTCTGCGCGGAGATCGAGGCGCAGCACGGCGTGAAGGCCACCGCGGTGGCCGGCGACATGACGAACCACGACGACGTGCTGCGCCTGGCCGACACGCTGAAGTCGCTCGGCGGGCCGGACATCCTGGTGTTGGTGAGTGCGCGACCGCCGAACCCGCTGCGCGAGACGCTGAAGGAAGACGAGCAGGCGCGCTGGGACCAGGCGTACCGCGCGCAGCTGTGGAGCATCGTCGACCTCGTCACGGCGACGGTGCCGCAGATGGTGGACCGCGGCTGGGGGCGCATCGTGTCGGTGACCTCTGCTTCCGCCAAGCAGCCGATGGCAGTGCACGCGCTGTCGACCGTGTTCCGCGCTGGCGTCACGGCGTACATGAAGGGGCTGGCGGGCGAGGTGGCGCCGCACGGCATCACGGTCAACTGCGTGGCACCGGCGTTGATCGACACCTCACACCGCCAGGGCAAGTCGGCGTACACGGCCGAGCAGGCCGAGCACCGCAAGTCCCTCACGCCGATGGGCCGCATGGGCACGCAGGAGGAGCTGTGCGGCGTGATCACCTTCCTGACGTCGCGCCAGGCCGGCTTCGTCACCGGTTCCACCATCGCCGTCGAGGGCGGGATGATCAGTTCACTCTTCTAGGAGACGCGTGATGCATCGCGGCCGCCGCAAGGCCCTTCAGTTCTCGCTGCTGCCGGCCTTCTGGCCGCTGCACGCGCTGGCCCAGGCGCAGGGGACTGCCGCCTACCCGAGCAAGCAAGTCACGCTGGTCGTGGGCTTCGCGCCCGGCGGCTCGGTCGACTTCGTCGGCCGCGAGATCGCACCGCGCCTGGCCGAGGCGCTGGGCAAGCCGGTGGTGGTGGAGAACAGGGGCGGGGCCAACGGCCTGCTGGCCGCCGCGGCGGTGGCGGCTGCACCGCCCGACGGCCACACGCTGCTGGTTGCGTCGATGGGGCTGACCACCAATCCACACCTGTACTCGAAGAACCGGCTCGACCCGAACAAGGACTTCACCGCGATCTCGATGCTGGTGACGCTGCCGAACGTGCTGGTGGTCAACCCGCAGTTGCCGGTGCGCACCTTCGAGGAGTTTCTGAGCTTCGTGCGTTCGCGGTCCAAGCCGCTCACGTCAGCCACCACCGGCACCGCCGCGCCGGGCCACCTGGCCAGCGAGCAGCTCAAGCGCGCCACCAAGGTGAACTTCGACTTCATCTCGTACAAGGGGTCCGGCCCGGCACTGACGGACGTCATCGCCGGCCATGTCGACATGTCGATGCCCACCGTGCTCGCCGCGGCGCCGCTGGTCAAGGCCGGGCGGCTGCGCGCGATCGCCGTCACCGGCGCACGCCGCTCGCCGCTGCTGCCCGACGTGCCGACGCTGGCGGAGAAGGGCGTGAAGGAACTCGAGACTGGCTCCGGATGGATCGGCTTGTTCGGGCCAGCCGGCGTACCTCGTGCGATCGTCGACCGCCTCAGTGCCGAAGCGGTCGCGCTGATGAAGAACCCGCAGATGCACCAGCGCCTGGTCGACAACGGCACCGACCCGGTGGCGCTCAACGCGGCCGAGACGGCGGCCTTCGTCGCGCAGGACTACAAGCGCTGGGGCGAGCTGGTGCAGGCGGCGAACATCAAGGGCGAGGAATAGCCGCGCTCAAGCCTGCTGGATCAGGTCGGCCGCCTTCTCGCCGATCATCAGGCAGGTGGCGTTGATGTTGCCCGACGTGATGCGCGGGAACACCGACGCATCGGCGATGCGCAGCCCGTCGACCTCGCGCACGCGCAGGGCCGGGTCCACCACCGCGTCGGCATCGTCGCCCATGCGGCAGCTGCCGCAGGGGTGCGAGATCGTCGCCGCCTTGCTGCGCACGAAGGCCAGCACGTCCTCGGGCGAGCGCACCGAGTCGCCGGGCTGGAACTCCGAGGCGATCATCGCGTCCAGCGGCCGCGTCGCCAGCACGGCACGCAGCTTCGGCAGCGCACGCACGAAGAACGCGCGGTCGCCGGGCGCGCTGAGGTAGTTCGGATCGATCAGCGGCGCGCTGGCCGGGTGCGCGTCGCGCAGGCGCACGTGCCCGCGGCTCTCGGGCCACGACTGCATGACCGAGACCGAGAAGGCCGAGAAGCGGTGCGGCATCTGGCCCACCGCGGGCACCGACAGCGGCATCAGGAAGGCCTGCGCATCGGCCAGCGGCAGGGCGTCGTCGGAGCGGAAGAACATGCCGGCCTGCCCGGACGCGAAGGCCAGCGGTCCGCGCCGTCCGATCGCGTACTGCAGGCCGATGCGCAGCCGGCGCCAGGGGCTGCGCAGGTCGTCGTTCAGCGTGATCGGCTCGTGCGTCTTGCAGATCACGCGCAGGGTGACGTGGTCCTGCAGGTTGGTGCCGACCTGCGCGCGGTCGGCGACGAGCGCGATGCCGTGGCGCTCCAGTTCCGCGCGCGGCCCGACGCCCGACAGCATCAGCAATTGCGGCGTGTTGATCGCGCCGGCACACAGCACGACCTCGCGCTCCGCGCGCAGAAGCTGCGGCTGGCCGCCGGCGGCCAGCACCTCGACGCCGACCGCACGCCGGCCGTCGAACACGACGCGCTGCACGAGCGCGCGCACGCGCACCGCCAGGTTCGGCCGGCGCCGGGCCGGGTGCAGGGCGCCCTTGGCCGAGTTCGAGCGCAGCCCGTGGCGCACGTTCATGTCGTAGCGGCCCGCGCCTTCCTGGCGGCCGCTGCTGAAGTCCTCGTTGCGCTCCAGGCCCCAGTTCACCGCCGCCTGGATGAACGCCTCGCACAGCGGCGACGGGCCTTCGGGCCGGCCCACCGCGACCGGGCCGCCGGTGGCGTGCAGGTCGCTGTCGCCGCGGTAGTGGTCTTCCGATCGCTTGAAGTACGGCAGCACGTCGTCCCACGCCCAGCCCGGCGCGCCGTTGCGTGCCCAGCCGTCGTAGTCCTCGCGCGCGCCGCGGATGTGCAGCAGGCCGTTGATGGCGTGCGTGCCGCCGATGACCTTGCCGCGCGCCATGTAGATCTCGCGGTTCATCAGTTCGGCCTGCGGCTGCGTCCGGTAGCACCAGTTGACGGCCGGGTTCATGATCGTCTTGCCGACGCCGAGCGGCACATGGAGCCACGGGTTGCGGTCCCAGCCGCCGGCCTCGACCACCAGCACGCGGTGGCGGCCGTCCTCGGCCAGCCGCGCGGCGACGATCGAGCCGGCGCTGCCCGCGCCGACGACGATGTAGTCGAAGCTTTCTGCTGCCGCAGCGCGGCTCACGAGTTGTTGACGTCGAGCTTGAGCGTCTTGCCCACGTTCTTCCACACCGCCAACTGCTTCTCGATGTGGCCGCGGAACTCGGCCGGCGTGCCGCTGCTCGGGCGGAAGAACTGCTTTTCCAGCTTGTCGACCACGTCGGGCGAGGTGGCGGCCTTGGTCAGCGCCTCGTTGAGCGACTGCACCATCGCTGTCGGCATGCCGGGCGGCCCCATCACGGCGTAGAAGAGGTACTCGCCCAGTTCCTTCAGCTCCGGAATGCCGCTCTCGGCCACCGTGGGCACGTCCGGCATCGCGCGGCTGCGGCTGGCGCCGGTGATCGCGATGAAGCGCACCTTCGGATTGCCGGCGAACTGCGCGATCGATCCCGAGCCGACGACGGCGAAGTCCACCGTCTCGCCGACCAGCTCGCGCACCACGTCGGAGTCGTTGCGGTACGGGATGTGGGTGATGAAGGTCTTCGTCAGCAGCTTGACGTATTCGGTCAGCAGGTGGTTGGCGGAGCCGACGCCGGCCGAGGCGTAGTTCAGCTTGCCGGGATTGGCGCGCACGTAGGCGATCAGCTCGCGCATGGACTTGATCGGCAGGCTGCTGCGCACGGCGAAGATGCCGTCCACGTCGGCCACCTTGGCGATCGGCGTGAAGCTCTTCAGCGGATCGAACGGGATGTCGTTGCGCACGCCGGCCGACTGCACCAGCGAACTGCTGGTCGCGAACCAGAGCGTGAAGCCGTCGGGCGCAGCGGTCATCGTCGGGCGCGCGGCCATCAGCTGCATCGCGCCCGGCTTGTTCTCGACGATCACCGGCGTGTTCAGCAGCTCCTGCAGCTTGGCCGCGTAGATGCGTGCCGCGGCGTCCGACGCACCGCCGGGTGCGAAGCCCACCAGCATGCGGATGGTCTTGGCCCCGAAGCCCTGTGCCCAGGCCGAGCCTGTGGCGGCCAGCCCCAGCCCGGCGATGGCGGTGCGACGAGTGATGTCTGGTGTGCTCATGCGTGTCATCCCAATCCGATGATGGCCTTGACCTCGAGGTACTCCTCGAAGCCGAAGACGCCCATTTCGCGGCCGTTGCCCGATTGCTTGTAGCCGCCCATCGGCGCCGCGGTGTTGCTGTTGGCGCCGTTGATGAAGATGCGCCCGGCGCGCAGGCGCTCGGCCACCGGACGCGCCTTCTCCGGCGTCGACGCGAAGATGTAGCCGCCCGAGGCCGTAGACCGTGCCGTTGGCGATCTCGACCGCCTCGTCGACGCTGCGGTACGGGATGACCGACAGCACCGGGCCGAAGATCTCTTCCTTCGCGATCGTCATGTCCGGGCGCACGCCGGCGAACAGCGTCGGCTTGACGTAGTAGCCGCGCTCCAGGCCCGCGGGCCGGCCCGGGCCGCCGCAGGCCGGGCGAGCACCTTCGTCGATGCCGATCTGGATGTAGTGCTGGATGCGCTCGAACTGGGCCCTGTTGATCGCCGGGCCGAGGTGGGTGCCCGGCGACTTCGGGTCGCCGACCACGAGCTTGTTCATCTCGGCAGCGAGCAGCTCCACCAGACGGTCGGCCTGGCTCTCGTGCACCAGGATGCGCGAGGGCGAGTGGCAGGACTGGCCGGTGTTGAAGGTGCCGCGGGCGACGTTCCAGCGCGCAGCGGCTGCCAGGTCGGCATCGGGCAGCACCACGTTGGCCGACTTGCCGCCCAGCTCTTGGCACACTCGCTTGACGGTGCCGGCGGCTGCCTGCGCCACCGCGATGCCGGCGCGGGTGGAGCCGGTGAAGGACATGAAGTCGATGTCCGGGTGCGACGACATCGCATGGCCCACGCCCGGTCCGTCGCCGATCACCAGGTTGAACACGCCGGGCGGCACGCCGGCGTCGTGGAACACCTGCGCCAGCAGCACCGAGGTCAGCGGCGTGTACTCGCTCGGCTTGAGCACCATCGTGCAACCGGCGGCAATGGCCGGCGCGATCTTCGTGCAGGGCGTCTGGATCGGCCAGTTCCACGGCGCGATCAGGCCGCACACGCCGATCGGCTCGCGCCGCACGACGTTGCCGCCGAGCCGGTGCTCGAACTCGTAGTCCTGCAGCACCTTGATCAATTCGCGGAACTGCTCGACCGAGTTGCGGAAGTGGCTGACCGCCGACAGCGGCGTGCCCATCTCCTGCGACGCGACGGCCATGAACTCGGCCTCGCGCTTGGAGAACACGTCGACGATGCGCTGCAGCAGCGCCAGGCGCTCGGACCGGCTGGTCATGCTGAAGGTGCCGAAGGCGCGGCGCGCGGCCTTCACCGCGCGGTCGACGTCCGCGGCGCCGCCCAGCGGCACGGACGCGAAGGCCTGCTCGGTGGACGGGTCGATCAGCTCGAAGCTGCGCGCGCCCGGCGCGGGGTCGACCCATTGGCCGTCGATGTAGAAGTGGGTGTATCGCTTCATGAGGATCCTTGGACGAGAGGCTAGGGTGAGGCCGTGGCGCCGGACGCCGCGACCGGTTGATTCAACTTCAAGCGTGCATTGATAGTGGCCCCAGAGGCAGGCGCTAACGTGCGCCCAGTGCCAGGGCCGATGGAAAGACGACCGCGATGACGACGACCTTCGACACCACCCGCGTCTCGAACTGCCCGCCGCTGGAGACGGCCGTCATCGGCTTCATCCTCGGCTTTCGCGGTGACAGCGTCACGCCCGCGCTGCGGCAAGCCGTCGGCCGCGTGCTGCGCGACCAGTTCAGCTCGCAGATCGGCAATTCGCGCCTGCCGTGGTCGCGCCAGGCGCGTGCGCTGATCGACGCGCACCACGTGGCCGGCCGCAGCCGCATCGTCACCAGCCAGGCGACCGTCAGCGCGGTCGACGCGGCCTTCATCAACGCGACCTACGCGCACGGCTTCGAATACGACGAGGGGCACCGCCCGAGCAACAGTCACCCGGGCAGCTGCGTGGTCGCCACCGCGGTGGCGGTGGGCGAGGAGGTGGGCGCCACGCTCGACGACGTCGTGACCGCGGTGCTGATGGGCTACGAGGTCTACGCGCGACTGGGCGTGCTGGCCGCGCCGGACCTCATCCAGCGCGGATTCCACCCGGCCGGCGTGCTGGCCAGCTTCGGCGCGGCGGCGGTCACGGCCCGGCTTCGCGGCTTCGACGCCGAGACCACGCTGCATGCGATGGCCATCGCGCTCAGCCACGCCTCGGGCGCGCTGGAGTGCAGTTCCAGCGGCGGCTCGGTCAAGCGCGTGCACCCCGGCATTGGCGTGCGCGGCGGCATGATGGCCGCGCAGCTGGCGCAGGCCGGCATCACCGGGCCGCGCGCCTTCCTCAGCGGCGTGCGCGGCTTCTACAAGGCCTTCCTGCAGCGCGGCCCGGCCGAGGACGCAGCGCAGCGCTTCGCATTCGATGCCCGTTTCGAGATCTTCCGCGGCGGCTACAAACGCTACTGCTGCTGCGGCGCGGCGCATGCGTCGATCGACATCCTGACCGAATACGCGCCGCGGCTGGGCGAGATCGAGACCGTCACGCTGCGCATCCCGAAGCTGGTCAATGGCATGGTCGGCCTGGCCAACGCTGCGGTCTACACGCCGGGCAATATCGAGCAGGTGCAGTTCAGCCTGCCGGTGCAGGCGGCGTTCGCGCTGCTGGGCATCGGCAACGGCTACGGCGCGCACCTGGGCTACCTCGAAGGCACGGTGGACATGGCGCGCGTGGGCACGGTGGCGCGCATGGTGCAGCTGGTGGAGGACAGCGGGCTGGACCAGCAGTACCCCGGCAAGTTCGTCACCGAGGCCACCGTGCGCTTCAAGGACGGCCGCACCGAGTCGCGCTTCGTCGAGAACTCGGTGGGCACGCCGGACAACCCGATGAACGACGAGGTTCACGACCTGAAGTTCATGGAGCTCGCCGCGCCGGTGCTGGGTGAGCCCCGTTCGCGGCAGCTGCTCGACGTGCTGCACCGTCTGCCGGGTGACCTGCCGGTGTCGGAGCTGACGCGCCTGTGTGCCATCTAGCGACGGGGGCGGTGCTTCTCAGGCGCCGTCGACCGGCCGATGGTGTTCGGGCCACAGCATCTTGACCACCGAGCGCTGGCGGCCATAGGCATAGCAGGTGTCGAGCTTGCCCTCGACGGTGAGCCGGCGGCTCGGGTCCGAACCGCGGACGCCCTGCAGCGCGGTGGTGCCCATCGTGATCAGCATCTCCATCAGGTGCGTACAGCCGGCCGCGCCTCGCAGCCGCTCCTTGACCTTGGACGACCAGCCACGCGCTACGCGCTCGCCGACCAGCACCTGCAGCGTGGCCTCGGTCTCCTTGCACAAGGCCCAGGGCGTCACGTCGGAAGACGCGTCGATCGCCCGCACGGTGAAGCCATCGTCCAAGGTCAGGCGCACCCACAGGTCGTGCAGCGGCTGACCCGCAGGCACGGGCAGCGCCGAGCTCGGACGGATGTAGTCGAAAGGCTTGCGGTCGATCAGCCGCGCCTCCACGTCGAACAGCCCGTCATCGCGCGCGAACGTGTGCATGTCGATGGTGCGGTGATGCACCTCGCGGCGCGCAGACGGTGTGGGCAGCGGCATGGACGACAGAGCGCGGCGCTCAGATGCGGTTGAGGACGCGGCCCCCGTCGACGAGGATGCACTCGCCGGTGATGAAGCCGGATTCCTCGCAGGCCAGGAACAGCGCCAGGTTGGCCACGTCCCAGCCGCTGCCCGAGCGGCCCAGCGGGATCTTGGCGTTGCGCTCGGCCAGCACGTCATCGCGCGAGCGGTTGAACTTCTGCGAGCGCGTGGCCACGGCCATCGGCGTGTCGATCAGCCCCGGCATGATGCAGTTGACACGCACGTTGTACTTCGCGTTCTGCAGCGCCAGCTGCTCGGTCAGCGCGTTGACGCCGGCCTTGGTGGCCTTGTAGGCCGCATACGGGTACAGGCCCACCGCGGCGGCCGAGCCGACGTTGACGATCGAGCCCGAGCGCTGCTCGCGCATGATCTTCAGCGCGTGCTTGCAGGCGAACGCCAGGCCGCGCAGGTTGGTGCGGTAGAGGAGGTCGAAGGCTTCCTCGGTCACGTCCATCAGGTCGGCGTCGCCGCCGGCCAGGCTCACGCCGACGTTGTTGTGCAGCACGTCGAGCGAGCCCCAACGCTCCTTGGCCTGGGTGATGGCCGCGATGAGGTCGGCCTCCTTCGTGACGTCGGCCTTGACCGCGATCGCTTCGCCGCCCTCGGCGCGGATCATCGCGGCGGTTTCCTCGACCGATTCGATCGAGCGGTTGGCCGCGATCACGCGTGCGCCTTCGCGTGCGAAGCGCAGCGCCGCCGCGCGGCCGTTGCCCAGGCCTTCGCCGGGGCTCTGGCCGGCGCCGAACACCACCGCCACCTTGCCTTCGAGCCGCAGGCGCGGCGTCCAGCCGGGGCCTTGCCTGTCCGTTGTACTCACGCGCATGTCTCCTGTTGATCGAATCACTGACTGAAGCTGAAGCCCGAGCCGCCTTCGACGAGGCGGCGCAGGTCGTCGAGCGTGGCGTCGTCGCTGTCCCTGCGGCTGGCCGCCAGTACCTGGCCGTAGACCTGGGTGGCGATCAGCGCCGGCGCGCCGACTCGCCGTGCCAGTTGCACGCACAGCGAAAGATCGGCCGCCGCCTCGGTCAGCCGCATGTCGGCGGTGGTGCGGTTCTCGGCGATCGCCGGCAGCACGCGCGCGGTGCCGCTGTTGCTGCCCGAGCAACGCTCCAATACGCGACCCATGTCGGCGACCGTCAGGCCGTTGCGAAAGCCCATGCCCGCGCCTTCAAGGGTGATCAACCGGTTGCACACCGCCAGCGCGCCGACGATGGCGCGCGCCACGTGGCCCGCGCCGACGTCGCCGCACACCACCACTTTCGCGCCCAGGCGCTCCAGCACCGGCGTCACGGCGGCCAGGGCCTGCGGCGAGCCGCCGCACAGGAACGCGGCTTCGGCGGGGAAGCGACCGAGATGCTCGCAGTGCAGCGGCGCGTCGACGAAGGCGATGCCGCGTTCGGCCAGAGACGTGGCCAGCGACTGGGCGCGCGCCGGGTCGCCGGCGGTGAGGTCGACCAGCGTGGCGCCGGCCGCGAGGCGGGCGGCTGTGGCTTCAAGCATGGACGCGTCGGCCACCAGTACCACGCCGGTGCCGGTGGCCGCCGCGGACTGCACGTCGACGCCGGCGTCGCGCAGATGCCGCGTGATGGCGGCCGCCAGAGTGTTGTCACCGACCAGGCCGACAGGGACTTGCTTGTCGTTCATCGTTCAGGCCCTGTTCGCAACATACTTCGTGGCGGCCATCGACTCGACGACCGCGATGATCTGTTCGAGCTGGGCGTCCTCACCCAGCTGGTTCACGGCGGTCTGCAGCATGCCCGCTGCCAGGCTGCACAGCGGCATCGTCACCCCTTTTTCGGCACCCATGTTGACCGCCTGGTAGGCATCCTTGAGCTGCAGGACGAGGCGGAACTTGGTCGACTGCCGGCCTTCGGCGATGGCGGGGAACATGCCGCGGGTGGTGAAGTTGGTGGCCGTGGTCGCGTTGAGCGCCGCGATCATGGCGTCCATGGTCAACCCGTACTTGCGACCCAGGGCCGCCAGCTCGAGCGCCGCGATGCGGCAGCTCGCGTTGAGGATGTTGTTGACGGCCTTGAGCGTCTGGCCGTTGCCCACCGTCTCACCGACGTGGAAAACGTTCGGGCTGATGTCCGTCAGCAGCGGGCGCACGCGGTCGTAGGTGGCGCGTGGTCCGGACGTGATGATGGAGACGGTGCCGGCCACGGCCGTGGCCATCGCACCGGACACCGGCGCGTCGATCATCGCCACGCCGCGCGCCTGCAGCTCTATGGCGAAGGCGCGCGTCTCTTCCGGCTGGCCGCTGGTCTGGTCGACCACCACCGAGCCGCGCGCCAGCCCTTCGGCGACGCCGTTCGGGCCGAACAGCGCCTGCTTCACGTCCGAGCTGCGCGGCAGGCAGAGGATGACCACCTCGCTGCGCCGTGCCAGCTCGGCGCCATTCGCGGCGCCGTGGGCCCCTTGCTCGACGAAGCGCGCAACCGCGTCGCGGTTGAGGTCGAGGACGGTGAGGGTGTGCTTGCGCACCAGGTGGCTTGCGAGGGCACCGCCCATCGCTCCGAGGCCGATATATCCGACGTTCATGACTCAGGATTGTTGGCGCGACGGCCCGTGTCGTCGAGTCGGATCTTGTGTCCTTACGGTAAGGCCCCATGACCCTCGCCGCCTGCCCGGTTAGCCGGAGGCGCTCGAAGAATAAGAAGAAGTGTCTGGACCGTGCCCGACCGCTCAGGCACAGTTTCGTCGCCGCCCCATGTGCGGCACGCCCGGCATTCCATCGGGCGGCACCGTGCAAGAGGAGCAGGCATGAAGGGCAGCGAAATCATCGCGGAGTACTTGGTCAAGCAGAAGGTGCCCTACGTCTTCGGCATCTGCGGCCACGGCAACGTGGGCATGCTCGATGCTCTGTACGACGTGAAGGACAAGGTGACGCTCGTATCGCCGCGCCACGAGCAGTGCGCCGGCCACATGGCCGATGCCTACTTCCGCGTCAAGCACAGCCCGGTGGCCACGCTCACCTCAACCGGCCCCGGCTCGGCCAACATGGTGATGTCGCTGGCCACGGCCATCTCCGACTCCTCGGCGTTCCTCGCCATCACCTCGAACGTGCCGACCTCGCAGATGAACCGGGCACCGTTCCAGGAGCTGTACGCGCACAACCAGGCCGACTTCGCGAACGTGCTGCGTCCCGTCGTCAAGCGCAGCTTCCAGCCAACGCGCGTCGACATGCTGCCGCTGGCGCTGCGCCAGGCCTTCGACACGATGGTGACCGGCCGCCCCGGCCCGGTGAACCTCGACGTGCCCTACAACGTCTACCAGGAAGAGGCCGATGTGCAGGTGCCGCCGCCCTCGCACGTGATGGGCGCGCACCGGCCCGCCGCGTCGCCGGCCGACCTGGCGAAGATCGTCTCACTGCTCAAGGGCGCACAGCGTCCGGTGTTCTTCATCGGACATGGCCTGACACTGTCGGAAGCCGGCCCGGCGCTCACGGCACTGGCGCAGCGCTTGGGCGTGCCGGTCATCACCTCGCCCAACGGCATGGGCTGCATCTCGTCGGACGACGTGCAGACTCTGGGCTTCATCGGCCGCAACGGTGCCTACCCGGCCAACCAGGCGGGCCGCCATGCCGATGTGGTGCTCACCGTCGGCACGCGCTTCGACGACCGCTCGTCTTCGAGCTGGCAGCCGGGCTATTCGTGGAACTTCCCGAAGACGCAGCTGGTGCACGTCGACATCGACCCGCAGGAGCTGGGCCGCAACTATCCGCCGACGGTGGGCGTGGTGGCCGACTGCAAGGTGTTCTGCGAGCAATTGCTGGCGGCGATCAACGAGAGCGCCGCGTCGTTCGACAAGGCCAAGTACGCCGCCTGGCGCGATCAGGTGTCGGGCTGGCAGCAGGAGTGGGAAGCCTTCGTGCGCCCGGCGTTCTCGGCCATCACCACGCCGATCCGCCCGGAGTACGTGGTCGGCACGCTGCAGAAGGTGCTGCCCGACGACGTGATCCTGTCGCTGGATTCGGGCGTGCACCACAACTGGTTCATGCAGTTCTGGAAGGCGCGCCGGCCGCAGAGCATGCTCAACAGCTGGGGCTACTCGTCGATGGGCTTCGGCGTGTGCGGCATCCTCGGTGCGCAGCTCGCGGCGCCCGACCGTCCCTGCGTCGCGGTGGTCGGTGACGGCGGCTTCACGATGACGCCCTACGTGGTCTGCACCGCGGTCGAATACAACCTGCCGTGCGTGTGGATCGTCTGGAACAATTTCGCCTGGTCGGCGATCCGCGACATCCAGGTCGGCATGTTCGGTGGGCGCGAGATCGGCACCGCCTTCTACAAGGGCGCGCAGGGTCCCGGCGGCGAGCGCTACAACCCCGACTTCGCCGCCTGGGCGCGCGCCTGCGGCGCCGACGGCATGACCGTCACGCGCAGCGAGGACCTGGGCGACGCGGTGGCGCTCGCGGTGAAGAACCGCCGCCCCTGCGTGATCGACGTGCACATCGACGCCGAGGTGCGGCCGCCGTCCACCGGCACCTGGCAGCTGCCGCCGACGCCGTTCAAGGAACCGCTGTTCGGCAAGCCCTACATCGCCTGAGCACTGCAATGACCGTCCCGCTGCCCACCCCGGAACCGAACGCCGACTCGCGCGCCTACTGGCAGGCTGCGCGCGAAGGGCGTCTGGTCGTGCGCCGCTGCAACGCCTGCGGCGACCGTCACTTCATGCCGCGCGGCCAATGCCCGACCTGCTGGTCCGACGACCTGAGCTGGGTCGACTGCAGCGGCCTGGGCACGGTCTACAGCTTCTCGGTCATCCACCGCGCGCCCACGTCCGACTTCGCCGGCATCGCGCCGTATGTGATCGCGCTGATCGATCTCGACGAAGGCCCGCGCATGTTCGCCAACGTGACCGGTGCGGCCGCGCTCGAGGTGCGCATCGGCGAGCGGGTGCAGGTCACCTTCGAGCCGCGCGGCGACGACGGCGCGAAGGTGCCGCAGTTCACCGCGCGTGGGCGCCGCGGCATGACGCTCAAGAACAAGGTCGCCATCGTCGGCGTCGGCGAGTCCGACATCGGCAAGGTGCCCACGCTGTCGGGCCTGGGCCTGAACGCGCAGGCCAGCAAGCGCGCGCTGGACGACGCGGGGCTCAAGCCCTCGGACATCGACGGCCTGCTCACGGCCTACTCGTTCACCGAGGCGTACACGATGCTCGGCGCGTCGCTGTGCGAGTACATGGGCCTGCGCCCGCGCATGAGCACCTCGATGGTGTCCGGCGGCGCCAGCCCCGGCATCCTGCTGCGCCACGCCGCGCAGGCCATCGCCAGCGGCACGGCCGAGACGGTGCTGGTGTGCGCCGGCGAGAACCGCGTCACCGGACTGGGCAAGGACGCGGCCATCGCGATGCTGACCAACGTGGGCCACCCGCAGTTCGAGAAGCCCTACGGCGGCTCGATCCCCGGCTACTACGCGATGGTGGCGCGGCGCCACATGCACGAGTACGGCACCACGCGCGCGCAGCTGTCGGCGGTGGCGGTGAACACGCGCGCGCATGCGCTGCTGCACCCGAACGCGCAGATGAAGACGCCGCTGACGGCCGAGCAGGTGATGGCCTCCAAGCCGATCGCCGATCCGCTGCGCATGTTCGACTGCTGCATCATCTCCGACGCGGCCGGCGCCTTCATCGTCACCTCGGCCGAGCGGGCGCTGGACATGAAGCACAAGCCGGCCTACCTGCTGGGCATCGGCGAGATGCACACGCACGAGCACATCGTGTGCGCGCCCAGCCTCACGCACTTCGGCGCCGCCGAGTCCGGGCGGGCGGCCTACGCGATGGCCGGGCTCGGCCCGAAGGACATCGACGTGGCGCAGCTGTACGACTGCTTCACGATCGTGCCGATCATCGAGCTCGAGGAACTGGGCTTCGTGAAGCCGGGCGAGGGCGGCGCCTTCTTCGAGGGTGGCCACGCGCGCATCGGCGGCACGCTGCCGGTCAACACCAACGGCGGGATGCTGTCGCACGCGCACGCGGGCGCGGCCGGCGCGATCCTCGGCATCGTCGAGGTGGTGCGCCAGTTGCGCGGCGGCCTCGGGCAACGCCAGGTGCAGGGCGCCGAGGTCGGCCTGGTGCACAACGAGGGCGGCATCCTGTCTTCGCACTGCACGATGATTCTTTCGAACCGCAAAGGTTGAACGTCATGAATCTCAACACCGCGCCGCGCGGCAAGTACTTCGAGGACTTCAAGGTCGGCGACGAGCTGGTCACGCCGGCACGCACGATCACCAGCACCGACATCGTCAATTTCGCCTGCCTGTCGGGCGACTTCAACGAAGTCCATGTGAACCACGAGTACTGCAAGACCACGCCCTTCGGCGAACCCATCGCGCACGGCCCGCTGGTCTACGCGATCATGGGCGGGCTGCAGTACGCCAGCGGCATCAACGACGGCACGCTGCTCGCGCTGCTGGGCATCGACAAGTGGCGCCTGCTCAGCCCGGTGAAGCACGGCGACACGATCCGCATGCACTCCAAGGTGGTCGAGGTGAAGGAAACCAGCAAGCCCGACCGCGGCGTGGTGACCTTCGAACGCCACTGCGTCAAGCAGGACGGCACCGTGGCGCAGGAGATGGTCGCGACCATCCTCTACAAGCGCCGCCCCAAGGCTAGCAATTCAACAAGGAAAGAAGCCATCATGGATTTCAGTCTGTCTCCCGAGATCGAAGCGGTGCGCGACATGGTGGCGCGCTTCATGGCCAACGAGGTCGTCCCCGTGATGGAGGACTTCGAGGCGCGCCAGGAGTTTCCGCGCGAGCTGATCCGCAAGGCCGGCGAAGCAGGCCTCTACGGCGCGGTGTTCCCCGAGTCGGTGGGCGGCAGCGACATGGGCTACATGGCCGCGGCGGTGATCATCGAGGAGATGTCGCGCCAGGAAGTGCGCTTCACCTCGTGCAACAACCAGCAGGGCGGTACCTGCCCGCAGGCGATCTACCTGGCCGGCACGCCCGAGCAGGTGAAGAAGTACGTGCCCAACCTGCTGGGCGGCAAGACGATCGGCATGATGTCGCTGTCGGAGACCGACAGCGGCTCCGATGCGCTGATCGCGATGAAGACCTTCGCCAAGCGCGACGGCGACGTCTACCGCATCAACGGCCAGAAGATGTGGGCCTCGATCGCCAACGAGACCGACGTCGGCATCCTGATGGCCAAGACCGACCGCGACGCCGGTGCCAAGGGCGTGACCGCGTTCATCGTCGAGCCGAAGAAGTACCCGGGCTTCACCGCCAAGCCGGTGGACCTGCTGGGCATGTCGAAGTCCTTCCGCACCAATGCGGTCTTCCTCGACGACTTCGTCGTGCCGGTGGAGAACCGCCTGGGCGAGGAGGGCGAGGGCGCCAAGATCATCATGCGCGCGCTGCAGCCGGGCCGGCTGAACGTGGCGGCCAAGTGCCTGGGCCTGGCGCAGGCCTGCTTCGAGGAGGCCGTGCGCTACGCCAACGAGCGCACCGTGCGGCAGCAGCCGCTGGGCCGCTACCAGATGATCCAGGATTCGATCGCCGAGATGGCCACCGCCATCGAGGCCAGCCGCACGCTGGTCTATCGCGCCGCGTGGGCGATGGACAACGACCAGCCTTCCAACCGCATCGCCTCGATCGCCAAGTACCACGCCTCGCAGACCTGCAAGATGTGTGCGGACAAGGCGCAGCAGATCTTCGGCGGCTACGGCCTGGCGCGCGAGTACCGTGTGTCGTGGTACCGCGTGTATGCCGACATGCTCTACAACGGCGAGGGCTCGGCCAACGTGCAGAAGATCCTCATCGCCGAGGACGCGCTGGGCTACAAGCAGGCCGACCGCCACCATGGCAAGACCGGGCTGCGCGACATCCGCCAGCACGACATCGCCGCCCAGACGAAGTAATCGGAGCGCACACGCCATGGCATTCGAGGACATCGGTGTCGAGAAGGACGGCCACGTCGCGATCGTCGAGATCCGGCGGCCGCCGAACAACTTCGTCGACGTCGATCTGCTCGACCACATCGCGACGACGCTGGAGGAACTCGACCGCGACACGGACGTGCGCGCGGTGGTGCTCGCCGCGGCCGGCAAGCACTTCTGCGCCGGCGGCAACCTGAAGCAGCGGCTCGAGACCGAGGCGCAGGGCGCGAAGTTCGTGCCCGCCAGGCGCCACGTCTACAAGGAAGCGCGGCGCATGGTGGCCACGCGCAAGCCGATCGTCGCGGCGGTGCACGGCGCGGCCATCGGCGCAGGGCTCGGCCTCGCGGTGGTGGCGGACTTCCGCGTGACGTGCAAGGAGGCGCGCTTCGCCGCCAACTTCACCGCGATCGGCTTCCATCCGGGTTTCGGCCTCACGCTGACGTTGCCGCGCCTGGTGGGCCACCAGAAGGCGCGCTGGCTGATGTTCACCGGCGAGCGCATCACCGGTGAAGAGGCCTTCGCGATCGGCCTGGCCGACCGCCTGGTGGCGCAGGACCAGGTGCGTGCGACCGCGCTGGAGATGGCGCGCGAGATCGCCAGGGCCGCGCCGCTGTCGGTGCAGGCCACGCGGGAGACGCTGAATGCCGACCTCGTGGCCGCGTTCAAGTCGGCCACCGAGCGCGAGTCGTTCGAGCAGAACTGGTTGCGCGAGACCAACGACTACAAGGAAGGCGTGGAGGCTTCGGCCGCGCGCCGCGACCCGAATTTCACCGGCACCTGAGCGCCACGCCGGCGCAGGCACGAAGGAACCGAGATGGCTGCACTGACCGAAGTCCGCCTGCTGATCGGCGGCCAGTGGCGCGACGGCGCCGAACGGGCCGACGTGCTCGACAAGTACCACCTGGTGCCCTGCGCGACGCTGCATGTCGCCTCGCCCGATCAGGTGCGCCAGACGGTGGCCGCGGCGCAGGCGGCCTACGAACGCGCCTCGCTCACGGCGCACGACCGCGGCGCGATCCTCGACCGCGCGGCCAACCTGATCGAGCAGCGCAGCGAACAGTTCATCGAGGTGATCCGCACCGAAGCCGGCTTCACGCTCACCGATTCGCAGGGCGAACTCAAGCGCTGCATCCAGACCTTCCGCCTCTCGGCCGAGGAGGCGCGTCGCCTGGTGGGCGAGATGATCCCGCTCGAAGGCGCGCCGCAACAGGCCGGGCGCCTGGGCTTCACGATTCCCGTGCCGCTGGGCGTGATCTGCGCGATCACGCCGTTCAACGCGCCGGTCAACACCGTGGCGCACAAGGTGGCGCCGGCGATCGCGGCAGGCAACGCGGTGATCGTCAAGCCGTCGAGCAGCACGCCCAACACCACCAACCTGATCGCGCAGGCGCTGATGGACGCGGGCCTGCCCGAGGGCCTGATCTCGGTCGTGCACGGGGGCGCGAAGGTCGCGCACGCGCTGATCGACCAGCCCGAGATCCGCTTCTTCGCCTTCACCGGCAGCACCGAGGTCGGGCGCGACATCCAGCAGCGCGCCGGGCTGCGCCGCACGCAGATGGAACTGGGCAGCATCGCCTTCACCGTGCTGTGCGCCGACGCCAACCTCGATGCCGCGCTGCCCAAGATCGTCGGCGCGGCCTACCGCAAGGCCGGCCAGGTCTGCACGTCGATCCAGAACCTGCTGGTCGAGCGCAGCCGCGTCGAGGAGGTGCAGGCGCAGGCTGACCGCAGCCACCCAGGCGCTGCCCTACGGCGACCCGCACGATGCGAAGACGCAGGTCGGACCGGTGATCAACGTGGCCAACGCCCAGCGCATCGACGGCTGGATCCAGAACGCGGTGCAGCGCGGCGCGCGCCTGCTGGCCGGCGGGCGGCTGGAAGGCGCGCTGGTGCCGCCCACGCTGCTGGCCGACGTGCCGCGCGAATGCGACGTCAGCTGCCAGGAAGTGTTCGGCCCGGTGATGTCGATCGAGGCGTTCGACAACGTGGACGAGGCCATCGCACGCGTGAACTCCACGCCCTACGGGCTGGCCACCGGCTTCTTCACCAACCGCCTCGATTTTGCGATGCGCGCGGTGCGCAAGCTGCACGTGGGCGGCGTGCACATCAACGAAACCTCGAGCTCGCGCGTCGACCTGATGCCCTACGGCGGCACGAAGGACTCGGGCTTCGGCCGCGAGGGCCCGCGCTACGCCATCCACGAGATGAGCGAGATGCGCATGGTCAGCCTGAGCGCCTGAGCCATGACCATCAACCGTCGCGAGGCCCTGGTCTCAACGCTGATGCTGGCATCGTCCGGCGCCATGGCGCAACCTGCCTGGCCCGGCGGCAAGCCGATCCGCATGATCGTGTCCGTTCGCCGTGGGCGGCGCGACCGACGTTGCGGCACGCGTGCTCGGCCAGGCTCTGGCGGAGTCGCTGCAGGCCAACATCGTCGTGGACAACAAGCCGGGAGCTCATGGCTTCGTCGGCGTGGGCGAAGCGACGCGGGCGACGGCCGACGGCTACACGCTGCTGATGGCCAGCATCGGCACGATCAGCATCAACCCCGGCCTGCACGAGAAGCTGCCTTACGACCCGAACAAGGACCTCGCGCCCGTGGCGCTGGTGTCGCTCACGCCCAGTGGTGATGGTCACCAATCCGTCCGCATTGCCCGGCGTGAACACGGTGCGGGAGCTGGTCGCGCACCTGAAGGCGCACCCGGGAAAGGTGAACTACGGATCGGCCGGCTCCGGAGGAACGTCCCACCTGGTGCCCGAGTACTTCAAGTTCAGACCGGCACCTTCATGACGCACATCCCCTATCGGGGCGAGAGTGCCGCACTCTCGGACCTGCTGGCCGGACAGGTGCAAGCTGATGTTCACCACATTGATCAACGCTGCGCCACACATCAAGTCGGGGCGGCTGAAACTGATCGCCGTGACGAGCGAGCAACGTCTTGCCGAGATGCCCGAGGTGCCGACCGTGGCCGAAGGCCTGGGGCAGAAGGACTTCGCGGCCACGTCATGGGTGGCGCTGTACGCACCGGCCGCGACACCGCGCGAGATCGTCAACCGCCTGGCGGCCGCGGTCGATGCCATCCTGAAGTCGCCGGCGATGGTCAAGCGCCTCGCCGATCTGGGCGGCGTGCCCGGTCATGGCTCGCCCGACGACCTGGCACGCTTCCAACGGGCTGAGCAGGACAAGTGGCTGAAGGTCATTCGCACCGCCAAGATCAAGGCCGATTGATGCGCTACGAGGTCCGATGATCACTTCCTACCAGCACCTCTCGCCCGAACTGCGCGTCTACCACGGCGAGGACAGTCTCGCAGCGCTCAAACGCGAACTCGACCGCGCGGGCTGCCGCCGCGTGGGCGTGGTCTGCGGACGCACGATCGGCCGCAGCGCCGAACTGAAGCAACTGGCCGAGGTGCTCGGCAGCGCGCTGGCCGGCGTGTCGATGTCGGCGCGCGAGCACAGCCCGGTGGCCGGTGTCGAGGAGGCGGCGCGCGCGTTCACCGAGTGGGGCGTGGACGGCATCGTCGCCGTCGGCGGCGGCTCGGCCGTGGTCACCGCGCGCGCCACGTCGATCCTGCTCGGCGAGAAGCGCCCCATCGCGGAGCTGGCCACACGCCGGTTGCCCGACGGCAAGTTCGAAAGCCCGCGCCTGAACGCGCCGAAGCTGCCGGTCTATGCGGTGCCGACCACGCCGAGCACCGCCTTCGCCAAGGCGGGGACGGCGGTGCACGGCGCGGATGGCGCGCGTCTGGCGATGTTCGACCCGAAGACGCGCGCCAAGGCCATCTTCATCCACCCGGCCTTCGTGCGCACGGCGCCGGAGCAGCTGGTGCGCAGCTCCACGCTGAACGCCTTCACGAACGCGGTCGAAGCGCTCGAGTCGCCCCAGTGCGACCCGTTCTCGGAGGCCTT
This sequence comes from uncultured beta proteobacterium, assembly GCA_963814385.1. Taxonomy (GTDB): domain Bacteria; phylum Pseudomonadota; class Gammaproteobacteria; order Burkholderiales; family Burkholderiaceae_C; genus CADEEN01. Next base: position 26,706 of record CAWFCX010000009.1, read on the forward strand.
CCTGATGCAGGCCCTGCGCCTGATCCGCGCTGGGCTCGACACAGGTGCCGGCGACTGACGACACGCCCGAGCGCCTGGTGGTGGCCGCACTGTTGTGCGGCCGCGGCACGGAGCAGGGCGGCACGGGCCTGACGTCGGTGCTTGCGCACGCCATCGGCGCGCGCGCACACGTCGCCAACGGCATCGTCGGTGCGATCGTGCTGCCGCACACCATGCGCTACAACGCCCTGGTCACCGCTGAACGGGCGCCGGCGCTGTTCGAGGCACTGTCCAGCACGCCAGCGCAGGGTTCGCCGAGCGACGCTGTCGCGTCGCTGCTGGCGCGCCTGCCGGTGCCGAGCACGCTGCGTGAGATCGGCATCGGCCGCGGTGACCTGCAGCCCATCGCCGAGGCGGCGCTGGGCGACTGGTTCATCAGCCGCAATGCGCGGCCGGTGAAGGACGTGGCGTCATTGATGGGCGTGCTCGACGCCGCTTTCTGACGCGCCGGCCAGAGGCTACTTCGACAGCGTCTTGATGATCTCGATCATCCGCTCGAGCGTTGGGTCCTTCTGACCCTTGACCCAGGCGAAGACGAAGCTGGTGGTGTAGTTCACATCCTCGAGCGGCACGACCGTGAGGCCCGCAGGGTAGGCGAAGTTCCGCCCGACCGACGCCAGCCCGACACCCATGCCCACGGAGATCAGGTTCAGCTGCGTGGAGATCGTCCCGACCTCCTGCACGACGCGCGGCTCGAACCCCGCCTTCTTGCACAACGCGTACAGCGGCCCGTAACCGGGGCTGGCGCTGGAGTTGGGCACGATGACGAAGCCCTCGCCGGCCAGTTCCGACAGCGTTACCGACTTGCGCCGCGCCAGCGTGTGGTCGTTGGCCACTGCCACACCCAGGCCGCTGGTCTGGACGCGGTACCAGTCGAGCACCGTCTCGTCCTGTCCCTGCACGTGTTCACCGCGGCGCTTGCGCAGCATCGCGCGCCCCGGGCCGAAGTGCATGAAGCCCGCGTGGATCTTGCGTTCGGCCAGCGCCTTCGGCTGATCGGTCGTGGACATCTCGAACAGCGACAGCGAGACGTCGGGATAGGCCTCGTGAAAGGCTTTGATCACGTCGCGGAAGAGCGGGTGCAGCAGCGTCAGCGAGCCGTAGCCGATGTTCAGCGAGCCGGTCTTGCCTTCGCCCACGCGCTTGGCCTGTGCCATGGCCTCGTTCAACTGCACCATCACCGCCTGCAACTGGGGCAGCAGCGAGCGGCCTGCGGCCGTCAGCCGCACGCGGTGGGCCAGGCGCTCGAACAGTGGCGTGGAGATCTCCTGCTCGAGGTCGGCAATGATCTGGGAGACGGCCGGGCGCGTGACGTGCAGCCGGTCGGACGCGCGGCCGAAATGCTCTTCCTCGGCAGCGGCGATGAAGTAGCGAAGGTGACGCAGTTCCATGGCACCGAGTGTAGGGCGGCCGGTAAGCGGCGATTACCGCGGGGCGCAGAAAAGGCGACTCGACTTCCGCTCACCCCGCGCCGAACATGCTTGCTGCCACAGCGCAGGAGTCCAGCACGCATGCCTTACGTGATCACTTTCGTCGACGACCCGGGCACCGACCGTCAGAAGAAGGCAAGCGTGCGCCAGACGCACATCGACTATGTGATGAGCAATGCGCACCGGATCGTCGTGAGCGGCGGGTTCTTCCCGGACGACGGCGACTTCCCGGACGGCGGATTGATCGTCCTCGACGTCGAACGCCGACAGGATGCGGTCGACTACATCGAGAACGACCCTTTCTTCCTGGCCGGTGTCTTTTCCAACTACTCGATCAGGCGCTTCAAGAAGTTCATCTTCGACCACCAGCGCGTGATCGCTTGAGAGGGCGCGCGATGAGGAGCTACGGACACTGGATCGACGGGCAGGAGGTCGCGCCGGCAGGTGGCCAGTGGCTCGACTCGCAGAATCCATTCGACGGCAGCACGTGGGCGAAGATCGCGCGCGGCAACGGCGCCGACGTCGACCGCGCGGTCGCGGCCGCGCAGCGTGCGATGGCCGACGGCCCTTGGAGCCGGATGACGGCGACCGATCGCGGGCGCGTCCTGCGCCGCATCGGCGATCTGCTGTCCGATCCGCATCACGCCAAGCGCCTCGCCGAGGTGGAGGCGCGCGACAACGGCAAGATCCTCGCCGAGACGACGGGGGGGATGAAGTACCTGCCCGAGCACTGGTACTACTACGCCGGTCTGGCCGACAAGGTCGAGGGTGCGGTGCTGCCGGTCGACAAGCCCGACATGCTGGCGATGACCTATCGCGAGCCGGTGGGCGTCGTGGCCGCCATCACGGCGTGGAACTCGCCGCTCGGTTTCTTCACGCTCAAATGCGCACCGGCGCTCGCCGCCGGCTGCACGGTCGTGCTCAAGCCCTCGGAGTTCGCCTCGGTCAGCTCGCTCGAACTGGCGCCGCTGCTGAAGGAGGCCGGCCTGCCGGACGGCGTCATCAACGTCGTCACCGGCCTCGGGCCGGAAGTCGGCGGGCCGCTCGTCGAGCACCGCGACGTGGCCAAGGTCAGCTTCACCGGCTCCGACGTCACCGGCGCGCGCATCTATCAGGCTGCCGCGCGCACCATGAAGCGTGTGGCGATGGAGCTGGGCGGCAAGTCGCCCAACATCGTGTTCGAGGATGCAGACCTCGACCAGGCCTGCGTCGGCGCCGTCAGCGGCATCTTCGGTGCCGCCGGGCAGATGTGCACTGCGGGCTCGCGCCTGCTGGTGCAGAACTCGATCAAGGAGGCGTTCACCGAGAAGCTGCTCGGCATGGCGCGCACGCTCAAGCTCGGCGACCCGATGCATGCCGACACGCAGATCGGCCCGATCGCCACGCCGCCGCAGTTCGAGAAGGTGCTGCGCTACATCGACGTGGCAAAGGCCGACGGCGCGCGCTGCGTGCTGGGCGGTGCGGCGGCCACGGGCCCGGGGCTGGGCGCCGGCCAGTTCGTCCAGCCGACCGTCTTCACCGACGTGACCAACGACATGCGCATCGCGCAGGAGGAGGTCTTCGGCCCCGTGCTGTCGATCATCGGCTTCGACGACGAGGCCGAGGCGGTGCGCATCGGCAACGGCATCGTCTACGGCCTGGCCGCCGGCGTGTGGACCCGTGACGTGGGCCGCGCGGTGCGCATGTCCAAGGCGCTGCGCGCCGGCATGGTGTGGGTCAACACGTACCGCGCCTACAGCACGCTCGTGCCGATCGGCGGCATGAAGCAGTCCGGCCTCGGGCGCGAGAGCGGCATCGAGGCGATCAACGAGTTTCTGGAAACCAAGAGCGTGATGATCTCGACGGCTTCGGGTGCGCCGTCGAATCCGTTCGTGCCGCGCTAGTGCGCAGGAGAGACCACACCATGTCATCGACGAAACCTTCCGGGCGGCTGAACGGCCGCAGGATCGTGATCACCGGCGCGGCCTCGGGCATCGGCAAGGCCACGGCCCTGCTGTTCGCTCAAGAGGGTGCGGCGCTGGCGCTGTTCGACCTGGACGAGAAGGGTGCTGCCGACACCGCGCAGCGCACCGGCGGCCACGCGATCCGCGCCGACGTGACCGACGAGGCCTCGCTGGCAGCTGCGGCCGAGCGCGCCGCGCAGGCGCTCGGCGGCATCGACGGCGTCGTCAACGCGGCCGGGATCATGCCCACCGGCCGCATGGCCGAGACGCCCGCCGCCGTCTTTCGCAAGGTGCTCGAGGTCAACCTCACCGGCACGTGGCTGGTCGCGCGTGCCTGCCTGCCCTGGCTGCAGAAGCACAAGGGCTCCACCATCGTCAACATCGCCTCGGCCGCCGGCCTGCTGCCCAACGCGCCGGGGCTCACGGCCTATGCGGCCTCGAAGGGCGGCGTGGTCAACGTCACGCGCGCGATGGCGGCGGAACTCGCGCCGGACGTGCGCGTCAACTGCGTGTGCCCCGGCATGGTCGACACACCGATGGCCGAGGGCTTCCACGCCAATGTCGGCAACTACGCGCTCAAGCGCATCGCCGATCCGCAGGAGATCGCGCGCGTGCTGATGTTCCTGACCAGCAGCGAGTCGTCCTACGTCACCGGCGCGGTCTGGGCCGCCGACGGCGGCCGATCGTTTCACTGACCTCTCGCACCATGCAAGACACCCAAGCCACCAGCACCGTACGCCCCGCCTTCCTCCATGGCTCCAAGCGCCTGTGGATCGGGGGCCAGTGGGTCGCCTGCCGCATCGGGCGAGGAGTTCGACGCCATCAACCCGGCCGATGGCAGCCTGCTGGCCCGGCTGGCGCGGGGCTCCGCGGCCGACGTGGACCGCGCGGTCGCGGCGGCGCGCACCGCCTTCGAAGGCCCCTGGAGCCGCTGGACACCGAACGAACGGCAGAAGCTGCTGCTGCGCATCAACGACCTGATGCTGCAGCACGCCGAGGAACTGGCCACCATCGAGACGATGGACATGGGCGCGCCGATCGCGCGCACGCGCGCCATGGTGAACGGCATCTCCGGCACGATCCGCTTCTTCGCCTCGTGCACCGGCGCGGCCACGACGACAACGAACAGCAACTCGCTGCCCGGAAAGATCATGACGCTGACCCACAAGGCGCCGCTGGGCGTGGTGGGCGGCATCATCCCGTGGAACGGCCCGCTGGGCGGCCAGTGGTGGACGCTCGGGCCGGCATTGGCCACTGGCTGCACGGTGGTGCTGAAGCCGGCCGAGGACGCGTCGCTGTCGGTCGTGCGCTTTGCGGACATCCTGGCCGAGGCGGGTGTGCCCGACGGCGTCGTCAACATCGTCACCGGCTACGGCAGCGATGCCGGTTCGGCGCTGGCGGCGCACCGCGGCGTGGACAAGATCTCGTTCACCGGCTCCACGGAGACCGGGCGCAAGATCATCCAGGCCTCGGCCGGCAACCTGAAGCGCCTCCAGCTCGAGTTGGGCGGCAAGTCGCCCGACATCGTGTTCGCCGACGCCGACCTTGATCGAGCAGTGCCGGGTGCGGCGATGGCCGTGTTCAACAACAGCGGGCAGATCTGCTTCTCCGGCACGCGCCTGTTCGTGCAGCGCTCGATCCAGGACGAGTTCGTCGAGCGACTCACGAAGTTCAGTGCGGCTCTGAAGGTCGGCAACGGCCTGCACGATGGCATCGACCTCGGCCCGCTGATCTCGCAACGCCAGCTCGACCGCGTGATGGGCTACCTGGACATCGGCCCGAAGGAAGGCGCCACGCTGGCGACCGGCGGCACACGGCTGGGCGGCGCGCTGTCATCGGGTTACTTCGTCGAGCCGACGGTCTTTGCCAACGTGAACAACACGATGACGATCGCGCGCGAAGAAATTTTCGGCCCGGTGATTTCGGTCATTCCGTTCGACACGGTCGAAGAAGTTCTGAAGCTGGCGAACGACACCGACTACGGACTGGCCGGCGGCGTGTGGACGCGCAGCCTGGCCACTGCGCACCAGGTGTCGCAGGCCATCCGCTCCGGCACCGTGTGGGTCAACTGCTACGGCGCGGTCGACCCGAGCGTCGGCTTCGGCGGCGTGAAGATGAGCGGCTACGGCTGGAAGGGCGGACAGGAGCATGTGGACAGCTTCCTGTACCGCAAGGCCGTCTACATGAACATCGCCTGACGTGGCGCTAACCGTCGGTGGTGCGCGCCGCTTCGCGAGCCGCCTCGCGAGCCGCTTCCAGGAAGCTCTCCACGATCGGTCCGCTGCGGTCGGGCGACCAGACGATGCCGATGTCGGGAAACGAAATGACGGTGTCCACCGGCACACGCAGGGCGAACCCGTCTGGAGCATAGAGCCGCACTTCCATCGCCGTCAGGATGCTCAGGTAGTCGCGCCCGCAGGCCAGCAGTTGCATGCGCACCGAGGTGTTGCCCACCACGCGCGCCTGCGGCGGCGGCAGACCTTGGCGCGCATAGGCATCATTGAACGCGCCTCTCATGACGGAGTCCGTCGGCGGCAGGATCCAGGGCCACGTCAACGTGTCCTCCAGTCGGCATGTCTGACCCTGCAGCAGCGGGTGATCGCGCCGCGCGACGATCTGGATGCTGCTGGGCAGCAGCGGCTCGACGGAGAACGGCAGCTGGCGCACGTCGGGACCGATCGCGGCGAACAGCACGTCCAGCTCGCAGCGGCACATCATCTCCAGCAACTGCGGCTGGGGCGCTTCAGTGACGGCCACGAAGACATCAGGCCGGCCACCGTGCAGGCGTGAGATCGCTCCGGGCAACAACACGCGAGGCAGTCCGGTGCCGACCTGCAATCGGCCCTGCATCCCTTGCTCGACGGCCTGCAGTTCGAGATGCGTGCGCTGAACGTCGCCGAGCATGCGTTCGGCGTGTCTGAGCAGGACTTCGCCATCCGGTGTCACGGTGAGCCGGCGGTCGCGCACGAACAAAGGGCGGCCCACCGCGCTCTCCATGTCGGCCAGCCAGTGCGACAGCGCCGGCTGGGTCATGTGCAGGCGCGCGGCGGCGTCGGTCAGGCTGCGTGTCTCGTGCAGCACGACGAACACCTCGAGATGACGGATCTTCAGCCGCCGGGCCCAGGGAATGGAGTCGAGGAGGATCGCCATGCGTGTTCGCTTATGGGTCGAATCATTTTATTCATCGGTCGTCGAGGAAATCCCTGCCGGACGCAGCGAGCAGCGCCAACACACTTCTCGTGCGGCACGTATTGCCAAGGCAGTGGAGAGCAGCGTCGATGAAGGGTCTGGTGTTTCTCGGAGATCGCAAGCTGGCCTATGTGGACGTGGAAGACCCGACGCCCGGCCACGGCGAGGTGGTGGTCCAGATCAAGGCCTCGGGCATGTGCGGCAGCGATCTCCACCCCTACCGCGCGCCCCACGACCCCGGCATCGCGCTCGCACATCGCGTGATCGGCGGCCACGAACCGTGCGGCATCGTCGCTGCCGTCGGCGCCGGCGTGCCGCGCCATGTGGCCAAGGTCGGCGACCGCGTGATGGTGCACCACTACCACGGGTGCTCGGTCTGCAGGCACTGCCGCACCGGTTGGCCGCAACTGTGCAAGCCGGCCACGCGCGTCACCTACAGCGCCAATGCCCACGGGGCGCATGCGCCGTACATGTTGGCCATGGCCAGCACACTGGTGCCCCTTCACGAGGCCCTGAGCTTCGAAGCCGGGGCCGCGATCGCGTGTGGCACCGGCACGGCCTGGGGCGCGATCGAACGCCTGCAGCCCACGGGCGATGAAACGATCGCGGTGTTCGGGCAGGGCCCGGTCGGGCTGTCGGCCACCTTGCTCGCCAGCGCGCGCGGCGCGCGGGTCATCGCGCTGGATGTCGACGACACGCGGCTGGAGCAGGCCCGGGGCTTCGGCGCCCAGGCGACGGTGAACCCGCGCACCACCGATGCCGTGCAGGCGTTGCGCGAGCTGACGCGCGGCGAGGGCGTCGAGATGGTGATCGAGACCTCCGGTTCGCCCCAGGCGGCCGCTGCGGGCCTGGCGGCCACGGCGGTATGGGGCAAGGTCTGCCTGGTCGGCATCGGCTCGACGCTGAACCTCGAGATCAAGGCCCTGCTCGACCGCCAAGTGACGGTGATGACGTCGTACACCATGTCCACCGTGGGCCAGCAGGACTGCGCCGACTTCGTCGTCGAGCGCGGCCTCGACCTCGATCGCCTGTTCACCCATCGCTGGTCCTTGAGCGAGGCCGACGAGGCCTATCGGATCTTCGACACGCAGAGCACCGGCAAGGGAGCGTTTCTCCTCTAGCCGGAGCGCATAATCGACAACATATTATGCATTATCGGTTTCGCAGGACGTCCTGCGCTTCTACTGACACGTGCGCGTGTCGCGTCCAAAGGAGACAAACTTGAACCACAAGCACTTCCTGCGCATGGCCACGGCGGCCTGCGCGCTGATCGCCGTTCTCGGCGCGAGCCCGGCGCGTGCCGAGCTCAACAAGGTCCACTTCGAGGTGATCACGGGCAACCACACCGACCCGTTCACCAAGGACTACCAGCAGCCCTTCTTCAACGAGCACCTGGCCAAGGCGTCGGGCGGTCGAATCACGGCCAAGGCGACGCCGTACACCCAGTTGAGCCTGGGTGGCTACGAGATCATGAACCTGCTGAAGCTCGGCACCAACGACATCAGCTGGAGCGTGCCAGGCTATCTGGCGGGAGACAGCCCTCTCGTCGAAGGCCTCGAGCTTCCGGGCATCACCTCGGACGTCAACCTGATGTTCAAGGTGCAGGAAGCCTACCGGCCGATCTTCGATCGTGAGCTGCGCAAGAAATACAACGCCAAGCTGCTGTTCTGGTCGCAACAGCCCGCGCTCCAGGGCTACTGCAAGCTGTCGAAGGCCGACGCAGACAGCTTCAGCCTCGCGACGATGAAGGGCAAGAAGGCACGCGTGCACAGCACCTCCTTCGCGGACTTCATCGAAGCCATCGGTGGCACGCCGGTGACCATGCCGTTTCCCGACGTGGTTCCTGCGCTCGACCGCGGCGTGCTCGATTGCGCCTTGACGTCCCCCACGGCGGCTTACGGATTCAAGTTCGGGCAGGTGTCGAACACGGTGGTGGAGATCCGCTCGGGCTACTCGACGCAGTTCTTCGCGATGAACCTCGACTCCTGGAACAAGCTCAATCCCGAAACGCAGAAGTTCCTGACGGACCAGTTCGCCAAGCTCGAGGCCGACATGCGCGACTACGCGCACAAGATCAACGACATCGCCGCCAAGTGCCTGGCCAACGGGCCGTGCCCTTTCGGCGAGCCCGCGCGCATGGGCTACGTGAAGCTCACCGCGGCCGATGAGGCGGAGCTGAAGAAGCGGGTGGAGGCGGTCGTGCTTCCCCGGTGGGGCAAGCGCGCCGGCAAGGCTGCCGCCGAGGAATGGAATGCGGCCGTCGGTGGCCTGCTGGGCATGAAGATCAAGCTGGACTGATCGCGCAGCCCAGAGGCGCTGGGTCGGGTGCCGAGCGGCGATCTGAGCCGCTCGGCACCCGGTCCCGGTGTTCGTTCGTTCCATTTCCCAGCCCGAAGGCTATCGCCCCATGAACCTCCACACGCGCCTCGTCAGAAGTGCCCGGGCCGCTGCGATGGCCGGGGGCTTCGGCATGCTCCTGGTCTCCGTCATGGTGACCCTCGACGTGCTGCTGCGAAAGCTGTTCAACGTGACGCTCGGCGGCGCCACGGAAATCTCGGGCTATGTGTTTGCCGTGGCCACGGCGCTGTCGTACCCCTTCGTGCTGCTCGATCGCTCGAACATCCGCATCGATGTCATCTACACGCTGCTTTCGGGCCGGGCGAAGGCCTTCTTCGATTTTCTGGCGCTGCTGCTGACGCTGTTGTTCGTCGGCTGGCTGACGAGTTCGGTCTTCCAGCTGCTGGGCAAGTCGTTCGGGGCCAACTCGATGACCGTGGGCACCGTCATCTTCCCGCTCTGGATACCCCAGTTCGTGTGGGCGCTCGGGTATGCGTTGTTCACCCTGACGGCCTTGTACCTGTCGGTCCGTGCGCTCGGTGCACTGCTGCGACGCGACTGGGGCGCCGTCAATCGCATTGCCGGTGTGCCGAGCGTTGCGGAGATCGTCGAGGAAGAGACTCACCTCGACGCCGAGACCATCGCCGCCCAGGCCCGTCGCGGGGAGGCACGGTAATGGCACCGCTGTTGATCGTCATCGCCATCCTGATCCTGCTGTGTGCGGCGATTCCCGTCGGCGCGGTGCTGGGCCTGTTGAGCTTCGGCATCGATGCAACGTACATGAGCGGCCGCCTGTCACGGGCGATCGGCAACATCTACTGGGAAAAGAGCATCGACTTCCTGCTGATCGCGGCGCCGCTGTTCATCCTGCTGGGCGAGATCATCCTGCGGGCCGGCATCGCGCAGAAGATGTACCGGGCGGTGAGCCAGTGGCTGACCTGGCTGCCCGGCGGCCTGATGCACGCCAATATCGGCACCTGCGCGCTCTTCGCGGCCACGTCGGGCTCGAGCGTCGCCACGGCGGCGACCGTCGGTGTCGCCGCCTACCCGGAGATCGAGCGCCACCACTACAACGAACGCCTGTTCATGGGTTCGATCGCCGCCGGCGGCACGCTGGGCATCCTCATCCCGCCCTCGATCAACTTCATCCTCTACGGGGTCCTGACCGAGACCTCGATCCCCGAGCTCTACCTGGCCGGCATCGTGCCCGGCCTGATGCTCGCGGCGATGTTCATGCTGACCATCCTGGTGGCCTGTCTGTTCCGCAGGGAGTGGGGCGGCGACCGCATCCAGACCACCTGGCGCCAGCGCTTCGCCAGCCTGCCCGACCTGATCCCGCCGATCGTGTTGTTCCTGGCCGTGGTGGGTTCGATCTACGCCGGGGTCGCGACGCCGACCGAGGCGGCAGCGGTGGGCGTGTGCATGGCGCTGGTGCTTGCCGCATTCAACCGCACGCTGAGCTGGACGATGCTGTGCGACGCGGCGGTCGGCACCATGAAGACGACCGGGCTGATCATGTTCATCGTGCTCGCTGCGCTGTTCCTGAACTTCATGTTCTCGTTCATGGGCGTGACCAAGGCGGTGGTGGCCTATATCGCGGCGCTGGCCCTGTCGCCGGTCGAGATGATCCTGGTCATCGTGGTCTTCTACCTGATCCTGGGCATGTTCATGGAGACCATGTCGATGATGCTGACGACGATCCCGCTGATCTTTCCCATCATCGCCCAGATGGGGTCCACCGAGTTCAGCGCTGTCTGGTTCGGCATCGTCGTGACGATCCTGATGGAGGCCGGGTTGATCACACCGCCCGTGGGCATGAACCTGTACGTGGCGCACGCCATCCGCAGCCGTGGCGGCAAGTTCGCCGATGTGGCCATCGGGGCGCTGCCCTTCCTCGTACCGATGCTGCTGCTGGTGTTCCTGCTGATTGCCTTCCCGGGGCTGGCGACGTGGCTGCCGAACCTGGTCTATCGATAAGGTGCGCAGCGGTCAGCCGGACTTACCAACCGGCACACAAAAGGCGACTCGACGCGCCCCGCTGCGCTTCCGAGAATGTGCTTTGCATGCCGACCCTGCCAGGAGACACCACGATGACCCGCTTCATTCGACTGACCGCCGCTGCGCTGCTTACGGCGAGCCTGTCCGCTGCTGCGCAGGATTTCCCCTCGAAGCCGATTCGCCTGATCGTGCCGTTCGCGCCCGGCGGCTCCACCGACGTCATCGCGCGCATCGTCGCGCCCGCGCTGGGCCGCGTGCTCGGCCAGACGGTGGTGATCGAGAACAAGCCCGGCGGTGGCGGCACGACGGGCACGTTGGAAATGCTGCGCGCGCCGGCCGACGGGCACACACTCGCTCTGGCCACCGCGTCCACCGTCTCCGCCAACCCGGCGATCAACCCGAAGGCACCGTACGGCCCGGGCGACCTGACGCCGATCGTCAACCTCGCCGCGACGCCGACCGTCATCGCGGTGCACCCGGGCTTTCCGGCCAACGACTTCGCCGGTTTTGTCGCCGCACTCAAGAGCAAGCCCGGCGGCTACTCCTATGCGTCGTCGGGCGTGGGCGGCATCAGCCACCTTCAGATGGAAACGTTCAAGAGCATGACGAAGACCTTCGTCACGCACATTCCCTACCGTGGCGCTGCGCCGGCGTTGAACGACACGATCGGCGGCCAGGTGCAGATCGTGATGGACGCCTTCCCCTCGGCGCTTCCCTTCATCAAGGCGGGCAAGCTGCGTCCGATCGTCGTCACCTCGCCCAAGCGCATTGCGGGTCTGCCGGACACGCCGACTTTCGCCGAGGTGGGACTGGCGCCGATGAACCGCATGTCTTCGTTCGGCATCATCGGCCAGAAGGCCCTGCCGGCCGAGATCGTGCGCAAGATCAACGCCGCGGCGCGTACCGCGCTGGAAGACGCCACCGTGCGCCAGCGCATCGAGGAGAGCGGTGCCGGCGTGGTGGGAGGAACGTCCGAGCAGTACACGGCCGATATCAACGCGGAGTACACCCAGCTCAAGCGCGTGGTGCAGGAACAGAAGCTGAGCCTCGAGGCCGCGAACTGAAGCGGCGCGCGTTCGGCGAGCCTCAATGGGGGCCGGCGTTCAACCGCGCCGTGCCGGCTCCGCAGGTCGCGACGATGGCGATGCCGACCCAGCCCCATGCATCCGGCCACTGCCCCATGAACCAGCCGCTGAAGACAACGGCCGCGACGATCTGGAAGTAGAGCAGCGGCGATACCACCGAGGCGGGCGCGCGTTCGAAGGCCAGGATCAGCCACAGGTGCCCGGCGGTGCTGGCCACGCCGATGCCCACGAGCACTGCGATCGATGGCGCCGGCAGTGCGGCCAGCGAGCCCAGCAGGTTGCCTGCCGGATCGGCTGCGTGCGGCAGCGCCGCGAACGGCAGCAGAGCGACCAGGCCGACCGCCGCCGTCCAGAAGTGCGTGGTGTAGGCGTTCTCGCGCGTGGCGTAGCGGCTGGTGAGGGTCTGGAACATGGCATAGAGCAGCGCCGCGGCGAAGGGCAGCAAGGCACTCCAGCCGAACACGCCGCTGCCGGGCCTGACGATCACCAGGACTCCCACGAACGCGCCGATCACCAGCGCCCAGCGCAGTGGCGTCACCGATTCCTTCAGCAGCGTGGCGGCCATCAGCGTGACGATGACCGGCGTGAGCATCAGTACCGCCGTGCACTCGGCCACCGGCATGTGCTGCAGCGCGATCAGGAACAACCCGCTGCACCCCAGCAGCAGCAGACCGCGCACGAGCTGGAACACCGGGTTCGCGCTGGCGAAGCCGTGGCGGTGGCTGAAGCTCAGGTAAGGGCCCATCACCAGCAGATGCGTCACGTAGCGCGCCGCCAGGATCGCGAGCAACGGGACGGTGCCGTTCAGGTAACGCACCGCGGTGTCGCTGGCCGCGAACAGCAGCGGCGTCAGCAGCGCCAACGCGATGCCGGCACCGTGCCTGCGTGGCGGCACGTTCATGCAGGGCGACCGCACGACCTGAATCGCCGGCCTACCTGTCTTGCCGCAGCTGTGCGGCAATCATGTCCGCTGCGCGCCAGGCCACGGCCGCGACGGGAACGTAGGTGTTGCCCGACGTCAGGATCGGGAAGATGGAAAGGTCGACGACGTTCAGGTTCTCGACACCTCGCACGCGCGTCTGCGGATCCACGACCGAGTCGTCGTCGGCGCCCATGCGGCAGGTGCCCGCGGCGTGGTAGGCGGGGCCGCCCAGGCGGGCGTAAGCGTCGAGGATCTGCTCGTCGGTCTGCACGTCGGTGCCGGGCGTCGTCTCCTCCAGGGCGTACTGGGACAGCGGTGGAGCAGGCCACGATGCGTCGCGCCAGGCGAACCCCGGCGATCAGCTCCCGGCGGTCTTGCGGATCGGCGAGCGGGTCGTACACGATCCTCGGCACGACGGCCGGATCGCGCGACTCGATGAAGACCTGTCCCTTGGACCGGGGCCGCAGCGGAAAGGGCAGCAGCATGAAGCCGGGCTGGGTGTCCGGCCGGCGCGTCGTCTTGTGGAAGTCGAGGAAGGAATGGGGCCCGAAGTTCAGCTGGCCTTCCGGCCGGTCGGCGTCGGGCCGGATCTTGTACAGCCCGGTGACCTCGAACACCGCATGCGCCAGCGGCCCGGTGCGCATCGTGAGGTAGCGGATGCCGCTGAGCAGGGCCCCGACGCCGCGGTACCAGCGGTTGTTGGACGGCCCGCGCGAGCGGTACATCAGCGTGAGGGACGTGTGCTCGATGAGGTTCTCGCCGACCGCCGGCCGGGCCGAGACGACGGGAATGCCGTGCCGCGCCAGCAGGTCCGGATGACCGATGCCCGAGCGTTGCAGGATGGCCGGCGAGCACAGGGTGCCGGCGCTGACGACGATGCGCTGTCCACCGAATCGCACCACGCCGCCATGCGCGTCCCGGCACTCCACCCCGACGGCCCGCGTGCCTTCGAACAGCACGCGGTCGGCCAGCATGCCGGTGCGAACGACGAGGTTCGCACGGCGCTGGGCCGGCCGCAGAAAGGCCACGGCCGCGCTCTGGCGGCGACCCTTGTGGATGGTGCGCATCGAGTAGCCGATCTTGGCGCCCTGGTCCGGGTCGTTGACATCCTCGCGGCGCTGCAGCCCCTGGGCCTCGGAGGACTTGATCAAGGCCTCCATCACCTCCTCGGATCCGCAGTCGTGTGCGAAGGCGGTGACCTTCAGCGGGCCGCCGCGGCCCCGGCTGGCGGACGCGCCGCGGCCGTGGTCCTCGATGGCCTTGAAGGCCTCGAGCATGCGGTCCCAATTCCAGTCGTCGCTCGTCAAGGCGGCCAGGTCGTCGTAGTCGCTGGGCTGGCCGCGCGTGTAGATCATGCCGTTGATCGACGAGCTGCCGCCCAGCGTGCGCCCGCGGAACCATTGGCGCACCGGCGTCGTGTCGCCCGCGCGCTGGAAGACGTCGAAGTTCCACATGTAGCGCCCATCGCGGCGCAGCTTCGCCAGCCCTTTGGGCATGTGGATCAGCGGGTTGTTGTCGGGCGGGCCGCTCTCGAGCAGCAGCACGCGGCATGTCGGGTCTTCGCTGAGGCGGTGGGCCAGGACGCATCCGCCGACACCCGCGCCGACGATGACGACGTCGTAGGTTTCCAAGTCGTGATCTCCTCGTTCGCAGCATTGTTGGCGTCGCCATGCAACGGCGTCGAGTCAGATCTCCTGTCGGCGCGGTAAGCGCCAGTGAAGGCGCCGTGCGACGGACAGCGGGCTTGCCTGCGCGGCAGGTCCGTAAGCTGGGCTAAACGCAGCCTGCACAAAAGGCGACTCGACGGTTCGAAAGCGAGTCCCCAGAATCGACTCGCATGGAAGCCCGCACCGCGTCGACCCTGGCCAGCTTCGTTGCCAGCGTGCGCTACGACGATCTTCCGTCGGCCGTCATCCACGAGACCAAGCGCATCGTGCTGGACGTCACCGGCTGTGCGCTGGGGGCGCTGAATGTCGCGAAGGGCAAGCTCGCGGTCCGCTTCGCGCGCGACACCGGCGGTCGATTCGAAGCGTCGATCCTCGGCACGGCGGACAGGGTCGGCACCGGGGCCGCGGCGTTCGCCAACGCCGAATTGATGCACGCGCTCGACTTCTGTCCGCTGCTGCCGCCCGGCCATGTGTCGCCCTTCGTGACCGCCGCGCCGCTGGCGGCCGCGCAAGCCCGCGAGGCATCGGGCCGCTCGCTGCTCCTCGCCGTGACCATCGCGCATGAGGTGGCCGCGCGCATCGGCCTGTCCCTGGATGCGATGCGCGCCCGGGCCGGCGGAGCGCTGTCCCAGACCTGGGGGCTGGGCTTCAACACCTTCGGGGCCGCAGCGGGCGTCGGCAAGGTGATGGGCCTGGATGCCTCGGCGATGAACGATGCCTTGGGTCTCGCCGGATACTTTTCGCCGGTCCCTTCGCACAACAAGTCGCTCAACACGACCGCGGGCGGTGGCCTCGCGAAGTACGGACCTGCCGGCTGGATTGCCCAGGGCGGTGTCACGGCTGCGGCGCTGGCGGGCATCGGCTACGAGGCAGACCGAAGCGTGCTCGATGGCGCGTACGGTTACTGGGCGATGGCCGGTTCCCGGGACTGCCGGCTCGACGGGATCACCACTGGCCTGGGCAGCGAATGGAATCTGCTGCGCGTGATGTACAAGCGCTGGCCGGCGTGCGGTCTGTTTCAGTCACCGCTCGGAGCCTTTACCGAACTCGTCGCCGAACACGGGCTGCAGCCGGAAGAGATCGAGCACATCTCGGTGTTGAACGAGGCCCAGGGGCAGTTGCCTCGTTTCCAAACGCCGGTCGGCAACCACGTGGACGCACAGAACAGTCTGGCCTACAACTTGGCCGTTGTCGCTCACGGCATTCCCGTGGGCCCGCGCTGGCAGTCGGACGAGGTGATGAACCATCCCGGCGTCCGCGCGCTGACTGGCAAGGTGTCGGTCGAGCCGTACGCCAGGGCCGAGGTGACGCGACGGCAGGAGATCGACGTCGAAGGCCGCTCGTACATCGACAAGCGGCCTTGCCTGGTGGAGGTTCGGGCGCGCGGCAGGCGCTTCAGGAAGGAAGCCGACCACGCGAAGTGGCTATCCCACAGCCAGCCTGCATACCGGGCCACCGACGCCGACCTCATCGACAAGTTCCGTGCGAACGCCGCCGACGCGCTGGGCGCGGACAAGTGTGAGCGCGCGATCGACAAACTCATGAATCTGGACAAGCTCACCAGCACGTCGATGCTGATGGCCGAGCTGGTGCCTTGACCCACCCCGGCCGGCACGGTGCCGGTCCCTTTCCGTTCAACAAAGAGGAGCCAAGATGATCAGAGTATTTGCCATCGTGATGGCGCTGTTCGCGGGCGTGCCCGCGTATGCGCAGCAGTTCCCCGGAAGTCAACCGATCAGGATCGTCGTGCCGTTCGCGCCAGGCGGTACCACGGATCTGCTCGGCCGCGCCGTTGCCGAGGTGCTCCAGAAGCGGATGAATCACAGCGTCATCGTCGAGAACCGCCCCGGCGCCGCGATGACGATCGGTACCGACCTCGTGGCCAAGGCTCCTGCCGACGGCCACACGATCCTGCTGGCCGCGCCGGACCTCGTGGTCGTTCCCGCGGTTCGGCAGAGCATGCCGTACGACATCGAGAAGCTCACGTACCTGACGCGCGTCTGGGTCCAGACGGTGATGATCGTCACCGGTCCCAGGTCCGGCATCAACACGATCGAGGAGTTGATCCAGAAGATCAGGGCCAATCCGGGCCAGCTCCGGCACGCGACCAACGGCGTGGGCGCGCTCAACCACCTCGGGTCGCTGAAGTTCGACCGTGCCATCGGCGGCAAGACGATTGCCGTGCCCTATGGCGGGCAAGGTCCTGCGTCGATCGATACCGTCGGCGGCCAGGTGGAGTTCCTCAATGGTGCGGCCGTGCCCTTCCTTGACGGGCTCAAGCCGCTCGCACCCAGCGGCAGCATGCGCCATCCGCAGTACCCGAACCTGCCCACGATGGCCGAGCTCGGCTACAAGGACGCCGACTGGAATTCGTGGTTCGGCTTCCTGGCGCCAGCGGGGCTCCCGCAGCCGGTCGCCGACCGCCTGATCCGAGAGATCAACGCCGTGATGAAGGAGCCCGAGGTCATCGAGAAGTTGCGCAAGGCCACCGGCATCGTCCAGACCGCGGAACCGCTGACCGGCGAGGCGTTTCGCAAGGTCGCAATCGACGAGTTCAAGCAGTGGAAAGAGGTCGCCGCGCGGGAGAAGATCAACATCCAGTAGGGGGCGGAGCGTCGTGCGCCGAATGCTTCGCGATGAGTCGCCGGGCACAGTGCGACGGCGGGTCAGGCTAACTTACCGCTGCAGCCAAAAAAGGCGACTCGACGCTTCGCCGACGAGTCTCCAGAATGTCCCGAACCCAATCGAACGAACTCCCATGAGCAGCACCACCCTTGCCGTCCCCGCTCGCAGGAATCAAGGTCGTCGAGCTGAGCCACCTGATCGCCGGCCCCTACTGCTGCCAGATGCTGGCCGACGAGGGCGCCACGGTGGTCAAGGTCGAGCCGCCGGGCGGCGAACTGACGCGCCATCGTGAACCGGCGCGCCGCAGCGACGAAGGCGACGTCACGGCCTACTATGCGTCGCTCAACCGCGGCAAGAGCAGCGTGGTGCTCGACCTGAAGAATGCCGAGGGCGTGGCGCTGATCAATCGCCTGCTCGACACCGCCGACGTGTTCGTCACCAACATGCGCGGCAGCGCGCTCGATCGGCTGGGCTTGCACCCGAAGGCGCTGCACGAGCGCTACCCGCGCATGATCATCGTCTCGATCTCGGGCTTCGGCATGGACGATGCCGGCGACTACGAAGGCCGGGCGGGCCTCGCCATCGTGGCCGAGGCGATGTCCGGTGCCACCGGCCTGACGCGCGACCACTCGGGCAATCCGGTGTGGTGCGGCTTCGCACTGGGCGATATCACCGCGGCGGTGTCCGCGCACGCGGCCATCCTGCTGGCCTGCGCAACCAGGAGCGCCACGGCGTCGGCAAGCTGATCGACGTGGGTCTGGTGGAGTGCATGCTGCCGATGGTGTCGGTGGCGATGGGGCGCGTGCAGGTGGAGCAGAAGGCGTTGTCGGACTTCGCCGGATCGAACAACTTCCACGGCATCCCGTACGGCGCCTTCCCGGCCAAGGACGGCGGCGTGAACCTCGGCTGCAACCGCGACGACTTCTGGCGTCGCCTGTGCGTGGCGATGGGCAAGGCCGACCTGGGCACCGACCCGCGTTATGCCACCTACGCCGCGCGCGCGAAGCACCAGCACGAGGTGCACGAGGTCACCGAAGCCTGGACGCGCTCGCTCACGCGCGCCGAGATCGTCGACAAATTGGTGGAGGCCGACGTGCCGGTCGCGTCGATCCTGACCATGCAGGAGGTGATCGACAACGGCTACCTGCGCGAGCGCGGCGCGCTGTGGGACGTGGACGACGGCTTCGGCGGCAACTTCACGCTGCCTGCCAACACCGCGTGGATGGAGAAGCCGGAACACTCGCTGCGCGTGCCGCGTCTGGGCGAGCAGCGCAACGAAGTGATGCGCGCAGGTGCTGAACCTGTCCGACGGCGAGATCAAGCGGCTCGAGCAAGTGGGCGCATTCGGTGTGCCGAAGCCGGTGGCGCATCCGAGCAGGCACGAAAGCGACGTGCCCACCGTCATCGACTGAGCGACTCGTGTTCAACAGCGCTGCCAATGCGGCCTTTGCCGTCAACACCTATTCGTACACCCTGCACGAGCGGGCTGCCGACTGTGTGCGCAAGCTCGCCGCCGAGGGTTCCGCGAGTTCGAACTGATGATGTATCCGGGCCACCTGTGGCCCGGCGAGATGGATGCCGCGGCGCGCCGGAACCTGCGCGACCGCATGCGCGGCGAGGGCCTCGTGCTGCGCACGATCAACATGCCCAATGTCGATCTCAACCTCGCCGCAGCGACGATCGAGATGCGGCAGATGACACTGGGATTGCTGCGTCAGTTCATCGCGCTGGCCGGCGACCTGGGCTCGCACGCGGTGGTGCTCGGGCCGGGCAAGCCGAATCCGCTGATGCCGATGCACAAGGCGCAGATGCTCGAGCACTTCCACTGTGCGCTGCGCGAGCTGGTGCCGCTGGCCGGAGGACTGCGGTACGTCCATCGTGGTCGAGAACATGCCCTTC
Source organism: uncultured beta proteobacterium (assembly GCA_963814385.1). Taxonomy (GTDB): domain Bacteria; phylum Pseudomonadota; class Gammaproteobacteria; order Burkholderiales; family Burkholderiaceae_C; genus CADEEN01. Next base: position 45,840 of record CAWFCX010000009.1, read on the forward strand.
GCCTTCCTGCCCGGCATCGCCGAGCTGCTGGCGGCGCTCGACGAGCATGGCGACGCGAACATCGGCGTGGTGTACGACCTGGCCAACGGTCACTTCGTCAAGGAAGACATTGCCGCCTCGCTGCGCCTGTGTGCGCATCGCCTGCAGGTGGTGCACGTGTCGGACACGAACCAGACGCTTTACCGGCACGATGCGGTCGGTCTGGGCACGGTGGACTTTGCCGCTGTACCGCCGGTGCTGCGCGAGATCGGCTTCACGCAGCGCCCGGTGCTCGAGATCATCGACGCCCAGCCCGACGCGAGCATCGAGCGCAGCGTGAGCCAGCTGCAGGCTCTGGGCTGGGGCTCGGCGCGGGCGTGATTCATGTCTTCACAGGCTCTGAGTCAGGCCGCGCGGCGCAACGCGTCGGGCAGGCGGTAAGTGCGCACCGCGGTGCCGGCGAACAGGTCGGCTTTCTCGTCCTCGGAGCAGCCGGCGGCCAGGCGCTTGAACGCGTTCCACAGCACGCGCGCCGAGCAGCCGCACTTGTCGACCGGAAAGTTCGACTCGAACATCGCGCGGCGTGAACCGAAGGCCTCGATGCAGGTCTCGACATAGGGCCGCCAGGCCTGCGCCAGTTCCTCCGAGGTGGGGGGCAGCTCGCGGTCCATGAAGTCGAAGCCGTGCAGGCGCGAGTTCAGGCCGCCGATCTTGACCATCACGTTCGGACGCTGCGCGAGCACGCGCATCGAGTGCTTCCACCGTGCCACTGCCTCATCGTCGTGGGCGGCATAGGGACCGATGAGCACAGGCCCACCGACATGATCGACGACGACCACGGTGTCGGGGAAGGCGTCGACCAGGTCGATGAGTTGCGGCAGCTGCGGGTGGTAGAGCCATGCATCGAAGCTCAGGCCGAGGGCGCCGAGATGTCGGAAGCCCTGGCGGAAGCGCCGGTCGAGCAGCAGGTCGGGCGGCGGGGGACGCTTCAGCACGTTGACCTCGGGGCTCGCATCCCACGCGGCCATGTGGCGGATGCCGCGCAGCCGGTCGGGAGCGCGTGCGAGCATCGCTTCGAGCACGTCGCGCGCCGCGGGGCCCAGCGTGAGGTCGACGCGGCCGACGATGCCGGCACAGGCGCGCACCGGCCCGTGGCAGCCGCTGGCGAACTCGGCGCCGATGCCGTTGACGTACTCCACTTCGCCGATGCTCGCGTATCGCGGGTCGCCGTCCGCGCGGTACATGGTCGAGCATTCGATGTAGACGGTGCCGCGCACGTGATGGCCGCAGGCCAGGTCGACCAGCAGCTCGGGCACGAAGTAAGGCGTGGCCCGGCGCCACAAGTGGTGGTGCGCGTCGACGATCGGGCGCTGCGGGTCGAGCACGTCCTCGGTGCGTCGGGCGAGCCAGGCCTCGTCGACGTAGAGGTCGGGGAAGGTGCCGCGCCGCAGCGTGCTCACGCCGCGCTCCCAATCAGGGCAGCAGGCCAGGCTGCGGCGGCACGTCGAGACGCACGACCACGCCTTCGAGTTCCGGGCTCGGCGCCGGGTACATCTTCATCACCAGCGGGTCGTGGCCCGGGATCACGTGGTCCCAGGAGCCTTCGGCCAGCGCGAGGATGGTGCGGTAACCCTCCACCATCTCGTCGGTGCGGTAGATCGACGGGAAGGGCGCCTGCTTGCGGATGTTGACGAACAGGTGCGAGGCGTCGGACGCCAGCACCACCCAGCCGCGCCGCGTCCACACGCGCACCACCTGCGAGCCGCCGGTGTGGCCGCCCACGCGGTGAACGGTCAGGCCGTTGGTGATCTCGCAGTTCTCGTGCGCGAACGACACCCGGTCGTCGAACACCGAGCGCACAAGGTGCAGCACGTCGTCCACTTCGTAGCCGCGGCGCAGCAGCTTCGAGCACATGCACGGGCCGGTGGCGTACGACATCTCGCTGGCCTGCACGTGGAAGCGCGCCTTCGTGTAGCGCGACAGCGTGCCGGCGTGGTCGTAGTGCAGGTGGGTGAGGATGATGTCCTCGATCTTCGTCGGGTCCAGGCCGAGCAGCCCGATCGCGTCGGCCGGCACGCGGTAATGGTCCTCGCGCCGGCGCTTCGCGGTCTCCTCGCTCATGCCGGTGTCGATCAGGAACACGCGGTCGGAGCGGCGGGCCACCCAGACGTAGTAGTCCAGGTCGGACCCCATCTCGTGCAGGTCGCCGCCCATCATGTTCTGCACCGCCCGGCGCGGCCCCTGGTGGGCGTAGCGGATCGCGAACAGTTCGAAGGGCTGCATGGCGTTTAGCGGGGACCGTCGCGCGGCGCCGAGAAGCCGGAAGACATCGCCAGCGTGCCGCCGTCCACCGCCAGCGTCTCGCCGCTGATGGAGTGGGCGTCGGACGACGCGAGGAACAGGATCGCATGCGCGATGTCTTCAGGCTGCGCGCCGCGCTGCAGCGGGATGCGTTGCTCGCGCTGCTTCATCATCTCCGGGTTCTTCTGCGCCATGAACTTGGACAAGCTCGGTGAAGGTCAGCCCCGGGCACACGCAATTGACGCGGATGCCGTACTGGCCCCAATCCACCGCCAGCGAGCGCGTCAGGCCGACCACGCCGTGCTTGGCGGCCACGTAGGCGGCGCTGCGGGGAATGGCGGCCAGTGCCGCGCCGGAGCCCAGGTTGACGATGGCGCCGCTGCGGCGCGGGATCATCGTGGCGTTGGCGACGGCCTGGGACCAGAAGAACGGCCCGCCCAGCAGCACCTCGAGTTCACGCCGCCAGGTCTGCTCCGGCAGGTCTTCGGGCGGGTGGTACGAGTTGATCGCTGCGTTGTTGACCAGCACGTCGATGCGGCCGTGCGCCTTCATCACCTCGTCGACGCAGCGACGCACCTGTGCCGGGTCGCTGACGTCGCCGGCGACGCCGATCGTTGGGCCGCCGATGCGGTCGACCGCGGTCTTCACCGCCGTCGGGTCGAGATCGGAGACGACGACGAGCGCGCCTTCGCGCGCCGCCATCTCGGCCGTCACCAGGCCGATGCCACGCGCCGCGCCGGTGATGACGACGACCTTGTCCTGAAATCGCATGGCCGGGGAGTTCAACATTCGGCGGTGAGCACGGCGGCGAGGGACGCGGTGTCCGACAGGCTCTCCAGGTTCAGGATCCGGTCGATCGCCGCGTCGGTCGCCCTCGGGCTCAACACGCCTTCGGCGCAGGCCCTGAACTTGCGCGCCAGGTCTTCATCGCTTGCACGCACCTCGGGGACGTCGTTCGGAATCCAGCGCGCGAAGTCGGTGGCATGCGTGAACGTGCGGCCGCGTGCATGGACCGTCACTCGCGCCGGCCGGTGCTTGAGGTTCCTGCGGCCGTCGACCACCAGATCCTGGTGACGCAACGTTTCGCAGCGGTCGTAGTCGGCGCGATCCACCTTCTTCATGAACTCGCGGATGTCGGGCCGCCACAGCGTCTCGCGCGACTGCCACTGCGGACCCCACGGTACGCGGTGCGCGGCAACCGCGATGTTGTAGTGCAGGCTCGACGCGGCCTCCACGTGGTCCTGCACGTCGGTGCTCGTGTACTTGGGCAGGCCCATCATGCCTTCGCCTTCGACGAAGACGCGGGTGATCTCGTGCGGCGAGAGGTCGTTGTCGTCGATGATCTTGACGAAGGCGTCGAGCGTCGACTCGTGCGAGCCGCAGCAGGGCCAGTACTTGTAGCCGATCGCCAGGAAGCTCCACTGCTCGCCCAGCCCGGCGGTCAGCTTGTCCCAGTGGCACTCGTGCGACCCGTTCATGGCCCAGAAGCCGTACTCGCCGTCGAGCACGGTCGGGTCGCCCCGGTACCCCATCTTGGCCAGCTGCGCGGTCACGACGCCGGCCTGCGCCGTCCATCCCGAAGGGCCGTACTTGGCCAGGCCGACGTGCGTGGTGTACTGGTACTTCACGTGCGACGCGATCGGCGCGTGATAGCCCGCCAGGCCGAATGCATGGCGCATGGTCTGCGCATCGAGCCCGAGGATGCGCGCCGCGCCGGCCGTGGCGCCGAACTGCGTGCACCCCTCGCCGAAGCTGCGCAGCGGCAGGCCGCCCGGCTTGGCGCGCAGGTTGCCGAGCGAATCGGCGATGCGGCAGGCCATCTCGTGCGCCACCGCGAGTCCGGCGATCAGCTCCTTGCCGGACGCGTGCTGCACTTCGGCCACTGCCATCGTCGAGGGAATGACGTAGGGCGTGGTGTGCACCGGCGGCTGCAGCGCACACCAGTCGAGCGCGTTCATCAACTCGCCGTTGACGAACGCGGCCATCGCGGCCGGCAGCTTGGCGCGCGTGCCGTACACGGTGGCCTCGGGTGTGCCGCCGCAGGCCAGGGCGTAGTCGAGCGCCATGCTGCCCTTGTCCAGCCCGAGACCGCCGAGCCCGCAGGCCACGGTGTCGAGCAGCAGCCGCTTGAGCTCGTGCGCGACGTCGGTCGGCAGGTCTTCGTAGCGCAACCGGGCGCTGAATGTGGCGAGCTTCTCGGTGTAGCTCGGGGTCGCCGTTGTCTCCATCAACACCTCTTGTGACCTGCCGGCGCGCGCATCACCCGCGGGGTGCGGAATGCACGATGCATCGTTCGGTCCTTGCACTCTGCGCCGAAGGGCGAGCGGCGGTCCAGATGGTTTTTCTTTCGGTTCGTTAACCGGAAGTGACGCACCGCGCGGCCGCGCGAAGCGCGCGCGTTGCATCCGCTCAGAACAGACGCTGCGCGAGGAAGGTCAGGCTGCGGCCGAGCGCGAGCGCGGCGCTGGCCGGGTGGTAGGTCTGGCGGGCCCAGCAGTTGAAGCCGTGGTGCGAGCCCGGATAGTCGTGGAACTCGGCCTGGGCTGCGGCGGGCGCCGCGGCCATGGCCTTGCGCACCTCGGCCACCGCTTCGGGCGGGATGCTGGCATCGTCCTGGGCGTGATGGAACTGGACCGGGCAGGCGATGGAGGCGGCCAGATCGAGCTGCTTGTCGATGCCGCCGCCGTAGTAGCACACCGCCGCGTCCACTTCGCACAGCGCCGCGGCGGTGAACGCCAGCCGGCCGCCCATGCAATAGCCGATGGCGCCGACGCGCCCGCTGCACTCCGGCCGCGCGCGCAGTGCGGAGACGCTGGCACGCATGTCGGCCACCGCATGCTCGCGAGTGACGGTCTGCATCAGCGCGATGCCGCGATCGCGTTCAGCGCCCACGTAGCCCAGGTCCACCCGGTGCGCCTCGCGCCAGAACAGGTCGGGCGCGATCACGGTGAAGCCGGCCAGCGCCCACTGCTCGGCCACGCCTCGGATGTGCGCGTTGACGCCGAAAATCTCCTGCAGCAGCAGCAGTCCCGGCCCGTGGTTCGACGGCGGTCGCGCCAGGTAAGCGCTCATCGCGCCGCCCGCCACCGCGACGGTGATCCACTCGGTCTGGACGGGCGAGTTCGTGGCGCCGCTCATATTTGGGGTGCTGTGCTGATGAATACGGATCGGAAGAATAGGGCCATGCAAAGCCCCTGTCGAGTGAGGATGCATAATGCATTTTTGGCAGCGCAGGAATGCCCGTCGCGCTTGACGGCAGACGACTTGCCCCCGCAAGAACAACCGACCGCCGACGACACATCGCCACCCCTCTTTCGGGAAGGGCGGTTCAGTCGGCTGTGGACCGTGGGCCTGGTGTCGTCGCTGATCCGCTGGATCGACGTTCTGGCGTTCAGCCTCGTCACCTACCAGCAGACGAAGTCGGCCTTCTGGGTGGCCAGCATGATGATGCTGCGCATGCTGCCGCTGGCGCTGTTCGGCATCGTCTTCGGCGTGGTCGCCACGCGCTTCTCGCGCCGCACGGGCCTGCTGTGGTGCCAGGGGCTGTTGATGGCCACGACGCTGGTGCTGCTGCTGTTGTCGCTGCTGGACGTGCTGGAAGTCTGGCATCTGGCGGTCGCTTCTTTCATCAGCGGCGTGGTGTGGTCGGGCGACATGCCGATGCGCCGCGGCTTCATGGGCGACGTGGTCGGCGCCTCGCGCATGGGCCGGGCCATGGCCCTCGATGCCGTCGCCAACAACGGCTCGCGCCTGGCCGGGCCGAGTCTCGGCGGCCTGCTGCTGGCCTGGGGCGGCATGCCGGTGGTGATGGTGGTCGATGCGCTGCTGTACGTCGTCGTGCTGGCGGCGTTGCTGGGCTTGCCGAAGCCGGCGCCCACGCCGCGGCCGCCGGGCTCTCCGCGCACGGCCCTGTCGGCGTTGTGGGGCGGCTTCGGCGTCCTGCGCGAGATGCCGCTGCTCAAGGCCATCCTGTGCAACACGATGATCTTCAACATCTTCTGCTGGCCGAGCGTGAGCATGATCCCGGTCATCGCGCAGGAGCGGCTGAAGCTCGGCACCGAAGGCACCGGCCTGCTCGCCAGCATGGACGGCCTGGGCTCGCTGCTGGGCGCGCTGCTGCTCACGTCGATGGCGCACCGGCTGCGGCACGGGCCGTTGTACGTGGGCGGCACCTTCCTGTTCCTCGCCATGCTGCCGCTGTTCGCGCTCAGCGCGCACCCGCTGCTGTCGGCGCTCTTTCTCGTCGGGCTGGGCGCCGGGCAGGGCGCTTTCGCGGTGATGCAATCGACGCTGGTGTTCCTGGCAGCGCCACCCGAGCAGCGGGCGGCGGCCATGGGGCTGGTGACCACCTGCATCGGCATCGCGCCGGTCGGCTTCGTGTTGGTCGGCTGGCTGGCCGAATACCTGGGGGCGCCCGGCGCCGCGATGGCGTGTGCGGCCGGCGGCTTCGCCGCGCTGGCGCTGACGTGGCCGGTGTGGAAACCCTGCCTCGCGCGATGAGGCTACGATCCGCACGCATCGCCGGGTAGCTGGCTCACACGCAAGGACCGCATGGAAAGCCTGCGCGCCATCAGCACCTTCATCCGCATCGTGCAGCTGGGCAACTTCAGCCGCGCGGCGCGCGAGCTGGGCATCACGCCGCAGGCCGCGTCCATCCACATCAAGCGGCTCGAGAGCTGGACCGGCGTGCGCCTGTTCAACCGCAGCACGCGCAAGGTCGGCCTGACGGACGACGGCGCCAGTTTCTATCGCACCTGCGTGACGGCGGTGGGCGCGATCGACGAGGACGTGGCGCGCATGCGCGACTCGTCCAACGAGGTGGCCGGCACGATCAAGGTGTCCGCTCCGGCCGGCATGGGCTCGAGGTACGTGGCGCCCGCGGTGGCGCACTTCATGGAGCGCTACCCGCAGGTGCAGGTCGACCTGCTGGTGCAGAACCGTATTCCGGACGTGGTGGGTGAGGGCATCGACGTGGGCATCCTGCCGCACCCGTTGCCCGACACCACGTTGGTGGCCCGGCGCGTCGTGACGTCGCCGTTCGTGCTGTGCGCGTCGAGCGTCTACCTGCGGCGCCACGGCCGGCCGACGGCCATCGCGGACCTCGATCGCCACCGCCGTGTCGACCTGCGCAGCTGGGTCAGCAACGCGGTGCGACCGTGGCGCTTGCGCCAGGGCGACGACATCGTCACCTACGACGGGCGCGCCAGCCTCGTCACCAACGATGCCGACGCGTTGGTCGAAGCGGTGTTGAGCGGGGCGGGCATCGCGATGAGCACGCTGTACCGCATCATGCCGTACCTGCGATCGGGGCGGATCGAGACCGTGCTCGACGGCATGGTGGAGGGCGAGCTGAGCTGGTCGATCTACATGCCGCAGCGCACGCACGTGCCGCGCCGCGTGCGCGCGCTGGTGGACTACCTGCACGACGTGCTTCGCGCGCACCCGGACCTGCAGGAGCGGTCCTGGCCCGAGGCTGCAACCGCCGAGGCGACCGCGGCATCTACAAGCGCCAATTGAAAGAGCTTAAAGGTCGCGCTCCGGCCTGTCGCTGCCGCCCTGCCTAGCATCCGTCGAACGACCGCAGACTCTTGCGGGTTCGTTTGCAGACGATGGAGCGATGGACGTGGCAACGATGAATGCAGATGCGGTGGTGGTGGGCGGCGGCATCGCCGGCCTGGTGGCCGCGTTGAGGCTGGCCGAGAAGGGTGCCAGGCCGGTGGTGCTGGAAAAGGGCACCGAGGACCGCTACCTGTGCAACACGCGCGTGGCCGGCGGTGCCTTCCACGTGGCGCACCGCGACGTGGCCGACGACCCGCAGCTGATCCGCGACGCGATTGCCCGCCGCACTGGCGATTCGGCGCGGCCGGAGATCATCGACACGCTGGCGCGCGAGATCGGGCCGGCCACGCAATGGCTGCGCAGCAAGGGCGTGCGCTTCATCAAGGTGGGCCACGAGCCGTACCGCAAGCACACGCTGGCGCCGCCCATCGCGACGCACGGCGTGCGCTACTGGGAAGGGCGGGGCGGCGACGTGCTGCTGCGCACGCTATTGGCCGAACTCGAACGCAGCGGCGGTCAGCTGCTGCGCGGCACGCGCGCCGAGCACCTGACGCTGCGCGACGGCGCGTGTGTGGGCCTGCGCGCGACGCGCGACGGCCAGCCGCTGGAGATCGCCGCGCGCGCGGTGGTGCTGTGCGACGGCGGCTTCCAGTCGAACCACGAGCTGCTGCGCGAGTTCATCACGTCGGCGCCCGAGCGCCTGATGCAGCGCAATGCCGGCGCGGGCCAGGGCGACGGCCTGCGCATGGCGCGCGAGGCTGGCGCGCAACTGGTGGGCATGGACCGCTTCTACGGCCATGTGCTGGCGCAGGAGGCGATGCACCTGGAGACGCTGTCGCCGTTCCCGATGATGGACCTCACCTGCTCGGCCGGTATCGTGGTCGACGCGTCAGGCCACCGCTTCATGGACGAGAGCCTGGGCGGCGTGACGATGGCCAACGCCATCGCGGCGCAGGCCGATCCGCTGGGCGCGGTGGCGATCTTCGACGAGCCGATCTGGAACGGCCCAGGCCGGGAGTACCTGATCCCGGCCAACCCGACGCTGGTGAACAACGGCGGCAAGCTGTTCAGTGCCGCCAGCCTGCGCGAACTGGCCACGGCCACCGGCCTGCCGGCCCAGGCGCTGGAGGCCGCGGTCGCTCAGTACAACCAGGCGGTCGACGCGCAGCGGCTGGGCGAACTGGTGCCGCCGCGCAACGGCGGCGCGCACCGCGCGTGGCCGATCCGCACGGCGCCGTTCCACGCGGTGCGGCTGTGCGCGGGCATCACCTACACGATGGGTGGCATCGCCATCGACGCCGATGGGCGCGTGCTCGGCCGCGACGACCGGCCGATCACGGGCCTGTACGCGGCCGGCTGCGCCACCGGCGGCGTCGAAGGCGGCGGCACGTTGCCCGAGGTGGCGTACATCGGCGGGCTGACGCGCTCGACCGTTTTCGCGCTGCGCGCCGCCGACCACATTGCGCGCGAGCGGGCGGCGGTGGCGGCCTGAGCACTGTGCGTCAGGCGTTCACTGGAAGCGCGTGACGACGAAGGTACCGACCGCCGAGAAAGTGGTCATGTCGCGGAAGATCGACTCGACCTCGGACAGGGCGATCTCGCGCGTGATCATGCGCGCCGGCTGGATGCGACGGCTCGCGACCAGCGGCACCATCGCCGCGTACTCGTGCGCCGGCATGCCGTGCGAGCCCAGGAAGGTGATCTCCTTCTTGACCATTTCGTCGGTCGGCAGCGCGATGTAGCCTTTTTCGGCCTTGGTGGTGATGCCCAGTTGCAGGTGGCGGCCGGCCTTGCGCAGGCTGCGCACGCCGTTGACGCAGGTCTGCGCGATGCCCAGCGCGTCGACCGACACGTGCGCGCCGCCTTTGGTGATCTCGATCACTGCGGCCACCGGGTCGGTGGCACGGCTGTCGATCACGTGGCTCGCGCCGAGGGCACGAGCAAGTTCAAGGTTGGCCGGGTTCACGTCCACGCCGATCACCTGGCAGCCCAGCGCCGCGGCGGTGTTCACCGCCGACAGGCCGATGCCGCCGCAGCCGTAGACGACGACCCATTCGCCCGCTGCGGCGCGGGCGCGCGAGGCCACGCCGTGAAAGGCGGTCATGAAGCGGCAGCCGAGCGCGGCGCCTTCGGTGAAGCCGATCTCGTCGGGCAGCGGCACGAGCACCTGGTCGGCCAGCGGCACGGCCACGTACTCGGCATAGCCGCCGCTGAACGCGCGGCTGGGAACCATCAGGTTGTCGCACAGGTTCGACAGCCCGCGGCGGCAGTAGTCGCACGTGCCGTCACCGGAGGAGAAGGGCACGATCACGCGGTCGCCGCGCTTGAAGCGCGTCACGCCGGCCGTGACCTCCTCGACCACGCCGACCATCTCGTGGCCCATGATCGTCGGGTAGTCGCGCGGGATGTCGCCGTTCCACATGTGCCAGTCGCTGCGGCACACGCCATTGGCCATCACCCGCACCAGCGCGCCCAGCACGCCGGGTTGTGGCGTGGGGACGTCGCGCACGACGACCTTTTCGATGGCTTCGAGCACCAGGGCCTTCATCGGTTTGCCTCCTCAGCGCATCTTGTGCAGGCGCGCGCGCCTGCGGTCCGTGCGGGCGTTGAATCAGCTTCAACCGGCGCTTGACAGTGCAGGCCGCATTCGCGGCATACCCTGCCGCACCCATGGAGCAATTTGACTTCATCATCGTCGGTGCCGGCTCGGCCGGCTGCGTGCTCGCGTTCCGCCTGGCCGAGAAGGGCCACAGCGTGTGCGTGCTCGAAGCCGGGCCGCCCGATTCGAGCCCGTACATCCGCATCCCGGCCGGGTTCATGAAGACGTACACCAACCCGGCCTTGACCTGGAACTTCGCCTACCAGGGCACGGAACACATCCACGGCCGCACGCTGGCCTTCGTGCAGGGCAAGACGCTCGGCGGCTCGAGCGCGCTGAACGGCACCATCTACAGCCGTGGCCAGGCCTGGGACTACGACCAGTGGGGCGCGCTCGGCAACCCGGGTTGGGACTTCGCGTCGGTGCTGCCTTACTTCAAGCGCAACGAGTGCTTCATGGGCGGTGGCGACGAGGCGGTGCGTGGCCGCACCGGGCAGATGCCGACCGACGTCGTGCAGTGGCGCATGGCCGCGGCCGAGTGCTTCGTCAAGGCGGCGCAGGAAACCGGTGCGCGGGCGAACGACGACTACAACGGCCGCACGCAGAACGGCACTGCCTGGGCGCAGGCCACGGTCTACAAGGGCCGGCGCTGGAGCGCCGCGCATGCCTACCTCCATCCGGCGCGCAAGCGCTTGGGCGTGCGGGTGATCACCGGTGCGCTGGCCCGCCGGGTGCTGGTCGAAGGCGGTCGCGCGGTGGGCATCGAGTACGAGCAGGGCGGCGTGCACAAGACGGTTCGCGCGCGCCGCGAGACGATCATCAGCGCCGGCACCGTCAACAGCGTGCGACTGCTGCAGTGCTCGGGCATCGGCCCGGCCGACCTGCTGCAAGGCCTGGGCATCCCGGTGGTGGCCAATGTCCCCGGCCTCGGGCGCAACCTGAACGACCACTACGCCGCGCGCGTGGTGATGCGCGCGCGCGATGGCGTGGACACGGTCAACCGCCGAGGCCGTGGCCTGCCGCTCGCGCGCGAGGTGCTGAACTGGGCGCTGGGGCGACCGTCCATCCTGGGCATGAGCGTGGTCTCGGCCTATGCGTTCTGCAAGCTCGACGACAGCGAGACCGAGAACGACTACTCGGTGACGTTCACGCCGGCCAGCTTCAAGGAAGGCATGACGCGCAAGCTCGACACCGAGCCCGGCGTGACGCTCGGTGCCTGGGGCATGCGCCCGCGCGGACGCGGCTCGATCCGTATCCGCTCGGCCGACATCCACGAGGCGCCGATCATCGAGGCCGGCTTTCTGGCACACGAGCGCGACCGGCGCGTGATGGTGGCGGCCATGCGGCGCATCCAGCAGATCGTGAAGGCGCCGTCGATGCAGGCCATCGTCTCGCACCAGATGTTCCCGGCCAACGAGTGCCATACCGACGAGGAGTGGCTGGACTTCGTGCGCCGCTCGGGCATGTCGGCCTACCACCTGGTGGGCACCTGCCGCATGGGGCCCGACAGCGACGCGATGGCGGTGGTCGATGCCCGCCTGCGCCTGCGCGGCGTCGGCAACCTGCGCGTGGTCGACGCGTCGGTGATGCCGGCCGTGCCTTCGGGCAACACCAACGCCGCCACGTTGATGATCGCCGAGAAGGCGGCCGACATGATCCAGGAGGACATCGCCAGATGAGCACCGACGCCACCGCGGCCCAACTCAGCGACTACGCCGCGGCGTTCTCGCACGCGCACCTGGATGCCGCAGCGGTGCATGCGGTCAAGCGTGCGCTCGTGGATGCGATCGGCTGCGCGCTCGGTGCGCACGCGGCCGAGCCGGTGGCGATCGCAAGCCGCTTGGCGGCGCTGTCGCACAGCGACACGCCGGCCACGCTGATCGGCAGCGGCCGGCGCACCACGCCGGAGATGGCCGCGTTCGCCAATGGCACGATGGTGCGCTACCTCGACTTCAGCGACGACTACCTGAACAAGGACGGTCCGCACCCGAGCGACAACATCGCCGCGGTGCTGGCCGCGTGCGAGTCCAGCGGCGCGAGCGGGCGCGATCTGCTGCGCGGCGTGGCGCTGGCCTACGAGATCGTCGGTCAGCTGGTGGACAACGCGACCTTCAAGTTCAAGGGCTTCGACTACGTCACCGAGACCTCGATCGCCAGCGCGCTGGCCTGCGCCAACGTCTTTGGCCTGGACCGGGGTCGCATGGCCCAGTGCCTGGCGCTGGCCATCGCGCCGAACATCGCGCTCTTCCAGACGCGCGTGGGCGAACTGTCGATGTGGAAGGGCTGCGCGGGACCGAACGCGTCGCGCAATGGGCTGTTCGCCGCGCTGCTGGCGCGCGAAGGCATGACCGGTCCGCCGTCGATCATCGAAGGCCCGCGCGGGCTGTTCAAGCAGGTGACGGGCCCCTTCGAGGTCGGGCCCCTCGGGGGCCCCGGCGTGCCGCTGAAGGTGACGCGCACCTTCTTCAAGCCCAACCCGATGATGTACACCGGCATGCTGCCGGTGGAGATCGCGCTGGCGCTGCGCCCGCGAGTGGACGTGGCGCGCATCGATTCGATCCGCATCGTGCTCGACCGCTTCTGCCTGTCGAGCAGCCAGGGCGCCGAGAAGTACGACCCGCGCACGCGCGAAACGGCCGACCACAGCATCCCGTACCTGGTGGTGGCCGCGCTGCTCGACGGGCGCATCGACGACGCTTCGTTCGACGAGGCGCGCTTCCGCCACCCGCGTGCGCTGGCGTTGCTGTCGCGCACCACGATGGCCGAGGACGAGACCTACACGCAGCGCTGGCCCGACCCGTTCTGCTGCCGCATCGAGATCGTCCTGCAGGGCGGGGAGGTGGTCTCGCATTACGCCGAGAACCCGCTGGGCCATCCGTCGCGCCCGATGAGCGACGCGCAGATCGACGCCAAGTTCATCGAACTGGCCACGCGCGTGCTGAGCACGGCGCAGGCGCATCGGCTGCTGGAGATGCTATGGAACGTCGAGCGGCTCGACGGCCTGAGCCCGCTGCTACAGGCCACCGTGGCAGCGCCGAACTGAACGACCTGCGAAGGAGACCCCCTTGGAAGCCGCCCCGAACCCCTATCGCACGTTGCAGCTGGTGGTGCGCCACGGTGCCGCCGGCGTGAAGGCGCTGGTCGCGCTGACGCTGGCCGGCGGCGTGGGCGCCGCGCTGGCGCTGTCGGCCTGGTGGCTGCTGCCGCTGGCACTGCTGGCCGCCGGGCTGGTCTACGTGCTCGGGCAGAGCTTCGTCGAGCTGGTGACGGTCATCGTGGACATGATGGTCCCGAAGTGACGGCGCAGCGGAATCATCGATAATGCATTCCATCGTCCACTCCGCGATCCCAGGCCATGAAAGTCAACCGTTCCAGCTCCATCCCTTCCAGCCATGCGCCGGCCGAGAACTTCTCCGGTGTCGTGCGGCGCGACGGCCTCATCAACGCAGAAGCGCCGGGGCGCGTGTTAACGGGCTTTGTGACCTTCGAGCCTGGTGCGCGCACCGCTTGGCACAAGCATCCGGCCGGACAGATCCTGATCATCACCGCAGGCCGCGGCTGGGTGCAGGGCGAAGGGCAGCCGCGCCACGAGGTGACGGCCGGCGACTCGGTGTGGATCCCGGCGAACGAACGCCACTGGCACGGTGCCACCGACAAGACCGCGATGACGCACATCGCGGTGACCGAATCGGTCGACGGCAGCGCCGTCACGTGGCTCGAGCACGTGACCGACGAGGACTTCACGCGCGGCTGAGAACGGCGGCTCGCGCCGCGCGGATCACTCGGGCTGGATGCCGGCCTTCTTCAGCACCTCGCGCCACTGGCCGATCTCGTCGGTCTGCAGCTTGGCCATCGCGTCGCCGCACAGCAGCAGCGCTTCCTGTCCGCGTTTTTCGGTGGCCGCCTTCGCGGCCGGGGCGTTGACCGCCTGGGTCACGAACGTGCGCACCTGTTCCACCATGGCCGGCGGCGTCTTGGCCGAAACATAGACGCCGAACCAGGGCTGGATCGTGTAGCCGGGCACGCCCACTTCCTTGGCATGCGGCACGTTGGGCAGCGATTCGATGCGCTTGTCGCCGGCCACCGCCAGTGCGCGCAGCCGGCCCGACTGCAGCAGCGGCGTGACCGACACGTGGTCGATGAAGAACAGGTCGACCTGGCCGCTGGAGACGTCGGTCAGGCCGGCCATCGAGGCCTTGTAGGGCACGCCAGTCAGCTGGATGCCGGCTGCCTGCGAGAACAGCTCGCCGGCCAGCCGCGTGGTGGCCGACGAGTAGGCAAAGGTCAGCTTGCCCGGCGCGGCCTTGGCCGCGGCAATCAGCTCGGCCACCGTCTTGATCGGGCTGCTGCCGGTGATGTTGACCACGTTGCTGGTGCGCGCCACGGTGCACACCGGGGTGAAGTCCTTGACGGGGTCGAACTGCATCGACTTCTTCACCAGCGGGTCGAGCACCGGGATCGAACTGCTCGTGAACATCATCGTGTATCCGTCGGCGGACGCGTTGAGCACGCCCATGGCGCCGATCGAGCCCTCCGCGCCGGGCTTGTTGTCGACCACCACGCTGGCCTTGCCGGTGGCAAGGAGCGACTGCGCGAAGTCGCGCGCGTTCACGTCGACCGCGGTGCCTGCACCGAAGGGCACCACGAGGGTGATCGGCTTGTCGGGAAAGGCGTGTGCTGTCAGCGCGCAGGCGGCGATCGCGGCGGCGGTCAGCCAGGTGGGAAGGGTTCGGGGCACGGTGGGTCTCCTGTCGTAAGGCGCATATCATGCACGATGCATTATCCGCAAACAACTGCCGTATGCGCGCCCGCCGGCGCCGCGACGTGAATCGCTGAGGCGAGCATGAAACCGAACTCGATCGAACTCCTGGTGGTGGGCGACATCCTGCTGGGCGCGCCCGAAGCCGAGTCGTACTTCGACAAGGTGCGGCCGGTCCTGCAGCGCGGCGACGTGGTGGTCGGCCAGGTCGAGTGGCCCCATACGCGCCGTGGTCAGGTGTGCTCGTCCGACATGCCCGCACCGGCGGCCGACCCCGACCACCTGAAGGCGGTGAAGAACGCCGGCTTCCATGTCGCCACGGTGGCCAGCAACCACATGTTCGACCAGGGGCCGTTCGGCGTGGCCGACACCGTGCAGGGCCTGCGCGAGCTGGGCATCGCCACCGTCGGCGCCGGCGTCAACCTGGCCGAAGCCCGCCAGCCGGCCATCGTCGAGCAGCACGGGATCAAGGTCGGTGTGCTCGCCTACAACTGCGTCGGCCCGCGCGAGTCGTGGGCTACGGCGGTGAAGGCCGGTACGGCGCACATCCACGTGATGACGCACTACGAACTGGAGTACGCGAGCCCGGGCAGCCGGCCGGCGGAGTTCTCATTCCCGCATCCGGACCACCTGGAAGCGATGGAGCAGGACATTCGCGCACTGAAGCGCGAGGTCGACGTGGTGGTCGTGGTGTTCCACAAGGGCATGGTGCGCATCCCGGTGAAGCTCGCGCACTACGAGCGTCAGGTCAGCCGCGCCGCGATCGAGGCCGGCGCCGATGCCGTGATCGGCCACCATGCCCACGTGCTGCGCGGCGTCGAGGTGTACAAGGGCCGGCCGATCTACCACGGCGTCAACCACTTCGTCGCCGTGTACGCCGACCCGAAGCGCGCCACCATCGCGCCGGGCGGCATCAACATGCACGACCGCCACGCCTTCCGCAAGGCGTTCCGCGAGCCGGCGCCGAACGAGCGCGACCCGAACAGCAACTTCCGCTACGCGCCCGAGTCGCGCCACACGATGATCGCGGCGATGACGGTCACGCGCGAGGGCGTGCGCACGGCCGGCTTCATTCCGTGCTGGATCAACCTCGACGAACAGCCCGAGCCCTTCGGCGCCGCCGACGCACGCGGTGTCGAGGTCGTGCGCTACATCGAGGACATCACGCGCGGCATCGGCAGCGACGTGCCGTTCACCTGGCGCGGCGACCGCGTGGTTTTCCACGACGCGGCGACGCCGATCGCATGAGCCCGCCGGGCCGCCCCAAGGGCGAATACCGCAGCGCGCAGCGCGCAGGTTGCCTGATGAGCCGCCGGGCCGCTCCCAAGGCGAATACCGCAGCGCGCAGCGCGGAGGTTGCCTGATGAGGCCGCCTGCGCCGGACGGCGCCGCGCACGACTACATCGTCATCGGCTCGGGCGCCGGTGGCGGCGTCGTCGCCGCGCGCCTGAGCGAGGACGGCCGGCACCGCGTGCTGTGCCTGGAGGCCGGCACGGCCGACGAGACGTACTTCTGGTCGCGGCCGCCCACCGGCAGCCTGTTCATGTTCAGCGACCCGAAGGTGAACTGGTGCTACTACTCGGAGCCCGATCCGAGCCACGGCAACCGGCCCATGTTCGTCCCGCGCGGCAAGATGCTGGGCGGCACCACGTCGATCAACGGCATGGTCTACAACCGTGGGCAGCGCGGCGACTACGACACCTGGGCCGCCCAGGGCTGCCCGGGCTGGTCCTACGAGGACGTGCTGCCGTACTTCAAGAAGATCGAGAGCACGACGATCGGCTCGGACCAGTTCCGCGGCCGCGAGGGGCCGATCAAGGTGACCGAAGCGCAGGGTGTCTCGCGCTTCTTCGACCTGTTCATGCGCGCGGCCAACGCGGCCGGCATCCCGAGCACGTCTGACTACAGCGGGGAGTCGCAGGAGGGCATTGCGTTCGCGCAGCAGACCGTGCATCGCGGCCAGCGCAGCAGCACAGCGACCGACTACCTGGCGCCGGCTCGGCGCCGGCCCAACCTGTCGATCGTGACCGGCGCGGAAGCGACTTCGCTGCTGATGGAAGGACAGCGCTGCGTCGGCGTGCGCTACGTGCGCGACGGCGCGACGCACGAGGTGCGTGCACGGCGCGAGGTGATCGTCGCCTGTGGCACGGCCAACACGCCCAAGCTGCTGGAACTGTCGGGCATCGGCGACCCACAGGTACTGCGCGAGCACGGCATCGACGTGGTCCACGCGTTGCGCGGCGTCGGCGAAAACCTGCGCGACCACTACGCCTGCGCCACGCGCTGGCGGCTGAATGCGCCGGGCATCTCGCTGTCGCGCCAGGTGCGCGGCTGGCGGCTGGTCGGCCAGATCCTGCGCTATGCGCTCACGCGCACCGGCATGCTGACGGTGGTGTTCGGCAGCGTGCGCGCGTTCACACGCTCGCGGCCCGAGCTGCCGCATCCGGACATCATGATCCTGGCCGCGCCGTTCATCGTCGAGGTCAAGCCGGGCCAGTCGCACAAGGTGCAGCCGATCGAGGGCTTCTACGTCAACGCGCATCCGCAGCGCACCGAGTCCACCGGCAGCGTGCACATCCGATCGCGCGACCCGTTCGCGCCGCCGGCCATCCGCTACCGCTTCCTGCAGACCGAGGGCGACCGCGCCACGGCGATCGCGGCGATCCGCCGCATGCGCGAGGTGGTGATGTCGCCGCCGCTGCGAGACTTCATCGCCGAGGAACTGCATCCGGGGCCCAAGGTGCAGACCGACGAGGAGATCCTTGAGCTGCTGCGCTCGCAGGGGCACATCACCCACCACATGGTCGGCACCTGCCGCATGGGCCAGGACGCGATGGCGGTGGTGGACGAGCGCCTGCGCGTGCACGGCATCGCGGGGCTGCGCATTGCCGATGCGTCGGTGATGCCGACGATCACCTCCGGCAACACGGCGATCCCGACGATGATGATCGGCGAGAAGTGCGCGAACATGGTGCTGGCCGATGCGGCGGCGGTGGTCGAGCCAACGCGCGAGCCGGCGCTCGCGTGAACGAGCTGCACGGCTTGCACGAGCCCCCGGTCCGTCCCCCCCTCGACGGCGACGTTCTGGGTTGCGGCCAGTTCGTTGCTGCTGGTGTTCGCGACTTCCGGCGCGCCGATTCCGCTGTTCAACGTGTACCGCGCACACGCCGGCATCGACAACGCCGACATTGGATGGGTGGGGGTGGGCTACTTCGTCTCGGCCGCTGCGGCGCTGCTCCTGCTCGGGCGTCTGTCGGACCATCTTGGCCGCCGCCCCGTCGCGTTGGCTGCGCTGGGCTGCGCCGCGTTGTCGTGCGTGGTGCTGGCGCGCGTCGAGGGCACAGCCTCGCTGCTCGCGGGTCGCATGCTGCAGGGGCTGGCCTGCGGTGTCGCGTCAAGTGCGCTCGGGGCGTATGCGGTGGACAGCGCACCGGCACGCCTGCGCTGGCTGGCGGCCCTGGTCAGCAGCAGCGCGCCGATGACCGGGCTGACGATCGGGGCGCTCGCCTGCGGGGTGCTGATGCAGATCGCGCCGTGGCCGAGCCAACTGGTCTACGTGCTGCTCGGCGGCCTGCTGGTGCTGTGTGCAGTGCTCGTGCTTATGAGCGCGGAGACCGCGCCGAACCGGCCCGGCGCGCTGGCCTCGGTGGTGCCCAGGCTGCACGTGCCCGCCGGTTGCGGACGGCTGCTGCTGGCCACCGGAGCGGCCATCGTCGGCACGTGGTCGCTCGGCAGCTACTACCAGACGTTCGGGCCGGCGATGGTGGTGGAGCACCTGGGCGTGCGCAGCCCGGTCGTGGTGGCGGCCGCGTTCGCGTCGGTGATGGTGCTCAACCCGGTGGGCGGGCCGATCGTGCGCCGCTGGTCGCCGGTGCATGCGATGCGGGCCGGCATGACGCTGTTCATGCTCGCCGTGCTCGCCATCGTGGTGACGGTCCACGCCGGGGCCGTGCTGCCGTTCCTCGTGGCCAGCCTGATGCTGGGTCTGTCGCAGGGTGTCGCGGTGACCGGCGGCATGCGTGCGCTGCTCGACCGCACCGAGGTGGGCGACCGTGCCGGCCTGCTGGCGCTGATCTACCTCGTGTCGTACTGCGCCGCGGCGATCCCTTCGATGGTGGGCAGCCTGTTGGTGCGCTGGGTCGAGCCGTTCACGCTGACGCTGGGCTATGCCGCGTTCTCGCTCGCCAGCGCCACGGTGGCGCTCTGGGCCGCGGGCGGCCGCCCGGCGCGAGAGTGACACGTGGTGCACGGTCAGACGCGTTGACCGCAAGCGTCAGAAGTTCCGACCGGCGCGCCACTCGCGCCGGTGCACAGTCGCACGAGGACACAGGAGAACGCCATGGCTGATGCGGCCAACGAACCGAAGATCGCGATCGTCACCGGTGCCGCCGTCGGGATCGGCGCCGCCACTGCGCGGCGCCTCGTGCGGGACGGCATGGTCTGCGTGCTCGTCGATCGCGCGCCCGAGGTCGAGCAGGTGGCGGCCGACATCGCGGCTGAGCAGGGCGTGTCCGTGCATGCGCGCGTGGTGGACCTGGCCGACGAGTCGCAGATCCGCTCGCTCGTGGCGACCATCGAGGCGCGGTTCGGCAGCGTCGACGTGCTGGTGAACAACGCCGGCATCCATCCGAAGCGGGCCGGCGGCAAGTACCCGATCGACGACATCGAGACCGCGCAATGGCAGCAGGTGCTGGCAATCAACCTGACCGCCCCGTTCCTGCTGTGCCGTGCCGTGTTGCCGGGCATGCGCCAGCACGGCTGGGGCCGCATCGTCAACGTCGCATCGGCAGGGGGGCGCACGATCTCGCCGGTGGTCAGTGCGCATTACGCCGCGAGCAAGGCCGGCATCATCGGTTTCACGCGCACGCTGGCACTCGAAGCCGCGCCGTTCGGCATCACCGCGAACTGCCTGTCGCCCGGCCCGATCGAGACGGCCATGTCCGGCGCCTCGTCGCCCGAGGCGATCGCAGCCCTGGCGGCGTCGATCCCGATGAAGCGCTACGGTCGTCCGACGGAAGTCGCCAACGCGATCGCGTTCTTGGCCTCGGAAGACGCATCGTTCATCACCGGCGCGATCCTCGACGTGACCGGCGGGCGCTTTATGCCCTGACGCGGGCCGCGACAAAGGCTCCGTGATCGTCGATAATGCATTATGCAGATTCCTTGCGACAGCTCGCACCGAACTTTCAGGAGAAGCCGTGGCCGGACGTGGTGACGAAGACCCGTTGTCGACACTTGAGGCGTTGCTGACGCAACGGCACAGTTGTCGTGGCTTCCTGCCTGAGCCGGTACCGCGGGCTGTCATCGAGCGCCTGCTGTTCGCTGCACAGCGTTCGGCGTCGTGGTGCAACGCCCAACCCTGGCAGGTGCACGTCGTTGGCGGTGCCGCACTGCAAGCGCTGCGCGACGACCTGATGCACCGTGCGCAGTCCGGCGCTGGCGCTGCACCGGAACTCGACTGGCCGCGGGCCTACACCGGCGACTATCTGGCCCGGCGTCGCGACTGTGGCCTGAGTCTGTACGCCGCCACCGGCGTGGCCAAGGGGGATCGTGAAGCGTCGGCCCGCCAGGCGCTGGAGAATTTCCGCCTGTTCGGGGCTCCGCACCTGGCGGTGGTGACGAGCCCGTCCGATCTGGGCACCCATGGCGTGATGGACTGCGGCGCCTGGGTGTCCAACTTCATGCTGGCCGTCACCGCGCAGGGCCTGGGCTGCATCGCGCAGGCCGCGGTGGCGTCATGGCCCGACGTGCTGCGGGCTCACCTGGACATCGGCGTCGACCGCCGCATCGTCTGCGGCGTGTCGTTCGGCCACGAGGACCCATCCCATCCTGCCAACGGTTTTCGCCTCGGACGCGCGCCGCTCGAGCAAGTCGTGCGCTGGGTTGTCTGAGCCGCCCGCGCCGCTTTCACACCAGAACCTTTCGGAATCCGTGCCATGAGCCTTAACGTGATCGTCGACGACAGCACGCCGCGGGTGCGCGTGCTGACCCTGAACCGGCCCGAGCGCCTGAATGCACTCGACGCGGAAACGCTCGATGCCTTCACCGCCGCGGTTCGTGACGCGTCCGCGCCCGGTCGAGACATCCGCGTCATCGTGGTGAGCGGCCAGGGCCGCGCCTTCTGCGCCGGAAGCGATCTCAAGTGGCTGGCCAGCGGTGTGCTCGCTGACGCGGCCGCCCACATGCGTCACCAGGACCGCATGCAGCAGGCCTACGAGTTGCTGGAAGCCGCGCCGCAGGTCGTCATCGCGGCGGTGAACGGCCACGCCGTCGCTGGCGGCTTCGAACTGGCGCTGGCGTGCGATTTCATGATCGCCGCCGAGACCGCCGAGATCGGCGACCGCCACATTCGACGCAACCTGCTGCCCAGCGGCGGCAGCACGCAACGCCTGCCGCGCCGTCTCGGCCTGTCGCGTGCGCTGTTCTACATGCTGACCGGGCGTGTCATGGACGGCCGCGAGGCGGAGCGCATCGGCCTCGCGGCGATGGCAGTACCCGCGGAGTCACTGATGGCACAGACCTTGGCCGTTGCGTCGGAGATCGCGACGGCCGATGCCCTGGCCCTGGCCTCGATGAAGCAGGTCACGCGCCGATCGCTCGAACTGCCGCTGCGCGACGGCCTCTCGCTCGAGCGCTGGGAGCAGTACCGCTATCGCAGCGCGTCGCCGGCACTCGCCGAATCGGTCAAGGCCTTCGCGGGTGGCGACAAAGCGGCGCCTTGATCAGCGCATGTGGCTGGGCGACCTAAGGCGCCGTCTGCGGCCCTTGTTCGAATAGCGGCAGGGCTGCCTTGCCGGCTGACATCGCGGCGGGCCATCCTGCATAAAACGCCACCTGCACGACCAGGCCGCGCAGTTCGTCTTCGGTCACGCCGTTCTGGACAGCACGGCTCATGTGCACGGTCATCTCGTCGTACTTCCCTTGAGCCGCGAGGATCGCGCAAGTGACCAGGCTGCGGTCGCGCGGGCTCAGCTCGGGCTGCTTCCACACGTCGCCCACCAGCACCTCCTCGCGCAGCCGACCGAGCTGCGGCACGGCCTTGTAGACGCGGTGCCCGATCGCCGCCGCTTGTTCCGCTTCTGTTTGGCTTGCAGCCATCGCTTTGCTCCTGCATTACGCACAATGCATTATCGCCAGGATAATGAACAACTGAACCGTAGTGGCGCAGCGATGGAAGCGAACATGAAGAGACAACGCGTGGGCTTCATCGGCCTGGGGCTGATGGGTCGCGGCATGGCGCGCAGCCTGCTCAAAGCCGGCGTCTCGCTGGTCGTCTACGACCTCGATCCCGAGGCCGTCAAGGCGCTCGTCGATGCCGGGGCCGAGGCGGCGACGAGCGTCGCTGGCGTCGCCGGGGCGGTGGATGTGGTCTTCACGTCCCTGCCGGGGCCCACCCAGGTCGAACAGGTCGTGTTCGGCGCGCAGGGCATCTTCGACACCATGGCGCCGGGCCTCGTGATGTTCGAGATGTCCACCAGTTCGCTGTCGCTCAACCGCCGCATTCACGGCGCCTTCAAGCAACGCAACGGCCATATGCTGGATGCCCCGATCAGCGGCGGGCCGGCCGGCGCGGCCAATCGCGACCTGGCGGTGTGGATCGGCGGCGAGCGGGATGTGTACGAGCGTCACCTGGATCTGCTGCAGGCCATCGGCGACAAGGTGCAGTACGTCGGCCCGAGCGGCGCGGGCACGGTGGCCAAGCTCACCCACAACATGGCGGGGTTCATGATCCTGCAGACCATGGCCGAAGTCTTCTCGGTCGGCGTCAAGGCGGGCGTCGATCCGCTCGACCTGTGGCAGGCGCTGCGCCTGGGCTCGGCAGGCAAGCGATCGCCGCTGGCACTGTTGACGAACCAGTTCCTGCCGGGCCAGTACGAAAAGCCCGCCTTCGCTCTGAAACTGGCCCATAAGGACGTGGGGCTCGGCACGGCCCTCGCCAAGGAGTTGGGCGTGCCCTTGCGGCTGGCGAACCTCACACTCGAGGAAATGACCGAGGCGATGGGGCGCGGGTGGGGCGAGCAGGACGCGCGCGCGTACCTGAAGCTGCAACTCGAACGCGCCGGCGTTGAGATCGCAGTCGACCCCGAGCGGCTTAGGGAGGCGATCGAGGCCGCCGGGCTTTGAGCGTCGCCGGGGCGCGCGACCAAGGCGGCAGCGACGCCGCGTTTCCGGAGCTCGTGACTCGAGGAACACTCATGTCATCGAAGACTTTCGTCCTGGTCCACAGTGCCTACCACGGCGCTTGGTACTGACAGCCTGTTGCGGCGCGCCTGCGCGCGCTTGGCCATGTCGTTCACACGCCGACCCAGACGGGTCTGGGCGAGCGAACCCATTGGACCCATCCTTGTGCCTGTTCGCCGACGACATCGCGCAGGTGCTCCGGTACGAAGACTTGAGCGACCTGGTGCTCGTCGGTCACAGCTTCGGGGGTTCGTCCATCGCGGGCGTTGCCGACCGTATGCCCGAGCGCCTGAGGCACCTCGTCTACCGCGATGCGCAGGCCATACTGCTCGACCTCGCTTGAGTCACCCTTGACCGCCAAAGCGGCTCACGCTATCGGCGCCACCGGCAGTCGGCCCCTTGATCAGCGCATTTGGCTGGGCAACCAGAGCGTCAGCGCCGGGAACAGGACCAGGATTGCCAGGGCGACCAGGTGCGCGAAGACATGCGGCATCGTGCCCCGGAACACGTCCTCGACCGGTGTCCTTGAATACTTGGAGACGACAAAGCAGTTCAGACCGAGTGGCGGCGTCACCATGCCGAGTTCTGCCGTCACGATCTTGATGACGCCGAACCAGATGAGGTCGAAGCCCAAGGAGGACACCAAGGGCGCAACGATGGGCACGGTGAGCACCAAAATTGCCGTCTGGTCCAGGAAGCAGCCCAAGACAAGGTACCCCAGGATCAGAACCCCCATGATCACCCAAGGCTCGACGGGCAGGGCACCTACCCACGCGATGATGGATTGGGTCGTTTGCGTCAGTACGAAGAACGTGGAGAACACATGCGCGCCCAGCAAGATGACGGCGACCATGCAGGATGTCCGCGTCGCGCGCCCGAACAGGTCGACCACTTCGGCCCTGGTACGGCGCGCACGTGCGAAGTAGAGGATGCCAGCGATCAGCGCGCCGAGTGCGGAGGCTTCCGTCGGTGTTGCCACGCCGGTGTAGATGATGCCGGTCACAGCCGCCATCAGCACCAGCATCGGGCCCACGAGGCGCAGCACTCCCAGCTTTTCGGTCATCGTGAATTTGCGCGACAGAGGTGCTCGTGACGGATCCCGGACCGCAAGGTAGTAGGTCGTCAGCATGATCGCGGCAGTGACGAAGATTGCCGGAACGATGCCTGCAACGAGTAGCTTCGCAATGTTCACGTCCGCCAGCAGGCCGTAGATCACCATGGCGATGCTGGGCGGGATCAACATGGCCAGAGTGCCGGAGATGGCCACCACGCCGGCGGCCATCCGCGGTTCGTAGCCTTGCTTCAGCATCGCCGGCAACGAGGTCGCCGACAGCGTTGCCGCCGACGCCGTGGACGAACCGCAGATTGCGCCGAACCCGGCTCCGGCCAGGGCGGTGGCCATGCCCAGCCCTCCAGGGACCCGCCCGCACCACGCAGCTGCGGCACGGAAAAGATCGTCGGCGATGCCCGACCTCAGCACGAACTCCGCCATCAGCAGGAACATCGGAATGGTGAGGAACTCGTACTTTCCCGCAAGAGCGTGCGGGGCTGATGCGAGCACGCCGAGCGTCGCACTCAGACCGCCCACCGACAGCACGCCAAGTGCGCCGCAGGTGAGCAGCGTGAACCCGATCGGCGCGCCCAAAGCCAGCATGACGAGCATCAACAAGACGATGAGCGTGGCGGTCATTCCGCACCGTCCTCGATGTGCGCACCCGAGACGAACTTGTCGCTGCCGTCTTTCAGCAGCAGCGTGATGTGGTGCGACAGCCGCAGGCACAGGATCGCCGTACCGATCGGGATCGGCGCATACGACAACCACACCGGCCATTGAAAGTAGCCTGGGATGAAGTCCCTGTTGACGGCCGCGTCGATCGACGCCCGAAGCGCGAGGGAGCCGATCAGACCGAACAGGGCGAGGAAGACGAGGGCGAGCAGGGCGTCGATGCGAGCGCGAAGATTTGCGGGCAATCGACGGTGCAGCATGTCGATGTTGATGTGATCGCCCATCGTGAACGTGGACGCGATTCCAAGGTAGGCCGCGCCGACCAGAAGGTAGTTCGACGTCACTTCGAAGGCCCAGGGCCATGGCCTGTTCAGCACGTAGCGCATGGCCGTGTCACCTGCTGCGATCAGCATGATCAGGCAGATGCACAGGGAAGCGAGGCCGAGCCCCACCCGTTCGGCACGGCGAATGATCTGGTGCATCTTGAGCCCTAGCAGCACATGAGGCCGGCGTCGACCGCCAGCGTGCTACCGGTCATCATGGTGGACATGTCGCTCGCGCAGAACAACGCGGCCCGCGCGATATCGTCCGGTACGCCGATTCTTCCGAGGGGAAGATTGCTGGTGACCATCTTCTCGATCGTTCCAACGTCACCGTTGGCATCGGGCTGCGCGCGGCCGACTTTCTGCCACTCGGCCATGCCCGGCGTCGCCACAAGCAACGGCGCAATACCCAGCACCCGAATGCCTTCCGGCCCCCACTCGGCAGCGAGACTTCGTGTCAGGCCGACGACACCGTGTTTCGACGCGACATAGGCACCCATCTTCGGTCTTCCCCGAAAACCCGATATCGAGGCGATGTTCACAATGACACCACCGCGGCCAGCAGGAATCATCCGCCGGGCCGCCTCACGAGAGGCCACGAAAACGGCGCGCAGGTTGAGCGACTGCACCTGGTCCCACTCATCCGCCGACGTTTCCAGGGCGGGCTTCATCGGGTAGATGGCCGCGTTGTTGACCAGCACGTCCACCCGCCCGAACTCGTGAACCGTGCGGTCGAGCAGCGCAACGACCTCTGTCTCCACCCGCATGTCCGTCGCCACACCGATGGCCGGCACACCATAGGCATGGGCCAGTTCCTGAGCCGTCTCATCCACCCGCGACTGCTTCAGATCGGCGATCACGACTGCCGAACCGGCCTCTGCGAGGCGCCTGGCAATGGCCAGGCCGATTCCCGCGGCACCGCCGGACACGACCGAGACCCTGCCCTTCAAGGACAGGAGGCTCGCGATAGAGCTCTGGGAGAGATCGGGCGCAATCATCGGACAGCCGGTGAGGCGGGACACAGCGCGTTGGAACGCACCCAGCGGAGCGTCACTTCGCCGGGGTGCCTGGCGCCTTGCGCATGGCATTGAGCAGATCCGAGCCGCTGCGACCGCCGGCGTCCATCTCGGCCGCCCATTCATCCGCCACCTTGCCGAGCTTCGAGTTCCACAGCTTCACTTGCTCGGGAGACAGCGTGGTGGTCGTCACGCCCGCAGCCACCACTTGCTTGAAGCTGCGATCCGCCTCAGCGTCCATGTACTTGCAAAGACTGGTCTGGACCTCGGCGCCGACACTGACGAACACGTCGCGCACCGACTGGGGAAGGGCCGCCCAGGACTTGTCATTCATCGCAATGAGGAAGGTCCCGGAGCCGAACTGGATGGCCCCTTGCACCGTGTGGCGGATCTTGGTTTCCAGCTTGTACTGCGTCACGCCCAGGTAGTTCATGTAGAGACCGTCGATGGTGCCTCGCGAAACCGAGTCGAAAAGCTCGGATGCCACCATCTTCACCGGTACGCCGCCCAGGCTGCGGATGATCTTGTCCATCGCGCCGCCACTTGCCCATATCCTCTGTCCAGCGAGGTCGTCCAGGGTCTCTATCTTCTTTGAAGCCGTACTCAAGTTGTACGGCGCAATGGTGCTGACCACGAAGGGCTGAATACCTCGCGGCCCGTACTCCAGCTTCTGCAGGATGCCGCCTGGCTTGGCGAGTTCAGCGGACTTGGACGTCGCTTCACATGAACTCGAATACAGGCCCGGCAGTTCGGTGACCGGCGACATCGGGAACTTGTCCGGGTAGTACGACGTGACCAGGAAACCGATGTCCGCCAGACCGGACTTGAGCGCCGTGAAATGATCAGCCCCCAGTTGCGAGGCGGGGTACACCTCAAACTGCACCCGGCCGTTCGTCCGTTCGGTGACGGCGTCGGTGACTTTCTTGATACCTTGCACGACCAGATAGTGCGTTGCCGGCAGAGGATGGGTCACCTTGAGCTTGATCGAATCCTGCGCGTTTGCGGCGGGCGCAAAAACCGTGATGGCGAGCAGGGCGGGAAGGAACGACAGGACATGTGCAAGGGGCTTCTTCATGGCGTATGCCTTTCACTTTCTGACGGAGGGGGCGTTCGATCGGGAACAGCGCTATTGCAGGGTCACCGCGGACTTGCGAAGCACGGGCGTCCAGAGTGTGGTTTCAGCCTCGACCAGGGCGACGAACTGCGCGGGCGACATGTCCTTGCCGAGCGGGCTCAGGTGAAGCTCACCCATCTTGCGAATCACTGGCGCCGACTTCAGCGCCGCGTTGAACGCGGTGTTGAGCGTGGCCAGCACATCGGGCGGCGTGCCGGGTGGTGCGACGAGGCTGAACCACGCGCCCACATCGACATCGACGCCAAGCTCCTTCAAGGTGGGCACCCCTGGGAAGGCGCTCCAGCGGTTGCCCGTCATCACGGCCAGCGCGTTCAGCTTGCCGGCCTCCACCGAGCCTTTGACCGTGGCGCCGGAGACGGTCAGGTCCACGCGTCCGGACATCAGGTCGGGCAGGCTCGACGCCTGGTCCTTGTACGGCACGGCCGCCAGGGCGATGCCGGCCACCTCCATCAACAGCAGGGCCGCGAAGTGCGCAGTCGAACCGGTGGGGACCGCGATGTTGAGCTTGCCGGGATTCGCCTTGGCGTGCGCGATCAGACCCTTGAGATCTCGGAATGGTGCGCCAGGGTTCGAGACGAGCACCAGTGGCAGCGCGATCAAGGCCGCTGCAGGCTCATAGTCCTTGCCCGCACGCATCGTGAATGCCTGGTCGATGATCGGCTGGGCGACGTGCACGCTGTCCGTGCCCACCGCCAGCGTGTAGCCGTCGGGTACCGCCCGCCGCACCGCGAGCACCGGCAGTCGCTGCAAGGCGCCGGAGCGGTTCTCGACGACGATCGGCTGACCGAGAGTCCTGGCCGCTTCTTCGCAGACGGCGCGGATCAGCACCTCGATCGCGACGCCGGCGCCGAACGGCACCGCCACCGTGATCGGTCGCTCGGGATACGCGGCCGCGTTGGCGCGCACGGCACCGAGTGCGGCGAGTGCGGCAAATGCCCGACGCGTGAGACGGGCGTCGAAATCGCGGACGCTCATGAGCTTTCCTCCAGAAGTGAACGCCACTCTGCGCTGTCAGAGCGACGCTCAGCCAACGATTGCACCGCCCCGTGCGGAATCGAACTGTCAGACGACTGACCAATCGTGGGTTTCTCCCAATCGCCTCTGGAGGGGCAAGCAGAAAACGCTCATCGGACAGACGGACTCGGTGACGATCCGGGTGTCCAATCGGGCGCATGACCGCCACCTTGCAGACGACGGTTCCGATGACCCGCAAGCTGCATGAGGGCCGGCACGAGCCGATCCTCGAAGCGGACTTGCCCATCGTGGACGCGCACCACCACCTCTTTGTGCGACCCGCGCTGCGCTACCTCGTGGACGATTACGCACAGGATGTCGGCAGCGGTCACCGAATAGTCGCATCCGTCTATGTAGAGACGCGCGCGTTCGCCCGTACCGACGGGGCGGAACTGCTGCGGCCGCTCGGCGAAGTGGAGTTCGCCAACGGCGTGGGCGCGATGGCCGATGCGGGGGCCCATGGGCCTTGCCGCATGTGCGCCGCGATCGTGGGCTATGCCGACATGCTCCATGGCGATGCGGTGGCCGGTCTGCTCGATCGTGCCGTCGCCGCCGCGCCCGATCGATTTCGCGGTGTGCGCCAGCCCTGCCTGGAGCCGCGCGATCCCGCGGCGTACCGCTATTCGCCGAGCCCGCCGCCGCGTGGCCTTCTGCAAAGCGCGCAGTTCCGGCAGGCCTTCAGGCATCTGGCGCCGCGGCAACTCTCGTTCGACGCGGCCGTGATGCACCACCAGTTGCCGGACGTCGCTGCGCTGGCCGATGCGTTTCCGGACACCGCGATCGTGCTCGATCACCTCGGCATCGCCGAGGGCCTCGGGCGCGACGCGGTGGGGCGGGCCGAAGTGTTCGGCGAGTGGCGCACCGAACTTCGGGAGCTGGGCCGCCGCGCCAATGTGACCTGCAAGATCGGCGGGCTCGGCATGCCGTTCTGGGGCCTCGGCCTCGAAGATCGGACCGAGCCAACGGGCTATCTTGAGCTGGCAGATGCCTGGCGGCCATACATCGAAACGGCCATCGAGGCCTTTGGGGCGGACCGCTGCATGGCGTCCAGCAACTTCCCGGTCGACGGGCGGTCGTGCGGATTCGTGCCTTTGTGGAATGCATTGAAGCATGTGCTCCGAGGCTGCTCCGGCGCGGACAAGTCCGCGATCTTCCACGGTACTGCAGCCCGCGTGTACCGCATGGCGCTGTGAGCGCGATCCCCGCACTTGGGTGAAAATCTTCGCGAGACCCGTAGCGGCGTTTCCGGCCGCTGCGCGATGTCCCGATGACTCGTTTGCACCCTCCCGCATCCACTTCGGCCGACACGTCCGAGGCCGTTGGCACCGTGTCGGCTGAGCCCAGGGTCGAATCCACGCAGCGGTCGTTGACGGCGCGAACGCAGCGAGCGGCTGGCCGCCATTTCCCACGTCAGGAGCTGGAACGATGGTGATGTGCTGCTGTTGGCCGGCAACGTCGCCCGCTGGATCATTGGCCTCGAAGAGGGCGCGTTGCGGGTGGCTCGAATCCGCCCGAACGGCGTCGAGGAATTGCGCAAGGGTGTACGGCCCGGCGGTACGCTCGGTTTGGTGTCGGTGGTGGCCCAGCGGCCTTTTCCCTTCTCGGTGACGGCGGCGGGCGCCTGCCGGACGCGCCTCTACGCGGCCGAGCAGGTGATTGCCCTGATGCGTGCTGACGGTGAAGTCGCGCTCGACCTCGCGCGCTCGCTGGCCTTCTGGGCCGCCGAACTGGAAGATGCCTCGCTGGAGCACCGCAATGAAAGCCTGTACGAGCGCGTGCACGCGGTGCTGCAGCGTCTGCACTCGCAGGGCGCCGGCCGTGAAGTCGATGACGGGTTCCGGCTGCGCGTGTCTCAATACGACCTCGCCTGCATGGTCGGCAGCTCGCGGCCGTACGTGAACCTGCAGCTGCGCCGCATGGAAGAGGGCGGCCTCGTGCGCCTGGGTTATCGCAGCATCGTCCTGCTCGAGCCGGTGGCTGCGCAAAGGGGCCCGGCGCCCGCCTGATCCGGGCGCGCTGCGCTGTCGACCTGGCTCCCGCGTCCACCGCGATCCTGCGAGGCGGTCAAGCCGCTCAGACGCCGAAGTCGGCGCCGCTCTGCGATGTGGCGAAGCCGCTGCTGTAGCCACCGTCGACCGGGACCACCGCGCCGTTCAGGTACGACGCGCCAGGTGACAACAAGTAGTACACCGCCTCGGCGATCTCTTGCGGGTCCGCCAGGCGCGCGAGCGGCGTGCGGGCCACGTAGATGCCCAGGCGCACGCGCTCGGGCACCTTCGCGAGCATCTCGGTATTGACCGGGCCGGGCGCGACGGCGTTGACGCGCACGCCTCGGCGACCCCATTCGATGCCAAGCGTCTTCGTCAGACCGATCACGGCCCACTTGGACGCGCTGTAGTTGGCGCGACCGGCCGCGCCGCCGAAGCCGGCAGTTGACGAGATCGTGACGATGGCACCGCGGCCGCGCGCCAACATCGCCTTGCCGAAAGCCTGACAGCACAGGAAGGTGCCGTCGAGGTTGACGTCGAGGACCATCTTCCAGTGCTCGAAGGACATCGTCTCCGCGGGGCCCGATCGCGTCACGCCCGCACAGGTCACCAGGGCGTCAACGGGGCCAACCTCGGCCTCCACGAACTCGGCGCAGCGCTGCACGGCCTGCGGGTTTCGAACGTCGACGCTGCGCGCGTGGATCTGCGGCGCCCACTCGCCGAAGTCGGCGCGCACCTGGTCGAGCGCGGCCTGGTTGGCGTCCAGCATCACCACATGGCTGCCGCCTTCCAGCAGTCGACGCACCACGGCCTTGCCGATGCCGCCGGCTGCCCCCGAAACGATGGCCAGTGCGATGTCAGTCTTCATGGGGTGCTCCTGGCTTGCGATTCAAGCCCGACGTGGACATTGAATGGGCAGTCCGATATCACACCGCGTTGGCACCGTCCGGTGCGTCTTGCGGTGCGCCGCCATAGACCGGCGGGTGCGTGACGATGGACCGCAGCAGCGGCTGCGGCTGCCGCGCCAGGGCCTGCACCTCGGGTTCGGGTCGGCAACGAACCGGGTCGGACGCGAAGGTCTTCTCGATCGCCGCGGCCACCGCCAGCAGGCGGGCGTCACCGCGCAACGCGCCGATCAGCTGCAGACCGAACGGCATGCCCTGCTCGTCGCGGCCGCTCGGCAATGACAGGGCCGGGTTCGTCGTCAACGTGACGCCGTAGCACAGCCCCAGCCATTGGTAGTAGTTGCGCATGATCTGGCCATCGACTTCGCGCGCATGGAGCTCGGACCACGCGAACGGCGACACCGGCGTCACCGGCGCCAGCACCACGTCGTAGCGGTCCATCGTCTCGGCCATGCGGCGTGCGATGCGCGTCTGCGCCAAGTGCGCCTGCGCACGATCGCCCAGCGTGATCGCCTCGGCGATGGCCATGTTGGCAAGGACGTTGGGGCCCAGGGTGTCGGGCGCGCGCCTGTACGTGTCGGCGAACGCCGCAACGAAGCTTTCGGCACGGATCGCGTCGAACGCTGAATCGGCCTCGGCCATGTCGATCGTGACCGGCTCGCACAGCGCGACGCTGGGTGCGAGCGACTGCACGCGGTCGCGGAAGGTGCGCCGGATGTCGGCGTCGACGGCGCAGAAGCCGAAGTCCTCCGTGTACCCAACGCGCAAGGTCGCCAGATCGAGTTCCGGCAGCGGCCAGAAGGTCGCGGCCGCTGCGTCGTACGAGAGCGGGTCGTGGGCGTCCAATCCTGCGCAGGCGGCGAGCATGAACGCCACGTCATCGACCGTGCGTGCCATCGGACCCAGCACCGAGATGGACGACCAGCCCAGCGGCCGGCTGCGGTTGGCCACCAGACCCGGTGAGGGCCGCAGGCCGACCACGCCGCACAGCGCTGCCGGAATGCGCAGCGAGCCCCCGGTGTCGGAGCCGGTGCACAAGGGCAGCATGCCGGTGGCCAGCGCGGCCGCCGAACCGCCCGACGATCCGCCGGCATTGCGCATCGGGTCGAACGGATTGCCCGTGGCCCCCCACACCGGGTTGCGGGTGTTCGCGCCCGCACCCATGTCGGGCACGTTGGTCTTGGCCGTCACGATCGCGCCAGCCGCGCGCAGCCGTGCCACCAAGCTGTTGTCGGCGCGTGGGACGTGCGCGCGCCAGCCGATGTTGCCCTTGGTGGTCAGCAGTCCGGCGGTCTCCTGCAGGTCCTTCACGCCCAGCGGCAGGCCGTGCAGTGCGCCCAGCGGCTCGCCTCGCAGGACGGCTCGTTCCGCCTGCTGGGCAGCGAGCCGGGCACGCTCGAAGTCGGTCGCGGCAATCGCGTTGATGGCCGGGTTCAGGGCCTCGATGCGCTCGATCGAGGCCGCCATCAGTTCTACCGGCGAGATCTCGCCTGTCCCGATCCGCTGGCGCTGCTGCACCGCCGACAGCCGCAGCAGTTCCGACCGGTCGATGCCCGTGGTCACGACGGTGCCAGCGGTCAATCGACGACGATGCGCGCGCGGTGGACGAGTTGACGCATGGCCGGTAGCTCCTTGTCGACCCGCGCATCGTAGGCGCTCGGCGGTTCGTAGAACGGCTCCATGCCGGCCTTGATCAGTTCCTCGCGCAGGGCGGGCTGGGCCATCGCGTCGGCCATCGCCTTGATCAGCTTGCGTCGCACGTCGTCGGGCAGGCCACGCGGCGCGACGACACCGACCCATGCTGTCAGGTCGAACCCCGTCAGCCCCGCCTCCGTCAGCGTGG
Organism: uncultured beta proteobacterium; assembly: GCA_963814385.1. Taxonomy (GTDB): domain Bacteria; phylum Pseudomonadota; class Gammaproteobacteria; order Burkholderiales; family Burkholderiaceae_C; genus CADEEN01. The sequence goes on from CAWFCX010000009.1 coordinate 79,168, forward strand.
GCACACCCGGCAGCTTGGCGACCTGGCGCAGCGAGGTCACGGCGAGCGCGCGGACCTTGCCGGCGGCAACCTGCGGCACGCTGGCGATGCTGGTGTCGAAGGCGATCTTGATCTGCCCGGCCATCAGATCCTGCATCGCCGGCGCACTGCCCTTGTAGGGCACGTGAACGATGTCGACGCCCGCCATCGACTTGAACAGCTCGCCTGCGAAATGAGAGGTGGTGCCAACGCCGAACGAGGCGTAGCTGAGCTTGCCCGGCTCGCGCCTGGCCAGCGCGACCAGCTCCTGCACGGTCTTGGCCTCGAGCGAGGGGTGGACGATCAGCACCAGCGGATTGCCGCCGAGCAGGCCGAGCGACTCGAAACTTTTCAGCGGCTCGTAGGGCAGGTTGCTCTTGAGGGCTGGGTTGAGCGTGTAGGTGGTGTTGCCGGAGAACAGCAGCGTGTAGCCGTCCGGGGCGGCTTGCGCCACCGCGCCAGCGCCGATCACCGTGCCGGCACCGGCCTTGTTCTCGACCACCCACGTGCTGCCCGGCATCTGCAGTGCCAGGTGGCGCGTGACGATGCGGCCGATCGTGTCCGCGGCGCCGCCTGGCGGGTAGGGCACCACCATCGTGATCGGCCGCTCGGGCCAGGCGGCCGCTGCGGGCGCAGCGAGCAGCACCATGCACAGGGCCAGGAAGCTGGCGCGCAGCCAGGTGGGAGTCGAGGCAAGACGCATGGATCGTTCTCCTGATGGGTGTTTTGGGTCTTCAGTGCGCGGCCTGCGCTGCCCGGATCTCGTCGGCGAAGCGGCCGTCGCGCAGCAGCCGCGCCATCGTCTTCATCGGCGCATCGACATGCGTGAAGAACGCCTTGTAGCCGGTGCACAGGTAGTTCAGCCCGGGCTCGCCGTCGGCCGTCTCGATGAACCGGTTGCGCGGGCATTCGCCATAGCACGCGAACAGCACGGGGCACCGCCTGCAGGCCCGCGGCAGCGTCTCGAACTTGGCGTCGCCGAAGCGCCGTTGCTGCTCCGACGCCACCAGCGTCTTCAGCGGCGTGGCCTCGATGTTGCCCAGCCGGTGCGCGGGCTCGACGAAATGGTCGCAGGAATAGACGTCGCCCTCATGGTCCATCGCCAGCGAGGCGCCGCAGGTCGGCGCGACGAGGCAGCTGTTGTGCTGGCCGAGCCAGCTGCCGAGCGCGACGTCGAAGGTGGTGACGTGCACCCGCCCGACGTCGTGCTGCAGCCAGTCGTCGAAGATCGCGATGAGGAAGCGGCCGAACGCGTCGGCGCCGACCGAGCGTGCGGTGACGAGCGAGCCCTGCTGGCGGTACAGCGGCCGGTCCCTGCCCTTGGGTCCGCCCCAGCCGAGGTTGGCCAGGCTGATGGTCTGCGCCGTCGCGCGTTCGACGATCGGGATCAGCTGGATGAAGGCCGCCTTCAGCTCGTCGCGCAGGAAGTGGTAGACGGCCAGCGGCTGATCGGCATTGGCGGCGTGGATCGTGCACAGCACGTTGACATCGACGCCGTGGCGCTGCAGGCAGCGCCAGCCGCGCAGCACCTCGTCGAAGCTGCCACGGCCCTGCTTGTCGACGCGGTAGGCGTTGTGCAACGCGCGCGGTCCGTCGATGCTGACGCCAACGAGGAAGCCGTGCTCGCGGAAGAACGCCGCCCACTCGTCGTCGACCAGCGTGGCGTTGGTCTGCATCGTGTGCTGCACGCGCTGGTGCGGCTGGCGGTATTGCTCGGCCAGCGCGACGGCTCGGCGGAAGAAGGGCAGGCCGCGCAGCATCGGCTCGCCGCCTTGCCAGGACACCTCGACCTGCGGCCCCGGCGACGAGGCCATCAGCTGACGCAGGTAGCGGTCCAGCACGGCGTCGCTCATCAGCGGGCTGTCGTCGGCGTGCAGGTTCTCCTTGGACAGGAAGAAGCAGTAGGAGCAGCCCAGGTTGCACGCGGCGCCCGCCGGCTTGGCCAGCAGGTGATAGGGCCGGTCGGATGCGTCCATGGCGACCGCTGGCACGCTATTGCAGCGCGTTGTCGACGCGCTGCAGATCGGCCGCGCTGGGCTCGGTGCCGCCGCCTGACGCGATGCGAACCCAGTGCACGACGCCCGAGAAGTGGTTGTCGATCATCGCGTACTCGTCGGTGACCGGCGTGCCGGGGTCGGAGCCCACCGTCACGTCCTCGCCGGCTGGCGTCGTGTAGCCGATCGTGCGGCGCAGCGTGCCTTCGGCCACCGGCTGGCCGTCCACTTCGAGCTGCACGAACGCTTCGCCGCCCAGGCCGGGCCCGCGGTAGTGGAAGCGCATCGCCACCTCGTGCGCACCGGCGGCCAGCGGCTGCGCGGCGCGCACGTAGTAGCGCTCATGACGGCCGAGCGCATGGCAGTAGGTCAGCACGCCGTCCCGGCAGTACAGCGACCAGCCCGAGAACAGTCCGCCGTGCGAGCAGATCACGCCCGCGGCGTGCGCGGCGACCTCGATCGATGCGGAGACGCTGTGCGTGTGGTTGAACAACGGCGGCAGCGCGTCCTGCGGAATGCGGCTGGCGCGCCCCTTCAGCACCACGCTGTGCGCGGCGTTCTTCGACTCGCGCGCGCGGCGGCGCTGGCCGAGCGAGCGGCCGTCCAGCGGCAGCACCTGGTGCTCCTGCGCCTGGGCCATGAACAGCGCCTTCAACTCGGCCAGCTTGTGGGGATGGCGCTGCGCCAGGTCATGTGCCTGGCTGAAGTCGGTGCGCGTGTCGTACAGCTCCCAGACGTCGTCCTCCCAGGCCTGCTCGGTCGACTGCAGGAAGTTCCACGGCGTGGGCCGGTGCACCGCGCAGGCGACCCAGCCCTCGTGGTAGATCGCCCGGTTGCCGCCGATCTCGAAGTACTGCGTCGTGTGGCTGCTCGCCGCCTCGCGGGCATCGAACGAGTACGCCATGTCGACGCCGTGCAGCGGGTCCTGCGCGATGCCGTCGATCGCCGCCGGCGGCGCGATGCCCGCCGCGGCCAGGATCGTCGGCGCGATGTCGATCAGGTGGTGCCATTGCGAGCGGATCTCGCCGGCGTGGCGGGCCAGCCGCTCGGGCCAGTGCATGATCAAGCCGTTGCGCGTGGCGCCGTAGTGCGAGGCGACCTGCTTGACCCATTGCAGCGGCGTGTCCATCGCGACCGCCCAGCCGCGCGCGTAGTGCGGGCAGCTCTCGACGCCGCCGGCGCGCTCGAGGTCCGACAGCACCTGCGCCGTCGTCTCGGTGGCGCCGTTCAGTGCGGTGTAGTAGCCGCCGACGGTGCCGATGCGGCCGCCCTCGGCCGAGGCGCCGTTGTCGCCGAGCACGTAGACGAAGATCGTGTTGTCCAGCATGCCGCCGTCGGTGAGGTACTTCACCATGCGGCCGACCTGCGCGTCGGTGTGCTCGGCAAAGCCGGCGTAGACCTCCATCAGCGCGGCGGCCGCCTTCTGCTCGTCGGCGTCGAGCTCGCTCCAGCGCTCGACGGTCGGCGGCCAGGGTCCCATGTCGGTGTCCGGCGGCACGATGCCCATCGCCTTCTGGCGCGCCAGCGTGGCGTCGCGCTGCGCGTTCCAGCCGGCATTGAAGCGGCCGCGGTACTTGTCGACCCATTCCTTCGCGACGTGGAAGGGCGCGTGCGTCGCGCCGAAGGGCAGGTAGCAGAAGAAGGGCCGCGACGGCGTGATCGCGCGTACGTTGTCGATCCAGTCCATCGCCTGGTTGACCAGGTCCTCGGACAGGTGATAGCCCGGTTGGCCCGCGCCCGGTGGTTCGATCGGCGTGGTGCCGTCGTACAGGGTCGGCACCCAGTGGCTCATCGAGCCGTTCAGGAAGCCGTAGAACTTCTCGAAGCCCAGCAGCTGCGTCGGCCAGCGGTCGAAAGGCCCGACCGGCGTCGTCTCGCGGCGCGGCTGTTCGTGCATCTTGCCGAAGGCGCCGGTCGCGTAGCCGTTCTCGCGCAGGATGCGGGCCAGCGTGCCGGCGCTCTTTGGAATGCGGCCGTGGTAGCCGGGCGCGTCGGACGCACCCGACATCACCTGGCCGACGCCGACCGCATGGTGGTTGCGGCCGGTCAGCAGCGCGGCGCGGCTGGGCGAGCAGATGCCCGTCGTGTGGAACTGGTTGTAGCGCAGGCCGGCCTGCGCGAGGCGTTCGGCCACCGGCATCTCGCAGGGGCCGCCGAAGGCGGAGCTCGCGCCGAAGCCCATGTCGTCGAGCAGCACCACGACCACGTTCGGTGCCTGGCCGAAGCGCTTCGGCTCGGTTGCCGTGGGCGTCTTCTCGAGTGCGCTCATGTGCAATCCCTCGTGCTCCCCGCCCCTGCGGGGCGACGGCGTTCATTGAAACAACGAAGCCCGTCGAGAATGGTCAGAGGGCTGACAAATCGAGGGGAAGCCCTGATGGTGCGGCACCGTCCTCGGAACGTCGTGGTGCCAAACGCGCCAACGGCTTGCCTCAGGGCCATCGCTCGATGGCTGCGAGCTGCGCGACAGACGACTTTTCCGAGTACAGCGCAAGCGCGTAAGTTGGTCTTACCGCAGAGACAGAAGATCCGTATGGGGCAGCGACGTCGCGCACCGCACACTGCGGCGCGAGCGCCAAAGGCCGCGGCCATGTCACGTTGCCGCTGCCAATCCGGCACTGTGCTGCGTTGCGGACGAGCACTCAGGGGAAACACCACGAACTGAGATGTGCCCCAACAAGAGCGCTGAACGAGTCAGCGAAGGGCCGCTTCGCCGCAACTTTCACTTCGTGGTGTTTACGTTGACTTGCTGATTGTCGTGATGGGATCTTCAATCGCTCATGGCGGTCTTGCCACTCCGTGGCTTGCGCCCTAATCAGGAGACATACAGGTGACCCACTCCTTTGCGCCGCGCTGCTTGCAGCGAGCCCTTATCGTGTTAGCCGGCCTCTGCGGCATGGCTGTGTTGCCGTTGGCCCATGCGTCCGAGAACGATCGCGATCGTTACCACGGGCACGGGCACGATCACGGCAAGAAGGGCAGTTGCGATGCGCGTTTGGCCACGGCCTTCGCGCCGAACCGCGACGCGCAGGTGCTGCTCGTCAAGGCCTTCACTGCCGGTGAGCCGATCGCCTTGGCGAACACGCCGGCGACGCCGGCACCGCCGGTGGCGCCGGTGGACCTGTGTCTGATCAAGCTGGTTGTCGGCCCCGGTCATCCGGGCACCGAGGGCGCACCCTCGACATCCAAGGGCATCGGCATCGAGGTCTGGCTGCCGGCGCCCCGCGACTGGAACGGCCGCATTCGCGACATCGGCAGCGGCGGCTGGGCCGGCGGCGACCATGCCGACCCGACACGCATCGGTTCGCGCGCCAACCTCCTTGCGGGCGTGGCCAAGGGCTACGCCAGCAGCGCGTCGGACCATGGCCACAGCAACCGCAACATCGGTGGTTCGAGCGGCTCCTTCGCAATGAAGGAGGACGGCACCATCAACACCGTGCTGTGGCACGACTTCGCCGAGCGCAGCCTCGAACAGATGGCACTGGCCACCCGCGCCGCCGTCAGGACGTACTACGGCAAGCGCGCCGACTACACCTACTGGGACGGCTACTCCACCGGTGGCCGTCAGGGCTACAAGCTGGCGCAGAAGTATCCGCACCTGTACGACGGCATCCTCGCCGGCGCGCCAGCATTCAACTGGACGCGCTTCATCACCAACGAGTTGTACCCGCAGATCGTGATGCAGCGGTCCTTCGGCGCACCGCTGCCGACCGCGAAGCTGAATTTCGTCAGCACGCGCTCGGTGGCCTCGTGCGACGCGCTGGGCTTGGGCTTCATCCTCGACCCGCTGCAATGCCGCTATGACCCGACGCGCGACGCGCAGGCGCTGTGCACGGGCGTCGCCGGCAACGGCGTCGTCGGTGCCAGCACCGATGCCAACTGCGTCAACGTGTCGGAAGCGCAGGCCGTCAACCGCATGTGGTACGGGCAAACAGCGGACGGCAGCTACGTCGATCCGCAGGTCGACAACGCACCCGGCCCCTACCTCGCCACGTCGAACCATCTGTGGTTCGGCCTGGCGCGCGGCACCTCGCTCGGCCTGCTGGCTGGTGCGGCGCAACCGTTCACGATCTCGAGCGACGTGGTGGCGTTGTCGCTGCAGAACCCCACCATCGCGCACACCAACTTCTTCAATGCCACCGGCAACGGCCAGGCCCTGTGGAAAGCTCTGTCGTTTGCGCAACTGGCCGACGCGTACTACCGCGGTCTGGCGCTGCAACCCGAGTTCAGCTTCATCAACACCGACAACCCCGACCTGCGCGGCCTGCGCCGCGCCGGCGGCAAGGTGCTGAGCTACCACGGCCTGGCCGACGACCTGATTGCGCCGCAAGGCTCGCTCAACTACTACGCCCGTGTCGTGGCCGAGATGGGTGGCAACGAGAAGGTGCAGCGGTTCAACCGCCTCTACCTCATTCCCGGCATGGCGCACGACGGCAGTTTCTCGCGCACTGGCACCTTCGACCCGGCCACCGGCGCCAACACGAGTCCGAACAAGGTGCCGCAGCCGCAGGCCGTTGCGGGTCGCGACGAACTGTTCGTGGCACTGAGAAACTGGGTGGAGAAGGGCGACGCCCCCGGGCGCATCGATGTGAGTTCGGCCAACGGCAGCGTGACGATGCCGCTGTGCGTTTATCCGAAGCGAGCACAGTACGACGGCAGCGGTGATCCGAAGGTCGCGTCCAGCTACCGGTGCCATTGAGGGCAGTGGCCAAGGCCCGCCGTACAGTGGGCCGGCCGAGTCCCGTCAGGCGCAGACCGTAGAACCGAGGCCGACGCCGGCTGGAGTGCTCATGCCACTAGCGCTGACAACCGAATGCATCCTTCCCAGCGCCAACGGGCTCGGTGAAGTTCCGCAATGGCATCCTGAAACGCAGACGCTGTGGTGGTGCGACGTCAAGGTACCGGCGATGGTGTCGTACCAGCCCGCGTCCGGCGACTCGAAGACCTACCCGGTCGAGGGCAAGAGGATCGGCAGCTGGGCCTTCATGGTTTCCGGCGGCATGCTGCTGGCCCAGGAAGACGGCCTCTATGCGTGGTCGCCCGACAGTGGCAAGCGCACATTGCTGCGGCACGTTACTTCCTCATGGCCCAATGCGCGCCTGAACGACGGCCGCTGCGATCGCAAGGGGCGGTTCTGGGTCGGTTCAATGAGCGAAACCTACAGAGAAGCGCCGGTCGGCGTCTTTTATCGGTTCGATGCCGATTTCACCCTCATTCCCGTGTTCAGCGAGTTCACCGTGCCCAATTCGGTGACGTTCAGCCCGGACGACCGGCGCATGTACTTCGCCGACAGCCTGATACGCAAGATATTCCTGTTCGACTTCGACCTGTCCGAAGGGCGGTTGTGGAACAAGCGGCTGTTTCGCGATTGCGCGGATGCGCCCGGCAATCCCGACGGTTCCACCGTGGACGTGGACGGCTGTCTGTGGAACGCGGAATTCCAGGGCTCACGCGTGGTGCGTTACACGCCGGACGGGCAAGTCGACACCGTGATCGAATTGCCCGTGTCGCAGCCGACGTCTTGCGCGTTCGGCGGCAAGGACTTGGACATCCTCTACATCACGACCGGCGCGCAGAACCTCACGGAAGCGCAGCGCGCCCAGCAGCCTCTGGCCGGTGGCATCTTCGCTTTGCGGCCCGGCACGCAAGGCCTTCCCGAGCAGCACTTCGGCCCGTAACCGACCGAGCTGCCACAAGGTCCCGCGCCGCTGTCCCGTGGCTGGATGGCGAAGGGGCTCGACTGCGGGGGAACGGCTTCAATTCAGCCTTGAGTGTGGCTCGTCCGCACGGTCTCCAGCGCCTACCCATCTAAAGGTAAGGCCAACCGGTCGCTGCCGCCGGTGCAGGTCTGCGTGACGCGCACGATGGCATCGGTGGATACCCTCTACTTCTGGTGGCACACAAGGAACCTGACCGGTCGTCGCGCACACGCGATACCGATTGAGCGAAGCCGACGCGGTTCGCACGCTGATCGACCCCGTTCGCATCGACGCCGGCGCGCTCACCGTCGAGCCCCTGATCGCCGGCCAGTCAATGCCCAGCGGCCTGCTTCGGCGCGAGGACGGGGCGATGGTGCCGCCACCCTGAACGTCAGGACAGCCTTCACTGGCTCGAACCTCGCAGCGACTCCAACATGTCGCTGATGACCCAATCGAAGGGTGAACGGGGCACGGAACTTCTATCGGTCTATCGCTCTGTCGCCTTCTCCGTGCCATCCCTGCTGTAGCGCGGAACGACAGTCCTGCAGCGCTGCTCGACTTGGTAAAACACGCTTTGCGTCCGTGGGTCCAGCAGGGGAAGAGGGCCGTCAAGCAGCGTGCTGAGTTGGCGGCCAGAAATGACCTTAACGGCCCCGATTCCCTGCTCCTTTACAAACCAACCTGGGAGCGCCACAACCGGACGGACCGGCACGGGGTGGCCCGTGGACTTCTTGATCCAGTCGCCCAGCCACTTCGCGTTGCGCTCGACCTGGGCGATGGGTTCGTCTGTCGTCCACGTGGGGAACTTCAATTTCATGCCGTCGAATTCCACGGTCGCGCCTTCTCTACCCTTGAGCGCGTTCAGCTTCGTGTAGCCCTTCGTCTCGATGCAATACACGCACCCCGAAGTGATGACCACATGGTCGATGTTCCAGCCGTCGCACGGGAAGTCATGGAAGACGAGCGCGCCACGGCGGGAAAGTGAGTCGAGTTCCTGGCCGACCGCGTGTTCAGCGTCATAACCGGCTCGCAGATTTGACATACGCTCGCCGCGCCTTAGCAGTCTCACCAGCATCCACACAACGAAGGCGCCGACGATTGCGGCATAGGTCGTCGCGATGCCAGGTGGCATCGGAGTACCTCGCACCAGGGCCTGTGCGAGATACAGGGCCAGCATCGTCGGCGGAATGGCTGACAGCAGCAGCAAGTCCCAAATGACCTCGCTGGTTTCGTCGTCCAATTGCTCGCGCAACGTGTGACCCGGGCCACGCAGCAGCTTGATGCCGATGGGCGAGCGGCGGCGGGCTTTCAGGCGCGACCGACGCACGAGCATGAAGGTGACGGCAAGACCCGGCCCGGTGAAGAACGCGGCCAGCACACCAAGGACCAACGGAAGCTGTGACGCGAACTGTTCGACCATTGCTACCCGCCATTTGCTGATGCCGCGTGCATTGTCGCCGGCTGTTGAGCCGCCACTCCCTTGCCCCCGCGGCGCAGCGAGATCGAGCCGCGCGCCCAACGATCAAGCCGCGAGGCGGTGTTCGTAGTACGGCCGTTCGCGGTCGTCGAGAATCGCGTACTGCGCTTGGAGGTTCTTCGCGTCGGGGTTCAACCACGCGTCGATGTTCTCTTCCTTGATCGGCACGATGCAGCGATCGTGCCCAGCGGCGGCAACCTCCGGCGGCGGTTCGTCGGTGATCGCGGCGAACGACAGCAGGTCGGGCTCGCCTGGCGCCGTCCACCGTGACCACAGGCACGCGACGAGCATGTCTTCGCCGGTGCGCGGGTTGAATTCCAGCACGACGTTCTTGCCGTCGCGCTGCACGTTCTCGAAGAACCGACCGACGACCATGATGCCGTGCGTGCGGCCGAACTGGCCTTTCCAGAAGCCTTCGAGGTTGTCGCGCCTGGCGTTGTAGGTGCCGGGGTACTTGGTGTCGTAGAAGGCAGGCTTGCCCGCTGGGCGGCACTGATAGCGCATCGGCTTTATCACGCGCTGCCCGTTCTCGCTGACCATGACCGGCACGTACCAGCCGGGAAAGATGCGGGCGTCCTCGGCGTTGAGCTCAGTGCGGCGCAGGGTGGCAAGCTTGCCCAAGGCCCACGCCACCTTGTCAGTGGCGATGCGCTTGCTCTCGGTCGCGGCCTTTGTCGTCTTGGCGGCCAGCGTGCGCTCGGCGTCGGCGAGGCGCTTGCGTTGCTTGAACAGTTCCTGCTCCAGTCGCGTGGCCTCGGCCGCGGAGAACTCGTCGATCGCGGCTTTGGCCTCGCGCTCTTCGTCGGTCTTCGGCTCGGCGAACAGTGCTTCCATCGCCTTGGGGATCTTCACCCTGGCGTCGTTGCGCCGGTGCCAGAAGACATCCACGAACTCGCGCATGCTCATGACCGCGCTCCAGCGGCGCACGAACGAGAGGTAGTCCGACTTGATCTGCGCCGAGTAGCACATGCTGCGCAGGCTAATTCGCGGGCTTCTGGTCCAACGCGGCTGACCACGCCTTCGCCGGCTTGATCGGGTCTTCGCCTTTGACGCCGTGCGCGTGCCAAGCCTGGTTGCTCACGGTGGACAGGATGCGCTCGCCCAGGTGCGGCCGCAGGATCACAAGCTGGCCCTCGAAGGACTCGATCCACTGCTGGCGGTTGTACGTTGTTGTCATGGGCTGCTACTTTCGAATCTGCAAGCACTCGAGGCTCGCTCGGGTTACCGACGATGTCCCTCGTTGCGGCTGGCATCCTAGCCGCCCGCGACAGGCGGCAGGCTCTCCCTTCAGGCGGTGTCGTTGAAGTCGCGGGTCGCGCCTACCATCCAGCACCATGCCAGCTGTTCCGCCATGCTCGCCTGCACCGTCATCGGCATAGCCGACGGCGACACCCTGACCCCACGCTGCGACGTGGCCGACCAGATCAAGCAATGACAGGGTCGGGCCCTTGCGCAGAGGTAGAAGGTCCGTTTCCGGTTTGAATCCCTCGAGCTCTCCAGCCTTCGCGGCGTTCACCGTGCCGGCAGCCGCTGACGGTTGTGCGCGATCTGAGCGAATCGCAGGCCCATATGGGGAGCGACTCGCGCGTTCCGTTGTGGTGCTCGACTGAGTCTGTCGTAGCGCAGACGATTGCGGCAGGTTCGGCCTGCCTCGTCAACGCAGCCATTCGCGTTGTCACTGTTTGGTCACCCCGGCCGCCTACGCTCTGCTCGATGAATGCTACCGAGCCTTTCGCTGTTCGCGCCCTAGGCGCTTGCAAGACGTTTGACGGCGGGCGACGCGCGCTCAAAGAGGTCTCGATGTCGGTTCGACGCGGGGAGCGGGTGGCTCTGCTCGGCGCCTCGGGCTCGGGCAAGTCAACCTTGCTTCGTGCGCTGTGCGGTCTGGAGACCCTGGACGCTGACAACGGCACCGTCGAAGTCTTTGGGCGCCAGTTGCAGTCCGGCGGCCGCGTGGCCCGCGACATCCGTGCGCAGCGGCGCCAAGTCGGCATCGTCTTCCAGCAGTTCAACCTGGTCGGCCGATTGCCGGTCCTGACCAACGTGCTTACCGGCTTGGCTGCCGAACTGCCGTTGTGGCGCGCCGCGCTCAACCGTTTCACGGCTGACGAGCAGGCGCGCGCCCTCGACGCGCTCGATGCCATGAGCCTGGGGGATCAGGCCTTTCAGCGCGCCAGCACCTTGTCGGGCGGGCAACAGCAGCGCGCGGCCATTGCGCGCACGTTGGTCCAGGGGGCCCGCCTGCTGTTGGCTGACGAGCCGGTGGCCTCACTCGATCCTGAGTCGACGCGACGCGTGATGGATCTGCTGCTGGCGCTCAACCAGGAGCAGGGCATGACGCTGATCGTCAGCTTGCACCACGTCGGACTGGCACAGCGCTACTGCGAGCGCGTGGTCGCGTTGCGTGACGGTGTGTTGGCGTTCGACGGACCCACGTCCGCGCTGACGCCGGCGTTCCTGCGGGACCTGTACGGCACGGCCGCAGACGAACTGCTGATCGACGACAACCACGCATCCTCCGCGCCGCCCCGCACGATTCCTCGACTGATCGACCTCGCCGCTGCGGCCTGAGCAGCCCTGCCTTCACTCTTCACAGCACCCCATAGGAGCACGACATGACAGCCACACTTCGCCGCCTGCTGGCCACCCTGACGGTAGCGGGCCTGACCCTGGCTGCCACGGCCACACGGGCGCAGGAAATCAGTTTCGGAATCATCGCCACCGATTCGGCCAGCACCCAGCGTGAGCGTTGGGAGCCCTTCTTCCGCGACATGGAGAAGAAGACGGGGCTGACGATCAAGAGCTTCTATGCGCCCGACTACGCGGGCGTGATCGAGGCCATGCGCTTCAACAAGGTCCAGGTGGCCTGGTACGGCAACAAGGCCGCGATGGAGGCCGTGGACCGCGCCAACGGTGAAGTCTTCGCCCAGGTGATGTACGCCGACGGCACCTACGGCTATCACGGCCTGTTGATCGCGCACAAGGACAGTCCGTACAACAGCCTCGACGACGTGCTGAAGAACAGCAAGAGCATCAACTTCAGCATCGGTGACCCCAACTCGACGTCGGGCTTCTTGGTCCCGACGTACTACGTCTTCGCCAAGAACAAGGTCGACCACCGCACCGCCTTCAAGACCGTGCGCAACGCGAGCCACGGCGCCAACATCCAGGCCGTGCTCGCCAAGCAGGTCGACGTCGCCACCAACAACACCGAAGACATGGGCAAGCTCGAGACCAGCAAGCCCGAACTCTTCAGCCAGATCAAGGTGCTGTGGAAGAGCCCGCTGATCCCGAGCGATCCGTTCGTCTACCGCAAGGACCTGGATCCCGCCGTCAAGGCCAAGCTGAAGACCTTTGTGCTGGGCTACGCCAAGGCCGACCCAGAAGAGAAAGCGATCCTGAAGGTCATCTACAACTACGGCGGCTTTCGTGACAGCAACAACGACCAGCTGATGCCGATCCGGCAGCTGGAACTGTTCCGCGACCGCGCCAAGGCTGTCGCCGACGACAAGATGGCCGCCGACGAAAAGACCAAGCTTCTGGCCGAGATCGACAGCAAGCTCGCCGCCTTGTCCTCCAAGTGAGTGTCGCGCTGGCCGCTGCCGCGACGCCTTCGGTCGCCTCGCTGGCGCGATTGCGGCAACGCGCGGCCGACGAGCGTCAGGGGTGGCTGACCTATTTCGCCTGGGCCTTCGCGCTGGCCGTGCTGGCCTGGGCTTGGCACGGGGCCGAGGTCCGGCCGCTGGACCTGCTCAAGGACAGCGGCAACATCGGCACCTACGCCAAGGAGTTTTTCCCCCCGGACTTCCGCGATTGGCGCATCTACGCCAAGGAAATGGTTGTCACGGTGCACATCGCCATCTGGGGCACGGTGCTGGCCGTGATCGCCGCCGTGCCGATGGGGCTGCTGTGCAGCAGCAACGTGGCGCCGAGCTGGGTCTACCAGCCGGTGCGGCGCGTGATGGATGCCTGCCGCGCCATCAACGAGATGGTGTTCGCGATGCTCTTCATCGTGGCCGTCGGCCTCGGGCCGTTCGCCGGCGTGCTGGCGCTGGCGGTGCACACCACCGGCACGCTGGCCAAGCTGTTCTCCGAAGCGGTGGAGGCGATCGACCCGCGGCCTGTCGAGGGCATCCGTGCCACCGGCGCCCACAAGCTGGTGGAGATCGTCTATGGCGTGATCCCGCAGGTCATGCCGCTCTGGCTGAGCTTCATCCTCTACCGCTTCGAAAGCAACGTGCGCAGCGCCAGCGTGGTCGGCATGGTGGGGGCGGGCGGCATCGGCGTCGTGCTGTTCGAGGTCATCCGCGGTTTTCAGTACGCGCAGACCTGCGCGGTGCTCATCATCCTTGCCGTCAGCGTGACGCTGATCGATTTGCTGTCGGCCAGCTTGCGCAAGCGCTTCATCTGATGGGCGAGATGTTTGACTGGCGCATGCCGGTGGAGCTGCGCTTCGGCGCCGGTTGCAGCGACGAAGTGGCGGCCGCGTTGGGTGAGCGTGCAGCGGTGGTTCTGGCCTTCGAGCCAGCCGACGCGCTGGGGTTGCGCGAGCGTTGGCAGGCGTCGCTGGGTTCGCGCCTTCGGGGCTGGGTGACGGTGAGCGACGGGCTGTCCAGCATTGCCCGCGCTCGCGCCATGGCGGGCCGAGTGTGGCCATTGATGGATGACTCCACGGTGCTCATCGGCGTCGGTGGCGGCACGACGCTCGACCTGGCCAAAGTGCTGCGCTGCCGAGCGAGCGACGGCAACTTTGAGACGCTCGTTGCTGCGCTGCGCGGCCAGGCTGCGTGGCCGGCGATGCAGTTGGCGCCCCTGTGGCTGCTGCCCACCACTGCCGGCACGGGCAGCGAGGTCACGCGCTGGGCGACGGTTTGGGACACCGACACCGAGCCCGCTGTCAAGCGCAGCCTCGACGAACCTTGGGGCTATGCGCAACGCGCTTTCGTCGATCCAGCGTTGACGCTCACTTGCTCACTGACCATCACCCGTGATTGCGCGCTCGACACCTTGGCCCATGCACTCGAGGCGCTGTGGAACCGGTGCGCCAACCCGGTCAGCAGCCGCTTGGCCGTTTGCGCTGCGCAAGGCGTGCTCAGGGGCTTGCCCGCCTTGCTGTGCAGCCCCCACGACCTCACTCTGCGCACGCAGATGGCACTGGCTTCGTTGCAGGCCGGCATCGCCTTTTCGCAGACTCGCACGGCTCTGGCGCATGCGCTGTCATACGACCTGACGCTGCAGCAAGGGGTTGCACATGGCTTGGCCTGCGCGATCTGGCTGCCCACGGCTTGGCGTCTGGCGCTGGGCCACAGCGCGGCCACCGACGCGGCACTGACCGAGGTGTTCGGCGTGCCCGCCGATCAAGGTTTGGCGAAGCTGCAAGTCTGGCTGCAATCGTTGGGCGTCAACACGACCAACGCCGCCTTTGCAGATCTCGGCATCGTCAATGCGCAGCAGCGCGTGCACACGGCGTTGGCGAGTTCGCGCGGCCGCAACTTCATCGGGGCGACGTGAATCAACACCCGGATGTGATCGTGGTCGGCGCGGGCATCGTTGGCTTGGCGCATGCCTACGTGGCGGCCACGCGCGGCCTGCGCGTGACCGTGATCGAGCGCGACCACCGCTGCGTCGGCGCCAGCATCCGCAACTTCGGCTTCATCACAGTCACCGGCCAGCCTGCCGGCGCGACTTGGCGCCGCGCGCTCGCCAGCCGTGATGTCTGGGCGAAGGTGGCACCGCAGGCGGGTATCGCCATCGAGCACCACGGCTTGTGGTTGCTGGCGCGCCGGCCGCGTGCGGCCGTGGTGCTGGAGGCCTTCATGCAGACCGAGATGGCGGAGGGCAACTCTCTTTACCACGCGCAGGAGGCCGCGGCGTTGGCACCGATGCTGCGCACCGAAGGGGCGAGCGCGGCCATGTACTCGCCGCATGAGTTGCGCGTCGAATCGCGTGCTGCCATCCCGCAGCTTGCGGCGTGGCTGACCGAGCGCTACGGCGTGTGCTTCCATTACGGCGAGGCGGTGCTCGACGTGCAGGCACCGCGCGTGCGCACAGCGCGCCGCGAATTGCACGCCGAACGGGTCGTGATTTGCCCCGGCGCCGAGCTCAACGGCGTTGGTGCCCCGGTACTCGCACCTCACGCACTGAAGCTGTGCCGACTGCAGATGTTGCGCGTCCGGCCGCAGCCCGGCTTTGCGCTGAGCGCGGCCGTGATGGGCGACTTGAGCTTGGTGCGCTACGGCGGCTATGCGGCGCTGCCCGAAGCTGCGGCCCTCATGATGCAGCTGCAAGACGAAGAAGCGACCAGCCTGGCCGCTGGCATCCACCTCATCGCCGTGCAAAGCGCCGACGGCACCCTGGTCGTCGGCGACTCCCACCACACCTTTGCCACACCTGAGCCGTACGCCGACGAAGCAGTCGATCGACTCATCCTGCGCCACCTGCGCGAGACGCTCGACCTGGCGCAGTGCGATGTGGTCGAGCGCTGGACCGGCGTCTATCCGACTGGCGCCGCGGCCGACTGTGTGATCGAAGCCCCCGACGCTGCCACGCGCGTGGTCGTGGTCAGCAGTGGTACCGGTGCCAGCACCGCCTTTGGCATTGCACAGGAGATCTTTGGTGATTGGTGATATGAACAAGCTCGCCGCGGTTGTTTTCGACTGGGCCGGCACGGTCGTCGACTTCGGCAGCCACGCACCCATGGGCGCCTTTGTCGAACTTTTCAAGAGCCAGGGCGTGGAGATCAGCGTCGCCGAAGCGCGTGTGCCGATGGGCTTGCCGAAGTGGGATCACATCCGCGCGCTGGGCCGCCTGCCGCGCGTGGCCGACGCGTGGCACAACGCGCACGGCAGGGCATTCACCGACGTCGATGTGGATCGGCTTTACGCTGTGTTCACGCCGATGAACATGGCCGCCATACCCGCGCACGCGAAACTGATCGACGGCGTGGCTGACCTGGTGGCGGCGCTGCGCCGGCGTGGCCTGAAGATCGGCTCGACCACTGGCTACAACCGCGAGATCATGGCCGTGCTCGCGCCGCTGTGCGCCGAGCAGGGCTTCGCGCCGGACAATCTGGTCTGCGCGGGGGATGTGCCCGAGAACCGGCCCTCGCCACTGGGCATGTACCGCTGCTTCCTGGACCTGGGCGTCTGGCCGGCACACCGCGTGGTCAAGGTCGACGACACCGTACCCGGCCTCATGGAAGGCCGACACGCGGGCTGCTGGACAGTCGCTGTGCTCGTCAGCGGCAACGAGATGGGCCTGACGCCCGCCGGGTGGCAGGCCTTGTCGTCTCAGCATCAATCGGCGCGTCGTAAGCAGGCGAAGCAGCGCCTCGCGACGGCGCGTGCCGACTACTGTGTCGACACCGTTGCGGCGCTGCCCGCAGTGCTCGACGAGATCGAGCGCCGCCTAGCGGCCGGTGACCGGCCGCAGCGGTGAGCCTTCGCAGAGTTGTCGGGATCGTTCGAATGGTCCGCCCCGGCCGTGACAGCGCCATGTCGTGCCCATGAGATTTGCTGAGCCGCCTTGTCACGCCCCGTTCACGCGGCGTTGCCATGCTTGCAGCCTGAGCAACACAAGTGGAGGGCTGTCGATGAAAACCCATTGGTGGATCGTTGCGCTGGCATCAGCCGCGGCGTTGAACGTGTCGGCCGAGCAAAGTGCCGGCCGTGAGTTCGCTGCCGAATTGCGTGGCCACGCGTTCTTGCCCGCAAGCACGACGGTGGCACCGCCGCGCGCCGCCCCGGCAGCGTTGACGACCTCGGGCAAATACACCGGCAAAGCGGGCGAGCGCGTCGAAGCGCTGAACACCTTGCCCGGCAACTCGTTCCTCGCCGACAAGACCGCGCCGCGGCTGACAGGCCACACGCTGCCGATGCGTGGCCAGCCGGTGCAGGGCTTCTCAGGCATCAAGCCGGTCGGCGGCGGTGCGTACTGGGTGATCGCCGACAACGGCTTCGGCAGCAAGGCCAACTCGGCCGATGCGATGCTGGCGATGCACCGCGTGCGGCCGGATTGGAAGAGCGGTGCCGTCAAGCTCGAACGCACGGTGTTCTTCAGCGACCCGAATCGCAAGCTGCCGTTCCTGATCGTCAACGAGGGCACCAGGGAACGCTACCTCACCGGCGCCGATCTCGACACCGAGTCGATGCAGATCGTCGGCGACACGGTCTGGCTCGGCGACGAGTTCGGGCCGTTCCTGATCAGCACCGACATGAAGGGCCAGGTCACCGGTGTGCACGGCACGGTGGTGGATGGCAAGCCCGTGCGTTCGCCCGACCACCCGTCGCTCTCAATGCCCGCGCTGCCCGGCGCAGTGAACTTCGAAGCGCGCCGCTCGCGCGGTTATGAAGGTATGGCGGCGAGCAAGGACGGCCGCTATCTCTATCCGCTGCTCGAAGGCCCGCTGTGGGATGGCAAGGGATGGGAGATGAAAGAAGGCCGCGAGGTGCTGCGCATCCTTCAGTTCGACATCGCCGCGCGCGCGTTCACGCAACGCTCGTGGAAGTACGTGCTCGAAGCCAACGGCAACAACATCGGCGACTTCAACATGATCGACGCCGACACCGCGCTGATCATCGAGCGCGACAACGGCGAGGGCGATCCGGCGGACGCCTGCACCGGTGCGCCTCAACCCACCTGCCAGAACGTGCCGGCGAAGTTCAAGCGCGTCTACAAGATCGATCTGTCGCAGGCCGACGCCGACGGCGCGGTGAAGAAGATCGGGTACATCGACCTGATGAACATTGCAGATCCGAAGGGCGTTGCCAAACGCGGCGGCAAGGCAGGGCGCTTCACCTTTCCGTTCGTGACGATCGAGGATGTCGATGTCGTGGACAGTGAACACATCATCGTCGCCAACGACAACAACTATCCGTACTCGATGGGCCGCGCGCTCGGCAAGCAGGACGACAACGAGTTCATCCTGCTCCACGTGCCCGAGCTGTTGAAAGCCAAATAGCACGTGCCGCCGCGCTTCGGCCTGCTGATCGGGGCGCAATTCGCCTCGGCGCTGGCCGACAACGCGCTGCTGATCGTCGCCATTGCGCTGCTCGTGCAGCACGGTTTGCCCGGCTGGTGGGCGCCGTTGCTCAAGTTCGGCTTCACGCTGAGCTATGTGCTGCTGGCGCCGTTTGTCGGGCCGCTAGCGGATGCGTTTCCGAAGGCACGCGTCATGGCCGCGATGAACGGGGTCAAAGTCGCTGGTGTGCTCGCGCTGATGACCGGCGTGCATCCGGTGGCCGCGCTGGCGGTTGTCGGGTTCGGCGCCGCCGCTTACGCACCAGCCAAGTACGGCCTCGTCACCGAGTTGGTCGGCCCGGAGGGGTTGGTTGCAGCCAATGCCTGGCTCGAGGTCACGGTGGTCTGCGCGGTCTTGCTGGGCACGGTGCTGGGCGGCTTGCTGATCAGCCCGTGGGTCGTCGCGTCATCGTGGGCAGACCAGACCCGGGGCTGGAGCGCAGCCGAGTCGCTGAGCTTGTCGATGCTGCTGTTGCTTGTGGTCTATGCGTTGGCAAGTGCGCTCAATCTCGGTGTGCCTGACAGCGGCGCACGCTACCAGCGAACGGCATTGCACTTCGGCGAGCTCGTGCGCACGTTCAGGCGCGGCAACGCCACGTTGTGGCGCGACGAGGAGGGCGGAACGTCCCTGGCCGCGACGACGATCTTCTGGGGTGCCGGCGCGACGCTGCAGTTCGCCGTTCTGCGCTGGTCCGTCGATGCGCTCGGTTTGACGCTTGACCGCGCGGCGTATCTGCAGGCGGCAGTGGCAGTGGGCGTGGTGGTTGGTGCAGCAGCGGCCGGACGCTGGGTGCCGCTGCACCACGCCAAGCGATTGTTAGCGGTGGGCGTCCTGATGGGCTTGCTGATTGCGTTCGTCGCATCGGTGCGCAGCATCGTGTTGGTAGTACCACTGCTGGCACTCGTCGGCCTGTTGGGTGGCTTCGTCGTCGTGCCGCTCAACGCGCTGCTGCAACACCGCGGCTGTGCGCTTCTCACGTCGGGCCGCTCGATCGCGGTGCAGGGCTTCAATGAGAACTTGAGCGTGCTGGTCATGCTGGCGGTTTACGCGGCACTGCTCGCGCTCGATGTGCCGATTGTTGCCACGCTGTGGCTGCTTGGCCTGTTTATCGCTACGGCCATTGCATTGCTGATGCGGCGCGAGCTTCGGCGCGTCAGTGCCAGCGGTTTTGAGGGTCCCTCCGCAAGAGTTCGTTGATTGCACAGGAAGGGGGGCAACGCTCGACATGACATGATACGTGACAGTCACGCATTCGTCACAAACGAGAAACCGCTCTTGCTGTGCGAATTCGGTCTCTCTCCAAGGCTATGCTTTGGTACTCAACGGGAAAGAGCAACGCAAATGAAAGCCATCAGGAAGGTCAGAAGGTTGCTGGAGGCCGAGCCACAGTCACCCGCCGCTCGCACGCTTTCCGCATTGGTGGTGGCGATAGAGACAAGTGAAAGGTTCGATCTTTCGGCGCTCTACGCTCTCGACTACGACACTTTCGAACTCGCCATGGACCTACTGAAGGAGTGGCGTCTCGACCGCTACTACAGCGCCAAGTTCAGACTGCTCGATTCCTCAGTGTTGGCACTCGATCGCCAAAGCTCTTGACAGCTGCCGGGCGTCGATCGTCGCGAATGCGCTGACCGCGACGGATACGGATCGAGTCGCCTAGCCGCGACGCAACATCTGTAGGGCGCGCGTGGTGCTGATCGAGCGGCGAGGTGCGATCCGAAACGCGTCGCTGAAATGCGCATCGAAGTCTTTGGCCGACACCTGATCGAGCCGTGCATCCATCTCCTTCGGCAGACCGATGCTCTCCTCTCGGCAGAAGACAGGAATGCCGCCCAGCCGAAGCACCAGCATCCTGACCTCGCGAGGCTGCGGAAAAGCCTGACTGTCGCCTTCGGGCTTGAACACCGCGACGCGGCGACGCAGTTCGAGCTTGACGGCGCCGCAGGTGGAACTCTCCACCATCGAGCCATCCGCAAGTTTCAGCGCCAGGCACACCGTGCGCCCCGCTAACAGCAGGGCAAGACCCGCAATCGCCGTCAGCCACATTTCCATTGCTCCCGAATCGTTGGACTCGCAGGCTCAAAGTACGCCCTGCTGCGCCAGAATGGGTGCGAACTACTTCCGATTCTTGGATTTCTCGTGCCCGACCCTCGCCGTGCTGACCACGGCAGTCCGGTGTTGGGGCTCTCCGTGCGGTGACGTGCCGGTCCGCAGGCAGGAAGGTTTGCCAGCCTGTCATTCAAGTGTCATACGCCGGCGCGACGATCGCTGCATGCCTGCTGCTGCCTACGACGCAATGAACTCTTCCGACCGCTTCGACGGTTGGAAGTTGTACCCCTATGCGCACGCCCTGCACGCAACCTACGAGATTCGTGGCCACTACGTGTACCGCTGCGAAGTCGGCGCCGCACCGGAACTCGAGATCAGCAGGGACCGGATCTACCACTACCTCGCCGCCGGCAACCCGGTCTATGAGATTCGCGATGGCCGGTACGTGCATGCCATGGATCAGCCGCGACCCCTCTTCGAGCTTCGTCCCGCCGAACAATCTCCACCGCCGGATTCGGACGGCCGATGGCACGCCCCACCGCGGCACTCGGCGGATCAGCAGATGCGCCAAGCCTGAGAGAGTGCATCGAGCTGAATCGATGTCGCCATGGCGGCGAGAATGCAAGCGATGGATGAAGTCATTGGCCTGTTCCCGACACCGTTCCTGCGTGCACCGGGCACGCTCGGTTCGCGGCTCATCGACGCGCTCGTGGCGCATTTCGCCGCGCAGGTGCAGATCGCGAACAATGCATCAGACAACCTGTCGCACACGGCGATGCTTCAGCCCGCCGACAGTCCGTTGTTCGGCGAAGCCGCGGCGCTGATCACGCCCAAGCTGGTCGATTTCGGCACGCTGCTCTTCGGGGAACGCCTGGGCTGGTCGATCAAGGAGATGTGGGTCAACGTGCTCGACAACGGCGGCCGCCAGGCGATGCACAACCATGCCAACAGCTTCGCCTCGGGCGTGGTCTATCTGACGCCGACGCACCCGGACGCGCGCACGGTGTTCATGAAGTCGCCGGGCGGCCACGATTTCGCATTCAAGAACGACAATGCAAATGTTCAGCTCGGCCCTTACAGCGCCGACAAGTGGATCAGCCCCGAGCCGCAGCCCGGTGACATGGTCTTGTTTCCCAGTTACCTGATGCACGCCGTGCCGCCCAACCCCGGTGCGCAGCGCATTTCGATGGCCTTCAACGCCATTCCGACGCACCTCGAATCCTGGGGCTACAGGATTCGCTTCGGCGGCTGATCCGGCCGTTGTCGTCAAGTTGTCAAACGGCCCGCCTACGCTGGCGGGCTTGGCTGCTCACACCTCGTCTCTTCGCGCTGATGTTGGCGTGCCTGCTGCACGCTATCCGGCCGCAGTGGGCCTGATGCTGGCGTCGGGGTTCGCTGGGTTGGGCTACCAGATCGTCTGGACGCAGCAAAGCACGCTGTGGTTAGGGCATGAGGCCGCCGCGGTGCTGGCCGTCGTCACCGCGTTCTTCGCTGGGCTGGCGCTTGGCGCCTGGACGCTGGGCGCGTGCATCGAGCGCAGCAACCGGCCGGATTTTTGGTACGCGGTGTGCGAAGCGGCGATCGCCGTCTGGGGCTTGGTGCTGGCCCTGCTGCTCGGTCCCCTCAGTCAAGCCTTGCTGCGCCTGACCGGAGATGAGGCGGGGGCGCCTTGGCAAGGCATCGTCGCCTTCGTCGGCACCTTCGTCGTGCTATTGCCGGCGACTTCAGCGATGGGTGCCACGCTGCCGGCCATGGCACGAATGACTTCGCTACGGTCGTCGCGCATGCGGGGCATTGCACCGCTGTATGCGGCGAACACGTTGGGCGCGGTGATCGGTGTATTGGCCACCGCCTTCTGGCTTGTGCCCGAGCTGGGCCTCGTGCGCACCGCGATGCTGTGCGCCGCACTCAATGTCGCGTGCGCGGTTACGGCGCTCGGCCTGCGCGATCTGCGCCCCTGGCCCGAACTGCGTGAGCGCAACTCGCCTGTCGACCGCACGCTGTTGACGCTGGCGGCCACGGGCGCTCTCGGCATCGGCTACGAGGTGCTGGTCGTGCGAGTCTTGAGCCAGGTCGCAGAAGACACGGTCTATACCTGGGCGCTGTTGCTGGCGGTCTATCTCGCCGGCAGTGCGCTGGGCGCCGCGGCGTGGCAACGCTGGGGTGCGGATGCTGCCGACCCGGATCGCTTGCGCCGTCGCCTTCTCCTCGGCCAAGCCGTTGCCTGCCTCGTCGGTATGGCCGGGCTTTGGGGTGCAGAGGCGTTGCGAAAGGGGGTGCATGAAGCACTCGGCAGCGGGATGCCCTCTGCGCTCACTGCTGAAGCGGCAATGGCCATAGCGGCGTTCGCATTGCCGACGCTGCTGATGGGCGCGCTGTTCAGCCACCTGTGTTCGCAGGCGCAGGCCCATCAGCACGGCATCGGCCGCGCGCTGGCGTTCAACACGCTGGGCGCCGCGGTCGCTCCGATCGTGTTCGGCGTGCTGCTTGTGTCGGTGCTCGGCCCCAAGCTGGCCTTGTTGACGGTCGCCGCAGGCTACGTGGCGCTGGCGGCGCGGGCGGGCTCGCGCAACGCCGGGTCGTGGGGCTGGGGTGCAGTGATCGTGGCGCTGGCCATCGCGGCGCCGCCGCTGGCTTTTGTCGATGTGCCCGAAGGCGGTCGCGTCGTCAGCTATCGCGACGGCACGATGGCTGCGGTGAGCGTGGTCGAAGACGCCGAGGGCGTTGCGCGGCTGCGCATCAACAACCGCCAGCAGGAAGGCAGCAGCGCGACGCGCTTCTCCGACGCGCGCCAGGCGCTGCTGCCCCTGTTCCTGCATCCCGCGCCGCGGCGCGCGTTGTTCCTCGGCCTCGGCACCGGCGTCACGGCCGCATCGGCCGCCGAAGACCCGACATTGCAGGTCGATGCGGTGGAGTTGTTGCCCGAGGTGATCGATGCCTCGGTGCATTTCCGGCCAGCCTTCGACGGCAGCGCGAACAACCCTCGTTTGCACTTGGTGGCCGCCGACGCGAGACGCTACGTCAGAACGAGCGCGCAGCAGTACGACGTGATCGTCGCTGACAACTTCCATCCCGCGCGCAGCGGCTCGGGCGCGCTCTACACGGTGGAACATTTCGCCGCCGTGCGCGAGCGCTTGGCCGAAGGCGGCGTGTTCTGTCAGTGGCTGCCGCTGCACCAGCTCGACGTCGCCACAGTGCAAATCATCGTCCGCTCTTTCCTGGCCGCGCATCCCAACACGTGGGCGGTGATTGCCACGAACAGCCTCGAGACGCCGGTGCTCGGGCTGGTGACGCGCAAGGACGCTGCGCGCTTTTCCGTGCGTGAGGTTCGCGAGCGCTTGGCGCGGCCGACCCTGCCGCAGGCGCTGTCCGACTTCGGTCTGACCGACGAGTTCGCGCTGCTCGGCAGTTTTGTCGCGGGGCCGTCGTCGCTGGCGCGCTTCGCAGCCGGCGCGGCGCTGAACACCGACGATCGGCCGCTGGTCGCCTACCGCGCTCCGCGCATCACCTACGCACCGGACTCGCTGCCACGCGACCGCCTGCTCGGATTGCTGCGTGAGTGGCAGATCGACACTGACGACCTGGCGGAAAGCGACGCATCGACGGCGCCTCGATTGGCGGCCTACTGGCGCGCGCGCCAGCGCTACCTCGAGGCCGGTCAGCACGTGCGGCCTTCGGGCGATGTGCGTCAGATGCTGGCGCAGGTGCGCGGCCCTTTGTTGGATGTGCTGCGCGTGTCGCCCGACTTCCGCCCCGCGTACGACCCGCTGTTGCGCATGGCCGCGCTCACGGCAGCCGCCGACCCTGCCGGCGCGCGCGCATTGCTCGGCGAATTGGCTCGTCTGCAACCCGATCGAAGGGAAGCTGGGCAGGCTCTGTTGCGCGTTGGCGGCACGCCGCCCTGAATCGCCACTTGAATCGAGGAGCAGACCCATGCTGCGAACGATCGTTGTCTTGATGACCTTTGCCTTCCTGTCTCTGTCGTCGTCGAGCATCACGCGCGCCGCAAGCGTCGAGGCGCAACCCCGCTGCGAGGCGCCGCCGGCGCCCGGCGACCGCCGCGACATCGCGTGCAAGTTGAGCGCCACGACAACGCCCCGGCAGATGCGCTTCACGGCCAACTTCTCCGGCAGTCACGACGACACCATGGCCTCGATGACCGCCACATTGGACGGCGCCGCGCTGGCCTGCGACGCGGGCAGCAAGACAGATCTGATGGGAGAAGACGGTGACGTCAGTCTGCATTGCCGGTTCACGCTGATCGCCCCGGCCGGTGCTGAGCGCGTGCTGAAAGTGGCGCTGTCGTGGCGCCATGCGCAGTACACGGGATTCGAGCTCGAGGCGGACTGACGGGAAAACTGGAGTCGCAGGATCACCGCGCCCAGTTTGCTGTCACGCGCCGGTCACCGCCGATCACTACCGTCGCCCTGGAGGCCGCGTTGAATCGCAGCCACATCGGACCGATACGAACAACCCGCATGGAGAAGCTTCAATGAATTGCACGTTCAGCCAGAGCCGCATGGCTCTCGCGGTGGTCACGGCCCTGGGTGCCACGACGATGGCCACCGCACCGACGCTGGCCACGGCCGGCGAAAAATCGCAAGGGCGCTATGTGGCGGGCGACTTCCACAACCACACCACCTGCTCGGATGGATCGATCTCGATGCAGAAGCTGGTCAAGAAGTCCACCGACAAGAGTGATGGCACCTTCGGCCTCGACTGGTTTGTGCAGGCCGGCCATGGCGGCAACGGCAACCGCAATTGCACGTTGGTCGAAGACGCGAGCCTGGCCACGCCGGCGTATCCGCAAACGTTTTCGGCGGCAGGTGTGCCGCTCGGCCCGACCACGACGTGGCAGAACAGCAATCCAGCGGTGCAGCCCAAGGGCGTTGTCTCCGGCGCCGCGCCCAACCAGGTGATGTGGCGTTGGCAGTCGATCCAGGAGTTCCAGTACCCGCTGCTGGAGTATCTGTCGGCGCAGCAGGACAAGCCGCTGTTCATGGGCATGGAATCGGTGGTCGCAGGCCACGAGCACACGTCGATGTCGGTTGTCACCGGCCAGATGCCGCGCAAGATCGACCGCGCCGCGCTGCCAGCCACAGGCCCCTACACCGCCCTGGGCAACGCCAACGCGCTGTCGCAGTGGGCCTACTGCTTCGACCGTGCCACCACCGACACCAGCCGCGGCAACACGACAGCGACCAGCGGCGTCGGCAACAACTGGGACTGTTCGGTGCCGGGCAGCCTGAACGCCACCGATCCGAGCTGGAACGACCCAGCGAAGAAGCTGATTCCGGCCGCGGGCACCGGCACCGGCAATCGCGGCCATCAGAAGACGGTCGAAGCTGTGAAGTGGATGGCACAGTTTCATCCCGATGCCAGCTACTACGTGCCGGCTCACCTCGAGCGCGCTGGCCCGTTCAACCCGGATGGCAACAACGGCTTCAACATCGAGCACCTGCGCAACTTCAACAACGCCGCGCCGAAGGTCGCGTTCGGCTTCGAGACGCAGCCGGGCCACGGCGCGTCGTCGGAGCGCGGCGAATACTTTCCGCGCCGCAACAACATCGGCGGCGTGCTTGTCGATTCGGTGGGTGGCACGACGTATGGCGGCACCGGCGTCTATGGCGCGCAGATCGGCGGCGTCTGGGACGCGCTGCTCGGTGAAGGCCGCAACTGGTGGTTCTTCGCCAGCTCCGACTGGCACAACCGTGGTCGCTTCGGTCCCGATGATCGGCGCTCGACGCAGGACTTCTTCCCCGGCGAGTACCAGCGCAACTACACGCTGGTGCGCCAAGACGACGATGAACGCAAGCTGCGTCCGCAAGCCATCGTCGATGGTCTGCGCAGCGGCAACAACTTTGCGACCTCGGGTCAGCTGATCGATCGCCTGGCCTTTGTGGCCTGCATCGCCAATCCGGGTGAACGTCGCGGCGCGGGTGATGACGACCGCAGGGGCCGCAGTGTCGAAGCGATCGAGGCCAAGGCCGTCAAGGCGGCGCGCAATGGCACCGCGGTGGACGGCGAAGGTTGTGCCTCGATGGGCGAGAAGCTCGTCGTTCCGCCGGGCGCAGACGTGATCGTGTCGATCGTGGTGCGAGACCCCGCCGGCACCAACTACGCGCCCTACACGTTTGCCAACCCATCGCTGGCGCAGGTGGGCATCAACCAGCCGCTCAACTCGCCGGTGCTCGATCACATCGACGTGGTCCGCGGAATGGTCTCCGGCTACAAGGCCCCGGGCGCCGCCGACTACGCCGGTGAGTGGCCGCGTACCTGGCTGGTCAACCCGGACATGGGCACGGTGCCTGCAGCGGCGAAGAACACGAC
The DNA here is from genome assembly GCA_963814385.1 of uncultured beta proteobacterium. Taxonomy (GTDB): domain Bacteria; phylum Pseudomonadota; class Gammaproteobacteria; order Burkholderiales; family Burkholderiaceae_C; genus CADEEN01. The sequence goes on from CAWFCX010000009.1 coordinate 105,751, forward strand.
AGCCGCCGTGCTGCGAACCTTCAACAGCAGCACCTGGGAAACGCTGCGTCGCGAGGGCGAGTACAAGAAGATGAGTTTTCGCATCCCGGCGGTGAAGGCTTCGCAGTACCTTCGGCTGCGCGGCAGCAACCTGCCGGCCAACGTGCCGTTCGAGACCGATGCCAGCGGCAACCCGCTGGCCGACATTCACACCAACGCCACGACGACGACCGCCACCGATCGCGGCACATTGCAGATGCAGTGCACCGTGGTCGGCAGCAACGTGCCGGCCGAAGGTGTGAACTTCACCGGCACGAGCATCGACGGTTGCCCGAGCCACCTCCCGGCGGTGGCAGGCGTCAAGTACGTGGCCTACGACGTGGCGGCTTGGGCAGACCTGTGGTTCTACAGCAACCCGATCTACATCCAGGTCAAGGGATCGACGCTGGTGGCCGGCGTCAAGTGACGCGCTGAGAGAAGAGGCCCAAGCGCCGCGCGATCCAGCGCGGCGCTTTTTTTCGCTTTGACTGTTCCGATGAGCCCAACCCATGTCTTTGATTGATGTCGATGTCCGGACGGTGCCAACTCCGTCAGCGCCGTTGTTTTCTGCCTGGCCTGAATGGACACGCGAGCCGCTGCTGCACTTCGTGTTGCTCGGCGCGCTGCTGTTTGCGCTCGATCACTTCATCGCCGGCCGCGCCGATGACCCGCGCACCATCGTCGTCGGGCGCGAGGTGGACGCCGAGGCTCGCCAGATCTTCAAGGGTGTCCGCGGGCGCGATCCGGCGGCCCATGAACTCGAGGCCCTGCGTCGCACCTGGCTCGACAACGAGGTGCTGTATCGCGAAGGCCTGGCTTTGCAGGTGGACAAGGGCGACACGGCCATCCGCGAGCGCGTGATCTTCAAGGCGCTGTCCGTGGTCGATGCCGGCCTCGAGCGACCCGCGGTTGACGACAAACTGCTGCTTGCCTGGTTCGACGGACACCGCGAAAAGTACGACGAGCCGGCGCGTTTCGACTTCCATGAGGGCGTGCTCGCGGGAGATAACAGTGAGAGCGCGGTGCGTGTATTCATCGATCTGCTGAACAGGGGTGCGCCCGGCGATCAGAGCGCCGGGTTGCGCGTCTTCAAAGGGCGACCGCACAGCAACATCGTGCAGGGTTACGGTGAAGAGTTCGCGCGTGCGCTGGAAGCGGCGCCGCCCGGCGAGTGGCGCGCCTACCGGACAAGAGATGGCTGGCGAGCCATGCGGCTGGAGGCGGTCAGTGCTGCCAGGCCGGCCTCGTTCGAGGCCTTGCGCGGCGTGGTGCTGCAGGACTGGACCGACGCCGTCATGTCCGAGCAGCGTACTGCAGCCGTGCGCGCTCTGGCCAAGAAGTACACGGTCCAACATGAGCGCAGCACGCCATGAGCGGCCGGCTGTTGCGTCGAGTGCTGTTGGCGCTGGTGTCGCTCGCGGCGCTCATCGGCAGCGCGGCCACGGCGCACGAGTTGAGCATGGCCGAGATGGAACTGCGCGAGGTCGCGCGCGGTGACTTCCTCTGGCAATGGTCGGCCGGCGACAAGCGCCCGCCGGCCGACGAGCTGACCCCCATCTGGCCGGATGGCTGTCGCGCCGAGCAGAACAGGTTGCGCTGCGGTCCGGCGGGCCTGCAAGGCACGCTCGCCGTCGAGGGTGTGGGCAAACGCTATTCGGCGGCGATGGTCAAGGTGTTCTGGATCGACGGCTCGTCGCGTGTCTATACGATCTCTGCCGGTCAGCCCAAGGTGCAACTCTTCGGTGCCGCCGACGATGCCCGCGGCCGCGGCGAAATCGCGTCGGCCTATGCCGTGCTCGGCATCGAGCACATCCTGACCGGCTTCGATCACTTGCTGTTCGTGATCGGCCTGCTGTTTCTCGTCGGCTTCAACCGCCGGCTGCTGTTGACGATCACGGCGTTCACGGTTGCGCACAGCCTGACCTTGGCCAGCAGCGCACTCGGCCTGCTGACGCTGCGGCCGCCACCGGTCGAGGCGACGATCGCCTTGTCGATCATGCTGGTGGCCGGCGAAGCGCTGCGCAATCGCGACACCCTGGCGCGGCGTTGGCCCGCCCTCGTCGCCTTCCTGTTCGGCCTCGTGCACGGCCTCGGCTTTGCCGGCGCACTCAAGGACATCGGCTTGCCCGACAACCACCTCTGGATCGCACTGCTGACGTTCAACATCGGAGTCGAGGTCGGGCAGCTCTTCGTGCTGGCGGCGGCGTGGGGCCTGTGGCATCTGGCGCGCCAGCTACCGGCGCTGCAGCCGATGCGCCACGCGTCGCTGTATGCAATCGGCACGCTGGCCGCGTACTGGTCCTGGACGCGGATCGCTGGCATCTTCGTCTGACAAGAGTGCCAGGTCTCCTGTCCGTCAGCTCCAGTTGCAGGACCAAGTCTCCTTCTCCGTAGTCAGCGAGTGCAAGCTGTTGGTCTGAGTGCGCACGCCATGAGGTGTCACACCATGGTCACATCGCCGTAATACGCTGGCGACAGCGTGACCAAGCCTTTCAAAGTCCAGCGTTGTCTGCGCGTCCCACCCAATGCGAAGGGGCGCGACCTGGTCGTCGGCGATCTCCACGGTCACCGCGATCTGCTGGAGGGCGCACTTGACCAGTTGGGATTTGATCGTCATCGTGATCGCGTGCTGTCGGTCGGCGACTTGATTGACCGCGGTCCGCATTCGCTGGCCACGCTGAGCCTGCTCGAAGAACCATGGTTCCATGCGGTCCTCGGGAACCATGAGCTGATGCTGCTGAACTACCTCGGCTTCTACGACAGCCGCCTTCATTCGCGCAAGTCGTTCGCGTCGGGCGCCGGTGAGTGGATCGTTGCCGCCATCGCTCAGCACCCGAAGGCTGTCGCGCGACTGGCCGATCGGGTGGCAGCGCTGCCGTTGGCGATGCACGTGCAAGGCAATGTCCCCTTCAACGTGATGCACGGCGACTTGCATCCCATCGGCTCGCATCAGGGAGCGCTGTTCGCCAAGCCTGCGATCTGCGTGCACGAGGCGGATGCCGCCGCGTCGTCGAGGGTCCACGTCGAGGCCGCGCTGCAGAGCGAGTTGCTGCCACTGCAGTTCGATCAGCAAGCCGTGCGCATCAGTGGCGCGCCGCTCGGCGTGTTGCCGATCACCTACGTCGGCCACTCGCCGGTCGAGCAGATCGTCGTGCACAACTCCTACGTCTACATCGACCAGGGCGTAGGGTCGACAACGTCCCGCCGCGCGGGGCCGACGCTGCCGACAGTGCTGGACCATCGTCGTTTCGCCCACTGGCTGCAAGGCGTCGCCAGCGCGCGCGAACGCAGCGGCGCGACATCTCGCCTGATGATGGCGACCGTCTGAAACCCCGCTCCGCTGCCTCTCCGGTGGCCCTCGACGTGTGTGCATCTGCCGTGAAGAGCCAGACCGAAGTCGAAATCAAGTTCCTTGTCCCGCAAGCCGCGCGCGCCGCCGTCATCGCGGCACTTGAGCGCGGCGCCGGCCGCGCCCGTCCGTACGTCGTTGGCGGCGATGTATCTCGACACGCTGGACCGACGTCTGGCGCAAGTCGGCATCGCATGGCGGCTGCGGCGTGAAGGCAGGCGCTGGGTGCAAACGCTGAAGGCGCAAGGCGCCAGTCCGCTCGAGCGCTTTGAGCACGAAGTAGTGCGGCCGCATGCAACATTCGACCCCACATTGCACGGCGACACGCCGGCGGGTGATCGTCTTCTCAAAGTACTCGATCAGGCGCGCGCCGACGGCGCGGAGCCGGGCGAGCGTTTCCGTACGCAGGTTCGGCGAACCGCGCGACGCGTGCGCACGCGCGGCGCAGTGGTCGAGATCGCTTTCGACGAGGGGCGCTTGGTGGCCGGCGAGGAGAGCCGGCGCATTCTGGAGATCGAGTTCGAACTCGTCTCAGGTTCGGCGCTCGCGATGCTCGCTTTGGCCGAGCGTTGGCGCCAGCGCTTCGGGCTTCTCTACGACCCGCGAAGCAAGGCAGAGCAAGGCGATCGGCTGGCCTGCGGCGAGCCGATCGCTGCGCTGCGCAGGTCCGCGCGGCCCAAGTATGGCGAGCATGCGACGGCGACCGAAGCCTTTGCCGCGGTGCTCGATGAGTGCTTGGCGCAGGCGAGCCGCAACGCCATGGGCTTGATCGTGGGCGATCCCCAGCAGCGCACAGAGCATGTTCATCAGCTGCGTGTGGGCATCCGGCGCCTGCGCAGCGCGCTGCGCAGCTTCGAGAGCTGGGTTCCGGAGCCGCCCGACCATCTCGTGGAGGGCCTGCGGCTGCTGTTCACGACCCTTGGCTTGTCGCGCGACAACGCAGTGCTCGGCAGCGGCGTGATGGCGGAGCTTGCCGCGGCAGGTGCGCCAGCGCTGCAAAAGCCGCCGGGACTGGCCGCGCCCGATCCGGCACTGGTCGTTCGACACACGGCGACCCAACGCTTGCTGCTCGACTGGATTGCGTGGCGCGTGGCGCTGCAGACGGCGCCGATCGATGTGCAGCGTTTCGAACCTCCTTGCGAGCCCCACAGTCTGCAACGCAGCGCCGCGCGACGCCTGCGCCGCTGGCATGCACGCTTGACGGCCGACTGGCAGGCGTTCGACCAACTGGACGACACGGAACTGCACGCGCTGCGCAAGCGCATCAAACGGCAGCGTTACGCGGTCGAATTTTTCGCGCCCCTGCTGCGTCGGCGGCAAGTAGAGCGCTATCTCGGAGCCTTGACGGCGATACAGGACCGCATGGGCGAGCTCAACGATGTGTTTGTGGCGCGTGGCCGCTACCAGGCGCTGGCGACGCCCGACCCTGGCGCTTGGTTCGCTCTCGGGTGGCTGGCCGCGCGCATCGCTGAACTGCGCGAGCTCGCCAAAGCGGAGCTCGAGCGCTTGGCGAACACCGATCCACCAGCGCGTCGAGATTCTGACTGATGGAAACAAGGGCGACGGCGGCGCCCCTGCATGGCGCTGGTGAATTCGGCCTCATCTGCGGCTGGCGTTTCGAGGACGGACGGTCGCCGCAAACGGTTGACTCCCTCGCCACCGAGGGCGTGCTCGATGCCGCTGCGGGCTCATTCGTCTGGGTCCATATCAACCTGGGTCACGCCGGCGCGCAGCACTGGCTGCACACGCATGCGGGTCTGGGCGACGATTTCTTCGAGGCGCTGAGCAGCGGCTCCCGTTCAACGCGCATCGACCGCGAAGGCGATGCTCTGCTCGCCGTCATCAACGACGTCACCTTCGACTTTTCCTTCGATGCCAGCGATGTGGCGACATTGTGGGTCTGGGTCACCGAAGCACTGGTCGTCACTGCGCGGCTGCATCCGCTGCGCTCGGTCGATCGCCTGCGCGCGGCAATCAAGAACGGCGAGACGCTCGAGTCCAGCGTGGCGCTGCTGGATCACCTGTTCAATGACCAGGCCGACGAGTTGCAGCAGATCGCGCGCAAGACCGCCGAACGGCTCGATGACATCGAGGACGCGCTTCTGGCCGGCCGCGACGACCGCACCAGCGCGCCGCTGGCTGGTCTGCGGCGTTTGATGGTGCGGCTGCAGCGCCTTCTGGCTCCCGAGCCGAGCGCCTTGACGCGCACGCTGTCGCGTCCGCCGCGCTGGGTGGCTGAAGGCGACGTGGCGCGGCTGATGCGCACCAACGACGAGTTCGCCCTCGTGCTGCGCGATATCGGCGCGCTGCAGGAGCGCATCAAGCTGCTGCAAGACGAATCGGCCACGCGCGTAGCGGAAGAGAACAACCGCAGCCTGTTCATCCTGACCATGGTCACGGTGCTCGCGCTGCCGATCAACCTGATCGCCGGCCTGATGGGCATGAATGTGGGTGGCATTCCGCTGGCCGACAGCAAGCACGGCTTCTGGTCCGTCCTCGCTTGCATCGTTCTGCTGACTTCTGCGGTGGCGTGGCTGGTGACGTGGAGGCTGCGCCACCGCCGTCGTTGAGCCGGCCAGGACGTGCTCTGGAAGAGCTACGTCAATGCGGCCTTGCGAGCGTTCAGGCATGCGCCGCCGACGTCGCGGCCGTCATACGGCTGTCGCAACGCGATGCGAAGGTGATTGCCTTGATCAACTTCGAAAGCCATGCCATGACAGTGAGTCGTTTGCTGAGAACCGCGACGGTCGGCGCCTTCGCGTTGGCAATGAACTTTGCCGCGGTCGCTCACGATGATGATCGCAATCACCATCGCGGCGACGATCACGGCCGCAGTCGGCAGCCGTTCACCGTCAAGATCATCGGCATCAACGATTTCCACGGCAACTTGCAGACGCCGGGGTCGTTCGGCGAGAACACCAGCATCCCGTTGGCGCAGCGCCCGGCGGTGGGGGGCGCCGAGTACGTTGGCGCCTATGTCTCGCGACTCAAGGCGCAGAACAGGCACCACGTGGTGGTCGGTGCAGGCGACTTCATCGGCGCCTCGCCACTGATTTCGGCGCTGTTCCATGACGAACCGACGGTCGAGGTGATGAACCGCATCGGTCTGGACTTCAACTCGGTGGGTAACCACGAGTTCGACAAGGGGCGCGCCGAACTGTTGCGACTGCAGAGCGGCGGCTGCAAGACGGCAGGCGGCGTGCAGGATCCGAACTCCTGTCAGGGCGCGCTGGTGGGAACGCCGGTGCCGTTCGAGGGCGCGCGCTTCCAGTGGCTGTCGGCCAACGTGATCGACACCGCGAGCGGCAAGCCTTTGCTGCCCGCGTACGGCATGAAAGCGTTTCGAGGCGTGCGCGTGGCGTTCATCGGCATGACGTTGAAAGCCACGCCGACGATCGTCACGCCGGCGGGCGTGGCGGGCCTCGAGTTCCGCGACGAGGCGGACACCGTCAACGCGCTCGTGCCCAAGCTGAGAAAGCAGGGCGCCGACGCGATCGTCGTGCTGGTGCACCAGGGTGGCTTCCAGTCGGCCGGCCTGTCCGACATCAACGGCTGCGACGGCAACTTGGCTGGCTCCGACATCGCACAGGTGGTGGCACGGTTGGACAACGCGGTCGACCTGGTGATCAGCGGCCATACCCACGCGGCCTATAACTGCTCAGCCAACACGGTGGATGTGAAGAGCGTCGGCGGTGTGGTCACGCGCACGGCGCGGCCGACCGGCCTGCCCAACGCGAGCGGACGCTTCGTGCCCGTCACCAGCGCCAGTGCCTTTGGGCGCGTGGTGACCGATATCGACCTCACGCTAGATCCGAGCAAACACGGCTCGAGCCGCGTTGCCGCGGTCAGCGCCACCAACCGGTTGGTCGATCGCACAGATGCCGAGATCAATCTTGCTATCGACGCCGACCCAGCGCTGCGCAATCTCGTCACCGCGTACAACGGCCTCGTTTCGCCGATCGCCAACCAAGTCATCGGCTCGATCACGACGAGCCTGGCCAACAGCGCCGATGCGGCCGGCAACATGCCCGCCGGCGAACTGATCGCCGACTCGCAGTTGGCCGCCACGGCGCCCGCCGGATTCGGCGCCGCGACGATCGCCTTCATGAACCCCGGTGGCGTGCGAACCAGCTTCACTTTCGCCGGCAGCACTGCGGGCGAGGGCGATGGCAACGTCACCTATGGCGAAGCCTTCACCGTGCAACCCTTCGGCAACAGCCTCGTGACGATGACGCTGACTGCGCAGAGCCTGAAGAACCTGCTCGAGCAGCAGTTCATCGGCTGTCGCGGCCAGATCGCGCAGCGCGTGCTGCTCCCTGCTGCGGGCTTGAAATACCGCTGGGACAGCAGCAAAGGCTGCGACGAGCGCATCAGCGATCTGCGTCTGGTCAACGCCAACGGCGCCGTGATCGACCAGATCGTCGATGCCCTGGGGACCGTGAGTTCGCCGGCCAAGACCTATCGGGTCACGGTCAACAGCTTCCTGGCTACCGGCGGCGACGGCTTCACAACGCTGAACAGCGGCACCGAGCGCCTGGGCGGTGCACAGGACATCGATGCCGTGACGGCCTACCTGGCAGGATTCAAGCAGCCGTCGTTCACGGCCTATGACCCCAATGCCGCAGCGCTGCAAAAACCGCGCATCGTGCGGCTGCCTTGATGCGGCCGGTGCGATGGGCCGCGATGGCGGCCCTGTGGCTGGCGCTGACTGCGCACGCGGCTGACGATCACGCGCCGCGAAGCCCCGCGCAGCAGCAATTGCTCGAACGCGCCGCGAGTTCGCTTGCTCGTGGCGACGCCGCTGCGGCGCTGCGGGACTACGAGGCGGCCGCAACGCAAGAGCATGCGCTCGACATCGAGCTGGGTATTGCGCGCAGTCTCATGCGCGGCGGCGAGTACCGGCGCGCGCTGACCGTCGCGGCGCACAGCGCGGGCGCGCATGGCGACAACGTGCAGGGCGCGCTGCTCTATGCACGCCTGCTCGAGCTCGGAGGTCAGGCACAGGCGGCGCGCCGCGTGCTCGACACCGCCGCGGTACGTGTGCCCGACAGCGCCGCACTCGCGCTGGCGCACCGCGAAGTCGCGTCAGGCGAGACCGTCGCGTTCGAGAGATTGCCCGCCGGTTGGCGCCTCGTGGGTGCGGCAACATTGATCGACGCCGGCCGTCAAGCGTTGGTGCCGCTGCAGGCCATTGACCGCGCGTCCACCGTTGGCTTGCGCGATGGCCTCGGGCGCGTGTCGCGCGCGCAGGTGGTCGAGCGCGATGAGTCTCTACGCATTGCCCAGGTGCGCCTCGATCAGCCGTTCGACGGTGCACCGCGCCTGCAGCGCCCGCCGCGCGAGCCGTTTCCCGGCGCGCCCGTTTATGTGGCCACCGCTGCATGCAACGCCGGCGGCAGCCAGCCTTGCGCCGTGTGGCCGCGCCTGCAGTTGGGGTTTCTCGGGATGTTCGATGCAGCCAGCGCCTCGCATGCGCTGGGCAACGAACTCGACGGGGAGGCGCCCGGCGGTCCGGTGTTCGATGCCCGCGGGCGCTGGGTCGGCGTCGCGTTGCGGAGGGAGTCCACACGCCTGCTCGGCAGCGCCGTGCTCCACAATCGCTTTGGCTTGAACGACGAGATCGACGCGGGCCCTTCCGTCACGCAGCCGCTGACCCCGGATGCGATCTACGAAGCAGCGCTGCGCTTGTCGCTGCAGGCCTTCTCGATCAGAGGTGGCGACTGAGGGGACGTGCCGCTCAGTCTGGATCGTCGATCGCCTCGAGCGCGCCGTCGTCCACAGGCTTGGGCGTACTCGCGCAGGTCGGCAGGGCTGAACTCTTCGGGCTTGTAGGAGGCCTTCATGTCGCGCAGCTGGCGCACGCAGTAGGCTCGCCCGCCGGGCGCGCTGGCCCAGCCGAGAAAAATGTCGCCCGCAGCCGGCATCAGGCGCTGGCCATCGACGATGCGCTGTCCGGCGTGCGCGGTGGTCCAAATCTGGAAGCTTGCGGCGATTCAATCATTCAAATATGATGGAAGCATGGAACACGAGATCGTCGTCAAGTCACTTGCCGCCTTGGCGCAGCCTGTGCGCCTCCAGGTGTTTCGCGCCCTGGTCGTCCGGGGCCAGGACGGTCTGACTCCCAGCACCATGTCGGAAGCGCTCGGCATTCCAGCCAACACGCTGTCGTTCCACCTCAAGGAACTGACCCATGCCGGCCTGGTGACCCAGGAGCGATCGAGCCGCAACATCATCTACCGCGCTGCGTTCGACCACATGAACGGACTGCTGTCGTACCTCACCGAGAACTGCTGCCGCGGCGCCACCTGCGTGGTCACGCCCGCGGATGCGTCGTGCAAGTGCTGAACCCACTTTCTGTTTGTCCTGATCGGAGCCTGCGATGAAACGATTCCACGTCCATGCCCATGTCGAAGACCTTGCCGCCAGCATCGCCTTCTATTCGAAGATGTTCGCGGCCGAGCCCGCGCGCGTCGAGAGCGACTACGCCAAGTGGATGCTCGAGGATCCGCGCATCAACTTCGCCATATCCACGCGCGGCGGAAAGCCGGGCGTGGACCACCTCGGCCTGCAGACGGACAGCGCCGAGGAACTGGTCGAACTGAAGGCGCGTGCCGAAGCGGCGGACATGACGCTGCTCGATGAAGGCGAGACCAGCTGCTGCTACGCCCGCAGCGAGAAGCACTGGATCACCGACCCGCAGGGCATTGCGTGGGAGCACTTCCATACGCTCGACAACATCCCGGTCTTCAGTGAAGCGAAGCCTGAGGCCGCGGCGGCCGCGTCCGCCGCGTCGGAGGCATCCGCCTGCTGTGCGGCGAGTGCACCCACACCTCGATCGACATCCGTCGGCAAGCCGATCGGCATCGCCGTCAGACCCGCTTCGTCCTGCTGCTGAGGAGCCACCATGACCGAGTCGAAGACCTACAACGTCCTGTTCATCTGCACCGGCAACACCGCGCGATCGATCCTCGCCGAAGGCCTGATGAACGACCTTGGCAGCCGACTGCCGGGCCGAAGCTTCAAGGCGTACTCCGCGGGTAGTCAGCCCAAGGGCGTGGTGAACCCTTTCGCTTTGCAGACGCTCACGAACTGGCATATCCCTACCGATGGATTTCGCAGCAAAAGCTGGGACGAGTTCGCAAAGCCCGAGGCACCGGAGATGGACTTCGTTTTCACGGTCTGCGACAACGCGGCCGGCGAGGTCTGCCCGTTCTGGCCCGGCCAGCCGATGACCGCGCACTGGGGCGTGCCCGACCCCGCGGCCGTGGAAGGCACTGACGAAGAGAAGGCGAAGGCATTCCTGTCTGCTGGGGTGACGCTCAAGCGCCGGATCGAACTGATGCTGGCCTTGCCGCTGCCCTCGCTCGACACGCAGCGCATTCAGCGCGAGATCAAGGACATCGGCTCGCGCTGAGGCAAAGGCTCATGACCGACACACCCCGCAAGCTGCTGGCCGAGGCGCTCGGCACCGCGCTGCTGCTGGCCGTGGTCATCGGCTCGGGCATCATGGCCGAGCGACTGGCCGGCGGCAACGCGGCCATCGCGCTGCTGGCCAACACGCTGGCGACGGTCGGCGGCCTGTACATCCTGATCGAGGTCTTCGGGCCGGTCAGTGGTGCGCATTTCAATCCGGCCGTGTCGGCGGTGATGGCGGCGCGAGGCGAGTTGCCGCGGTCGCTCTTCGCGCCTTACGTTGCGGCGCAACTCGCGGGCGCTGTGCTCGGTGCCTGGCTCGCACATGCGATGTTCGACTTGAGCATCCTGCAGTTCTCGACCAAGGTGCGCAGCGGCACCGGGCAATGGATCGCCGAGGCGGTAGCGACCGCCGGGCTGCTCCTGGTCATCCTGCGCGCGCCGGCTGCCCGCGTCGGGGCAATGGTCGCCTGCTACATCGGTGCGGCCTATTGGTTCACCGCGTCCACCTCGTTTGCCAACCCCGCCGCAGCCTTCGGCCGGATGTTCAGCGACAGCTTCGCCGGCATCGCACCGGCCAGCGTGCCCGGCTTTGTCGCGGCGGAGTTGGTCGGCGCCGGCATCGGCGTCGGCATTCATCTGCTGCTGAGCCCGCGCCGCGCCATGAAAGCGTCTGTCGAGTTGGCCCCCGGCGTCGAGCGAACCACCGTCATCGAATAGGGCCTGTTCACACTGCGTAGCGTGAACAGGCCCTAATTGGTCTGTAGCCGCCGCCGCACCATCTGGATGTGGCTCTTCAGAGCGTACAGCTCATCGGTGTATGACAGCGGCACCTGGATCGCATTGACCTTGTCCTCGATCGCATCGAGCTCGACGAGCAGATTCTGGGCTGGCCGTGTGCGCACGTCGGACTCGATCTGGCGCAGTTGCGCGTACCAGCGAAACACTCGCGAGCGGATGCGCAGCTCGACGATCGGCGGCACGATGCGCGACAACGGCAACAGCACGGCGACGATCGACAACATCGCAAGCCACATGCGATCGATCAGATTGGCCAGCCAGAACGGCAGGAAGCGCTGCAGCCACGGCACGCCGTTGCGGTAGAAGCGCTCGGCCTCGGGCGCGAGCGAGCGTTCGCCGTCGCGCGCGTTCGGAAAGTCGCCCTTGCGCTGGAACCAGCCCGAGCCGCCATGGACTTCACGCGCGGCCTGCACGAAGAGTTGTGCCAGCGCCGGGTGCAGGCCATCACGCACGACGAGCGTTGCCGTGGGCGCGACCATGCGCACGTCCGCTGCCGGCATGTCGCGTGCCAGATCGACCACGCCGCGCGGCAGCGTCACCGCAGAGAGAAAGCCGAAGCGCCGCGTGTAGGCCTCGGCCTGCGCAAAGTCGAACAGCTGCACGCCGGGCGTCTGCAGCAGCATCTGCACCATGGCCGACTCGGGCGCCGAGGCGAGCACGAGGGCGTCGAGCCGGCCTTCCAGCAGTTCGATCACCGCGGGGGTGACGGGCTGCTGCGACAGCGCGATCGTGCTCGGTTCGATGTGGTTGGCATCGAGCAGTTGCGTTGCCAGGTGCGGCACGCCGCTGCCGGCTGCGCCGATGTTGACGCTCCAGCCGGCGAGTTGGGACAGACTGTCCAACGTGGGCTTCTTCAGCAGGCGCTGCGCACTGTCGGCACGGTAGAACAGCCACACCGGTTCGTAGAACATGCTGCCCAATGACGTCAAGCTCGACGCGGCATCGGGCGCCTGGCTCGCGCCGCCTTGAACGAAGCCGATCTGCACATCCGACGATGCACCCTGCAGCAGCGCCAGGTTTTCGGCGGCGCCTTGCGTGTTGCGCAGCTCGACGCTGATGCCGTGCTGCTTCAGCCGATCGGCATAACGCTGCCCGAATTCGGCATACGCGCCTTGTTCGACGCCGGTGGCGAGCACGACGCGCCGTGGCGGATTCGGGTCGAGCATCCAGTAGGCAAACGCCACCAGTGCACAGGCCAAAAACACAAAGGGTGCGCTGGTGGACAGCGCGGTGCGCAGGCCGGTGAAAACGTGATGGGCGGTCATGGCCGATACGATAGCTGCGCCTGCGTTTGCGGATCAGAGGCTTGTGCGCAGCGTCCAGATTTCCGGGAACAACACCACGTCGAGCATCTTGCGCAGATAGCTCACGCCGCCGGTGCCGCCGGTGCCGCGCTTGAAGCCGATGACTCGCTCGACCGTCGTCACGTGGCGGAAGCGCCAGAGGCGGAAGGCGTCTTCGAGGTCGGTGAGCTCTTCGCCGAGCTGGTACAGGTCCCAGTGCGTCTGCGGTGCGCGATAGACACTGAGCCAAGCTTGCTCGACCTCGGCGCTGGCAGCGTATGGCTGCGTCCAATCGCGCTCGGTGTGCGTTTTCGGCACGGCGATGCCGCGTCGCGCCAGCAGGCGCAGTGCTTCGTCGTAGAGCGAGGGCGCGGCATGAGCAGCAGCCACCAGCGCCAATCGCTCGGGCGCATGCGCGTGCGGCTTCAACATCGCCGCGTTCTTGTTGCCGAGGCGGAACTCGATGCAGCGGTACTGCCAGCTCTGAAAGCCGCTCGAGTTGGCGAGGTAAGGGCCGGATCGCGCTGTACTCGGGCGGTGTCATCGTCGCCAGCACGTCCCAGGCGTGAACCAGCTGCTCCATGATGCGGCTGACACGCGCGCCAGCACCTTGAAGGCGCTGCCGAGCTGGTCGGCAGCGACGTGGGCCATCGCCGCTTCGAGTTCATGCAGCATCAGCTTCATCCACAGCTCGCTGGTCTGGTGCTGGACGATGAACAGCATCTCGTTGTGGTCGGGCGAGAGCGGGTGCTGCGCCGCGAGCACCTGGTCGAGGTGCAGGTAGTCGCCGTAGCTCATGTCCTTGGCGAAGTCGAGCTTGGCGTCGTGATGCTGTTGGGAGTCGCTCATGTCACGGCCGCCTTCTTGTTGAAGCGCGCTTCTTTCCACTCGCCGGACTCGAGCACTTGAAGTAGGTGTTCCACCCCATCCCACACATCGACAAAGCGCGTGTACAGCGGCGTGAAGCCGAAGCGCAGTACATCGGGCGCGCGGAAGTCGCCGATCACGCCGCGCGCGATCAGGGCCTGCACGATCGCATACGCGCCTTCGTCGCGCACCAGCGAGACCTGGCTGCCGCGGTGCTGCGACTCGTGCGGCGTGATGATGCGCAGACTGCTCGCAGCGTTCTGCGACCAGGCGCATGAAGCATTCGGTCAGCGCCAGCGACTTGCTGCGCAGCGCGTCCATGCCGCCGAGCGGGTCGGCAGCAAGCACGGTGTCGATGCCGCATTCGAGCGCGGCCATCGAAATCACCGGTGGCGTGCCGCACAGGTAGCGTGCGATGCCGGGCGCCGGTGTGTAGCCAGGCACGAAAGCGAACGGTGCCGCGTGCCCCATCCAGCCCGCCAGCGGTTGCCAGAAGCGCTCGGCATGGCGCGGATGCACCCAGACGAAAGCGGGCGCGCCGGGGCCGCCGTTCAAGTACTTGTAGCCGCAGCCGACGGCGAAGTCGGCGTCGTCGCGCTTCAAGTGCACTGGCAAGGCACCTGCGCTGTGGGCGAGATCCCATACGGCGAGTGCGCCGACGTCGTGCGTGACTTGCGTGAGTGCGGCCATGTCGTGCAGGCGGCCGGTTCGGTAGTTGACCTGCGTCAGCATCAGCACCGCGACATCGCCCTGGCCCAGTCGCAGCTCGATCTGCTCCGGCGCGTCGGCCAGCACCAGCTCGAACCCGCGCTCGCGCGCCAGCGATTCGGCGATGTACAGGTCGGTCGGAAAGTTGTCGCGCTCGGAGAGGATGACGCGGCGCTGCGGGTGATCGGCTTGCGCCATCGACAAGGCCGCCGACAGCACCTTGAACAGGTTGATCGACGTCGAGTCGGCGATCACCAGCTCGTTGGCGCCCGCGCCGACAAGCTTGGCCAGCTTGTTGCCGATGCGTTGTGGCAGATCGATCCAATGCGCCGTGTTCCAGCTCTCGATCAGGTGCTCGCCCCACTCGTGCGTCACGACGTCGGCGACGCGTTGCGCCGTGGCTCGCGGCAGTACGCCGAGCGAGTTGCCGTCGAGGTAGATCTTGTGGGCTGGCAGCGCGAACTGATCGCGCAGGGCAGCCAACGGGTCTTGGGCGTCGAGGCGTTCGCAGTCGGTTCGGTTCATTTCACAACTCCCGCAACACGGTGCGTGCATCGACGAGTTCGCGCAGCACAGCGCGAACAGGGCTCGCGTCGGCGGTGACCAGTTTGAGGGGCAGGGCGATCAGCTCGTAGTCGCCTTCGGGGACATCGTCGAGCACCAGGTTCTCGAGCACGCGCAGACCGCGCCGCCGGATCACCTGATGGCTGTCGAGGGACTTGCTGTCGGCAGGGTCGATGCTTGCCGTGTCGATGCCGACCAGCGTGACGCCGAGGTCGGCCAGGCGCTCGATCGTTTCGGGTGCATAGGCCGCGAGCGCTTCGTCCCAGCGGTCGAACGGCATGCGCGCATAGGTGCGTACCAGCACGCGCGGCGGCAGATGGCCGTCGATCGCGTGCTCGACGTGTTGCCACTGCACCAACGGCGCCACGCCAATCGCATGGATGACGCGGCAGGGGCCGAGGTAAGGGGTCAGCTCGAGCGCTCCGATGGTTGCGCCGTGCGGGTCGTAGTGCAACGGAGCGTCGGCGTGAGCCCCGGTGTGCGGCGACAGCGTGAGCGTGCTGACATTGACCGGGCAGCCCGGCCCGAGCGTGGCCGCCCAGCGCTGTTCGTAGCGTGCATCGCCGGGAAAGACTGGCGACGCGGCATCGACGGGTGGAGAGATGTCCCAGAGGCGCGGCATGGGCTCGCAATGTGCGATGTGCGGGAGCGGCGTGGTGTCGGTTAATCCCAACAGAGCGCGGATTTTGCGCGTTGCGCTACAGCGGGCAACTGGCGCGCTTCATCGGAAAGCGGATCACGCGCGGCTGGCCCTGCACCTGGCCTTCGATGCGCGCATCGAGCGCGCCGTCATCGGCCAGTTGGTAGACGACGCGCTGTGGAAAGTCGTGTCCGTCGTTGCGGAACGCGGCCGAGCGCGCTCCGATGCGCTCGGCGGCGAACGTGGTGGGCTCCTTGCCGTTGGGCCAGGCAACGAAGACCAGGCCCTGCGGTGTGTCGCGCAGTTGCATGAACTCGAACTGGCGAACGTTGCCGAGGCGCACGGTGCGCGCCATGCCGAGCATCACGCCGGCGGCCGGCGCCATCCACTGCTCGCCCGAGCCGGGTTCGCCGCCGGTCGCCGCCCAGCAGCCGGACAGCCATTGGAGCTGAGCCACCGTCGGCGCCTGCGCCTGGCAGGGCGCGACGCATGCAGCCCACAGCAGGAACAGGGCAATCAGTCGGCTCATGACGGTGATGATAGGGCGCCGCCCGTGCTTGCCCTCTCGCGACGGCGGCGGCACGCCGCTACAGTGCGGCGTCATGGCTGCCGACGTGTTCAAAGTAGAAGACACCATCCGCTTCGCGCAATGCGATCCGGCCGGCATCGTCTTCTTCCCGCAGTACCTGGTGATGCTCAACACCCTGCACGAGCGCTGGTTCAACGAGGGCCTGGGCGTGCCGTATCACGAATACATCGGTGTGCGCCGGCTGGGCGTGCCGACGGTGCGGCTCGAGTGCGATTTCACGGCGGTCAGCAAACATGGCGACCGCCTGCAGCAGCGGCTGGCTGTCGCCAAGCTCGGCCGCAGCTCGGTCGAGTTGGCGGTGGAGTTCAGCGGCGGCGACGAGCTCCGCGCGCGTTTTCGTCAGGTGCTGGTCTGCACGTCGCTGGCCACGCACAAGGCGGTAGCTCTACCCGACGATGTGCGGCAGGGCATGCAGCGCTACCTATCCAAGGCGCCCTAGCAGCAGGTACTCCATGAGTGCCTTCTGCGCGTGCATGCGGTTTTGGTTCCGGCACGGCGCTGCTCGCCTTCACATCGCTTCGCGATATGAGCCTTCACCGAAACTGGATGCCGGCCCTGCGGGCCGCCGTCTCGGCCTCAGCCGATCCGCCCGAGCAGAAGGTACTCCATGAGTGCCTTCTGCGCGTGCATCCTGTTTTCGGCTTCGTCCCAGACCACCGACTGCGGACCGTCGATCACGGAGGCCGCGACCTCTTCGCCGCGGTGCGCCGGCAGGCAATGCATGAACAGGGCATCGCTGCGCGCCACGGCCATCAGGCGGTCGTCAACGCACCAGTCAGCGAAGGCTTTCACGCGCTCGGCGTTCTCGGCCTCATAGCCCATGCTGGTCCAGACGTCGGTGGTCACGAGGTGTGCGCCACGGCAGGCTTCGAGCGGGTCTTTGAAGACGCGGTAGCAATCGCTGCTGCTGATGCCGGCAACGGTCTGATTTACTTCATAGCCGCTCGGCGTGCTGACATGCACTTTGAAGCCGAGGATCTCGGCGGCCTGCAGCCAGGTGTTGGCCATGTTATTGCCGTCTCCGACCCAGGCCACGGTCTTGCCCGCCATCGGGCCGCGGTGCTCGATGAAGGTGAAGATGTCGGCCAGGATCTGGCACGGGTGGTACTCGTTGGTGAGGCCATTGATGACCGGCACGCGCGAGTTCGCCGCGAAGTCTTCGATCATCGATTGCGCGTAGGTGCGGATCATCACGATGTCGACCATGCGGCTGATGACGCGCGCCGTGTCTGCCACCGGCTCGGCGCGGCCGAGGTGGCTGTCGCCGGTGGTCAGGTGCACCACCGATCCGCCCATCTGGTACATGCCGGCCTCGAAGCTGACGCGTGTGCGCGTGCTGGCCTTCTCGAAGATCATCGCCAGCGTGCGATCGACCAGCGGCTGGTACTTCTCGTAGTACTTGAAGCGCTTCTTGATCTCGCGCGTGCGCTCGAAAAGGTAGGCGTACTCCTCAGCGCGGAAGTCCTTGAACTGCAGGTAGTGCTTCATCAGCGCATCACCCGGTTTCACGACAGGAACTTCTTGATCAGCGGCGCAAGGATCGACACCACCTTGTCGGCTTCGGCCGTGGTCATGATCAGCGGCGGCAGCAGGCGCACCACACGGTCGGCAGTGACGCTGATCAGCAAGCCGGCTTCGCAGGCCTGCTTCAACAGATCGCCGCAGGGTCGATCCAACTCGACACCGATCATCAGTCCTTGGCCGCGGTATTCGACGACGCCTTTGACGCCGGCGAGTTCGCGCTCCAGACCGGCGCGCAAGTGCGCTCCGACGGTCGCTGCGTTCTCGAGCAGACCGTCTTCTTCCATGATGCGCAGCGTCTCGATGCCGGCGCGCATCGCCAGGGGATTGCCGCCGAAGGTGGTGCCGTGGTTGCCGGCGCCAAGGACGTTGGCCGCTTTCGGCCCGCAGACGATGGCGCCAATGGGCACGCCCGAGCCGAGCCCTTTGGCCAGCGGCATCACGTCCGGCAAGATGTTCGCCCACTGGTGCGCAAACCATTTGCCGGTGCGGCCGAGGCCGCATTGCACCTCGTCGAGCATCAGCAGCCACTGCCTGTCATCGCAGATCTTGCGCAGCGCCTGCAGGTACTCGGCACGCGAGGCGTTGATCCCGCCTTCGCCCTGGATCACTTCGAGGAACACAGCCACGACGTTCGGCCGCGTGCGCGCTGCTTCTTCGACGGCAGCGATATCGTTCAACGGCACGCGCACGAAACCTTCGACCAGCGGGCCGAAACCTGCCTGCACCTTGGCGTTGCCTGTGGCCGACAGCGTGGCGATCGAGCGGCCGTGGAAGGCCTTCTCGTAAACGATGATCTCGGGCTTGTCGATGCCGCGGTCATGTCCGTACTTGCGCGCGATCTTCAGCGCGCCTTCGTTGACTTCGAGGCCGGAGTTGCCGAAGAACACGTTGGTCAGGCCCGAGATCTCGCACAGTTTCGCCGCCAGTCTTTCCTGCAAAGGCGCGGCGTAGTAATTGCTGCAGTGGATCAACTTGGCCACCTGGTCCTGCAACGCCGGCACCAGCTTCGGGTGGCCGTGGCCGAGCGTGTTGACGGCGATTCCGGCCAACGCATCGAGGTATTCGCGGCCTTCGGTGTCCCAGACGCGGCAGCCTCGGCCGTGCGACAGCGCAATCGGCAGGCGGCCGTAGGTCGCCATCACATGGGGCTCGGCGGGTTGGGCCATCGTCTTCGGTCTCCTGCGTGCGCGAAATCAAAAAATCCTCGGCGCACTGCGAACAGTTCACGCCTCAAGCTCGAATTGATTCTACGGGCGGCCCTTTCGCGCGCCGAAAACAGGGCGTCCCTCTCAATCGGTCGGTTTCATGCTTGCTGCGGCGCAACAACACCCAGGCACAATACAGGCACCGCCCTTGGCGCGGCCTGCGCTGGTGCTCGTCGCCTGCGCCACCGGCCACCAGATTGCCACGGCGTCCCAGTCGATCATGACCGCCCCCGTTCGCGCAGCGCGCGAGTTCATCATTCAAGGCATCACCAAAGAAGGCCGCGTCTTCCGCCCCAGCGATTGGGCCGAGCGCCTGGCTGGCGCCATGTCGTGCTTTCGCCCGGGCACCGCTGGCAAGGCCAGCATCAGCGCGTTCATCGGCTACTCGCCGTACTGCGTGCCGACAAGCATCGGCGACGTCAAGGCGGTGATCGTCAGCGAGGCGCTGAAGGAGATCGAGCCGATGGCGTGGGACTTCGTTGCCAACTTCGCGCGCGACAACGATCTGCAGATGGGCGAGGTCTGCGTGTTGCCTGAGCCGCCGCCGAAGCAATGAAAAACGCCCGCAGCTGCGGGCGTTTATTCTTGGGCCGGGCGAGGTCAGGCGGCGAGGGCCAGTGCCTTGACCTTGGCAGCCAGGCGGCTCTTGTGGCGAGCGGCCTTGTTCTTGTGGAAGATGCCTTTGTCGGCCACCGAGTCGATGACGCTCTGCGCGGCCTTGAACAGCTCGGCCGCCTTGCCCTTGTCACCAGCAACAACAGCCTTCTGCACACCTTTGACGGCGCTGCGGTACTGGGAGCGCAGTGAAGCATTCGCGGCGTTGAGCTTCACGTCCTGGCGCGCGCGCTTGCGGCCCGAGGCGATGCGGACGGTTTTCTTCTTGGCTTTGGTTGCGGTGGCCATGGAGCTACGTGAGTCTGTGCAAAGAGCGCGAGTCTAGCATGCGAGACTCCGGGCCTGCCAGCCACAGCCCATCAGGTTAGTGGGCGCCTCTTGGATAATCCGCCGCCAGACTCACCTGCATGAACCTCCTCAAGGCCGCTTCCACCGTCTCGCTGCTGACCCTGGCGTCTCGGGTGACCGGCTTGGTGCGTGAGCAACTGATCGCTGCGACGTTCGGTGCCTCTGCCGCGACAGACGCCTTCAACGTCGCCTTTCGCATCCCCAACCTGCTGCGTCGGCTGTTCGCCGAGGGCGCGTTCTCGCAAGCTTTCGTGCCGATCCTGGCCGCCAGCCGCGAAAAGGAGGGCGACGAGGCGACGCACCGGCTGGTCGATGCGGTGGCCACGATCCTTGCCTGGGCGCTGCTGCTGACCTGCGTCATCGGTGTCATCGCGGCGCCGGTCCTGGTCTGGCTCTTGGCCAGCGGCCTGGAGCGCTTCGACAGCGCGGTGCTGATGACGCGCGTGATGTTCCCGTACATCGGCTTCATGTCGATGGTGGCGCTGGCCGCGGGCATCCTGAACACCTGGAAGCGCTTCGCCGTGCCGGCCGTGACGCCGGTACTGCTCAACCTCGCCGTGATCGCGGCGGCGTGGTTCGGCGTGCCGTGGTTGCAGTCGATCGGCGTGCAGCCGATCTACGCCTTGGCCGTTGGCGTGATGGCCGGTGGCGTGCTGCAACTCGCGGTGCAGGTGCCGGCGCTGGCGCGTATCGGCTTGCTGCCACGTATTGGGCTGTCGCCATCGGCGCTGCGTGCGGCCAGGCATCACCCGGGTGTGGGTCGCATCCTCAAGCAGATGGCGCCGGCCTTGCTCGGCGTGTCGGTGGCGCAGATCTCGCTGCTGATCAACACGCAGATCGCGTCGCACGTGGGCACCGGCGCCGTGTCGTGGCTGACCTATGCCGATCGATTGATGGAGTTCCCGACCGCGCTGCTCGGCGTGGCGCTCGGCGTGGTGCTGTTGCCCCAGCTCTCGGCCGCGCAGGCGCGAGACGACGCGACGCACTACGCCGGCCTGCTCGATTGGGGTCTGCGTCTCGTGCTGCTGCTGGCGTTGCCCTGTGCGATTGCCTTGCTCGTGTTTCCGCAACCGTTGGTGGCCGTGCTCTACCACTACGGCGCGTTTACCGAGCGCGATGTGGCGCAGACGGTGACGGCGCTGATGGGCTATGGCGTTGGCCTGATGGGGCTCATTGGCGTCAAGATCCTCGCGCCCGGCTTCTACGCGCGGCAAGACATTCGCACGCCGGTGAAGATCGCCATCGTCGTGCTGATCGCCGTGCAGGCGATGAACCTCGTTTTCGTGCCGATGTTCGGCCATGCCGGGTTGGCCTTGTCAATCGGCCTCGGCGCGCTGGTCAATGCGACTTGGTTGTTCATCGGCTTGCGAAAGCGCGGCGTCTACACGCCGTCTCCTGGTTGGGGCGGTTTCTCGCTGCGCGTTCTGCTGGCGTGCGCGGCGCTCGGCGGCCTGTTGTGGTGGGCTGCGCGCCACTTCGATTGGTTGCATTCCTCCGGCGTTGTGCGGGCCGCAATGGTGGCCGCGGTGCTGTCCGCGGCGGCGCTGCTCTACTTCGGCGTCCTCTTCGTATGCGGCCTGCGCCCACGCCAGTTCATGCGCCGTGGCTGACCGATACACTAAAAGGGTTGTGACTTCACTCCTTTTCGAACGCCCGACGCCGCTCGAATATTTCGCGGCGTTGGTGGCCGACGACCGGCAGTTCTCGCAGCTCGAAGCAGCGGTGGCGGTGGCCCATGCGGTCGAGCCTGATCTGGACGTGCAAGGTGTCTTGTCGGCTGTTGACGCGCTGGCCGGGAAGCTGAAGAACCGCATCGCCGCCGACACCGCGCCGCTGCAACGCTTGCGCTACCTGAACCGCTACTTCTTTCAGGAGCTTGGGTTCGCCGGCAACGTCAACGACTACTACGCGCCCGAGAACAGCTACCTGCACCATGTGCTCGATTCTCGGCGCGGCATCCCGATCACGCTGGCACTGATCTACATCGAGATCGCGCAGCAGATCGGCCTCGAAGCGCGTGGTGTGTCCTTCCCCGGCCACTTCCTGATCAAGCTGAAGATGCCGCAGGGCGAAGTCGTGATCGACCCGTTCAATGGCCGCTCGCTGTCGCGCGACGATCTCGAAGAGCGCATCGAGCCGTACCGGCGCCGTCACGGCCTGATCGGCGATGCCGAAGTGCCGCTCGGCCTGTTTTTGCAAACTGCGACGCCGCGCGCCGTGGTGGCGCGCATGCTGCGCAACCTGAAAGAGATCCACCGCGGCGCCGAAGAGTGGCCGGCGCTGCTGGCCGTGATGCAGCGCCTGGTGATCTTGCTGCCTGAAGACTGGGACGAGCGGCGCGACCGCGGCCTCGTGCGCGCCGAGCTCGGTGACGACGACGGCGCATTGCAAGACCTGGCGGCCTATGTCGAGCACAGCCCAGGTGCCGACGATGTGCGGGCGATCAACGACCGCATCGGCGAGTTGCGTGCCGCGGGCCGGCCGCAGCTCCACTGATCATTCGCATGTCGTTGAACCCTTCACAACGCCGCAGTCTGATCTGGTTCGCCGTCGCTGCGGGCGCGGTGCTCTTGCTGTGGCTGCTCGGTCCGGTGTTGACGCCTTTCATCGTCGCTGCAGTGCTGGCCTATGCGCTGCACCCGGCGGTCGAAGCGCTGGCGGCGCGCCGCATGCCGCGCATCCTCGCGGTGGTGCTGGTCGAGGTGGTGGCGATCGTCGCGCTGTTGGCGCTGGTGCTGCTGATCATCCCTGTGATCGTCAAGGAAGTGCCGCTGCTCAAGGAGCAGATCCCGCTGCTCGCCGAGCGCGCCAACAAGACGCTGGTGCCGTGGCTGGCGCAGTTCGGCATTCATGTGTCGCTCGACAGCGCCAGCATCAAGGCGTTCCTGCTGAAGGCTCTCGACGCCAACCTTGAAGACTGGATGGCCACCGTGCTCAGCTCGGCGCGCATCGGCGGCAGCATGCTGCTGGCGCTGATCGGCAACGCGTTCCTGATGCCGGTCGTGCTGTTCTACCTGCTGATCGATTGGCCGCGCCTGGTCGAGCGCGCGCAGGCGCTGATCCCGCCGCGGCTGCGCGACAGCGTGCTCGGCTTCTTCGACGAGTGCGATAGCGTGCTCGGCCAGTACCTGCGCGGCCAGTTGATGGTGATGGCGGTGCTCGCGGTGTACTACAGCATCGCGCTGGCGATTGCCGGCTTTGACCTGGCGCTGCCCGTCGGTGTGTTCACCGGCCTGGCCGTTTTCATTCCCTACCTTGGCTTTGGCCTGGGCCTGGCTCTCGCACTACTGGCAGGCGCGCTGCAGTTCGGCGGTTGGTACGGCGTGGCGGCGGTGGCAGTGATCTACGGCATCGGCCAGATCGCAGAGAGTCTCGTGCTGACGCCGAGGCTGGTCGGTGAGCGCATCGGCCTGAACCCGCTGGCCGTTATCTTCGCGCTGCTGGCCTTCGGGCACCTGTTCGGTTTCGTCGGCGTGCTGATCGCGCTTCCGGTCAGCGCGGTGCTCCTCGTCGCGCTGCGGCGTGCGCAAGGCGCCTACCTGTCGAGCCGTCTCTACCAAGGTTGACATGCGGCAGATCCCGCTTGCCATCGGCCCCGAACCGCTGATGACCTTCGAGTCCTTCGTCACTGGCGCCAACGCGGCGGCCTTGACGCACCTGCGGGCACTCGGGGCGCAGGCCGGTGCGCCGCTGTACCTGTGGGGCGCGAGCGGCAGTGGCAAGACCCATCTGCTGCGCGGGCTGACTCATGCGGTACAGGCGCGTGGCGGCAGCGCGGGCTGGTTCGGCATCCACACGCCGCTGCCGTGGCTGTTCGATCACGGCTGGTCGCTGGTGGTGCTGGATGATTGCGACAGCTTCGACAACGTGCATCAGCACGCAGCGTTCACGCTGTTCATCGACGCTGTCGCGCACAACGCGCAGATCGCGGCGGCGGGCTCCATGCCGCCGACCGACCTGCCGTTGCGCGACGACCTGCGAAGCCGCCTGGGGTGGGGCGATGTGTTCGCGCTCGAAACTTTGTCCGAGTGGGAAGCGCGATGCGTGTTGTCAAACGAGGCCGAGCGCCGCGGCATCCTGCTGTCGGATGACGTCCTCGGCTATTTGATGACGCGCTTCTCGCGCGACTTGAAGCACCTGATGCGGCTGCTCGACCGCCTCGACGAATTTTCGCTGTCCGAGCGCCGTGCGGTGACAGTGCCACTGCTGAAAAAGATGTTCGAGGAAGAGGGGGCCGACCTGTGAACCCCCACGCTTACTTCGTTCGCTGCCCCCTGGGCCATGAAATGGCCCCTTCGTGGCCTTTGGGGCGCCGGTTCGCTTGGGGCGGCCCAGCGCTCATCGTATGAACCTGACCCTCTTCGACCTCGACGGCACGCTGATCGAAACCGACTCCGACCATGCCTTCGGCGAGTTTCTGGTGCAAGTGGGCTGGGCCGACAAAGACCGCTTCAAGCTGCGCAACGACCAGTTCTACGCCGAGTACCTGGCCGGAACGATCGACGTCGCCGCCTATCTCGACTTCGCCACCGCCGCCTGGCGCACGCGGCCAGAGCCCGAAGCGCTGGCGATGCGCGAGCGATTCATGCTGGAAGTGATGCGGCCGGCTGTGCACGAGCGCGCATTGACCTTGGTTCGACAACATCGGCAGGCTGGTGATCGCGTGGCGATCGTCACCGCGACCAACGAGTTCGTGACGAGGCCAATCGCCGACCTGTTCGGCATCGACACGCTGATCGCGGTCGAGCTTGAACGCGATGCGCAAGGCCGCGCGACCGGCCGCGCCAAAGGCGTGCCGACCTTCCGCGAAGGCAAGGTCACGCGTGTCGAACAATGGCTCGCCGGCTTGGGCTACGCGGCGTCAGACTTCGGCCGCATCACCTTCTACAGCGACTCGCACAACGACCTGCCGCTGCTCGAATGGGCCACGCACCCGGTGGCCACCAATCCCGGCGACCGGCTGGCCCAGGTGGCCGCAGAACGCGGCTGGCCGATACTTCGTCTTTTCGAATGAGAACCTGTGAACGAACCCACCACGCCCGCTCATCCCGCCGCAACGCACCCACTCTGCGTTGCAAATGCTCGCCGTGCCTCTTGGCACGCCTGCGCTTTGCGCCTTGATTGGGCGCCCTGCGTCAGTCTGCTCGGGCGCGTTGGATTCATTCACAGATTCTGCGAAGAATGATCCGCAAGTTCATCGACAAGCTGCTCGGCAAAGCACCCGCAGCGCCCACCAAACCAGGCGCCGTGCCATTGGGCAAACGCGCCGAGATTGCTGCAGCCGAGCATGGCATCGACCCGAAGCTGGTGGACGAGCGCGCCGAGCGCGTCGTGCGCACCTTGCAAGAGGCGGGGCATCAGGCTTTCATCGTCGGCGGCGCCGTGCGCGATCTGCTGGTTGGCCGCCGTCCGAAGGATTTCGACGTTGCCACCGACGCCACGCCCGAGCAGGTCAAGGCACTGTTCCGCCGGGCCTTCATCATCGGCCGGCGCTTTCGCATCGTTCACGTCGTCCACGGCCGCGGACGCGACCATGAGGTGATCGAAGTCTCGACCTTCCGCGCGTATCTGGACGCCGACCAGGCCGACCAGGTGGCCGGCAACGAGAAGACCTCGAAGAGCGAGCTGGCCGGCAAGAGCCATGTCGTCGATGCCAGCGGGCGCGTGCTGCGCGACAACGTCTGGGGGCCGCAGATCGAGGACGCGGCGCGGCGTGACTTCACGATCAACGCGCTCTACTACGACCCGGTGACGCAGATCGTCGTCGATTACCACCACGGCCTCAAAGACCTGAAGAAGCAGACGCTGCGCATGATTGGCGACCCGGCCACGCGCTACCGCGAAGACCCCGTGCGGCTGCTGCGTGTGGTCCGCTTCGCGGCAAAGTTGGGGTTCAACATCGAGCCGGCAACGAAAAAACCCATGGCCGAGACGGCCAAGCTGCTCGACAACATTCCGCAGTCACGCCTGTTCGACGAGATGATCAAACTGCTGCAGACCGGCCATGCGCTGGCCAGCGTGGCCGAGCTGCGCAAGCAGGGCCTGACGCAGCTGTTTCCGCTGCTGGCGCCGCTGATGGTCGAACCGGTGACGCCCAAGCCGCAACAGATCCAGTTCATCGACAGCGCGCTGGCCGACACCGACAAGCGCGTCGCCGAGGACCGCAGCGTTGCGCCGAGCTTCATGCTGGCCTGCCTGATGTGGCACGACGTGCGAGAGCGCTGGCAGGCCGCGCTGAAGAAGGGCGTGCATGCGGTGCCGGCACTTCAGGAGTCGATCGACGCCGTGTTCGATGCGCGCATTGGCGACATCTCGGGCCGCGGCAAACTCGGCGCCGACATGCGCGAGATCTGGCTGATGCAGCCGCGCTTCGAGCGTCGCGCCGGCAGCTCGCCGTACTCGCTGATCGACCAGCCGCGCTACCGTGCCGCTTACGACTTCCTGCGCCTGCGCGCTGACACCGGCGAGATCGACGCGGAGCTTGCCGATTGGTGGGAGGACTTTGCGCTCGGTACGAATGAAGAGCGCGAAGCGCTGATCGAAGCGGCGCGGGAAGCGCAGCGCGCGCAGCCTCGCCGCGTGCCGGCGGCCGCGCCACGGCCGCCGCTGACGTCGGCGCCGCGACCACAGATGGAGCCTGCGTCGGCCGCCGAAGGCGAGGGCAGCGCGCCAGCGAAAAAACGCCGCCGTCGCCGCCGCAAACCAGGTGGCGCTGACAGCGGTGGCGCACCGCCTGCCGCGCCCGAGGCCGCGT
This sequence comes from uncultured beta proteobacterium, assembly GCA_963814385.1. GTDB lineage: Bacteria > Pseudomonadota > Gammaproteobacteria > Burkholderiales > Burkholderiaceae_C > CADEEN01. The sequence continues at coordinate 132,429 of CAWFCX010000009.1, forward strand.
GAAACCGGCTGCCGGCGAACGTGTCTTCGTCGGCCTCGGGGCCAACCTCGGTGACGCGGCGGCCACCGTGCGAGCCGCCTTCGACGTCTTGAGCGAGCTGCCCAGCACGGTGTGCGAGGCGCGGTCGTCGCTCTACCGCACGGCGCCGGTGGATGCGCAGGGCGCGGACTACATCAATGCCGTGGTGCAACTGCACACACGCCTGTCGCCGGTCGCGCTGCTCGACGCATTGCAGGCCATCGAAACCCGCTTCGGCCGCGAGCGCCCCTACCGCAACGCGCCGCGCACGCTGGATCTCGATTTGCTGCTGTATGGGCAACAGCGCATCGACACCCCGCGGCTGACGGTGCCACACCCGCGGATGCACGAACGCGCCTTCGTGCTCGTGCCGCTGGCCGAGATCGCCCCCGATCTGGCGCTTGCTGCCCCTGCGGATCAACGCATCGAACGGCTTGCCAAGTGATCGTTTTTTGACGGCCCTTACACTGCCGGCCAATCCCAGGGGACACCACGATGCTGTTCGGCAAGCTGCTGCCACGCGAAGGCAACTTCTTCGAGTTGTTCAACCAGCACGGCGCCTACATCGCCGAAGGCTCCAAGTCCTTCGTTGCGATGATCCAGAACTACGACGACCCGGTGCTGCGCGGCAAGTACGCCGAAGCGGTGGACCACGCCGAGCGCAGCGCCGACAAGATCACGGCCGAGGTCAACCGCCTTTTGCACAAGACCTTCATCACGCCGATCGATCGCGAACAGATCCATGGCCTGATCAACGCGATGGACGACGTGCTCGACCTGCTGCAGGACTCGACAGAGACGATGAGCCTGTACGACGTGCGCCAGGTCACGCCCGAGGTGCTGCGCCTGGCCGAGCTGTCGGCCAAGTGCTGCGACCGTGTCGCCCATGTGGTGACGCTGTTGCCCAACATCGGCAAGCAGGACGTGATGGAGGCGGCGCTGAAGACCTGCGAAGAGATCGACCAGCTGGAGAGCGACGCCGACCGCGTGATGCGCGCCGCCATGAGCCGCCTGTTCCGCGAGCAGAGCGATGTGCGCGAACTGATCAAGCTGAAAACAATCTACGAGCAGCTGGAGTCCATCACCGACCGCTGTGAGGACGTGGCAAATCTGATCGAGGGCGTCGTCCTCGAAAACTCCTAGACACGGCTGACATGGCCTCGGTCCAGGTCGCGTTCTGGGTGATCGCCGTGCTCGTCGTGCTGGCGATCGCGTTCGACTTCATGAACGGCTTTCACGACGCGGCCAATTCGATCGCCACCGTGGTCTCCACAGGCGTCTTGAAGCCGGCGCAGGCGGTGGCCTTTGCGGCGTTCTTCAACCTCGTCGCCATCTTCATCTTCGAGTTGAAGGTCGCAGCGACCGTCGGCAAGGGCATCGTGCAGCCAGGCGTCGTCGATCACTACGTCGTCTTTGGCGCGCTGATCGGCGCCATCGCCTGGAACTTCATCACTTGGTGGTGGGGCATCCCGTCGTCGAGCTCGCATGCGCTGATCGGCGGCATCGTCGGCGCGACGATGACCAAAGTCGGTGCCGGCGGCTTGATTGGCGCGGGCGTGTGGAAGACCCTGGCCTTCATCATCGTTTCGCCGACGCTGGGGTTCTTGCTTGGATCACTGTTGATGGTTGCCGTGGCGTGGATCTGTCGCGGCGTGCGGCCACAACGTGTCGATGGCATCTTCCGCCGCCTCCAACTCGTCTCGGCCGGCTTGTACAGCCTGGGCCATGGCGGCAACGACGCGCAAAAAACCATCGGCATCATCTGGATGCTGCTGATCTCCACGGGCTACGCGAGCGCGGCCGAAAAGTTGCCGCCGGGCTGGGTGATCTGGGTTTGCTACATCGCCATCGCGCTGGGCACCATGTTCGGCGGCTGGCGCATCGTCAAGACCATGGGCCAGCGCATCACGAAACTCAAACCCGTCGGTGGCTTCTGCGCCGAGACCGGCGGTGCGATCACGCTGTTCCTGGCCACGGGCCTGGGCATCCCGGTGAGCACGACGCACACCATCACCGGCGCCATCGTTGGCGTGGGATCGACCCGCAGCGCGTCCAACGTGCGCTGGGGCGTGGCCGGCAGCATCGTCTGGGCATGGATCTTCACGATCCCGGCGTCGGCGCTGATGGCCGCGGCGGGCTACGGCCTCGGCCGTCTGATTTTCTAGCGGCTGATTTTCCTGGACTCTTCGATCTGCCACTCGAAGTAGCGCTGGCCGCCAAAGGCAATCGTCGCCATCAGCGCGGTCGCACCGACCATCAGCGAAGCGATCACACCAAGCACCGGCAGCCAGCGTGTGTGGCGCGGTGAGTGACCCGGGTTGCGCTTCGCATCCCATACGGCATCCGCCGTCAGGCCGTAGAGCATGGCGAACAGGCAGGCCTGCGCCACCATCAGCCCGAGCAGCGGCAGCAACAGCCACGACCACTGATCGTCCTGCCCGAGCGTCTGCACCCGGTGGATGCCATACAACCCGGCGAGCGTGGGCCACGGGTGCAGCCACGCCCACGGGTCGCGCGGGCCGTGCAGGTAGAAGCGGTGCGCGCCAAATGCACCCGTCAGACACGCCAGCCACGTTGCCAGCGTCTTCGATTTGTAGGGCATCAATTGCGCGTCATTCACGCGGCTCCGTGGCGGCCCCTTCGCCCAGCGCCTTTTGCATCAGCACCACGTCGAGCCAGCGGCCGAACTTCCAGCCGGCGGCCTTCAACACACCGCTGTCCTCGAAGCCGCAGGCGCGGTGCACGCCGACCGAGCCGGCGTTGGCCGAGTCGCCGATCACGGCCAGCATCTGCCGCGCGCCGCGCGCTTCGCATTGCGCCAGCAACTCGGCCAGCAGCACCCGGCCCACGCCGTGGCCGCGCGCGCTCTCGTCCAGGTAGATCGAGTCCTCGACGCAGAAGCGGTAGGCGCGGCGCGGGCGGAAGTGGTTGGCGTAGGCATAGCCAAGCACGTTGCCCTCGCGCTCGGCCACCAGCCAGGGCAGGCCGTTGGCGAGCACGGCGTCGCGGCGCCGCGACATTTCAGGCTCGTCCGGCGCTTCGAGCTCGAAGGTGCCGGTGCCGTGCAGCACCGCGTGGCCATAGATGCGCGTCAGAGCGGGCAGGTCGGCGTTTGTGCTCGGGCGGATCAGCAGGGGGTGGTCAGGCATGCGGTCGAGTTTATAATCGCCGGTTTTCGGGGCTGGCCGGTTGCTCACACCGGCGTATCTACGGCACCGACCGTTCAAACCAGATCTGCCCGGCTGCGCGTGTCCCGCGGTCGGCGAATCGAAAAAATTCATTTCGAGGAACCGACAAATGGTCGTTATCCGTCTGTCCCGTGGCGGCGCCAAGAAGCGCCCGTTCTACAACATCGTCGTTGCCGATTCGCGCGAGCGCCGCGATGGCCGCTTCATCGAGCGCGTGGGTTTCTACAACCCGGTCGCTGCCGGTGGCGAAGAGCCGCTGCGCGTGGCGACTGATCGCGTCACGCATTGGGCGAGCAAGGGCGCGCAGCTGTCGCCCACGGTGGCTCGCCTGGTCGATCAGGCAAAAAAGAAGGCCACTGCTTAATTGGCAGTTGAGAGTGACGACTTCCCCGCGGACGCGGTCGAGGTCGGTCGCGTTCTAGGCGCTTGGGGCATCAAGGGCTGGATCAAGGTCCAGCCTTTTTCTGCCGACCCGCAGGCTCTGTTCTCCACCAAACGCTGGCATCTGCGCCCGCCCGACGGGCCGGGCGTCGCACCGCCGCCGTTGTTGCGCGTCACCGAGTCGCGTCAGCAAGGCGACTTTGTCGTCGCCGGCGCGCAGGAGGTCCCTGATCGCAATGCTGCCGAGGCGCTCAAGGGCGCACGCGTGTTCGTCGCGCGTTCGAGCTTTCCGACGGCGGGCGCCGACGAGTACTACTGGGTCGATCTGATCGGCTGCGCGGTGGTCAACCGCGAGGGCGTGGCGTTGGGAACGGTGGCCGACCTGATCGACACGGGCGCGCACAGCGTGCTGCGTGTGGTGTTGGGCGACGACGAGCGGCTGATTCCGTTCGTTGCCGCGTACATCGACACCGTCAACTTGCCGGCGCGCAGCATCACCGTCGATTGGGGCCTGGACTTCTAAAGTCATGGAGCCCCTAGCTCGCCGCGCTCGCGTCCCCCAAGCGGAGCGTCAAGTTCTTGGGGCGGCCCGGCGGACCTGACATGCGCTTCGACGTCATCACGCTGTTCCCCGAACTCTTCGAGCCGTTCTTGAAGCTCGGCGTGACGCGCCGTGCCTTTGAAAGCAAGCAGGTTGAGGTGCGCCTGTGGCCGCTGCGCGAGCACGGCGAGGGCGCGCACCAGCGCGTCGACGACCGGCCGTTTGGCGGCGGCCCGGGCATGGTGCTGTTGGCCGAGCCGTTGCAGCGCGCGCTGGCCGCGGTGGCGGCCGACCGTGTCGAGGGCGCGCCGGCCGTGATCCATTTCACGCCCACGGGCCGGCGCATCGACCAACCGCTCGTGCGCGAGCTTTCCGCCGGTCCCGGCGCGGTGCTGCTGTGCGGTCGATACGAGGGCATCGACCAGCGCTTTCTCGACCGCCACGTGACGCTGGAACTCAGCCTCGGCGACTTCGTGCTGTCCGGTGGCGAGTTGCCGGCGATGGCGCTGCTCGACGCGGTGGCGCGGCTGCAGCCCGGTGTGCTCGGTGACGCACAGTCGGCTGAGCAGGACAGTTTTGGTCACGACGGCCTGCTGGACTGCCCGCACTACAGCCGACCCGAAATGGTGGACGGGCAAGGCGTGCCAGCGGCTTTGCTGTCCGGCCACCATGCGCAGATCGAGCGCTGGCGCCGCGATCGCTCGCTGGAGCTGACAGCGCGCCGCCGGCCTGACCTGATCGTCGCCGCCCGCGCCGCAGCGCGCCTGTCCAAAGCCGACGAAGCCTTCCTGGCCGGGCTCGGCCTATAATCTTGGGCTGCCGATCCTCTGCCGGGACACTGTAGGACCGAGGTCCTGCTCCAACTCAACCAGCCCAGGCAAGATCGCTCGGAGAACCCCGTGGACCTGATCCAAACCCTCGAACAAGAGGAAATTGCCCGTCTGGGCAAGACCATCCCGGCCTTCGCCCCTGGCGACACCGTGATCGTCAACGTCAACGTCGTCGAAGGCACCCGCAAGCGCGTGCAGGCGTATGAAGGCGTCGTCATTGCCAAGCGCAACCGCGGCCTGAACAGCGGCTTCATCGTGCGCAAGGTCTCAAGCGGCGAAGGCGTCGAGCGCACCTTCCAGCTCTACAGCCCGCTGATTGCCAGCATCGAAGTCAAGCGTCGCGGTGACGTGCGCCGCGCCAAGCTGTACTACTTGCGCGATCGCTCGGGCAAGAGCGCGCGCATCAAGGAAAAGCTGTCCGGCAAGTCGAGCACGTCCGAAGCCTGAACGGCACCGATGGCCACCGACAAAGCCGCCTGAGGGCGGCTTTGTTGTTGCGGCCTTAAGCTGATCGCCCCATGAGCACTCGCCCCCGCATCACCGACCCGCGCATCGTGCCGGTGTTGGGCACCGATGCGCACATGGCCGCGGTGGCGATCGATCGTTTGAACGCCGACGCCTTGCGCCGGCGTCTGGCCGCCCCGCCCACGTGGACGCCCGAAACGCTCGGTGATGGCGGTCTGTTCGATGACCACGCGCGCACCAACGCTTCTGTGCTGGTGCCTCTCGTGCAGCGCGAGCACGGCTTGACGGTGCTGCTGACGCGACGCACCTCGCACCTGCGCGACCACGCCGGCCAGATCAGCTTCCCCGGTGGCCGCGCCGAAGCCAGCGATGCCGACGCCATCGACACCGCGCTGCGCGAAACCGAAGAAGAAGTCGGCCTGGCGCGGCGACATGTCGAGGTGATCGGCGCCTTGCCGATCTACCGCACCGTCACCAACTACGACGTGACGCCGATCGTGGCGCTGGTGCGTCCGCCGTTCGAGCTGGCCATCGACGCGCATGAAGTCGCCGAAGCCTTCGAAGTGCCGCTTGCGTTCCTGATGACACCGGCCCATCACCAGCGCCACGTCTTCGAGTTTGCCGGCAGCCGGCGCGAATTCCTGTCGATGCCGTGGCCGCGTCCGGACGCAAACGGACCCGGAGAGGGTGACTACTTCATCTGGGGCGCGACGGCGGCGATGCTGCGCAACTTGTACCGATTGCTCAGCGCCTGATGTTTAAGATCGCGGCCCCATGAGTTTCTTCGCCGTCCTCTTCGCGCTGATGATCGAGCAGTTGAAGCCGCTGCCGCGCCACAACTGGGTGCACGACACGCTGATCTCGTGGACCGGCTGGGCCGGCCGCAACTTCGACGCGGGGCGCGACCGCCACGCCATCGTCGTCTGGTGCGTCACCGTGCTCGCTCCTGCCATCGCCGCAGCGTTGGTGTATTGGGCTGTTGCACGGGTTTCGGTCCTCGGCGGCTTCATCGTCGACATCGTCGTCCTCTATCTCACGCTCGGCTTTCGCCAGTTCAGCCACTACTTCACCGACATCCGCGCCGCTCTCGACCGCGGTGAAGAAACCGCAGCGCGCGGCCTGCTCGCCGAGTGGCGCCACCTCGACGCCAGCGAGCTGCCACGCACCGAACTTCTGCGCCACGTGCTCGAACATGCGCTGCTGGCAGCGCACCGCCATGTCTTCGGTGTGTTCTTCTGGTTCATCGCCCTGTCTGCCCTCGGTCTCGGCCCCGCCGGCGCGGTGCTGTACCGCATGGCGGAGTTCGCCAGCCGCTACTGGGCCTTCAAGAGCCGCACGCTCGACGTGCCGGCCAACGAGCGCCTGATGCATTTGGCGCAGCGCTCGTTTTCGCTGATAGACCATGTGCCGGCGCGCCTCACCGCCTTCGGCTTCGCCGTCGTCGGCAATTTCGAAGAAGCCGTCAATGGCTGGCGGCGTGATGCGGTGTTGTGGCGGCATCCGAACGAAGGCATCTTGCTCGCCTCGGCGGCCGGCGCGATCGGCGTGCAGCTCGGGGGGCAGGCGGCGCCGGGCGTCACGCCCGATCGCTCGAAGACTTTCGATGTCGGCGGCAATCCGGAAGCGGCCTCCGCACGCGGCTCGACACCGGGAGCGCCGGCCCAGGCGGGGCATCTGCAAAGCGTGGTCGGCCTGGTGTGGCGCTCGGTGATCTTGTGGATGCTGCTGGCGGCGTTGTTGTCGCTAGCTAACTTGCTTGGCTGACCCGCCGTTCGCCCTGAGGTATCGAAGGGCTCGCGGGCGCTTCGATACCTCAGCGCGAACGGTTCCGAGGTTTCACCACTTCTCGCGCGCTAGCTCGTCGCAGATCTCGCCGTAGATGCGCCAGCGCGAGGCGCTGATCTCGCCGCGCTCGACCGCGGCGATGACAGTGCAGCCCGGTTCATGGCGGTGCGTGCAGTTGTAGAACTTGCAGCCGTTGGCAAACGCGCGCAGGTCGGGCATCAGCCCAGGCAGTTGCAGTGCTTCGACGTGGCGCAGGCCGAACTCCTGAAAACCCGGCGAATCGATCAGCGCACTCTGGCGCGTGTCGTCGATCCAGTACCACGTCGTCGTCGTCGTCGTGTGGCGGCCGGCGTTCAGCGCAGCAGAGATCTCGCCGACCTGCGCGGTGGCACCGGGCACCATCAGGTTGATCAGCGTGCTCTTGCCCATGCCGCTCGGGCCGAGGACGAGCGTGGTACGGCCTGCGAGCAGCGGCGCGAGGACGGCACGTGCAGCGTCGGGCGACGCTTTCATCGCCACGTCGTGCACCGGCACGCCCATCGCGCGGTACGGCGCCAGCCGCTCGCGCGCCGCGTCGGCCTGCGGCAGGTCGCACTTGTTGAGCAGCACATCCGCGGCGATGCCCGCGCTCTCGGCGGCGATCAGCGCGCGTGCGAGCTGCGCCTCGGAAAACGGTGGATCGGCCGCGACGATCACCAGCACCGCGTCGAGATTCGCGGCGAAGGATTTCGTCTTCCACTCGTCCTGGCGGTGCATCAGGTTGCGGCGCGCCTCGATGTGCTCGATCACGCCTTCGTCGCCCGTCGCCTGCCAGCGCACGAGATCTCCCACCACACCATCGCTCTTCTTGCCACGCGGATGGCAGATCGTGCGCTGGCCCTCCGGCGACTCGACGATGAAGTGCCTGCCGTGCGCCGCGACCACGCGCCCCAGATCGAGCGCAGCGAACTTACTCACCCGTCATGGCTGCTTCAGGGCCGCCAGCCGCTCCGCCGCTGGCGGGTGCGAGTAGTAAAAGCGCGCGTACAGCGGATCGGGCGTCAGCGTGCCGGCGTTGTCTTCGTGCAGCTTGACGAGCGCATTGGCGAGGTCATTGCCGCTGGCCTGTGCACTTGCATAGGCATCGGCCTCGAACTCATGTTTGCGCGACATCGCGGCAGCGAACGGCGTGATGAGGAAGCCCAGCGGCGGCAGCGCGAACATCAACAGCATCAGCGCCAACGCATCGTTGGGCACGCCGCCAATGTTCGGCGTGACGCCCAGGCCGGTGTAGAACCATTGCTGCTGCGCCAGCCAACCGAGCAGCGCCAGCGCCGCAAGACTGCCCGCAAACATCATCAGCATGCGCTTGGGCACATGCTTCAACTTGAAGTGGCCGAGTTCGTGCGCCAGCACGGCTTCGACTTCGGGCGGTGACAGGCGCGTCAGCAGGGTGTCGAAAAAGACCACGCGCTTGGCCGAGCCGAGGCCGGTGAAGTAGGCATTCGAATGCGCCGAGCGCTTGCTGCCGTCCATCACGAACAGGCCCTTGGCGCGAAAACCGCAACGCGTCATCAACGCGCTGACGCGCTCGGCCAGCGAGGCATCGGGCAGCGGCGAGAACTTGTTGAACAGCGGTGCGATGACGGTCGGGTAGATGAGCAGCATCAGCAACTGAAATGCGGTCCACGCAATCCACGCCCAGAGCCACCACCAGGACCCGGCCGCGCCCATGATCCACAGCACCAGCGCGGCCAGCGGCAGGCCGATGGCCGCGCCGACCAGGGCGCCCTTGGCCGCATCGACGAAGTACATGCGCCATGTCATGCGGTTGAAGCCGAAGCGCTGCTCGATGCGAAACGTGTTCCAGGCGTCGAGCGGCATCTCGACGATGCTGCCGATCGCTGCCACAGCGCCCAGCAGCGCGAGCTGGTACGCCATCGAACCGAAGCGCGGCTGCACGGCGTCGCGCACCCAGCCATTGAGCGCATCGAGCCCGCCGAGCAGCGTCCACGCCAGCAGCACGACGGTGCCGAAGGCCAGGGCGATCAAGCCAAAACGTCCGCGTGCCAGCGTGTAGTCCGCTGCCTTGTGGTGCGCTTCGAGCGACACCGTGCCCGCAAACGCCACCGGCACGGCGCCGCGATGCGCTGCCACATGGCGCATCTGGCGCCACGCCAGCCACGTCTTGAGCACGAAGCTGACGACGATGGCGGCAGCGAACAGCGCTGTCAAGGCAAGGGAATTCATGGGTGCCGAGTGTAGGGCTGCCACAATGTCCCCGCTGTTTCACGGAAGCCTCCCATGACCGAGACGACTCTGGCCAAGAACGACAACAACCTGATCTGGATCGACCTCGAAATGACCGGCCTATCGCCCGAGCGCGACCGCATCATCGAGATCGCCGTGATCGTCACCGACCCGCAGGTCACGGTGCGGGTCGAAGGCCCGGTGTTCGCCATCCACCAGAGCGACGCGACGCTGGACGGCATGGACAACTGGAACAAGGGCACGCACGGCAAGAGCGGGCTGATCGATCGCGTCAAGGCCTCCACCTTCGACGAGGCGCATGTGTCGGCCGAGGTGATCGCCTGGCTGTCGCAGTACATCGGCGCCGGCAAGAGCCCGATGTGCGGCAACACGATCTGCCAGGACCGGCGCTTTCTGGCCAACCACATGCCGGCATTGGAAGCTTTTTTCCACTACCGCAACCTCGACGTCAGCACCTTGAAGGAGTTGGCGCGGCGCTGGAAGCCGGCGGCCCTCGAGGGCCTGAAAAAAGCCCAGTCGCATACCGCGCTGGCCGATGTGCATGAGTCGATCGACGAGTTGTTGCACTACCGGCGCACACTGTTGGCGGTGTGAGCCCACAAGGGCCGGGCTCGCCCGGCCCGGCCCCCCGTGGGGGCGCAAGAAAACTTGGGGCGGCCCGGCGTTTCCTTGAGACCTGCATCCAAACGGCCATGGCCTGCGTACAGCACAGCAATGGCAACCACTGCTCAAAACGACGACCGCAACGCTGCACTCACCAACGCCCTGGCGCTGATTGCGCTCGGTGATCGCAAAGCCCTGGCCGCGCTGTACAAGAACGTCAGTGCGCAACTTCTCGGCGTGATCCTGCGCATCCAGCGCGACCGCGCCCAGGCCGAGGACGTGCTGCAGGAAATCTTCGTCAGCATCTGGCGCAACGCGCAGGGCTACGACGCCGCGCGCGCGCAGCCCATGACCTGGCTGACCAGCATTGCGCGCAACCGCGCCATCGACAGCCTGCGCCGCCGCAAGGCCGAGGTCACCACTGTCAGCGCGCACCTGGGCGACGATGACGGCGACGGCAACCTCGTCGACAGCATCGCCTCCGAAGATCCGAACCCGATGCAGTTGATGGAGCAGGCGGCGCAAGCGCGTGCGGTGACGCATTGCATCGGCGCACTCTCGGCCGAGCAGCAGCAATGTGTCGCACTGGCTTACTACCAGGGCCTGTCGCATTCCGAAGTGGCGCAGCATCTGCACCAGCCGCTGGGCACTGTGAAGAGCTGGGTGCGGCGCGCGCTGATGGCGTTGAAAGACTGCCTCGGCGCAGCGCGGCAATTCAACTGACATGGATTACTCACGCCGCGATCTCGCCGACCGCCTTGCTGCCGAATACGTGCTCGGCACCTTGCGTGGCGCCGCACGGCGCCGCTTCGAGACCTTGCTGGGGGCGCACCCGGCGATGCGCGAGGCGGTGGCACGGTGGGAGCAGCGCTTGTCGCCGCTGTCGGCCAGCGTCGTCCCGGTGACGCCTTCGCCACGCGTCTGGCGCAAGATCGAAGCGCGTCTGTTTGGCCAGCGCGAAGCGCCGCCGCCGACGCTGTGGCAGCGCTTGTCGTTGTGGCGCGGTCTCACGGGGCTGGCCACGGCGGCCACGGTGGCGATGTTCATGGTCAGCAGCCGCGTGCCGGCGCCGCAAGCGCCGATCGTCGTCGTGCTGGGCGCGAACCCGGAAGCGGCACAAGCCCTCAACGCGAGCTTCGTCGCCAGCGTCACCGCCGACGGCCGCGCGCTCGTGCTGCGGCCGATCAACGATCTCGCCCTCACGCCGGGCCGCGCGCTCGAGCTGTGGGCGGTGCCGGCGCAGGGCGCGCCGCGCTCGCTCGGCCTCGTGCAAGCCAATGGCGCAACGACGGTATTGCGCACGAAACTGCTGCAAGACACGGCAGCGTTTGCCGTGAGCGTCGAGCCCGCAGGCGGTTCGACCACCGGTGCACCGACAGGGCCGATTGTTTCTGTCGGTAAGTTGCAGATTTAGTCCACTGGATCACTGAAATCGGATCGGTGCTGTCCGCGCGATACGGGCGCGCTGCGGCGTTGCAAATGCTCGCGATGCCAGTGGGCATTGCGGTGCTTTGCGCCTTGCACCGCATCCCGCCTCGCGCGTCCCTCACCGACTATTTCGATGATTCAGCGGATCAACGCATCCGATCTCCAGTCCCCCGCGTAAGTGGGCCCAGGACGCGCAACGAGTGGCGTGTCCACCCACTCTCAGACGCCCTACTGGAGATCAACATGACCCTGTCTCGCAAATCGGCTGCGCTCGCAGCCATCCCCCTGGCCATCGCTGCCCTGGCCAGCACCGCCTTCGCTTCCAGCCACCGTGAAGCGCCTTTCATCACCACCGCGCCCAAGGTCGATGGCACCGACTTCTACATGTTCATGAGCTACGAGACCGGCCGCGCCGACTACGTCACCATGATCTCGAACTACCAGCCGCTGCAAGCCCCGTATGGCGGCCCGAACTACTTCAAGATGGATCCGAACGCGCTGTACGAGATCCACCTCGACAACAACGGCGACGCCAAGGAAGACATCACCTTCCAGTTCCGCTTCCAGAACAAGTTCAACAACATCACGCTGCCGATCGGCGACAAGAACGTCTCGATCCCGCTGACGCAGGCCGGCCAGGTCACCGACCGCAACTCACCCACGTTGAACGTCAACGAAACCTTCACCGTCGATGTCGTGCGTGGCGATCGCCGCACCGGCACGCGCGCCTCGGTCACCAACGCCACGGGCGGCAGCAAGACCTTCGACAAGCCGGTGGACAACATCGGCACCAAGACGATCCCCGACTACGCGGGCTACGCCGACAAGCATGTCTACAGCGTCAACGTGCCGGGCTGCAGCATGCCGGCCAAGCTCTTCGTCGGCCAGCGCAAGGAGGCCTTCGCGGTCAACCTCGGCACGATCTTCGACCTGGTCAACGCCCCGGTGTCGGTGATCACCGACCCGGCGCTGATCAATGCCGCGCCGAACATCATCGACGACGCCAACATCACGACGCTGGCGCTCGAGATGCACAAGAGCTGCTTCTCAGACGCAAGGCAGCGACCCGGTGGTCGGCGGCTGGATGACGGCCAGCCTGCGCCAAGGCACGCTGCTCGACCCGACGCCGAAGAAGGGCCACCAGACGACGGCCATCAGCGGCGGCGCGTGGACGCAGGTCTCGCGCCTGGGCATGCCGCTGGTCAACGAAGTCGTGATCGGCCTGCAAGACAAGGACCGCTTCAACGGCAGCAAGCCGAAGGACGACGGCCAGTTCGCCGACTACGTGACGAACCCGACGCTGCCGGCGCTGCTCGAGATCGCGCTCAACCTGCCCGGCACCGCGCCGACGAACTTCCCGCGTACTGACCTGGTGACGACCTTCCTCACCGGCATCACGGGCGTCAACAAGCCGGCGAACGTCGTGCCGTCGGAGATGCTGCGACTGAACACGGCGATTGCCGCGGTGCCTTTCGCACAGCAGAACCGCCTGGGCATCGTCGGCAACATCCTGGCCGGCGGCAGCGACAACGCGGGCTTCCCGAACGGCCGCCGCCCGAAGGACGACATCGTCGACATCTCGCTGGTGGCGGTGATGGGCGGCCTGTGCATGGCCAACGGCAACACCAACGCGCTGGGCTTCGGCGCCGACTGCAACCCGTCGAAGGTGCCGCTCGGCAACACCTCGTTCCGATTGCACGATGCCGTCGATCAGGCCGTCGTGCCGCTGTTGACGCGGTTCCCGTACCTGACCACGCCGACCCCCGGCGCGCAGTGAGAAGGATCATCACGATGAAAGCAAAACTCTGCATCGCGGCGGCAGCGCTGCTGGCGCTCGCGGCCTGCGGCGGCGGTGGCGGTGACGACAACTCGAGCGCGCAAGACGCCACCGTCCCGACCTCGGCGCTGGCGTCACTCCGATCGTTCACCAGCTGGCTCGGCAACCGGCCCGCCAGCGACGTCAACGAGCCGCTGATGATGAACAGCGCGCTGCCGCCGACGTCGGACACCGAGGAGCCGGTCGATATCAACTGAGCCCCACCCGCACCGCCCGCTGCGCACGATGCGCAGCGGGCCTTTTCCATTGACCATGACAACGTTGAAGGACCAGGAATCACCATGAACCGCAAAACACTGTTGATGTTCACGACCGCCGCCACGAGCGCGCTCTTCGCCGCCTGCGGCAGCGCACCGATGGCCGCGCCCAAGGCCATGGCCGCCTACTCTCAAGCCGCGCTGCCGGCGGCGGTGCAGGTGCCTGCGGGCCACCGCGTCGTTCTTGAAAGTGTCGGCGCCGGCGACATCACCTACGAGTGCCGCGACAAGGCCAATGCCGCCGGCCAGTACGAATGGGTCTTTGCCGGTCCGAACGCCGGACTCGCCGATCGCCAGGGCCGTTCGATCGGCCGCTACTTCGGCCCGCCCGCCACCTGGGCCGCCAGCGACGGCTCGGCCATCACCGGCACGCAACTCGCCGTGGCGCCTGCAGGCGACGGCAACATCCCGCTGCAACTCGTCAAGGCCAACCCGGCCAGCGGCCAGGGCGTGATGAGCGGCATCAGCCACATCCAGCGCGTGGCCACGCGCGGCGGTGTGGCGCCGGCATCGACGTGCGATGCGACAGCCAAGGGCAAGCGCGAAGTGGTGAAGTACCAGGCCGACTACATCTTCTGGAAGGCGATGTAGTCTCCGAGCGCAGGCGAGATACTGTCGCCGGATGCGCATTGAAATCGAGCCCGGGGTCCGCCTCTTCGTCGATATCGAAGGCGCGGGCCTCGTGCCCGACGGTGCGCAGATGCGCGCGAAGCCGACGCTGATCCTGCTGCACGGCGGCCCGGGCTACGACCACTCGGGCTTCAAGCCGCTGTTCTCGCAACTGGCCGACATCGCGCAGATCGTCTACGTCGATCACCGCGGCCATGGCCGCAGCGACCGGCGGCCTGCGCAGCGAGTGGACGCTCGACACCTTCGCCGATGACGTCGTGCGGCTGTGCGATGCACTCGGCATCGTCAAGCCGATCGTGCTCGGCCAGAGCTTCGGCGGCTTCGTCGCGCAGCGGTACATCGCGCGCCACCCGGCGCACCCGGGCAAGGTGATCCTGTCGAGCACGACGCACCACATGGGCCTGGCGCGCAAGCTGGCGATGTTTGAAAAGCTCGGCGGCGCCGAAGCGCGCACCGTGGCCGAATCGTTCTGGACGCAGCCCAATGCCCGGACCTGGGCCGAGTACAACCGCGTCTGCAAGCGCCACTACAACACCACGCCGCAAGACGACGAGGCCGGCCAACGCACGCTCTTCAACACCGACATCCTGTTCGCGTCGGCTGGCGGCGAGCAACGAACGATGAACCTGCTGCCCGGCCTGTCCCGCGCCCAATGCCCCGTGCTCGTGATGGCCGGTGACGCCGACCCGGTGACTCCGATCGAAGACGCGCAAGACATCGTCGCCGCGCTGCCGCCGCAGTGGGTGCAGTTCAAGCGTTTTGCCAACGTTGGGCATGGCGCGTGGCGCGATGACGCGGAAGCGGCGTTTGCGGTGTTGCGCCGGTTCATCGCTGCGGGGTGAACGAAGGGCGAACGAAGGGCGGTGAACGGACGGCCGCGTCGAGTGGGATGAACGTCGGCACTGGCAGTAGAAGCCGCCAGTCAATCGCTACACAACAAGCACTCCTTCAGAGCCGTCACCGGCCCCCGGCCCACGCTTGATGCTCACCCCGCGCGCGCTCGCACGGCACGCAGCAGCGCTGCCGTCTCCTCGTCGGGCCGCGCCGCGAGCTTGCGGTACTGCTCGCCGCCCGGCGTGCGTTCGAGCAGTTTCATCTCCACCAACTCGCGCCGCAGCAGGCAATGGTCGCCGAACGCATGGTGCGCGTTGAGCACCTCGTTGACCTCGCGCTCGCTGTAGCGGCGCTTGCCGTCGAAGGCCATCCACAGGCACCACAGCGCCAGCACCTGCTCGGGCCGCTTGCTCGGCCAGCGCAGCAGGCGGCCTGGCGCATCGAAGACGCGCAGCGTGCGGTCGGCGGCGGCGCTGAGCGCCGGATGCTTAGGGCCGTGCCAGCGGTGAGGCAAGGGCGCCGCAGCACTCGCGGTGGACTTGGCCGCAGCCTTCAAGGCCTGCACATTGCGATGGCCGGCGGCGCGCGCCAGCAGGTTCAACATCTCGACATGGCCGGGCAGGCCGGCGCCGCTTTCCATGCGTTCGGCGAGCTGCGTGCGCAGCGCCTTGGCAAAGGCCGAGAGGTCCGCCGCCACCAGCGGCGTGCGTTCGGATTCAGAAGACGTGGTGTTCATCGCATCGATGCTCCATGGGCTCCGCGCTCGAATCCGCGTCGGTAGAACCAACGGGTGCCGGGGGTTGCCCTTGCCAGCCGGGCGCGAAAGGGTGCACCGAGACTGAAGATTTCTGCTGGCAGGTTTAGCGCGAGAGGGCTCGCTGGCAACGACCTGGGTGAACTGCCGACCGAGCCCGGAGTTTATCGCGGCGCGCTTGCGGCTAGACTTTTGCGCTTCTCCCTAACTGCACAGAGGTATCCGCCATGGCCATGGACGTCGTCGACTACGAAATCAAGGGCTCCGAGATGCAGTTCGTCGAGGTCGAACTCGACCCCGGCGAAGCGGCGATCGGCGAGGCCGGCAGCATGATGTTCATGGAAGCCGGCATCGCCATGGACACCATCTTCGGCGACGGCTCGGCCAGCCAGGGCAGTGGCTTGTTCGGCAAGCTGCTCGGCGCGGGCAAGCGCCTGGTCACCGGCGAGTCGCTGTTCACCACGGTCTATACCAACAACGCGCGCGCCAAGCAGCGCGTGGCCTTCGCCGCGCCGTACCCCGGCAAGATCATGGCGATGGATCTGAAGCAGCTCGGCGGCACGCTGATCTGCCAGAAAGACGCCTTCCTGTGCGCGGCGCGCGGCGTCTCGCTCGGCATCTTCCTGCAGAAAAAACTCGGCGTCGGTTTCTTCGGCGGCGAAGGTTTCATCATGCAGAAGCTGGAGGGCGACGGCCTGGCCTTCGTGCATGCCGGCGGCACCACCGTCAAGCGCGATCTGCAAGCGGGCGAGACGCTGTTCATCGACACCGGTTGCGTGGTCGCGATGACATCGAACGTCAACTTCGAGATCCAGTTCGTCGGCAAGATCAAGACGGCGCTGTTCGGCGGCGAAGGCTTGTTCTTTGCCAAGTGCACCGGCCCCGGCACGGTGTGGCTGCAGTCGCTGCCGTTCTCGCGCCTGGCCTCGCGCGTGTTTGCGGCCGCGCCGCAGCGCGGCGGTTCGCGCGAAGAGGGCTCGGTCCTCGGCGGTGTGTTGGGCGGCGGGCTGCTGGGAGGCATCCTCGGCGGCGGTGATGACGAGTAGCGCTCTGCGCCTTGCTTGCATCGCGCTCGCCCTGTTTGCCGGCGCGGCGAGCGCGGCATCGACATCGCTGCAACTCGAGGACCTGACCTGGCCCGAGTTGCGTGACCGCGTGGCCGCGGGCACGACGATCGCGCTCGTGCCCATCGGCGGCACCGAACAGAACGGCGTGCACATGGCGCTGGGCAAGCACAACACGCGCGTGCGGCTGCTGGCCGAGCGCATTGCCAAACAGCTCGGCAACGCCGTCGTTGCGCCGGTGATCGCCTATGTGCCCGAGGGCTCGATCGTGCCGCCTTCCGGGCACATGCGCTGGCCCGGCACGATCACGGTGCCGGAAGGCGCGTTCGAAGCCACGCTGGAGAGTGCGGCGCGCAGTCTGCAACGCGCAGGCTTGAAGCACGTCGTGCTGCTCGGCGACCACGGGGGCTATCTGAAAAACTTCGACCGCGTTGCGGCGCGTGTGCCAGGCGTGTTCTCTCCGCCCGAGTACTACCGCGCATCGACG
The DNA here is from genome assembly GCA_963814385.1 of uncultured beta proteobacterium. Taxonomy (GTDB): domain Bacteria; phylum Pseudomonadota; class Gammaproteobacteria; order Burkholderiales; family Burkholderiaceae_C; genus CADEEN01. Next base: position 149,781 of record CAWFCX010000009.1, read on the forward strand.
GTTGATCTCGCCGCGGCCTTGCGCGCTCGCGGCTTTCAGCGACGCGCAGATCGGCCGTCATGCAGGCCTGGCTGACACCTCGTTGATGCTCGCACTCGATCCTTCGCTCGTGCGCGCGGAACGCCTGAGCAAGAGCCAGGGCGAGGGCGCTGACGGCGACGCGAGCCGCGCCGAAGCAGCGCTCGGCAAAGAGGCGGCTGATCGCATCGTCGCGCTGACCGTGCAGGCCATCCGCGCGCGGACAGCGTTGCGCGAAGGCAAGCCACAATCCGCGCTGTCGAAACCCTGATCCTGTTGCTGGAGCCCATGAGATGAATCGAGTGATGACGTTCGGCCTGTGCGCCACAGCGGCGGCTGCCTTGGGCTGGATGGCGGTGACGCATGCGCAATCACCGGCGCCAGCACCGCGTGCGAGCGCACCGGCTGCTGCGGCGCCGGCTGTTCCTGTCACTCCGGCCGTGGCCACCGTGGCCGGCATGCCGCCGGTGGTCGATGCGAAGAACCTCTACACCGAGCAAGGCGCTGGCAAGGTGCAAGCGTCGATTGCTGGCGACCTGCCACGCGTCTACGTGCCCAATCTGCGCAGCGGCGACGTGTACGTGATCGACCCGGCGCTGATGAAGGTCGTCGATCGCTTCAAGGTCGGCATCGGGCCGCAGCACATCGTGCCGTCGTGGGACATGAAGACGCTGTGGGTGACCAACAATGCCGAGCGCACCGACAAAGGCAGTCTGACGCCGATCGATCCGAAGACCGGCAAGCCCGGCAAGGCGATCGACGTCGATGACCCGTACAACATGTACTACACGCCCGACGGCAGGAGTGCGATCGTCGTTGCCGAGGCGCGCAAGCGGCTGGACTTCCGCGATCCGAAGACGATGGAGCTGCAGTACGAAATCGCCGTGCCCGATTGCCCCGGCATCAACCACGCCGACTTTTCCATCGACGGCAAGTACGCGATATTCACCTGCGAGTTCTCGGGCACGCTGGCCAAGATCGATCTGGCCAACCGCAAGGTGCTCGGCTACTTGAAACTATCGATGCCCGAGACGCGCTTCAAGACGGTGAAACTGAAACCCGGCCAGGTCTGGGAGCCCGGCGAGACCGAGTTGTGCACGGTGAAGAAGGGCATGCCGCAGGACATTCGCATCTCGCCCGATGGCAAACGCTTCTACATCGCCGACATGCACGCCGACGGTGTGCACATCGTCGATGGCGAAAGTCTCACCAAGGTTGGCTTCGTCGCCACCGGCCTCGGCGCGCACGGCCTGTACCCGAGCCGAGACGGCAAGCAGCTCTACGTCGCCAACCGCGGCTCGCATCAAATCCACGGTCCGAAGAACGGCAACGGCAGCGTCGCGGTGATCGATTTCGCCAGCGAGAAAGTCGTTGCCCGCTGGGGCATCCCTGGCGGCGGCAGCCCCGACATGGGCAACATCAGCGCCGATGGACGCTATGTGTGGCTGGCCGCGCGCTACGACGACGTGGTTTATCGTTTCGACACGCAGAGCAACGGCGCGGTCGAGCAGATCAAGGTCGGCGCCGAGCCGCACGGGCTGACGGTGTGGCCGATTCCTGGGCGGTATTCGTTGGGGCATACGGGCAACATGAGGTGAGCACGGTGAGCCGATTCGGCCTGATCATCGTCGGCGACGAGATCCTCTCCGGCAAACGCAAAGACGCGCATCTGCCGAAGGTGATCGAGTTGCTGTCGGCGCGTGGCCTCGCCTTGAGCTGGGCGCGCTACGTCGGCGACGAGCGCGCGCTGATCACCGAAGCGCTGCAACACGCCTTCGCCAGCGGCGACGTCGTTTTTTCCTGCGGCGGCATCGGCGCCACGCCGGACGACCACACGCGGCAATGCGCTGCGGCGGCGTTGAAGCGCGAACTCGTGCTGCATCTGCAGGCCGAAGTGTTGATCCGCGAGCGCATGCAGGACACGGCGCGCGAACGCGGCGAGACGTATGAGCCCGATCGCGCCGACAACATCCACCGCCTCAACATGGGCGTGTTCCCTGCGGGCGCCGAGATCATTGCCAATCCGTACAACAAGATCCCCGGCTTCTCCGTCGGCGACGTGCACTTCGTGCCGGGCTTTCCGGTGATGGCGCATCCGATGATCGAAGCGCTGCTCGACACTCGCTACCGCGCAATGCACGGCACGCAGGTGCAGGCCGAACGATCGGTGATCGTCTTCGGCGCGATGGAGGCCACGCTGACGCCGCTGATGGAGACGATCGAGCGCGAGCATGCCGGCGTGCGCGTGTTCAGCCTGCCCAGCGTCGATCACCCGCAGTACGGCCGGCACATCGAGCTCGGCGTCAAGGGCGCGCAGACTGCCGTTGCGGCGGCGTATGGCCAGCTGCACCGCGAACTCACCGCGATGGGTGTTCCTCTCGGCCCCGAACTGGTGCGATAGCTCGCACCAAACCGGCCCCTCTGGCCGCATCACAATGGGGCGTGGCCGAAAAGTCCGAGAGAACCAGTCGTTCGGCTCACGCACCGGCCGCGGGCATGCTTTCTGCTAGATTCCTTCGCTTCCCGCCCCCAAAACCCAACCCAAAACCGACCCAGGAGAGTGCCTGATGGCCAGCAAGACCGTTGCCGACGTGATGAAGATGGTGAAGGACAACGACGTCAAGTTCGTCGATTTCCGCTTCACGGACACGCGCGGCAAGGAACAACACGTCACCGTGCCGACGTCGGCCTTCGACGACGACAAGTTCAGCGCCGGCCACGCTTTCGACGGCTCGTCGATCGCCGGCTGGAAAGGCATCGAAGCCTCGGACATGCTGCTCATGCCCGATCCGAACACCGCCAACATCGACCCCTTCTTCGAAGAGCCGACGCTGATCCTGACCTGCGACGTGCTCGAGCCCAGCGACGGCAAGCCCTATGAGCGCGACCCGCGCTCGCTGGCCAAGCGAGCCGAGGCCTACCTGAAGAGCAGCGGCATCGGCGACGCCGCGTACTTCGGACCCGAGCCCGAGTTCTTCGTCTTCGACAGCGTGCGCTGGAATGTCGACATGTCGGGCAGCTTCTCGAAGATCGAATCCGAAGAAGCGGCCTGGAACAGCGGCAAGGAATACGAACATGGCAACTCGGGCTACCGCCCGGGCGTGAAGGGCGGCTACTTCCCGGTGCCGCCGGTCGACAGCTTCCAGGACATGCGCTCCGAGATGTGCCTGCTGCTCGAGCAGCTCGGCATCCCGGTCGAAGTGCATCACCACGAAGTCGCCACCGCCGGCCAGATGGAACTCGGCACCAAGTTCAGCACGCTGGTGCAGCGCGCCGACTGGCTGCAGTTGCAGAAGTACGTGATCCACAACGTGGCGCACGCCTATGGCAAGACGGCGACCTTCATGCCCAAGCCGATCGTCGGCGACAACGGCAGCGGCATGCACGTGCACCAGAGCGTGTGGAAGGGCGGCAAGAACCTGTTCGCTGGCGACGGCTACGCCGGCTTGTCGGAATTCGCGCTGTTCTACATCGGCGGCATCATCAAGCACGCACGGGCGCTGAATGCGATCACGAACCCGGGCACCAACAGCTACAAGCGCCTGGTGCCGGGCTTCGAGGCGCCGGTGAAGCTGGCGTATTCGTCGAAGAACCGGTCGGCGTCGATCCGCATTCCGTACGTTGCCAACCCGAAGGGCCGCCGCATCGAGGCGCGCTTCCCGGACCCGCTGGCCAACCCCTACCTGGCCTTCGCCGCGCTGCTGATGGCCGGCCTGGACGGTGTGGAAAACAAGATCCATCCGGGCGAAGCGGCGACCAAGGACCTGTACCACCTGCCGCCGGAAGAGGACGCGAAGATCCCGACCGTCTGCCACAGCCTGGACCAGGCGCTCGATTACCTGGACAAGGGCCGCGCCTTCCTGACCAAGGGCGGTGTTTTCACCGACGCCTACCTCGACGCTTACATCGAGCTCAAGATGCAGGAGGTGACGCGATTCCGCATGACGACGCACCCGGTCGAATTCGACATGTACTACTCGGCGTGATCTGCGCAGGCGGTCACGAAAGCACGCGAAAGCAAGGGGCGGCCAAGGCCGCCCTTTTTCTTGGGTGCACCGGCCTGGGCGACAATGCGTTGCATGTCGATGCGCACCCTTGCCGCCATCCTCCTTCTCGGCCCCCTGTGCACCGCCTGGGCACAGGGCGGCACGGTCTATCGCTGTCCCGGCCCGCCGGTGCTCTACACCAGCGAGATCTCCGACAAGGAAGCCAAGGACCGCGGCTGCCGAACCATCGAAAACGCGCCGATCACCGTGGTCTCGCCGCCCAAGCGTGCGCCGCAGGCGGGCACGCCACCGGCGGGCGGCAACGGCGCGAAGCCCGAGGGCAGCAAGGTCGATGGCAAGGAGCAGCGCGCCCGCGACAGCGATGCGCGAGCGATCCTCGAAGCCGAGTTGAAGCGCGAAGAAGAAGCGCTGGCGGCGTTGCAGAAGGAATTCAACGGCGGCGAGCCCGAGCGCAAAGGCGAGGAGCGCAACTTCGTGCGCTACCAGGAGCGTGTCGAGGAGATGCGCAACGCCATCGCGCGCAAGCAGGCCGATGTGGCCGCGTTGCGGCGCGAACTCGCCAAGCTGCCAGCGGCGCCGTAGCGCCTGACCGGAGCCCGCCGTGAGCGGCGCGGCGCTCGCCGCCAAAGACGCGGCTCACGTGTTGTCGGCCTTCGATCTGTTGGCCACGCTGGTCGCGGTGGTCTCGCCCGACGGCCGCGTGCTGCATGCCAACGCCAGCTTCGAAAACCTGCTCGGCGTGCCGCGGCGCGCGATGCTGGCCACGCTGCTCACGGACTGGCTGACCGACCCGCAGGCATTGCAGGAGACGCTGGCCGCGGTGGTGGCCAACCGCATTGCCACCGGCCGCTTCGAAGCCGTCTTGAAGCGGCCGCCGGGCGCGGCGCCGGAGCTGCTTCCGGTGCACGTGATCGTCAACCAGACCGACAACGATCAGCGGGTGCTGGTCGAGATGATCGAGATCGAGCAGCAGACCAAGCAGGACCGCGAGGAGCGTGCGGCGACGCAGGCCGAAGCGAACAAGGAGCTGGTGCGCAACCTGGCGCACGAGATCAAGAATCCGCTCGGTGGCATTCGCGGCGCGGCGCAACTGCTGGAGATGGAGCTCGAAGGCAAGCGCGATCTCATCGAGTACACGCAGGTCGTGATCAAGGAGGCCGATCGTTTGCAGGCCCTGGTCGATCGGCTGCTGGCGCCGCACCGCCACGCGCATGTGGTCGTGGATGTGAATATCCACGAAGTCTGCGAGCGTGTGCGCGCGTTGCTGGCCGCCGAGTACCCGCGCGGCATTTCGTTGAAGCGCGACTACGACACCTCGATCCCCGAGTTCCGTGGCGACCGCGAGCAGCTCATCCAGGCCGTTCTCAACATCGCGCGCAACGCCTGCGAGGCGATGGCCGAGCGCATCGCAAGCGGCGATGCGCGGCTCGTGCTGCGCACGCGCATCGTGCGCCAGGTCACCATCGGTAAGCAGCGCTGGCGACTGGCACTCGAATTGCATATCGAGGACAACGGGCCCGGCGTGCCCGAGTCGATCCGCGATCGCATCTTCTATCCCTTGGTGACGGGACGCGAAGGCGGATCGGGGCTCGGCCTGACGCTGGCGCAGACGTTCGTGCAGCACCACCAGGGTACGATCGAATGCGACAGCGCGCCGGGCCGCACAGTGTTCACGGTCCTGATTCCTTTGCCTTGAATTGGCAGTGCTAGGGAGCGCATGAAAGACATATGGGTCGTTGACGACGATCAATCCATCCGCTTCGTGCTCGAACGTGCGCTGGCGCGCGAGCAGTTTGCGGTGCGCAGCTTCTCCAATGCGCGCGACGTGCTCGGCGCCCTGGCCGACGATCAACCGCAGGTGCTGGTCAGCGACATCCGCATGCCGGGCGGGTCGGGACTCGATCTGCTCGCCAAGATCAAGGCGCAGCACCCCGGTTTGCCGGTGATCGTGATGACGGCCTACTCCGATCTCGACAGCGCGGTGTCGGCATTTCAAGGCGGCGCCTTCGAGTACCTGGCCAAGCCGTTCGATGTGCCCAAGGCGGTGGAGTTGATCCGCCGCGCCGTCGAAGAAAGCCTGCGCGAAGCCGTGGCCAGCGATCGTCTGGCCGAGACACCGGAAATCCTCGGCCAGGCGCCCGCGATGCAGGACCTGTTTCGCGCCATCGGCCGCCTGTCGCAAAGCCAGGTCACCGTGCTCGTCACCGGCGAGAGCGGCAGCGGCAAGGAACTGGTGGCACAAGCGCTGCACAAACACAGCCCACGCACCAACGGGCCTTTCGTGGCCATCAACACCGCGGCGATTCCGAAAGACTTGTTGGAGAGCGAGCTCTTCGGCCACGAGCGCGGCGCCTTCACCGGCGCGCAGACGATGCGCCGCGGCCGCTTCGAACAAGCCGAAGGCGGCACGCTGTTCCTGGACGAGATCGGCGACATGCCGTTCGACTTGCAGACGCGGCTGCTGCGCGTCTTGTCCGATGGCCAGTTCTACCGCGTCGGCGGCCACCAGCCGTTGAAAGCGAACGTGCGCGTGATCGCCGCGACGCACCAGAACCTCGAGCAGCGCGTGCGCGACGGCGCGTTCCGCGAAGACCTGTTCCACCGCTTGAACGTCATCCGCTTGCGGCTGCCGCCGTTGCGCGAGCGGCGTGACGACATCGCCCTGCTGACGCGGCAGTTCCTGCAGAAGAGTGCCAAGGAACTCGGCGTCGATGCGAAGCGCTTGGCCGATGCCGCGCAAGCGCGCATCACCGCCTTCGACTTTCCCGGCAACGTGCGCCAGTTGGAGAACCTGTGCCACTGGCTGACGGTGATGGCGCCGACGCAAGTGATCGAGGTCAAGGATCTGCCGCCAGAGCTGACGAGTGCCGAGGTGCCAGCTGCGGCCGCCGAGCCACCGCCGTTGGCGCGCAGCGCTGTGGAGGCAGCGGCGTTGGCGCCGTCACCGCCTCAAGCGGGTGGCGGCTGGTTGGCCGATCTGGAGCGCGAGGCGCGCGCGCTGCTCGACGCTGGCGCCCCCGAGGTGTGGGACACGCTGACGCGCCGCTTCGAAGCGCAAATGATCGTCACCGCGCTGTCAACAACGCGCGGCCGCCGCATCGAAGCGGCGCAGCGCCTGGGCATCGGCCGCAACACGATTACGCGCAAGATCCAGGAATTGGGTCTCGACGACTGACCGGTTCCTTTTTCGCTTGCATCGGCTGACGTGCTCCCAACCAGCTCGATGTGACTGTTGGCTGGCGCCCGTACTTCGCTTGTTGCACCGTCGGTGCACGCAAGGCGACGGGCGTACCGCGGGCGCAGCGCAGAGGCTCGCCCTCCGCTGTGCTGCGGGTTCCCTGCGCTCCTCGGCTTCGGGTCGCACCGCGTAACTCGCTTCACTCACTTCGTTCGTTGCTCTCGAACAGACGCGGTGAGCATGTTCACGAAGCGCGCGAGTACACGCGCCGACCCAAAGCCTGCGATGCTCGGCGTCGCCTATGCGCTGCGCCCGCGGCCCGCCCATCGCCTTGCCGATGACGGCTGTTGCCTTGAGGGGTAGCGAAGAAAAACTGTCGCATCAGGCTCGAGGGCGGCGCGGCGACCGTGCGATTTCTGGTACTCCAGCATGAGCGCGGGTGCCGCGCCGCCCTCGAGCCAAGTGCGAACAGTACAAATGACAGACTCTGAATTTCGGCAACGGGCTGCAAGCCATCTTGGAATTGCGCAGCGCGACTGCGCACGAGCATCACTCCAGCCGCACCCACACCGGCGCATGATCACTCGGCCGCTCGTTCTTGCGCGGCAGCTTGTCGATCGCGCACTCACGCACCGCTGCCTTCAGCGCTTCGCTGACGAGGATGATGTCGATGCGCAGACCCTGGTTCTTGCGGAAGGCGAGGTTGCGGTAGTCCCACCACGACCATGACTTCGGCGGCTGCTCGAAGAGGCGGAACGCATCGACGAGGCCCAGGCCGCAGAGGTGCTGGAAGTGGCCGCGCTCCTCGGGCGTGCAGTGAATCTGCCCTGCCCAGGCGACCGGGTCATAGACATCGCGATCATCGGGCGCGATGTTGAAATCACCCATCAGCACCAGCTTCGGATGCGCGGCGAGTTCCTCGCGCAGCCAGTCGCGCAGGCCGCGCAGCCATTGCATCTTGTATTCGAACTTGTCGCTGCCGGGCGCCTGGCCGTTGGGGAAGTAGCTGCCGACGATGCGCACGCCATCGACGGTGGCAGTGATGACGCGCGCCAGATCGTCGGCAAAGCCGGGGATGTTGCGCACAACATCGGTGGCTTCGTTCTTCGACAACAGCGCGACGCCGTTGTAGGTTTTCTGACCGAACCAGTGCGCGCGGTAGCCCGCGGCCTCGATCTCGGCGTGCGGAAACTTGTCATCGGTGAGCTTGGTTTCCTGCAACACCAGCACATCGGGCTGTTGTGCCGTGAGCCAGTCGAGCACCTGCGGCAAGCGCACCGCGAGTGAGTTGACGTTCCACGTGGCGAGTTTCATTGCGGCGCTCCTTGTTCTTTCAGTTCGACGCCTTGCGCTTGCGTGCCAGCGCCGCCTTGTGCAGCAACTCCACCAGCATCGCGCGCTCGGCACCGCTGAGCGAAGCAAGCGCCGCCGCCTCGCCTTCGAGCAGGCGTTTCGTGGCCTCGCGCGCCAGCTTGGCGCCTTCGGCGGTGACGCGGATGTGCTGCAAGCGCGCGTCGGTTTCGCTGCGGCTGCGCAGCACCAGGCCGCGCGATTGCAGGCGCTCGATCCAGACGGCGATGTTGGGCGGCGTCACGGCCAGCCCGCGCGCGAGCTGGCGCGCCGTGACGTCCGGGTTGGCGTGGATCAGCGCCAGCATCGTGTACTCCACGGGCCGCAACTGGCTCTTCGCGCCGATCGCGCCGTCGAAGACCTGTGTCGTCACGATCGAGGCTTGCGCCAACTGGTAACCGATGACGCCATGCAGGCCGGCTTCGGCCAGGCGCGCCAGCGGCGTGCGGTCGTCTTCGGCGGGTTCAGGTGGGCGGCGGGGCATGGCCTGATTCTGTCAGCGCGTGCTGAGCGCGGACTTGTAAGTTCGCCGACGCGCTGGAAAACCCGCAATCCGCAATCGCAACTAGTTAAGTATCCTAACTATCCATTCGGTGCCTTGCGGCCGACAACCCACAGGAGATGTCATGGATACGAAGGTGATGCCGCTCGTCGCAGCGGCCGCGATGACGGTGGTGCTCGGCGCCAGCAGTGCGCTGGCCGACAACGGTCGCCATGGCAGCCGCCTGCCGCAATTGACCGCAGCAAAACCGGCCGCGTTGCTGGGCACCTGTGAAGCGCTCGCGGGTTCGCTCGGCGTGCTCGCGAACACCGAGATCACCGCGGCGACGAGCATTGCCGCCGGCACGCTCACGCTCGCCGGCGCGCCGGTGCCGGCGCACTGCCGCGTCACCGGCCGCATGTTCAACCGGATGAGCCCGGTCGATGGCAAGGCCTACGCGATCAGCTTCGAGATGCGCCTGCCGTTAGCCTGGAACGGCCGCTTCTGGCACCAGGGCAACGGCGGCATCGACGGCGCCGTGAGCACCGCGGCCGGCACCTTCGGCGGCGGGCCGACCACCGGTGCATTGATGCAGGGCTTTGCGGTGCTGTCCAGCGACGCCGGCCACGACAACGCCACGGTAGGCGGGTCGGCCTTCGGCCTCGACCCGCAGGCGCGGCTGGACTACGGCTACCAGGCCGTGGGCAAGCTGACGCCGATGGCCAAGCAGACCATCGCCGTGGCCTACGGCAAGGGGCCGGACCGTTCCTACTTCGGCGGCTGTTCCAACGGCGGCCGGCACACGCTCGTGACGGCGGCGCGCTATGCCGACGAGTACGACGGCTATCTCGCCGGCGCACCCGGCTACAACTTGCCGCTCGCAGCACTGGCCAACATCTTCGGCGGCCAGCGCTACGCGAGCTTGCTCGCTGCCGATGCCACGCCGGTCACGCCCGCAGTCCTGGAAAGCGCCTACACCAGGGCCGAGCGCTCGACGGTGTCGAACGCCGTGCTTGCGCGCTGCGACGCACTCGACGGCGCAACGGACGGCATGATCCAGGACACGCGCGCCTGCCAGCGCGCTTTCAACTTCATGCGCGACGTGCCGACCTGCAGTGGCGCGCGCGACGGCACTTGTCTGTCGCAGGCGCAAAAGATCGCCATCGAGCCGATCTACCGCGGCGCCACGACGAGCAACGGCGAGCGCTTCTACACCGGCTTCCACTACGACAGCGGCTTCGGCGCGGGCGGCATCGCGTTCTGGGAGTTCACCGCGCCGCTGGCCCTCGACTCGGGCGCCGTGGGCCAGATCTTCAAGGTGCCACCGGTGGCGACCGTGCCGCCGACGTTTTCGCTCGACCTCGACATCGACGCGACGCTGGCGCAACTGTTCGCCACCAATGCCACGTACACCGAATCGGCGATGCAGTTCATGACGCCGCCGCAGGCCACGCACTTGAATGACGTGCGTGCGCGCGGCGCCAAGATGCTGGTCTATCACGGCGTCAGCGATCAGATTTTTTCGGTCAAGGACACCGAGCGTTGGTACCGCGGCGTCGATCGCCACAGCGGCGGCCGCGCCGACGACTTCGTGCGCCTCTACGACGTGCCCGGCATGGGCCATTGCTCGGGTGGCCCGGCGACGGACCAGGCCGACTTCATCACGCCGTTGGTGGCGTGGGTCGAGCAGGGCAAAGCGCCGAAGAGCGTGATCGCCAGCGCGCGTGGCGTGGGCAATGTTGGAGGGGTCAACGCCGACTTGCCGGCCACATGGACCGCGAACCGCACGCGCCCGCTGTGTCCGTACCCGAGCGTCGCCACCTACAAGGGCAGCGGCGATGTGGAGTCAGCGTCGAGCTTCCAATGCCGCGCGCCACGCCGGCATCACCACGGCCATGACGATCACGACAAGGACTGAGAGCGGCGATAGGTGACGAAGGCGTAGCCTGTGCCGTCGGCGGCGGTGCGCGCTTCGCGTGCAGTTTCGATGAAGCTCGCGCGATCGAATGACGGAAAGAAGGTGTCGGCATCGGCGAACGCGGTGTCGATCTCGGCCAGCACCAGCTCGTCGGCGCGCGACAATGCCGCTGCATAAAGCTCGCCGCCGCCAATCACGAACACCTTCGCGGCGTCGGCAACGAGCGCGAGCGCTTCGTCAACCGACGAAGCGCGTTCGGCGCCAGCGGCCTGCCAGTTCGCGCTGCGCGTGACGACGACGTTGCGCCGCCCTGGCAGCGGCCGAAAACGCTCGGGCAACGAGTCCCAGGTCTTGCGGCCCATGATCACCGGGCAGCCCATCGTGACGCGGCGAAAATTCTTCTGGTCGTCACTCTCGCGCCAAAGCAAGCCGCCCTTGCGGCCGATGGCGTTGTTGCGGTCGAGCGCGGCGATCAGCGCGAGCGTGGGGCGGTGTGCGGTGCTCATGGCGCAGATTGTCGCTGCGGCGTCAGCTCCGGCGCGCCGAGACGACGATGCCGGCAACGATCAGCGCGAAGGCCAGCAAGTGATAGGACTGCGGCGGCTCGCCGAGCAGTGTGGCCGAGAGCAGCGCGGTGAACAGCGGCGACAGGTTGACGAAAAACGCTGCCAGCGTTGGCCCGGCCTGCGCCACGCCCAGGCCCCAGCAGCGGTAGGCAATGAGTGACGGGCCGATGGCGACGAAGGCCAGCGCCGCCAGCACCTTGAGGCTGCCCCACTCGACCGGCGCATGCGTGCCGAGCGCGTTCTCGGCGAGGGCGGCGCCGCCCGCGGTGATCAGGCCGAACAGCATCTGCACGAAAAGGAAAGCGGCCCAGTCCCAATCCGGCCGTTGCGGCGCGCGCATCGACGGTGGCGGCCGCACCAGCAGCCAGCTGTACACCGCCCAGCCCATCACCGCCAGCAGCATCAGCGCGTCGCCGACGACAAAGCGCACGTCGGCCAGCGCCGTCCAGGCGCCGCGCGTCAGCACCGTGGCCACGCCGGCGAAGGACAGCAGCGCGCCGATCAATTGATAGCGTGTCGGCCGCTGCGCATAGCCGACGGCGCCCACCACCAGCATCCACAGCGGCATCGACGCGTTGATCAGCGTCACGTTGAGCGGCGTCGATGTGACCAGTGCCAGGTACTGCAGCGAATTGAAGGCGCCGACGCCGAGCGTGCCGATGACCAGCAGGTAAACCCACGCGCCGCGGACGGCCGCGCCGTCGCGCCAGACGCGCCACGCCAGCGGCGCCAGCAGCAGCGCGGCCAGCGCCCAGCGCAGCGCGTTCAGCGTCAGCGGCGGCACATGGCCCACCATCAGGCGGCCGACCACGGCGTTGCCGGCCCACATCAGCGGCGGCAGCGTCAGCAGCAGCGCCAGGCGCGGTGTGAGTGTGGCGCGGCTCATCGTCGCGAGAACTGGTACAAGCAGCGCGCCGCGCTCGCTGTGTTCGATCAACTGCGCGATGCGGCGCTGCCGCGTGGCTTCCTGCTTGGCGCTGACGATCCACCACAACACGGCTTTGCGGTACGACGGCGCAAACGCCTCGAAGTGTTTGCAGGCTTTGCGATTGGCCTTCAACAGCGTCGCGTACGCATCGGGCAGATCGACGCTGGGCTGCTCGAACGAATAGACGCCGCTTCTGTTCTCGCGCCGCCGCGCGAAAGCGGCGCGGCCGGCGTCGGTCATGCGGCCCTCGGCTTCGAGCGCCGCCACACGCCCGATGTTGACCGCGCTCCAGATGCTGACGGGCTTGCGCGGCGTGAAGCGGATCACATAGCGCTGCTCGTCAATGCGCTTGCGCACACCGTCGATCCAGCCGACGCACAGCGCCTCGTCGACCGATTCGGGCCAGGTGACGCTGGTCTCACCACTGCCGACTTTCCAATAGCCGAGAAATAGCTCGCCTGCTTTGGTGTGATGTCGGGCGAACCAGCGGCGCAACGCTGGCGCATCGCGAAAGAAGCGAGGTTGTGTCATGTCGGCATCTGCGCACCGCAGCGCCAGCATTGCTCGAACGGACCGTCGATAGGCTCACCGCACCCGCGGCACATCCATTGGCGCCACGGCGGGTGCTGGAACTCCCGCAGCAAGGTTTTGGCGTCACCCAGCCGCACATCGTCGTGCACCCACACTTCCGGCAGCGCCTGGTCGGGCGGAATGTCGCCGGCGATGCTGCTCGCAAAGTAGCGCTGCACGCTCGACTCGATGCCAGCCTGGCTCAGCACGTCGGCCCACAGCGTGGCCAGGGCAATGTTGGGAGCTTGGGTCAGGCGCTTCATTGTTGGCACCATAGTGCCATGAGACACGCACTTCTCGCCGACGCGGTGATCGTGCTCCACGGGCTGTTCATCGTCTGGGTGGTCTTCGGCGGTGTGGCTGTGATCGCGCGGCCGCTGCTCGCATGGGTGCACGTGCCGGCAATGGTGTGGTCCGTGTGGGTGTCGTGGAGCGGCTCGTATTGCCCGCTGACGCCGCTCGAACAGTCGCTGCGCCGCGCGGCGGGCCAGGCCGGCTACGAAGGCGGCTTCATTGAGCACTACCTGACGGCGGCGATCTATCCGCAAGGATTGACGGCGCGGCACCAGCTTGTGTTCGGTGCGGCGGTGCTCGTCATCAACCTTTTACTCTACGGGCTGGCGGTTCGGCGCGCTGCACGCCACCAGCGCTTGGCGTAACCTCGCGGCCTTACCAGAGGAGACCCACCCATGCCCCGCGCCATCCAGATCGCCGCCACCGGCGGCCCCGAGCAACTGCAACTTGCCGATGTGACCGTGGGCGACCCGGGGCCGGGCGAGATCCGAATCCGCCACCATGCCTGCGGGCTGAATTACATCGACGTCTATCACCGTACCGGCCTCTACCCGCTTGCGCTGCCGCACGGCATCGGCATGGAAGGCGCCGGCGTTGTCGAGGCGGTGGGCGAAGGTGTGACGCACCTCAAGGCCGGTGACCGCGCCGCGTACGCGAGCAGCCCACCGGGCTCGTACTGCGACGTGCGCGTGATGCCGGCCAAGACGGTGTGCAAGCTGCCCGACGGCATCGCCTTCGACACCGCCGCGGCGATGATGTTGAAGGGCTTGACGGCGCAGTACCTGCTGAAAAAAACGCAGCCGCAAGGCGGCCTCGCGGCTGGCGACTTCCTGCTTTGGCATGCCGCCGCCGGCGGCGTCGGCCTGATCGCCTGCCAATGGGCCAAGTCGATGGGCCTCAAGCTGATCGCCACCGCCGGTAGCGCCGGGAAATGCCAGCTCGCGCTCGACCATGGCGCAGCGTTTGCGATCGACTACCGCACCGAAAACTTTGTCGAGCGCGTCAAGGCCCTCACCGACGGCAAGGGCGTGAAGGTGGTCTACGACTCGGTGGGCAAGGACACCTTCGAAGGCTCGCTCGATTGCCTGCAGCCATTGGGTCTGCTCGCGAGTTTCGGCAACGCGAGCGGCCCGGTGCCGCCGTTCGCCCCCGGCATCCTCGGCGCCAAAGGCTCGCTGTACCTGACGCGCGCGACGCTGTTCACGCACATCGCCACGCGCGAAGCCACGCAGGCGATGGCCGACGATCTGTTCGCCGTGGTGCAAAGCGGCGCGGTCAAGATCCGAATCGATCAGCGCTATCCGCTAGCAGAGGTGGCGCAGGCACATCGCGATCTCGAAGCGCGCAAGACGACGGGGTCGTCGGTGTTGATGCCGTAGCTCAACGCACTGCCGCGCGGTAGGCATGCCACGACGCATGCCCGAGCACCGGCGCGACGACGAGCAAGCCGGCAAACCACGGCAGCATCGCCGCGACGACCAGGACGCTGATCAGCGCGCCCCAGCACAGCATGACGCCGGGTTGCGAGAGCACCAGGCGCAGGCTCGTCAAGCCGGCGGTGATGGCATCGACCGGCCGGTCGAGCAGCATCGGGATCGAGATCACGCTCACCGAAAAGATCAGGCCCGCAAAGACCGCGCCGGCGGCAAGCCAGGCGACGATGAAGCTCAGATTCTGTGGGTCGAGCAGTGCCAGCAGCGAACCCTTGAAATCGGGCATGCCGTCGAAGCTGACCGCGAAGATGACGAGCGTGACGCGGCCCCACAGCATCTCCAGCACCAGCAGCACAAAGCCGAAGATCGCCAGCGGCCCGAGCTGCGACTCGAAGGCGAGCAGCGATGCAGCGAAGTCCGGCCGCTGGCCGCGTTCGAGCTGGCGGCTGACGTGGTACAGGCCGAGGCAGAGTACAGGCCCCGTCAGCAGAAAGCCTGCGGCCAGCGCGAGCACATAGGCCGGCGCGCGCTGGTACACCGTGCTCAGCGCCCAGCCCATCACCAAGAAGGCCGCGCCGTAGAACAGGCCGATCAGCGGCGCACGACGGAAGTCTCGCCAGCCGAGCAGCAGCCAACGCAGTGGATCGGAAAAACGCAACGCGCGCAGCTCGATCGCATGTGCGGGCTCGGGTTCGGTCATGGCGCGCACCTTCGCACTCAAAGTGGCGCAGGCTTTGCGCGGCGTCAAATGACGTTGATCTCGCGCAGCGGCTCGTTGCGCAACACACGCTCTGGCGACAACGCTTGCAGGTCGATCGCACCCCAATGGCCGCCGGTGATGAGCGACGCCAGGCCGCGTCCTACCGCCAACGCATGCTGCATGCCGTGGCCGGAGAACCCGCAGGCGGTGAAGGCGTTGTCCCAGCCGGGCAGCACGCCGACGAGGCCGTTGTGGTCGAAGGTGTTCATCTCGTAGTAGCCGGCCCAGGCCGAGCGCACACGCAGCGCTTCGAATGCCGGGATACGTGCGGCCAGCGTCGGCCAGAGTTGGGCCTCGAATTGATCGAGGTCGATCGCGTCGAGCGGTGCATCGTTGGTGTCGTCGCCACGTGGCGGCGCCCCGGCGAGAAAGCCCGTGCCTTCGGGACGCATCCACAGGCCTGTTGGGTCGATGAGCAACGGGCAGCCCGGCAGCGTGGCGGGAGAGTCGAGCACGAAAATATCGCGCTTCCTCGCGCTCACCGGCAACGCGACGTTCAACGCGGCGGCCAGCGGTGCGCTCCAGGCGCCGGCGGCAATCAGTATCTGATCGGCCGCGTGGCGCCGGCCGTCGGCGTCGAGCACGGCGCGCACTTGCGAACCGCACACGTCAAAGCGCTGTGCCGCGGCGCGCACGAAGCGCGCGCCGAGTGCGATGGCTTCGCGCCGCAAGCGTTGGTGCAAGGCTGGGCCGTCGAACCAGCCCTCGCCGCGCGCACCCCAACTTCCGAGCGCGATGTCATCGACGGCGAGCCAGGGCCAGCGCGCGCGCAATGCGGCGCGGTCGAGCAGGCGGATGTCTGCGCCGGCGCTGCGTTGGACGGCGTTGAGCGCCTCGAGTGTCGGGGCGCCGGCCTCCGTGGCAAGGTACAGGTAACCCGCTTCGACGAATTGCAGCTCGTCGCGCCAAGGTTGCAACAGCTCAAGACTGGCCTGCGACAGCGCGATGTTCAGCCGGGTCGAAAACTGCTGGCGCATCGAGCTCGCCGACAGCGAGCTCGATGCCAGGCGGTAAGTCGGGTCGCGCTCGAGCACGGTGGCAAGTACGCTGTGCTCGCGGGCAAGGAAATACGCAACGGCAGAGCCCATCACGCCACCGCCGATGATCACTAAACTGGGTGCCATGGTGCTGCGAGTCTATTCAGCCGAAGAAGTGCATGCCGCGCTGCCGTGGGCCGATCTCGCCGATGCACTCGAAGACGCCTTCGTCGCCGGTGATGCCGACGTGCCATTGCGCCACGCGCATGCGCTGCCCGGCGACGACGGCTCGCTGCTGCTGATGCCGGCGTGGTCGCCCGACGCGCTGGGTGTCAAGCTCGTCACCGTGATGCCCGGCGCCGCAGCGCGCGGCGCCGGCACCGTGCAGGCCAGCTACCTGCTGCTCGACCGGCACACTGGCGTGCCGATTGCTTTGATTGACGGCGAAGCGCTGACGCTGCGCCGCACGGCCGCCGCTTCGGCGCTGGCTGCGCAACACATGGCGCGACCCGATGCCGAGCGCCTGCTCGTCATTGGCACGGGCCGCCTGGCGCCGTGGATGGCGCAGGCCCATGTGGCGCTGCAATCCGATCTCGCGCATGTCGAAGTCTGGGGCCGCGATGCCGATGCGGCCGAAGATGTCGTCGAGGCGTTGCGCGAGGAGGGCATCGACGCCGAGGTCGCCCTCGACCTGCGCGCTGCCGTCGAGCGCGCCGACTTGATCACGAGCGCAACAACCTCACGCGAGCCGCTGCTGCTCGGCGCGTGGCTGCGCGAAGGCACGCACATCGATCTGGTCGGCGCCTTTCGGCGCGACATGCGCGAGGTGGACGACGCCGCGGTCTTGCGTTCGCGTGTCGTCGTCGACACCTACGCCGGTGCGCTCGCCGAAGCCGGTGACCTGGCGCAGCCGATCGAGCGCGGTGTCATCGCGCGCGAGCATGTCGTGGCAGAGCTGGCGCAGCTGTTGCGCGGCGAGGTGCGCGGGCGCTTGTCGCCGAAGGAGATCACGCTGTTCAAGTCGGTCGGCTCGGCGCTGGAAGACTTGGCTGCGGCGCGATTGGTGTGTCGCTGAGCTGCGACACACGGCCCTGAGCGGAATTCGAACGTCACAAATATCCTTCGCCGCAGAGGCGCAGGGAGCGCAGAGGCTCGCAGAGAAATGCAACGCTGAATTCTTCTGCGTTGACTCTGCGTCCTCTTCGCCTCTTCGCCTCCGCGGAGAATCAAACTGAACGGTGGCGGCTGCGCACAACGGGGGCCACTCACCCCCCGCGCTTGACGCGCAGCACCTCATCAGCGATCAGCAGCACCGCGCCGAGCGTGATCGCGCTGTCGGCGAGATTGAAAGTCGGGAAGTAGCCACTGCGAAAAATCGGCTCGAGCAGCGCGAAGCGGAACTGAAGGAAGTCAACCACGTAGCCGTGCAACGCGCGGTCGATCACGTTGCCGAGCGCGCCGCCCATGATCATCGTCACAGCGAAGCAGAACAGTTTTTGCGCCGGGTATTTCTTCAGCATCCAGACGATGAAGCCGGTGGCGACGAATCCCAGGCCGATGAAGAACCAGCGCTGCCAGCCCGACTCGCCGGCCAGGAAGGAGAACGCCGCGCCGGTGTTGTGGTGGCGAGTGAGGTTGAAGAACGACGTGATCGGCCGCGTGTCGTTGAGCTGGAAGCTGCCGAGGATCAGCGTCTTGGTCAGCTGGTCGAGCACGATGACCAGCAGCGCCAGGCCGAGCCAGAGCGCGAGGCTCGGCGCCCCGGTGGAGTTTTTCGACATGGTCAGGCGATCGTGCGGACTTCACCCGCGCCGTAGAGGTTGCTCGTGCAACGACCACAGAGCGCTGGGTGCGCGGCGTCGGCGCCGACATCGTCGCGCCAATGCCAGCAGCGCTCGCACTTCCTTGAGGCCGAAGGCGTGACGCTGACCGCGAGCGCGTCACCGGCTCTGACTGAGACACGCGACGTGATGAAGACGAATTTCAAGTCGTCGCCCAGCGTGGCCAGCAGCGCGCGGTCTTCGGCGTTGGCCGTGACGCTGACGTTGGCTTGCAGCGATGAGCCAACGCCGCCTTCGGTGCGCACGGCTTCGATCGCCTTGTTGACCTCGTCGCGGACGGCGCGGATGCGTTGCCACTTCGCGAGCAGCGCGGCGTCCGGTGAATCGAATTTGGAAAACGTCTCGGTAAAGATCGACGGCGACTGGCCTGGCGCCAGAATCGGCCACGCCTCTTCGGCGGTGAACGACAGAAACGGCGCCATCCAGCGCAACATCGCATGCGTGATCTGCCACAGCGCGGTCTGCGCGCTGCGCCGCGCGAGCGACTTCGGTGCAGTGGTGTAGAGCCGGTCCTTCAGCACGTCGAGATAGAACGCGCCCAAGTCTTCGGAGCAGAACAGCTGCAGCTTGGTCACCACCGGGTGGAACTCGAAGCGCTCATAGTGCGCCAGGATCTCGGCTTGCAGCTCGGCCGTGCGCGACAGCGCCCAGCGGTCGATCTCCAGCATCTGCTCGCGCGGCACGGCCTGCGCGGCGTCGAAGTCGCTGATGTTGGCCAGCAGGAAGCGCAGCGTGTTGCGGATGCGGCGGTAGCTGTCGACCACGCGCGCGAGCACGTTCTTGTCGATCGGCGGGTCGTTGGCGTAATCGGTGGCTGCCACCCACAAGCGCACGATCTCGGCGCCTGGGTCTTTGGCCGCGGCCTTGATCTCGATGATGTTGCCGAGCGACTTGCTCATTTTGCGGCCCTGGCCGTCGACGGTGAAGCCGTGCGTCAGCAGGCCGCGGTAGGGCGCGCGGCCGTAGAGCGCGCAGCCGAGCAGCAGCGACGAGTGGAACCAGCCGCGGTGCTGGTCGTGGCCTTCGAGGTAGAGATCGGCTTCGGGGCCGTTCTCATGGTGGCCGCTGTTGCCGGGCGGGCCCTCGTGCGAGCCACGCAGCACGTGAAAAAACGTCGAGCCCGAATCGAACCAGACTTCGAGGATGTCGCTGCTCTTCGTGTAGTGCGCTGCGTCCTCGGCGCCGAGGATCTGCTCAGGCGTCGCGCGGCTCCAGGCCTCGACGCCGCCTTCTGACACGAGCGCGATCGCGCGGTCGAGGATGGCCATCGTGTCCGGGTGCAGCTCGCCCGATTCCTTGTGCAGGAAGAACGGCAGCGGCACGCCCCAGCTGCGCTGGCGGCTGATGCACCAGTCGGGGCGGTTGGCGATCATGTCGCGCAAGCGCGCCTTTCCGTTCTCGGGGAAGAAGGTCGTTGCTTCGATGGCGTCGAGCGCCATCTGGCGCAGCGTCTTCGGCGCCTTGTCTTTGGTGAAGACGCCGACACCCTCGTCCATGCGCACGAACCACTGCGCCGCGGCGCGGTAGATCACCGGCGTCTTGTGGCGCCAGCAATGCGGGTAGCTGTGCGTGATCGTGCTGGTGGCGAAGAGGCGGCCGGCATCACGCAGCGCGTCGATGATCACCGGCACCGCCTTCCAGATGTGCTGGCCGCCGAAGAGCGGGAAGTCGGCCGCGTAGGCGCCCTGCACACCGACGGGGTTCAGGATCTCATCGACATGCATGCCGTGCGACACACACGAGTTGAAGTCATCGACGCCGTACGCGGGTGACGAGTGCACGACGCCGGTGCCGTCGTCGGCCGTCGCGTAGTCGGCCAGATAGACCGGCGACAGGCGGTCGTAGCCGGCGTCCACGTGCGCGAGTGGATGGCGGAAATTGATGCCCGCGAGTTTTTCGCCCTTCGTCGTTGCGATGACTTTGCCTTGTAGGCCGTAGCGCGCCAGGCATTGCTCGACGAGTGACGCTGCGAGGAGGAGCTGGCCGCGCTCGGTGTGCACGAGCGCGTACGTCAACTCGGCATTCAGGTTCAGCGCTTGGTTGGCCGGGATTGTCCATGCGGTTGTGGTCCAGATCACCGCGAAACTTTCGCCGACGATCTCCTGCAAGCCGAAGGCAGCGGCCAGTTTGTCGGGCTCAGCGCACAAGAAGCCGACATCGACGGTCTGGCTCTTCTTGTCGGCGTACTCGATCTCCAACTCGGCCAATGAGCTGGCGCAATCGAAGCACCAGTAAACCGGTTTCAATCCGCGGTAGACAAACCCACGCTCGATGACGCGCTTGAATGCGAGCAACTCGCCCGCCTGGTTGGCGAAGTCCATCGTCTGGTAGGGATGCTCCCACAGGCCGAGCAGCCCCAGGCGCTGGCGGTCGGCCTTCTGCTGTGCGATCTGCTCGGTGGCATAGGCGCGGCCCTTGCCCTGCATCTCGTCACGCGAGAGGTTGCGGCCGAATTGTTTCTCTATCGCGTTTTCGATCGGCAGACCGTGGCAATCCCAGCCCGGGATGAAGCGCGCATCGAAGCCGGCCAATTGCTTGGACTTGACGACCATGTCCTTCAGGACGTTGTTGACCGCATGGCCGATGTGCAGCACGCCGTTGGCATACGGTGGGCCGTCGTGCAGCACGAACAGCGGTGCGCCGCGGCGCGCGTCGCGCAGGCGGTGGTACAGGCCCTGGTCATTCCACTGCGCCACCCAGCCCGGCTCGCGCTTGGGCAAATCGCCGCGCATCGGGAACGGCGTGTCGGGCAGGTTGAGTGTGGTGCGGTAGTCGGTGGAATCGCTCATGGGATAAGGGCGCCTCGGGTGCCGTGCGCTAGGGCGGTGGGGAGTCGGACAGTCGTTGTCTGAAGCTTAGAGCCGCGGTGCGGCGCTTCAGTCGGGCTTCAGCCCAGAAGGGCTAAATTCGATCGCGCGTGGTCTGGCGCCGCGTTGCGGCGAACCACGGCGCCAAGACCAACAAAGACAACGAAGCGACCATGCGCAGATTGTATCGGGCAGGGGCAGCCGCCCTGGCGCTGGCAGCGCTGGGCTGCGCGCGTGCGCAAGCCGCGGACGCCGCGGCGCCGCCAACCGCAGCGCCGAAGTTCGAGGGCGCTGCGGGCCTCGTGTTGGCCTACAGGCCGGCATTCAGCGGCGCCTCCGATCGACAAGTCAAGCCGCAACTGGCCGGCTTTGTGCGCTACGGGCGCTTCACGATCACCGGCGCCGGCGGATTCACGACGCGGCGCCAGGACGACGTCGAGCGCGGCCTCGACGCCGAACTGCTGCGTCGCGACCGCGTGCGCATCAACCTGTCGCTGCGCTACGACCAGGGGCGCCGCGAGAGCGAGAGCGATCAGCTGACCGGCATGGGCAACATCAAGCACACCGTGCGCTCGCGCCTGGGGCTGCGCTGGGAGCCGGCGCCGTTCTGGTCTTTGTCCTTGGCCAGCGGCCTCGATCTGCTGGGCACGGGTGGCGGGTACACCGTCGAGGCCGGCGTGTCGCGCACTTTCGTCATTGACGCGCGGCAACGCGTGACCCTCGGGGCGGGCCTGACAGGGGCTGGCGACCGCTACCTGCAGACCTGGTACGGCGTCACCGCGCAGCAGTCGGCGCGCTCGGGCTACCCGGTCTACACGCCGGGCGAGGGCCTGCGCGATGTTCACTCCAGCGCCACCTGGCGCATCGAAGTCAACCCGCAATGGGCCGGCTTTGCATCGCTCAGCGCGAGCCGCCTGCTCGGTCCGGCCGCAGCCAGCCCGCTGACACTGCAAGCCAACGGCTGGTCCGTGTCGGCAGGGATTGCGCGCCGCTTCTGATCAGGCCGCTGGCAAAGGCTGTAGGCCCGTCAGGCGACGGGGTGACGCTGCCACCACACCTGCGCGGCAGCGGTGTCCGCGGCTATGCCCTGGCGAAGCGCATCGAGGCAGGCATAGCGCCGCTCTTCGTGCAGCCAGTGCAGCAGCTCGACGCGGATCAAACGGCCATAGCCGGCCTCGAGCCCAAGCGTTGCCGGCCAGTCGAGCACATGCGTCTCCAGCAGCATGCGGCCGCTGTCATCCACCGTCGGCCGCTGGCCCAGGCTGGCGACGCCGCGCAGCGGTGCATCGCCCAAGCCTTGCACACGCACGACGAAGATGCCGCCCGCCGCGGGCCTCGGGTGTGCGAAGCGCAGGTTCAGCGTGCGAAAGCCGAGTTCGCGCCCGAGCTTGGCGCCGTGCAGCACATGGCCGCTGATGCTGTACGGCCGGCCGAGCAGCGCGGTGACGCGCGCCATGTCGCCCGCGGCCAGGGCCTCGCGCACCGCGGAGCTGGAAACGCGCTGGCCATGCACCTCGTAGCTCTGCATGCGCGCCACGTCGAAGCCCTGTGCCGCGCCGGCAGCGTCGAGCATCGCGTAGTCACCGGCGCGTTTGGCGCCGAAGCGGAAGTCGTCGCCGACCAGCACGTAGCGTGCCCCGAACCCCGCGACGAGCACGTTCTCGACGAAGGCCGCCGGCGTGTGCGAGGCCAGCGCCTCGTCGAAGGGCAGCACCACCGTTTGCTCGATGCCGCAGCGCTCCAGCTCGGCCAGCTTGTCGCGCAGGGTCGCCACGCGCGCGGGCGCGTTGCCGGGCTGTCTCATGCGCGCCGCGAAAAAATCGCGCGGGTGCGGCTCGAAGGTCAGCACCGCAGACGGCACGTTGCGGTGTCTTGCTTCGTTGTTGAGCAATGCCAGCATCGCCTGATGGCCGCGATGAACGCCGTCGAAATTGCCGATCGTCAGCGCGCAGGGGCGCAAGAGGCCGGGGTGGCGAAGGCCGCGGAAGACTCGCATCGTTTGGATTATCGGTGGCGCAACAAGGTCACCGTCTCTTCCCAAACAACCGCCGCGGATCGGGCTTTGCCCGGCCGCTGGCGGGCCTTGCAGGCCGCATGGCCGCGAGACGCGGCCGTTCCTCGGCCCCCTTGAGGGGGAGCGGCGTCAGCCGCTCCGGGGGTGGTCAACGACTAATGCCTGACGAGCGGCATCAATCCGGTGTCGAATCCGGTTGGAACTGGAGGCTCGTGCAATTCCGCGAGCAGACATTCAAGCAGGGCCTCTGCCTGCTCCGGCGTCAACGGGCGCGACAGGTGATAGCCCTGGCCATGTTCGCAGCCCAACTCGCGCAACTGCGCCAACTGCGACATCGACTCGATGCCCTCGGCGACGACCGACTTGCCCAGCGTTGCGCCGAGCGAAACGATGGCGCGCACGATCTCGGCGTCCTTCGAGCCCGCACGCCGCATGCCGTGCACGAACGAGCGGTCGATCTTCAGGCTGTCGATCGGCAGGCTCGACAGGTAGGCTAGCGACGAGTAGCCGGTGCCGAAGTCGTCGATCGCCAGCGACACGCCGAGATTGCGCAGCGATTCGAGCGTGGCCACCGCCGACTCGATGCGCTCCATCAGGATGTTTTCGGTCAGCTCCAGCGTGAGCTGCTTCGGATTGAAGTGGCTGGTTGCCAGTGCGTGCTCCACACGCTCCGACAACGCGCTGTGCGCGAGGTCGCTGCCCGACAGGTTGACCTGCAATTTCAGGTCGGCCAGCGCCGGGTCGATGGCTTGCCATTGCGCCATCTGGCGGCAGGCTTTCAGCAGCACGAAATCGGTGAGCTCGATGATCAGGCCGGACTCTTCGGCGATCTGGATGAAGGTGCTCGGCTCGATGTTGCCGCGCTCGAGGTGGTGCCAGCGCGCCAGGGCCTCGAAGCCGCGCAGGCGCCCGGTGCCGATGTTGAACAAGGGCTGGTAGGCCACCGTCAACTCGCCGCGCGTCAGCGCTTGGCGCAGATCGGACTCGATCATCATGCGCTGCGCCACCTCGGTGTGCAGCTCGGCATCGAACAGTGCGTAGCGCGCTTTACCGGCCGCCTTGGCACGGTACATCGCGATGTCGGCGTCGCGCACGACCTCTTCGGGCGTGGCGTAGCCGAGCTTGCTGAAGGTAATGCCGATGCTGGCGCTGGTGGTGACGTTGACGCCGCCGATCTGCATCGGCTGCTTCAACACCTGCTGCAAGCGCTCGGCCATGTTGGTGGCCGCGCTCTCTTCAGCCACCTGGTGCAGCAGCACGGCGAACTCGTCGCCGCCCAGGCGCGCCACCATGTCGCCCGGGCGCACATGGTCCTGGATGCGGCGCGACACCTGGATCAGGAACGCGTCGCCGGCCGAGTGGCCCATGCTGTCGTTGATCAGCTTGAAGCGGTCGAAGTCGAGAAACATCACCGCGAAGTGGCGCTGTGCGTCCTCGCGCACGGCGGCCAGGGCCTGCGACAGCATGGTGTGGAAGCGGCTGCGGTTGGGCAGGCCGGTCAGGCTGTCGTGGAAAGCAATGTGATTCAACTGCGCTTCAGCGTGGCGGCGCGCGCTGATGTCCTGCACCTGCAGGATCAGGCAAGGCGCCTCCGAGCTCGACTCGGTGAAGAAGGCACAGTGCAGCGCCGCCCACAGGTCGGCGCCGCCGGCATGCAGGCAACGCACTTCGGCGTTGAAGGTTTCGAGATCGCGCACGCCGATGCGCGCGAAGTCGCGCTCGACCGCGGCGCGGTCAGCGGGCGCGACGAGATCCGAGAAGGGCTTGTCGACCAGGACCTGGCCGTTGTCATGGCCCAGGATGCCGGCCAGTGCCGTGTTGGCTTGCAGGATGCGGCCATCGACCGAAACCAGGGCCATGCCGATCGAGGCGTGCGTGAAGGCGCTGTGAAAGCGGCGTTCGCTCTCCGACAGCGCCGTGACGTGGCGCGCGGCCTGCTGTGCTTCGCGCTCGGCGGCTTCGATGCGGCTGCGGCGCACGACCTCCTGAGCCTCTTGCTGGCGCATGAAGTAGTGCACGGTGGTCAGCAGCATCGCCACCACCGGCAGCGCGCCGAAGAGCACGCTCATGCCCGACTGGCGCACCGTCAGGTGCAGCAGGGCGGCGATCAGCGCGCTGCCGCCGAAGGCGATGCCGACCGAGCCGAAATTGGTGACGTGGTCGCGCAGGTTGAAGCGCTCGCCGCGTTTGAAGGTGATGACCAGCGAGACGAAGACCGTGTTCAGCATGAAGTAGCCCACGGCGACCAGGCAGGCAATCAACAGCACCAGCCCCGGCGCGATCGTGCTGCGGCCCTCGCTCCAGGCCATGCCGAACTCCATGACATGGCCGGCAATGCTCATCGCCAGCGCGGCCATCGCCAGGCTGGCGATGCGGCTGGTCCAGCGTTTGGAGGAACGGAAAGCGCCGACAAATCCTTCGCCGGCCGCGGCTACCGTGGCCGCACCCGGCCCATGGATCAGCAACAGCAGAAAGATGAAGACTTCGCCGGCAACGAACGAGTTCTTTGAGCCCGGGATGCGCACCGGGAAGAAGCCGGCGGCCACCGCAAAGGCGGTGCCGAGGACGATCTGCGCGATCACGCCGAGCGACAGCTGTTGCACCTCCCAGACCGCCGCGGCAAGGGCCACCATGCCCAGTGCCACCATTGCCCACCAGTAGATGGTGGCCTTGCGGTTGTAGTCCGGCATCAGCGCCTGGTGCAGGCGCCGCCAGGGGTTGCGGGCGGTCGAAGCGTCGGTGCTCATGGCGCTGGCGTCGATCCCGCGTGCGGGCATACCTCTTTGGTTAAAAAGCGAGGCCTCATCTTATTAATGAGGCCTCGTTGTGGGTTGGGTGAGGCGCCCGGCGCGTGCCGTTTGCCTGCTGACTAGTTCACGAACTGCCGCGCGCTGTGCAGACTCACTCGCCCTTGGTCAGGCTCTCGCTGAGGACAACACCTTCGCTGATGACGACGCCTTCACTGATGACGACACCTTCGCTGATGACGACGCCTTCGCTGATGACGACGCCTTCGCTGATGACGACACCTTCGCTGATGACGACGCCTTCACTGATGACCACGCCTGACGCGAGCGTCGTGCCGCTGCCCGACGAGAACCAGCCTGCGAGGGTGCCGGTCAGTGTGAACATGCCGGTCTTGCCGACCGAGGAGCTGGCGCCGAGCAGGCCGGTGCCGTCCACCACGCCGTTCGTCAGCAGCGACTTGGTGCCACTGGCCGGCATCTCCCAGAACCACATCGGGAACTGCTTGGTCGTCGTGTCCCAGTAGTCGGCATAGCGCTCGAGGACGATGTTGTTGGCCCAGGTGAAGCGCGGGTTGTAGATCGGCTGGAACTTGGTGAACAGCGCGTCGCCCGTGGCCACGCGGTTGCCACCGACAAAGACGATGCGTGACCAGTTGAACGACTGGCCCTCGATCGTCGTACTGCGCGAAGAGGGCATTGACTTCTCGCTGGCCAGCATGTTGCCGCCGGCGCTGATGGTGCCGGCCGCGATCTTGGACGAGATGTCCGTGCGCAGCACCTTGGCCAGCGTCACGGCGCCCGCCAGGTTGACCATGCCTGCGCCTTGTTGCAGCAGGTTCTGACCGGCGATCGGCTGCGCCGTGTACTGCAGCAGGGCTTTCACCATGGCCGGTGTCAGGCCAGGATTGATTTGCAGCAACACAGCCGCTGCGCCCGAGACGACCGGCGCCGACACCGAGGTGCCCGACAGGTACATCTGCGTTTCGCGATAAGTCTGCGTGATGCCGGTGGGTGTGACGAGGATCGGGTAGAACAGGGCGCCCAGATTGTTCCAAGTCGGCGTGGCCGCGTCGGCGCGCGTGGCGCCGGCGCCGACCACCAAGTTGCCCGGCGCCACCAGGTCAGGCTTGAGCAGGTTGTCGCGGCGCACCGTTCCGTCGGCCAGCGTCAGCTTGCCGCGGGTCGGACCCCGCGAGCTGAACGTGTTGAGGACGTCGTCGCTGCGCACCGCGGTGTTCTTGGCATTCGCCGAGCCGACGGTGATCACGCTCGGGTCGTTGCCGGGCGACGAGACAGACCCATAGACTTCCTTGCCGAGCAGGGTCTTGCCGAAGTTGCCGGCGGCGACCACGACCGTGATGCCCTGGGCGACGGCACTGCGCGCGGCCACGCACAGCGGGTCGTACTGCCAGCTGTCGGTGGAGTCCATCGCCAAGCTGAGGTTCATCACGCGGATGTTGTATTCCTTGGCGTGGTAGATCACCCACTGGATGCCTTCGAGCGTGTCCGACAGCGTGCCGAAGCCGTAGTCGTTGAGCACCTTCACGTCGTAGATGTTGGCGTTGGGGGCCAGGCCCGTCAGGTCGGGCGCGGTGGCGTAGCTCTTCGCCCGGCCGGCGGCGATCGACGCCACGTGGGTGCCGTGGCCGTAGCCGTCCTGCACCAGGGCAGCGCTGTTGTCGATGGCGGCTTCGTAGGTGGCCAGCGCGGCGCTGCCGGGCTGCAGCGACGTGGCGTCGTCGTAGCCGTTGGTCCAGTCGGCCAGGTTCGTGGTCAGGAACTGCACGTTCTTCTTCACGCGCGTCACGGCAGAGGCGTTGTCGAAAGCGCGGTGATTCTTCATCACGCCCGAGTCAACGATCGCGATGCCGATGCCGGTGCCGTCCGGGCCGCTGTAGCTGGTCTTGGTCGAGCTCGTGCGCACTGGCGATGTGACGGCGCCGGTGGACTTCTCGAGCACGCTGGCCGTGCGCTGTGTCGGCCGGTTCGGCGCGACATGCAGCACGTCGTTGCGCTCGGCGATCTTGGCCACGCGCTGCGCGGGCAGGGTCGCTGTCAGCATGCGCAGGCTGGGCATCGATGCATCGATCGTGCCGCCGGCGCGCTTGATGTCGCGCTTGATGTCGCTCATGTCGGCGTCGCTGTCACCCACGGTGAAGATCACCTGGACTTCGCGGCGGCCGCCACGCTCGCGCGCCCAGCGTTGCTTCGGCGCTTGCGCGCTGTCCAAGCCGGCCTTCAGGTCGGGCGACATCTTGTGCAGGCGCTTTTCCATTTGCGCCTGGCGGCCAGACTGCGCGCTGGCGCGCGGCGATGCGAACATCGCTGAGGTCAGCAGCAGCAGCAGCGACAGCACCCAAAGCATGGGCGTGGCGCGGCGCTCGATCAGAACCGTGAACCGTGTCAGCGAGTCAAACATTTCTAGCTCCCTCTTGCCGCTTGGTCGTCGATGGCGACGAGCCGTTACGGCGTGTATTGATTTGCAATGTCCGCATCGTAGAAACGACTTGCAACATCGGCCAGGGGGTCGGCCCCCTCAACGTGTGATCTGCGCGTGCCCGAGTTCACGCCGCCGTCGTTTGCGCTGCCAAGCGTGATCTGCATCACGGCCGAGTTGTCACCGAACGCACCGCGCCGCACGCGGGTTCATCGGGTCGTTTTGCAGTGTCGCAGAAACAGTCGCACGCGCTCGCGTGTCGCAGGGTGGCTCCGCGAGCCTGCGCACTTCGGCCGATGAAAGCGAAGGCGGCAGCGGCCCCGGCAAGGGGACGCCGCCGCAATTTCATTGTGCTTCGGGTGTACAGGCGCTGACTGAAGCCGGACAGCGAGACCGGCCCCGGGGTCAGGGCTCGCCGAGCACCGGGTCGCTGATCGTGATCGGCGCGCAGCGTCCGAACCCGATGCGCTCGACGACCACTTGCCACTGGTGATCGAATTGACGATCGAGTTGACCGCCGACGTCGCAGCCGTACCGATCGCGCCTTCGCTGATCACCACGCCTTCGCTGATGACGACGCCTTCGCTGATGACGACGCCTTCGCTGATGACGACGCCTTCGCTGATGACGACGCCTTCGCTGATGACCACGCCTTCGCTGATGACGACGCCTTCGCTGATGACCACGCCCTGGCCCGAGCACCACGCCGCTGCCCGACTTGAACCAGGTCGTCAGCATCGGCGTCAGCGTGAACGCGCCGGTCTTGGCCAACCACGAACTGGGGCCCAGCAGCGCACTGCCGTTGACCACGCCGCTGGTGAGCAGTGTCTGATTGCCGGCGGGCGCGTCGCTGAACGACTTGACGAAGGTGTTGGCCGCGATCCCGGTGCCCGACCAGTAGCTCGGCGTGCGCACGCGCGTGATGCCGCTGGCCCAGGTGATTCGTGGGTCGTAGATGGGCTGGAACTTGGTGAACAGGGTGCTGCCGCTGATCACATGGGCGCCGCCGGCAAAGACCACGCGCGACCAGTCGAAGGTCTGGCCGTTGACAGTGGAGCTGGTGGCCGGCATCGATTTGCCGCTGGCCAGCAGCGAGTCGCCGGCCTTGATGGTGCGTGCTTGCACGGCGCTGGCGATGTCGGTGCGCAGCGCCGTGGCCAGCGCCATCGCGCCGCTGATGTTGAGCTGGCCGGCGCCTTGCTGCAACAGGCTGTGGTTGGGCAGCGGCTCGGCCGAGTACTGCAGGATGGCCTTGACCAGCGGCGGTGTCAGGCCCGGGTTGGCCTGCAGCATCAGCGCCACTGTGCCCGCCACCGCAGGAGCGGCAATCGAGGTGCCGCTCAACATCATCTGCGTCTCTTTGTAGATCTGCGTGTGGTTCAGCGGCGTGACCAGTTGGTCGTAGTAGGTGGCTGCCAGCAGGTTCCAGGTTGTCGCGGTGGAACTGGCCTTGGTTGCGGCCACGGCGGCGATCTTGTTGCCGGGCGCCACGAGGTCAGGCTTGACGAGATTGTCGACATGGCGCACGCCGTAGACGTCGGTCCAGCCGCCGCGGGTCGGGCCGCGCGAGCTGAAGTTGTTGACGGTGTCGTCGCTGCGGGCAACGGTGCCATGGCTGTTGACCGAACCGACCGTGATCACCGACGGGTCGTTGCCGGGCGCGCTGATGGTGCCGTAGGACTCCTGGCCCATCCAGTTCTGGCCGTAGTTGCCGGCCGCCGCGACGACGGTGATGCCGGCGGCACTGGCGCTGCGCGCGGCGATGCACAACGGGTCAACTTGCCAGCTCTGCGTCGATGCCGTCGCCAGGCTGATGTTGAGCACGCGGATGTTGTATTCCTTGGCGTGGTAGATCACCCACTGGATGCCTTCGAGCGCATCGCTGAGCGTGCCGAAGCCGTTGGCGTCGAGCACGCGCACGTCGTAGAGGTTGGCGTTGGGTGCGATGCCGGTGGTGTCGGGCGAGTAGTTGTAGTGCTTGGCGCGGCCGGCGGCGACGGCCGCGACGTGCGTGCCATGGCCGAAAGGGTCCTGCGTCGCCGCGCTGTCGGCGGCGATCGCCTTTTCATAGGTGGACAGTGCGCTCGAGCCCGGCTGCAGCGACGTGCTGGCATCACTGCCGGCGTTCCAGTTGCTCTGCGTGGTGCCGAGCATCTGCACGTTCTTCTTGACGCGGCTCGTGCCGCTGCCGTTGTAGAAGCCTTCGTGGACCTTCATCACGCCAGAGTCGAGCACCGCGATGCCGATGCCGGTGCCGTCCCAGCCGCTGTAGCTGGTCTTGCTGCTGCCGGTGCGCACGTTGCTGGCCAGGGCGCCGGTGATGGACTCCAGGTTGCTGGCGGTGCGGCGGGTGGCGCGGTTGGGCGTCACGCTCAGCACATCGCTGCGTTGCGCCAGCGTGGCCACCTGGCTGGCGGGCAGCATGGCGGTCAGCATGCGCAGGCCGGGCATGCTCACATGCACCGAGCCACCGGCCGCGACGATCGCCGCGCGCAGGCTGGTCATGTCTTCGTTGCTGTCATTGCTGTGGATGACCACCTGCACCTGCCGCTTGCCGCCGACGTCGCGGACCCAGCGCTGCTTGGGCGTGCCCGCGGCCGTCAGGCCGTTCTGCAGGTCCTTGGCCATCTTGTGCGCCGAGCCGGTGCCGGATGAAGCGGTGACGGGGCGGCTGCCGAGCAGTCCCATCACGAACGCCATCAGCGTGACCGCCAGGAGCAGGAGCCGGAGCGCACGGCGCTCGATCAAGACGGTGAAGCGGCTGAGTTGATTCATGTTCTTCGGCTCCCTGTTCGTTTCGTGTCAACGGGTCGTGCAGGCGATCTGCGCCGCTGTTCGTGATGTGACCAATCGATACGGCTGCATGCTAAGGAGATGTCCGCGCCTGCAACCAGGTGTAAGGCGGCGCGGGTGCGCAATTCACGCACAGCACTTCACGTGCGGTGCAGCCGCATCGCAGGTCGTGACACGCGTCACGCCCAGCACGAGCGCGCTGTTACGCGATGTTCACCAGGTCGCGCACGGCAGGCAGGTCGCGCGACGCAGGGTGCGGCACGGCATGGCGCACGGCTTGCAGCACCGCGCGCGCCGTGACCTCCGATGCCAACGCGCCAAGCAGCGCCAGCGAGGCCGCCTGTCCGCTGCCGCCCGTGGCCAGCGCGAACAGCGTGTCGCCGTCGAACGGCGTGTGTGCGGGCACGATGCTGCGTGCCAACCCGTCGTGCGCCATCGAGGCCAGCTTGGCGCACTGCGCCTTGTCGAGCACCGCGTCGGTGGCCACCACGCCGATGGTCGTCGCCATGCCGGCCTGCAGCCGCGCGGGCAGTTCACCGCGCAGCAGCGCTTCCTGGCTGCGCAGCAGATGCCGGCTCGTGGCGCTGCTGCGCGCACCGGCGATGACTTCGCCGCTGCTCGGGTCGACCACGTCGCCCGTTGCATTCACGGCCACCAGCGCTGCGACCGTGATGCCGGCCACGCGCACCGACGCCGTGCCGATGCCTCCCTGCATCGCGCGCTCGACGCCGAACAGCTTGCCCACGGTGGCGCCTGCCCCCGCGCCGACACTGCCCTGTGCCGGCGGGGCGGGCGTTGCCGCCATGCAGGCCGCATGGCCCGCGGGTGCATCGGGGCGCAGCGAGGTGTCGCCGCGCCACAGATCGAACAGCACGGCGGCCGGCACGATCGGCACGCGCACATGGCCCACCGCATGGCCATGCCCGCGCTCTTCGAGCCAGCGCATCACACCGCCGGCTGCGTCGAGCCCGAACGCGCTGCCGCCGGTGAGCAGCACGGCGTGCACGCGGTCGACGAGGTTCTCGGGCCGCAGCAGGTCGGTCTCGCGCGTGCCCGGCGCGCCGCCGCGCACATCAACACCCGCGACCACGCCCTGCGGGCACAGCACCACCGTGCAGCCGGTGGCGCGTAGCGGGTGCGTG
This sequence comes from uncultured beta proteobacterium, assembly GCA_963814385.1. Classification (GTDB taxonomy): domain Bacteria; phylum Pseudomonadota; class Gammaproteobacteria; order Burkholderiales; family Burkholderiaceae_C; genus CADEEN01. The sequence goes on from CAWFCX010000009.1 coordinate 182,042, forward strand.
AAGTGGCCGACCGAGAGGCCGGCGACGTCGGTGATGGCGTCATGAAGCTCGGTCATCACGATTGCGCGTTCAGGCGAAGACGCCGGCTGTGTCCGTCATGCGATCGCTGACTTCGCCCAAGTGATGCAGCGAGTCACCGAAGGCCAGTTCCAACATCGTCAGGCGCTTGAAATAGTGGCTGGCCGCAACCTCGTCGGTGACGCCGATGCCGCCGTGCAGTTGAATGCACTGCTGGCCGACAAAGCGCATCGACTGGCCCAATTGCACCTTGGCCTGCGACAGCGCGCGCCGGCGTTGCGGCGCCGGCTCGTTCAACTTCAGGCTGGCGAAGTAGCTCATCGAGCGCGCCAGTTCGAGCTGCATCTTCACGTCGGCCATGCGGTGGCGCAGCGCCTGAAAACTTGCCAGCGTGGCGCCGAACTGCTTGCGCGTGTTCATGTACTCGACGGTGATCGCAACCAGCCTGTCCATCGCACCGACACCTTCGGAGCAAGTGGCGGCAATGCCAATGTCGATGGCACGCTCCAGCAGCGGCGCGGCGTCGTCGCTGACGAGCTGCGCCGCCGCTGCCGAGAACGACACGTCGGCCGCGCGCGCACCGTCTTGCGTCGGATAGGCGCGCACCCGGGCGGCTGCGCGCTCGACGAGGAACAGGCCGAGCGGTCCCTGCGCGCCCATCCGCGCCGGCACGATGAACGCATCGGCTTCGTCGCCCGCGGGCACGAGTTGTTTGCCGCCGGTGAGGGCCCAGGCACCATCGTTCTGCGTGGCCGTCGTCGCGCAGACATCCAGCCGGTAGCGCGCGCCTGGCTCCTGGTGCGCGAGGACGACCAGCGCGCTGCCGTCGGCGATGCGCGCCAGCCAGCCAGCGTCGTCGATCAGCGACGGCGCGACCAACGCTCCAGCGGCATACGGCGCGTTGACCAGGCCGCGGCCGAGTTCTTCCATGACCACCATGGCCTCGATGGCGCCAAAGCCCATGCCGCCGTGATCCGGTTCGACGGCCAGGCCGGTCAGGCCGAGGTCGGCGAGTTCGCGGTAGACGTCGCGCGTCTTGCCACCCTGCTTGGCAATCGTGTGACGGCGTGCGAAGGCAAAGTCTTTCTCGACCCAGCGCGCCACGGCGTCGCGCAATGCGTTCTGATCGTCGGTGAAATCGAAGTTCATGATCAGGCCTCCTGCCGGGCCGCCCCAAAGGGGGCCTGCGCCCCCTCGGGGGGCAGCGAACGAATGTGAGCTTGGGGGTTCATGATCCCAAAACAGATTGCGCGACGATGTTCTTCTGCACTTCGTTCGATCCGCCGTAGATGCTCGTCTTGCGGTAGTTGAAGTAGGTCGATGCCAACGGCGCGCAGTGTGCGGCGCCAACGTGATCGCCTTGCCATCCCGCTTCCATCGCTTCACGGATGAACGGCAGCGCAAACGGCCCGGCGGCGAGCATCATCAGTTCGGTGTAGCGCTGCTGGATTTCGCTGCCGCGGATCTTCAACAGGCCGGCCACGTCGAGCGACTGCTTGCCGCTCGTCTCGGCGGAAAGCACGCGCAGCACCATCATCTCCAGCGCCACGATGTCGATCTCGAGCAGTGCGATCTGGTCGCGAAACCGCAGGTCGCTCCACAAACCTTCGGCTCGCGCGATGCGCTTCAAGCGCTCCAGCTCGCGCTTGGCACGGTTCACGTCGGCGATGTTGGTGCGCTCGTGCGACAGCAGGTGCTTGGCATAGGTCCAGCCCTTGTTCTCTTCGCCGATGAGCTGATCGGCCGGGACCTCGACGTTGTCGAACCAGACCTCGTTGACCTCGGCGCCGCCGTCGAGCATGACGATCGGCCGCACGCTCACACCCGGCGTTTTCATGTCGATCAGCAGAAACGAAATACCGGTCTGCGGCTTGCCCTCGTTGCTGGTGCGCACGAGGCAGAAGATCCACTCACCGTACTGGCCGAGCGTGGTCCAGGTCTTCTGGCCATTGACGATGTAGTAGTCGCCGCGGCGCTCGGCCTTGCATTTCAGCGATGCCAGATCGCTGCCCGAGCCCGGTTCGCTGTAGCCCTGGCTCCACCAGACTTCGCCGCTGGCGATGCCGGGCAGAAAGCGTTGTTGTTGCGCCGATGTGCCAAACGCCATGATCACCGGCGCCACCATCACCGGCCCGAAGGGCACGACGCGCGGCGCACCGGCCAGCGCGCACTCTTCTTCGAACAGGTGGCGCTGCACGGCGTTCCAGCCCGGCCCGCCGTGCGCCTTCGGCCAGCCCCAACCGAGCCAGCCCTTGGCGCCGAGAATTTTTGCCCAACGCTGGTGATCGTCGCGCGACAGGTGCAGCGCGTGATGCACCTTGTGGCTGATGTCCTTGGGCAGGCTGGCAGCCACCCATTCGCGCACGCTGTGCCGGAACGCGGTTTCTTCGGCAGTGAAGCTCAGGTCCATGGGCTGCTCCCGTGTGATGCAGCGTTTTAGCACGCCCGTTTCACGACCACGCGTCACCGCGGCGACAACCCATAATCGATTGCACCGATGGCCGACGCTGCTTGCCCTCCTCTCGACCGCGCCACCATCGTCGTGCGGGCAGGGCGGCGGCCGTGCGGCGGTGTGGCATGACGACGCCTGTGCGCAGCGCGCTTGAGGATGCGCAGGCCATGCGCCACGCCGACCGCGAGTTGCTGTCGCTGGCGCTGATGCATGCACGCAACCGCACGTTGGCCTGGCTGACGCTGTTGGAGCGCTTGCCCAGCGCGTGCTCGCTCGCCGGCCGCGCCGGCTGGTGGCAGGAGCGCTGGGTCGCGCGCAATGTGCAGCGCTCGCGCGGCGCGGCGGCCGATGCCACGCGCGCGCCGCTGGCTTCGATCGAGCCGCAGGCCGATGGCTGGTGGGCTCACCCTGACGACGACACTGGCCCGCCCCCCGATGCGCTGCGCGCCTACCTCGAAGCGACGCTCGAAGTCACGCTCGACCTGCTGGCCGCCGCGGACAACAGCGACGAGGCGCTGCATTGGTACCGCGCGGCGCTGTTCGAAGAGGACGCCGCCGTGCAGCGCTTCGCCGGATTGGCGCAGCAGCATCGCATCGATGTCAGGCGCCTGCTGCCGGAGCGGATGCTGCGGGCGGTGCGGGCGCCGCTGTGGTTTGCCGCGCAGCGCTGGATGCTCGGCTCGGCGCGCGGCGGTTTTGTGCCATCGGCCGAGCAGTGGGCGCATGAAGAGCCGGTGCCCGAGTTCGAGATCGACGCACAACCCATCACCTGGCAGCAGTTCGCCGAGTTCGTCGAGGACGGTGGCTATGACGATGTTCGCTGGTGGAGCGAGGAGGGCGCGCACTGGCTGCATGCGGATGGGCGCCGCACGCCGCGCGACGTCGAGCAGTTGCGCCATGGCGTCGTGCTGCAGCGCTTCGGCCACCTCGTGCGCGCACCGGCCACGGAGGCCGCATCGATGCTCAGCTGGTACGAGGCGCAGGCCTGGTGTGCCTGGGCAGGCCGCCGCCTGCCGACCGAACTGGAATGGGAGCTCGCGGCCAGCGTGGGCGCATCGCGCGGTGTGACCTGGGGCGACGTGCCCGAGTGGACCGCGGGCCGCGCGCGGGCCTGGCCCGGCGGGCCGGCGATCGACGACGCATCGCTGCGCGTGCAGCGGGGTCTGGCGTGGTTCGAGCCGCGCCGCCTGGCGCATCCGAAAGCGCGGCGCTTCGTCGCTCCCGCGCGCGACGACGGCTTCGCCGGTTTTCGCTCGTGTACGCTGTAGCGTTGTTGCGCTACGCGCCGTCGGCGCTCAACTCCCAAACCCAGGCCGGCGGCAGGTTGCGCCAGACGGCTTCGAGCTTGCGCCAGCGCAGCGAAGAGTCCAGGCGCAGATCGAAGGGCACGCGCGGCAGGTAGGTGTACTGCACCAGTCGCCGCGCCGGGTGGGCGATCAGGAAGCGCTCGATGGCCAGGCTGCTGCGCATGCGCAGGCGCATCGGCAAGGAGCGAAACGGCAGCGACGAGACCAGCGCCGTGGGGCCGGGGCGGCACAGGTCGCGCAGCACCTCGTGCGCGGCGGCGGCGCGCACTTCGATGCGCGGAAAGCGCTGGCGCAGCTGGTCTGCCAGGTCGCAATGCATCTCCACGGCCAGCGTCGGCACGTCCGGATGCTGCTCGCACAACGCCGCGGTGATGGCCCCCGTGCCGGCGCCGAGTTCTATCAGGCGCGATGCGCCGCCCGCTGCCCGCGCCATCGCGTCAGCGAGATGACGCGACGAAGGCCAGACGGCACCGACCGTGGCGGGCTGCGCCACGGCGGCGGAGATGAAAGCGGTACTGCGTTGGTTCACGAGGGGCTGCGGTTCTTGTCCCGATCATCGCATTGGGACCGCGTGGCCCGTCGGCGCGTAACCGGCAGTAGCATCAATCGGCGCGCGCCCCGCTGGCTTTGACGATGCTCTCGTACTTGGCGTGCTCGGTGCGAACGAACTGCGCGAAGGCCTCGGGCGTGGACGGCGCGGGTTCGGCCATCAGCGTGGCCAGGCGCGCTTTGACATCGGCCGCGTTGAGCGCATCGACAAAGGCCTTGTTCAGTCGCGTGGCGATGTCCTGCGGTAACTTCGCCGGCCCGAAGAGGCCGAACCAGGTGTGGATGTCGAAGCGGCTCAAGCCGAGCTCGGCGCCGCTTTCGGCGACCGTCGGCACGTCTGGCATGGCAACCGACCGTTTGGCGGTCGTCACCGCGAGCGCCTTCAACTTGCCGCTCCTGATGTTGGCCGATGCCGCGGCGAGGTTGTCGAAGTTCAGATCGACCTGGCCCGACAACAAGCCCATCTGCGCGCCCGGCCCACCGCCGTACGGGATGTGGACCATGAACACCCTTGCTTGAGCCTTGAACAGCTCGCCGGCCAGGTGGCCGGCGCTGCCATTGCCGCCGGAGCCATAGTTGATCTTCGCCGGGTTTTTCTTCAGGTAGCCGACGAGGTCTCGCACGCTGTTGATGCCCAGGCGTTGCGCTGCCTCGGCATTCATCACCAACACATTGGGCACCTGCGCGACGAGGGTGATCGGTGTGAAGTCGGACAGTGCGTTGTACGGCATCTTGCTGTACAGCCACGGGTTGATGGCATGCGTGGCCACCGCGCCCATGACGATCGTCGTGCCATCCGGCGCGGCCTTCGCCGCCGCGTCGGCGCCGATGTTGCCACCGGCGCCCGGCCGGTTGTCGACGATCACACTGCCCAGCGTGTCCTTGACCTTCTCGGCCAACGCGCGCGCAGCGATGTCGAGCGGGCCGCCGGGCGGGTAGGGGACGATGAGGCGGATCGGCTTGGTTTGTTGTGCCCAGGCGGGCAGCGCGGTAGCAGCGGTGGCGAGCAGGGCGTGGCGACGGCGCATGGTGAACGGCGGAAGTGGCAACGATGCGCGAGTCTATGCAATCGCGAGCGGTCCACTGAATCACTGAAATCGGATCGGTGCTGTCCACGCGATACGGGCGCGCTGCGGCGTTGCGAGCATTCGCGCCTGGCATCGCATCCCGTCCAGCATGTCCCTCACCGCCCATTTCAATGATCCAGCGGACTACGATACGTCCGTCATGAGTGTGCGCATCGTCCGACTTGGCAGCCCGCGCAGCGCCGGCGAAGGCCTGCGCATCGGCACCGTGCGCCGCCCGCCGCGCGGTGTGCCGAAGAGCGAATTCGCCGCCCAGGACTGGTACGACGCCTGGTTTCCCAACCTCGCGCCGAGCGTCGATACGATGAAGCTCGGCCAGGCGGCAGACACGCCGGCGCAGTGGGCGGTGTTTGCCCGCAAGTACCGCGCCGAGATGGCGGCGCCGGACAACGCCCACGCCATTGCGCTACTGGCGGCGCTGTCGCAGCGCAGCGATTTCTCGGTCGGCTGCTATTGCGAGCATGAGGCGCATTGCCATCGTGGGCTGCTGCGCGGCTTGTTGGCCGCCGCGGGCGCAGATATCGCCGACACGCTTGGGAGCCACCATGACGAATGATGAGCGGTGCGGGCCGTGGCTCATGCTCGCCGGGGCGCTGTGTGCCGCGGGCATGGCGCAGGCTCAGGACCGCGCGGCGGCGGACCATGGCGTGACCCCGGCGCGGCTGGACATGTCGACGTGTACGCAGCCCCTATATCCCGAGGCATCGCTGGCGGCTGAAGAGACGGGCAAGACGCTGGTGCGCCTGCGCGTCGATCGGGAGGGGTTTTTGGCGGTGTCGCTCGAGAGGTCGAGTGGCTACGAGCGGCTCGACAAGGCGACGATCGAGGCCCTCGGCCGCTGCCGCGCCACGCCGGGGATGCGCCACGGCGCCAAAGTCGAATCGAGCTTCACGGTCGAGTACGTGTGGCGCATCGAGGCCCAGATCATCGTCGACGGTTGCGTGCCGCAGTACCCGGTTGAGGCGCTGCAAGTCGACGCCCAGGGAACGACGACGCTGCAGTTCGTGGTGGACGACAAAGGTGCGCTGACCGACGCGGCGATCTTGAAGTCGAGCGGTCACCAGGTGCTGGATCAGGCTGCGCTGTCGTCGCTGTCGAAGTGCCGCTTCAAGCCGGCCGTGGCGGCGGGCCAGACGCAGAGGAGCAGCACTTTCAAGGTCGAGTATGTTTGGCGTCTCGTGGACGGGGCGCCGCAACCTGCCGCGCCGCCGACAGCGCCCGATCCGTTCGTGCCGCGCCTTTGAGTTCAGATCACTTCGCCGCGCCGCGGCAAATCGGCGCCACGCCGTGAGCAGGTGATCGCCGCGGCGCGTGTCGCGAAGCCGAGCATGTCGCCCAATGACGAAGTGTCGAGCGTGGCCACGCCGTTGATCGAGAGCCGCTCGTGCTCGGCCAGCCAAGTCAGCAGCGCCGCCTGGAAGGTGTCGCCGGCGCCGACGGTATCGATCACGTCCACCGCCACCGGCGCGGCGTGCGCCGACGCGGTGGCGCCGAACGCCAGCGAGCCTTCGCCACCGCGCGTGATGATCACCACGCGCGGCCCCTGGGTCAGCCAGGACGATGCGAGCTCGTCGAGCGCCCGCCCGGGAAAGAGCAGACCGATGTCTTCTTCGCTGACCTTGAGCAGGTGCGTGCGCGGCAGCATCCAAGCCAGCGTGTCGCGCCAGCGTTGCAGCGACGGCTCGACGGTCAGGCGCACGTTGGGGTCGTAGGCGATCAGGGTGCGGTGGCATTCGCGCTCGATCAGCGCGCGCTGCGTGATGGCCACCGGTTCGACCACCATCGCGTAGGACCCAAAGTGCAAGGCCCGCGTGGCCACGGGGATGCGCAACAGCGCCGATGCATCGAGCTGCCGATCTGCGCCGCGCTCGCCGTAGAAGTCGTAGGCCGGCACGCCGCGAGCGTCCAGGCCGATGATGCAGATCGAGGTCGGCGCGGGGGTGCGCTGCACACACGACGTGTCGATGCCCTCGTCGGCCAGCGAGCGCATCAGCCGCTCGCCGAGAAAGCCGGTCGAGATCGCGCCGCAAAACGCGACCGGCTGCGCCAGCCGCGCCAGCCCGAGCGCCACGTTGTAGGGCGAGCCGCCGATGCGCGCATCGAGCGCGTTGCCCGTGGCGGTGGCACCGGCATCGAAGACGTCCATCAAGGCTTCACCGCAGACGACGATCATTGAAAGTGCTCCTTTTGTCTTGTCAGGTCAATGTCGGCTGGCAGGGTGCCGCGAAGCGGCGACAGCGGCTACCGGGTTTTCCATTAATCAATCAACTTGATTTATTAAAGCCTATCGCCGAAGATCAGTTGACCGAGCCAAACAGAGCCGGCCCGTTTGACCACCACAGCACCCACCTCACCAGGAGACTCTCGATGTCGCTGCCCCTGAATCTGCGTTTCGCCCTGAATTCTCTCGCTTTGGCCGCCGCCGTGGCCGCCGCGCCCGCGCTGGCCCAAAGCCAGCCGGTGATCGGCCTGATCACCAAGACCGAAACCAACCCCTTCTTCGTCAAGATGAAAGAGGGCGCCGCTGAAGCCGCCAAGGCCAAGGGCGCCAAGCTGCTCACCGGCGCGGGCAAGACCGACGGCGACAACGCCGGCCAAGTCACGGCCATGGAAAACATGATCGCCGCCGGCGCCAAGACCATCCTGATCACGCCCAGCGACAGCAAGGCCATCATCCCGAGCATCAAGAAGGCGCGCGACAAGGGCGTTCTGGTGATCGCGCTCGACAGCCCGACCGACCCGGTCGAAGGCACCGACGCGCTGTTCGCCACCGACAACTACAAGGCCGGCGAGCTGATCGGCCAGTACACGAAGACAGCCCTGGCCGGCAAGCCGGCCAAGATCGTCACGCTCGATCTGTTCCCCGGCCACCCGGTCGGCGCGCAGCGCCACAACGGTTTCTTGAAGGGCATGGGCCTCACGGCACCGGATGCCAAGAGCAACGAGCTCGGTGGCAAGGCCGCGGGCGTGGCCTGCATGGCCGACAGCTTCGGCGACCAGGCCAAAGGCCAGACGGCGATGGAGAACTGCCTGCAGAAAACGCCGGACGTGAACGTGGTCTACACGATCAACGAGCCTGCCGCAGCGGGCGCGTTCAACGCGCTGAAGAAGGCCGGCAAGGACAAGGGCGTCATCATCGTCAGCGTCGACGGCGGCTGCCAGGGCATCAAGGACGTGGGCGAAGGCAAGATCGCCGCGACCTCGCAGCAGTACCCGCTGAAGATGGCCTCGATGGGCGTCGAGGCCGGCGTCGAGTACGCCAAGAGCGGCAAGAAGCCCAGCGGCTACACCGATACCGGCGTGACGCTGATCGCGTCGAAGGCCGTGGCTGGCGTGGACAGCAAGGACGTCGCCACCGGCACCACGCTGTGCTGGGGCAAGAAGTAACTTGACCCACTCCTTCCCCCAGCAAGGGGGAAGGTTGGGATGAGGGGCAGGCGGTTGAGCGCTGCCCCTTCAACCCTCAAGCGCCGAGACCCCCACCCCAACCCTTCCCCTTGCAGGAGGAGGGAGGACAGGGGCCGCCGTATGGTCACAGAAGAAAGCGAGATCCGATGAACACCGCTACCTTGAAACCACCGGTCAACATCCCATGGGGTCAGCTCGGGCCCTTCATCGCGCTGCTGATTGCCTGCGTCTTTTTTGCGTTCACCACCGAGCGCTTCTTCAGCGGCGAGAACCTCTCGCTGGTGCTGCAGCAGGTGATGGTCGTCGGCGTGATCGCCATCGGCCAGACGCTGATCATCCTCACCGCAGGCATCGATCTGAGCTGCGGCGTGGTCATGGCGCTGGGCTCGATCGTCATGACCAAGTTCGCGGTCGAACTCGGTGTGCCGGCGCCGCTCGCCGTGCTCTGCGGCATCGGCGTGACGGCGCTGTTCGGCCTGCTCAACGGCCTGCTGGTGACGCGTCTTCGGTTGCCGTCCTTCATCGTCACGCTCGGCACCTTCAACATCGCGTTCGCCATCACGCAGCTGTACTCGAATGCACAGACCGTGACCGATCTGCCGTCGTCGATGACCTGGCTCGGCACGACCTTCAACCTCGGCGGCACCAACGTTGCCTACGGCACCGTGCTGATGATCCTGCTCTACCTCGGCATGTGGTTCTGGCTGCGCGAAACCGCGGCCGGCCGTCATGTCTATGCCGTCGGCAACAACCCGGAAGCGACGCGCCTGGTCGGCATCCCGACCGAGCGCGTGCTGCTCGGCGTGTACGTGCTGGCCGGTGTGTTCTATGGCATCGCCTCGCTGCTGTCGGTGGCACGCACGGGCGTCGGCGACCCGAATGCCGGGCAGACCGAGGCGCTCGATGCGATCACGGCGGTCGTGCTTGGCGGCACCAGCCTGTTCGGCGGCCGTGGCGTGATCCTCGGCACGCTGATGGGCGCGGTCGTCGTCGGCGTGCTGCGCAACGGGCTGACGCTGATGGGTGTGTCGTCGGTTTATCAGGTGCTCGTCACCGGCATCCTCGTCATCCTGGCGGTGACGGTGGATCAACTCTCACGGAAGGCTTCGCGATGAACAGCAGCAGCAACGCCCCCGTCGTCATGAAGGCCAAGGGCCTGACCAAGCGCTACGGCCAGGTCACCGCCCTCGACGGCGCCGACTTCGAACTGCGCGCCGGAGAAATCCTGGCGGTGATCGGCGACAACGGCGCCGGCAAGTCGAGCCTGATCAAGTGCCTGTCGGGCGCGACGATCCCCGATGAAGGCACGATCGAGCTCGACGGCAAGCCGATCCACTTCAAGAGCCCGATCGATGCGCGCCGCGTCGGCATCGAAACGGTGTACCAAGATCTCGCGGTCGCCCCGGCGATGACGATCGCCGAGAACCTCTTCCTCGGCCGCGAGATCCGGCGCGAAGGCTTCCTCGGCAACGTGCTGCGCATGCTCGACAAGAAGAAGATGCTCGAGATGGCGGTGCAGCGCATGTCCGAACTCAAAGTCGGCATCCGCTCGATGACGCAGGCCGTGGAAACGCTGTCCGGCGGCCAGCGCCAATGCGTCGCCGTGGCGCGCGCGGCGGCGTTTGCAGAACATGTCGTCATCCTCGACGAGCCGACGGCCGCGCTCGGTGTCAAGGAAGGCAACATGGTGCTGGAGCTGATCCGCCGCGTGCGCGACAAGGGCCTGCCGGTGATCCTGATCTCGCACAACATGCCACATGTGTTCGAGATCGCCGACCGCATTCACGTTGCGCGCCTGGGCAAGCGCGGCGCGGTGTTGAACCCGAAGAAGATCAGCATGAGCGACACGGTGGCGGTGATGACGGGCGCGATGCCGCCAGAGAAGATCCCGGCGGAGTGCCTCGCGTGATGTCGACCCCCAGGACGCCTGCGGCGTCGCCCTTCCGAGGGGGAGCGGCCGGCTTGGGACGGCCCTGCGCCGGCCAGGCGCCGTTGGCGCTGGTGCTGCCATGCTGAAAGGGATCGACCCGCTGCTCAGCCCCGAGCTGCTCAAGGTGTTGGCCGAAATGGGCCATGGCGACGAAATCGTGCTCGCCGACGCCAACTTCACGGCGGCCTCGCTGGCGGCGGGCAAGCCGCTGGTGCGCCTGCCGGGCATCGACATGCGGCGCGCTTGCCGCGCCGTTCTGTCGCTGCTGCCGCTCGACACGGCGGTCGAGCGGCCGGTGGCCTACATGCAGGTTGGCGGCACCGAGCCGCCGTACCGTTCGGCCCGGCAGCGCGAGGTCATCGACGAGTTGGCGGCGCTTGGCCATTTGAGGGCAGAGCAATGTGAGCCGATCGAGCGCTTCGCTTTTTATGAGCGTGCGCGCCATGCCTTCGCCATCGTGCACACCGGCGAGATGCAGCCCTGGGCCAACTTCGTCTTCAAGAAGGGCGTGATCTGCGATCCGCTGGCCGAGTGAGAACATGAACGCACCCGAGCCCGCTTCGCGCCTGCAGCCGCGCGGTTCCAGCCAGGGCGGTGTGCGCCAGTACAACGAGCGCGTCGTGCTCGACACCGTGCGCCGCCAGGGCGCGCTGCCGGCGGCCGACATCGCGCGCGCCACCGGCCTGACGGCGCAAACGGTGAGCATGATCGCCAAGCGCTTGATCGACGACGGCCTGCTGATCAAAGGCGCGCCCCAACGCGGCAAGGTGGGGCAACCGTCGGTGCCACTGTCCCTCAACCCCGACGGGGCGTTCGCCATCGGCATCAAGGTCGGCCGGCGTAGCCTCGACACGCTGCTGGTGGATTTCACCGGCACGCGCCGCCAGCGCTACACGCTCGACTACCGCCACGCCGACCCCGACGACGTGCTCGCCGAGATTTCGCAGCGCTTGAAGGACATCCGTCGCAAGCTGAGCCCCGAACAGCGCGAGCGCGTGCAGGGCGTGGGCATCGCCGCGCCGCTGTCGATGGGCGGTTGGCAGCAACTGCTCGGTCTGCCCGCGCGCAGTGCCGACAAGTGGCAGCACATCGACCTCGTCGCCGAAGTCGCGTCGCGCACGGAGCTGCCGGTGACGCTGGTCAAGGACACGGCGGCGGCCTGCGTGGCCGAACTCGTCGCCGGGCGCGGCCGTGGCATCAAGAGTTTCCTGTATGTTTTCGTCGACACCTTCATCGGCGGCGGCCTCGTGCTCGACGGCCACCTGCGCGCCGGAATTTCAGGCAACGCCGGCGCGATCGGGTCGCTGCCGCTGTGGCTGGCCAAAACAGAGCGCGACAATCCACCGGCGCAACTGCTGTCGATGGCATCGCTGTTCAATCTCGAGCAGTTCTACAGTGCCGCCGGGGTCGACGTGACCGCCGCCAACGACGAGCGCGCACTGCAAGCGCCGTGGCGCAAACACACCGCGCCCTGGCTCGCCGAAGCCTCGGCGGCGATCGCGCAAGCCGTCAATTGCGCGGCGTGCCTGCTCGACCTGGAAGGCGTGATTCTTGACGGCTCGTTTGCGCGCGAACTGCAAGTCGCGCTGATCGATGAAACCGAAACCGCACTCGCGCGCTACAGCTGGGAAGGCGTCTCCCGCCCGCAGCTCGTGGCCGGCAGCATCGGCTCGGACGCGCGCGCCCTCGGCGGTGCGCTGCTGCCGCTGTACGCCAACTTCACGCCGGATCGGGAGCTGTTCCTCAAGGTGTAGGGCGCTTCAATTTTTCGCCGCCTCGCGGTGCAGCCAGGCCAGAAACGCCTCGACTGGCGCGCGCTTGGCATGGCGCGCGGGATACACCGCGAAGTGCGCCTTGATCTTGATCGCCTTGTCGAGTGCGAACAGCGGCCGCAGCTTGCGCTCGGCGATGTGCCGACCGGCGATGGTCATGCTTTCGAGCGCCACGCCCAGGCCCTGTGTCGCGCCGTCCAATGACATCTGCGCCCGATCGAAGCGCACCGCAAACCGATCCGGCGCGCGCTTGCTGGTGAATTTGGCCAGCCAGTCGGGCCACTGCACGACGCTGACGTTGCTTTGGATCAGCGGCACGTCGAGCAACTGCTCCGGTCGTTTGAGGCGATGCTTCTGAATGAACGCCGGGCTGGCCAGCGGCACGATCTGCTCGACGAACAGCGGCTCGACGACAAGATCAGGCCACTGCGGCACGCCGTAGCGGATGTCGATGTCGGCCTGGCCGAGAGCGAAGTCGCTGTGCGTGTGCGCGGCCGACAGGTTGAGCGAGATCTCCGGGTGGGCTTGCGCAAAAGCGTGCAGCCGCGGCATCAGCCACAGGCTGGCCACACTCGGCGCGGAGTGCACGTAAAGGCTGTTGCTCACACCCTGACGCAGATCGTCGGTGGCTGCTGCGATGGCGCTGAGTGCACCGCCCACGCGCGACAGGTACAGCTCGCCCGCGGTGGACAGGCGCACCCCGTGCGCGCTGCGCTCGAACAGGCGCACGCCGAGCTGCGATTCGAGCCGCGCGACCTGGTGGCTGATCGCGGACGCCGTCAGGTGCAGCTCGGCGGCGGCGAGCGCGAAATTGCGCCGACGCGCCACGGCCTCGAAGGCCTGGAGGTTGTTGACGGGCGGAATCAGAGCCATTGGGTCAACCCTCACGTTGAATGACGAACTGTCATCTTAGGATGAAGAATCTTCTCTTGTCGTCACTCAGCGCCGCGCCGATATTGCGCCAGGTTCGTCCACCGGCAACGGGAGATGAACCTCATGTTGCTCAAGCACGTGGGCTTCGTGTTCACCGGCGGCGCCGGTCGCCTCGACCTCTATTTCACCAACGCCGAACCGGTGTCTTGCATGCCAGCGTCTATCCTCAAGTGATTCCAAGGAGAGCTTCGATGACAGCCCACAACGACACACTCGCCGCGCTGGCGCAATGCGCCTGGCGCATCCGCCGCTACGCGCTGCGCATGGGCGAGGTGCAGGGCCAGGGCTACATCGGCCAGGCGCTCGGCTGGGCCGACGTGCTGGCGGTGGCCTACGGCCACGCGCTGAAACTGCGCCCGAACGAACCCGAGTGGGAAGGCCGCGACCGCTTTCTGCTCTCGCACGGCCACTACGCCATCGCGCACTACGCGGCGTTGATCGAGGCCGGCATCATCCCCGAGAGCGAACTCGACACCTACGGCAGCGACGACAGCCGCCTGCCGATGTCGGGCATGGCCACCTACACGCCGGGCATGGAGATCTCCGGCGGCTCGCTCGGCCAGGGCCTCGCCATCGGCGTCGGCATGGCGCTCGGCTTGAAGCACAAGAAGAACCCGGCGTTTGTCTATAACTCGATGAGCGACGGCGAGCTCGATGAAGGCTCGACCTGGGAAGCCGCGATGGGCGCCTCGCACCACGCGTTGTCCAATCTGATCTGCCTGGTGGACATCAACAACCAGCAGGCCGATGGCCCCTCGGGCAAGGTGATGGGCTTCGAGCCGCTGGCCGACAAGTGGGCCGCGTTCGGCTGGTTTGTGCAGCGCGTCGAATGGCAACGACCTCGCCAGCGGTGCTGAAGGCCTTCGATGCAGCGCGTGCGCTGACCGACGCGAAGCCGCGCGTGATCCTGTGCGACACGCTGATGGGCAAGGGCGTGCCCTTCCTCGAAGCGCGCGAGAAGAACCACTTCATCCGCGTCGATCCGCCCGAGTGGCAGCAGGCGCTGGCCATCATCGATCAGTCGAAGCCTGAAGGAGCGCTCGCATGAACACCACCACTGCCACAAAGAAGCCGCGCCTGACGACGTCGGCGATGATCGCGTCGATCGTCGGCGACGACCAGCGCGTGCGCGCGGCGCCGTTCGGCAAGGCGCTGGTCGAGTACGCTGCGAGCCGGCCGGAAATCGTCGGCCTGACCGCCGACCTCGCCAAGTACACCGATCTGCATCTGTTCGCGCAGGCCTATCCCGAGCGCTTCTTCCAGATGGGCATGGCCGAGCAGTTGCTGATGGCCGCGGCCGGCGGCATGGCCAAGGAAGGGTTGATTCCATTCGCCACCACCTACGCCGCGTTCGGCACGCGCCGCGCCTTCGACTTCATCCACCAGGTGATCGCCGAAGAAAATCTCAACGTCAAGATTTGCTGCGCATTGCCGGGCCTGACCACCGGCTACGGCCCGAGCCATGCCGCGATCGAAGACATCGCGATGATGCGTGGCGTTCCGGGGCTGACGATCGTCGATCCCTGCGACGCGCTGGACATCGAACAGGCCGTGCCGCAGATCGCCGCGCACAAAGGGCCGGTGTACATGCGGCTGCTGCGCGGCCAGGTGCCGTTGGTGCTCGACGAGTACGACTACCAGTTCGAACTCGGCAAAGCCAAACTGCTGCGCGACGGCGCCGATGTGCTGGTGATTGCTAGCGGCTTCATGACGATGCGCGCACTCGAAGCGGCCCAGGACCTGGCCGCCGACAAGGTCGGCGTCGCGGTGCTGCATTGCCCGACCATCAAGCCGCTCGACGAAGTCACGATCGTGCAAGCCGTGGGCGCCAAGCCGCGCCTCGTCGTCGTGGCCGAAAACCACTCCGTCGTCGGTGGCCTCGGCGAAGCGATCGCCAGCGCGCTGCTGCGCCACCGCGTGCAACCGGCCGGCTTCCAACTCGCCGGCTTGCCCGACGCGTTTCTCGATGCCGGCGCGTTGCCGACGCTGCACGAGCGCTACGGCATCAGCCGCGAGGCGTTGGCCGCTCGCATCAAGGCCTGGCTGGGCTGACGGCGGCGCACCGCGCGGTGCGTACTCAGCCGCGCAGCGGCACCTCGTCCAAGTTGGCCAGCAAGCGCTCCAGGGCCCGCGCCTTTTTCGGGTCGCGGGTGGTGCCATGCGCGTCCTGCAGCACCTCGCGGATGTGCTCGCTGCTCACGAGTTCCATGTCCCAGGTGGGGAACAGCCGCTCGCCGATGTCTTCTTCCGCGCTCAGCTCGACGATGTTCTCGTGGCGGCGGTCGCCGCGCAGCAAAACCATCAGCGCCGTGACGTTGTCGCGCGGACCTTCGAGCCACTGAAAGAAGATGCCGCTGCCGAACACCAGCATGCCGGTGATGCCGTGTTCCGCGTTGCAGCGGCGTGCGGTGGCGACGATGCGCTGCACCTCTGCGTCGTCCACGCCAGCCGTGGCGCGGCTGCAATAGACCACGTTGTAGAGCGAGGGCAGGGACGCGCCGAACCCCGGTTCGTCGCCTCGCGAAGGGTGATGTGCGCTCATGGCATGGGCCTCGTGTGATGGCTGCAACGCGATCCAGCTTGTGCGTTGCAGCTGCGGCCCAGCATAGTGCAGCCTGCGCAAGGCCTCCCACGCTCACGCGGGTGGACTCAGTCTGGCTTGAACCCTGCGCTGTTCAGCAGCTCGGCGCCTTCTTTCACCTCGGCAGCGACATAGGCCCTGAACTGCGCCGGCGTTTCCGTCACCGGCTCGACGCCGAGCGCGGTCAGCGCGCCCGACTTGGCGAGTTCGTTGGTGGCAGTGTTGATCGCTGCGTTGAGCGCCGCGATGCGGTCGGCCGGCGTGTCGCGCGGCGCCCAGACGCCGTACCACGACTCGAAGGCAAAGGCCGGCAGACCGCTCTCCTTGAACGTCGGCACGTCGGGCATCAGGCTGCTGCGCTTGGACGACGTGATCGCGATCGCTTTGACCTTGCCCGATTTGGCCATCTGCATCAGCGAGATCATCGAGTCGAGCAGCAGGTCGGTGTGGCCGCCGGCCACGTCCATCAGCGCCGGCTGTGTGCCCTTGTACGGCACGAGCGACAGCTTGATCTGCGCCTGCTGCGCCATCAACAGCGTGGCCAGGTGGCTCGGCGCGCCTGCGGCCGGGATGCCGGCGGTCCACTTGTCGGGGTCTTTCTTCACCGCGCCGAGAACATCGGCGAGTTTGGCCTGCGGCTTGGACGGGGCGGCCACCAGCATCAGCGGCGCGGTGCCGGTGCGCGCCACCGGCGCGAAGTCGGTCTGCGGGTCATACGGCGAGGCGCTCAGCACCTGCTTGGCCAGCACATGCGTGGCGGCCGAGAACAGCAGCGTGTAGCCATCGGCCGGCGCGGTCTGCACCGCCTTGCCGCCGATCGTGCCGCTGCCGCCGGCCTTGTTCTCGACAACCACCGTCATGCCGAGTTGCTTCTGCAATTGCGTGCCGAGCAGCCGCGCTGCGGCATCGACGCCGCCGCCAGCGGCGAACGGCACGACGATCTTGAGCGCCTTGTCGCGCTCGGGGAAGTTGACCTGCGCCATGGCCGGCAGGCTCGCCGATAGCGCCAGGGTCGCCAGCAGCTTGATCAGTCTCATGTTGTTGTCTCCTCGGAACAGGAAGTGTGAGCGGGAGAAGGAGCGGCGCTCCTTCTCCGGCGCAACGCGATGTCGTTGTCAGTTGACCTTGCCCAGCCCAGCTGAACGCATGGCGTCGGCGATCTCCTTCTCGGCGCCGTCGGCCAGCGGCAGCAGCGGCGAGCGCACCGTCGCGTGGTCGAGGATGCCGCGGTGCACCAGCGCCCACTTCAGCGCGACCGAGCCTTCCATGTGCGAGCCGCGGTGATAGACGTTGGCGGTGACCGGCAGCAGGCGGTCGTGCAGTTCGCGCGCCTTCTTGTAGTCCTTGGCTTTTCCGGCGGCGACCATCTCGACCAGCGGCTCGGGTGCGATGCAGCCGTAGCCAACCAGCGCGCCGTCGACGTCGAACATCGTGTGCAGCAGGTACTCGTCGTGGCAGGTCAGGATCTGCAGGTCCGGGCGCTCGGCGCGGATGACCGGGATCTCGCGGTCCCAGCGCTTCATGTTGCGCACGCCGTTCTTCATCGCGAAGACACCGGGCTGCGCCGCGATGTCGAGCTGCGTCTGCAGGTCGTAGGTGCACTTGGTGGCGTCCGGGTACTGGAACAGGATCAGCGGCAGGCCGCTGCCTTCGTAGATCGCCTTGTAGCGGTCCTGCGGCGCACCCTTCTGGTAGCCGAAGCGCAGCCAGCCGTGCGACGGATAGACCAGGCCCGCCGACGCGCCGGCGTTCTTGGCGCGCTTGGCTTCTTCGGCAGCAACCTGCGTGCCTTCGAGCGTGATGCCGGCAATGATGGGAATGCGGTCGCCCACCGACTCACGGAAGGCGCCGATCACCTTCAACTGCTCATCGCGCTCGAGGAACGTGCCTTCGCCGGCATGGCCGAGCACGGTCAGGCTCTTGACGCCGGGCACGCTGCCGAGCCACTTGCCCAGGCGCTGGATGGCGGGGTAGTCGACCGCGCCGTCGCGGGTGAAGGGGGTGATCGGAGCGGGGTTGACGCCGCGCAGATCGAGGGAGGGCTTGGTGCTCATGGTGGTTCCTTTCAGAGGGGTTGAGCGGGTGGGTGTCTGCACTTTAGGAACCGCAGGCCTGTGCGCATAGATAGACTTCGCAGCAACCAGACTTGCCTGAATCGGCAACTCAGCCAGAGGAGTGCTCCGCCATGAACGTCACCACCGTCAAGCTGTTTCTCGAAGTCGCCGAAGCCGGCAGCCTCAGCAAGATCGCTGCGCGGCGGCAGACGGTGCAGTCGCACGTCAGCCGCCAGATCACCGACTTCGAGCAGCAGTGCGGCGGGCGGCTGTTCCGCCGCACCGGCCGCGGCGTGGAGCTCACCGATCTCGGCACGCGCGCCGCGACGCGCCTGCGCACGTGGCTGCAGGAGACCGAGCGCCTGGAGGAAGACCTGCGCTCGGAGTCGAGCCAGATCGCCGGCAGCGTGCGCCTGGGCATCATCCCGTCGGCCGCGCACCCGCTGATGACGCGGCTGTTCGAGCGCCTCCAGGCCGAGCACCCGGGCATCCGCTTGGACATCGCTGAAGCGCAGGGCACGGAGCTCGACGCGATGCTCGACAGCGGTGCGGTCGATCTGGCGATCCTGTTCCGCTACCAGCGGCCGAGCGCGCGCGAGGAAAAAGCGCTGTGCGTGGCCAGCACCTACCTCGTGTCGGCGCCGGGCGATCCGCTGACGCGTCAGCCGACGGTCAACTTCTCAAAATTGAAAGGCCTGCGCCTCGTGCTGCCGCGCCGGCCGAGCCATTGGCGCAACGCGCTTGATGAGGCCGCGCGCAGCCTCGGCTTCAAGTTGGAGCCTGTCGCCGAAGCCGACTCACTGACCGTGCAGCGCGAACTGGTGGCGCGCGCCCCGGGCCTGTACTCGGTGCTCGGCCCGTACTCGATCGCCGAGGATTTGCGCAGCGGCCGGCTGCAGGCGAGCAAGTTGACACGGCCCGATCTGAGCCGGCATGTGACGCTGGCGTTTCCCAAGCAAGGCAAGTTGTCGCCGGCCGGGCGCGTGGTGGCGGAGGGCGTGCAGGCGCTCGTGAAGTCGTGGGGGCAGCAGTTGACGCAGCCGTGAGGGCGGTGCTTGCGCACAGGCGCGACAAAGAGACTCGCTCCATCGGCGTGGCACGGCAAACCCAAAGTGCGGGAATAGTCCCTGAAAGAGGGACGTGCGGCGGCGATGGGCGACCGGCGCTCAGACGCGGCCCTCATAGAGTCGCTTCACCCTCATCACTGCGGTCACTCCATGTCCCCCAAACACTCTCGCCGCGCAGCCTTCGGCGCTCTCGTTGCCTCGGCTCTCCTCGCTGCGGGTTGCGTCTCTACCAGCGTGACCAGCCGGGCGCTGCAGAAGACTTCGGCGCCGATCGAGCAGATGCTGGTCATCGTGCAGCCGGGGAAATTTGCTGCCGGCAATGTGGCGTCGAGTCTCGGGCAGAAGAATGTCGACGCGCTCGTGCCGAGCCTCGCCGAGCGCGTGCCAGTGGTGTTCTCGCTCAACGGCGTGGCCACGCGCGCCGCCAAGGCGGGCGCGCCCTCGGCCGTCGCGACGCCTGCCGAGCACGTGCTGGTGATCACGCCCACCTCGGCGACCTACAGCAGCAAGTCGGGTCAGGAGTTGTTCGTGCGCGCCGAGCTGCGCGATCCCGCCAAGTCGGCCGTGCTGTGGCAGGCCGACATTCGCCTGGCGACCTTGGGCTTTGGCAAGTTCGACAACAAGGTGGCGGATGACCTCTCGCTGCAGATGTTGGAAAAGCTGCGCAGCGACGGCATCGCCAAGGTGTCGGCAGGCCCGCTGCGCACGCAGTAGGCTGGCGCGCCAGTCAGCCCGCCGCCGCCGCGGACTCGCGCACGAACTCCAACCGGTCCTGCCCGAAGAACATCTCGTCGCCGACGAAGCAGGTCGGCGCGCCGAACACGCCGCGCGACACGGCCTGTTCGGTCTGCGCCACCAGCGCGGCCTTGACCTCGGGGTCGGCGACGAGCGCGGCGAAGGCCTCGGCATCGACGCCGGCCTGTGTGAGCACGGCCGCGAGTTCAGCGGCATCACCGAGGTTGCGCGGCCGCACCCACATCGCATCGAACACGGCATCGACATAGCGCGTGAACGACTCGGGTGATTGCCGCATCTGCACGCCCGTTGCACCGCGCATCAGCGTCAGCGTGTTGATCGGGAAGTGTGGGTTGAACACGAACGGCACACCGTAGCGCGCCGCCCAGCGCGCGATGTCGCGGTTCATCCAGCGGCCCTTGGCCGGCACCATCACGGCCGCAGTTGCTGATCGACAGCATCGGCTCCGATGCCTGCGAGCTCGGTGGCGCATATGGTCGATTCGGTCACGCAGCCCGGCCTCAAGTATCGCCACGCCGCGCCGAGCCGGATCACGACCCCTCCTGCACCGCAAGAAACGCACGCCAAGTCAATCACGCATTCGCGCCGCTGTTTCACCTGCGCCGGTTACTTCTTGAGATGCTCTCGTCACACGACAACAACTGGCTGTTCTGGCGCGAGGGAGAAACCGATGAGTCTGCTGAATCGCTTTACTGTGCTGATCGAGCGCCGCAGCGCGCACAAGATCATGCCCCGCCTGCTGGCCACCATGACCTTGCTGGGCGCGCTGTTCGGCCCGCAAAACGCACACGCGCAGACCGCGGGCGGCAAGATCGCCACCGACTTGCAATCGGTGATCAGTGCGCCCACGACCTCCAAGACCAACTGGGCCAAGGACGTCGACGGCATCCGCATGGTCAAGGTGCTGATCGTCAGCAACAGCACCGACCCGGCCCTGACGGCGCTGCGCGCCGACGTGCTCGCCAGGGGCGGCGCGGTCTACATGCGCTACATCTCGGTGACCGCGCTGTCGGCCATGCTGCCTGCGCATCAGGTCGCGGCCATTGCCGCGCGCGCCGACGTGCAGGGCGTGTCGCCGAACCGGCTGACCGCGCGCACCGCCAGCACGCTGGAGGCCATCACCGGCGCGTTGACCCCCAACGTGCGCACCTACAGCAGCGCCACCACCTACGGCGGCCTGGACGGCAGCGGCGTGGGCATTGCGGTGCTCGACTCGGGCATCGAGAAATACCACACCAGCATGCTGGCTGCCGACGGCAAGACGCTGCGCGTCAAGGCCGCCATCGACCTGCAGAAGGTCGGTGACGCCACCGCCGTCGGTGTCAAGGATTGGGCGGCGGGCATCGACGCCTCCGCCAGCATGGTCCCGGGCAGTGCAACGATGGCGACCTACGAGTCGAAGATCAATGCCATCGGCAACAACCAACCGGACCTCTACGGTCATGGCACCCATGTCGCGTCGATCGCGGCCGGGCGGGGCTTCTATCAGGCCCCCGACTCGACCGGCGTCGCGCCCGGCGCCAGCCTCTATGACGTCAAGGTGCTCGACGCCAACGGCTACGGCCAGATGAGCGACGTGATCGCCGGCATCGATTGGGTGATCTACCACGCCAAGGAATACAAGATCCGCGTGATGAACCTGAGCCTGGCCGCGGACTCCACCGAGACTTGGCAGACCGACCCGCTGGCGCGCGCTGCGCGCAGTGCCGTCGCGGCCGGCATCACCGTGGTCGTGGCCGCGGGCAACTTCGGCCAGGACGCGAACGGCGTCGAGCGCTACGGCACGGTGAGCTCGCCGGGACACGACCCGTCGGTCATCACCGTCGGCTCGGCCAACACCAAGGGCACCGCCCTTCGCAGCGACGACACGGTCAACTTCTTCAGCTCGCGCGGCCCGACCCGCGGCTCCTACATCGACGCCGCGGGCGTGCGCCAGATCGACAACCTGCTCAAGCCCGACCTGGTCGCGCCCGGCAACAGAATCGTCGGCGCACTGGCCACCGACAAGGCTGGCTCCGGTGGCGGGTGGAGCTACCTGGGCAAGACCTACACCGCCTTGTCCTCGCCCTATCCGACGCCCAACAAGGACGGCAAGACGGCGCTGCTGAACCTGAGCGGCACCTCGGTGTCCGCACCCGTCGTCGCCGGCACGGTGGCATTGATGCTGCAAGCCAACCCCGGCCTGACGCCGCCGTTGATCAAAGCGATGCTGCAGTACTCGGCGCAGCCGATCGCCGGTGCCAACCTGCTGCAACAAGGCGCCGGGCTGCTCAACGCCGATGGCGCAGTGCGCTTGGCCAAGGTGCTGCGCACCGACATCAAGACCGCGGTCGAAGCCGGCACGATTGCCGCGGGGGCCAACCTGCTGGCCAGCGGCAAGGTGATGCCGGCCAAGACGTCCACCGTCAACGGCCAGACCTTCAACTGGAGCCGCATCGCCTACGCCGGCGGCAATCAGATCGTCAGCGGCGATGTGCTGTTCACCCAGTTCCAGCCGATCTACGACCACCGCCTGGTGTGGGCCGGCAAAGTCGCCCAACGCTACAGCGTGAGCTACTGGCCGGCGGCGACCGGCGTGCTGGCCAACACCTTCCCCAAGGCGATCACCTGGGCGGCGCCGGCCAACCAGACGCTGCTGACGGCGGGCGTGGTGCAGGCCACGTCGCTGGCCGGCGTCAGTTCAGCCATCGGCAAGACGGGCGTCTTCATCCCGACGGCCACGCTGTCGGGTTGGCTCAATGTCGGCAGCGGCCTGGTGTTGATCAACGGCGTCGTCATCAGCGAGCGGGTCGTGCTCAGCGAGCGTGTCGTGCTCAGCGAGGGTGTCGTCATCAGCGAAGGCGTCGTCATCAGCGAGCGCGTGGTGCTCAGCGAAGGCGTTGTCATCAGCGAGCGCGTCGTGCTCAGCGAGAGCGGCCAGACCGGCGTGGCCTCGTCGAGCGACACGAGCTTGTTGGGCGAGCCCTGAAGCTTGCGCAGAGCAGTACCCGCGTGAACCCAGCACAGGCTTCCCCGGCCGATGCAACGCGCGCTGCCTGGTGGCAGTGGCTGCATCGCCGCCTGATGCCGGACTACAACCGCAAGGCGGCCACCTACTGGTGGGTGATGGTGCTGCTCGGCGCGGCGGTTCTCGCGCATGCGCTGCGCACGGTGGCAGCGCTGCCCGCGGCCGATCTGGTGCAGATCGCCGTTGGCGCCGCGATCGCGATGCTGGCGGGGCATGTTCCCGGTGCGCATCGCCAACTCGAAGAACTCGTTCGCCGCCGGCGAGGCCTTCATGTTCCTGCTCTTGCTGATGCACGGCCCGGAGGCGGCGGCGCTGGCCGCGGCGGGCGAGGCGCTGATCGGCTCGTGGCGCACCTCCAAGCGCTGGACCAGCCGCCTCGCGAGCCCGGCGATGGGATGCATCGCCATGTTCAGCGTCGGCTCGCTGCTGCACGTTGCCATCGACGCCGCCCGAGGTCTGGGCCTGTATGGCGCGGGGGTGCTGCTGGCGGCGAGCGTGATCTGCGCGGTTCTCGATTTCATGCTCAACACGCTGCTGATCGCCGCCGTCCCGCACCTCAAGCGCAACCAGTGGCCGCGGTGGCGCGAGCTGTTCGGCGACTTCGGCTGGGTCGGCATCACGTTTGCCGCCAGCGCCTCGGTGGCCTGCCTGCTGTTCCTCACGGTCGAGCAGTCGGGCGTCGGCGTGCTCGTGGTCGCAGCGCCCATCATCGCGATGATGCTGGCGACATTGCACTACTACTTTCGCCAGCAGGAGGCCAACCAGGCCGCGCGCAAGAGCGCCAGCGAAGCCGCCGAGCGCGAAGCCGAACTCGTGGCCAGCCATGTGCGCGATCTGGAAATCAGCGAAGCCAAGCTGCAGCACATCGCCTTCCACGACAGCCTGACCGGGCTGCCCAATCGGCAGCGTTTCCAGGAGCACCTGACGCAGATGCTCGGACGCGCGCGCGCAGAAACGCAGCGCCAGTTCGGGCTGTTGTTCCTCGACTTCGACCGCTTCAAACTGATCAACGACAGCCTCGGCCACGCCGTCGGCGACGAATTCCTGGTCGCCGTGGCGCGCCGCATTCAGCTCAGCCTGCGCCCGCACGACATCGTCGCGCGCCTCGGCGGCGACGAGTTCGCGATCCTGGCCGAAGATCTCGATTGCGAGCAGTACGCGGTGACGCTGGCAGAGCGCTTGCTCGAAGCGCTGCGCCAGCCCTTGCAGATTGCCGGCTACGACATGGTCGCCAGCGCCAGCATCGGCATCACTTTCAGCGGCATGGGCTACTCGACGCCGGCCGAGATGCTGCGCGATGCCGATACGGCGATGTACAAGGCCAAGACCAACGGCAAGGCGCGCTATGCGCTGTTCGATGCCGCGCTGCACATCGAAGTGGCGCATCGCCTGCGCCTGGAGGGCGAGCTGCGGCGCGCGCTGGCGGCGGGTCAACTGTCTGTCGCCTACCAGCCGCTGTTCGATCTCGACACCGGGCGCGTCACCGGCTTCGAAGCGCTGGCGCGCTGGCACCATGCCGAGCTGGGCACGATCAGCCCGGCGGTCTTCATCGCCGTGGCCGAGGAGGCCGGCCTGATGTGGCCCCTGACCGACTTCGTGCTGCGCACGGCCTGCCACCAGCTGCACGCGTGGCAGTCGCGCGACGGCGCGTTCGCCGGCCTGAACATGCATGTCAACGTCTCGGGCAACGACATCGCTCACACCAGCTTCGTCGCGCGCGTCAACAGCGCGATCGTCGAGGCGCGCTTGCAGGCGCAGCATCTGACGCTCGAGCTGACGGAAAACATCCTGATGGCGCGCCTGGAAGCCGCGCTGCCGACGCTGGCCGAACTGCGCCGCCTCGGCGTGGGGCTCAGCGTCGACGATTTCGGCACGGGCTACTCGTCACTGCGCCACCTGTCCACGCTGCCGGTGAACAACCTGAAGATCGACCGGGCCTTCATTGCCGAGATGCAGCGCGGAAGCAACGAGGCGGCTGTCGTGCGCGGCATCGTGCTGTTGGGCCAACTCGCTCGGCAAGTCGATCATTGCCGAGGGCATCGAAACGGCCGAACAGATGGAGCAGTTGCGCGGCATGGGATGCAAGGCCGGTCAGGGGTACTTTCTGTCTCGCCCTCTGACGGCCGACGTGGTGGACACGCTGCTCGACGGGCTGGTTGCTCAGGCTCCCATCAAGCCAACGCTGGTGCGCGCCGCGCTGTCTGCGGCGTTGCATTGAGACGATCTCTCAGCCCGCCGCTGCCTCGCGCACGAAGTCCAACCGATCCTGCCCGAAGAACATCTCGTCGCCGACGAAGCAGGTCGGCGCGCCGAACACGCCGCGGGCCACGGCCTGTTCGGTCTGCGCGACCAGCGCCGCCTTGACCTCGGGGTCGGCGACGAGCGCGGCGAAGGCCTCGGCATCGAGGCCGGCCTTGGCGAGCACGGCCGCCACTTCGCCCGCATCGCCGAGGTTGCGCGGCTGCACCCACATCGCGTCGAACACCGCATCGACATAGCGCGTGAAGGCCTCGGGTGATTGCCGCATCTGCAGGCCCGTCGCGCCGCGCATCAGCGTCAGCGTGTTGATCGGGAAGTGCGGGTTGAAGGCGAAGGGCACGCCGTAGCGCGCCGCCCAGCGCGCGATGTCGCGGTTCATCCAGCGGCCCTTGGCCGGCACCGTCACCGGGCTGGCGTTGCCGGTGGCCTTGAACACGCCGCCGAGCAGCATCGGCTTGTAGATCAGTTGCGCGCCGGTCTCGCGCGCGATGCGCGGCAGCTGCGTGTGCGCGAGGTAGGTGGTCGGGCTGCCGAAGTCGAACCAGAACTCGATCGTCTTCTTCATGGGCTTCGATACCTCAGCCCGAACGGGCGCAGGGGGTTGCATTCATTCGATCACCAGGTTTCCATCCACGGCCGCAGGTCCATCTCGTGCGTCCACGCGCTGCGCGGCTGGCAGTGCAGTTGCCAGTAGGCCTCGGCGATGTGCTCGGGGTTCAGGATGCCGTCCTGGTCCTTCAGCGCGTAGCGCTGCGGAAAGTTCTCGGCGATGAATTGCGTGTCGATCGCGCCGTCGATCACCACATGCGCCACGTGGATGCCCTGCGGCCCGAGCTTCGCGCGCCATGCTCTGCGCCAGCGCGCGCAGCGCATGCTTGGCGCCGGCGAAGGCGGCAAAGCCGGCGCCGCCGCGCAGGCTGGCCGTGGCCCCCGTGAAGATGATCGTGCCGCGGCCGCGCGGCAGCATCGCGCGCGCCGCCTCGCGCCCGACCAGAAAGCCAGCCAGCGCGCCCATCTCCCAGACCTTGCGATAGACGCGCTCGGTGGTGTCGGTGACGTTGAAGCGCACGTTGGCGCCGATGTTGAACACCGCCACCTCGATCGGCGCGATCTCGCGCTCGATCTTCGCCACCAGTTCGATCACTGCGGCCTCGTCGCGCGCGTCGGAACCGAAGCCGTGTGCCTGGCCGCCGCTGTCGCAGATGCTTTGCACCAGGGGTTCGAGCTTGTCGGCCGTGCGCCGCGTCACGCAGGCGACGAAGCCCTCACGTGCAAAGCGCCGCGCAATCGCGCCGCCGGTGGCGTCGCCGGCACCGACGATGAGGGCGGCCTTGGGCGTATTCATGGGCTGGCGCTCAGCGCCCGCGCAAATGCGCCGGCGCTTCCAGCCGCTTGGCCACCATCGCCAGCGCCAGCGACAGCACCAGGTACACCGCCGAGATCGGCCAGGTAGGGCTCCCAATAGCGCGAGTACGCACCGGCCACGGTGCGCGCCGCCAGCGCGAGTTCGGCCAGGCCGATCGCAGAGACCAGCGACGAATCCTTGATCAGCGTGATGCCTTCGTTGACGAGCGCCGGCACCATGCGGCGGAAGGCCTGCGGCAGCACGATGGTCTGCATCGTCTGCACATGCGTCAGGCCCAGGCTGTAGCCGGCCTGCGTTTGGCCACGGGCGATGCTCTGGATGCCGGCGCGGAAGATTTCGCTGATGTAGGCGCCGGCGTTCAGCGTCAGCGCCAGCGCGCCGGAGAAGAACGCGCCATGCTCTTGCCTGAACGTGCGTGCCGCGTCGCCGGAAAGAAGCAAGCCGCCGTCAGGGTGGATCAGCGCCGGCATCAGCGCGAAGTGCACGAGCAGGATCTGCACGAACAGCGGCGTGCCGCGGAAGAAGGTGACGTAAGCCACCGTGATCCAGCGGACGATCTTCAGGCCCCAGGCCAGCAGCGGGTTGCTCGGCTGCGGCGCATCGTGCGAGCTGCTGACCAGGCCGAGCAGCACACCGAGCGCGAGGCCCGCGGTGAGCGCGATCAGCGTCAGCTGGATCGTCATCCACAGGCCGCTGACGAAGAGCGGCCCGTAGCCAGCGAGGATCTCCCAACGCAGACCCATCGCTGGCTTTCGTCAGGCTCGGGCCAGCGCTGGGCCGCGCCAAGCGGCCCGAGATCCGCCTCGGTGGGCGCGAGCGAAGCGAGCTTGGGGCTGTCACTTACTTCGACGCTGCGGGGGCGGGGGCTGCTGCGGCCGCAGGGGCGGCCGGCTCGGTGCCGAAGTACTTCTTGAAGATCGTGTTGTACGAGCCATCGGCCTTGATGCCGGCGATGCCTTCGTTCAACTTGCCGAGCAGCTCGGCGTTGCCCTTCTTCACCGCAAAGCCGTACTGCTCGGGCGCGAACTCCTTGTCGCTGACCATCTTGAACTTGCCGCCCGGGTTGTTGGCGACGTAGTGGATGACGACGCCGTTGTCGGCGACGACGGCGTCCACGCCGCCGGCTTCCAACTCCTTCAGCGCCAGCGGCGTCGACTCGAAGCGCTTGATCGCGGTGCTCGTCTTGCCGAGCAGCTTGGTCACCGCTTCGTCGCCGGTGGTGCCGGTCTGCACGCCGACCTTGGCTTTCTTCAGGTCAGCGAACTTGGCGATCTTGCTGTTGTCTTTGACCGCGATCAGTTGCACCGCGTCGAAGTAGGGGTTGGAGAAGTCCATCGTCTGCTTGCGCTCGTCGGTGATCGTCACCGACGAGGCGATCATGTCGCGGTCGCCTTGCGCGAGCGCATTGAAGATGCCTTCCCACGGCGTGTTGACGAACTTCACCTGCACACCAGCCTTGGCCGCGGCGGCATTCACCACGTCGATGGTGAAGCCGACGATCTCGCCTTTTTCGTTCTGGCTCTCGAACGGCGCATAGGCGGCATCGACGCCGACGGCATAGACCCGGGCTGGCGCGGGCGCGGGTGCGGCGGCGGGGGCCGAAGCGGCAGCCGCGGGCGGCGGAGGCGGCGGCTCCTTCTTGCCGCAGGCGGCGAGCAGCAGGGCGGCGGCGAACAGGCCGCTGGTCTTGATGAACTGGCGAGTGGTGAGACGCATGGCGAGGACCTTCCCAACAAGTCGAAGCGCCGAGTTTAAGGCGCATGCGCACTTGGCCCGTCAGGGTTGACGCAGGGCCGCGATTTCTTCGCTGGTGAATCCAGCGCTTGCGCGCGCCTCGATGTTGAACGGTGGTTTGGCTTGGGGTGCGCGGTATTCGGCGGCGAGACGCGCGTAATGCGCGACTGGATCGAGTGCGTCACGCGCGCACAGCCAGCGGTACCAGCGGTTGCCGATGGCCACATGGCCGACCTCGTCGCGCAAGATCACGTCGAGAATTTCGACGGCGCGCATGTCGCCGGCCTGAGCGAGTTTTGCCTGCATCGGCGGCGTGGCGTCGAGCCCGCGCGCTTCGAGCGTGCGCGGCACCAGCGCCATGCGGGCAACGATGTCGTGCTTGGTTTTTTCGACCATGGTCCACAGGCCATCGTGCGCATCGAAGTCACCGTAGGCGCAGCCGAGCGTGGCCAGGTGCTCGCTGAGCAAACTGAAGTGGTGCGCTTCTTCGGCGGCGACCCGTTGCCAGTCGCTGTAGTAGCTGTCAGGCATGCCGGCAAAGCGCCAGATCGCGTCGAGCGCGAGATTGATGGCGTTGAATTCGATGTGCGCCACCGCGTGCAGCAGCGCGGCGCGGCCGTGCGCGGTGTGCAGCGAGCGCCGCGGCACGTGGGCCGGCGAGACGAGCCGAGGCCGCGCCGGGCGGCCGGGAAGGTGCGCTGGTGCGGGCAGCGGGGCGGCGGCGTCGATGGCCAGTGCGTGCGCCAAATCCAACAACGCACGCGCACCGGCGGCCTTGGCCACAGGCTCGTCCAGGCACAGCAGTTCGAGGGCATGGCGGCGCAGCTCCATTGCGCGATTGTGATTGCAGCCCTGCGATCCCCCCAGGCCCGTCGCTACACTCGCAAAACACGAGTCCGGACTGCCGATCACATGCCCATCTACCGCCTCGGCGAGCACGCGCCGCAGATCGATCCCACGGCCTGGGTGGCCGACAACGCGGTGATCGTCGGCCGCGTCGTGATCGGCCCCGGCGCGAGCGTCTGGTTCGGCGCCGTCCTGCGCGCCGACAACGAGCCGATCACCGTCGGCGCGCACTGCAACATCCAGGAGAGCGCGGTGCTGCACACCGACCCTGGCTTTCCGCTGACCTTGGAAGACGGCGTGTCGGTGGGTCATCAGGCGATGTTGCACGGCTGCACCGTCGGCAGGGGCAGCCTGATCGGCATCCAGGCGATCGTGCTCAACGGCGCGGTGATCGGCGCCGATTGCCTGGTCGGCGCGGGCGCACTTGTCACCGAGAACAAACGCTATCCGGCCGGCTCGCTGATCGTCGGCGCGCCGGCGGTCGTCAAGCGCGCGATGGACGCGGCGCAGATCGCCGGTCTGGCCGACAGCGCCAGCGGGTATGTGGAGCGCGCTGCCCGCTACCGGGCGTCGCTGGTGCGTGTCGGATGACCGCCTGGCGGGCCGAGCGCCGGGCCGCTCCCAAGCCGGCCCGCATCCCCTCGGGGGATCGCAAGGCGTACGCGCCGCGCGAGGGGCTCCATTGAGCGACGAGCTGCACAAGTTCTTGTTCGAAGGTCTGCCGGTGCGCGGCATGCTGGTGCGTCTAGGTCCGTCGTGGCGCGAGGTGCAAGCGCGCCGAGAAGCAAAGGGAGCCTACCCAACGCCTGTGCGCCACCTGCTCGGTGAGATGGCTGCGGCGGCGATGCTGATGCAGGCCAACATCAAGTTCGACGGCGCGCTGGTGCTGCAAGTTTTCGGTGACGGGCCAGTGAAGCTGGCCGTGGTCGAAGCGCAGCCCGAGCTGTCGTACCGGGCCACGGCCACGGTGGTGGGTGACGTTGCAGCCGACGCTCAGCTCGCGGCCATGGTGAACCTGCACCGCAAGGGCCGCTGCGTCATCACGCTCGACCCTGAGGACAAGAGCGGCGGCGCGCAGCCGTACCAGGGCATCGTCGGACTGCACGGCGACGAGGGAGAGCCGCTGCAGCACGTGGCGGAGGTGCTCGAGCACTACATGCTGCAGTCGGAGCAGCTCGACACTCGCTTGATCCTGGCGGCCAACGATGACGTGGCCGCCGGCTTGTTGCTTCAGCGCCTGCCGGTCGAAGGCGAGGGCAACCTCGAACGAGAGCAACGTGAAGATCAGATTGGGGTGAACGAAGCCTTCAACCGCATCGCGCATCTGGCCTCGACATTGACCCGCGAGGAGTTGCTGAGTCTCGATGCCGACACCGTGCTGCGGCGCCTGTTCTGGGAGGAAGACGTGCGCCGCTTCGAGCCGCTGGCGCCGCGCTTTGCCTGCCGCTGCTCGCGCGAGCGCGTGCGCGGCATGCTGCGCGGACTCGGCCGCGAGGAGGTGCAGAGCATTCTTGCGGAGCGCGGCGACGTCGAGATCGGCTGCGAGTTTTGCGGCACGCAGTACCGCTTCGATGCGGTGGACGCGGGCGATGTGTTCACGCCGCTGGCCGACAGGCTGCCAGGCTCCGGCAGCGTCAACTGATCAGGTCGCTCGGCGCAGACGGTGCTCGCAATCGGGCATGTCGCATTTTTCGCAGGTCCATTGCCACGCGGGCTGTGCCGCGTCGCGTTGCGCGAGGCGCGTGAACAACCCGGCGCCCGGCGCGGCCCTGCGGCTGAGCAGCGGCGTCACGGCGTCGAGTGCGTTGTCGGTGCGCACAGCGCCGCTGCCGCTGACGAGCGACCATCCGATGCCGTGCGTGGCCAGCAGCTCGCGCAGCATCGCGTCGATCGGCCCGCGCACATGCTCGCCTTCACGCTGCAAGCTATCGGCCACCCACGGCAGATCGAGCGCGGTGACGAGGGTGTGCTGCACGCTGCGCGCATGTTCGGCTGCGGCCCAGGCGTCGAGCGAGCGGTCATTGAACACGAAGCGGCTGTAGACGGCGATCATCGCCGCGGTGGTGTCGGCGACGACCACGTCGTGCGAGGCCGCTGCTGCGGCAATGCGGTCCTGTTGCGCCTGCGCGATGGGGCGCTGCTCGTCGATGCGCGGCGTGCGGCCCATGCGTTCGCACCAGGTGCGCAGGTGTTCATCGACAGCCGTGCACGTCAAGCCGGTTTCGCGTGCGATGCGTTGCGCGAGGGCCGGCGCGAGCGTCGATTTGCCGGTGCTCTCAGCGCCGACGATGGCGATCACCAGCGCTTTGGTCACTCTGCGCGCTCCTTCCATGCGCGCCACCCGACTACGGACAGCACGGCAAACAGCGCGTAGAGCACGACCGTGAGCCACAAGCCTTTGTAGGCAAACAGTGTGACGCTGACGACGTTGACGCCCAGCCACACAGGCCAGTTCTCGACATACTGTTTTCCCAGCAGCCACTGGCCGGCCAGACTGGCAGCAGTGGGCAGCGCGTCGAAGAATGGCACGTCGGTGTCGGTGAAACGGCGCAGCGCCAAGCCAAGCAACGGCCACGAGGCGAGTGCGGCGGCGAGCACGATGAGCGCCGTTCGCGAGTCGATGCGCCGCACGGTCAGCGCTGAACCGTCGGCCCGGCGCGCAAACTTCCACTGCCACCAGCCCCAGCCGGCCACCAGAACGAAGAGCACTTGCAGCCCGGCCTCGCCGTAGAGCTTGCTGTGAGCGAACAGGACCATGTAGCCCAAGGAACTTGCAATCGCCAATGGCCACGCGATCAGTTGCACGCGCATGTTCGCAACGACCATCCAAAGCGCGAGCACGAAGGCTGCGAGTTCGAGCCAGGTGACCGGGCTGCCGAGCAGCGTGAAGGGCGCCACGAGCAGCGGCGCGAGGGCATCCATCAAGGGATCAGGCCAGCGTCGGGCCGCACCCATCGGCCTGCGCTCCCCTCGGGGGCCGCGAGCAACGCGAGCCTGGGGCTGTCATCTAGGGCGCGCCACTTGCACCAGGATTTCGTCGGGCTTGACCATGCCCAGCTCCCAGCGCGCGCGTTCTTCCACCATCTCCAGGCCTTCTCTCAAATCGCGCACCTCGGCAACAAGTTGCTCGTTGCGGGCGTGGGATTGCTCGTTGAGGGCCGTCTGCTTGTCGAGCTCGAGTTGCAGCTTCATCGTGTACGGCTTGCCGGAGCTGCCGAGCCAGAGCTGCGCCTGCACGAACACGAACAGCGCCAGCAGCGCGAGCGTGGAGTAGGGCAGGCGACGCAGCAGGTTCATCGCTTGTTGTTGAACGCTGCCCGGCCGGGGTACGAGGCGACGTCGCCCAAATCTTCTTCGATGCGCAGCAACTGGTTGTACTTGGCGATGCGGTCGCTGCGGCTCATCGAGCCGGTCTTGATCTGGCCGGCGTTGGTGCCGACCGCGATGTCGGCGATCGTCGAGTCTTCAGTTTCGCCCGACCGGTGGCTGATGACGGACGTCCAGCCGGCGCGCTTGGCCATCTCGATCGCAGCGAAGGTTTCAGACAGCGTGCCGATCTGGTTGATCTTGATCAGGATCGAGTTGGCGATGCCTTTGTCGATGCCTTCTTTGAGGATCTTGGTGTTGGTGACGAACAGATCGTCTCCGACGAGTTGCACTTTGCTGCCGAGCTTGTCGGTGAGGTGCTTCCAGCCGTCCCAATCACTCTCGCCCATGCCGTCTTCGATGCTGATGATCGGGTACTTGCTGCACCAAGTAGCGAGGATGTCGGTCCACTCGGCCGCCGACAAAGTCAGGCCTTCA
This sequence comes from uncultured beta proteobacterium, assembly GCA_963814385.1. GTDB lineage: Bacteria > Pseudomonadota > Gammaproteobacteria > Burkholderiales > Burkholderiaceae_C > CADEEN01. The sequence continues at coordinate 214,970 of CAWFCX010000009.1, forward strand.
CCTTCGAGGTGGTACTTGCCCTCCTTGTGGAACTCGCTGGCCGCGCAGTCGAGGCCGATCGCGATTTGCTCGCCGGGCTTGTAGCCGGCCTTCTCGATCGCTTCCAGAATCATCTGGATCGCCGCCTCGTGGCTGGCGAGATTCGGCGCGAAGCCGCCTTCATCGCCGACAGCCGTGGTCATGCCCTTGGCGTCAATGATTTTCTTCAGCGCGTGAAAGACCTCGGCGCCGTAGCGCACCGCTTCGCGGAACGTCGGCGCGCCCACGGGAATGATCATCAGCTCTTGCAGGTCGAGGTTGTTGTTGGCATGCGCCCCACCGTTGATGACGTTCATCATCGGCACCGGCAACTGGTTGGCGCCCATGCCGCCGAAGTAGCGGTACAGCGGCAGGCCGCTTTCTTCCGCCGCAGCGCGCGCCACGGCCATGCTCACCGCGAGCGTGGCGTTGGCGCCGAGGCGGCCCTTGTTGTCGCTGCCGTCGAGGTCGATCAGGGTCTTGTCGAGGAAGGCCTGTTCGCTCGCATCGAGGCCGAGCACCGATTCGCTGATCTCGGTGTTGATGTGCTCGACGGCCTTCAGCACGCCCTTGCCGCCGTAGCGCGATCTTGTCGCCGTCGCGCAGCTCGATGGCTTCACGGCTGCCGGTGGAGGCGCCGCTGGGCACGGCGGCGCGACCCATCGTGCCGCTTTCGAGAAGCACGTCGCATTCGACGGTGGGGTTGCCGCGGCTGTCCAGGATTTCCCGGCCGACGATATCGACGATGGCGCTCATGCAGACTGTTCCTTTGAGTTGTGTTGATCAGACGGGCGCAGCGACGCCCTCGACGAGCACGCTGTTGAAGTACTCGACGGCGCCTTTGCGCTTGGCGCGCACGCCGCGGTAGTGCTCGCTGTCGTAGAAGGCCTTGGCCTGCTCGAAGCTCGGAAAGCGCAGCATCGCCACGCGGTGCGGCGTCCAGTCGCCTTCGAGCGTTTCATGTTTGCCGCCGCGAACGAGGTATTCGCCGCCAAAGGCCTTCACCGCGGCCGGTGCCTCGGCCATGTACTTTTTGTACTGCTCCATGTCGGTGATGTGCATCTCGACGATCAGGTAGGCGACGGGCATGGTTCGGTCCTCAGCAGGAGAAGTCGTTCTCGAGCAGCGGCTGCTTCTTGATCACACGGTCGAGCGCGACCAGCTGTTCGAGTAGGGCCTTCATGTGTTTCAGCGGCACCGCGTTAGGCCCGTCACTCAATGCGTTCGCCGGATCGGGATGCGTTTCCATGAACACACCGGCCACGCCGACGGCGATGGCGGCGCGCGACAGCACCGGCACGAACTCGCGCTGGCCGCCGCTGCTGGTGCCCTGGCCGCCGGGAAGTTGCACGCTGTGCGTGGCGTCGAAGACGACCGGCGCGCCGGTCTCGCGCATGATCGCCAGCGAGCGCATGTCGGAGACGAGGTTGTTGTAGCCGAAGCTCGCGCCGCGTTCGCACGCCATGAAGCGGTCTTCCGACAGGCCCTTTTCTTTGGCCGCCGCGCGCGCCTTGTCGATCACGTTCTTCATGTCGTGCGGCGCCATGAACTGGCCCTTCTTGATGTTCACCGGCTTGCCGCATTGCGCGACGGTGCGGATGAAATCGGTCTGGCGTGACAGGAAGGCCGGCGTCTGCAGCACATCGACGACGGCGGCCACAGCGGCCACATCGGCTTCCGTGTGCACGTCGGTGAGGATCGGCACTTTCAGCTCGCGCTTGACCTTGGCCAGGATTTCCAGGCCGCTTGTCCATGCCCGGTCCGCGAAACGATCGTGCCGCTGCTGAACGATTGGCCTTGTCGTAGCTCGACTTGAAGATGAACGGGATGCCGAGCGCCGAGGTGATTTCCTTCAATCGGCCGGCGACATCCATCTGCAACTGCTCGCTCTCGACGACGCAGGGGCCAGCGATGAGGAAGAACGGCTTGTCGATGCCGACGTCGAAACCACACAGCTTCATCTAGGCGACCACTTTCACGGGCGACGAGGTGCGCAACGACTGGTGATCCAACGCCGCCTTCACGTAGTGGTTGAACAGCGGGTGCCCATCCCACGGCGTGCTCTTGAATTCGGGGTGGAACTGCACGCCGACGAACCACGGGTGCGTGTCGCGCGGCAACTCGACGATCTCGGTCAACTTGTCGCGCTGCGTGATCGCGCTGATGACCAGACCCGCCTGCTGCAAGCGCTCGAGGTAGTGCGTGTTGGCCTCATAGCGGTGGCGATGCCGCTCGGTGACGACGTTGCCGTAAATCTTGTGCGCGAGCGTGCCGGTCTTGACGTCCGAACTCTGCGCGCCCAGCCGCATCGTGCCGCCGAGGTCCGACGTGGCGTCGCGTTTCTGGATCGAGCCGTCGCGGTCCTGCCACTCGTCGATCAGCGCGATCACCGGATGCGGCGTCGCCGGTTCGAACTCGGTGCTGTTCGCACCCGGCAGATTGGCCAAGTGGCGCGCCACTTCGATCGTCGCCACCTGCATGCCCAGGCAGATGCCGAGGTACGGGAATCCTGTTTTCGCGCGCGTACCTGGCCGCGAGGATCTTGCCTTCGACGCCGCGCTTGCCGAAGCCGCCGGGCACGAGCACGGCGTCGAATCTGGCGAGCTGGCTGACGTTCTGCTCGGACAGTGTCTCGGCATCGACGTACTCGATCTTGACGCGCGAATGGTTGTGGATGCCGGCATGGCGCAGCGCTTCGTTGAGCGACTTGTACGAGTCCGAGAGGTCGGTGTACTTGCCGCACATCGCGATCGTCACCTCGCGCTGCGGGTGCAGTTCTTCTTCCACCAGCGTGTCCCAGCGCCGCAGGTCGGCCGGCCGGGTCAGCAGCTGCAGCTTCATGCAGATCTGCTCGTCCAGGCCCTGCTCGTGCAGCACGCGCGGCACCTTGTAGATCACGTCCACATCAGGCATCGAGATCACGCCGTGCAGCGGCACGTTGGTGAACAGGCTGATCTTTTCGCGCTCGTCGTCCGGGATATAGCGATCCGCGCGGCACAGCAGCGCATCGGGCTGGATGCCGATCTCGCGCAGCTTCTGCACCGTGTGCTGCGTTGGCTTGGTTTTCAACTCACCGGCGGCCTGGATGAAGGGCACGTACGTCAGGTGCACGAAGGCGAAGTTGGTGGCGCCGAGCTTCAGGCTCATCTGGCGCACCGCTTCGAGGAAGGGCAGGCTCTCGATGTCGCCGACCGTGCCGCCGATCTCGACGATGGCCACATCGACCGGCTGCGCATTGGCGCCGCGCAGCACGAAGTCCTTGATCTCGTTGGTGACGTGCGGGATCACCTGCACCGTCTTGCCGAGGTAGTCGCCGCGGCGTTCCTTCTCCAGCACCGCCTTGTAGATCTGGCCGCTGGTGAAGTTGTTGCTGCGGCGCATGCGCGTCGTGATGAAGCGCTCGTAGTGGCCGAGGTCGAGGTCGGTTTCCGCGCCGTCGTCGGTGACGAAGACTTCGCCGTGCTGGAACGGGCTCATCGTGCCCGGATCGACGTTCAAGTACGGATCGAGCTTGATGAGGGTGACTTTGAGGCCCCGCGACTCGAGGATCGCGGCCAGGGATGCCGACGCGATGCCCTTGCCCAGCGAGGACACCACACCGCCGGTGACGAAGACAAACTTGGTCATGTCGTGCGGCACGGCGCCGGGGGATAACGCGCATGCCGTGGTGGTAAAGCGGAAGTATAGCGGCGGGGTTTTGGGACACTTTCTGTCGCAGCGCGGCCACACCGCGGGTAGGTCCTGAGCATCACTCGCCAGTGACACACGCCGCGCCAGGTCGCTGCCGCGACCATGCCGGCTTCACTCGTCGCGAGCGTGCGCCGGCCGCGCGCCGCGTCGCATGCCTGCCATACACCGCTTCGAAGCGCGGCGATCTTCCTTCCTAGATTGGTTGTTCAAACCAATCCGGAGGTTCGTCATGACCCGCTTTCGCCCCACCGCCGCTGCGCACGCGGTCAACGCTCTGCTGCTCGCGCTCGCAGCGCTCCCGGCGGCGGCGCAGGAAACGCAGCGCATCGAGATCACCGGCTCGTCGATCAAGCGCATCGACGCTGAGACCGCGCTGCCGGTACAGGTGGTGACGCGCCAGGACATCCAGAAGTCCGGCGCCACCAACGTCGAGCAACTGATGCTGACGATCGGTGCCAACACCAGCTCTGGTGCCTTGATGGCCAACGGCGCCTCGGGTGCCACCACCGGCAGCATCTCCTCGATCTCGCTGCGCGGCCTGACTTCGATCCGCACGCTGGTGCTGATCAACGGCCGGCGCGTCGCGCCCTACGGCATCGGCTTCACCGGCGACTCGGTGTCGGTGGACGTCGGCAGCATTCCGATCGCGATGATCGATCGCGTCGAGGTGTTGAAGGACGGCGCCTCGGCGATCTACGGCTCGGACGCGGTGGCCGGCGTCGTCAACTTCATTCTGCGCCGCGACTACGGCGGCGGCGAACTGCAGATCGACGCCGGCGACACGCAGCACGGCGGTGCCGCGAGCCAGCGCGCCGCACTGACCGTCGGCTTCGGAGACGGCAATCGCTGGAACCTGATGCTGTCGGGCAGTTTGCAGAAGGACACTGCGCTGGTCGGTAAGGACCGCAAGTTCGCCCGCGTCGGCTACAGCTTCGCCAACGGCAACAACACGACCTCGTTCCACACCTTCCCGGCCAACTTCGACCCGGTGGACTTCGTCGGCCCGGCGTTTGGCAACCCGTCGTCGCCGGCCTGCCCGGGGCCGTATGCCGTCAACTCCCCCTTCATCGACGGTACCGGCTACTGCGATTTCGACCCGTCGCCGCTGGTGACGCTGCTGCCCAAGACCGACCGCGCCACGGTCATGGCCACGGGCAAGTGGACCTTCAGCGATGCGCTCGAGGCGTTCTTCGAAGCCTCGTTCACCAAGACCAAGACGCGCACCGTGATCCAGCCGGTGCCGTTCTCCTACGCCTTCCCTCTGCCGCCGAACAACCCGCTGAACACCCTCGCGCCGTGGAACGGCCTCTACCCGGCTGGCTACGGTGCGCTCAGCGGCACGCCGCACGGCCTGGGGTCTGCGGTGACGACGATCCTGCTACAGCCGGGCACGCCCTACTACCCGACCGACTACGTGCGTTCGCTGTTGGCCGACCCGGCCGCTCCGCTGCCCAACCTCACCGTCTACTACCGCTCGGTCGAGACCGGCAACCGCGACACCACCGACATCGCCGAGGCGCCGCGCATCGTGCTCGGCCTGCGCGGGCTGGGGGCGGGCTGGGACTGGGAGGCCGCGCTGCTGCACAGCCAGAGCAAGGTGCGCCAGCAGATCAACGACGGTTTCCCGTCGAACTCCGGCATCCTGCCGATCCTCAACAGCGGCCGCGTCAACTTCTTCGGGCCGAACACGGCCGACGTGGTGGCCGAGTTGCGCGCCACCAATTTCACCGGCGACGCCTTCCGTATCGAATCCAAGCTGACCAGCGCGGCGGTGCGCGGTTCGCGCGAAGTGATGAAGCTCGCGGGCGGCAGCGCCGGCATCGCGCTCGGTGCGGAGGTGCGCAAGGAGGATTACCTGTTCGATCCGAACCCGACGATCCAGACCGGCGACATCTCCGGCTTCGGCGGTAACTTCCTCGTCACCGACAAGTCGCGTCGCGTCGATGCGCTGTTCACCGAGCTCAACCTGCCGCTGTGGAAGGGCTTCGAGGTCAACGGGGCGGTGCGCTGGGACCGCTACGAAGGCGTCGGCAACTCCACCACGCCCAAGTTCAGCATGCGTTGGCAGCCGCTGCCGCAGGTCGTGTTGCGCGCCGCCGTCGGCCGTGGCTTTCGCGCGCCGAGCTTGCAGGATCTGTACCTGCCGCAGACCACCGGCGTCACAACGCCGGGCCTGTCGGACCCGCTGCGCTGCCCGCCGGTGGTGCCGCCGCCGGGCAGCCGCACCGATTGCGAAACGCAGTTCGCGATCCTCAACGGCGGCAACACGGCGCTCTCACCCGAAAAGTCGAGCAACAAGACGCTCGGTGTGGTGCTGTCGCCGACGCCGCAACTGACGATCGCGCTGGACGCCTTCCGCATCGACCTCAAGGACACCATCACCAATGGCGTCGCGCCCGACGTGATCCTGGGCGATCTGGGTCGCTATGGCACTCTGGTGACGCGCGGACCGGTCGATCCGGCAACGCCGACCCTGCCGGGACGCATCATCCAGATCAACCAGACCAACCTCAACATCGGCCAGACCAAGGTCGGCGGCGTCGATGTCGACGTCAAGTTCGTGCAGCCCCTGGGTGGCGGTCGGATCACCGCGTCGCTGGCCGGCACGTACTTCTCCAAGTTCGACTCCGAGAACCCCGACGGCACGTTCAGCAACGACCTCGACGACACCAACACCGCCACAGGCGGCGTCGTGCCGCGCTGGAAGCACTACGCGTCGATCGACTACACGACAGGCCCGTGGGGCTTCACGCTTGGCCAGAGCTGGCAGAAGCGCTACAACGACCTGCCGGGAAACATCGACGGCACGCCGCCGCGCAAGGTCGGCGTCTACGAGCTGTCCGACGTGCAGGCGCGCTACAGCGGCTTCAAGGATCTCGAACTGCGCGCTGGCATCCGCAATCTGTTCGACAGGGACCCGCCGTATTCGAACGCCGGCGGCCGCACCAGCTTCCAGGGCGGCTACGACCCCGGGTACGCCGATCCACGCGGGCGCTTCTTCTACGCCGGTCTGACGTACAAGTTCTATTGATGAGGTACCGGCCGGCGGTGCAAGATCGCGGCCGATGATCCTCGCCTCGATGCCCGACCTGCCGCCGCGGCCGCTGACCTCGGCCAACGCGGCGTTCCGCGACATGTTCTATCGCCGCTGGGGCCGCGAGACCTGCCTGGTCAGCGGCAGCGGCACGCATTTCGAATACGGCACGCACGAGCAGACACTGTCGATCAAAGCGGCCTGGGGTGGCGGCGAGCGCTATTTCATGCGCGAGCGCGAGGTGACGGTCGACGACGATCACTGGCTGGTGCTCAACGAGGGCCGCGCCTACGGCAGCCGGGTTCATTCGAGGCGCCCGGTGACGTCGCTGGCGATCTTCTTTGCCCCCGGTCTGGCCGGCGAGGTCGCATCTCAGCGCCGGCGCGCGTTGCACTGCGCGATTGACAGCCCAGGTGTCAGCACGGCTTCGCCTGAGATGTCGGAGCACCTGCGCCCGCACGACGCCGTGGTCTCGCGCCGCCTGCGCGCGATGCAAGCCCAGGCGGTGGCCGGCGAGCGCAGCGAGGCGTGGCTCGAGCAGCAGGCTTTGCTGCTGCTCGACGAGTTGTTCGACGCAAGCGCGGGCGAGCGGCCGACCGGCCAAGACAAGGGCTCGGCACGGCGCGAATTGCTGCGCCGGCTGCGTCTGGCGGCCGACTACATCGACACCTGCCACGCCGAGCCGATCGGCTTGCAGGACATGGCGGCCGTGGCTTGTTTGTCGCGCTACCACTTCGTGCGCCACTTCCGTGAGCTGCACGGCATCACGCCCTATGCCTACCTGCTGCGCAAGCGCGCCCGTGTCGCCCGGCGCCTTCTCGGCGCCGGCGAGCACGACCGCGAGCGCGTGGCCTTGCTCTGCGGCTTTGCCAATCGCTTTGCGCTGGCGCGTGCGCTCGAACGCTACCGGGCCTGATCCGCGCAATATCTGCACGCACCGGCGCCGGCTCCTTGCCTAGAGTCCGTGCCATGAAGCTCGCCGCTGTCAGTGCCGCGCTGGCGGCCCTGTGTTGCCACACCATGGCCCAAGCGCCACCGACACCGCCGGCTTGCACGGCCGTCGAACACCGCCAGTTCGATTTCTGGATCGGCCGCTGGGAAGTCTTCACGCCCGACGGCAAGAAGGCCGGCGACAACCACATCGAAGCCATTGACGGCGGCTGCGCCTTGATCGAGCGCTGGCGCGGCAACGGCGGCTTCACCGGCACCAGCCTCAACAGCTGGGACGCGCAGACGCGCCGGTGGCGGCAGCATTGGGTCGACAACCAGGGCGGGCTGTTGCGCCTGGCCGGAGGGATCGAAGGCCGCAGCATGGTGCTGGCGTCTGCCGAGCCGGATCCGAAGAAGCCCGGTGCAACGCTGCGCCAGCGCATCAGCTGGGCTGTGCAGCCCGACGGCTCGGTGCGCCAGCACTGGGAAACGTCGCCGGACGATGGTGCGACCTGGGCCACCGCTTTCGACGGCCGCTACGTGAAGGCGAAGTGACGGTGAAGTTCATGCCCCTGACGCCCACCCGTCGCACCACCGAAGCCACGTTCTGCCGGCAATCCGGATGGCAAGCGGAGCAAAGCGGCCTAGACTGCGCTGAAGCGGCCTTGAAACGAACAATTTAAAGCGAGCGTGCGCTGATGGTGAAGCAGGCTTCGGGCGTGGTGATCGCGGCGCCGGACGGCACGGGCAACCGCCGTGTGGCGCGCCGCGTGCGCGTCTACTGCACCGTGATCGACGCCATCCGCAACGGCTCGCTGCCGACGGGCACTCGCCTGCCCTCGGCACGTCAGTTGGCGGCCGAGTGGGGCTACTCGCGGGGCGCAGTCGAAGACGCCTTTGCCCAGTTGCAGATCGAAGGTTTCATCGAACGCCGCGTCGGCGACGGCAGCTACATCGCCGAGGGCGCGGCGGCGGTGCAGGCCCCGGCCCGGCTGCCGGCGACGCCGCGGCCACTCAGCCGCTCGGCGCAGCAGGTGCTGGATCGGTTCTCGGTCTATCTCGGCAAGCCGCGGCTGCTGGAGTTGCCGCACGTGATGCTGGCCGAGCAGCCGCTGTTTCCGCGAGCGCCATTGCTGCGAGAGTTTCCGCTCGACGTCTGGCGCCGGCTCGTCTCCAAAGCGCATGGCGAGTCCTACCGCGACCACCTCACGTATGGCCCCGCGGCCGGCCTGCCGCGGTTGCGCGAGGCGATCGCGCGGCACTTGTCGCTGGCGCGTGCGACGCCGGTGACGCCGCAGCAAGTGATCGTGATGAACAGCCCGATGCAGTGCTTCGAGATCATTGCGCGCGTGCTGCTCGAGCCGGGCGACAAGGTATGGCTCGAAGATCCCGGCCACTCGAGCCTGGTGACGCTGTTCAAGGTGATGCGGGCGCAGGTGGTCGGTGTGCCGCTGGACGAGCAGGGGCTGAACGTCGAGGCGGGCCGCGCGCGCGCCGACGATGCCGCCCTCGTCTACTACCACCCGATCACGCAGTACCCGCTGGCGGTGCGCACCACTCCCGCTCGGCGTGCCGAGCTGATGGCTTGGGCGGAGACGAGCGGAGCCTGGATCGTCGAGGGCAACTTCAACGACGAGATCACCTACGACCGCAACGCGCCGGGTGCGTTGTGGTCGACGAGCGACTCCGACCGCGTGCTGCTGATGGGTACGTTCGAGGGCATCATGTACCCGGCCATGCGCCTGGCCTATCTGGTGGTGCCGGAGCACCTGGCCGATGTCTTCGTGGCCATGCGCGGCCTGCTCGGCGACCACAGCAACACCGCACTGCAGCTCGCGCTGGCGTGGTTCATCGACGAAGGACACCTGGCCACGCACCTGCGCAACCTGCGCCAGGTCGGACGCGAGCGCCGTGACGCTCTGCGTGCGAGCTGTGCGCGGCATCTTCCGCCGTGGGCGCGGCTGGGTCCGCTCGACAGTGGTTTTCACGCCTGCATTCATTTGCCGACCGACGTCTCCGATCGTGACGTCGTCAAGGCGATGCGTGAGGGCGGTGTGCTGGCGATCTCGCTGTCGTCGGGCTGCATCGACCCAACGCATGGCAATGGTCTGGTGATCGGCTTTGGCGCATTCGATGCGCTGACCATCGATCGCTCGGTCGCTGTGATCGGCCGAGCGCTGCAAGCGGCAGTCCGATCGGCGGCCGGCCCTCACCAGCGCGCTGGTGAAAAGAGATAGCCGCAGTTGCGCACCGTGCGGATGCGTTGCGCGGCGCCGTCGCCGAGCTTGGCGCGCAGGCGATAGACGCGGCAGTCGATCGAACGGCCGATGCGCTGCCACGGCAGGCCGTGCAGGCGCTCGAGCAACTCGGTACGAGAGACTGCACGGCCGGCCTGTTGTGCGAGCAGCCACAGCACTTCGAACTCGCACTCGGTGAGCTCGATGCGCTCGCCGCCGAGCTGCACGCGGCGTTCCCGCAGATGCAGCGACAGGCGGCCGAAGTGGAGTTGTTGCAGCGTCGCCGCGGGCACGCCGCTCGTACGCCGCCACAGAGCGCGCAGCCGTGCGGCAACGACGGCAGCGCCGGTGTCGGCGTCGATCGCATCGTCGGCGCCCATCTCCAGCGCCAGCACCTGGTCGAGTTCGCGCAACGCCGGGCAGACCACGACCAGCGGCAGCAGCGCATCGCGCGCACGCCACTCGCGCAGCAGACTCAGGTGTTCGGCCACACGGGGGGTGCAGTACAACAGTCGGGCCTGCGCGATGGCGTCTGCCGGACTGCCATCGACCGCGATGCCTTCGTTTCGCAGCGCTTCGCACCACGCGTCTGCCGCGCCCGGGTCGGTGCAGTGCACGGTCACACGATGCGTCGGCACCGGCTCGGCCAGCGCGGACGCGGCGCGCTCGCGCATGCCGGCGGCGTGTGTCAAGTCGGGCGGGAAGTCACTCACAGGGGCGGTGTATCCGCCAGGCCGCGACACCACAAGGGCCATTGCGGCGGCGCGATCAGGCCACTTGCGGCTGAGTGCAGAGGCGTTCGGCCATGCGCAGCACGAGCGCCGCCGCCTCGTCCGGGTGTTCCATCGGGAACAAGTGCGTGCCGGCTGTCCATTCGAAGTATTCGCCCGCCAGGCGCTGTGTGGCCGCCAGGCCGGCCTGCTGGAGCTCGAGCGACTGGCGCCCGCCGATGAAGCCCAGCGCACAGCGCAACGGATGCCGCACCAGCAGCGGCCCGACATGGTGCGGCAAGGTCTCGTAGATGCGGGCTTCGACTTCGCGATCGAAGGCCAGCGTCCAGTGGCCGCCGTGCAGCACGAAGCCCGAAGCCACATAGTCGTCGAGCACGCGTGGGTCCCAGCGCGCGAACGCGTCCTTGCGGGCGAAGTGCTGGCTGATCGCTTCGCGTGACGGCCAATGCTCGCGCCGACGGCGCGCGATGCGGCCGGCCAGAATTCGGCGCGCCAGGCCACTGGCCTTGGCCACGTGCAGGCCGTGCGCGCGCCAGCCCGCGATCACCGGCGCATCGAGCAGCACCACGCCGCGCACCAGGTCGGGCCGCTCGGCGGCGACGATGACGCTCAATATGCCGCCCAGCGAGTGGCCGACCAACAGCGCCGGGCCGCACACCTGGGTCTCGACGAAGCCGATCAACTGGTCGCGCAGGTGTGGCCAGTTGCTCGTCACCGGGTGCCGTGTGTCGTGGCCCAGGCGGTCGATCGCATGCACTTCATGGCCGGCCGCGCGCCAGGCCTCGAAGAGCAGGCGGTAGGTGCCGGCCGGAAAGCTGTTGGCGTGCGAGAAGACGATCGGGGGCAGGCGGTCCACGGCGCGCATTGTGCGGGGCGCGCGTGCGCCCCTTTGTAGACAAGACGCGACAGAACCGGCAAGCCGAGGGTGCGCGCTCTAGATCGCGCCACGTCGCAAAGATCAATCGGATGTCACGGCTGTCTCCATGTCGACCGTTCATCGAGACACCGTGCCGCCAGGCCGCAAGCCCGCGTTGCACCGTTGCAGCACGCTGTGACGGCAATTCCTAGAGTCACGCGCACATCACGTTTCATCGAGGAAGACATGTTCACAAGATCCCGCATCGGCGCGGCAGCCGCGCTCGTGGCTGCCGGCCTGGCCCTGCCTGCGTTCGCGCAGGAGACGCAACGCATCGAGATCACCGGCTCGTCGATCAAGCGGCTCGACGCCGAGGGGCCGGCGCCGGTCGAGGTCTACACGCGAAAGGACATCGCGCGCACGGGTGCGACTTCGGTGGCCGAACTGGTGAAGAGCATCGCTGCGCTCGACATCGACGATCAGGGCGAGCTGACCAGCAACTCGCCCAGCGGCTCGGGCACCAGCAACCTGCAGGTGCGAGGCCTGTCCGAGCGCAATCTGCTGGTGCTGCTCAACGGCCGCCGGCTGCCGGTCAATGCGCTCACGGACAACAGCGGCGCCGGCGCGGCGGTGGACGTCAACAACATCCCGATCAGCGCTCTCGAGCGCGTGGAAATCCTGAAGGACGGTGGCTCGGCGATCTACGGCTCCGACGCCGTGGCTGGCGTCATCAACTTCATCACGCGCAAGAACTACAGCGGCGTCGAGGTCCGTGCGGGCTACGGGCTGTCGAGCCGCAGCGACGGCGAGGAAAAGACCGGCGGCATCGTCGCCGGCTTCGGCGACTACGACAAATCGGGCTTCAACGTGCTCGCGGCGCTCGACATCTTCAAGCGCGACCCGATTGGGAAGGCGGACCGCGACATCAGCCGGTCCGCGGACTGGCGTCGTTTCGACGGCGTGACCGACGGCCGCAGCGGCTTCCACCCCAACGGCAACATCCTGAATGCCGCCGGAACGGCGGTGGTCGGCCAGATCGTGCCGTGCCCGCCGGAAGAATTGCGCGGCACGACCTGCCGCTTCGACTTCAACAAGACGGTCTTGAAGCTGAACAACGGCGCCGACCGCTGGAGCTCGATGCTGATCGGCAATGTCAAGCTCGGCAACACGCGTGCATTCGGCGAGCTCGTGTACTCGGAGTCGACGAACCTGTTCCAGTCGCAGCCGGCGCCTGGCCAGTTCGTCGATCAACTCGGTCGCTCGGTCAACGGCCGCTTCATGCAGGTCGGGCCGCGCACGACGAATCGCAAAGCGAGTCTGCTGTCGACGACGCTGGGCCTGGAGGGCACGCTGGCCAGTCTCGATTGGGACGTCGCCGTCGGCCAGGGCATCAGCAAGGTCAACAACCAGGACAGCAACTACCTCGACGACACGCTGTTCAACGCAGCCATCGCCGCCGGCACGATCGATCCGACGAGCAGCGCCAACCCAACCGCCGCCGTCGATGCGATTCGCCTGACACCCAACCGCAACGGCAAGTCGGTGATCAAGTTCGTCAACGCCAAGGTGGCGGGCTCGCTGATGGATCTGCCCGGCGGCAGCCTTGGCTACGCGGTCGGGGTGCAGTTCAACAAGGAGAGCCTGCGCGACACGCCGGACGCCGATCAGCAAGCGGGCAATGTGTTCGGCAGCATCGCGCAGGCGGCGGTCGATGCCAAGCGCGACCTCAAGGCCGTGTTCGGCGAGTTGGCGATCCCGCTGCTGAAGAACCTGGAAGCGCAGATCGCGGTGCGCCACGACCAGTACTCAGGCGCCTCGGGCGCAAGCGGCACCGTCCGTGTCGACGGCGCGAAAGCGAGCAAGACCAGCCCGAAGTTCGCCATCAAGTACCGGCCGGTCGCCAACTTCGCGCTGCGCGCGTCCTACGCCGAGAGCTTTCTCGCGCCGTCGCTCAAGCAACTGTTCAGCGGCCAGGAAGAGGGCGCAGAGTCCACCTCGGACACCGACATCATCTGCCCGGCGTTCGGCGTGCCGGCGGTCGATTGCGACGCCTTCCCCTACCGCAACGTCACCGGTTCCAACGCCAACCTGAAACCGGAGACCGGCGAGACGCGCAACCTCGGCTTCGTCTTCGAGCCGGTGCCTGAATTGGCCCTGGCGGTGGATTTCTGGAGCATCAAGAAGAAGAACGAAGTCAATCAGCCGACCGTCGAGTCGGCAGTGCAGCAGGGGCTGTTCAACCGCCGGCCGAGCGGCGAGTGGCAGGTCTTCACCAACAACCAGAACATTGCCGGCAGCCAGAGCAGCGGTGTCGACGTCGACCTGCGCGCGCGCCTCGCCGACACGGCCTGGGGCAAGCTCTCGGTGCGCAACAACGCCACGTACTACCACTCGGTGAAGACGCGCACCGACGTCGGCGATCCGCTGCTCGAGTACGTCGGCACCTTCCTCACGCCACGCTGGCGCAACACACTGACCTTCAGCCTCGACTCGGCGAACTGGGCGACCACGCTCGCCCTGCGCACCACCGCGGGCATGCGCGACACCGAGCAGGATGCGAGCACAGCCGCGTACCGCAACGCCCGCAACGTCGGCGCTCACGAAGAGCTCGACCTGGGCGTGCAGTACAGCGGCATGAAGAACATGACGCTGGCCGGCAGCATCAAGAACCTGCTCGACAACGATGTGCCGTACTCGCAGCGCGGTACCTTGAACCAGAACGGCAGCCTGGGCTTTCCGTGGATTTACAGCCCGCGTGGCCGCTACTTCCAAGTCTCGGCGAACTACAAATTCTATTGACGCGTGAACGGCCTGCCGCCGCAGTGGCAGGCCTGCCTCACTGCTGAAGGGTCAGCAGGTATCCACGCCCACGGATCGCCTCGATCAACAGGTCGAACACGCCGCTGTCGTGCAGGCGCTTGCGCAGGCGGTGCACATAAACGTCGATGCTGCGCGTGTGCACGGGGTGGCCGTTGGGCAGAGCAGCGGCCAGGCGCGAGCGCGGCACGATGCGGCCTCCGGCTTCGAACAGGCACTGCAGGAAGGCTGACTGCACTTCGGTCAGGGCGATGCAGGCGCTGCCGCGCACGAGGCGGTTGCCGACGCGATCGAGCTGCCAGCGCTTGTCGTCAGTGGCGGGTGTATCGATGCCGATGCGTTCCGCTGCCACAGGCTGCCGCCACCGGATCAACACCGACAGATGCGCCCGCAAGCGTCGCGGCGCCAGCGGGCGCTGCAGATAGGCGTCCGCGCCGAGTTCCAGGGCCAGGATCTCGTCGATCTCGTCCCCTCTTTCGGCCAGCATCACCACCGGGCAGCGCACGGCTGCGCGCAGCTGTGCCAGCGCGGCGCCACCGCGCTTCGGCAAGGACGACGCATCGACGACGACGGCATCGAACTGCGCCACGCGCGCGGCCTGCATCGCCTGCTCCGGGCCGCCGAGCCACAGGCTGCGCATGCCTTCGTGCGACAGCGACTCGCAGACCGCAGGGCTGGGCCGGCACGCCGCGCCGACGAACAACACCAGCGCTGCCATCGAGCGAGGCGGTGCGACTGCACCTGCGCGCCACGGCAGGGCCGCGAGGTCGGTGGCCTCTGCGGTGCTGGCCTCGCCCGGCATCATGTTCGGCGGCACGCCACGCGGCTACCAGCCCACCGGAGAGAACAGATAGCCGCGGTTGCGCACGGTGCGGATGCGCTGGCCCAAGCTGTCGTTGTCGGCCAGTTTGGCGCGGATGCGATAGACGCGGCTGTCGATCGAACGGTCCAGTGGCTGATCGTCGAGGCCACGCACGCGGCGCAGGATGTCGCGCCGCGACAGCGCCGCGCCCGCGTGGCTGGCCAGCAGCCACAGCACTTCGAATTCGCCTTCGGTCAGCGGCACGCGGTTGCCGGCGTGAACGACCTCGCGCTCGCGCAGGCGAATCAGCAGCGTGCCGAAACGCAGCGTGTCGGCGCCCGCGGCCATCGCGCCCGGCGTGGCGGCAGCGCGCCGCCACAGCGATCGCAGCCGCGCGGCCATGACGGCTGCACCCCAGTTTGCATCGAGCACGTCGTCCGCGCCCATCTCGAGCGCCAGCACCTGGTCCAGGTCGCGCAGCGGCCCGCAGGCCACGAGCAGGGGTGCGAAGGGCGTTTGCTGGCGCAGATCGCGCAGGCGAGCGAGCTGCTCCGAGAGCCCATGAGCAATGCGCAGAACGATCGCGTCGGGCTCGGCGTTTGGAGCGTCGAGATCGACCGCGTGCAGTCCCTCACCCAACAGAGACTCGCGCCAGGCGGGCAGGGCGGTGGTGTCGTCGCTCCACAGCGCGATGCAGCGCATGGCGGGCGCCGCACTGGGCAGTGGTGCGTAAGGTGACGCGATGGCGCTGCGCAACGAGGTTTGCATCGGTGCACGATGTTCTGCGCCGACCGCCCTGCGCGCAAGGGCCATTGCGCGGGCGCTGCACCGGCCAATCGGGCGTCAGGCCGGCAGGTCAGCGCCGCTCAAACGATCTTCTCGCCAGCGTCGCCGATCTTCTTCATCGGCGGGAAGCGCTTGGAAGCGACGAGCAGCGGGTGTTTTGCCTCGCCGCCGTTCCACTGCGGGTCGTCGATGCTCTCGAAGACGCGGTGCAGCTTCTCGCCCCAGGTGCTGCGGATGAACTGGAAGTAGGGGTTGTGTTCGTCGATGCAGACGAAATGATCGCTCTGCAACTGCCCTGAGCGGTAGATCAGCAGATCGAGTGGCAGGCCCACGCTCAGGTTGGACTTGAGCGTACTGTCCATCGACACCAGCGCGCACTTGGCGGCTTCGTCGAGCGGTGTGGCGGTGGTGATCACGCGATCGAGAATTGGCTTGCCGTACTTGCTCTCGCCGATCTGGAAGTACGGCGTCTCGCGCGTGGCCTCGATGAAGTTGCCCGGCGCATACACCAGAAACATGCGCATCGCTTCGCCGCCGATCTGTCCGCCGAGGATGAAGCTGGCGTTGAAGTCGACGCCCGCGGCCTTCAGCGCCGGGCCGTCCTGCGCAAAAACGCGGCGCACCGTGCTGCCGAGAATGCGCGCCGCGTCGAACAGGCTGTCGCAGTTCCAGATCGTCAGGCCCTCCTGGTCTTTGCCGCGCTCGATCTTCTCCACCTGCAGCAGCTCGCGCACCGACTGCGAGACCGACAGATTGCCGGCCGAGAGCAGCACCATGAAGCGCTCGCCGGGCTGCTCGTAGATCATCATCTTGCGAAAGCTGGCGATGTGATCCAGGCCCGCGTTGGTGCGCGAGTCGGAGAGGAACACCAGGCCCTCGTCGAGGCGGATGCCGATGCAATAGGTCATGGTTTGTCTTGCAGCTTCCTCAGTCTGTACAGAGCGTCGAGCGCTTCCCGGGGCGAGAGGCTATCAGGGTCCAGATCGGCCAGGGCGTCTTCGAGTGCCGAAGGCGTCACGGCTGGCGCGGCGATCGGCGCGGCAAAGAGGTCGACCTGGGCATCGGCGTCTCGCTGCTGTGCTTCGAGCGCATCGAGCGCGGCGCGGGCCTGGCGCACGATCGCTGCGGGCATGCCGGCCAGCCGCGCCACCTGCACGCCGTAGCTCTTGCTCGCCGGGCCGGGCTGTACTTCGTGGAGAAAGACGATGTCCTTGCCCGCACCTTCGGCGGCGCTGACATGCACGTTGAGCGCACCGGGGTGTCTCTGCGGGAACGCCGTCAGCTCGAAGTAGTGCGTCGCGAACAACGTGAAGGCGCGGTTCTTGTCGTGCAGATGCGTGGCGATCGCGCCCGCGAGGGCCAGGCCGTCGAAGGTGCTGGTGCCGCGGCCGATCTCGTCCATCAACACAAGCGAGTTTTCCGTGGCTGCGTGCATGATCGCTGCAGCCTCGGTCATCTCGACCATGAAGGTCGATTGCGCGTTGGCCAGATCATCGGCGGCGCCGATGCGGGTGTGGATGGCATCGATCGGCCCGAGGCGGCATGCCTCTGCTGGCACGAACGAGCCGATCGAGGCCAGCAGCACGATCAGCGCGACCTGGCGCATGTAAGTGCTCTTGCCACCCATGTTGGGGCCGGTGATGACCAACATGCGCGTCTTCGCGTCGAGCCGGCAATGGTTGGCAATGAAGGCGGTGCCGCTGGTTTCCTGCAGGCGCGCTTCGACGACGGGGTGGCGGCCGGCGTCGATCTCGATGCAAGGTTGAGGCACGAAGCGCGGGCGCGTCCAATTCAGCGTCGTGGCGCGTTCACTAAGCGCGGCGAGAGTGTCGAGCGAGGCCAGCGCGCGGGCCAAAGCACCGAGTGCGGCGAGATGCACTTGCAGCGCGTCGAGCAACTGCTCCCACAGCAGCTTCTCGCGCGCCAGCGCACGCTCCTCGGCCGCCAGCGCCTTGTCCTCGAAGGCTTTCAACTCCGGCGTGATGTAGCGCTCGGCGTTCTTCATCGTCTGCCGGCGCTGGTAGTCGGCCGGTACCTTGCCGACATGCGAGGCCGTGACCTCGATGTAGAAGCCGTGCACCTTGTTGAACTGCACGCGCAGGTTGGGAATGTTGCTGCGCTCGCGCTCGCGCGCTTCGAGCTGCACCAGGTACTCGTCGGCGTTGCGCGTGATGCCGCGCAGTTCGTCGAGCTGCGGATCGTGGCCTTCGGCGAACACGCCGCCGTCGCGCAGCAGCACGGCGGGTTCTTCGGCAATCGCCTGGAGCAGGACGGCGAGGGACGCCTCGGGTCGCAAGGCGCTTTGCGCATCATCGAGCAAGGCCGCACCGCTCGGCGCCGCGGCGCGCAGCGCCGGCAATCTGGCCAGCGTCTCGCGCAAGCCCGACAACTCGCGCGGGCGCACCTGCCGCAACGCGATGCGCGCCACGATTCGCTCGACATCGGCCACGCCGCGCAGTGCCTCGCGCAGCGGTGCACATCCGTGCGCGATCAGCCGCTCGATCGCCTCGTGCCGAGCGCTCGCTTCCACGCGCTCGCGCTTCGGGTGCGCCAGCCAGCGCCGCAACGCACGGCTGCCCATGCCGGTGGCGCAGGTGTCGAGCAGCGAGAGCAGCGTTGGTTCTGTCTCACCGCGCAGCGTCATCGTGAGTTCGAGGTTGCGGTGCGTGGCCGGCGGCACGTCGATCAGCTCGCCGCTCTTCGGCACTTCGAGCGTCTGCACATGCGCCAGCGCGTGGCTTTGCGTGTGTTCGGCAAAGGCCAGCAGCGCGGCGGCGGCAGCGTGGGCCAACGTCAAGTCCTGCGCACCGAAGCCGGCCAGGCTCGCCACTTTCAACTGTTCGGTGAGCTTGCGCACGCCGAGGGCGGAATCGAACTGCCAGGTTGGACGCTGCGTCAGCGCGGCGCCGGTGGATTGAACCGAGGCGGGCAGGGCGTCTCGGTCCGCGCACAACACCTCGGCCGCATCGAGGCGTGCCAGCCATGCCGGCAACTCGCGTTCGGAACATTCGGTCAAGCCGAGGCGGCCACTCGCAAGACCCAACCACGCCAACCCATAGCCCGCGCTGCGGTCCTTGGCGATCGACAACAGCAAGGCATCACGCCGTTCAGCCAGCAACTCGCCATCGGTCAGCGTGCCCGGCGTGACGACACGCACCACCTTGCGCTCGACCGGCCCTTTGGACGTGGCCACGTCGCCGACCTGCTCGGCCACCGCCACTGCTTCGCCGAGCTTGATCAGCCGCGCCAGGTAACTCTCGACGGAATGCACCGGCACGCCGGCCATCACCACCGGCTCGCCGGCGCTCTGGCCGCGCGTGGTCAGCGTGATATCGAGCAGCCGGTTCGCCTTGCGCGCGTCGTCGAAGAAGACCTCGTAGAAGTCGCCCATCCTGAAGAACAGCAGCGTGTCCGGATGTTCGGCCTTCAGGCGCAGGTACTGCGCCATCACCGGCGTGTGGGCCGAGAGGTCTTGCATCGCGTGCAACACCGGCAAGGCTACTTCGCGGCCGGCCTCTTCACGCGCACGGTCTTGCGCGGCGCCGGAGGGGCGCCGATCACCGTGGCCGCGAGCGCGTCTTCTGGCGTGCGCGCGGGTGACTCCCGTGCGGGCGCTTCGTCGCCTTTGATCGCCTTCGAATACGGCGCCAGCAGCTGCACCAGCTGGCCATACACCTTCGGCGTGCCAGCGACCGCTTCGCGCTGGTAGAGGAAGTCGGCGTCGCCAGTGAAGTTGCCGATCAGGCCGCCAGCCTCGGTGATCATCAGCGAGCCTGCGGCCACGTCCCAGGGCTGCAGGCCGGTTTCGAAAAAGCCGTCGTACCAGCCGGCGGCGACGTAGCACAGGTCGAGTGCTGCCGCGCCCGGCCGGCGCACGCCGGCGCAGTGCTGCATGACCTGCTCGAACATTTCGACGTAGCGCTTGAAGTTGTCGCCCTTGCGAAACGGAAAGCCGGTGCCGATCAGCGACTCGGCGAGGCGGATGCGCTTGGAGACGCGCAACCGGCGGTCGTTCAAGAACGCGCCGCGGCCCTTGCTGGCGAAGAAAAGGTCGTTGCGCGCCGGGTCGTAGACGACGGCCTGTTCGATCTTGCCGCGGAAGGCCAGCGCAATCGAGACCGCATAAACCGGGAAGCCGTGGATGAAGTTGGTCGTGCCGTCGAGCGGGTCGATGATCCACAAGTAGTCGCTGTGTTTGGCACCGTGAGTGCGGCCTGATTCCTCGGCGAGGATGGCGTGGCCCGGGTAAGCCGTGAGCAGGGTTTCGATGATGGCGGCTTCAGCCGCCTGATCGACTTCGGTGACGAAGTCGTTCACGCCCTTGGTCGAGATCGTCAGGCGCTCAACGTCGAGCGCCGCCCGGTTGATGATCGATCCTGCTGTGCGCGCCGCTTTGACGGCGATGTTGAGCATGGGGTGGAGTGCTTGCGACATGGCAACCTTGGGTGGGATCGATCGGCGGAGGGAAAGAGCAGGCGGCGACAATCGCGCCACCGCATGGAAGCCGCGATTTTACCGATGCCTCTGACACGCTTCGTTCTCGTCGAAACCAGCCACGCCGGCAACGTCGGCGCGGCGGCGCGGGCCATGAAGGTGATGGGCTTCGATGATCTGGTGCTGGTGGCGCCGCGCTGGCCCGACGTGACCAGAAAGCAGGAAGCGATCGCGCTGGCCAGCGGCGCGCTCGATGTGCTGGCACAAGCTCGCAGCGTGAGCACCATCGCCGAAGCGCTCGACGGCATCACGCATGTCTGCGCCACTGCCATGACGCCGCGCGACTTCGGGCCGCCGACGGCGTCGCCGCGCGCGCACTTCGAATCCCTTGCGGCTGCGCCACCCGACATTGCCTTCATCTTCGGCAGCGAGCGTTTCGGCCTGGCCAACGACGACGTGTACCGCGCCCACGTCTGCCTTTCGATCCCGACCGCGGCGGGCTATGGCTCGCTCAACCTCGCTCAGGCGGTGCAGTTGATCGCCTACGAATGGCGCCAGGCCCTTGGCGGCTTCGATGTGCTGCCGCGCACCCCGCCGCCGACACTCGCCGACGCGCGCGCCGTGCAGGGCCTGCTTGAGCATTGGCAAAAAACACTGGTCGCGATCGGCTTTCTGGACCCGGCCGCGCCAAAAAAGCTGATGCCGCGCCTGAACCAGTTGGCCAACCGCGCACAGCCAACAGTCGAAGAGGTCCACATCCTGCGTGGCATCGCGAGAGCGATCCTTGCGAGCAAGGAATAGCGCAGGCTTCTACACTGCGAACATGTTGCCCCTGGCTCACTTCGTTCGCGTCCCCCGAGGGGAGCGTGCCTTGGGGCGGCCCTACGCCACTGACCACCATGCTCGACCGACTCAGAGAAAACATCGCCTGCGTCCGTGAGCGCGACCCCGCAGCGCGCTCGACGTGGGAGGTGCTGACCTGTTATCCAGGCCTGCATGCGATCTTCATGCACGGCTGGGCGCGTGCCTGCTGGCTGGCGGGGTTTCGCTGGCTCGGCCGCTTCATTTCGCATGTGGCGCGTTTTCTGACGGGCATCGAGATTCACCCCGGCGCCAAGATCGGCCGGCGCGTCTTCATCGACCATGGCATGGGCGTGGTCGTCGGCGAGACGGCCGAGATCGGTGACGAGTGCACGATCTACCAGGGCGTGACGCTCGGCGGCACCAAGCTGGAGAAGGGCGCGAAGCGGCACCCGACGCTCGGCCGTGGTGTGATCGTCGGCGCCAATGCGCAGGTGCTCGGCGGCTTCACGGTGGGCGACGGTGCTCGCGTCGGCGGTGGCGCGGTGGTGACCAAACCCGTGCCGCCGGGCGCCACGGCAGTCGGCAACCCGGCGCGAATCATCCTCGCCGATGCCGACGCCGAGCGTGAGGCCGCTGCCGCCAAGATGGGCTTCTCAGCCTACGGTGTGACGCAAGGCGACGATCCGGTGGCGCAGGCGATGAAGGGCCTGATCGACAACGCCGGCAGCCACGAACACCAGATCGCGCTGCTGTGGCAAGCCATCGAAAAACTATCGCAGCGTTCGCGCGAGTTGCCGAATGAAGACTGCGTTCCCGACGATGCGCAGAAGGCCGAGGCGTTCGACGCCGAACGGCTGAATCGGCTCGTCAAGTAGTCGTTGCCCGCTTTTCCTGCGTTGTTGGTCAGGCACACTGATTCGTGCCGATCAACTCCAGGAGACAAAACATGAAGAGTCTTTGGGCGCGCCTGTGCGCTGTGCTGATGGGGGCCACGCTGTTTGCCGGTGGCGCGATGGCCCAGCCCGTGGAACGCGAGGGCGTCAAGTTCGAGCCCACCGCTCAGGTCGGCGGCGCCGCGCTGCAGTTGAACGGCACGGGCGTGCGCACGCGCGCGATCTTCAAGGTCTACGCCGCGGGCCTGTATGTGCCGCAGAAGGCCAACAACGCCGCAGCATTGCTGACGCAAAAAGGGCCGCGTCGCCTGGCGCTGACGATGCTGCGCAATGTCGATGCCGATTCGTTCGCCGGCCCGCTCAACGAAGGCCTGCGCAACAACCACACCGAAGCGCAGGTGGCTGGCTTCAAGCCGCAGATCGATGCGATGAACGCAGCGCTCAAGGCGATCGACGAAGCCAAGAAGGGCGACGTGCTGCACTTCGAGTACCTGCCCGACAGCGGCACGCGCATCACCGTCAACGGTCAGCAGAAAGGCGCGAACATTCCGGGGGAAGAGTTCTTCGCCGCGATGCTGCGCATCTGGCTGGGTGACAAGCCGGCCGATGGCGACTTGAAGAAAGGTCTGCTCGGCGGGTGAGGGCGTTAGCGTGACCGCAGGCCAGCACCGGGCCGCTCCCAAGCCTGTCGTGAGCCCTGCCGAAGTGCGGCCTGCACTTCCCTCGGGGGACGCGAGCGAAGCGAGCTAGGGGCCGTCATCCCCGCGGCGGCGTGCCTTGCACCGGCGCCGGAAGCGTTGGTGCTGGTTGCGTGCCAGCCGGCGCGCGCTGCACGCGGGTCCGGCCGTTGGTGGTGACGAGGATTACAGCGTCGCCTGCGGTGAATACTTCACCAGCCTTGGCCTGCACGATCGCGCGGCGGTCGCCGTTTTTCATCTGAAGCAGGATTTCCACGGCGTCTTCCTTGGTCGCACTGCGCTCGATCGCATTGCCGATCACCGCGCCAGCCACGGCGCCGACCACGCCGATCACCGCTTGCTCACGGCCCGACGATCGGCTGGAGCCGGCCACGCCACCGACGACCGCGCCAGTGACCCCGCCGGCACCGGTCTGTGTGCCATCGACGACGACGCTGCGCACCGACAGCACGGTGGCGTCTTGCACTGTGGCCAGGCGCTGCGCGTCGCCGCGCTGAACGACGTCGGGGCTGGTGGTGGTGCAGGCGGCCAGCACGGCCAGTACGGCGGCGGCGGTCAGGGTTTTGATCATTCTCATCGTCACTCCCGGGTGTTGCGCTTGGCGCAACGCCAAGCACACGACAGAGGTTGACGCGTCCGACGGGGTTCGGTTCCAACGAGCGCGCAAAGACCCCGCGCTGCGTTAAAAGAGTACGCCGTCAGCCGTGAAGCCGAGAGTTGCGCGGCACGCTGGCCAGCAGGAACTCCATCTGGTCGGCCAGGATGCGGCGGCCGCGCAGGATCATGTCTTCGTGCAGGCTCGGCACGTAGGGCAGGTAGAGCAGCGACATGTGCGCTTCTTCGGGCAGGCGGTTGCCCTTGTGGCCGTTGCACGAGCGGCAAGCGGTGATGCAGTTCATCCAGGCGTCGCCGCCACCGCGCGACACCGGCACGATGTGCTCGCGCGTCAGGTCCTCGAAGACGAAGTGGCCGCCGCAGTACGCGCAGATGTTGCGGTCGCGCACGAACAGTTTGCTGTTGGTGATGGTGGGCGTGATCCGCCAGGCGCGGCTGGGCACCGAGCCGCGCACGGCGATGATGGCGTGGACTTCGATGCGCGACTGCTTGCCTGTCGTGCGCTGAATGCCGCCGCGCAGCACGTGGCAGGCGTCCCCGAGCGTCCAGGCGACGCCGTCGCTGGCGTAGATGACCGCCGCTTCCCGGGGCGAGATCCAGGCTTGCGGGCGGCCGGAGACATCGAGTTGAAGGACATCCACGAGCGAAGAGTATCCGATTGCACGGTGTCGTCTCAATGACGGGAACGCTTAGCCTCTTCCACGCGGTCCATCAAACGCGCCAAACCGTGCAAAGCGTCGATGTTTGGCGTTGCCACGGCGGCCCGTTTGCCGATTTCGCGCACGGCGCCGACCAGCGCGTCGAGCTCAAGAGCCCGGCCCTGCTCGGCGTCAACCAGCATCGAGGTCTTGAAGGCGCCGAGCTGTCGCGTCACGGCCATGCGGGCTTCGGGCGTTTGCTCGATCGGACAGCCGATGCGTGCGCCAATGGCCGCCGCTTCCGCCATGCCGCGGGCCATGAAGGCGCTCACCAGATCGTCGTCGAGGATGGCGTCGCAGGCCGCGCCGGTCAGCGCCGAGACCGGGTTCATCGTCATGTTGCCCCAGAGCTTGAACCAGATGTCGCGCTTGATGTTCTCGCTGCGCTCGGCCTGAAAGCCAGCGCTGACGAGAGTGGCGGTGATGCGTTCGACACGCTCGCTGCTGCCACCACCGGGCTCGCCGACGATCAGCCGCTCGCCGAAACCGTGTTTGACTTCGCCTGGCGCCGAGCTGACGCAGGTCAGGTGCACAACGGCGCCGAGCGTTTGCGCCAATGGGATCGTCGCGGCGATGTGGCCGTGCGGATCGACGCTGACCAGCGGCGCGCGGTCGGCGGGCTGCAGGAACCACCACGGCACGCCGTTCATCATCGGCAGCACCATCGTCTTCGGGCCGATCAACGGTGCCAGGCTCTGCGCACCGGTGGCCAGCGCCTGGCCCTTGAAGGTGACGATCAGCAATTCCGGTGGGGGCAGGTTTGACCCCGCATCGCCGACCGCGATGCGCGCGACCCGGCGTTCGCCTTGGCTCGAGGTCAAGACGAGTCCGTGCTGGCGCACTGCCGCCAGCGTGGCCCCTCGCGCTAGCGCGGACACGTCGTGCCCGGCCCACGCCAGTCGCGCCGCCAGCAAGCCACCGACCGCCCCGAGCCCCGCCACGCAGACCTTCATCGTTGCCTCCCAGAACGTGATGGCGCCATCGTAGGTGGCGCGATGGGCGGGTTTACCCGCGATGTCGATAGTCGCGTAACCCTAGAAAACGCCGACAAATCGACGCGACGGCAGCGCCGAACTCTGCAAAATAGAACGAACGTTCGATTCTTCTGGTAACACCTTGGAAAGCGACATCCGCGCAACGAAGCCGGCCCACAAGGGGCAACAAACCCGTGCAGCGATCCTCGATGCGGCGCTGGGCCTGGCCTCGCATGTCGGCCTCGAAGGCTTGTCGATCGGCGCGTTGGCCGAGGTGACGCAGATGAGCAAGTCGGGCGTCTTCGCCCACTTCGGCTCGCGCGAAGAGCTGCAGATCTCGGTCGTGCGCGAGTACAACGCCAAGTTCGAGGAAGAGGTGTTCTACCCCGCCCTGGCCGAGCCGCGCGGCCTGCCGCGGCTGCGCGCGCTGTTCGAGCGCTGGGTCAAGCGCGTCTCGGTCGAGCTCGACTCGGGCTGCATCTACATCAGCGGTGCCGTCGAGTTCGATGACCGGCCCGGCCCCGTGCGCGACGCGCTGGTCTCGATGGTGCGGGCCTGGCACAGCGCGCTCGAACGCGCGATCCGCTTGGCCGTGGACGAGGGCCACCTGAAGGCCGACGCCGACGCCGTGCAGATGCTCTTCGAGCTGCACGGCCTGATCCTGGCACTTCACCATGACGCGCGCTTTCTACGCCTGCCCGGTGCGATGGACCGCGTGCAGCGCGCCTTCGAGCATGTGCTCGCGCACTACATGGCGGCCGCGCCGCAACGTTGATTGTTTGAGAGAAGGAAGACCTCAAGATGGCCCACTACAACCCCCCACTGCGTGACATGCAATTCGTACTGCACGAGTTGCTCGATGCGGTGCCGACGCTCAAAAGCATCCCTGCCTTTGCCGATCTCGACGTTGACACCGTCAACGCCGTGCTCGAAGAAGGTGGCAAGTTCGCCAGTGAAGTGCTGCAGCCGCTCAACATCAGTGGCGACCAGGAAGGCTGCCAGCACGACAAAACTACGCACGCGGTGACGACCCCGAAGGGCTTCAAGGAAGCCTATGCCAAGTACGTCGAAGGCGGCTGGCCGGCGCTGTCGTGCGATCCGGCCTTCGGCGGCCAGGGCCTGCCGCACTTGGTGAACCAGTGCTTCTACGAAATGCTCAACAGCGCCAACCAGGCCTGGGCGATGTACCCCGGCTTGTCGCACGGCGCGTACGAGTGCCTGCACGTGCACGGCACGCCCGAGCAGAAGCAGCTCTACCTGCCCAAGCTGTCGTCCGGGCAATGGACCGGCACGATGTGCCTGACCGAGGCGCATTGCGGCACCGACCTCGGCATGCTGCGCAGCAAGGCCGAACCACAGGCCGACGGCAGCTACAAGATCAGCGGCGGCAAGATATTCATTTCTTCGGGCGAACATGACCTGGCCGAGAACATCCTCCACCTCGTGCTCGCTCGCCTGCCCGATGCGCCGCAGGGAAGCAAAGGCATCTCGCTGTTCATCGTGCCCAAGTTCTTGCCCAACGCCGATGGCACGCTGGGCCAGCGCAACGGCATCACGTGCGGCGCCATCGAACACAAGATGGGCATCCATGGCAACAGCACCTGCCAGATGAACATGGACGGCGCCCTCGGCTGGCTCGTCGGCGAACCGAACAAGGGCCTGCCGGCGATGTTCGTCATGATGAACGGCGCGCGCATCGGTGTGGCCAACCAGGGCCTCGGCCTGACCGAAGCGGCCTACCAGAATGCCGTGGTCTATGCGAAGGACCGCCTGCAAATGCGCAGCCTGTCCGGACCGAAAGCGCCGGACAAGGCGGCCGATCCGATCATCGTCCACCCCGATGTGCGCAAGATGCTGCTGACGGCGCGCGCCTATGCCGAAGGCGCGCGCGCGCTGGCGCTGCACACCGTGCTGCTGCTTGACCAGGAACTGGCCACCGACGATGACGAGCTGCGCAAACAGTGCGCCGATGAAGTCGCGCTGCTGACGCCGGTGTTGAAAGCCTTCTTCACCGACAACGCCTGGCTCGCCACTTCGCATTGCATGCAGGTCTTCGGCGGCCACGGCTACATCGCCGAGTGGGGGATGGAGCAGTTCGTGCGCGACGCGCGCATCAACATGATCTACGAAGGCACCAACACCATTCAGTCGCTCGACCTCTTGGGCCGCAAGGTGCTCGGCGACAACGGCAAGAAGTTGAAGGCCTTCGGCCAGCGCATCATCGACTTCGTCGAAGAAGAAGGCGTGCGCGAAGAGATGCAGGAGTTCGTCAACCCGCTGGCCGACATCGGCGACAAGGTGACGAAGCTCACCACCGAGCTCGGCATGAAGGCCTTCCAGAACCCGGACGAAGTCGGCGCCGCGGCGGTGGACTACCTGCGCGTCGTCGGCCACCTCTGCTTTGCCTACTTCTTCGCCCGCTCGGCGAAGATCGCGCTGGCGAAGAAGGACTCGGGCGATCCGTTTTACACCGCCAAGCTGGCGACCGCGCGCTTCTACTTTGCCAAACTGCTGCCGGAGACGGCGGGCCTGATCCGCAGCGCACGTGCGGGTGTGGCGCCGCTGATGGCGATGGACGAAGCTCTGTTCTGATTTGCAGGAGACACAAACAATGAATCGATTCCTGGTTAGGAAAGTCGCCGTGCTCGGCGCTGGCGTCATGGGGGCGCAGATTGCAGCCCACCTGGTCAACGTCAAGGTGCCTGTCGTGCTGTTCGATCTGCCGGCGAAAGAAGGTGCGAAGAACGGCATCGTCACCAAGGCGATCGACGGCTTGAAGAAGTTGAAGCCCGCGCCGCTCGGCGTGGCCGAAGACGCTGCGCTGATCCAGGCCGCGAACTACGAGGAGCACCTGGCGCTGCTCGGCGAGTGCGATCTGGTGATCGAAGCAATCGCCGAGCGCATGGACTGGAAGATCGACCTCTACAAGAAGATCGCATCGGCTCTCGCGCCGCATGCGATCGTCGCGTCGAACACATCTGGGCTGTCGATCACCAAACTGTCCGAAGCGTTGCCCGAAGAGATCAAGCCACGCTTTTGCGGTATCCATTTCTTCAACCCGCCGCGCTACATGGCGCTGGTGGAGCTGATCCCGACGCCGGCGACGCTGCCGACGATCCTCGATCAGTTGGAGACCTTCGTCACCACCGCGCTCGGCAAGAGCGTGGTGCGCGCCAAGGACACGCCGAACTTCATCGCCAACCGCGTCGGCATCGCCGGCATGTTGGCGACGATGATCGAAGCCGAGAAGTTCGGCCTGACTTACGACGTGGTCGATGACCTCACCGGCAAGAAGATGGGCCGCGCCTCGAGTGGCACCTTCCGCACCGCCGACGTGGTCGGCCTGGACACGATGGCGCATGTCATCAAGACGCTGCAGGACAACCTGCAATCCGATCCGTTCTACGCCAGCTACAAGACGCCGGCCGTGCTGGCCAAGCTGATCGAGCAGGGCGCACTGGGGCAGAAGAGCGGCGCCGGCTTCTACAAGAAGGTCGGCAAGGACATCCTGCGCCTTGATCCGGCGACGGCGCAGTACGTGGCTTCCGGTGGCAAGGCCGATCCGATCGTCGAACGCATGCTGAAGAAGGCGCCGGCCGAGCGCCTGAAGCTGCTGCGCGAATCGACGAATCCGCAAGCGCAGTTTGTCTGGGCGATCCTGCGCGACTCGTTCCACTACTGCGCGGTGCATCTCGGTGAGGTTGCCGACAGCGCACGCGACATCGACTTTGCGATGCGCTGGGGCTTCGGCACCAAGCAGGGTCCGTTCGAGTTGTGGCAACAAGCCGGCTGGATGCAGGTTGCGCAGTGGATCAAGGAAGACATCGACGCCGGCAAGACGCTTTCCAGCGCGCCGCTGCCGGCCTGGGTGTTCGATGGCCGCGAGGGGGTGCACAGCGCGCAAGGCTCGTGGAGCGCGTCGCAGAAGAAGGATCTGCCCAAGAGCACACTGCCGGTGTATGCGCGTCAAGCATTCCCGGAAAGTGTCGGCGCTGCGGCCGACCCGCTGAAGAGCGGCACCGAAGAATTCAAGAACGAAGAGATTCGCGTGTGGAGCGCCGACGGAGAAGTGCTGATTGCCAGCATCACCGCCAAGCTGCACCTGATCTCACCGGCGGTCGCTGAAGGCTTGGTCAAGGCGGTGGAGATCGCCGAAGCGAAATACCAGGGCCTCGTCATCTGGTCGCCTGATGACGTGTTCTCAGCGGGTGCGAATCTCGAAGCGCTGCTGCCGGTGTTCATGAAGCTCGGCGCCAAGGGCATCAAGCCCGAGGAGAAGAAGCTCCAGGACGCAATGCTGCGCATCCGCTACGCGCAAGTGCCCGTCGTCTCGGCCATGCGCGGACTTGCGCTCGGTGGCGGCTGCGAGCTGGCGGTGCACAGCGCACGCCGCATTGCGCACATGGAAACCTACATCGGTCTGGTCGAAGTCGGCGTCGGCCTCGTGCCGGGCGCCGGTGGCTTGGCCTATATCGCGCGCCGCGCCGCCGAACTCGCCACCGCATCCGGTGGCAGCGCCGACCTGTTCAGCTTCCTGAAAGAGCCGTTCACGAGTGCCGCCACGGCGCGTGTCGGCACCAGCGCGATCGAAAACCGCAAGCTCGGTTGGCTGATCGACGGCGACGTGATCGTCGCGCACAAGGACGAGCTGCTGCACGTCGCCACCGCGCAGTGCAAGGCGATGGCAGCGAGCGGCTACCGCCCGCCTGCCAAAGCGCTGTTCCCGGTGGCAGGCCGCAACGCCGTCGCCACGATCAAGGGCCAGCTCGCCAATCTGCGTGACGGCGGCTTTGCGTCGGCGCACGACTTCCACATCGCGACGCTGATCGCCGAGGTGGTGTGCGGCGGCGACGTCGATGCTGGCTCGCTGGTCAACGAGGAGTACCTGATGAGCCTCGAGCGCGACCGGTTCTGCGCGCTGCTCGAACACCCAAAGACCCAGGAACGCATCATGGGGATGCTGCAGACCGGCAAGCCCGTCCGCAACTAAACAGGGAACTGATCATCATGAGCACCAAACAAGTTCAAGACGCCTACATCGTTGCCGCCACGCGCACGCCGATCGGCAGATCGGGCCGCGGCTACTTCAAGAACACGCGGCCCGACGATCTGCTCGTTGCCGCCGTGCGCAGTGCGATGAAGCAGGTGCCCGGGCTCGACCCGAAGGCGATCGAAGACGCCATCATCGGCTGTTCGTTTCCGGAAGCGGAGCAGGGCATCAACATGGCGCGCGCGGCGATGGTCATTGCCGGGTTGCCGCATTCGGTGGGCGGCATCACCGTCAATCGTTTCTGTGCGTCGGGCATCAGTGCCGTGCAGATGGCGGCAGACCGCATCCGCGTCGGCGAGGCTGATGTGATGATCGCTGGCGGCGCCGAAAGCATGAGCATGGTGCCGATGGGCGGCAACAAGCCGAGCTTCAACCCGGAAGTGTTCGCGCGCGACGAGAACGTCGGCATCGCCTACGGCATGGGCCTGACCGCAGAAAAAGTGGCCGAGCAGTGGAAGGTCAGCCGCGAAAAGCAGGACGCGTTTGCGCTGGCCTCGCACCAGAAGGCGCTGGCCGCGATGGCCGCAGGCGAGTTCAATGACGAGATGACGCCGATCGACATCATCGATCGCTTCCCGAACCTCGCCACGGGTGAAGTCATCGACGAAGACACGCACCGTCAAGCTCGACGAAGGCGCGCGCCCGGATACCTCGCTCGAAGGCCTGGCCAAGTTGCGGCCCGTGTTCGCCGCGAAGGGCAGCGTCACCGCCGGCAACAGCTCGCAGACCAGCGACGGCGCAGGTGCTTTGATCCTGGCCAGCGAGAAGGCCGTCAAGCAGTTCGACTTGAAGCCGCTGGCGCGCTTCGTCTCGTTCGCGGTGCGCGGCGTGCCGCCCGAGATCATGGGCATCGGCCCGATCGAAGCGATCCCGGCGGCGCTGAAGGCAGCGGGTTTGAAGCTCGACGACATCGGCTGGATCGAACTCAACGAAGCGTTCGCCGCGCAGGCGCTCGCGGTGATCGAAACCTGCGGCCTCGACCCATCGCGCGTCAATCCGATGGGAGGCGCGATCGCGCTCGGCCATCCGCTCGGCGCGACCGGTGCGATCCGTGCAGCGACGGTGATCCACGCACTGCGCCGCAAGAACCTGAGGTACGGCATGGTGACGATGTGCGTCGGCATGGGGCAGGGCGCTGCCGGCATCTTCGAGCGAGTCTGACCCGATGCGCCGGCGCGTGCGTGATGATGGCTGCGGTGACAGTGCCGCTCGCGGCATGCAGCGCGGCCGAGGTGAAAACCCTGCCGACGATGGCCGCCGCCATGACAGCGATCGAAGGCCTGGCGCGTGGCCACAAGCACACGGGCGCATGGACATTGGCCCAGATCCTCAACCACGCCGCGCAAAGCATCGACTATTCGATCGACGGGTTTCCAGAAATGAAGTCGGCGGTGTTTCGCAAGGCGGTCGGCGGCGTGGCGTTCGCGGTCTTCCAGGCGCGCGGCAAGATGGGCCACACGCTCAACGAGCCGATCCCCGGCGCGCCGGCGCTCGATGCGCAGGCGCTGCTGGATCCGGCGATCGCACGCGCGCTGGCGGCGCTGCGCCGCTTTGAGCGCCACAGCGGCGCGCTGGCGCCTCACTTCGCGTATGGCGATCTCGACAAGGCGCAGTACACGCGCGCGCATCTGATGCACCTCGCCAACCACTGGACCGAAATCGAGCGCGGCTGAACAGGAGCGACCATGCAAGCCATCGAACTCCAGGCCGACGACGGCGCGCGCATTGTGGCTCGGCTCTTTCCCGCCACGGCAGCGCCGCACGCAACGGTGCTGATCGCCAGCGCCATGGGCGTGAAGCAGGACTTCTATGCTGACTTCGCGGCCTGGCTGGCACGCCAGGGCTATACCGCGCTGACCTTCGACTACCGTGGCATGGGCGCGTCGCGACCGAGGTCGATGCGCCACTCGCTGCGCGGCTTCGACGCCGACCTCTTCGATTGGGCAAGCGACGTCGACACCGCAATCGAACATCTTCTGCAAGCCGCACCGGGCGCGCCGCTGTACATCGTCGGTCACAGTTTGGGCGCTCAACTGCCGGGCATGTTGAAGCACCGCGACCGCATCGGCGGGCTGGTATCGGTGGCTGCCGGCAGCGGCTATTGGCGCGACAACGCACCACCGTTGAAGCGCATGGTTCTGTACTTCTGGCACGTGCTCGTGCCGCTGGCCACGTGGGCCTGGGGCTATTTCCCCGGCGCGCGTTTGAAGAAGGTGGGCGATCTGCCGCGCGGTGTGATCCTGCAGTGGCGGTGCTGGTGCCTGAACCCGCGCTACCACGTCGGTCACGAGGGCGAGACGCTGCGCCGGCAATTTGCTGCGGCGAGTTTTCCTGTGGTGGCGTTGTCGATCACCGATGACGAGTTGATGACCGAGCGCGGCACGCGCGTGCTGATGGACTGCTACGAAAACGCGCCGCGCGAGTTGCAGCGCATCGCGCCTGCGGATGCCAGGGCGCAGCGCATCGGCCACTTCGGCTTCTTCCGCCCACACTTCGAGGCCACGCTGTGGACCCGCGTGACCGGGCTCTTCCAACGATTCAATGCCACCGGAGCTGCGTCATGAGCATCAAAGTTGCCACGATCAATGGCGTTGCCACCATCGAGATCGCACGTCCTGAAAAGAAGAACGCACTCACCGTTGAGATGTACCAGTCGATGGCTGACGCGATCAACGCTGCCAGCGAAGACTCTGCGGTGCGCGCGTTGCTGATCACGGGCCAGCCCGGCATCTTCACCAGCGGCAACGATCTGCAGGACTTCCTCAACCGCGCGCGGCCCCACATCGACGAATCGCCGGTGTTCCGCTTCATGCGCTCGCTGATCGAGTGCGACAAGCCTGTGGTGGCGGCGGTGACGGGTGCGGCCATTGGCATCGGCACGACGATGCTACTGCACTGCGACTTCGTCTACGTCTCCGATGAAGCGCGTCTGTCGATGCCTTTCGTCTCGCTCGGCCTGGTGCCCGAGTTTGGATCGAGCGTGCTGGTGCCGCGCCTGATGGGTCGGCGTCGCGCGGCCGAGAAGCTGCTGCTCGGCGACCCGTTCACAGGCGAAACCGCCGTCGAGTGTGGCATTGCCAACGCCGTGTTGCCGGCGGCCGAGGTGTTGCCGCATGCACGCCGTGTTGCCGAGCGCTTCAACGCCTTGCCTCCGGGCGCCGTGCGCGAGACCAAACGACTGCTGCGTGAGCCCGATCGCGCCGCGCTGCTCGATGCGGTGAAGCGCGAAGCGGCGGTCTTCACGGTTCAGTTGGCGAGTGCTGAAGCGCGCGAGGCGATGCAGGCCGTGCTCGAGAAACGCAAACCCGATTTCTCGAAGTTCTGAGCGTCACGACTGCTCACACTCACGAATTGTTGCCAGGCAACTCATCACGCTTGGTCGCAGCGTGAGCGGTTGGACACTCGCTGCGCCGGCCACGGCCACCCAGAATCGCGCCTCCGGCAGTCAGGGAGAAGCGCGTGGAAACGATCATCAAGGTCGACGTGCAGGCAGTCGATGCAGCGCCCACCGCGGCGCCGGCACCGGCGAAGGTCACGTTCAGTTTGACGGCAGCCGCCCTCGCGGCCGCGGCCTGCGGCGGCAGCGAGCAGAGCAACAATGCGCCTACCGGCGGATCGCCACCACCACCACCGCCACCACCGCCTGCGCCTGCGCCTGCGCCGGTCACCCTCACGGCCGTTGAATCATCGCGCTTGATGGCGCAAGCCACATTCGGCGCCGACCGCAGTGAGATCGACCGCGTGGCCGCGATGGGCACGAGCGCCTGGCTCGACGAACAGTTCGCGTTGCCGCGCACGCAAAGCCATGTCGATTGGCTGCGCGCGCAGGGCGTCGAAGTTTTTGACAACCGCTTCTCATCGAGCCAGATCGACTACAGCCTGTGGCGAAAATTTCTGTCGAGCCCGGATCAGCTGCGACAGCGCATGGTCTATGCGCTGTCGCAGATCTTTGTCGTCTCCACCGATGCGATGGACGGCTATTGGCCTCAATTCTCGTTGGCCAACTACGTTGACCTGATCGAGGAGCACGCCTTCGGCAACTTCCGCAATTTGCTCGAAGCGGTGACGCTGTCGCCGACGATGGGCGACTACCTGTCGATGCGCGGCAGCCGCAAGGCGGACGTTCAAGGCCGGCAGCCCGACGAGAACTTTGCGCGCGAGGTGATGCAGCTCTTCACGATCGGCCTGGTGCAACTCAATGCCGACGGCACGCCACGTCTGACCAATGGCCGCACGACCGACACCTATGGGCAGGCCGACGTGACAGGCTTGTCGCGTGTCTTCACCGGATGGGACCGTGTGCCAGCCGGCAGCGAAATTGAACAATCGGCGCAGCAGTTGTTGACGCCATTGGTCAACTCGGCGAGCCGCCACGAGACCGGCACCAAGGTCTTTCTCGGCACGACGATTCCCGCCAATACCAGCGCTTCGGACAGCCTGCGCATCGCACTCGATGCGCTGTTCAACCACGGCAACGTCGGTCCGCACATCGGCCGCCAGTTGATCCAGCGGCTGGTGACGAGCAATCCGAGTGCGGCCTACGTCGCCAGCGTGGCCGCCGCGTTCGCCAACAACGGCAGCGGCGTGCGCGGCGATTTGAAGGCCGTGCTGCGCGCTGTGCTGACGCATGCCGAGGCGCGCGATGTCAACGCAGCCCGTGCCAACGACGGGTACGGCAAGCTGCGCGAGCCGGTGTTGCGCTTCACGCAATGGGCGCGTGCCTCGAAGGCCAACTCGGCCTCGGGCCAATGGCGCCTGGGCAACCTGTCGGACCCGGCCGCGCGCCTCGGCCAGAGCCCCCTGCGCTCGCCCTCGGTGTTCAACTTCTATCGGCCGGGCTACGTGCCGCCGAACACATCGATCGCCAGCGCCTCGCGGGTCGCACCAGAGTTTCAGATCACCACCGAATCGTCGGTGGCGGGGTACCTGAACTTCATGCAGAACGCGATTGCGACGACCAGCGGTGTCAACGGCACCGACATCGTGCCGAACTACAGCGCGTGGTTGCCGCTCGCGACCGACCCAGCCGCGCTGACCGACCAAGCCAACCTCGTGCTCGCCGCCGGCCAGTTGCCCGCATCGCGGACAGCACTGATCCGCGACGCGATCACTGCCATGTCTGCGTCTTCTGACACGGCCCTTCGCCGCCGCGTGCAAGCCGCGTTGCTGCTGACGTTGGCCGCACCCGACTATCTGGCGATGAAGTAGGAGCACCGCATGACAACCTCATCCTCACGCCGCGAGTTTCTCAAACGCAGCTCGGCGTTCTCGGTGGCCGGCGCTGCCGCGCCTTGGGCATTGAACCTGGCCGCCATCAGCGAGGCCGCTGCGCAGAGCGCTACCGACTACAAGGCCTTGGTCTGCGTCTTCCTCTATGGCGGCAACGACCACGGCAACACACTGGTGCCGTACGACCAGACCACCTACGACAGCTATGCCACGCTGCGCAGCACGTTGGCCACGGCGCGTGCGTCGCTCGATGCCACGGTGCTCACCCCGGCGGCAGGCTTTGAACTGCCGAACGGCCGCCAATATGCGCTGGCGCCACAGCTATCGGCGTTGACGCCGGTCTTCGATGCTGGCCGCCTGGGCGTGCTGCTCAACATCGGCCCGTTGATCGAGCCGACAACCAAGGCGCAGTACAGCGCGCGTTCGGTGCCACTGCCGCCTCGTCTGTTCTCGCACAACGACCAGCAATCGACCTGGCAGGCCAGCTCGCCCGAAGGCTCTGTGTCGGGCTGGGGTGGGCGCATCGGCGACTTGCTGGCGTCGGGCAACGGGCAATCGGTGTTCACCGCCGTCAGCGTCACCGGCAACGCGGTCTATCTGTCCGGGCGCAGCGCCGTGCAGTACCAGGTGGCGAGCAACGGCTCGGTGCCGATCAACGGCATCGGCAGCACGCTCTACGGATCGGCCGCCGCGGCACAGGCCTTGCGCAGCCTGATCACGAGCACGCCCGGCACCAACCTCTTCGAGCGCGAACATGCACGTGTCGTCCAGCGCTCGATCGATGCGGATGTGGCGCTGCGCAGCGCGCTCACGGGCGTTACGGTGACTACGTCGTTCCCCTCCACCGGGTTGGGCAATCAGCTGTCGATGGTGGCGCGAATGATCGCTGCACGCAACGCTGTCGGCGCCAAGCGCCAGGTCTTCTTTGTCGGCATCGGTGGCTTCGACACGCACGACAAACTGGCCGACAACCACCCGGCGCTGCTGGCGCAGATGGGTGCCGCATTGGCCTCCTTCGATGCGGCGATGGTCGAGCTGGGCACGTCACAGCAGGTCACCGCCTTCACCGCATCGGACTTCGGCCGCACGCTGTCCTCCAACGGCGACGGCTCCGACCACGGTTGGGGCAGCTTCCATTTCATCAGCGGCGGCGCGGTGCGTGGGCAGCGCTTTCACGGCCTGGCACCGCTGCCGGGCAACAACGGCGCGGACGACGTGGGCCAGGGGCGGATGCTGCCGACGATGGCGGTCGATCAGCTCGCCGCCACGATGGCGACGTGGATGGGCGTGAGCGGCACGGACCTGTCGACGGTCGTGCCCGGCATCGGCAACTACACGGTCAAGGACCTGGGGCTGTTCGCCTAAACCGAACGCGCGGCCGTCGATAGACTGCTCGCGTGAGCCTCGCCGCCAAACTCCTGCTGTCACCGCTGCTCGTTGCGCAAGCGATGGCGAC
Source organism: uncultured beta proteobacterium (assembly GCA_963814385.1). Classification (GTDB taxonomy): domain Bacteria; phylum Pseudomonadota; class Gammaproteobacteria; order Burkholderiales; family Burkholderiaceae_C; genus CADEEN01. The sequence continues at coordinate 251,722 of CAWFCX010000009.1, forward strand.
GCGCGCGCGCATGCCGCGCCTGCCTGAAGCCGCGGGTGAGCGTGACGGCGTGGTCGGCCGCGGCTCGTTGTTGCGCTTGTTGATCGTGGGTGATTCATCGGCTGCGGGCGTTGGCGTGGCCGAGCAATCGCAGGCGCTGGCGGGCCACCTCACCAAAGCGTTGGCCGCGCAAGCCGCCATGCGCGTGCAGTGGCGGCTGCTCGCGAGGGCGGGCCTGACCAGCGCGCAATGCCTGGATCAACTGTTGTCGAACGCGCGGCTCGAAGCCGATGTGGCGGTCGTCGTGCTCGGCGTCAACGACGTCATCGATCAGGTGCCGTCGCAGCGCGCTGTGGCCGCGCGCGAGGCCATCGCCAACCGTTTGCGCAACGGCCACGGCGTGGCCCATGTCGTGTTCGCGCCGCTGCCGCCGGTGCAGCATTTCCCCGGGCTGCCGCAGCCGCTGCGCTGGATTGCCGGCCGTGATGCCAAGCGCCACGACGACGCTGTGGCCGCTTGGGCGAGCACGCGCGCCGACGTGAGCCATGTGCCGATCGACCTGCCGCTGAACACCGCGCTGATGGCCGACGACGGCTTTCACCCCGGCGAGCCGGTCTATCGCATCTGCGGCACGGCGCTGGCCGAGCACATTGCGACGCAGGTCTGGCCGAGGATGTCGGCTCAGGCCGACGCGTCGTAAGCGGCGCGCAGCCAGCCGAGCAACGCGGCATCGATCTCGGCCGCGCTCGACAACCTCACGGCGTACTGGCACATGCCGCCCGGCGGCAGGGCCTTCAGACGGGCGTCGGCTGGCAGCGACTTGGCGTTGAGGCCGATCTCGATCTGCTCCTTCGTCGCCGGCCCGACCATTGCGAACTGCTTCTGGCGGCGCAGGCTGAGGTAGGTCTTCTTCGGCGCCACCTCGAACGCCCCGAGCTTCTCGATCTGCTTCATCACCGCCTCGTGCAACGGCCGCAGACCCGCCTTCGCGCCGCTGTAAATCGCGTCCAGCGGATCATCGCCCGCTGCGGGCGTCTCGGCCTTGGCTGCATGGGCCAGCGTGTTGGCGTCACCGTAGCCGAGCGCAAAGCGTTCGATCAGCATGCTGCGCACCTCGCCATGCTTGGCGAGGCCGCTTTTGACGATGACTTCGCGCAGTTGCGCCAGCGTTTTGCCGGTCTTGGTTTCGATATTGCGCAGCTGGGTGGCGAGCGCGGCTTGTGGGTCGGCCATGGCGGTCTCCTTGGTGGGTTTACAGCGGCCAGTGTTCGCTCTTCGTGCGTGCCGGCAGCACGAACTCCATGTGCTTGAACATCGTGTACATCAGCCGCGTGCCCAGGCCGGGCCGGCCGGTTTCGCAGATCGCCTTGAGCGCGTTGACGATCATCGTGCCGCCCGACGCCATGTCCTTGGCGGTCTTGCTGCCCGCGGTGACGCCGGTCACGCGCAGGGTCACCTGCACGCCGCCCGGCACCTCCTTCAGGTCATAGCTCACCTGGCACACCGGATCGTCGTACTGCGTGAAGCGGTGCGTGTGCACGAAGCGGTGGGGTGGGGTGGACTCGAGCACTTCACCGACGACGAGCGTGTGCTTGCCGCTGCCGGTGCGCATCTGCATGGCCGCGCCAGGCACGACGCCGCCACGCGTGTGCAGCCATGCATTGAAGACCGCGCCTTGCGCCTCTCCCGTCTTGGTGAGTTCGCGCCAGACTCGCTGGATGTCAGAGGCGATGACGATGCGGAAGGCAAGTTCGGAAGGTGCGTTTTCAGACATGGCGGCCTTTCTTCTTCGGCAGGGGGGTGACTCGTGCGCCCTCGGCGTCGTACTTCAGCCGTGTCAGGCGCGCCGACCAGTAGGCGCTGTACTCGGTGGTCCAGCGTTCGTGGATCCATTGAATCGGCACCGCGTTGAACCAGAGGCGCTTGTCGCGGCCTTCGCGCTCGGCGATGACGAGGTCGGCAGCTTCGAGCACGGTGAGATGTTTCATCACCGCAAACCGAGTCATTTCGGCGTCGAAGTGTTCGCAGACGCGGTTGACGTTGCAGCCGGGTTCGGCCTTGAGCACGTCGAGCACGCGCCGCCTCGGCTCGGACGCGAGCGCAAACAGCACGGCGTCCAGGGTGTCGTTGTCGCGGCTCGGGTTCATTATGTGACAAGATAGTCACATAACGTGCCGATGTCAAGCGGCGCCTGCGGGAGCAGTTCAGTCGCGTACGATCGTTCGCGGCTTGCCGCTGCCGTCGATGGCGACGTAGGTCAGGTTGGCCTCGGTGACCTTGACGACGTGCAGGTTCGCCGGGTCGCGCTCGGCATAGACCTCGACGTGCACCGTCACCGAGGTCTTGCCGACGCGCTCCACGCGCGCGTAGAACGACAGCAAGTCGCCGACGCTCACCGGCTGCTTGAACAGGAACTGGTTCACCGCCACCGTGGCGATGCGGCCGCGTGCGATGCGCAGCGGCAGCACCGCGCCCGCCAGGTCGACCTGCGCCATCAACCAGCCACCGAAAATGTCGCCGTTGCCGTTGGTGTCGGCCGGCAGCGGCATCACGCGCATCACCAGGGCCGAACCGTCGGGCAGGACGGGTGGCGCCATCATCGGTTGGGGGTAGGTCATAAGGGGATCATTCTTCCACGACACTTGCCCCATGCGCCCTTCGATTGCTGCTCCTGTCCTGCCCACGCTGCCCGGCCAGGCGGCGCCACCCGCGGTGGGTTTTGCGCCGATCCGAAAACTGCTGCCCTACGTGTGGCAGTGGAAGTGGCGCGTGCTGCTGGCGCTGGCCTGCCTGGTTGGCGCCAAGCTCGCCAACATCGGCGTGCCGCTGGTGCTGAAGGCGCTGGTCGATGCACTCGATTTGAAGCCGGGCGATCCGCGCGCGCTGCTGGTCGTGCCGGTGGCGTTGATCCTGGCCTACGGCGCGCTGCGCGTCTCGGTGACGCTGTTCACCGAGCTGCGCGAGTTCCTGTTCTACCCGGTGGCGGCGCGGGTGGCGCGCAAGGTGGCGCTTCAGACTTTCGAACACCTGCTCGCGTTGTCGCTGCGTTTTCACCTGGAGCGGCAGACCGGCGGCGTCTCGCGCGACATCGAGCGTGGCTCGCGCGCGATTCATTCGCTGCTCAACTATTTCATCTACAACATCCTGCCAACGCTGGTCGAGATCAGCCTTGTGATCACATTGCTGGCGGCCAAGTTCGACGGCTGGTTCGCCGGTATCACGCTGTGCGCGCTGGTGACCTACATCGGCTACACGATCACCGTCACCGAATGGCGCACGCATTTCCGCCGCGCGATGAACGAGCAGGACAGCAAGGCCAACACGCGCGCGGTGGATGCGCTGATCAACTACGAAACCGTCAAGTACTTCAACAACGAGCGCTTCGAAGAAGGGCGCTACGACGAGAACCTGCAGCGGCTGGAGAAGGCGTCGATCAAGTCGCAGACGTCGCTGTCTGTTCTGAACCTCGGCCAGAGCCTGATCATCGCGGTGACGGTGACGCTGCTGGTCTGGCGTGCCACCGTCGGTGTGGTCGAGGGCCAGTTGACGCTCGGCGACCTGGTGCTGATCAACGCGCTGATGATTCAGCTCTACATCCCGCTGAACTTTCTGGGTGTGATCTACCGCGAGATCAAACAATCGACGGTGGACATGGAAAAGATGTTCGCGCTTTTGGGCACACACCGTGAGATCGCCGATTCGCCCGACGCCAAACCTCTCGCGGTGCAGCAAGGCAGCGTGCGCTTCGACGCTGTGAGCTTCTCGTACAACGCCGACCGGCCGATCCTGCACGACGTGAGCTTCGAGATCCCTGCCGGCAAGACGGTTGCCGTGGTCGGGCCGTCGGGCGCGGGCAAGTCGACGCTGGCGCGGCTGCTCTACCGCTTCTACGACGTGAATGGCGGTGGCATCTCGATCGACGGCCAGGATTTGCGGTCGGTGACCCAGAGCACCTTGCGCGCCGCCATCGGCATCGTGCCGCAGGACACGGTGCTGTTCAACGACACGGTCGAGTACAACATCGCCTACGGCAAGACAGGCGCGACGCGCGAGCAGGTCGAAGGCGCGGCCAAGGCGGCGCACATCCACGCCTTCATTTCCAGTACGCCGCAGGGTTACGCGACGATGGTCGGCGAGCGCGGTCTGAAACTCTCCGGAGGCGAGAAGCAGCGCGTGGCGATCGCGCGCACGCTGCTGAAGGACCCGCCACTGCTGATCTTCGACGAGGCCACGTCAGCGCTCGACTCCGCCAACGAACGCGCCATCCAGGCCGAGCTGCGCAGCGCCGCGCAGGGCAAGACGGCGCTGGTGATCGCGCACCGCTTGAGCACCGTGGTCGATGCGCACGAGATCGTCGTTCTGGAACAGGGGCGTGTCGTCGAGCGAGGGTCGCACCCGGTGCTGTTGGCCAAAGGAGGGCGCTACGCTCAGATGTGGCAACTCCAGCAGTCGGGCGCTGACTTCGCGTAAAAGACCATGGACACGAAATGGCTCGAAGACTTCGTGAGCCTGGCGCAGACGCGCAGCTTTTCGCGCTCGGCGCAATTGCGGCATGTCACGCAGCCGGCGTTTTCGCGCCGCATCCAGGCCTTGGAAGGCTGGGCCGGTGTGGACCTGGTCGATCGTTCGATCTACCCGACGCGCCTGACGCCGGCCGGCGACACCTTCCTCGCCCAGGCGCAGGAGATGCTCAGCAGCCTGCAGGCCACGCGCAACCTGATGCGTACGCACCAGACCAGCGGCAGCGACATGCTCGACTTCGCGCTGCCGCACACGCTCGCCTTCTCGTTCTTTCCGCACTGGCTGCTCGAGTTGCGGCGCACATTCCCGCAATTGAAGACGCGCCTCATCGCGCTCAACGTGCACGACGCGGTGCTGCGCCTGACCGAAGGCCATTGCGATCTGCTGCTGGCCTATGACCACCCGTCGCAGCCGCTGCAACTCTCGCCCGACCGCTACGAGATGCTGACGCTCGGCCAGGAAACGCTGGCACCGTTCGCACGGGCTGACAGCGAGGGCAGGCCGGTCTGGCGTCTGCCCGGTTCGGCGTCGGCCAAGCTGCCGTTCCTGAGCTATGCCTCGGGCGCCTACATGGCGCGGCTGGTCGAACACATCCTGAAGGCCGCACCGCAACCGCCGCAGTTGAACCTCGTCTACGAGACCGACATGGCCGAGAGCTTGAAAGCGATGGCGCTCGAAGGCCATGGCCTCGCATTTCTGCCGGCCAGTTCGGTGAAGAAGGACGTGCGCGCCAAACGCCTTGCGCCGGCGGGCGAACCCGGTGCGTGGGAAACGACGATGGACGTGCGCATCGTGCGCGAGCGGCCGCAGTCGGCGCGTGGCGTCAAGCCCGGCGCAGCGGCGCTCTGGGAGCACCTGGCTGCAAAAGCGGCTTGATTGCGGGTTAACCCGCGCGTGATGCGCGCTCATGCCCGGCGAGCATGGGCGAGGATTCAAAAGGCATCGAGTTGCGGTGACCAAGGCCCCCTCGGGTCGGCGGCATTTCTACAATGCGCGTTGAAGTTTTTCCATCCACCTCCTGCAGGAGTTCTCCGTTCATGAAGAAATCGCTTCTCGTTCTGGCCACCGTGGCCGCCTTCGCTGCGCAAGCGCAGACCACCGACACGCTGAAGAAGATCAAGGACAGCGGCAGCGCCACGATGGGCGTGCGCGAATCTTCCGGCGCGCTCTCCTACACGCTGGGTGACGGCAAGTTCGCCGGCTTCCACGTGGAGGTCTGCCAGAAGGTGCTGGCCGACGTGCAGAAGGCGCAAGGCATGGCCAAGCTCGACATCAAGTACGTGCCCGTCACGTCGCAGAACCGCATCCCGCTGGTGCAGAACGGCACCGTGGACATCGAGTGCGGCTCGACCACCAACAACGCCACGCGCCAGAAGGACGTGGCCTTCGCGGTGACGACGTATGTCGAGGAAGTGCGCATCGCCGTCAAGGCCAACTCGGGCATCACCTCGATTGCGCAGCTGAAGGACAAAAACGTTGCCACCACCACCGGCACGACCTCGGTGCAACTGCTGCGCAAGCACGAGCGCGGTGCCGGCATCGACTTCAAGGAAGTCTTCGGCAAGGACCACGCCGACAGCTTCCTGCTGCTCGAGAGCGGCCGTGCCGACGCCTTCGTGATGGACGGCCAGATCCTGGCCGGCAACATCGCCAAGGCCAAGACGCCGGCTGATTTCAAGATCGTCGGCGAGGTGCTGTCGGTGGAACCCATCGCCATCATGATTCGCAAGGACGACCCGGCCTTCAAGAAGGCGGTTGACGCCAGCATCGGCGCGATGATGAAGTCTGGTGACATCGGCAAGCTGTACGACAAGTGGTTCATGCAGCCGATCCCGCCGACCAACACCAAGGTCGGTCTGGCGCTCTCGGATGCCACCAAGGCCGCGTGGGCTGCGCCGAACGACAAGCCAGTCGAAGAGTACATGGTCAAGAAGTGAGCGCCGCTCGGCCGCTCCGGAGGTGCTCGCTCCCCTCGGGGGACGGCCCGCAGGGCCTAGGGGCACGACGAACGCCATGAGGTAAGCCCCAGGGTGCGATCCCCTGTGGGCCGCTAAAGTGGCCGGCGCGCGGTTTGCATTGAGGTGCACCGCGCGCTTTGTCTTTGCACCAACACGAACCTCAGGAGGGCAGCTGTGGCGATCTTCGGCCTCGATACCTTCTGCCGCGACACGATCGACAAGGAGCTGATTCCCAACTGCTTCAAGTCGGCCAGCGGCGACACCAGCTACCTGCACTGGCTGCTCACCGGTTGGGGCACCGCGGTTTCGCTGGCCCTGCTGGCGCTCGTCGTGGCGATGGCCTTCGGCATCCTGATGGGCATTCTGCGCACCACACCCAACAAATGGCTGGTGCTGATCGGCGATGTCTGGACCGAAGTCTTCCGCAATGTGCCGCTGATCATCCAGCTCTTCATCTGGTACTTCGTCGTGCCGGCCATGTTCCCGGCCTTGAAGGCCATCCCCGGTTTCGTGCTCGCTTTCATCGGCCTGGGCCTGTTCACCTCGTCGCGCATCTCGGAGCAGATCCGGGCCGGCATCCAGAGCCTGCCCAAGGGCCAGCGCTACGCCGGGCTGGCGATGGGCCTGACGCTGCCGCAGACGTATCGCCACGTGCTGCTGCCGATGGCCTTTCGCGTCGTCATCCCGCCGCTCACGTCGGAGAGCATGAACATCGTCAAGAACTCGTCCGTCGCTTTTGCGGTGAGCGTGTCGGAGCTGACGATGTTCGCGCGGCAGGCTGGTGAAGAAACCTCGCAGCCGGTGTTGATGTTCCTTGCCGTCACGTTGCTGTACTTCGTGTCGGCTTTCGCGATCAACCGCGTCATGAAGTGGGTTGAAGTTCGCGTTCGTGTCCCCGGCATGATTGGAGGCAAGTGATGGGCCCCCAGCTCACTGTGTTCGCGTCCCCCGAGGGGATCTGCCCTTCTTGGGGCGGCCCGGCGAAAGGGCAATGATGTTCGGCCTCGACTTCAGCTTCCTCAACTGGGACGTCATCAAAAGCTACGTCGCCAACGGCTTCTACTTCTCGGTGCAACTGACCTTGATCGCGATGATCGGCGGCATCGCTTTGGGCACCGTGCTCGCGCTGATGCGCCTTTCGGGCAAGAAGTGGCTCGAAGTGCCGGCATCGATCTACGTCGACACGCTGCGCTCGATCCCTCTGGTGATGGTGATCATGTGGTTCTTCCTCATCATCCCGTTCCTGATCGGCCGGCCGATCGGCGCCGAGCTGTCAGCGATCGTCACCTTCACGCTGTTCGAAGCGGCGTACTACTCCGAGATCATGAGGGCCGGCATCCAGAGCGTGCCGAAGGGCCAGGTTTATGCCGGCTACGCCGTCGGCATGACCTACGCGCAGACGACGAAGCTGATCGTGCTGCCGCAAGCCTTTCGCAACATGCTGCCGGTGCTGCTGACGCAGACCATCATCCTGTTCCAGGACACGTCGCTCGTCTATGCGATCGGCGCCTACGATCTGTTGAAGGGCTTCGAGACCGTGGGCCGCAACTTCAACCGGCCGGTGGAGACCTACCTCGTCGCCGCGGCCGTGTACTTCGCCATCTGCTTCTCGCTGTCGTTCATGGTGCGGCAATTGCAGAAGAAGATCGCCATCATTCGCTAGACAACCCACACCGTTCGGGCTGAGGTATCAGCCCATCGCGAGCCCTTCGATACCTCAGGGCGATCCTTCGATACCTCAGGACGAGCGGGTTCTGGCTTCGATACCTCAGCCCAGATCAGGAAACAGGAGAACCCAATGATCGAAATCAAGAACGCCAGCAAGTGGTACGGCAGCTTCCAGGTGCTGACCGACTGCACCACATCGATCAAGAAGGGCGAGGTCGTCGTCGTCTGCGGTCCCTCGGGCTCGGGCAAATCGACGCTGATCAAGACCGTCAATGCGCTCGAGCCGATCCAGAAGGGCGATGTGGTCGTCGATGGCATCAGCATCAGCGACCCCAAGACCGACCTGCCCAAGCTGCGCAGCCGCGTCGGCATGGTCTTCCAGCACTTCGAGCTGTTCCCGCATCTCTCCGTCACCGAAAACCTGACGATCGCGCAGATCAAGGTCCTGAACCGCAGCACCGACGACGCCAAGACACGCGGCCTGAAGATGTTGGATCGCGTCGGCCTGATGGCGCACAAGGACAAGTTCCCCGGCCAGCTCTCCGGCGGTCAGCAGCAGCGCGTGGCGATCGCGCGCGCGTTGTCGATGGACCCGATCGTCATGCTGTTCGACGAACCCACCTCCGCGCTCGACCCCGAGATGGTCGGCGAGGTGCTCGACGTCATGGTCAAGCTGGCCGAAGAGGGCATGACGATGATGGTCGTCACCCACGAGATGGGCTTTGCCAAGAAAGTCAGCCACCGCGTGATCTTCATGGACGCCGGCAAGATCGTCGAAGATTGCAAGAAAGATGAGTTCTTCGGTGACCCGAACGCGCGCACGCCGCGGGCCAAGGAGTTTCTCTCCAAGATCCTGCAGCACTGAAGCGCCGCGGTCGCGGTCAGCCCGCGACGAAGCGGCGATCCTACTTGCCGACGATCCAGGCAGCCGTCTGCGCGACCACTTCGCCTTCGAGCCCATTGAAGCCGTGGTACGCCATGGCCTGGCACGGATCGCCCTGGTTGGCGCCGCCCTTGAACGCAAGCAACTGCTTTCTCGGCACATTGACCAGCCGGTCCATCAGCATCGGTACCTCACTGAACGGACATTCGCTGCAACCATCCTGTTCGTGATGCACCACGAGGACTGGAATGCGCAGCTTGCCCAGCCCCATCGCAGTGACCGCGCGGCCACCCTTTTCCTGGGTGAGGATGGTCGAGCTCAGCACGAGGCCGTCGGGCCCTTGCGGCCGGGCCAACTCGATGGCGCCATACGCGGCTGAGTACGTGCCGCTGCTGGTGCCAACCAGCCACACCGGGACCTTGGCCTGTTCGCGCAGCCAAGCCATCACCGCCCCCAGGTCGGCCGCGTGTTCGGGCGTCCGGCGAAAGCCGCCGAGGTAAGGCGGCGCCTGGCGGTCGGACGGCGTGTCCACCACGGCCACGAGCAGTCCCTGGTCGGCGAACATCTGGCGGGTGCGGACGAGGAAGTTTTCGCCACCCCACTTGAACGACCCGTTGGCGAAGATCTGCAACCCGCCGTGACCGCCGGCGAGCAACACCACCGCTGCCTTCGGTTCCGGCGGCGCCAGCACCAACAGACGCTGTGTGATGCCCGGGCGCGTGGGAATGTCCACCACCTTCTGCGTCACCTGGGCCTGCACGGCGAGTGCGGCCATGAAGACGATCGGCGCTGTCCAGTATTTCAGTCGTTTGTGCATCGGGGGCCTCACAGGTGATCAGCGATACAGCATCGATAGTGGCACGCGGGCCGGAGGTCACTCCGGGTGCGTCGGATCAATCCAGCGCACCTCTTCGGGCGGCTCGGCTGGTTCGATGTCGAGGTTGACCGCCACCGCCTGGCCGTCGCTGCGGCACAGCACGCACTCAAGCGTCTCGGTGCGGCTGGCGTTGATCTCCTGGTGCGGCACGAACGGCGGCACGTAGATGAAGTCGCCTGGCCCGGCCTCGGCCGTGAACTCTAGCTTCTCGCCCCAGCGCATGCGCGCGCGTCCGCGCACGACGTAGATCACGCTCTCGAGCGGGCCGTGGTGATGCGCTCCGGTCTTCGCATTGGGATGGATGTGCACCGTGCCCGCCCACAGCTTGCTCGCACCCACGCGCGCGAACGTGATCGCGGCCTTGCGGTCCATGCCGGGCGTTTGCGCGGTGTTGGCATCGAGCTGGTCGGCAGCGATCACGCGCACGCCGTCGTGCTTCCACGCGGGTACGGAGCCGGGGTCGTGGGGCATCGCCTTCTCCAGGGATTCGCCGCGCTCATTGTGGGGCAGCCGGCCGCTATAGTGAATCCGACCCATGAGACCCCATGTTGCGATCATCGGCGGCGGCATCGCCGGCCTCGCCTTCGCGCTGGCGCTGCACCAGCGCGGCATCGGCTGCACCGTGCTCGAGGGTGTGCGCGAGCTCAAGCCGCTGGGCGTCGGCATCACGCTGCTGCCCCACGCGATGCGCGAACTCGCTGCGCTCGGGCTGCAAGACGCGCTCGAAGGCCAGGCCATCGAGAACCTCGATAGCCGCTTCTTCACGCGCCACGGCCAGTTCGTGCACAGCGAGCTGCGCGGCCGCCACGCCGGCTATGCACAACCGGAGTTGGGCATTCACCGCGGCGTGCTGCACCGTGTGTTGTGGGATGCCGCGGTCAGTCGCCTGGGCGCAGAGCATGTGCGCAGTGGTGCGCGCTGCACCGGCATCGTTCAGCTCGCGCAGGGCGTGTCGGTGCAAGTGCAGGGCGCCGAGCCGCTGCACGCCGATGTCGCCGTGGCCTGCGACGGCGTCAACTCCGTCGTGCGGCGCCAGCTCGTGCCGGGCGACGCGCTGGCCTTCACCGGCATCAACACCTGGCGTGGCACGACGGTGCACCCGCCGATCCTCGGTGGGCGCTCCTACCTGCGCATCGGCACGCTCGACGTCGGCAAGATCGTCATCTACCCGATCGCCGACCAGGTCAACGAACGCGGTGACCAGCTCATCAACTGGACCACCGAAGTGCGTCAGGCGGGCGCGCCGATGAACGACTGGAACGCGCCCGGCCGCGCCGAAGACGCAGCGCGCAGCGTTGCCGGCTGGCGCTTCGACTGGCTCGACGTGCCGCGCCTGATCTGCCGGCGCACAGCAGGTCTTCGAGTACCCGATGGTCGACAAGGACCCGCTGCCGCAATGGACCTTCGGCCGCGTCACGCTGATGGGCGACGCCGCGCACCCGATGTATCCGCGCGGCTCCAACGGCGCCGCGCAAGGCCTGATCGACGCGCGCGTGCTCGCCGATCGCCTGGCCGAGCAGCCGCACGACCCGGTCGCGGCCTTGCACGCCTATGAAGCCGAGCGCCGCCCTGCCACGTCGGCGGTGGTGCTGGCCAACCGCAGCACGCCGCCCGACTTCATACTGCAACGTGTCGAACAACTGACCGCCGGCCAGCCCTTCGGCCACATCGACGATGTGATCCCTGCGGCCGAGCTGCGCGCCATCTCCGAGCGCTACAAGCAGATCGCCGGTTTTGCCTTGCCCACCGCCCCACCATGAAACCCGCCCCCGCCGCCTACAAACGCATCGCCACCGAAGAGGCGTTCGCCACGCCCGAGTTGCTCGCCGCCTTTCGCCGCGTGCTCGCCACGCCGCCGGTGGACCCAGGCTTTCAGAGCCTGATGGGTTTCTACATGGTGAGCCCGAGCGAGCGCGCGCTGCACATCATGCGTTGCCTGGTCGATCTCGACGCCGTGCGCATCGGCCACATGGACGACGCCGGCATCGACGTGCAGGTGCTGGCGCTGACGTCACCCGGCGTGCAGGTGTTCGAGCGCGGCGAAGCGGTGGCCTTGGCGCGCGATGCCAACGACCAGCTCGCCGCTGCGATCCGCCGCCACCCGACGCGTCTGGCCGGCATGGCCGCGGTGGCGCCGCAGGACCCGCAAGCCGCCGCGAAGGAAATCGAGCGCTGTGTGCAGCAACTCGGCCTGCGCTCGCTGGTCATCAACTCGCACACGCAGGGCGAGTACCTCAGCGACCCCAAGTTCTGGCCGATCTTCGAAGCCGCAGAAGCGCTGGGCACACCGATCTACCTGCACCCCAACACACCGCCGGCCAACATGATCGGCCCGTTTCTCGAAGCCGGCCTCGACGGCGCGATCTACGGCTTCGGCGTCGAGACCGGCCTGCACGCCTTGCGCCTGATCACCGCGGGTGTCTTCGACCGATTCCCCAAGCTGCAGATCGTGCTCGGCCACATGGGCGAAGCGCTGCCGTTCTGGGCCTACCGGCTGGACTACATGCACGCCGCCACCGTGCGCTCGAAGCGTTACGCCAGCATGCAGCCGCTGCAGAAGAAGCCGAGCGACTACCTGCGCGAGAACTTCCACATCACGTGCAGCGGCATGGCGTGGGAGCGCGCGATCCGCTTCACGCAGGACTTGGTGGGTGAGGACCGCGTGCTCTACGCCATGGACTATCCGTACCAGTACGCCGTCGATGAAGTGCATGCGCTCGACGCGATGGCGATGAGTGACGCCACCAAGCTGAAATTCTTCCAGACCAACGCCGAACGCCTGTTCGGCCTGACGAGCACGCCACGATGAACACTTTCATGCAACGCCTGTTGATTCTTCTTGCCGTCTTCGCCGGTGCGAGCGCCGCCGCGCAGACTGCGAGTGCGCCGCTGCGCATCGTCGTGCCATTCACCCCCGGCACCGGCATGGACACGATCGCGCGCACCGTGCAGCCGCTGCTGGCCGAGCGCCTCGGCCAGAGCGTGGTCGTGGTCAACATGCCCGGCGCCAGCGGCAACATCGGCGCCGACCATGTGGCCAAGGCCGCGCCCGACGGCAACACCGTGCTGATGGGCGCCAACACGATGCTGATGGCGTCGCAGCTGTACTCGCAGGTGTCATACGACCCGCTGCGCGACTTCGCGCCGGTGACGATGAGCGCCTGGGGCACGCTGATGCTGGTGGCGCACCCGAAGACCGGCATCAAGTCGCTGGCCGAACTGCTGGCCGCCGCGCGCGCGAAGCCGGGTGCGCTCACCTACGGCTCGCCGGGTGTCGGCACGCCGCACCACATGGCCACCGAACTCTTCAAGCTCAACAACAAGCTGTTCATGCTGCACGTGCCCTACCGCGGCACCGCCGGCTACACGCAGGATCTGCTGTCGGGTGAGCTCAATGTCGGCTTCCTGCCGGTGCATGTGGCCCAAGGCATGGTCAAGGCCGGCAAGCTGAACGCGCTGGCCGTCAGCAGTGCCAAGCGGCATGCGATCGCGCCCGACGTGCCGACCTTTGCCGAGTTGGGGCAGACCGATCTCGACGTCGATCTTTGGTACGCCTTCTTCGTGCCGGTGAAGACACCGACGCCGATGGTGGCGCGGCTGCACAGCGAGCTCGCCGCGATCCTGCAACTGCCGCAGGTGCGCGACACGCTCGGCCGCGCCGGCATGGACGCCGCGTCGTCCACGCCCGAGGCGCTGGCGGCCATCGTCGCCAAGGACCACCCGCGCTGGGGCCGCGTCATCAAGGCCAAGGGCATCACGGCGGAGTGACGACGCGCCCGTCCGCGCGCGGCGCTCACGCAAGTTGCGGCAGCGCCGAAGCCAACATCACCGCGCCGGCCAGGGTCAACAGCCCGAGCACCACACGCCGAAAACTCTGCTCGCTCAAGCGGTGATAGAAGCGCGCACCGATCAGTGACGGCACCAGCACCGCCGCCGCCACGACCGGCAGCAGCGGCCACATCGGCCGCGTCACCGCGCCGGTGGCGATGTACGCCGCCATCGTCACCGCGAGCGTGGTGAGGTTGAAGTTCTGCACCACCGCGCGCTGTGCCGCCTTGTCGAGCCCGCGCAGCGTGCACCACAGCGTCGGCACGACGCCGGTGAAGCCGCCGAGGCCGCCCATGAACCCGCCACCCAGACCCGCCAGGCCATCGGCGGCACCGACTCAGTACGGTGTTGCGCAGCGTCACGCGCGGCAACTGCGCGGCGAACAACATCGCCGGGCAAGCAACCACGAGCAGCGCGCCGAGCCCGGCCTTGAAGACGTTGGCATCGAGTTGTGGCAGCACCATGACGCCGAGCGGGATGCCCACCAGACCCCCGGCGACGAAGGGGGCGAGTTCGCGCCACGACAGGCGGCGTGGCACCGTGAAGACGCCGATCACCTGGCCGACGAGCGAGCCGAACACCGCCATCACCGCGGCCAGCTTCGGGTCCAACGCCCAAACCCAGATCGACATCGACACCATGCTGAACGCAAAGCCCGACAGGCCTTGCACGAAGCCGGCGACCACGGCGCCGGTGAGCAGCAATGTCCATTCGACGGGTGACATCAGCGGCTACCCCGGCGCCGCGGTGGCGCGTTCACCGTCGCCGCTTCGCGCCGCAGCAGATCGGACCAACGCTCGGCCAGCGGCGTCAGGGGCAAGCCGGCGCGCGAGATGCGCACGATGTCGGGCGCGGCGAGCGCCTCCTTGACGGCGATCGGCTCGATCAGGCCGCGGAACAGCGGCGACTCGGCCCATTGCCGGGGCAGGAACACCAGCGCGTCAGTGGTGGTGACGAGGGTGAGGATCGACAGCATCGAATCGACCTGCACAAGCGATGTCGGCGAGGGCAGGCCGAACGCCTTGAACTGCTCCTCGAACTCCTGTTCCGGCCGCTCGCGCAGCCCCGTCAGCACCCATTGCGCCTGCACCAGCTTGGCCAGGCTGCCGGCGCTGCGCAGCGGGTGGCCCTTGCGGCCGATGACGAGACGCTCGTTGCGGAAGAACAAGTCCACCTGGTAGGCGCGGCTGACGCTTTCGGGCCGCGGCCCGAGGTAGAAGTCGAGCGTGCCGTCGCGCAGGCGTGGCTCGAGCGCAGCGAACACGCCGTCCATGAAGCGCATGCGTGCGGCCGCATGCTCCTTGCGGAAGGCGGCGTAGGCGCGCGGCACCAGTGCCAGCAACGGCGCGGTCGACAAGCCGGTGACGACGCTGCCCTGCGTTGCGTCGGCGGCGTATTGCACCTCTTCGCGGCCGCGCCGCAGCTCTTCGATCGCCGCATTGGCGCGCATCAGAAAGGCCTGCCCTGCAGGGGTGAGCGTGACGCCGCGCGAATGCCGGTCGAGCAGGTTGGCGCCCAGCTCCTGCTCCAGCTCGCGCAGGCTGCGCGTCAGCGCCGGCTGCGCAATCTGCAGGCTGCGCGCCGCAGCGCGCATGCTCTGTTCCTTGGACACGGCGACCAGGTCGCGCAAGTGGTGCAGCTTCATGGGCGATAACTGATTGGTATCACTTGGTTCATTCTGCCTTCTATCCGGGGCTTTGATCCAGATCAAGAATTTGTCGTCTGCCGCCTTGACACGCCATGCCGAACGATCCGACCGAACACCCTGCACGAACCGATGTCGCCATCGTCGGCGGCGGGCCCGTCGGGCCTGATGCTGGCGATCGAACTCGGCTGCCGCGGCGTGCGCTGCATGGTGCTCGAAGAAGACGCCGCGCCTGCCGACCTTTCCGAAAGCCAATGCCACGTCGGCGCGCACGATGGAGCACTACCGCCGCCGTGGCTTTGCCGATGAGGTGCGCGCCAGCGGCTTGCCCGACGACCGTGCGCAAGACGTGGTCTATTGCACGCGCGGCGCCGGCCAAGAGATCGCGCGCTTTCGCATCCCGTCACCGGCGCAGGCGCGCAGCGGCAGCGACTTCGGCGACTACGGCGCCGCCGATTGGCCCACGCCCGAGCTGCCGCACCGCGGCCAGCAGATGTTCATCGAGCCGATCCTGCTGGCCCACGCGCAGTCCTACGCGAGCGTCGATGTGCGGCTGGGTGCGCGCGTCACATCCGTCGCCGAGCAGGCCGACGGCGTGCTGATCGAAGGCGAGCAGGGCGGCCGGGCGCTGCGCGTGCACGCGCGCTATGTGGTCGGCTGCGATGGCTCGCGCAGCGTCGTGCGCGAGGCCATGAAGGTCGGGTACAGCGGTCGCGGCAAGGAAGAGCGGGACTTCTTCGGTGGCCAGATGCTGTCGATCTACTTCCGCTCGGCGCAGCTTGCCGCGGTGCTGACACTCACGCCGGCCTGGACCTATTGGGTCGTCAATCCGCAGCAGCGCGGTGTGCTGATCGCCATCGACGGGCGCGACACCTGGGTGGCGGGCATTCAGCTCAAGCCGGGGCAGACCAAGGCAGTCGGTGGACGTGGCGGCGACGATAGCGGCTCTGGTCGGTCGGCCGATCGACTACAGCCTGATCGACGCCGGCACCTGGCTCGCGGGCTACATGCTGGTGGCCGAGCGCTTTCGAGCCGGCCGCTGTTTCGTCGTTGGCGATGCGGCGCACCTGTTCACGCCGGCCGGCAGGCATGGGCTACAACACCAGCATCGACGACGCGGTCAATCTGGGCTGGAAGCTCGCCGCAGTCGTACAGGGTTGGGCGCGGCGACGCGCTGCTAGACAGCTACGAAGCCGAGCGCCAGCCGATCGCCGTGCGCAACACCGGCTACGCCAAGCAGATGGCCGACAGCATGGGCAGCCTGGCGAGCCCACCCGACATCGAAGACAACGCCGACGCGCGGAAGCAACTCGGTGCGGCTTGTCTGACCCACATCCGGCGCGAGTTCAACACGCCCGGCCTGCAGTTGGGCGTGCGCTACATCAGCGCCGTGATCTCGCACGAAGATGCCGCCCCGCCGCCGGACGAACCCAACCGCTATGTGCCCAGCGGCTTTCCCGGTGCGCGTGCGCCGCATGTGCCGCTCGCCGGGCGTGCCAGCCTGCACGACCGCTTCGGCCGCGAGTTCACGCTGCTGGTGTTGCGCGAAGCGGGTGCGGCCGATGCCTGGCGCGTGGCAGCACAGGCGCTGTCGCTGCCGCTCGATGTCGTCCATTGCACAGAGACGGTAGCGCGCACGCTGTATGGCGCGGACTGCGTGCTGATCCGACCGGACCTGCACATCGCCTGGCGTGGCGACGCCACGGCGAACCCCGACGCCGTGCTGCGCAGAGCGCTCGGCCGCGCGCGTTGATTCCCGACTGCCAACAACCCACCGGAGACATGCCCCATGAATCGCTCTCACTTTCTCAAGATCCTGATGGCAGGTGCCACGCTTGTCGCCGCGGCCACTGCTTCGGCGCAAGCATGGCCCAGCAAACCGGTGCGCTTCGTGCTCGGCGCGCCGCCTGGCACGGCGCCCGACACCGCAGCGCGCATCGTCGGCGAGCGCCTGACGGCGATCTGGGGCCAGCAGGTGGTGATCGACAATCGCCCCGGCGCCGGTGGTGGCCTGGCGATGGACCATGTGAAGAGCCTCGCCGGCGGACGGCTACACCATCATGTTCACGCATGCCGGCGCGGCGCTGGTGACACCGCAGATGTTCAAGGCCGCCAAGTACGACCCGGTGGCTGAGTACGTGACGCTCGGCTTCGTCGCCGACTCGCCGATGATCATCGCCGCCAGCAACGCGCTGCCGTACAAGACGATCAACGACCTCATCACGGCCGCGAAGGCCGAGCCCGGCAAGATTGCGCTCGGCAGCACCGAACAGCCGACGCTGCCCTACCTCGTGGGCCAGACCCTGGCACAAGCCGGTGGCGTCACTTTCCTGCATGTGCCCTACAACAAACCGCAGCAGGCCATACAAGGCCTCGTGAGCGGTGACGTGCCGGTCTATGTCGATGGCATCGCGCCGCTGCTGCCGCTGATCAAGGCCGGCCAGATCCGCGCGCTGGCAGCCACGAGCGATCGACCCTTGCCGGGCCTGGAGACGGTGCCGCTGCTGAAGGATTCGCTGCCCGGCCAGGTGGCGGTGGGCTGGTTTGCATTGCAGGCGCCGAAGGGCGTGCCGGCGGACGTGGCGACCAAAATCAACCGCGACCTCAATCAGGTTCTCGGCAACCCAGAGGTCGCAGCGAAGTTTCGCGAACTCAGCCTGTTCCCGAGCCCGCGCTCGCTGCCCGAGTCCGCTACGTTCATGAAGGCCGAGGTCGATCGTTGGGCCGCGGTCATCAAGAAGGCGGGCATCCAGCCGCAGTGATGAAGGCCGCGCGAAGGGAGCAAGGCGATGAGCGACGAGACGAGGACGTGTGCGAAGGCAAGGTGGCGCTGGTCACGGGCGGCAACGGCGGCATCGGTCAGAGCGATTGCGTTGCGCCTGGGCGAAGAAGGCGCGCGCATCGTGCTGGGCGATCTCGACGCGTCGGCGGAGGTGCTCGAATGGCTCGCCGGCAAGGGCATCGAGGCGATGGCAGTGACGCTCGACGTGCGCGACGAGGCGAGCTGGCAGCAAGCCGTGGCGCAAACGCTGGAGCGTTTCGGTTCGCTCGACGTGCTGGTCAACAACGCCGGCATCGCGCTGCCGCCGCCGGACGGCTTCGAAGCGATCACGCTCGAAGACTGGCGGCGCGTGATGAGCGTCAATCTCGACGGCGTGTTTCTCGGCATGAAGCACGCGGTGCTGGCGATGCGCGAGCGCGGCGGCTCGATCGTCAACATCGGCTCGGTCGCGGCCTATGTCGGCACGCCCGGCGGCGCGGCCTATGGCGCGAGCAAGGGCGCGCTGCGCACGCTGGCCAAGCAGGCCGCGGTGGCGTGTGCGAAGAAGGGCTACAAGATTCGCATCAACACCGTGCACCCGATGTACATCTGGACGCCGCTGCTGGCGAGCGTCCGGCAAGTCGAAGGAGGTGCTGCGCGACATGCACCCCTTCAAGCAACTCGGCGAGCCCGACGACGTGGCCTACGCGGTGCTGTACCTGGCGAGCGACGAGGCGCGCCTGGTCAATGGCGCCGACCTGGTGGTCGATGGCGCTCAACTGAGTACATGAGGACAACATGATCGCAGTCAAAGACATGGCCTATGTGCGCTACCAGGCGCCCGATCTGGACGCGATGGAGCGCTGCCTGCTCGACTTCGGGCTGCACCGTGTGCGGCGCAGCGACGACGCGCTGCACATGCGCTCGCATGGCAGCGCACCGTTCGTGCATGTCACGCAGCGCGGGCCGGCGGCGTCGATCGGCTTTGGCCTGATCGCTGGCAGCGCCGACGACCTGCGTCGCTTGGCGGCCGAGACCGGCACGCGTGTCGAGCCGAGCGACGAGCCCGGCGGCGGACTGCGCGTGACGCTCACCGACCCGGCCGGCCTGCGGGTGGACGTGGTGCATGGACAGGTGGCCGCTCGCAGGCGCTGCCGGTGCGCGCGCCGATGCAGCGCAACCTGCCGGGCGCGCCGACACGCATCAATCGCACGGTGCGCACCGAGCCGGGCCCATCGCAGGTGCTGCGCGCCGGCCATGTGGCGCTGCTCGTGCCCGACTTCAACGCCGCCTACGACTTCTACACGCGTCTGCTCGGCATGCGTCTGTCCGACGGCTACCAGGCCGGGCCGGATGAACAGACTGGTCGCCGCCTTCCTGCATTGCGGCCTCGGCGACACGCCGGTCGATCACCACACCGTCGCGCTCGTCTCGCCGCCGGGCTTGCCGTCCGGCCGCATCGACCACAGCGCCTTCGAAGTCACCGACCTCGACGACCTGATGCGCGGCCACGAACACTTGCGCGCACGCGGCCACAAACACAGCTGGGGTCGTGGGCCGCCATGTCGAAGGCAGCCAGCTCTTCGACTACTGGCGCGACCCCTTCGGCCACAAGATCGAACACTGGACCGACGGCGACATGGTCAACGACAGCTACGCGCCGCACCGCGTACCGATGGACCCGGGCCGGCTGGCGCAATGGGCACCACCGATCAACGCCGAGTTCTTTGAGTAGGACATGACATGGCCACAACGCAAAGTCATCATCACCTGCGCTGTCACCGGCAGCGATCCACACGCCGACGATGTCGCCGCACTTGCCGATCACGCCCGATCAGATCGCGGCCAGCGCGATCGAAGCGGCGCAGGCCGGCGCGGCGGTGCTGCATCTGCATGCCCGCGACCCGAAGGACGGCCGGCCGGCGTTCGACCCAGCGACGTACCGCCGCTTCCTGCCGCGCATCCACGAGCGCCTGCGACGCCGTCATCAACATCACCACCGGCGGCGCGCACACGATGACGCTGGAGCAGCGCCTGGCCGGCGCGCTCGACGTGTCGCCCGAGATGGCCTCGTGCAACATGGGCTCGATGAACTTCGGCTTCTTCCCGATCCTCGACAAGGTCAAGGAATGGAAGCATCCGTGGGAGCCGGAGTTCCTCGAAGGCTCGCGCAACAGCATCTTCCGCAACACCTTCGGCGACATCGAGCAACTCTTCGAGCGCGTGGCCAAACCGCACGGCACCCGCTTCGAGTTCGAGTGCTACGACGTGGGCCACCTGTACACGCTCAAGCATTTCGTCGACCGCGGCTTCGTCGCAGCGGCCGCTTCATGCAGTTCGTGCTCGGCGTGCTCGGCGGCATCGGCGCCGACCCGGAGAACCTGACGCACATGAAGCACATCGCCGACAAGCTGTTCGGCGCTGATGGCTACCAGTGGAGCGTGCTCGGCGCCGGCCGCCACCAGATGCCGCTGGTGACGCAGGCGGCGCTGATGGGCGGCAACGTGCGCGTCGGGTTGGAAGATTCGCTGAGCATCGGCCGCGGCCAGCTCGCGAAGTCGAATGCCGAGCAGGTGAAATTGATCCGCGGCGTGCTCGAAGCGCTGGGCCTGGAGATCGCCACGCCGGCTGAAGCGCGCGACCTGCTGCAACTCAAGGGGCGCGCTTCGGTGCGCTTGTGAACAGACCATGAAACTGATCACCTACATCCACCGCGGCAAGACCTCGATCGGCAAAGTCGAGGGTGATCGAATCGTTGCCTTGCCGGGCACGATGCGCGAGCTGATCGCCGATCCCGCAGCGCTGCGGCGCGCGCGCGAAACGAGCGGCGCCGAGCATCGCATTGGCCGAGGTGCAACTGCTGGCCCCCGTGCCTGACCCGCAAAAGTTCATGGCCATCGGCATGAACTACGCCAAGCATGTGGCCGAGGCCAAGGCGGCCGGCATCGCTGTGCCCGACGTCCAGGTCTGGTTCAACAAGCAGGTGACGAGCGTCAGCCCGCCCTACGGCGAAGTGCATCTGCCGCGCATCAGCGACAAGCTCGACTACGAAGTCGAACTCTGCGTGGTGATCGGCCAGCGCTGCCGCCACGTCGCCGCGGCCGATGCGCGCAAGGTCATCGCCGGCTACATGGTCTGCAACGACTTCACGCTGCGTGACTGGCAGCTTCGCTCGCCGACGATGACGATGGGCAAGTCCTTCGACACCACCGGCCCGGTTGGCCCCTGGCTCGTCACCGACGACGAGATGCCCGACCCGCTGGCGCTGGAGATGCGCCTGTACGTCAACGGCGAGCTGCGCCAGCGCGAGATCGACCGGCGGCATGGTCTACGACATCTACCAACAGATCGAGCACCTGTCCACGGCATTCACGCTCGAGCCGGGCGACCTGATCGCCACTGGCACGCCTTCGGGGTGGGTGTGGCGATGAAGCCGCCGCGTTTCCTGAAGGTGGGCGATGTGGTGCGCGCCGAGATCGACGGCCTGGGCCACATCGAGCACCGCGTGGTGGCTGAACCGGCTCGCGATGGGGCAAGTGACAACAGCACCGAGCGCGCAGGCCGGGCTCGGCGACGCTCATTCCAGCTTGTCGACATCGACGCGAAAGATCACGGGAAAGGTCTGACTCCACTGCGACCAGCGGCGGCTGCCCGCTTCCGACACGGACCACAAGCGGCCTTGAGGATCGAACGACAGGTCTTCGATGCCGATCACCATGTCGTGCTTGGCCAGGATTTCTCCGGTGTCGGGGCGCAGGCGGTAGAGCGCACCGAACCTGCTGCTGCTGGCCGAGACCCACATCGAGCCCTTGGCGTCGAAGGCCATGCCGTTGGCCTCGGTGGGAATCGGGATGCTCGACAGCGCCGCGCTTTCGTTGACCGTGGCCGATGTGCCGCCTGGCACGAACATCTGCAGGCTGAGCCGGAAAGCCCGCGCCTTGTCGGGCGCCTTCTCGTACGACCCCACCCAGAGGTCCTTGCCGTCGAAGTCGACGAACGAGCCTTTGAGCAAGCCGCTCAGCTTCACGACGGACAACAAACCCGCGGCGGCCTGCCTGGCTTCGAGTGCGCGCCGCAGGTCAATCTTGTAGAGCGTGCGGGTGTCAGCGACGACCACCGTGTTGGCGTCGATCATCGCGAGGCCACCGGCGTGCCCGCAATCCTCGGGCAGGTCGAAGTGGCCGGTCGGTTGGCCGCTCGCCGTCGAGACCGCGAACACCCGGCAGGGGCCCGTGCCGACTTTCGGGTCCACGCTCTTGTAGGACGAAAGCAACACGGTCGCGCCGTGGTGCGCAATGCCTTGCGGCACGTAACCGTCATCGAGGCCGGGTGCCCAGATCGTGACGTCGATGGCGCGCTGATTGGCCACCGAGCTGAGTCCGCCCCACAAGTAGCGCGGCTTGTCGCCGATCGGCTGTGCTATGGCGGGCGTGCAAACAGACAGCAGCAGTGCCAATGACAAGCACCAGACGGCGTCGATGACAAGCACCGCTCGGGCGCCGATTTCAAGCGGCGCCTGGCGTGGCCAGAGCGATGGAGGGCATGCATGTCACGTCATCGCCTCGTCGTGTGAGGCGGCGCGACTTTAGCCAGCTCAGGCGCTCTTGGCCAGAACCGTGTGAACCTGCGTCGCAGCGATTGCCGTCAACACGTCGCCAATGATCAAGACCGCGGGGCTGGCGATCTGCTCGCAGCGCGCGTCCGCAGCGATGCTCGCGAGCTTGCCGACGAGCCGCCGCTCGGTCGGCAGCGATGCGTCCTGCACCAGCGCGGCCGGCGTGTGCGGCGGCAACGCGGCCGCGAGGCCATCGACGATCGCGTCCAACTGCGCCACGCCCATGTAGACGACGAGCGTCATGCCCTGCGCGGCCGCGGCGCCGAGCGTCGGCCAGTGCGGCGCGCTGCCGCCTTCCTTGGCATGGCCGGTGACGAGCATGACGCCGCGCGCGTGCTTGCGGTGAGTCCACGGCACACCGAGTGCGGCGGTGGCGGCCAGGCCCGAGGTGATGCCGTTGACCACCTGCACGTTCACGCCGGCCGCGCGCAGATGCTCGACTTCTTCGCCGCCGCGGCCGAAGACGAAGGGGTCGCCGCCTTTCAAGCGCACCACCTGTTCACCGCGCTGCGCTTCGCCAATCATCAAGCGCTCGATGAACACCTGCGGCGTGCTCGGTCGGGTGCCGGGCCGCCCCAAGCCCGACCGCTCCCCTTGGAGGACGACCGCCGCGAGCGGCGGTCTAGGGGCACACATCCCGCCGCCGCGTTTGCCGACATGAACGATGCGTGCCGACTTGCGCGCGTAGCGCAAGACGCCGTCGCCGACCAGGTCATCGACCAGCAGAACCGTCGCACGGCGAATCGCGCGCACGGCCTTGACGGTGAGCAACTCGGGATCGCCCGGTCCAGCCCCAACGAGAGTCACCGAGCCGTTCATACAGTCTCCATTTGCTTGCGCACGATCGAGCGCAGTTTCGGCAGACACGATCCGCAGTTCGTGCCGCATTTCAATTCGGTTTGCAGTTGCGCCAACTGTTCATCGGGTGCGCCCCCGCAGCGTGCGAGCACGCTCTCGATCTGCGGCTCGGTGACGTCGAAGCAGCTGCACACCTGCGCACCACGCGCCGGTACCGGCATCGGCGCGACCGCGCTGCCCGACAACAGCGCGCGGCCATACAAATCAGCCGGCAGTTGTTCGACGAGCAGCTCGCCGATCCATCCGGCCGCTCGCACATCGCCGGCCAGCAGGAAGGCCGTAACCTGGGTGTCGTCCGCAGTGCGCGCGATTGCGATCGCGCGGCGCTGGCCAGCGCGAGGGTCGGCATAGCGCAACACGTCGGGGCCGGACAAGCCGAGCAGGCCTTCGATGCGTGCCAGTACCTCATCGGGCAGCGGCTCCGCGCTCGCGGCGTGCAGCCACACGCCGACCTTGTCGTCGGGCTCGCGGCCCCTTCGTCCAGCAAAAGGCACACAGGTCGCGTAAGGCAGGGTGGCCAGCAACTGCAGCACGTCGGCACGCTGCGTCAGCGCCTGGTCGGCGTCAATCCAGGCGCGCGCGATCATGCGGTAGGGCAGCTCGGCCTTGCTGAGCTTCACCGCGGCATGCTTCAGCTCGGGCTGCTTGCTTTGCGGACAGAACGCGCCGTTGGTCAATGCGTTCACGCCGGGTCCGGCCATGAACTCGCTGCCCCAATGCATCGCCACGAAGGCCTGCGCAGGGGCGACCGATTCGCTCGCGGCCGAGGGCATGACGATGCTGCCGCGGCGCGTCTTCAGCGTCACCAGATCGCCGCTGTTCAAGCGCAGGCGCGCCAGATCGGTCGGATGCATTTCCACCACCGGCTCGCTCGCATGGCCGAACAGACGGCCGAGCGTGCCGGTGCGGCTGGCGCCGTGCCACTGGTCGCGCAGGCGGCCGGTGGTCAGTGAGAACGGGTAGTGCGCGTCGCGCTTCTCGGCGGTCGGGCGCACAGCGGCGGCGCTGAATTTCGCGCGGCCGTCGGCGGTGGGGAAGACGCCATCGGCGTACAGGCGTGCGGCGCCTTGCGCTGCGCCCTGCGCAAAGGGCCACTGCTGCGGGCCGGCATGCTCGAGCAAGGTGTACGACAAGCCGGTGACGTCGAGATCGCGGCCGCGGGTGCTTTCGCGGTGCTCGTTCCAGACCGACTCGGGGGTGTGGTAGGGGAACAGCGTGCGCGGCGCCGCACGGCGCGCTTCGATGCGACGCGCCACATCGACCGCGATACGCCAGTCGTGCCGCGCCTCGCCCGGCGCGTCGATGGCCGCGCGCACACGGCTGATGCGGCGCTCGCTGTTGGTGACGGTGCCGTCCTTCTCGCCCCAGGTGGTGGCGGGCAGCAGCAGGTCGGCGTAACGCGCGGTGGCGGTCGTCGCATAGGCTTCCTGCACGATGACGAACGGGCAGCGCTCCAACGCGCGACGAACCATCGCCTGGTCTGGCATCGACTGCGCGGGATTGGTGCAGACGATCCACAGCACATCGATCGCACCATCGGCTGCGGTCTGGAACATCTCGACCGCGCTCTTGCCGGGCTTCGACGGCACGTCATCGACGCCCCAGAGCGCGGCCACTTCGGCGCGATGCTGCGGATTGTTCAAGTCACGATGCGCGCTCAGCAAGTTGGCCAGCCCACCGACCTCGCGCCCGCCCATCGCGTTCGGCTGGCCCGTCAGCGAAAACGGCCCGGCGCCCGGCTTGCCAATCTGCCCGGTGAGTAGGTGCAGGTTGATCAGCGCCGCGTTCTTGTCGGTGCCGCTGGTGCTCTGGTTCAGGCCCTGGCAGTAGAGCGACAGGGTCGGTGTCTGTTGGCCGAACCAGCGCGTGGCCTGCACCAGCGCTTCTTCCTTGATGCCGCACAACTGCGCCGTGAGTTGCGGCGTGCAGTTGCGCACCACGTCGCGCAGCGCATCGAAGCCGTTGGTGTGGGCGTCGATGTAGCGTTGATCCGCAAGACCTTCCCACAGCAGCAGATGCGCCATGCCGTTGAACAGCGCGACATCGGTGCCGGGCAGGATCTGCAAGTGCAGATCGGCGGCCTCCGCCGTTTCGGTGCGGCGCGGATCGACGACGATCCACTTCTGTTCGGGGTTGGCGCGCTTGGCGTCTTCGAGCCGGCGCATCAGGATCGGATGCGCCCACGCCATGTTGCTGCCGGCGATGAAGACCGTCTGCGCATGCGCCAGGTCTTCATAGCTGCACGGCGGCGCATCGGCGCCGAGCGTGGCCTTGTAGCCGGCCACCGCGCTGCTCATGCACAGGCGCGAATTGGTATCGACGTTGTTGGTGCCGAGCAGGCCCTTGGCCAGCTTGTTGAAGACGTAGTAGTCCTCGGTCAGCAACTGGCCGGAGATGTACAGGCCGATGCGGTCCGGTTCAGCACCGGCCAGCCGATCCGCGATCTCGTCGAGCGCGGCATCCCAGGTGGTCGCTTGCGGCGCCTCGTTGCGCGCCAAGCGCCGCATCGGTTGTCAGCAGCCGCGTCTGCGTTGTGATCGACGCTGCGGCGGTCAGGTGCAGCGTGCTGCCCTTGCTGCACAGCCGGCCGAAGTTGGCCGGGTGATCCGGATCGCCGCGAACGCCGGTGATCCCTTTCGCGCCCTCGGACTCAATGATGACGCCGCAGCCGACGCCGCAGTAGGGGCAGGTGGACTTTGTTTCGTTCACGCTGCCGCGGTTGCTTCAACCGCCTTGGTGCGCAGCTCCTCGGCATCGAGGAACACTTGTCCACCATCGACTTTGCACGCGAACGGCGTCGTGCAGCCAACATCGGGCGCCTTGGCGCAGCCGTCGGCCAGGCCGATCGTCCAGTTGTGCAACGGGCAGGCCACGCTGTCGCCGAAGACGATGCCTTGCGACAGCGGCCCGCCCTTGTGCGGACAGCGGTCGAGCAGCGCGAACACCTTGTCTTCCGAGTTGCGGAACACTGCGACCGCCACGGCGCCATCACGGGTGACACGGCGTGCACCGAGTACCGGAATCTCTTCGACTCGGCAGATCGCTTTCCAGGTGCTCATGCTTCGGCTCCCACCGGCGTGAATTGCCGCAGATCGACCTTCGCCTTCTCGAACTCGAACCACGGATCGGGCTCACCGTCGAGGCTGAACTGCAGCTTCTCCCACAAGGCCTTGCGGCCAGCAGCGTCTTCGAGAATCTTCTTCTTCACGTAGTCGAGGCCGACACGCGAGATGTAGTGCACCGTTCGTTCCAGGTACCAGCCTTCTTCGCGGTAGAGCTGCAGGAACGCGCCGCTGTACTCGAGCACGTCTTCCGGTGTCTTCACCTTGACGAAGAACTGCGCCACTTCAGTCTTGATGCCGCCGTTGCCGCCGACATACAACTCCCAGCCCGAATCGACACCGATCACGCCGACGTCCTTGATGCCGCTCTCAGCGCAATTGCGCGGGCAGCCGCTGACCGCGAGCTTGACCTTGTGCGGCGCGTACATGCGCCACAGCGCGCGCTCCAGGTCCTTGCCCATCTGCGTGCTGTCCTGCGTGCCGAAGCGGCACCAGTCGGAGCCGACGCAGGTCTTCACCGTGCGCAGCGCCTTGGCGTACGCATGGCCGCTGGGCATGCCGATGTCTTTCCAGATCGCTGGCAGGTCTTCCTTCTTCACGCCCAGCAGGTCCAGGCGCTGGCCGCCGGTGACCTTGACCGTGCGCACCTTGTACTTGTCCGCCGCATCGGCAATGCGGCGCAGCTCGTCGGCCGTGGTCTCGCCGCCCCACATGCGCGGGATCACCGAATACGTGCCGTCCTTCTGGATGTTGGCGTGGCTGCGCTCGTTGATGTAGCGGCTCTGCGGGTCGTCCACCGCTTCCTTCGGCCAGCTCGACAGCAGGTAGTAGTTGATCGCCGGCCGGCACGAAGCGCAGCCGTTGGGTGTGCGCCAGCCGGCATGCCGGTACACGCTGTCGATCGTCAGCAGGTGCTCGTCGCGGATCGCCTGGCGCACATCGGCATGGCTGGCATCGGTGCAGCCGCATATCGCCTTCTTCGTCGGCGGCTTCGAGTAGTCGCCGCCAGCCGTGAACATCAGCAGTTGTTCAACCAGGCCCGTGCATGAGCCGCAGGAGGCACTCGCCTTGGTGTGCTTTCTCACCTCGTCGAGCGTGAACAGGCCCTTGTCTTTGATGGCCTTGCAGATGGTGCCCTTGTTGACGCCGTTGCAGCCGCAGACCTCGTCGCTGTCGGCCATGCTCGCAGCGCGCGTGTTGCCCTCGTGGCCGGTGTCGCCGATGTTGCTTTCACCGAACATCAGCTTGTCGCGGATGTCCGAAATCTTGCGGCCCTCGCGCATCAGCTTGAAGTACCAGGAGCCATCGACCGTGTCGCCGTAGAGGCAGGCGCCGACGAGTTTGTCGTCCTTGATGACGAGCTTCTTGTAGACGCCACCGAATGGGTCGTTGAGCACGATCTCCTCGTGGTCCTTGCCACCCATGAAATCGCCGGCCGAGAAGAGGTCGATGCCGGTGACTTTCAACTTCGTGCTGGTGGTGCTGCCCGAGTAGCGGCCGATGCCGAACTGCGCCAGATGCGTGGCGCACACCTTGCCCTGCTCGAACAGCGGCGCGACCAGGCCATAAGCGATGCCGCGATGCGCCGCGCATTCGCCGACGGCGTAGATGCGTGGGTCGGTCGTGGTCTGCATGGTGTCGTTGACGACGATGCCACGGCTGCAATGCAGCTTCATGCTTTCGGCCAACTGCGTGTTGGGGCGGATGCCGACGGCCATCACCAGCAGATCCGCCGGGATCTCGCGGCCGTCCTTGAACTTGATGCACATCACGCGGCCGTCTTTGTCGCCGATCAGCGCCTCGGTGTTGGCGCCGATCTCGAAGCGGATGCCGCGCGCCTCCAGTGATTTCTGCAGAAGCTTGCCCGCCGTGTCGTCGAGCTGGCGCTCCATCAACCACGGCATGACGTGAACGACGGTCACGTCCATGCCGCGCAGCATCAGTCCGTTGGCGGCTTCCAGGCCGAGCAGGCCTCCGCCGATGACGACGGCTTTCTTGTAGCTCTTCGCCGCCTCGATCATCGCTTCGGTGTCGGCGATGTCGCGGTAGCTGATGACGCCTTTCAGATCCTTGCCCGGCACCGGCAGGATGAAGGGGTTCGAGCCGGTGGACAGCAGCAGGCGGTCGTACTCGGCCTCGGTGCCGTCTTCGGCGATCACCACGCGCCTGGTGCGATCGACCTTGACCACCTTCTTGCCGGTGTGCAGCGTGATGCCGTTGTCGGCGTACCAGGACAGCGGATTGAGAATGATCTCGTCGATCGTCTGCTCGCCGGCCAGCACCGGCGAGAGCAGGATGCGGTTGTAGTTCGGGTGCGGCTCGGCGCCGAAGACGGTGATGTCGTACAGATCGGGGGCGATCTTGATCAACTCTTCGAGCGCGCGGATGCCGGCCATGCCGTTGCCGACGATGACGAGTTTCTGCTTTTGAGCGGGGAGATCGCGTTTCATGATTCCGTTCGCCCTGAGGTATCGAAGGGTGAACGCGCGTGCGAAGGGCTTCCTTCGATACCTCTGGACGGTCGGAACAGCCACCTCAGCCCGAACGGAGTCTTGCTCATGCTGCCTCCTTCTCGACATGCCCATGCCGCGTGTAGAGAAACTCGAGCACTTGCTTGCGGCAGTGCACGTAGGTCGGGTCTTCGGCCAGCGCCACGCGCTCGCGCGGTCGTTGCAAAGGCACTGTGACGATTTCGCCGATAGTCGCCGCGGGCCCATTGGTCATCATGACAATGCGGTCCGACAGCAGCACGGCCTCGTCGACGTCGTGAGTCACCATCACCACCGTGCTGCCGGTGCGCACGACGATGGCGAGCAGCTCGTCTTGCAGGCGCGCACGCGTCAGCGCGTCGAGGGCGCCGAAGGGCTCGTCCATCAGCAGCACCTTGGGCTCCATCGCCAATGCGCGGGCGATGCCGACACGCTGCTTCATGCCACCAGAGATTTCGTGCGGACGCTTCTGCAATGCGTGGCTCATGCCGACGAGATCGAGCGCGGCCTCGGTGCGCGCCTTCAATTGCGTGCTGTTCTCGGTCGCGCCGAAGACGCGCTCCACGGCCAGGTGGACGTTGTCGAAGCAACTCAACCACGGCAGCAACGAGTGGTTCTGGAAGACGACGCCGCGCTCCGGCCCGGGCGCGGCGATCTCGCGGCCATCGCAGAACAGGGCGCCGCTGCTGGCCTTCAACAAGCCCGCGATCAGGTTCAGCAACGTGCTCTTGCCGCAACCGGAGTGGCCGATCAGCGTCACGAACTCGCCTTGCGCCACATTCAGGTTGATGTCGCGCAGCGCGTGGAAGCGGCCTTTCTTGGTGTCGAACACCATTTCCGCGTATTCGACACGGATGAAGTCTGACTTTTTAGTCTTCATGGCTGAATCTCTTTGCAATGGCGATCAATGCCCATTCGAGCAACAAGCCGACGATGCCGATGACGAAGATGGCAATCAGGATGTGCTTGACGTTCAGGTTGTTCCACTCGTCCCAGACCCAGAAGCCGATGCCGACGCCACCGGTCAGCATCTCGGCCGCCACGATGACGAGCCAAGCGGTGCCGACCGACAACCGCACGCCGGTCAGCATGTAGGGCAGCACGGCCGGCAGCAGGATGCGCGTGATGACCTTCCACTCCGACAGCGCCAACACGCGCGCGACGTTCAGGTAGTCCTGCGGCACGCGCTGCACGCCGACGGCGGTGTTGATCACCATCGGCCAGATCGAGCAGATGAAGATCGTCCAGATCGCAGCCGGGTTGGCGCTCTTGAAGACGAGCAAGCCGATCGGCAGCCAGGCCAGCGGCGAGACCGGCTTCAACAAGCTGATCAGCGGCGAGGCCATGCGGTTGAAGAAGGTGAAACGGCCGATGATGAAGCCGAGCGGAATGCCGACCAGCGCCGCCAGACCGAAGCCGACGCCGACTCGTTCGAGCGAGAAGAGCACGTTCCAGCCGATGCCCTGGTCGTTGGGGCCGTTGCGATAGAACGGATCGGCGAACAACTTGGCGGCAGCGTCGAACGTGGCCCACGGTGTCGGGAAGGTCGTGCTCTTGACGGTGAGCAGCGCCCAGATGCCGACGAGCAGTGCGATGCCGATGACGGGTGGCAGCACGCGCAGCCAGAGTTCGCGCCAGTCGAACCCGCTCCGTTCGCCCTGAGGTATCGAAGGGCTTGCGATGGACTTCGATACCTCAGTCCGAACGGATGGGTTGGCGAGTGCCTTTTCGCGGGCGAGTTGTTGCGACGCTTCCAGTGGCGAATGAAAAACAGCACTGACCATCACGCTCTCCTTACGCTGCGCTCGCGCGCACCTTGAAACCGTCGGCGTACTTGGCCGGCTCCTTGCCGTCCCACGTCACGCCATCGACCATCTTCGATGTGCGCAGGTCGCTCTTCGGCAAGTTCACCTTCACCTGAGACGCCGCCTGCTTGTAGATCTCGGTCTGGTTGATCTGCTTGGCCACTGCGAGATAGTCCGGGTGGTCCTTCAACAAGCTCCAGCGCTTGTGCTGCGTCAGGAACCACATGCCGTCGGACAGGTACGGGTAGTTGACGACGCCGTCGTTGAAGAACTTCATGTGGTTCGGGTCGTCCCAGGTCTTGCCCATGCCGTCCTGGTAGCGGCCAAGGATGCGCTGGTTGATGGCATCGACACTCGTGTTGACATACGACTTGTCGGCCACTGTCTCGGCCATCTTGTTCTTGTTCTGCAGGCTGGCGTCAATCCAGCGCCCAGCTTCGAGGATCGCCATCACCACCGCGCGCGAGGTGTTGGGGTACTTCTTGACGAAGTCGCTGGTCGTGCCGAGCGCCTTCTCGGGGTGGTCGCGCCAGATGTCCTGCGTCGTCGTCGCGGTGATGCCGATGCCGTCGATGATCGCGCGGTGGTTCCACGGCTCGCCGACGCAGTAGCCGTCCATGTTGCCGACGCGCATGTTGGCCACCATCTGCGGCGGTGGCACGGTGATGACCTTGGCGTCCTTCACCGGGTTGATGCCGCTGGCCGCCAGCCAGTAGTACAGCCACATCGCGTGCGTGCCGGTGGGGAAGGTCTGGGCGAAGGTGTACTCGCGCTTCTCGGCGGCCATCACCTTGGCCAGCGAGGCGCCATCGACGGCGCCCTTGTCGGCCAATTTTTTGGACAACGTGATGGCCTGGCCGTTGTGATTCAGGTTCATCAGGATCGCCATGTCCTTCTTCGGCCCGCCGACGCCCATGTGCACGCCATACACCAGGCCCCACAGCACATGCGCCATGTCGAGTTCGCCGTTGACCAGCTTGTCGCGCACGCCGGCCCATGAGGCCTCTTTCGTCGGCACGATCTTGATGCCGTACTTCTTGTCGAAGCCGAGCACGCTGGCCATGACGACGCTGGCACAGTCGGTGAGCGGGATGAAGCCGATGCGAACCTCCTCCTTCTCCGGCTTGTCGCTGCCCTGTGCATAGGCCGCGGCGCGCAGCGCGGGGTCGATGACGAGGCCCGCGCTTGCCACAGCGGCGGCGCGAACCACTTTGCGACGGCTCATGTTGACTTCCTTCGTGTGGTCCATGACTTCAACTCCTGGCGAAAAGAAAAAAGGCCCACCGAGCCGTGAAGCTCGGTGGGCCACATTGCCCCTGACTCAACCTTGAAAGAACCACCACGGCTTCGTTGCCGCAACAGTTGATCGGCAATTCGCAAGTGCCGTGCCAGGGCGATCCGCCGCGTACGACCAGCCTATCGATGCTTGTCGAACCGCTTTGGTGCTGCACTGCACCAAATTGGTTAGGCCGAGATGAGCTAGCCGAGCAGCGATTCGAGATCGATCACGCGCTCGGCGGCGTCGCGCAGGCGGATGCCTTTTTGCATCGCCAGGTCCTGCAGGAAGCGGTGCGCCTCGGGCTCGGCCAAGCCCTTCTTGCTCATCAGCAGACGTTTCGCGCGGTCGATCAGCTTGCGGTCGGCGAGTTCGGACTTCGTGCTCGCCAGTTCGGCACGCAGCGCTTCTTCAGCCGCGAAGCGCTCCACGGCGACATCAATCACCGATTGCACACGCTCGTGGTTGGCGCCGCGCACCACGTAGGCCGACACACCGGCGCCCAGCGCCTCGCGCATCGTCGGGCGGTCTTCGCTGTTGGTGAACAAAGCGATCGGCCGCCGCGCATGCTGCGTGGCCACGGCGATGTGCTCCAGCACATCGCGCACGCCCGAGTCGCTGCGCACCACGACCACGTCGGGCTTCAACTGCGCTACCGCCTCGGGCAGCGTGGCATCACCCGCGCGCACGCCGAGCACCAGCGAGCCGGCGTCAGACAGCGCCTGGGCGAGCGCATGCGCGTCGTCCGAGCGTTCCGACTCCGGGTCGGTGACGATCAGGACGGCGAGGCGTTTTGCAGCAGCGGTGGCTTTGTGCTTGGCCGGCATGGCCGGCCAATTTGCAAGACGCGGGCCAGCGAGCCTCACGCCTGAGGTCGGCATCGTGCAAAGGCGACGCTGAAGAAGTCGCCGCGGATGCGCGCGCTCTGGGTTGGGATGGGCTGCAAGGCGCAAATCGCAGCGATACCCGAAGGTATCGCGAGGATTTGCAACGCATCAGACCGCCCAAAGCAGAGATGCGCGCGCCGCGAGGGACTTTTTCAGCGTTGCCCTAACTCAATCGGCCCCACCACCGCACCTTGGTGCCAACAATCGCGATGCGCCAGCGCGGTGGCGCCACGGTCGCCATCAGCACGCAGGCCACGGCCACGGCGGCAAAGACCCAGCCGCGCCACGACATGAACACCGACAGCGGCCAGTTCCAGTAGAGAGATGCCAGCACGAAGAACGGCGCCGACACGGCCAGCCAGATCGCGCTGGCGATGCGTGCATAAGCGCGGGGCGGGTCGCGCATTGCCGAGGGGACATTGACACCGAGATCGCTCATCGAGAAATCACTCTACACCGTCGCGGCCGTCTCCAGCCGCCGCACGGCGCTAAAGATCACGCGGCGATGCGGGAACTCTCGTGGTTACCGGCGCAGCAGCCGGTGGTGATGACGTAGGTGCGCATGGCGCGATGATGCTACGCGACGCCGTGGTCGAGCAACGGCCGCAGCCGTGCCGCAAGGGCTGTCGCCTTGGCGCCGCCGCGCTGCTGGATCACGCGCACCTGTTCGGTCAGCGCATCGGCCACTCGCCCGTACTCGGCATTCTTGATGCGCTCGATCTCGTCGCGAATGTCCTTCAGCCTGTCGATCGACTCTGCCGACGCCGCCGACGCGTCCGGCAAGGCCTCGGCCAATTGCAGCAGCACCTCGGTGATCAGCCCCAACTGCTTGCCGTACGAAGCCACCGCAAAGGCTTGCTGCTCGATGCGCGCATCGCCCGTGCCGGGCCGGATGCTGCCGAAGAACCAATCCGTGTCCGGCGCAATCTGCTGCGCGACGCTGCCGCTCCACGGAAAGTGAACCTGCGGCGCAAAGAACCAGAACCAGGGGAACATGGCACTACTCCGAAACATGCAATGCGCGGCACCGTAGCGGCGCTGCGCACCTGCGTCGATCCCTATGCCGCACGACGGCGACGCTCCTGCACCGGCGTTCAGGCGATCCCGAGCTGTTCCTTGACGATCGCCAACACGACGGCGCCTGCCGACTTGGCCGCGCCCTCGGCGAACTTCGTCGCCACAGACTTGAACACCTTCGTCCGCTCCGCTGCCGTCTTCGATTGCTTGGCGCGCGCGTAGCCCTCCTTGAACACAGCCAGCTCGGCCTTGTCGAAGCTGCTGTCGAGCACGCGGAACAAGCCGTCGGCCGAGACGCGCACGATCTCCGCGGAAAACGGGTGGTCGAAGATCTGCTGGTGCGCCTTCAGCTGCCCCTGCAGCCAGTTCTTGGCCAGCGTGTCTTCGACGATCAGGCAGATCTTGTCGCCCTGCATCTCGATCGTGGCGTTGGCCAGCGCCGCCAGCAGCCTGCCCATCGCCTGGTCTTCGGCGCGGCCGCCGAATTTCAGTGCCGCCTCGTAGCGCAGCTTCTTGATCCGGGCCACGGGCGTCTTCAACAGCTCGCTCGCTTGTTGATTGCTCAAGCGCGCCAGCGGCCCCGAGCTGCGCAGGCCATGCTTGTCGAGCAGGAACATCACCAGCGCGTCGATGTCGGTCTTCGGCATCGAGCCCAGGCCGAGCTTGAGGTAGCTGTCGAGGAACTCGGTTTCGAACTTGGTCATGGCGGCGGCACCTCGCTGAGCGAGAAGTAGACCGGCTTGCCCTGGCTGCGCGTGATCGTCACCATCTCGTCGGCACCCACCGACGCGCCGCCGATGCGCAGGCAGGCATCGCACTTGGAAATCAGCCGGCGCGAGATCGGATGAAAGATCTCATTGAACGCGGCGTCGCCGATGACCTTCGAGCCCGCGTGCTCGATCAACGGCAGCGCGAACCACTCGCCCATCACCGGCAGGTGGCCGGCGCGGAAGAGGGCGAGAGAAGCGGCAGTCATCGCCTCGACGTTCTTCGCGATCAGCACCGGGTCAGCGTAGGTGCCGGAGCGGTAGGGGCCGGCGACGAGGATCAGCAGCGAAGGCATACGTCCTGCACTAACTGCATAGCCAGGCGGCAAAGCCACTGATGGCCGCGAACAGTGTGAACACCGCAGCCACCGATCGGCCCGACCGCTTGATGACAGCGCGGCGCATCAGATCGTAGGAGTTCGGATCTGCCTCTTCGGGCTGAAACCCGGAGGAACGAGGACCGTGAGTTCGCAGCGCGTCCGCTGCCAGCGCTACGAATAGCGCACAAAGCAGCCAGAGGAAACCGTTTGTCATCACACCGCCACCGGCGCCTTGATCGCCGGATGCGGGTCATAGCCTTCGACCGCGAAGTCTTCGTACTCGTAGTCGAAGATCGACGCCGGTCGGCGCTTGATCACCAGCGTCGGATACGCCCGCGGCTCGCGTGACAACTGCAGCGTCACCTGCTCGTGGTGGTTGCTGTAGATGTGGCAATCGCCACCGGTCCAGATGAAGTCGCCGACGCCCAAATCGCATTGCTGCGCCAGCATGTGCGTCAGCAGGGCGTAGCTGGCGATGTTGAAGGGCACGCCGAGAAAGATGTCGGCGCTGCGCTGGTAGAGCTGGCAGCTCAGCTTTCCGTCCGCGACGTAGAACTGAAAGAAGGCATGGCAGGGCATCAGCGCCATCTTGGGCAGCTCGGCCACGTTCCATGCGCTGACGATGATGCGGCGCGAGTCGGGATTCGTCTTCAACTGCTTGACCACCTCGGCGATCTGGTCGATGTGGCCGCCGCCGGGCGTCGGCCACGAGCGCCACTGCACGCCGTACACCGGGCCGAGGTCGCCATCCGGTTTCGCCCACTCGTTCCAGATCGTCACGCCGCGCTCTTGCAGCCACTTGGCATTGCCGTCGCCGCGCAGAAACCACAGCAGCTCGAGGATGATCGACTTCAGGTGTACCTTCTTCGTCGTCACCAGCGGGAAGCCTTCGTTCAGGTCGAAGCGCATCTGGTGGCCGAACACGCTCTTGGTGCCGGTGCCGGTGCGGTCGGCCTTGTCCACGCCGTGCTCGAACACGTGGCGCATGAAGTCTTCGTATTGGGAGCGGATGGGTCTCATGGTTGCAAGGGCTTCGGCAAGCTCAGCAGGCCCTTCGATACCTCAGGGCGAACGGGGAATGGGGCTTCGACAGGCTCAGCCCAAACGGAAAGGGTGGTGCACCCACCAGCGATCTGCTTTGCGGATTATCCAGTTGCCGCCGCCGGCTGCGTCGAGTCCAGATCGAACTGCATCGCCGCCAGCCGCGCATACAAGCCACCTTGCGCCACCAGCTCGGCATGCGTGCCGGTCTCGACGACGCGCCCGTGGTCGAGCACGACGATGCGGTCGGCGCGCAGCACGGTCGCCAACCGATGCGCGACGACGATCGTCGTGCGGCCGCGCATCGCGGCGTCGAGGGCAGCTTGCACCATGCGCTCGCTCTCGGCGTCGAGCGCGCTGGTGGCTTCGTCGAGCAGCAGCAGCGGTGGGTTCTTCAGCATCGCGCGCGCAATCGCAATGCGCTGGCGCTGGCCGCCCGACAGGCGCACACCGCGCTCGCCGAGGAAGGTGGTGTAGCCCTCGGGCAGGGCCTCGATGAACTCGTGCGCGAAGGCGGCCTTGGCGGCGGCCTTGACTTCGTCATCGCT
Source organism: uncultured beta proteobacterium (assembly GCA_963814385.1). Classification (GTDB taxonomy): domain Bacteria; phylum Pseudomonadota; class Gammaproteobacteria; order Burkholderiales; family Burkholderiaceae_C; genus CADEEN01. The sequence continues at coordinate 288,527 of CAWFCX010000009.1, forward strand.
GGCGCCGGGCCGGCCGTAGCGGATGTTCTCCAGCGCGCTGGTCGAGAAGATCACGCTGTCTTGCGGCACGATGCCGACGCGCGCGCGCAGCTCATCCAGCGACACTTCCTGCACCGGCACACCGTCGATGCTGACGCTGCCTTGCTGCGCGTCGTAGTAGCGCAGCAGCAGTTGCAGCACGGTGCTCTTGCCGGCGCCGCTGGGGCCGACGAGGGCCACGGTTTCGCCGCGGCGCACGTCGATGCTCACCTCACGCAGCGATGCGTGCTGTGGCCGCGATGGGTAGTTGAACGTCACCTTCGTCAACTGCACCGCGGAGCCGACTTGCACTGCCGGCAGCACGCGGGGCGAGGGCGGGTCGGCGACAGGCGACTGCGTGGCCAGCAACTCCATCAGTCGCTCGGTGGCGCCGGCGGCGCGCAGCAAGTCGCCATAAACCTCGGAGAGCACGGCCACGCTCGACACGAAGATCAGCACATAGACGACGGTCTGGCCCAAGTGCCCGGCACTGATGTCGCCGCGGATCACCGCCTGCGTGCCCTGGTACAGGCCCCACAGCAGCGCGCCGAAGGTGGCCGTGATGATGAAGGCGACGAGCATCGAGCGGATGCGGGTGCGTTTGCGTGCGGTGTCGAACGCGGCTTCGCTGGCGGTGGCAAAGCGCGCTGCTTCGCGGCCCTGCTGGTTGTAGCTCTGCACGACCGGGATCGCGTTCAGCACTTCGGCCGCAATGGCGCTGGTGTCGGCCACGCGGTCCTGGCTGGCGCGCGACAGTTTGCGCACGCGCTTGCCGAAATAAAGGCTCGGCAGCACGACGAGGACTAGGATGCCGAGTACCTGCGTCATCACGTACGGATTCGTGATGATGAGCATGCCGAGCGCGCCGATGCCCATGACCGTGTTGCGCAGGCCCATGCTCAGACTGGAGCCGACGACGGTCTGCACCAGCGTCGTGTCGGTGGTCAGGCGCGACAGCACCTCGCCGGTCTGCGTGGTCTCGAAAAACTCCGGGCTCTGTTCGACCACATGCGCGTACACCGCGTTGCGCAGATCGGCGGTCACGCGCTCGCCGAGCCAGCTCACCATGTAGAAGCGCAGCGCGGAGAACATGCCAAGCGCAGCGCCCACCGCGAACAGCGCGAGGAAGTGGTCGCGCAGCGCCATCACGCGCGCGCCAGGGTCGGCCGAGATCAGGCCGCTGTCGATCAGCGATTTGAGCGCAACCGGCAGCACCAGCGTGCTCGCCGCCGCCATGAAGAGGAAGAGGGCGGCCAGTCCGATCTGCAACTTATACGGCCGCAAGAAGGGCCCGAGGCCGGAGAGGGAGCGCGGGCTGTCGGCCTTGGCCCGTTCGTTGGATTTTTTGTCTGCCACGGCGGGCAGTCTATCGGCCAACGCGGGGACGCCAGCAACGCCGTTCGCCCTGAGCTTGTCGAAGGGCCTGAACCCCGGTCATCCTGAGCTCGTCGAAGGACAAGCTCAGTCCGAACGGATGGGTGAGGTGCGGTCCTGCCTACTTTTGTGGCTTGCCACCGTCGCGCTCAGCGCTGTCGCCGATCAATTTGCGCCCGCGCCTGCCCAGCGACTCGCGCAGCAAATACTCCACCTGCGCATTGGCGCTGCGCAGCTCCTGCGCCGCCAGGCGCTCGATCTCGGCCCACAGCTCGGGATCGATGCGCAGCAGGAAACTTTTTTTTCCGGGGCTGGCCATCGGTGAACTTCAGCGACGCGCGCGATCGAAGGGTCCTGCCCAGCGAACGCCGCGGAACCGGCTCTGCCGGGCCGCTGGCGTTGTCCCCCTGGGGGGGAGCGGCAAAGCCGCTTCGGGGGGGGTCATGAATACAAGGTGCCGGTATTGATGATCGGCTGCGTGTCCTTGTCCGAGCACAGCACGACCAGCAGGTTGCTCACCATCGCCGCCTTGCGTTCGTCATCGAGGACGACGATCTGGCGCTCGCTCAAGCCCTTGAGCGCATCCTCGACCATGCTCACCGCGCCGTGCACGATCTTGCTGCGCGCGCTGATGATGGCTTCGGCCTGTTGGCGGCGCAGCATCACTTGGGCGATCTCGGGCGCGTAGGCCAGGTGCGACAGCTTGGCGTCTTCGACCACCACGCCGGCATCGTCGAAGCGCTGCTGCAGCTCGGTCTTCAACGCCGCAATCGCCACCTCGCCCGAGCGCAGCGTGGATTCGCCTTGCGCCAGGTCTTCGCCTTCGTCGTAGGCGAACTGCGTGGCCAGGTGGCGCAGAGCGGACTCGGCCTGCACCTTGACGTAGTTGTCGTAGTCGTCGACGTCGAACACCGCGCGCGCCGTGTCGTCGACGCGCCACACCACGACGGCGCTGATCTCCACCGGGTTGCCGCGCTTGTCATTGACTTTCAGCGTTGCCATGTTGAGGTTGCGCGCGCGCAGGCTGATCTTGCGTTTCACGTAGAACGGGTTCGCCCAGCGCAGGCCTTCGGTGCGATCGGTGCCGGCATAGCGGCCGAAGAGGTTCAGGATCGCCGCCTCGTTGGGTTGCAGCATGTACAGCCCGACCAGGATGAACACGCCTGCGAGTGGCAGCAACGCGCGCAGACCCACGCCCCAACCGCCGCCAGCGCCCGGCGCAAGGACGAAAGTCAGCACGGTGCCGGCGATCAGCAGCACGCCTACTGCGGCCGCCACATAGCCATCGATCGACCGCAGCTCGCGCTCAGAAGTGCTGTTTCTCATGGGGCCTCCTTGGAAATCAAAGTGATATCACTTTAGTAGCTGTTCGTGTCTTCGTCAAGCCGACGCCGAGCAGCTCTGCGCGGTTTCGCGTAACGCAGCGCCGCCGCCTCCCCCCACGCTCTGGCGTTACGCGCAGCCAGAGGCTGTGAAGGCGCTTGCGCCTGTGGTCGAATCGATTCCGAGACATCCAGCACATCCACCCATGTCCATCCGATCACGCTCCTCCCGCCGTTGGCAGCGCCTGCGCCGTGAGGTGCTGCGCCAGGGGCCGGTGCGGGTGACGTTGGCCATTGCCGCAGCGGCCGGCGTGTTCGCGGCAATGGCCAGCCAGGGCGCGTTGTGGCTGGCGGCCGTGCCGCTGAACATCGGCCTTGGCCTGGTGGTGCTGGGCGGCGCGTTCTCGCTGGTGAGCGCTGCGGTCTGGCCCCTGATGCGCATGCTCGACGACCTCGAAATAGCGCGCGTCAGGCTCGACGTGCTCGCCACGCGGGACGAGCTCACCGGTGTCTTCAACCGCCGCCAGTTCCTCGTGCTGGCCGAGCGCGAGTGGGCACGCTGCCGCCGCTACGACATGGGCGCGGCGATGGTGATGTTCGACGTCGATCACTTCAAGCGCGTCAACGATCAACACGGCCACCTCGCCGGTGACCTGATGCTGCGCGAGATCGCGCGCGCCGCAGCGCAGACGCTGCGCCACGCCGACTTCCTCGGCCGCTTCGGCGGCGAAGAGTTCATCGTCTTTCTGCCTCACACCGACGCACTGGGCGCACTCGACGTGGCCGAGCGCATCCGCGAACGCGTGGCCGCGATCCAACTCGAATGGCGCGGCCAGCAAATCCGCACGACCGTCAGCCTGGGCGTGGCCACGCTCGGCATCACTCACGACACGGTGGGCGCGTTGATCGCCGATGCCGACCGAGCGCTCTACACCGCCAAAGACGCGGGCCGCAACTGCGTGCGCACGCCGCTGGCGATCGAGGCCTTCGATCTGTCGAGCAGCGCCGAGCTGCCGTGGGGCCGCTCGGGAGTGCGCTAGGCCCACCCCCGGAGCGGCTGACGCCGCTCCCCCTCAAGGGGGCACCGCCAGCGGCCTGGCAAAGCCAGTTCCGCGGCGGTTGCTTGGAAAGACACGACTCGAGTACAGCTATAGCCGCAGAGGCGCGGCGTAGCCTGTCATTTCGAGATAGCCCCAGCCGACACGCGCGCCGTCTTGCGCGCGTTTGAGCGCCGACAAGCCTTCCCAATACACCGAGCCCGTGCTGTTGCGCCCGTCGAGTTCCTGCGCGTCGAACAGCGCCTGCACCTCGAACTCGCCGGCCGGGCAGCGCAAGCGCCATCGCACCGGGTAGGTGGCGCGGGTGGCGGCGCTGGTCCAGGTCTGTAGCGGCTCGAAGACTGCTTCGCCGTTGTTGAAGGTGCGCAGCGCACCGTCGCGGCTGCGGTGGCTGCCCCCGGACCAGACGGCGGCACCGCGCGCGTCGCGCAGGCGAAACGCGGTCAGCGCGCCGCCGTCGTCGAGGTTGATGCCGATCCAGTCCCAGCCGACGGCGCCTTCGGGCAGCAAGGCGCCGCTCCATTCGTGGTCGAGCCAGGCCTTGCCACGCACCGGCAGGCGCTCACGTGAGGCCAGCGACAACTGGCCTTGCACGTCCAACTGGACCTGGCTGTAGTAGTGGCTCGCGTTGCGCGGCTCGGGCCCCTTGCGGCTGAAGCCCTGATCGCCCTGCAACAGCAGCGGCTGCGTCGGTGTGAGCGACAGGTCGAAGGCGAAGCCGGCCACGTTGTCTTCGAGCTGCGCTGTGTAGCGCGCGCCGTCACGCGTGGATTCGGAACGTGCGCCTTCGCGCGCGAAGCGCCAAGCGCCGATGTGCACGCGCGTGTCGGCCGCGGATGCTGCGGCGTTGGGAGCTTGTGCGTCGCCGTTCCAGCGCGCGATGCGTTCGGCATGCACCAGGCGCTTGGCGGCGACGTCGCTCAGCGCCGCGTGCGCGAACAGCAGGTGCCGGGCAGCGAAGCGGCTCTCGATCTGCTGCGCAACGCCGGTGCGCGAGCGGAAGAAGGTGAGCTGGAAGCCGAAGGCGGGGGTGTTGTCGGCGGCGGTGTCGCGTTGCAGCCAGCCGGTGGCGTACCACCACTCGATGCCGAAGTCATTGTGTGTGCCGTGATCGCGTGGGAACAGCAGCGTGCGGGGTGTTGCTTGGTCGGCGTGGGCCGTCGGTGGCAAGCCGCTGGTGGCCAACCACGTCAAGAGCGCTCGGCGCGGGTGCATCACAAGGCCCCCTTGGCACTGCGTGCCGTCCCCCCAAGGGGGAGCGAGCGCCTTGGGAGCGGCCCGGCGGCGCTCACCAGTCCTCCTTCACCGCCGCCACGACATCGCGGCCTGCAGCCGCGCGCGCCGACAGCGCTGCCGTCACGCTGCCGGCCACGAGCACGCCCAACAGCAACACGCCGACGCGCACCCACGGCACCAGCAGCTCCATCGTCCAGTGAAAGCTCTGTGGGTTGATCACGTGCACCAACACCACCGCCACCGCGAGGCCGAGGGCCAGGCCCATCAGCGCGCCGGCCGAGGTCCACGTCAGCCCCTCGGCGGCAACGAGCGTGATCATCTGCCGGCGCGTGAAGCCGAGGTGCGCCAACAAGCCAAATTCGCGCCGCCGCGCCAACGCCTGCGCTGAAAAACTGGCCGCGATGCCGGCCAGGCCGATCGCGATCGCGACGACTTGCAGCCAGCGCGTGACGGCAAAGCTGCGGTCGAAGATGGCAAGCGACATCGTGCGCAACTGCGTTGCCGAGGCCATGTCGAACAGCGCGGAATCACCGCCGAGCTCTCGCAGCGCCTGCTGGACGTCTTCGACACGCGCGCCCGGTGCAAGCCACAGCGACAGGTCGTTCAAACGCTCGTCGCCGGTGGCGCGGCGGTAGTCGGTGCTGTCGATGACGATCGCGCCGAACTGGCGCGCGTAGTCGCGCCAGACGCCGCGCACGAACACGCGCAGCGTGTTCCCTCCTGGTGACTGCACGCGCAACGCAGTCTCCTCAAGCGGCAGCGTCAGCTCTTTGCCTGGTTGTGCGTCGTACAGGCGCTGCATCGCCTCGCTGACAAAGACGCCGGGCAGGGTCGATGCCGGCAGCGGCGGGTCGAGCAGGGGCAGGGACGCCGCAGGGTCCGTGAGCGGGCGCGAGATCAGGATGACGGCCGGTTGCTCGCTGCTGAAGTTCAACGGCCGCGTGCGCGCCGCTTCGAGGCGCGCCACGCCGGGCAGGCGCTGCGCTGCCTTGACGAAGTCGGGCGACAGGTAGGCCTGATCGGCGGCGCTGCTTTGTGTGGCACTGCGCAAGTAGAGATCGGCGGGCAACACCTGATCGAGCCAGCGCGCCACGCCGTCGCGAAAGCTCGCCACCATGACGGTCAGCGCAACCGCGAGAGCGAGGCTGGCGACGACGCCCGCCACGGCCACCGACGCGGCCTCGCGCTCGTGGTGTGCGCGTGACAGCGCCAGCAATGGCAGCGCCGTGCGCTGCGACGGCGCGCTTTTCAACAGCGTGTCGATCAGCAGCGGCACGCAGGCCACACCGCCGAGCAGCAGCAATGCCACGGACACATACGCGGCCACCGGCAGTCCAGCGATCGGCGGCGCCAGCGCGAGCACGACGCCCGATACCAACAGCAGCGGACCGCGCCATGCCGGCCTGCGCGCGAACGATGCGCCGCCCAGGCCTTTGAGCGCTTGCGCCGGCGCGAGCGTCGCGGCCTGCCGCGCCGGCAGCCAGCCGCCGAGCATCGTGGCGACGACGCCGAGCAGTGCAAACACGATCGCGCCGGGCCAAGAGAACTGCAGGCGCGGCGCGATGCCGGGGAAGTAACCGCCACCCAGGTCGCCGGCCAGCCACCGCAGCGCGAAAAAGGCGAGCAGCGTTCCCAGCGCGATGCCGAGTGCGCTGCCGGCGACACCGAGCAGCGCGCATTCGCTGCGGATCAGCCGCGCGCGTTCTGACGCAGAAAGTCCGAGCACACCGAGCAGCGCCAACGACGGCACGCGCTGTGCCACCGACAGCGCCATCACCGCGAAGACGAGGAACGCGCCGACGAACAGCGCGACCAGCGCGAGCACGGTGAGGTTGACGCGGTAGGCGCGCGAGACGTTGGAGACGCGCTGCTCGGCGTCGTCGGCGCGCGCGACGCGCCAACCGGGCGGCACTGGCAGCGTGGCCGCATCGGCGCCCGCGGCGAGGCGCAGGTCGATGCGCGACAAGCGCCGTGCAAAGCCGAAGTGATGCTGCACACCCGCGATGTCCAGCACCGCCAGCGGCGAGCCGTCCGCTGCCACGCGACCGGCCACGCGCAAGGCGATCGTCTCTGCGCCGTGCTGCACGCGCAGCGTTTGGCCTTCGCTCGCGCCGAGACGCCGCATCGCTGCCGGGTTGAGGAAGAGGGCGTCGGGATCGACCAGCGCGGTGCGGGTCTCGCCGGCCGCAGCGCGCGGCATCAATGCAGGCGCCACGGCCGCGACTTGCAGCGCATCGACACCGAGCAGACGCAGGGGCACGCGCTGGCCGCCGGCGTCAAGCGCGTAGCTGTCGAGTTCGACCACCGGCACCGCGACCACGACGTCGCTGCGCGAGGCCAGCGCTTCGAACACCGCGTCGTCGCACCCATCGCGCGCCGTGCAGACGAACGAAGCATCGGGTTCGCCCTGCACCGAGCGCACGGCGCCCGAAAACTCGGCGAGCGCGGAGCCGTTGATCAAGTGCACCGACCAGGCCAGCGCCACACCGAGCGCCACCGCCAGCACCGCCATCGCCTGCCGCCATGGGTGGGCGCGCCACTCGGGCCAGACGAGATGACGCAGCAGCTCAACCATTGGAGTGGCGAGTTTCATTCACCGCAGAGGCGCAGAGCGCGCAGAGGTCCGCCGAGGAATGCAAATCGGTGGCTTTCCTCTGCGTTTCCTCTGCGTCCTCTGCGCCTCTGCGGTGAAGGAGACTGTCACTCGATGCCCCGTGAAGTCAGCCGCAGCACGCGATCCGCACGCGCCGCAGCGGCTGCCGAGTGCGTGGCCACGAGACAGGCCGCGCCCGCCGCGCGAACCTGCTGCGCCAACAACTCGATGACGCGCTCGGCGGTGGCCGGGTCGAGGTTGCCGGTGGGTTCATCGGCCAGCACCAGCGGCGGCGCGTGCACCAGCGCCCGCGCGATGGCCACGCGTTGCAACTGGCCGCCGGAGAGCGTGCGTGGCGCGCGGTCGGCGAGGTCCGCAAGGCCGACGCTTTGGAGCAGCGATTGCACACGCGATTCATCGGGCTTTTGCAGTAGCAGCAACGGCAGCGCCACATTCTGCGCCACGCTCAGGTGCGGCAGACACATGAAAGGCCTGGAAGACGAAAGCCGAGTTGTTTGCGCCGCCAGTGCGCGAGTGCCGTTTCGTCGTGCCAGGGCAGCGGCTGGCCGTGCAAGCGCACCTCGCCGGCATCGGCCGGTTCGAGCCCCGCGATGCAGTTGAGCAGCGTCGACTTGCCGACTCCCGACTCGCCGAGCACCGCCACCAGCTCGCCCGGCGCGAGCGTGAAGCTGACGTTGGCGAACACCGTGCTGGTGCCGAAGCGCTTCGTCAGGCCCTGCACCGACAACAGATTCATGTGTTTTGCCAATGCTCGCTGACGATACGCAGGCTCCGTTCGATCGCATCCTGCCCATCGCAGGCCACACGCTGGCGTTGCGGCATCCCGCGCAGCCACGTCAGCTGGCGTTTGGCGAGCTGGCGTGTCGCCGCGATGCCGCGCTCGCGCACGTCGTTGCGCAGCGCATCGCCGGCCAGGCCCGCATCCAGCGCTTGCCACGCCTGGCGATAGCCGACGGCGCGCATGGCTGGCAGTTCGGCGTGCACACCGGGCCGCTCGCGCAAGCATTGCACTTCGGCGAGCAAGCCCGCGCCCAGCATGGCGTCGAAGCGATCGGCGATGCGCGCATGCAGCCACGCGCGGTCGTCCGGTTCGAGCGCGATCAGCGGCAGTGCTGCGACGGGTTTGGATTGCGTGTGAAAGCTGGACAGCGCACGACCGCTGACCCGCCAGACTTCGAGCGCGCGGCCGATGCGCTGCGCGTCGTTGGGCGGCAGGCGTGCGGCCGTGGCGGCATCGATTTGCGCCAGTTCGGCATGCAGCGCCGGCCAGCCGCGCGCCGTGGCCTGCACTTCGATCTCGCCGCGGATCGCCGCATCCGCCGCCGGCATGTCGTCCAGGCCACCCGCCAGCGCCTTGAAGTACAGCATCGTTCCGCCGACCAGCAGCGGGTGTTTGCCGCGTGCCGCGATCTCGGCGCACAGGCGGTGCGCGTCGGCAGCGAACATCGCGGCGGAGTAGGGCTCGTCCGGTTCGCGAATGTCGATCAGGTGGTGTGGCACTGCGGCGCGATCGGCCGCGCTCGGTTTTGCGGTGCCGATGTCCATGCCGCGATAGACCAGCGCCGAATCGACGCTGATGATCTCCACCGGCCAGCGCTCGGCGATGGTCATCGCCAGCGCACTTTTTCCGCTGGCCGTTGGGCCGGCGATGCACAGGGGCGTCATTGCCGCGGCATCTCGCCGTGCCAGCGCACGAGTGTCCACGCCACCACTGCCGTGGTGCAGCTTGCCACTGCCAGGCCGATGCCGAGTGGGCGCAGCGTGCCGTCCAGCGCCGAGCCGAGCCACAAGCCCACGGCAAAAGCGATCAGTGCGAGCAGACAACCGGCCAATGCGGACGCCACGCCGGCCATCTGCGGAAACGGGCCGACAGCGCCGGTTTGTCCGCACGGCTGGTGCAGGCCGTGTCCAAACGCGAAGAGCGATTGCGCCAACATCACGGCCGGCAGCGCCGGCACGGTCATGACGCTGCATGCCGCCATGCCCAGCCCACCGGCCAGCGTGAAGAACGCACCGCGTTGAACCGTGCCGACGAGGCCGTGCTGCTTCAACCAGCGGCGGCAGAAAAACGTGCCGACGATGTACACCAGGGAGCCCCAGGCCATCGCCATGCCGTACTGCGCGCTGGACAGGCCGAGCACGCCGATGTAGGCATACGACGATGCCGACAAAATGATGAACAGCCCGGCGTAGGTGCTGGCGACGAGCAATGCCCAAGCGCGAAACGTCGGGTGCGCGAGCACGGTGCGCGCGTTGGGCAGCAGCACGCGCCATTGCAGGGCCTCGGGGTTGCGCACGGCGAGCGTCTCGGGCGTGCGCAGCGCGATGACGAGCCAGGAGAGCGCCGCGCAGACGGACACCGCCCACAGGCAGGCACGCCAGCCCAGCGCGCCGGCCAGCACGCCGCCGGCCAGTGGCGAGGCAATGGCGAGCAGACCGAGTCCCGACAGCCCGAGCGACATCACATGCGCGCCTTGCGACGGTTCGTACAGGTCGCGCACCATGGCGCGCGCACAGACCACCGTGGCCGCCAGCGTGGCGCCCTGCGCAATGCGCCAGAAGATCAGCCACGACATGTCGGGCGCCATGGCCGCGCCGACGCTGGCCACCACCATCAGTGCCAGCGCCAGGAGCAAGACGGGGCGGCGGCCGAAGCGGTCGGCCACTGGGCCCCAGACCAGCTGCATCAGACCAAAGGCGAGGATCAGCGCCGACATCGTCATCTGCATCTGCGACAACGGCGCGGCGAACTCGCGCGCGATCAGCGGCAGCGTTGGCAAATAAAGATCGGTGATCACCGGCTGCAGGCCGAGCAGCAGCGCCAGCACCATGGCGGCGTGCAGGGCGGTGAGCAGCGGCGGCGGCGCGACCGCCGCGCCGGTGGCTGCGGGCGTGCTCAAAAGGATTCGTCGCTGCGCAAGTAGCGCCACTGCCCGAGCGGAAGCTTGCCGAGCACGACGCTGCCGATGCGCACGCGCTTCAACCCGGTGACTTCGAGGCCCACCTGGTCGCACATGCGGCGGATCTGGCGTTTCCTGCCTTCGCGCAGCACGAAGCGCAACTGGTCTTCGTTGGCCCAGCTCACCTTGGCCGGCTTGAGCGGCTTGTCGTCGAGCTCCATGCCGTGCTGCAGCATGGCGAGTTCTTCGGGCGTGAGCAGCGGACCGGGCATCGGTTGCGAGCGACGCACGCGCACCAGGTACTCCTTCTCCACGCTTGAGTTTTCGCCGATCAAGGTGCGCGCCACGCGGCCGTCTTGCGTCAGCACCAAGAGGCCGGTGGAGTCGATGTCCAGCCGGCCCGCAGGCGCCAGGCCGCGCAAAGTGCCGGTGGGGCCGTGCGAGTGGTCCTCGCTCCAACGGTTTTCGCGGTTGACCAAAACCACCGCCGGCTCGTAGCCATCTTCAGCCTGGCCGCTGACGTAGCCGATGGGTTTGTGCAGCAGCACCGTCATGCGCTGCAACTGTTCGCGCTTGGCGCTTGGATCGATCTCGATGCGCACGTCGGGGCCGACACGCAGCCCGAGCACGGCGAGCTTGCCGTTGACACGGACCCAGCCGGCCTCGATCCACTCGTCGGCCTCGCGGCGCGAAGCGATGCCGAGCGCGGCCATGCGCTTGGACAGGCGTTCGCCTTCTGTCATGGATTTGGGCCTTGCTTGGGACCCTTCGACAAGCTCAGGGCGAACGGAGCCCGGCGCGCGGCTCGTAGATCGTGGTTCATGGGTTCGTTGCGACCTTCAAATCGAACAGTTCCAACACGGCGTTGCGGTACTGCACTTGGTTCGTTGCGGTGAGGGTGTGGTGCAAGCCGCCATCGATCAACACGAAACGCTTGGGCTGTTTCGCGCGCTCGTACAGCGCGCGGCCGAGGTCGGGCGCGACCATCGTGTCCAGCCCGCCGTGCACCACGAGCAGCGGCGCGTTGATCTTGTCGATGTGCGAGGCAGCGTCGAGGCGCTGCGTGATCAGGCGTTCCATCGGCAGCCAGCGCCACCACGTGGTGTTCACCACGTCGAGCGCCGACGTGAACGCGCCTTCGACGATGACGCCGGCCGCGTCGCCCGACCCGCTGGCCAGGCGCACCGCAATCGACGAGCCGAGCGAGTGGCCGTAGAGGTAGCGCCGGGCTTGCGGGCGTTGCTGTGCGAGCCACTGCCACGCCGCCAACGCGTCTTCGCGCATCAGGTCTTCCGACGGCAAGCCTTCGCTGCTGCGGCCGAAGCCGCGGTAGTCGATGCCGAGCACCGAGAACCCGAGTTCGTGCATCGAGCGCATGCGCGGCGCCGACGAGCGCACGTCCCAGCGCGCACCGTGCAGGTAGAGCATGACGGGCGCATCGGCATCGGCGTGCGGCAGCCACAGGCCGTGCAGCCGAACGGCCTGTTTGTCTTCGGCCGACGCGAACTCGATCCACACATCGCGCATGCCTTGCGACGCTTGCGCGCCGACGTCCCAAGTGCGCTGGCCGGGCTGGAAGATCCAGTGGCGCTGCTGTGAATCGACGATCGCGCAGCCGCTGGCGGCGCACAGCAGGGCTGCGGCGAGGGCGAGCCGGGCCAGCCTCATTGCGAGGCGATCTGCATGTCGAACAGCTCGGCCACGGCTTGCCGGTACTGCACCTGGCCCACAGCATTCGTGTTGTGGTGCGTGCCGCCTTCGACGAGCACGAAGCGCTTCGGCTGCTTGGCGCGCTCGAACAGCGCACGGCCGAGTTCGGGCTTGATCAGGTTGTCGTTGGCGCCATGCACGACGAGCAGCGGCGCTTTGAGTTTGTCGAGGCGCGAGGCGGCGTCGAAGCGCTGCGTGATCAGCGGCCCGAGCGGCAACCAGCCCCACTTCATCGTCGAGAACACGTCGGGGATCGAGGTGAATCCGCCTTCGACGATGACGCCGGTGGCGTCTTCGACCTCGCTGGCCAGGCGCACCGCGATCGCGCCGCCGAGCGAGTGGCCGAAGACGAAGCGCTTGGCCTGCGGCTGCTGCTTCTCAAGCCACTGCCACGCCGCGAGCGCGTCTTCATGCGCCAGGTCTTCGCTCGGCAGCGTCTGCGTGCTCTTGCCGAAGCCGCGGTAGTCGATGCCGAGCACCGCAAAGCCGAGCTCGTGCATGCGCTGCATGCGGTGCGCGGAGGAGCGTACGTCCCAGCGCGCGCCGTGCAGGTAGAGCATCACCGGGGCGCCGGTTCGCTTCTGCGGCAGCCACAGGCCGTGCAGCTTGACGGGTTGTTTTTCTTCGGCCGAGGCGAACTCGATCCAGACATCACTCATGCCCTCGGCCGCCTGCGCGCCGCCCCACCAGGTGCGGTCGGTCGGCTGGAAGATCCACTTGCGTTGCTGTGTGTCGAGCGTGGCGCAACCGGCCAGGCCGCTGACGGCCAGCACGGAAACGAGGAGCCAGCGCGTGAGTCGGCGCACTTTCATCAACGTCCTCTCATGAACAACGAATCCAATTCGGCCAGCGTGATCTGTCGCCACGTCGGCCGGCCGTGGTTGCACTGGTCGCTGCGCTCGGTGGCTTCCATGTCGCGCAGCAGCGCGTTCATTTCTTCGACGGTCAGGCGGCGGTTGGCGCGCACCGCCGCGTGGCAGGCCATCGTCGACAGCAGCTCGTCGCGCGTGCGCTCGACGACGCGGCTGGCGTCATGCTGCGCCAGGTCGGCCAGCACGGAGCGGGTGAGGGCGACGGGGTCGGCATCGGCCAGCGCGGCGGGGCGCGAGCGCACGGCGAGTGTTTGCGCAGACAGCGGCGCCACGTCGAGGCCGAGCGCGGTGAGCGTGTCGGCGTGTTCTTCGGCGGTGGCGATCTCGGTCAGCGTCGCAGCAAAGGTGGCCGGGATCAGCAGCGCCTGCGCTTCAAGGCTGGTGCTGCCGAGCTGGCGCTTCATGCGCTCATAGACGATGCGTTCGTGCGCGGCGTGCATGTCGATGATGACCAGGCCTTGCGCGTTTTCAGCCAGGATGTACACGCCGCTGAGTTGGGCCAGCGCGCGGCCGAGCGGCCACTCCGTGTTCGTTGCCGGTGCGGGCTGGGTGACGACATACGGCGGCGGCGACGGCTGGCGCGCAAACAGCGCGGCGGCCGTTTGCAGCGCCAGGCCGGCCTGCACGGGCGGCGGGTTGTACGCGCGTGAGAACAGCGGCGCCGCGCTGGGCGCCACCGCCGCACCGCTGCTCACCGCCACGGCGCGCGGTGTGGCCAGCGCGGCCTCGACCGCGCGCCGCACGGCCTCATGCACCTCACGCCCGTCACGAAACCGCACTTCGATCTTCGTCGGGTGCACGTTGACATCGACACGCTCGGGATCGATGTCGATGAACAGGGCATACACCGGTTGCCGCGCGCCGTGCAGCACGTCGTCGAAGGCGCTCCTCACGCCATGCGCGACGCTGCGGTCGCGCACATAGCGGCCGTTGACATAGACGTACTGGTGGTCGGCGCGGGCACGCGCGGCGTCGGGCGTGCCGACGCGGCCGCTGAGCATCAGCGGGCCGGCGCCGCCTTGCAGCGCCAGGCTGGCGGCCATGAACTCGGCGCCCATCACGTCGGCCAAGCGAGCGTCGCGGTTCGGCGCGGCGCGCCACTGCGTGACCAGGCGGCCTTCGTGCCAGATGGCGAACGACACATCCGGCCGCGCCAGCGCGTGGCGGCGCACGGCCTCGACGCAGTGGGCGAGTTCGGTGGCGTCGCTCTTCAAGAACTTGCGCCGTGCCGGCGTGGCGAAGAAGAGTTCACGCACTTCGACGGTGGTGCCGACCGCACGCGCCACCGGGCCGGTTTCGCCGCTGCGTGCATCCAGGCGCACCGCTTGCGCGGCGCCGGGCGTTCGGCTGGCCAGCGTCAGCTCGGCGATCGACGCCACGGCGGCCAGTGCCTCGCCGCGAAAGCCCATCGTGCCGACCCGTTCGAGATCCGCCAGCGATCCGATCTTGCTCGTCGCATGCCGGCGCAGCGCCAGCGCGAGCTCTTCGCGCGGGATGCCTACGCCATCGTCCTCGACGGTGATCTGGCGCACGCCGCCGGCCGACAGTTTGACCGTGATCTGCGACGCCCCGGCATCGAGCGCGTTGTCCACGAGTTCGCGCACCACCGACGCCGGCCGCTCGACGACTTCGCCGGCCGCGATCTGGCTGACGAGGTCGTCAGGCAGCTCGCGGATCGGGCGGCGGTGCAGGGCGGCGGGCTGGGGCAGGGCGGTCCATCCAGGCCGAGCCGCGACTTTTCGAAGGGCCGGGATAATCCGCGCCCGAACATGGAAATCATCTCCTTCCTGATCGACTTCATCCTGCACGTCGACGTGCACCTGAAGGACTTCGTTATCGCCTACGGCGCCTGGGTCTATGCGTTGCTTTTTCTGATCATCTTCACCGAAACCGGCGTCGTGATCTTCCCGTTCCTGCCGGGCGACTCGCTGCTGTTCATCGTCGGCGCGTTGTGCGGCGTGGGCCTGATGAGCCTGCCGCTGTCGATGGCGCTGCTGTGGGCGGCGGCGGTGCTCGGCAACCAGACCAACTACGCCATCGGCCGCCACATCGGCCCGCGTGTCTTCCAGTGGGAAAACAGCCGCCTGTTCAACAAGCGCGCCTTCGAGCAGGCGCATGCCTTCTACGAGCGCTACGGCGGCATCACCATCGTCATCGCGCGTTTCATGCCCTTTGTGCGCACCTTTGCGCCTTTCGTGGCCGGCGTGGCGCAGATGACGCGCAGCAAGTTCACTCTGTACGACGTGACGGGCGGCGGCCTGTGGGTGGTCGGCATCGTCGGCGCCGGCTACCTTTTTGGCAACCTGCCGTGGGTACAACAGAACCTGAACAAGATCATCTGGGCGCTGATCATCGTGCCCGGACTGCTGGCGATCTTCGGTGCCTGGAAGGCGCGGCGCGCGGAGAACGCCGTCGGTTGAATGGCGTAAGCCTCGTGTCTGCTGCGCTGCAATAGAATCTTTCGGTTTCATCGCGAACAAGGCACGGACACCAGCAATGGCAGACACCGCACAACAAAGACCTCGCCCTGTCTATCGCAACATCCACGTCACGGACCTGATGACGTACCGGCTGCCCCCGGCCGGTATCGTCTCGATCGGTCACCGCATCAGCGGCGTGATGATGTTTCTGTTGCTGCCGTTCGTGGTCTGGTTGTTCGACGTGAGCCTCACGTCCGAAGTGAGCTACGAGCGCTTCACCAGCGCCTACGTGGCCGGGCTGTGGATCTTTCCGGCGTGGATGGTCAAGATCGTCACGCTGGCGCTGATCTGGGCCTACCTGCACCACTTCATTGCCGGCGTGCGCCACCTGTGGATGGATGCCACGCACGCCGTCACCAAAGAGTTCGGCCACAAGTCAGCGCTGGTCACGCTCGGCGTCAGCCTGTTGCTGACCCTCGTGCTCGGCTTCAAGCTTTTCTTCTAGAAATGAAACCACCCCTAGCGCACTTCGTTCGCGTCCCCCGAGGGGAGCGTCAGCACCTTGGGACGGCCCGGCGGTACTGACATGTCCGGCAACAACAACTTCGGCTCCAAACGCCTCGTCGTCGGCGCGCACTACGGCTTCCGCGATTGGCTCTCGCAGCGTGTCACGGCGTCGCTGATGGCGCTGTTCACGATCGTGCTGATCGCGCAGGTGGTGTTCGGCGCCAAGCTCGGCTACCTGCGCTGGTCGCAAATCTTCTCGTCGCAGTGGATGAAGGTGCTGACCTTCATCGTCATCGTCTCGCTGGCGTACCACGCCTGGGTGGGCATGCGCGATGTCTGGATGGACTACATCAAGCCAGTGGGCGTGCGCTTGGCCTTGCAAGTCTTCACGCTGGCCTGGCTCGTCGGCTGCTGTGGCTGGGCCGTGCAAGTGCTCTGGAGACTCTGAACAACATGGCCGCTCTTGCCAAACGAAAATTCGATGTGGTCATCGTCGGCGCCGGCGGTTCCGGCATGCAGGCCTCGCTGCGCCTGGCGCAAGCGGGCTTGAACGTCGCCTGTCTGAGCAAGGTCTTCCCGACCCGCTCGCACACCGTCGCAGCGCAGGGCGGCATCGGCGCCTCGCTCGGCAACATGAGCGAAGACAACTGGCACTACCACTTCTTCGACACGGTCAAAGGCAGCGACTGGCTCGGCGACCAGGACGCCATCGAATACATGTGCCGTGAGGCGCCGAAGGTGGTCTATGAGCTCGAGCACATGGGCATGCCGTTCGACCGCAACCCCGACGGCACGATCTACCAACGTCCGTTCGGCGGGCACACAGCAAACTATGGCGAGAAGCCGGTGCAGCGCGCATGCGCCGCCGCCGACCGCACTGGCCATGCGATGCTGCACACGCTGTACCAGCAGAACGTGAAGGCGCGGACGACGTTTTTCGTCGAATGGATGGCCCTGGACCTGATCCGCGACGCCGACGGCGATGTGCTCGGCGTCACCGCGCTGGAGATGGAAACCGGCGAGGTCCACATCCTGGAGGCCAAGATCACCTTGTTCGCCACCGGCGGCGCCGGGCGCATCTACGCGGCCAGCACCAACGCCTTCATCAACACCGGTGATGGCCTGGGCATGGCGGCGCGTGCCGGCCTGCCGCTCGAAGACATGGAGTTCTGGCAGTTCCACCCCACGGGCGTGCACAACGCCGGCGTGCTGCTCACCGAAGGCTGCCGCGGCGAGGGCGCGATCCTGCGCAACAGCGCTGGCGAGCGCTTCATGGAGCGCTACGCGCCGACGCTGAAGGATCTGGCACCGCGCGACTTTGTCTCGCGCTGCATGGACCAGGAGATCAAGGAAGGCCGCGGCTGTGGTCCGAACAAGGACTACATCAACCTCGACATGACGCACCTCGGCACCGAGACGATCATGAAGCGCCTGCCGAGCGTATTCGAGATCGGCCACAACTTTGCCAACGTCGACATCAGCAAGGAGCCGATCCCCGTGGTGCCGACGATCCACTACCAGATGGGCGGCATCCCGACCAACATCCACGGCCAGGTCGTCGCGCCGAAGAACGGCAACAGCAATCAGATCGTCAACGGTTTGTACGCGGTGGGCGAGTGCGCTTGCGTCAGCGTGCATGGCGCCAACCGCCTGGGCACCAACTCGTTGCTCGACCTGCTGGTGTTCGGCCGTGCGGCTGGGTTGCACATCGTTGATGCAATCAAGAAAGAACCGAAGGCGCACAAGCCCTTGCCCGCCGACGCGGCCGACAAGCCGCTGGCGCGCTTGTCCAAGCTCGACAACACGGTGTCCGGCGAGTACGCGCAGGACGTGGCGGGCGATATTCGCAGCACGATGCAGCAGCATGCCGGCGTGTTCCGCACGCAAGCGAGCATGAACGAAGGTGTGGTCAAGATCGCCGCACTCGCCGAACGTGTGAAGGGCATTCAGTTGAAGGACAAAAGCAAGGTCTTCAACACCGCGCGCATCGAAGCGCTCGAAGTGGACAACCTGATCGAAGCCGCGAGCGCGACGATCGTCTCGGCCGCTGCGCGCCAGGAAAGCCGCGGCGCGCACACCGTCAACGACTATGCCGACAGCGCCGAGTTCCCGAACGGCCGCAACGACAAGGTGTGGCTCAAGCACACGCTCTGGTACAGCCAGGGCAACCGCCTCGACTACAAAGCGGTGAACCTTAAGCCTCTGACGGCCGAATCGATCCCGCCCAAGGTACGCACGTTCTGAGGGCCGCGCATGCAAACCTCATTCACCGCAGAGGCGCAGAGCACGCAGAGGTTCGCAGAGAAAATCATTGTCTTGTGTTTCTCTGCGAACCTCTGCGTACTCCTATCCTCTGCGGTGAATGAAACTGAATTGAAGGTATGACCAAGCGCACATTCCAGATCTACCGCTACGACCCTGACACCGACGCCAAGCCGCGCATGCAGAGCATCGACGTCGAGCTCGACGGCTCGGAGCGCATGCTGCTCGATGCGTTGATGAAGTTGAAGGCGATCGACCCGTCGTTCTCATTTCGGCGCTCGTGCCGCGAAGGCGTCTGCGGCTCGGACGCGATGAACATCAACGGCAAGAACGGCTTGGCCTGCCTGACCAACATGCGCACGCTGCCGGACGTGGTGACCTTGAAGCCGTTGCCTGGCCTGCCGGTGATTCGCGACCTGATCGTCGACATGACGCAGTTCTTCAAGCAGTACAACTCGATCAAGCCTTACCTCGTCAACGACAACACGCCGCCCGAGAAGGAGCGCCTGCAGTCGCCCGAGGAGCGCGATGAGCTCAACGGCCTGTACGAGTGCATCCTCTGCGCGAGTTGCAGCACGAGCTGCCCGAGCTTCTGGTGGAACCCGGACAAGTTCGTCGGACCGGCCGGCCTGCTGCAGGCCTATCGCTTCATCGCCGACAGCCGCGACGAAGCCACGGCCGAGCGCCTGGACAACCTCGAAGACCCGTACCGCCTGTTCCGCTGCCACACCATCATGAACTGCGTCGATGTCTGCCCGAAGGGCTTGAATCCGACCAAGGCCATCGGCAAGATCAAAGAACTGATGGTGCGCCGCGCGGTGTAGTGATGAGCCCCCTAGCTTGTGCCTTCGGCCGTTCGCGACCCCCCGAGGGGGCGCACAGCGCCCTTGGGGCGGCCCGGCGCGCGGTGTGATCCTGATGAACATGCTTGGGCAAGCCGAACTCAACAAGCTCAAGTGGCGCTGCCGCCGCGGCTTGCTGGAAAACGACCTGTTTGTCGAGCGCTTTTTCAAGCATCACGGCTCAGCACTGTCTGTCAGCCTTGGGCAAGGCTTGGAGCGCCTCATGGACTTGGCCGACAACGACCTGCTCGACTTGCTGCTCGCGCGCCGCGAGCCGGAAGGCGAATTGAACACTGACGAAGTGCGCGCGGTCCTCGCTCTGATGCGCAACGCTCCCGTTTCCGTAGAAAGGCATTGACCATGATGACCCCATCCGACGTGAAAGCCACCCTGTCGTTCTCTGACGGCTCGCCCGAGATGGAGTTGCCGATCTACAAAGGCAGCATCGGCCCGGACGTGATCGACATCCGCAAGCTCTACGCGCAGACCGGCAAGTTCACTTACGACCCGGGCTTCCTGTCCACCGCGGCTTGCAACTCGACGATCACCTACATCGACGGCGACAAGGGTGAGCTGCTGTACCGCGGCTACCCGATCGAGCAGCTCGCCACGCAGTGCGATTTTCTCGACACCTGCCACCTGCTGCTCTACGGCGACCTGCCGAACGAGACACAGCAGAAGGACTTCCACAAGCTCGTCACCAACCACACGATGGTCAACGAGCAGATGCAGTTCTTCCTGCGCGGCTTCCGCCGCGACGCACACCCGATGGCGGTGATGACGGGCCTGGTCGGCGGCCTGTCGGCCTTCTATCACGACAGCACCGACATCAACAACCCGCGGCACCGCGAGATCTCGGCGATCCGTCTGATCGCCAAGATGCCGACGCTGGTGGCCATGGCCTACAAGTACGGCATCGGCCAGCCCTACATCTACCCGAAGAACTCGCTGTCCTACAGCGCGAACTTCATGCACATGATGTTCGCCACGCCCTGCGAGGAATACCAGGTCAATGACGTGCTGGTGCGCGCGCTGGACCGCATCTTCATCTTGCATGCCGACCACGAGCAGAACGCCAGCACGTCCACCGTGCGCCTGTGCGGCAGCTCGGGCACCAACCCGTTCGCGGCCATCGCCGCCGGCGTGGCCTGCCTGTGGGGCCCGGCGCATGGCGGCGCCAACGAAGCGGCGCTCAACATGCTGGGCGAGATCCAGAAGAACGGCGGCGTCGACAAGATCGGCGAGTTCATCAAGAAGGTCAAGGACAAGGACTCCGGCGTCAAGCTGATGGGCTTTGGCCACCGCGTCTACAAGAACTACGACCCGCGTGCCAAGCTGATGCGCGAGACCTGCCACGAGGTGCTGCAGGCGCTCGGCCTGGGCAACGACCCGCTATTCAAGCTGGCGATGGCGCTGGAGAAGATTGCCCTCGAAGACGAGTACTTCGTGGCGCGCAAGCTCTACCCGAACGTCGACTTTTATTCGGGCATCGTGCAGCGCGCGATCGGCATCCCGGTCAGCCTGTTCACCGCTATCTTTGCCTTGGCGCGCACGGTCGGCTGGATCGCGCAGCTGAACGAAATGATCGGCGACCCCGAGTACAAGATCGGCCGCCCGCGCCAGCTCTTTGTCGGCTCGCCGCGGCGCGATGTGAAGCCGATCGAGAACCGTTGAGCGCGCTTCGCAAAAGATGAACAAGGGCCACCGTCGGTGGCCCTTTTGTTTTTCGGGCGCATCCGGTGGTGCGCCTTCTGCGTAAGGGATGCCGAGCCGGTGCGACCAAAGCCGCCTACGCCGCAGCTCGGCTGTGGCTTGCTTCGTACATGCCCTCACGTCGGACCTTGCCGCGCACCTCACAATAGTGTTGACCCCACCATGACCGAGCCGAGCCGCACCGACACCCCTCACCCTGAACGCCGACCGCGGGTCGGGCTGCTGTTCGACTACGACTGGGATGCACGCGCGCACCAGGCCCTGGGTGGGCAATTCCACTACGACCGCGCCGGCTTCGACCTCTTCTCCTTCCCGAGCAACGCGCGGCTGATCAGCTTCGACCTCGGCGCCTTTGCCGCGCGACAGGCCAAACGCGCGCGGCAGCGCGGCTGGGCCGGCGTGGTCTCGCACCATGAGCAGTTCGGCGCGCTCGGCGCAGCGCTGGTGGCCGAGGCGGCCGGGCTGCCCGGCACCACGCCCGAAGCGGTGATCGCCTGCCAGCACAAGCTGCACGCGCGCCGCGTCTTGCAGCAAGTCTGCCCCGAGGCCAATCTGCGTTTCAGTGAACTCGACGCCCACTACGGCGGCCCGATCCCTGAAGGCCTGGCCTACCCGAGCTACGTCAAGCCGGTCAAAGCCGCGTTCTCCGTGCTGGCGCGTCCGGTGCGGCACGAGCGCGAGCTGCACGAACACACACGCTTCGGCAAACGCGAGCTGTGGGTGATCCGCCGCCTCGTCGAGCCGTTCGAGCGCGTGGCGCGGCAGCGCCTGCCCGGCTGCGGCACGGCACACCGCATGATGTTGGAGGAGCCGCTGCGCGCGCCGCAGTACAACCTCGACGGCTACGTGTTCAATGGCCAGCTGCATGTGCTGGGCATCGTCGATGCCGTGATGTACCCGGGCACGCAGGCCTTCATGCGTTTCGATCTGTCGGCCCAGCCGCCAACGCGTTTGCCCGCGGCCGCAGCCGAGCGCGCCGCCGACGTGGCGCGCAAGTTCCTGGCAGCCGTCGGCTTCACGCACGGCCTGTTCAATATGGAGTTCTTTCACGACCCGGCCAGCGACCGCTTGTCCGTGATCGAGTTCAACCCGCGCCTGGCCTCGCAGTTCGGCGATCTCTACCGGCGCGTGCACGGCGTCGATGCGCATGCCCTTGGCCTGGCGCTGGCGATGGGCCAGGACCCGGCCACGCTGCCACGCGCGCCCACCACGGCCGGCGTGGCGGCGAGCTTTGTCTATCGCAGCTTCGATGCCAGCGACATGCCGGTCATGCCCGGCCCCTGGCAGCGCGCGCGCCTGGCGCGAGAGTTCCCCGACGCGATGCTGTTCACGTACCCCAAGTCCGGCCACTCGCTGGCGCGTGATTTCAAATGGCTCGGCAGCCACCGCTACGGCATCCTGCACCTCGGCGGGCGCGACGTGCACGATATGCGCCGGCGCTGCGAAACGGCATCGGCCATTCTTGGTTGGCCGGCGCCGTATGCCGGCGAGGCACAGCACGCGGCGGCGTTGAATGGGTTTGATCCGAGCGATGCCTTGGCAGCGCGCATTCAGTCCCTGCGCTGAGGCCACGCAACCCACGCGGCGGCGCTTGCTCGGCGCCGCGCTCGGCGCGAGCGCTCTCGCCGGCTGCACTTTCACCGCCGATGCCGACCACGACGGCGACGACGCGCCACGAATGGCGCCGCTGGCGCGCGCGCCGCGCGTGGCCTGGGTGCTCAGCTCGGGCGGTCCGCGCGGCTTCACGCATGTCGGTGTGCTGCGCGCGCTGCACGAGATGGGCCTGGTGCCGGACCTGGTCGTTGGCGCGTCGGTTGGCGCGCTCGTTGGCGCATTGCGCGCGTCGGGCCTCGAACCGCCCGCCATCGAGGCCATCGCGCTCGACTTTCAGCCGCTGTCGCTGGCGCGCGTGGCCATCGGCGCCAACGAGCGCTTGAGCGGAGCGCCTGTGGCCGAACTGGTGCGCCGGCACGCCGCCGTGCAGCACTTGGAGCGCATGCCGATCGCGATGGCATGCGTCGCCTGCCGCAAACGAGACGGCCACACGATGGCGTTCACGGCCGGCGATGTGGGCCTCGCGGTGCAGGCCAGTGCCGCCATCGAAGGCCAGTTCGCGCCGGTGCGCATTCGCGGTGAGACGTACATGGATGCAGACTGGCACAGCCCTCTGCCGGTGCGCCTGGCGCGCACGCTCGGCGCCCGCACCGTGATCGCCGTCGATGCCACCGCGCACCTCGACCGCGCGCCCAGCGGGGCTGAGCGCTACCGCGATGGCGACGTGAAAAAGAAGGCGCTGGTCGATGCTGACGCCGCCGCGGCCGATCTCGTCTTGAAACCCGACTTCGGCTATTGGGTCAGCCTGTCACGCGATTTCCGCGAACGTGCAATCGCGGCCGGGTATCGCGACACGATGGCCAAGGAGCGCGAACTGCGCGCCGTACACCGCACCTGAAGCGGCTCACAGCCCTGCAGGAACCACCTGCGCCGCCCCCGGCATCACCGGCAGCTTGCCGGCGGCGCGCAGCGACTCCCACTCGGTGGCCAGTTCCTTGTCGCTCTTGTAGTGCGGCACGCGGAAGACCAGGCGCTTCCAGCGCGTGAGCAGCGCGTTCGAGCCGGCCACTTCCTCGTTCCAGTACTTGTGCGCCCGTTCGAGGTTCTTCTCGGTGTCGATCTCGAACTGATCGCGCGACGACTGGCCGCCGAACACATAGAGCTTGCCGCGGTAGATGCGCCAGGTGTTGGGCCCGCCACCCGCGCCCCAGGGCACGGCGTAGTTGATGCCGTTGCTGCAGAAGCCACCGAACTGCGGCATGTACTTGTCGGGCGCGCGCTGGAATTCGGTCTTGTTGGCCTCGCTTGCAAAGCGCCAGGTCACGCCCTTGTAGTCGAGCTTGATCGCCGGGTCGCCGCGGACCGCGTCGTTCTGCTTGAAGTAGGCCACGGCGTCGTGGCCCTGCAGCATCAGCCGCTCGTCGGTGCCCTCGCTGCTGAGGCGCCAGGGGCCGTCGTTGGGGCTGTCGTACGTGGCAGCAGCCACGACGGTTGCGCTGAACGCCAGGGCCAGCGATAGAAAAATTCGACGCAGCAGCATGGGGTGGTTTCTCAGTCGATGTCTCTGGCCAGCCGCAGGCCGCTGAACTGCCAGCGCGCGTCGGCAGGGAAGAAGTTGCGGTAACTCGCGCGGATGTGGTTGCGCGGCGTTGCGCACGAGCCGCCGCGCAGCACGTACTGGTTGACCATGAACTTGCCGTTGTATTCGCCGACGGCCCCTTCCCAGGCCCGAAAGCCCGGGTAAGGCGCGTAGGAGGAGGCGGTCCATTCCCACACGTCGCCGAAGAGTTGCATCGGTGCGCCGCTGGCGGCGGTGCGCGAGACCGGCATCGGGTGCAACGCGCCGGACTCGACGAAGTTGCCGTGCGCCGCGGTGCTCGCATGGGCTTGCGCAGCGTGCTCCCACTCGGCCTCGGTCGGCAGCCGGCACGGCACGCCGTCGTGCGCAGCGCGCCAGCGCGCATAGGCATCGGCTTCGAAGTAGCTCACGTGCACGATCGGCGTGTGGGCATCGATCGGCACGCGGCCGTGCAGCGTGAAGCTGGTCCAGCGGCCGCCGTCACGCCGCCCTTCTCGTCGCCAATACGCAGGCGCATCGATGGCATTCAACCGGCGCCAGTCCCAGCCCGCGGCGAGCCACCAGCGAGCATCCTCGTAGCCGCCGTCGTCCATGAACGCCAGCCACTCGCCGTGCGTGACCAGGCGGTTGGCCAGCGCATAGGGTCGCAGCAGCACAGCGTGGCGCGGCGACTCGTTGTCGAAGGCGAAGCCCGGGCCGGCGTGGCCGATGTCCACCGGCCCGCCGTCGAAGCTCAGCCATGCCGGCGCCAGCGGCGTCACGCGTGCCAGCGGCCATTGAGCCCGGTACATCGGATCCGTCGGGTTGCACGACAGCAGATGCTTCAGGTCGGTGAGGATCAGCTCCTGGTGCTGCTGCTCGTGCTGCAGGCCGAGTTCCACCAGTGTGGCCAGTTCGGCAGGCGCATCGCCACAGCCGAGCAAGGCCACCAAGCGCTGATCGACGGCATGCCGGTACGCGCGCACCTCGTCCAGGCCGGGCCGCGTGATCAGCCCGCGTTGCGGCCGCGGGTGCTGCTCGCCAACGCCCTGGTAGTAGCTGTTGAAGAGCACGCGATACGCCGGATGGTGCGGTTCGAAATTTTTCTCGAAGCGCTCGAGAACGAAGGTCTCGAAGAACCAGGTCGTGTGCGCGAGGTGCCACTTGGTGGGGCTGGCGTCGGGCATCGACTGCACCTGCGCGTCGGCGTCCGACAGCGGCGCGGCCAGCGCCATCGTACGGTCGCGAACTGCGGCGAAGCGCGAGGCGAGGGCGCTGTCGGGCTGCGGCGCGGCAGCGCGTTGGCGGGTGCGCCTGTTCATCGCGGCTCTTCCTGCTTGCGCAGCCCGCAGGCGATGTAGCCCATGCCCGCCTGCGTCGAGACGCGGGTGAAGCGGTCGCACCAGCGCTCGATCAAATCCCACGGGTGCCACAGATCGGCCGGGTGTGCGTTGTACGGGCGGTTCTTCAGCCAGGGCAGCAGGTTCAGCGGGCCTGTCCACCAGGGAAAGAACTTCATGCCGGCGACGGCCACACGCGCGCCCGGTTTGACCTGGCGCAGGATGTTGTCCACAGCGGCCGGTGTGCGGCAGATGTCGTGCACGTAGTTGAAGAGCACCGCGTCGGCGAGCTCGGGCAGTTTGACGCTTTCAGCGGCGGTGCACGAGTGCCAGACGTTGGTCCAGCGCTCGCGCACGACACGCGCGCGGGCCTGCTCGAACATCTCCGGGCTTTGCTCGAACGCCAGCACGCTGCCTTGCTCACCCACCGCCTGACGTAAAAGCGCGTAGGACAGGCCGGTGCCGGCACCGACGTCGAGCACGGTTTGCCCAGGGCGCAGTTGCAGCAGCGCAATCGTGCGCTCGCGCAGCGGCATCGTGAGCTGTGCCGACGCGTCATAGCCCACCGCGCAGTGGCGGTAGCGCTGGATCGAGATCTGATTGGCGCTCGGCTTGGCCATGGAGTGCATGCTTGGGTTGTCGATGGCCCGGAAGGTTCCTTACGCAGACGAGGGCCTGTCAACGCTATCGGAAGGCTCGCGCCAGGAGCCGACGATAAGCTATTGGCCTTCCCAATGGAGACCTCTATGTTTTTTGCACGACCGATGATTTGCCTGTGGATGGCTGCCAGCCTGGCTGGCTGTAGCGCCATGCAGGCGCAGAACCCCTCGTCCGCATTGAAGCCGGTGAATGCCGTGGCTCTGGAGGGCGACGAGCGCGTGATGCTCAAGGGCCACGACGTGGTGGCCTATTTCACCCAGGGCAAACACGCGCTCGGCTCGGCGCAGAACAAGAGCGTCCATGAAGGCGTGACCTTCCGCTTTGCGAGCGCCGAGCACAAGGCGCTTTTCGACAAGGACCCAGCCAAGTACCTGCCGCAGTACGGCGGCTACTGTGCCAACGGCATCGTCTATGGCATCCCCTGGGGCGGCGATGCCGACTCGTGGCGCATCGACGACGGCAAGCTCTACATCTTCGGCGGCGCCGGCTCGAAGGCCGGCTACGAACTCGACATCAAGAAGAACCGTGAGCTCGCTGACAAGTACTGGAAGGAAGAGGTTGCCGGCAGCAACAGCTTCTTCCAGCGCAGCAAGCGCCTGGTGCTGCGCGTGCCGCACTACAAGAGCGGCGAGGAACTGGCGCGCGACGTGGCGGCGGCGAAGAGGTAGCTGGTCCCAGCGACCGCCGCGGAACTGGCTCTGCCAGGCCGCTGGCGTTGCCCCCTTGAGGGGGTGCGGCGAAGCCGCTCCGGGGGTGGGTCAATCTACTGCGGGTAGCCGAGCGCCGGCTGGCTGTGCCCTTCGGCGGCACGCCAGCCCGGCGGCTTGGTGAAGAGGTTGGCGAACATGCTGCCGACGTCATAGCGCGGCCATTCCTTGCCGGGATTCTTCGCTTTGTACTCGGCAACGATCTGCGCGCCGGTCTTGTAGTGATCGACCTTGTTGATGTAGCGCTTGAGTGATTGGCCACGCCAGCCGTTCGGCGCCGCGTCGGGCCACAGCGCGTCCGCGTGTTTCATGTTCCAGGCCGGGTCAACTTCCCACGCCGTCTTGCCGAGCACGTCGCCGAAGATGAACAGGCGGTTGTCTCGCACGGCCCAGGCTGTCGGGTCGCTGCCGAGCTTGATCGCGTAAGCCGCACCACTCGAACAGAAGCCACCGTACTGCGGTTCGTACTTGGCGGGGTCGGCGACGAACAAGCGCCGCTGTTCGTCAGTGGCGAAGTAGTAGGTGCGCTCGGCCAGGCTGACTTTGAGTTCCGGCTTGCCGCGTTCGGGCTGGCCCTTGGTGAAGTAACTCACCGGGTCGTGGCCGAGCAGCATCACCGGCTCGCCGGCCTTGTTATTCACGGTGGCGTAGGGCGTGCCGCAGGCGGCAAGCGCGGTCGCGATGAAGAACAGGCAGCAGCAATCGAATCATCACGGTCACCTCGTCATGGCACGGCGCCAAGCGTAGCTCGTCACATCCACCAGCGCCACCAACAGCAGCATCGCGCCGAGGATGGTGCAGGTCTTGTTCATGTGGAACAGGCCCATGTGGAAAGACAACAACTGACCCAGTCCGCCGGCGCCGACGACGCCGAGCACGGCCGCGGCGCGGATGTTGTTCTCCCAGCGGTAGAGCGTGTAGCTCATCAGTTGCGGCAGGATTTGCGGCAGCGTCGCGTAGAGAAACACGCGGCCGTTCGCGACGCCCTGTGTGCGCAGCGCAAAGCCGGGGCCGGGCGGGGCGTTTTCGATGGCCTCGGCAAACAGGCGGCCGAGCACGCCGGTGGTGTGCAGCGCCAGCGCCAGCGTGCCGGCAAAGGGGCCGAGGCCGGCGGAGATGAGCAGCAGCGCCGCCCAGACCAACTCGGGGATCGAGCGCAGGGCGTTGAGCAGCAGTCGCGTCGGCGCACGGGCGAACGCGCGATCGGTGTCGTGCATGCGCGCCGCAGGCAACGCGAGCGCCAACCCCAGCACCACGGCGAGCAGCGTGCCCAGCGCCGACATCGCCAAGCGTTTCTGCCGTCGCCCACGCCACCTTGCCGAGGAAGGGCTGCGACAGATCGGGCGGGAAAAATTCGCTTGATGAAGCGGCCCATGCTGGCGGCCGCTTCACCGGAGAAGAAGGCAGCGCCATTGCAGATCGAGCGACCAGAAGCTGAGCGCCACCAACACGACGATGCCAAGCGTGAACCAGCAGGCCGTGCAGCGCGCGTCGAACAGGCGCGGCGGCAGGCGGTAGGTGTCGTTGGCCGCGCCGTTCACGCGAGTACCTTTCGCAGGAATGCGCTCGCGCGATCGGCGAGCGCCACCAACGCAATGAACACCAGCAGCATCGTCGCCATCTCGCCGCCGTTGAACATCTTCGCCGAGTTGTCCATCTGCTGGCCCAGGCCGCCGGCGCCGACGAAACCAAGCACCACGGAGGAGCGGATCGCGCACTCCCAGCGATAGACGGTGTAGCTCACCAGCTCGGCCGCGTTGCTCGGCAGCACGGCGTAGAAGAAGGCCTGCAAGCGGCTGGCGCCGTTGCGCATCAGCGATTCGGCGGCATGGGTCTCGCCGGACTCGAGGATCTCGCCATAGACCTTGCCGAGCATGCCGCCGTAGGTCAGCGCGATCGCCAGCACACCGGCCGTCGGGCCGAGGCCGACGACGCGCACCAGCACCAGCGCAAACACCAGCTCGGGGATCGAACGCAGCACGATCAACAGCGCGCGCATCGCCTGCCGCAACACGAAGGGCGCGCCGGCCATGCGGCCCGACAGCGCCGACAGCGACAGCACGCGCGTCGACAGCAGCGTCAGCGGGATCGCGATCAGGAGAGCCAATGTGATGCCGGCCGTGGCGATGGCCACCGTGCGCCAGGTCTCGCGCGCGACGAGGGCGAGGAACTCGCTGTTCAGCGTCGGCGGGAAGAAACTGCCGGCGAAGCGCCGTGTTTGTTGCAGGCTCGCCGGTTCGAACAGCGACCAGGGCCTGAACTCGGTGGCGACGAGCATCGGCCACAGCAGGACGAGGGCGGCGCCGATCCAGAACACACGCTCTAGCCATGCCGGGTCCCGGAGAGTTGGAGCCCCTCGTCCGGCGAGCACGCCGGACGGTCCCCCGAGGGGAGAGAGTGGCGCGGCTCTACGCCGGCCTGCGCCGGCGTGGACGCCACGAGCGCGAGCCGCGTCTCGCGGCTCGCTGGGGCCGGCTTGGGAGCGGCCCGGCGCTCGGCCCGCGGGGGGCAAGGTCTCGCTCATCGGCAGTGCATCACCACGGGCAGCGCCGGCAATACCGAAGGCGCGAACTCCGAGCCGCCCGGATCGTCAAGGCGCTCGAACTCGCTGCCGTACAGCTCGGCCAGCATGTCGCGTGTGACCTGCGCGGCGGGCAGGTCGAAGACCACGTGGCCGGCCTTCAAGCCGACGATGCGCGCAAAGTGCTCGAGCGCCACATCGACCTGGTGCAGTGTCGCCACCAGCGTCACGCCACGCACCTTCGATTCATCGATCAGCGTGCCGATGGCCTGCCGCGCACGCGTCGGGTCGAGCGCCGACAGCGGCTCGTCGATCAGCCACAGCGTGGCCGGCGACAGCAGCGCTCGCGCCAGGCCGACACGCTGTCGTTCGCCGCCGGACAAGCGATCGACACGCTCGAACAGCTTGTCGGCGAGATCGAAGCGCGACAGCGCGGCATGCGCACCGGCAATGTCATCCGGATAGAACAGCGAGCGCAGCGCCGGCCACAACCCCTGCGCCGGCAGCCGCGCTGCGAGTGTGGCCGTGACCACGCGTTGCCGCGGTGGCAACGGCGGCACCTGCGGCGCAAGAAAGAGCTTGCCACGCAGGCGCTGCAGCGCCGAGCGCGGCAGCGACCAGGGTGCTTGACCGTCGAGCGCCACCGCGCCTTGCGAGGGCGGCAGTGCCGCAGCGGCCACGTGCAGCAGCGTCGTCTTGCCGGCGCCCGACGGGCCGATGACGGCAACCTGCTCGCCACGCTCGACGCGTAGCGTCACGCCGTCGAGCGCCGAGGCGGCACTCGCCTTGGCCGCCGGATGTCGGGCGGCGACATCGGTCAGAGACAACTGCACGTGCGGCGCCGTGCGGTCAGAGCAGCGATCCGCTTCTTGCAGCCGCTTCGATGCCCTTGTAGTTCTCGGCCTTGCTCGGAATGAACCGTGTCGCGCGCTGCAGCTCGAGAATGGCCTTGCCTTCGGCGTTGTCCTTCGACAGCGCGAGCAGCGCGGCGGTGAGCTTTTCGCGCGTGGCGGCAGGCATGTCGGCATGCACCGTCCAGTTGTAGTCGTAGTAGGGCGGCGTTGTGTAGAACACCTTCACCTTGTCGGCATCGACCTTCTTGTCGGCGACGAACTTGTCCCACACCGAGATGTTGAGCGCACCGGCCTGCACCTTGCCCGAGGCCACGGCAGCAATGGTTGCGTCGTGCGCGCCGCTGAAGGCAACACGCTTGAAATCCTTCTCCGGGTCCACGCCCGCTTGCAGCAGGAAGCTGCGCGGCATCAGGTGGCCGCTGGTGCTGCTCTGCGAGCCGAAGCTCACGTCCTTGCCCTTGAGGTCGGCCAAGGTCTTGATCGCCGGGTCGGCGGTGATGAAGACCGAGCGGAATTTTTCGTCTTCTTCGCGCTGCACGATCGGGATCACCTTGCCGCCCGAGCGCGAATGCGCCTGCACAAAAGTGAAGCCGCCGAACCAGGCCATGTCGACCTTCTTGTTGACCAGCGTCTCGACCGCGGCGGCGTAGTCGGTGACCGGCGTGTACTCGACTTTCATGCCCAGCTTGGCTTCGAGGTACTTGACCAGCGGCTCGGCCTTGCGCGCCAGCTCCGTCGGCGATTCGTCGGGGATGGCGGTGATGCGAAAGACTTGTTGCGCGTGCGATAGCGCGCCAAAGGCGAGCAGCGCACAAGACATCAGGCAACGCAGGGTGCGGGACGGGGATACGCTGAGCATGATGGTGTTTCTCCTGTAAGGAAGGGGATCAGTCGCAGACCAAGGGCAAGCATTACAGCGCATCGCGCGGGCACGCGCATTGCCCGCTGGTACATTGCCCTCATGACGGAAAGCCTCTCCGTGACAACCCTGAAAAAGCCGCTGTTCGTTCAGCTGCACGACACCCACAGCGCCGACCCGCGCGCAGAACTGAGTGCCGGGTTGCTGGCGAGCGCTGCAACGGTGTCGCCCAAGTATTTCTACGACGCGCTCGGCTCGCGGCTCTTCGACGCCATCACCGAGTTGCCCGAGTACTATCCGACGCGTACCGAAGCGCAGATCCTGCGCGCGCGTGCAGCCGAAATCGCGGCCACGGTCGGCACCGGCCGCACCTTGGTCGATCTGGGCGCCGGCAATTGCGAAAAGGCCGGCCGGCTGTTCGCGACCTTGAAGCCCAGCCGCTATGTGGCCGTGGACATTTCAGTGGAGTTCCTGCGCCACGCGCTCGCCTGTTTGCAGCGCGAGCACACCGCGATGGACATGGTCGGCGTGGGCGTCGATTTTTCGCAGTCGCTGCAACTGCCGGCCGAGGTGGGTGACTCGCCGCGCACCTTGTTCTACCCCGGCTCGTCGATCGGCAACTTCACACCGCTCGATGCGCAGGGCTTCCTGCAACGCGCGCAGTCCGCGTCGCCGGGCGGCAATCTGCTGATCGGCGTCGATCTGGTCAAGCCCAAGGCCGTGCTCGACGCGGCCTACGACGACGCGCTGGGTGTGACGGCGGCCTTCAACATCAACACGCTGGCGCATGTGAACCGGCTTCTGGGCAGCGACTTCGACTTGCGCCAATGGCGGCATGTCGCCTTTTTCGACGAAGCGGCGTCGCGCATCGAGATGCACCTCGAAGCGCGCCAGGCGCAAACCGTGCGCTGGCCGGGCGGCGAGCGGGCGTTCAAAGCCGCAGAGCGCATCCACACCGAGAACTCGTGCAAGTACACGGTCGAGACCTTCGACGCGCTGCTGCGTCGCGCTGGCTACGCGCACACGCGCTGCTGGACCGATGAGCAGGGTTGGTTCGCAGTGTTCGCTGCGTCTTAGGGCGACTTCTTCAGCGTCGCCTCAGACCGCGCAACTCCTGAACCCCGCGAAGACGTCGTTGCGCCCGGCGGGGAAGTAGTTGCGGTAGCGCGGATGTCTCATGAACGGCTGCGTCGCGAACGAGCCGCCCTTCAACACCGGGCGGCCGTCGAACCAGGGCGCCGAGTAGTCGCGGTACGGGTGTGGTGTGAAGCCCGGCCACGGTGCGAACGGCGACGCCGTCCATTCCCAGACGTCGCCCCAGGCAAAGGCATCGCCCAACTGCCGCTGCGCCAAAGTCCACTCGTGTTCCGTCGGCAAGCGCCGGCCGGCCCAGCGACACCAGGCGTGGGCCTCGTGCGCGCTCAGGTGGAGGGCAGGGGCGTCGAGGTCGAGCGCCTGCCAGCGGCCGAAGATGGCGCGCTTGATGCCGTGCTCGAACGCGTCGTCGCGGGAGATGTGGCGCGGCAGGCCGTGCGGCAAAGAGCGCTGTCGCCAGGCCCAGCCGGCATCGCTCCAATGCGCGGCGTCGTCGTAGCCGCCGGCTTCGAAGAACGGCAGCCAGGCGCGCCACGTCACCGCCGCGCTGTCGATCGTGAAGCCGGCGATCTCGACCTCGTGCTCGCCGAGTTCGTTGTCGAACGCAAAGCCGCCGTCGTCGCGGCCGACCGTGAGCGCTTGCCCGCTGACGGCGCACTCGTTGCGCGCCGCGGCCGGTGCGGGCGTGCGGTCGCTGATGGGCAAGCCCAGGCCCTGCGCGATCATCAGGCCGGCTTCGTGGTGCATTGCTTCGTGCATCAGCGCCCAGCGGAAAAAGTACAGCGCGTCGTCGCTCTCGCCGGCCGTGCGCAGCAACGCAATGGTGCGCTCGCGCACCTGGCGCAAGTAATCCGGCGCGCGCCGTGCA
The DNA here is from genome assembly GCA_963814385.1 of uncultured beta proteobacterium. Classification (GTDB taxonomy): domain Bacteria; phylum Pseudomonadota; class Gammaproteobacteria; order Burkholderiales; family Burkholderiaceae_C; genus CADEEN01. The sequence continues at coordinate 321,391 of CAWFCX010000009.1, forward strand.
TCGGGCAAATTCAGTTGCCAGCGCTTGACGTGCGCAACCTGGCTCGAGTCGTAGAGCGCATCGGCTCCGGGCAGCAGCGACGCTGCGCGCGCCGCGTCGAGTCGTGCGCGGTGGCCGAAAAGGCGGTCGCTGTTGCGCGCGATCCAGAACTCTTCGAACCAGCCGACATGGCCCAGCTCCCACAGCGGCAGATTCACCTCCTCGGCGTAGGCGATGTCGAGCCTGCCGCCGAGCGCCACGCGCGTGGCATTGAACAGTGCCAGCGTCTGTTCGCGCAGCGCCGTCAGCGCGGGTTCGAGAGAGGCCGCGTCGGCGCGGCGTGCATCTAAGCTCTGCATCATGAAGAGAAAACCGGTGGTCGCCTTGATCACGCCCGCGCTGGCCGGCGCCAACAATGGCAACTGGCAGACAGCGCAGCGCTGGGCGCGCATGTTGATGGCCGATTATGAAGTGCGGCTCATGACGGCGTGGGACGGCGAGGCTGCCGACGTGATGCTGGCGCTGCACGCCCGACGCTCGGCGGCGAGCATCGCGGCCTGGGCACGCTCGGGCCGCCCGCTGGTGGTGACCTTGACCGGCACCGACCTCTACCGCGACGTGGTGCAAGGCGATACCGCCACGCTGCGCTCACTCGCGCTGGCCGACCGGCTGATCGTGCTGCACGAAGGCGCGCCGGACGACGTACCGGCCGCGTACCGAGCGAAGTGTGTCGTCTGCTTTCAGTCCACCGCGTCGCGCCAGGCGCTGCCCAAGACGGCGCGCCACCTGCGTGCGCTGATGGTCGGCCACTTGCGCGATGAAAAAGACCCACGCACCGCGTTCGCCGCCCTGCGGCTGTTGGCCGCGCGGCAAGACATCAGGCTCGACCACATCGGCGCCCCGCTCGATACGGCACTCGGCGACGAAGCGCAGGCTTTGATGCAGGCACAGCCCAACTACCGATGGCATGGCGCGCTGCCGCATGCGGCCACGCTGCGCCGCATCCAGCGCGCGCATGTGCTGGTGCACCCGAGCGCGATGGAAGGCGGCGCGCATGTGGTGATGGAGGCGGTACGCGCCGGCACGCCGGTGCTGGCTTCGCGCATCTCCGGCAACGTCGGCATGCTGGGCCGCGGCTACGGCGGCTATTTCGCGGCTGGCGACGCGGCGGGATTGGCAGCCCTGTTGCAGCGTGTGCGCGACGACCCGGCTATGCTGCAAGGACTGCGCGCGCAGTGCGACCAACGCTCGCACCTGTTCGACCCCGCGCAAGAGCAGGCCACGCTCAAGAACGTGCTCGCACAGTTGCTGCAACACCCCGCAGGAGACCCCCGTGAATGCCCCTGACCGACCTCCGAACGAACCGCGCCTGACCGCGCTCTCCCATGGTGGAGGCTGCGGCTGCAAGATTGCTCCCGGTGTGTTGAGCGAAATCTTGCAAGGCATGAGCCCGATGGTGCTGCCCAAGGAACTCCTGGTTGGCATCGAAACCGCCGATGACGCGGCCGTGTACCAGTTGAACGACGAGCAGGCACTGATCGCGACGACCGACTTTTTCATGCCGATCGTCGATGACCCGTTCGAATTCGGCCGCATCGCCGCCACCAACTCGATCAGCGATGTCTATGCGATGGGCGGCAAGCCGATCCTGGCGCTGGCCCTGGTGGGCATGCCGATCGGCGTGCTGTCCACGCAGACCATCGGCCGCGTCCTCGAAGGCGGCAACCAGGTCGCGCGCGCCGCGGGCATCCCGATCGCCGGCGGCCACACGATCGATTCGGTCGAAGCGATCTACGGCCTCGTTGCGCTCGGCCTGGTGCATCCGAAGCGCATCAAGCGCAATGCCGATGCCAAGGTCGGCGACCGCCTGATCCTCGGCAAGCCGCTCGGCGTCGGCGTGATGTCGGCGGCGCTGAAAAAAGAGAAGCTGTCGGCGGACGACTACGCGCTGATGATCTCGTACGCCACCAAGCTCAACACGCCCGGCCCCGACCTCGCTGCGCTCGACGGCGTGCATGCGCTGACCGATGTCACCGGCTTCGGCCTCGCCGGCCACGCCCTGGAAATCGCCAAAGGCGCAAAAGCGCATGCGGTGATCGAGTGGGCGAAGGTGCCGCTGATCGGCGGCGTGCGCGAACTGGCGACTCAGGGCTTCATCACCGGCGCATCTAGCCGCAACTGGGCCGGCTACAGCGATCAGGTCGGATTGCCGGCGAATTTCGCCAACGCAGACCAGGCGCTCTTGACCGACCCGCAGACCAGCGGCGGTCTGCTCGTCACCTGCAACGCGACTTCGGTGCATGAAGTCATGGCGATCTTCCGCCGCCACGGCTTCGAGGCGGTGGCGGAAATCGGACACATCGCGGCGCATCACGGCGGGCCGCGGCTGACGGTGCGCTGAAAAAATCAGGAGACTTGATCCATGCGTGTTTTGAGTGTTGTGCTTGCCGCCGCGCTGCTGGCCGCCGCCTGCGGCAGCCAAGTGATCAACCCCGTCTCCGGCAAGACCGAACGCAGCGTGATGGACGAGGCCACCGAGGTGGCCGAAGGCAAGAAGGCGCATGAGCAGGTGATGCAGGAGTTCGGCGGCGCCCTGGCCAACCCGAAGCTGCAGGCCTATGTGAATGACATCGGGCAGCGCCTGGCCAAACAATCGCACCGCGCCAACCTGACGTGGACTTTCACCGTGCTCGACAGCCCCGACGTCAACGCGTTCGCCTTGCCCGGCGGGTACGTCTACGTGACGCGCGGCATCATGGCCTACATGGACAGCGAGGCCGATCTGGCCGGCGTCATCGGCCACGAGATCGGCCATGTCACCGCGCGCCACGGCGCGCAGCGCGCCACCAAGCAGCAGCGCGCCGGCGCCGGCGTGATGGCCGCCACCGTGCTCGGCGTGCTGGTCGAGGCCGTGACCGGCGTGCAGGGCGCGGCGCAGGCGGCGAACCAGATGTCGTCCGGCATGGCCGCGGGTTCGATCGCGTCGTACAGCCGCGATCAGGAGTTGCAGGCCGACAAACTCGGCGCCGAGTACCTGTCACGCGTCGGCTACAACCCGAAGAACATGGTCGATGTGATCGGTGTGCTGAAAGACCAGGAGCGCTTCGCCGTCGACAACGCCAAAGCGGCCGGCAAGAAGGTGCCCGAAGGCGGCAACTGGCTGGCCTCGCACCCAACCAACGAGCAGCGCCTGCAGCAGATCACCGGCATTGCCAACAGCTACAAGGGCAACTTCAACGACGATGCGCGCGCGCGTTACCTGCAAGCCATCGAAGGCCTCACCTACGGCGAGAGCCGCGAGCAGGGCGTCGTGCGTGGGCAGAATTTTTATCACGAGCCGCTCGGTCTGGCGCTCACGGCGCCGGCCGGCTGGACCTTCGACAACAACGCCGACGAGCTCTACATCATCAACCCGCAAGGCGACGCCGCGGTGGTCATGAAGCTGATCCCGCCCAAGGCCGGCAAGACGCATGAAGAGATTCTGCGCAACGGCTTCAAGGCCAACCAGGGTCGCACCGAGCGCAACCCGATCGCCGGCTTCGAGTCGACGTATTTCATCGGTCAGCGTGCGGCCGAACAGAACCAGGCGCAGCCGCTCGAAGTGACCTTGGTCAACGGCCCCGGCGGGCGCACCTTCGGCTTCATCCACGCCGGGCGCGACGCCGCGACGCTGCAACGCAATCGCGCGCCGTTGCGGGAAGCCACGGCGTCATTCCGAGCCTTCAGTGCCAACGATCGCGCTGCCGCCAAGCCATGGCACCTGCGCACCACGACCATGCCCGCTGGGGGCTTTGCCGAACTCGCCCGCCGCTCACCGCTCGGTGCTCAGGGTGAACGGCAGTTGAAGCTGCTCAACGGTGTTTATGGCAGCGGCACGATCGCCGCAGGGCGGCCGGTCAAGGTCGTCGAGTAGGCGCTCAACGCAGCGCGGCTTGATCCAGCGCAGTGCGAGCGAACGATGCAACGCCTAGGCTCGGGGCCATTCCGTCTCGGAGCCGCGCGATGAACGCAACCCCAAACGCCTCCGTGCCGCCCGGCGACGACGCGCCGGTGCAGGGCTTTGCCCATTGCCATGCCGGCATCGTCGCCCAATTGCGTGAACTCGAGCAATTGCCGGCCTTGGCCGAGGCGGCGGCGCGCTCGCGCCGCATTGCCAAGGCGACGCAGAACTTCTACCGCGAGGTGGTGCTGACCCATCACTCGGAAGAAGAGCAGGAGCTGTTCTGTGCCGCGCTGGCCAGTGCCGAGCGCGGCGCCGAGAGGGACCGCGTGCAGGCCATCGTGACGCGGCTGACGCAGGAGCACCGCCACATCGAAAGCCTGTGGCGCGCGATCGAGCCGGCGCTGCGCGAGGTGGCGCAGGGCCGCGACACGCCGCTGGACGCCGCTGCGCTGACCACCTTCGTCGCCGACTACCGCGCCCATGCGCAGTACGAGGAAGAGGTGTTCCTGCCCCTGTGCAGCACGATTCTCGGCCGCGACGGCAACCACATGGCCGCACTCGGTGCGTCGCTGCATGCCCGCCACGCCCTGCCCGAGGTGCTGCGGCGTTTCGGTACGCACCTGTAGCCCCACGTTCAGCATGTCAGCGCCGCGCCGGTCGGCGGGTGTTTAATCGGGCTGTGCATGGCTGGCATGCACTCGACGACGAAGGAGCAAGAGATGAGCAAGCGTGATGTGGTGGTTCTGGGTGCGGCGCGGTCGCCGATCGGTACGTTCGCCGGCTCGCTGGCCGACATCGAGCCGGCCGAGCTGGCGGGCACGGTGATGAAGGAAGCGGTAAAGCGCTCGGGCGTGGATCCGAAGGCGATCAACTACGTGACGGTGGGCAACACCATCCCGACCGAGAGCCGTTTCGCCTATGTGGCGCGCGTGGCCTCGATCCAGGCCGGCCTGCCGATGGACTCGGTGGCGATGTCGGTCAACCGCCTGTGCTCGTCGGGCCTGCAGGCCATCGTGACGACGGCGCAGAACATCCTGCTCGGCGATTGCGACTACGGCATCGGCGGCGGCGTCGAGGTCATGAGCCGCGGCGGCTATCTCTCCACGGCGATGCGCAGCGGCGCGCGCATGGGCGACACCAAGCTGATCGACACGATGGTGGCCACGCTGACCGACCCGTTCGGCGTCGGCCACATGGGCATCACGGCCGAGAACCTGTGCACCAAGTGGGGCATCACGCGCGAGCAGCAGGACGCGCTGGCGGTCGAGTCGCATCGCCGTGCCGCGGCAGCGATTGCAGAAGGGCGCTTCAAATCGCAGATCGTGCCGATCGTCAAGCAGACGAGGAAAGGCGAGGTCACCTTCGACACCGACGAGCATGTGAAGGCCAGCACGACGATGGAGACGCTGGGCAAGATGAAGCCGGCGTTCAAGAAGGACGGCAGCGTGACCGCGGGCAACGCCTCGGGCATCAACGACGGCGCGGCCTTCTTCGTGCTCGCCGATGCCGCGGTGGCCGCGGCTGCCGGCCACAAGGCGCTGGCGCGTCTGGTCGGCTACGCGGTGGCCGGCGTGCCCAACGAGATCATGGGCGAGGGGCCGATCCCGGCGTCGAAGCTGGCGCTGAAAAAGGCCGGCCTGCGCCTCGACCAGATGGACGTGATCGAGAGCAACGAGGCCTTTGCGGCGCAGGCGATCGCGGTGGCGCGCGGCCTGGAGCTCGACATGGCCAAGACCAACCCGAACGGCGGCGCGATCGCACTCGGCCACCCGATCGGCTGCTCCGGCGCGTTCCTCGCCACCAAGGCGATCTACGAGCTGCACCGCGCAGGTGGCCGCTACGCGCTGGTGACGATGTGCATCGGCGGCGGGCAGGGTATCGCGGCGGTGTTCGAGCGCCTGTAGGGGCGCCGCGCGTCAGAACATCGACGCGGTGATGGTCAGCGTGGCTCTGCCGCCCTGAGGCACGCTGACGGACTGCGTGCGCGTCGGCGCCACGAGCCGGCCGTCGCAGTCGCTGTTCGCCTGCGTGTTGTTGCAGCGGGTGAGTTCGACCTGGACGGAGGGCAAGCTGGCCGGTATGTTCATGCCGACGATGTTGCACTCGCCGGCCAGCATGTCGGCGCCGAAGGCGAACTGCGGCAGGAAGGCCCGCACGCCGGTGGCGAGTTCGTTTCGAATGACGAGCTCGCTCGAACCGGCCGAGATGCGCTCGCAGGCGCCGGAGGACCCGCCCGAGTCGTCACTGCCGCCGCCACCGCAAGAGACAAGACCGCAGCAGATCGAGCCGATCATTGCGAGGACGAACAGACGCGTGGCCATGCGACACCTCCGGGTTCAACCGCGACGCCGGGGTCCACCACGCTGTGTCCGAAAGGACACCGCCGCACGGTGGCGGGCTCCGGATGCATCGGGGATAAACGTCGGCGGCATGGCGGCATTGAAGCCCAACCACGCTGGCACGGTGTAGCGCGGGACTAGCGTTGCGCGCTAGTCCCGCGTTGGTCTCGCGCTCGGAGCTACTTCGCCGGGAAGTCGCCGACCGCGTTTTGCGGCAGGTTGTTGGCGTAGCTGATGCGCGCCGCCGTGCCCACGCCCTCGGGGCCGCTGCCCCACTGCGCGATGCCGCCGCCCCAGTTGGCCTTGTTGCCGCTGACGGTCAGGTCGGACGCCTGCACCGTTGCGCCGGTGATCTTCAGCGCGCCGCCGTCGGCGCTGCCGGCGTCGTTGTCGGTGAAGGTCACGCCGCGCAGCACGAACAGCGAGTTGTTGACGTAGGCCGCGCCACCGCCACCGGCCGTGGTGCGGTTGCGTTCGAAGCGCGAGTCTTGCCAGGTGATCGTCTGCTTGTTCTTGTCCAGCAGCAGGCCCCAGTAGGCCGAGCGGAAGACCGCGCCGCCGAGGTCGTTGGCCGAGTTGTCGCTCATGCGCACTTTGGAGAACGCATCGTCGGTGTTGAAGCCGTCGGAATAGAACGCGCCGCCGAGTCCGCCGGCGCCGCCCTGCTGCTCGTGGTTGAAGACCGGGCAGCCCGCGGCGCCGCCGAAATTGGCGAGCTGGCCACTGGCGCGGTTGTTCTCGAACACCGTGTTGTGAATGTCCGCGGAGGCGTGCAAGAGGCCGATCGCGCCACCGTTGGAAGCGCTGTTGTTCTTGAACGTGCTGTTGTTGACGATCAGCGTCTTGGCACCGAAGACATAGATCGCGCCGCCGGCCACGTCGGGGCCGGTGTCGGGGCCGCGGTTGGCGTCGAAGGTGACGCCCCAGACACGCACGTTGAGGTCGCGCGTGTAGATGGCGCCGCCGCCGCCGTCCTTGTAGCCCCAGGCGCAATTGCTGCTGCCGTTGCGCGCCACATAACCGGTGCCGACATCGCGGCCGCGGGTCATCGTCAGGCGCTGCACGGCGAGCGTGCGGTCATTGGTGCGGAAGTCGGCGCGGTAGGCGCGCAGGATCTGCGTGGCCCCCTGGCCGTCGAGCACGATGCGGTCGGCGCCGTCGATCGTGGTGTCCTTGTCGGTGGGTGCGACCAGCGGCTGCGACAGGGCGATCGTGGTCGTGCCGCTGCCGCAGTTGAAGGTGATGACGCCGCCGTTGGCGACCGCGCCGCGCAGCGCGCTCTCGGTGCAACTCGAAGCAGCGCCGGTGCCGACGACGGTGGTCGGCGACGACACGTCGAGTGGCGCGGGGCCGGACACAGTGCCAGGGGTGGCGGGCGCTGGGGCAGGGGCAGGCGAAGGCGTGGGCGCCGCCGCGGGAGCGGGCGTCGGTGCGGGTGCAGGTCCGGGTGCAGGTGCAGGTCCAGGTGAAGCCGCTGGCGTCGGCGCCACCGCCGTGACAGTCGACGCAGCGATGTCGCACTGTTTGATGACGCCGGGCAGGGGGTCGACGAATTCGTCGTTGGTGCAGGCGATCGGCCCCATCGTCAGCTGGTACTTGAATTGGCTGCCATAGCCGTAGCGCACCACGCGCGTTCCGCTGAAGTTGCAGATCTGTCCTTCGGGCGCGCACATCGACCATTGATCGGCGCTGCGTGCGTCTTCGATCGCGCTTTGCGCCTGGGACTGGGCGCCGTTGGCGCTCGCCGACGCGGCGTCGTCTTCGGCGCCGCTGCCACACGCGCTGAGCAGCGCCGCGCAGGCCAGGGCGCGCAGACCGTGCATCGAGTGGGTCGGGGCCGCAGCCGGGAGCGGGTGAAAGAGGGTCATGAGCACGACACAGGTCAGGGGTCAATACAGACCGCGCTGTCCTCGGACGGGCTCGCGCGGTGACGCAAGACCTCATGCTGGTGGACCCCGCAACGCGCAGGTGGGTGCGGCCGTGAGAGCCGTGACACCTCGTAAGGGCGAGCGCCGATAGTTCGCGCAAGCGTGAGCAAGTGCCACCGCGGTTCGCAACGGCGGCAGTCTGCGATAGCGCTTCGACGCGCCGAGCTTGCGTCGCGTGTTCGTCGCGGTGCGTCGCGCGCGTGTGGAAAACTGCCGCGGCGCGCCAGTGCGGCGGCTCGCCGAGCAGACCCGCCGCTACTTCGGGAACACGCCGATGATGTCGTTCGGCGTGTTGCCCGTGGCGGTCACGCGTACCGCGCTGCCAACGCCTTCGGGGCCGCCGCTCCAGTGTCCGATGCCGCCGGCCCAGTTGGCGCGGTTGTTGGTCACCGTGAGGTCCGACACCTGCACAGTCGCGCCGGTGATCTTCAGGCCGCCGCTGTCGCCCGAGCCGGCGTCGTTGGCATTGAAGGTGACGCCGCGCAGCACGAACAGCGAGTTGTTGACGTAGGCCGCGCCGCCGCCGCCAGTGGCGCTGCGGTTTCGTTCGAAGCGCGAATTCTCCCAGGTGATGGTCTGCTTGCCGTACCCGGCGCCCCAGTACGCCGAGCGGAAGACCGCGCCGCCGAGGTCGTTGGAGGCGTTGTCGCTCATGCTCACGTTGCTGAAGAGGTCGTCGCTGTTGAAGCCGTCGGAGTAGAAAGCCCCGCCCAAGCCGCCGGCGCCGCCTTGCTGCTCATGGTTGAAGACGGGGCACCCGGCGGCGCCGCCGAAGTTGGCGAGCTGCCCGCTGGCGCGGTTGCCGCTGAAGCTGCTGTTGTGCACTTGCGCCGCCACATGCAGCAGTCCGATGGCGCCGCCGTTGGAAGCGCTGTTGTTGCGAAAGGTGCTGTTGTTGACGATCAGCGTCTTGGCGCCGAAGACATAGATCGCGCCGCCGGCCACGTCGGGGCCGGTGTCGGGGCCGCGGTTGGCGTCGAAGGTGACGCCCCAGACGCGCACGTTGAGGTCGCGCGTGTAGATGGCGCCGCCGCCACCCGCCTTGTAGCCCCAGGCGCAGGTGCTGCTGCCGTTGCGCGCCACATAACCGGTGCCGACATCGCGGCCGCGGGTCATGGTCAGGCGCTGCACGGCGAGCGTGCGGTCATTGGTGCGGAAGTCGGCGCGGTAGGCGCGCAGGATCTGCGTGGCCCCCTGGCCATCGAGCACGATGCGGTCGGCGCCGTCGATCGTGGTGTCGCGGTCGGTGGGTGCGACCAACGGCTGCGACAGGGCGATCGTCGCCGTGCCGGCGCCGCAGTTGAAGGTGATGACGCCGCCATTGGCGACCGCGCTGCGCAGCGCGCTCTCGGTGCAACTCGAAGCAGCGCCGTTGCCGATGACGGTGGTCGGCGACGACACGTTGAGCGGCCCCGGGCCCGAGGTCGTGGCGATCGGCGCGGGCGCTGGTGAAGGCGCTGGTGCGGGGGATGTGGCGCTCGCTGTGTCGGTCACGTCGCAGTGTTTGACGCGGCCCGGCGCCGGGTCACCGAAAGCGCTGTTCGAGCACGACACGGAGCCGGTGACATCGCGCGAGACATAGGCCGTGTCCACGCCATACCGAACGCGCCGCGTGCCGGCGACAGTGCAGGCCTGGCCCTCGGCGGCGCAGTAACTCCAAGCGCTTGCGGCCGGCGCCGATGGCGCACCCTCGATCTCGCAGCGCTTGACGCGGCCCACCGCCGGATCGCCGAACACGGCATTGCTGCACGACACCGAGCCCGTGACCTGGCGCGTGACGAACGCGCCGTCGACGCCGTAGCGCACGGTCTGCGTGCCCGATACGGCACAGACCTGGCCCTCTGCGGCGCACAGGCCCCAGGTGCTGGTGGTAGACGCCGATGCGCCCTGGACTTCGCAGCTCTTGACGCGCCCCGGGGTCGGATCGCCGAAGACCGCGTTGCTGCACGACACCGAGCCCGTCACCTGGCGCGAGACATAGACGCCACCGGCGCCATAGCGCACGGTCTGGGTGCCGGACACAGCGCAGACTTGGTTCTCGGCTGCGCAAACGGTCCAGCTGTCGGTGACGGCCAGCGCGCTGGCCCGGCCGTCGCTGCCGGAGCCCAGGGACTCGGAAACTTGCGACTCTGAAACCGGCGAATCTGACGCCAGCGAATCAAACGACGCAGCCGCCGCGCTGCCGCCACCGCCACAAGCGCTCAAGACGATGAGCGACACGGCGGCCAGGAAGAACATCCCGCCGCGCCAGGCGGCGTGAATCACAGCCATCGAAGGGCGGGCAAAGCAAGTCTCAACTGCGCGCGATGCAGTCGCGCAGGCGTGCGGGCGATTCATGGCAAGGTCCTCGTGCGGAGCGCCAACGGTGACTGCGCCGCTGACGAGATTCAAAAGAAAAAGGGCGACGCCGATCCCGTACCGCGAAGCGGCGTCTGCCACCGGCCCTATGTCAGGGGAGGGTCAGGGGATCGCCTTCGAAGCCTCCGACGAGTACGTGCTCTCAGTGCCTGAAGCGTCGTACGCAGTGACCGCGAAGTAGTAGGTCCGCCCGGCTGGCAAATTGCTCACGACATAACTCGTCGCCGTGCCTGCTGCCAGGCCGACACCGCGAGCCTGTTGGTAGCTGCCCGGCGAGGTGCCCCAATACACGCGGTAGCCCGTCACACGCGAGTCGGACGACGCGCTCCACCCCAGCGTGGCCGTGCCCGCAGTGGGCGTCGGGGTTGGCGTCGGTGTCGGTGTGGGGGTCGGCGTCGGCGTCCCCGTGCTCGTGCTGTCGTAGGCGCAGCTTTTGGCGATGCCGACCACGGGGTCGCCGCCCCACGCGTTGTTGCTGCAGGCAATCGATGAGGTGACGGTCCTGTAGTAGTACGCGCCGTTGGCGCCGTAGCGCGCGTTGCGCGTGCCGCTGAACGCGCACACGCCGCCTTCCGAGGCGCAGTTGACCCATGTCGTGCTGGGCGGGGCTGGCGACGCAGCCGTGCCGTTGTCGTAGGCGCAGGACTTGACGACGCCGACGATCGGATCGCCCCAGGCACCGTTGCCACAGGCGATGGCCGTCGACACCGTCTTGTAGTAATACGAGCCGTTGGCGCCGTAGCGCACGTTGCGCGTGCCGGACACGCTGCACACGCCGCCTTCTCCGGCGCAATTGACCCAGCTCGTTGTGCCGGGTGATGGTGCGGGCGTGGTGGCAGCGCCTGTGGTGTAGTCGCAGCTCTTCGCCGTGCCGAACAATGGATCGCCCCAGGCGCCGTTGCTGCAGGCGATCGAGCCGCTCACCGACCGGTAGTAGTACGACGTGTTCGCCCCGTAGCGCACCGTGACGGTGGCACCGGCTGGCACCGTGCAGACCGCGCCTTCGCCGGCGCACCGGGTCCAGGTGGCGTTCGTCGGTGGCGCGGGCGCTGGTGAGTCGGCGAGCGCGTGCGCGCGTGAGTCCGAAGCATCCGCGGTGGCGGATGCGGCCGATGCCGGACCTGCGGCCGCGTCGGCGCTTTCGGTGGTGGTGGTTCTGGAGTCGGTGCCGGCTTCGGCGCTCGGCGACGTGGCTTCAGAGCCACCGCAAGCGGCGAGCAGCATCGACGAGGCGAGCACAAAGCCGAGCGCACAGCGCAGAGCAAAGCGTGGAGCGCCACGCGAGGGCAGATGGGTCATGGAAGTACTTTCTATTTGTCCGAAGGTGCGTCGGCCGGTCGTGCACTCCGTCAATCCCAACGCGGAGACACGCCGTGCGGCATGGTGCGCGACGAAGCCGCTGCACGGTCCATCGCAAGCGTGTTATTGAGTAAGGGCCAGTAGCACTTTGGGGGTCAAAGGCGAACAAGCTGCGTCGTTGTGCAACGGCGCGCTGAACTTCGCAACCAAATGCCTCGGCCGGTGTCGCGCCATGAGGGGCGCCAGACCGGAGCGCGCGAGGCGCTGAGCCCGTTCTACGCCGCTGCTTCGAGCCCGCTGGCGAAGTGCTCGCGCATCAGCTTGACCGCGTGCGCGCCCTCGCGCGCCGTGATTGCGCTCATCAGCGCACGGTGCTCGGCGAGCGAATCCGACAGCCGCCCCTGCTTCAACAGCGAGTGGTGGCGATTCAACTTCATCACTTTGCGCAGGTCAGCCACGATCTGCGTGCGCCAGCGGTTGCCGGCGATGTCGAGCAGGGCCATGTGGAACTGCTCGTTGGTGGCGAAGAAGGCGTCGCGCTGGCGCACTTGTTTCTCAAGGCGATCGTGCAGTTGCTGCAAGCGCGCGAGCTGTTCTTCGCTGGCGGAGCGCGCCGCTTCGCCGGCCGCGTCGGCTTCGAGCAATGCCAGCAGATGGTAGATCTGCGCCACGTCGTCGCGGCTCATCTCGGCCACGTAGGCGCCGCGGCGCGGCTTCATGGCCACCAGGCCTTCGGCCGCCAGCACCTTCAGCGCCTCGCGCAGCGGCGTGCGGCTGATGCCGTACTCTGCCGACAGCTTTGACTCATCGATCCAGGCGCCGGGCTCGAGTTCACGCGCGAAGATCTGCCCACGCAGCCGCTCAGCCACGTCTTCATAGAGCGCGCGGCGAGACAGGGAGGCGGCAGGGGCGGGCGCGGCAGCGGGGGCCATGGGCTTGCGTCAGGTTCGTGTTGGATTTGAATTCATAATTATGGATAATGCAAGCGGCCGGCAAAGCCCCTGAAGGGGCTTCAAGCCGCGCCACACTGCGCACGCCGCACACCGAGGAGATGACGATGGCCGACCAACCCGCGACGTTGAAAGACTGGCAGCGCGCCGCCGCCAAGTCCGCCCCCGGCGGCGACGTGGCTGCACTGAGTTGGGTCACGCCCGAGGGCCTCGCGGTCAAGCCGCTGTACACCGCCGAAGACGTGGCGGGGTTGGCCCATGCGAACACGTTGCCCGGCTTTGCGCCGTATGTGCGCGGCCCACAGGCCACGATGTACGCCGTGCGGCCGTGGACGATCCGCCAGTACGCGGGCTTCTCGACCGCCGAAGACAGCAACGCCTTCTATCGCAAGAACCTCGCCGCCGGCGGGCAGGGCGTCAGCGTGGCCTTCGATCTGGCAACGCACCGCGGCTACGACAGCGACCACCCGCGCGTGACCGGCGATGTCGGCAAGGCGGGCGTGGCGATCGACAGCGTCGAGGACATGAAGATCCTCTTCGACGGCATCCCGCTCGACAAGGTGAGCGTGAGCATGACGATGAACGGCGCGGTGTTGCCGGTGCTCGCCGGCTACGTGGTGGCGGCCGAAGAGCAGGGCGTGGCGCAGGATCAGCTCAGCGGGACGATCCAGAACGACATCTTGAAGGAGTTCATGGTTCGCAACACCTACATCTACCCGCCGGAGCCGAGCATGCGGGTCGTGGCGGACATCATCGAGTACACGGCCAAGAAGATGCCGAAGTTCAACTCGATTTCGATCTCGGGTTATCACATGCAGGAGGCTGGCGCGAACCAGGCGCTCGAGCTGGCGTTCACGCTGGCCGATGGCAAGGAGTATGTGAAGACGGCCATCGCCAAGGGCCTGGATGTCGATGAGTTTGCTGGCCGCCTGAGTTTCTTCTGGGCGATCGGCATGAACTTCTATCTCGAAATCGCCAAGATGCGCGCGGCACGCCTGCTCTGGCACCGCATCATGCAAGGCTTCAACGCCAAGAATCCTAAGAGCCTGATGCTGCGCACGCATTGCCAGACGTCGGGCTGGAGCCTGACCGAACAGGACCCGTACAACAACATCGTGCGCACGACGGTCGAGGCGATGGCGGCGGTGTTCGGCGGCACGCAGTCGCTGCACACCAACAGCTTCGACGAAGCGATTGCACTGCCCACCGAGTTCAGCGCCCGCATCGCGCGCAACACGCAACTGATCATTCAGGAAGAGACGCACATCACCCACGTCGTCGATCCGTGGGCCGGCAGCTACCTGATGGAAACGTTGACGCAGGAGATGGCCGATGCGGCGTGGAAGATCATCGAAGAGGTCGATGCGATGGGCGGCATGACCCGTGCGGTCGATTCCGGCTGGGCCAAGCTGAAGATCGAGGCCAGCGCGGCGCAGAAGCAGGCCCGCATCGACAGCGGGGCGGACGTGATCGTCGGCGTCAACAAGTACAAGCTGGCAACGGAAGATGCGTTGGAGACTCGCGAGGTCGATAACCACGCCGTGCGCGAGAACCAGGTTGCGCGTTTGCAGGCCTTGCGCGCCCAGCGCGATGCGTCCAAAGTGAAGAGCGCGCTCGCAGCGCTGACCGCGTGCGCTGAGAACGGCCAAGGCAATCTGCTCGACTTGGCCATCCAGGCCGTTCGCCTGCGGGCGACGGTCGGCGAGATCAGCGATGCGCTGGAAAAAGTCTGGGGGCGCCACCGCGCCGATACGCAAAAGGTGACCGGTGTGTATGCAGCCGCCTACGACAGTGCCGAGGGTTGGGACAAGCTGAAGACCGAGATCGCGGCCTTTGCCGAACAGCAGGGTCGCCGCCCGCGGGTGATGGTCTCCAAGCTCGGCCAGGACGGCCACGACCGCGGCGCCAAGGTCGTCGCCACCGCGTTTGCCGATCTGGGCTTCGACGTCGATATCGGCCCGCTGTTCCAGACGCCCGAAGAATGCGCGCGCCAGGCGATCGAGAACGACGTGCATGCCGTCGGCGTCTCGACGCTCGCCGCGGGCCACAAGACGCTGGTGCCGGCGATCATTGCCGAGCTGAAGAAGCAGGGCGCCGACGACATCATCGTCTTCGTCGGCGGCGTGATCCCGAAGCAGGACTACGAGTTCCTGTACGAGGCGGGCGTGAAGGGCATCTACGGGCCGGGCACGCCGATCCCGGCGAGTGCGAAGGATGTGCTGGAGCAGATCAGGAAGGCGGTTGGGGCGTGAGCCCAACACCGATGGCCGAGGCCTTGCAGCGCGGCGACCGCCGCGCGCTGGCCAAGGCGATCACGCTGATCGAATCGACGCGTGCCGATCATCGGCGCGAGGCCGATGTGCTGTTGGATGCGTTGATGCCGCATACGGGGCGGTCCTTGCGCCTCGGCATCTCCGGCGTGCCCGGTGTCGGCAAGAGCACCTTCATCGAAACCCTCGGCCTGCATCTGATCTCGCAGGGTCACCGCGTGGCCGTGCTCGCCGTCGATCCGTCATCGACGCTGTCCGGCGGTTCGATCCTCGGCGACAAGACGCGCATGGAGCGGCTGTCGGTGAACGATGCAGCGTTCATTCGCCCGACGCCGACTTCGGGCGCGCTCGGCGGCGTGGCCGAACACACGCGCGAGGCACTGCTGTTGTGCGAGGCGGCGGGCTTCGACATCGTCATCGTCGAGACGGTCGGCGTCGGCCAGAGCGAAACAGCGGTGGCCGGCATGACCGATCTGTTCGTGCTGCTGCAACTGCCGAATGCCGGCGACGACCTGCAGGCGATCAAGCGTGGCGTGATGGAGCTGGCCGATCTGGTGGCCATCAACAAGGCCGACATCGACGATGCAGCGGCCACGCGCGCACAGGCGCAGATCACGAGCGCGTTGCGCGTCTTCGGCTTTCACGGCCGCGCCGACCATCATGCCGTGCCGGTGTTGAAGCTGAGCGCCATCAAGGGCGACGGCATCGAAGCGTTCTGGCAGACCGTGCAGGGCGAGATCGCGCAGCGCCGAAGCAGCGGCACCTTCGATACGCGACGCCGCACCCAGCGCGAAGCCTGGCTGTGGGACATCGTGCAGGCGCGTTTGCTGATCGACTTCAAGCAACACGCTGCTGTGCGTGCAGCGCTTTCGCAAACGCTTTCCGACGTGAGTGCATCGCGCACTGCGCCCACCGTTGCCGCGCGCGCGCTGCTGAACCTGTTCGAGAAAAACTGAGGGGACCACAAGGTGCACGACATCATCGAACAACTCGAGAAGAAGCGCGCCGCTGCCCGATTGGGTGGCGGCGAGAAGCGCATTGCCGCGCAGCACGCCAAGGGCAAGCTCTCGGCGCGCGAGCGCGTCGAACTGCTGCTCGACCAGGGCAGCTTCGAAGAGTGGGACATGTTCGTCGAGCACCGCTGCGTGGACTTCGGCATGCAGGACAACAAGGTGCCGGGCGACGGCGTCGTCACCGGCTACGGCATGATCAACGGCCGTCTGGTCTTCGTCTTCAGCCAGGACTTCACCGTCTTCGGCGGCGCGCTCTCGGAGGCGCACGCCGAGAAGATCTGCAAAGTGATGGACCAGGCGATGAAGGTCGGCGCGCCGGTGATCGGCCTGAACGACAGCGGCGGCGCGCGCATCCAGGAGGGCGTGGCCTCGCTCGGCGGCTATGCCGAAGTTTTCCAGCGCAATGTGATGGCCAGCGGCGTGATCCCGCAGATCAGCTTGATCATGGGGCCATGCGCCGGCGGTGCGGTGTATTCGCCGGCGATGACCGACTTCATCTTCATGGTCCGGGATTCGAGCTACATGTTCGTCACCGGACCCGAGGTGGTGAAGACGGTGACGCATGAAGCGATCACCGCCGAGGAGCTCGGTGGCGCGATCACGCACACCAGCAAGAGCGGCGTCGCCGACCGCGCGTTCGACAACGACGTGGAGGCGCTGCTGATGCTGCGCCGCTTCTTCAACTACCTGCCGCTGAACAACCGGGCCGGCGCGCCGTCGCGTCCGAGCGGCGATCCCGCCGACCGCAGCGACTACTCTCTCGACACGCTGGTGCCCGACAACGCCAACAAGCCCTACGACATCACCGAACTGATCCTGAAGGTCGTCGACGACGGCGACTTCTTCGAGTTGCAGCCCGACTACGCCAAGAACATCGTCATCGGCATGGCGCGCATGGAAGGCCGCACCGTCGGCATCGTCGCCAACAACCCGCTCGTGTTGGCGGGATGCCTGGACATCAAGTCAAGCATCAAGGCGGCGCGCTTCGTGCGCTTCTGCGATGCGTTTTCGATCCCGGTGGTGACCTTCGTCGATGTGCCGGGCTTCATGCCGGGCACGTCGCAGGAGTGGAGCGGCATCATCAAGCATGGCGCCAAGCTGCTCTATGCGTATGCCGAATGCACCGTGCCGAAGGTGACGGTGATCACGCGCAAGGCCTATGGCGGCGCCTATGACGTGATGAGCAGCAAGCACCTGCGCGGCGACGTCAACTTTGCCTGGCCCAACGCCGAGATCGCGGTCATGGGCGCCAAGGGCGCCGTCGAGATCATCTTCCGCGAAGACAAGGGCGACCCGGCGAAGCTTGCTGCGAAGGAGGCTGAGTACAAGGCACGCTTCGCCAACCCCTTCGTCGCCGGCGCGCGCGGCTACATCGACGACGTGATCCAGCCGCACGAGACGCGCAAACGCATCTGCCGTTCGCTGGCGATGTTGAAGGACAAGAAGATCGAGAACCCGTGGCGCAAGCACGGCAACATCCCACTTTGAATGCGAAATCTCCTTCACCGCAGAGGCGCAGAGGGCGCGGAGGGAACGCAGAGGAATACATCAATGGAATTCCTCTGCGAACCTCTGCGTGCTCTGCGCCTCTGCGGTGAATGAAACTCAAGGGACGAAGAATGTTCACCAAGATCCTCATTGCCAACCGCGGCGAGATCGCCTGCCGGATCATCAAGACCGCGAAGAAGCTCGGCATCAAGACCGTCGCGGTGTATTCCGAAGCCGACCGTGATGCGCTGCACGTCGAGCTCGCCGATGAGTCCGTGCTGATCGGACCGGCGCCGAGTCGTGAGAGCTATCTCGTCGCCGACAAGATCATCGCGGCCGCGAAGCAGACCGGCGCTCAGGCGATCCACCCCGGCTACGGCTTCCTGTCCGAGAACGAAGCGTTCGCCAAACGCGTCGAAGACGAAGGCCTGGTCTTCATCGGCCCCAAGCACCACAGCATCGCCGCGATGGGCGACAAGATCGCGTCGAAGAAACTGGCCAAGGCGGCCTTGGTCAACACGATTCCCGGCTGGAACGAAGCCATCGAATCGCCCGAACAGGCGGTGAAGATCGCCCAGGACATCGGCTACCCGGTGATGATCAAGGCCAGCGCCGGCGGCGGCGGCAAGGGCTTGCGCGTGGCCTACAACGATCAGGATGCGTTCGACGGCTTCACGTCGTGCCGCAACGAGGCCAAGAACAGTTTCGGCGACGACCGCGTCTTCATCGAGAAGTTCGTCGAGCAGCCGCGGCACATCGAGATCCAGGTGCTCGGCGACTCGCAGGGCAGCGTCGTCTTCCTGCACGAGCGCGAGTGTTCGATCCAGCGCCGCCACCAGAAGGTGATCGAAGAGGCGCCTTCTCCCTTCATCAGCGACGAGACGCGGCAGAAGATGGGTGCGCAGGCGGTGGCGCTGGCCAAGGCGGTGAAGTACCAGAGCGCGGGCACGGTCGAATTCGTCGTCGGCGCGGATCAGAGCTTCTACTTTCTGGAGATGAACACGCGGCTGCAGGTCGAGCACCCGGTCACGGAATGCATCACCGGGCTCGACTTGGTGGAGCTGATGATCCGCGTCGCGGCCGGCGAGCCGCTGCCGTTCACGCAGACCGACTTGAAGCGCAACGGCTGGGCGATCGAGTGCCGCATCAATGCGGAAGACCCGTTCCGCAGCTTCCTGCCCTCGACCGGGCGGCTGGTGACGTTCCGGCCGCCGCAGGAGACGATGTTTGCCGCTTCCGTTGCCCCTGATCTTGCCGAAGGGCTTCGACAGGCTCAGCCCGAACGGGCGGTGGGCTATGGCGGCGTGCGCGTCGATACCGGCGTCTATGAAGGCGGCGAGATCCCGATGCACTACGACTCGATGATCGCCAAGCTGATCGTGCATGGCCGCGACCGCACCGATGCGATCGCGAAGATGCGCGAAGCGCTCAACGCCTTTGCGATCCGCGGCATTTCGAGCAACGTGCCGTTTCAGTCGGCGCTGCTGGCGCACCCGAAGTTCGTCAGCGGCGAGTTCAACACCGGCTTCATCGCCGAGCACTACGGCAAGGGCTTCTCCGCGGCCGATGTGGTGCACGACGACCCGCTGTTCCTCGTCGCGCTGGCCGCCTTCGTGCGCCGCAAGGCGCGCGAGCGCGCGATGGGCATCAGCGGGCAGATCGATGGCCACCGTGCGAGGAATCTGCCCGACCTGGTGGTGGTCGTGCTGAAGGCGGATGGGGCGCACGAGCACCACCCGGTGCACATCGAAGAGTTCGAACCGACTGCGGGCAAGGCCGATGTCGTGATTCACGACATGGCCTCCGAGGCTCAACAAGCTGAGCCGGCCCCCCAAGGGGGTGCGCCTCGCTTGGGGCGGCCCGGCGCACCGCGGCATTTCGCCATCCAAAGCACGACGCGTCTGGGCGACACGCTGATGACCGGCACCTGCAACGGCAAGCACTTCACCGCACAGGTTGAGCGCGGCGGTGAGCGCCGGCCGCTGGCGATTCGCGTGTCGCACAACGGCACGGCGATCCAGACGCTGGTGCTGCTGCCGCGAGCCGCTGAGTTGTTGAAACTGATGCCGCACAAGGCGCCGCCGGATCTTTCCAAGTTCCTGCTCTCGCCGATGCCTGGTCTGCTTGCCGACATCACCGTTCAGCCGGGCCAGAAGGTGCTGGCAGGCGAAAAGCTGGCGGTGATCGAGGCGATGAAGATGGAGAACATCCTCACCGCCACGCAAGACGGCACGGTGAAGGAGGTGCTGGCGAAGAAGGGCGAGAGCCTGACGGTGGACCAGCCCATCGTGTCGTTCGCATGAACAAGAACCCGTTCGGGCTGAGGTATCGAAGCCCAGGCGAGCCATTCGATACCTCAGGGCGAATGGGAAGGCGCGGACTGCGCCGCCGATCACTGTTCGCTGTCGCCGGCGCTGCGGCCCTCGGCGCCTGCGCCGTTGCTCCCAACCAGCCGGGCGGCAACAACTTGCGCATCGGCGTGGCGTCTTGCGCCGATCAGAGCAAAGCGCAACCGGTCTGGGATGCGGCGTTGCAGGAGCGTTGCGGTTTCTTCGTCTTCGCTGGCGACAACGTCTATGCGAGCGATCAGCCGTTTGCCCTCGAAAAGCTGCGCAAGGCCTATGCCGATCTCGCGGCGAAAGACAACTTCGAGCGCTTGCGCCGCACCACACCACACCTCGCGGTGTGGGACGACCACGACTACGGCCTCAACGACGGCGGTGCGGAGTTCGTGCACAAGCAGGCCAGCAAGGACGAGTTCCTGCGCTTCTGGAATTTGCGCGCCGACGATTTGCGCCGTACGCGCGAAGGTCTGTTTCACGTGCAAGTCATTGAGCATGGCGGCCGGCGTGTGCAGGTCATCGGCCTGGACACGCGCTGGTTTCGCTCGCCGCTGAAAATCACCGACCAGCGCGGCGCCCCCGGCAAGGAGCGCTACCTGCCCGACGCCGACGGCGCCAAGACGATGCTCGGCGCCGCGCAATGGCGCTGGCTCGAAGCGCAGTTGCGCGAGCGCGCCGATGTGCGTGTGATCGTCAGCAGCATCCAGTGTGTCGTCGAAGGGCACGGCTTCGAGCGTTGGGGCAACCTTCCCGCCGAGCGTGAACGTCTGTACCGCCTGATCCGCGACACGCAGGCCCGCGGCGTGGTCATCGTCTCGGGCGACCGGCATATCGGCGGCCTCTACCGCGAGACGAGTGCGACGCTGCCGTACCCGCTGCACGAGATGACGAGCAGCGGCGTCACGCACCCGTGGGCCGCGGCCAACGAGGCGGGGCCGAATCGCATTGGCCCGCTCGTCACCGTGCCGCACTACGGCGTGATCGACATCGACTTCGGCGCGCGCCGACTCGGCTTGTCGCTGCGGGGCATTGACAACCGCGCCGTGCACGCGCACGGCATCGCCTTCGACGAATTGGGCATCTCATGAACCTCAGCGACAAGCCCTTCCGCATCCTCGGCCTGCAGCAAATCGCCATCGGCGGCCCCAGCAAACAGCGCCTGAAGTCGCTCTGGGTCGATGTGCTCGGCCTCGAGGTCAAGAGCAGCTTCACCAGCGAACGCGAGAACGTCGATGAAGACATCTGCGCGCTCGGGCACGGCGTGCACGCGGTCGAAGTCGATCTGATGCAGCCGATGGACCCGGACAAGAAACCGGCGGTGCATGCGACGCCGCTGAATCATGTCGGCTTGTGGGTCGATGATCTGCCGAAGGCGGTGGCGTGGATGACGGCGCACGGCGTGCGCTTCGCGCCCGGCGGCATTCGCAAGGGCGCTGCGGGCCACGACATCTGCTTCATCCACCCCAAGGGCAATGAAGAGTTCCCGCTCGGCGGCGAGGGCGTGTTGATCGAGCTCGTGCAGGCACCGCCGGACGTTGTGCTCGCACTCAGCGCGTGACCGGCCCACGCTCGTACGTGATCAACCGCCCCTTGTAGGCCAGCGCATCGAGCCGCTCTTCGCTGCGGCTGAAACCTTCGTTCTCCATCTGGCGGTGGAACGCGGCGCGGTTGCTGCGGTCCGGGTCGACGATCCAGACCTCGGACTGCGCGTGCGCATGGCGGCTGATGAACGCCGCCAAGCCACCCAGCGCGTCGCGCTCGTAGAGCAGGTCGCTGCCGATGATCAGGTCGAAGCGCCCGCGGACCACGCTGCCGCGATGCAGACCGCCGCGCACCTGCTCTCGCGCCGGGATGTTCCACTGCCCGTGGCGGTAGTTCATCGGCGCCAGGCCGTTCAAACGCAGGTTGGCGCGCAGGAAGCCCGACGCCAGCGGATGGCAGTCACTCGCCGTGACGTCGGCGCCGCGCCGGTGCGCGACCAGGCTCGGCAAGGCCAGGCCGCAGCCAATTTCGAGAATGCGTTCACCGGTGCGCACGCCGCGTTGCGCCAGGCGCGCGGCCAGCGCTATGCCCGAGGGCCAGCACATTCCGAACAGCGGCCACGACGCGGACGAAATACCGATGCGCTCGGCATGTCCGCGCGGGTCGTGGAACTGCTGCCGGTCGGCCAGCGAGCGGATCAGCAGGTCGTCAACACCCTGGATCGCGATGTGCGTCTGGTGTGTGTGGTAGCCGAGCATGGAGGGTCATGATGCCACCTGGGTCTGTGCCACATGGCGCCGCCGCCAGGCTGCGGGCGGCGCGCCGAACTCGCGGCGGAAGGCGCGGCTGAACGCCGCATCGGTCTGGTAGCCCACGTCCTGCGCGATGCTGGCCAGCGGTGCATTGCTCTGACTCAGCAGGTTCGACGCCAGCAGCATGCGCCACTGCGTCAGGTACTGCATCGGTGTGCTGCCGACGATCTGCACGAAGCGCTCGGCGAACACCGAGCGTGAAGTGTGCGCGGTGTGCGCGAGCTCTTCCAGCGTCCACCCATGCGCAGGCCGGTCGTGCATGGCGTTGAGCGCCGCGCCGACGATGCGGTCGCCGACGCCGGCGAGCCAGCCGGTGCGGCCCTCGGCGTGCTCGTTCATGTACAGGCGAAGCACCTCGATGAACAGCACTTCGGAAAGCTTGGCCAGCACGCCCTCGCCACCGGGCCGCGGCGAGCGCGCTTCGGCCAGTGCGTAGCGCACCGAGGCTTCGAGCCACAGGCCGGCGGCGGAACCTCGCACGTTGACGCGCAGCACCGGCGGCAGCCCGGCGAGCAGCAGGCGCGCCAAGCGTGCATCGCAGGCCAGGTAGCCGCAGACCAGGCGCGTCGCCGCACCGCCGCCGCCGTACGCGAGCTGGCTCGGCCGTCGCGACAGCACGTCGGCCAGCGGCGCGCCGCCGCTGGCCGGCGGCACGCCGGGCTCGGAACACATCAGGTGCGCATGGCCCTGCGGAAACAGCACCACGTCGCCAGCCGACAGGCGCACCGGCCCGTCCTGGCCGAGCAGCGCCCAGCAATCGCCTTCGGTGATGAGGTGAAAGATCACCAGCCGCTCGGCGCCGGGTTCGAGCAGGTGCACGACCTGATCGGCGCGCGGCGACTGGTAGCACCACGGCGCCGAAAATCGCGCGTTGATGAAGATGGCGCTCGTCAGGCGCACGACGCGCAGAGTTTGCGACAGCGCGTCCATCACCCAGCCCCGCGCAGAGTTTGCGACAGCGCGTCCATCAACCGGCCATGCGCAGAGTTGGCGAGAGGTCGGTCATCAAGCCACTTCGATGTGCAGCGCCACCGGCACCGCATGCTGCACCGCGCACGGGATGGGTGAGCAGGCAATGCCTTGCTCGGCCAGCGCTCGCAGGCGTTCGGGTGCCACGCCGTCGGCGGCGATGCGCACGTGCAATTGCATGTTGCCGGGCATCGCATCGACCGGCTGACCATTCGCATCGGCCATGCCGAGCAGGCCGCGCGTGTCGGAGCGGCTGCTGGCGCGCAGCTCGAGCGTTCGCAGCTCGATGCCTTCACGCGCCGCCGCCATGGCGATGCTGGTGGCCGCGCACGACGCAAAGCCGGCGCGGAAGAGCCAGCCCGGCGTGACCTGATCGCCGCTGCCGCCGAGCTCGGCCGGCATGTCGGTGGCCACCTGCTGGCCATTGGCGTGGCTGGCGACGATGCGTGTGCCACCGCTCCAGCGCGCGGTGGCCGGTGCGTCGTCGTGCATGCCGCTGTCGGGGCGGCGTTGCAGCACGGCGTGCACGCGCTGCAAGGCGGTTGCGAGATCTTGTGCTGCCATCGTGAACCTCGCTGAATGCGGTGGCGTCGATTGTGTTCGCGTCGGCGCCACCCGGCACCCCTAGTTTGCTTGCTCCGGACGATTGGTCAAACACTCGGGACGATCGAACAGGACAGGCGGCCCCCGCCGAGCCGACAGTGCGCTTCCACCCCACCGGAGACGCTCCCATGAACGCACCTGACTTCAAGGCCATCAAGACCCGCCAACAAGCCGCCTGGTCCAGCGGCGACTACGCCGTCATCGGCACCACGCTGCAGATCGTTGGCGAGCAGCTCGCCGAAGCCTGCGACATCCGCTTCGATCAAACCGTGCTCGACGTTGCCGCCGGCAACGGCAACGCCACGCTCGCGGCGGCGCGGCGCGGCGGCATCGTCACCTCCACCGACTACGTCGGCAGCCTGCTCGACCGCGGCGCCGAGCGCGCGCGCGCCGAACGCCTGCAAGTCAAGTTCGAAGTGGCCGATGTCGAAGCGCTGCCCTACGCCGACGCCAGCTTCGACGCCGTGCTGTCGACTTTCGGTGTGATGTTCGCGCCCGACCACGCCAAAGCGGCGTTGGAAATGGCACGTGTGTGCAAGCCCGGTGGGCGCATCGGCCTGGCCAACTGGACACCCGACAGCCTCGTCGGCCAGATGTTCAAGGTGCTCGGCCGCCATCTGCCGCCGCCGGCCGGTGTGCAGTCCCCGTCGCTGTGGGGCACCGAGACGCACCTGCAATCGCTGTTCGGCGAGCGTGCCGCATCGATCGACATCACGCCGCGCCACTTCAACTTCCGCTACCGCTCGGCCGCGCACTTCATCGAGATCTTCCGCACCTGGTACGGCCCGGTACACAAGGCGTTTGCCGCGTTGCCGGCCGATGGCGCTGCGGCCTTGGAGCGTGATCTCACAGAGCTGCTGGAGCGCCACAACAAGGGCGGCGCGAGGTCACTCGTCGTGCCGAGCGAGTACATCGAAGTGGTGATCACGCGCCGCTGAACACCATGGACGCGCGCTTGCAGCGGCGCGTGCAGCGCTACGGCTGGGACCTGGCCGCGACGGACTACGAAGCGTTGTGGCAGCGGCAGCTCGCGCCAGCGCAAACGGCGCTGCTCGAAGCTGCCGCGCTGGCGCCGGGCGAGCGCGTGCTCGACGTGGCCTGCGGCAGCGGCCTTGTCAGCGTGGCTGCGGCGCGCACCGTCGGTGCGTGCGGCCGGGTGGTCGGGGTGGACCTTGCCGAGCAAATGGTCGTCGCCGCGCGTCAGTCTGCGGCGGCGTATTCGCAGGCCAGTTTCGCGCGCATGGACGGCGAAGTGCTCGACGTGCTGCCCGTTGCGAGCTTCGACGCCGCGCTGTGCGCGCTCGGCCTGATGTACATGCCTGCGCCTGAGCGCGCGCTGCGCGAGATGGCGCGCGTGCTGCGCCCCGGCGGGCGCGTGGCGCTGGCGGTCTGGGGCGAGCGCGCGCGCTGCGGCTGGGCGCCCGTCTTTCCGATCGTCGAAGCCGAGGTGGCCAGCGAGGTCTGCCCGCTGTTCTTTCGCCTCGGTCAACGCGACACGCTGGCGCGTTTGTGCGCCGAGGCTGGCTTCGAGGCCGTCGTGCAGCGGCGCCTCTCCGTCACGCTGGACTACGCCACTGGCGACCAGGCGTGCGAAGCGGCGCTCATCGGCGGCCCGGTGGCGCTGGCCTGGTCTCGCTTCGACGCGGCCACGCGCGCGCGCGCTCGCGCACGCTATCTGCAAGCGATCGAGCCTTGGCGACAGGCGGATGGCGGCTATCGCTTGCCCGGCGAGTTCGTGATTGCCAGCGCTGCGCGGCAGCGTGCGGCGCTGCCGGACATCGAGCGCAGCGGCTGAAACGACGGCGTATCCTGGGCGCCTTTCGGCTCAGACCCACGCCCATGAAACCCAACACGCCGCTGCGCATCGGCATCCTCGGCTGCGCCAACATCGCCCGCCAGTTCAGCCGCGACGTGGCCGCCAGCCCGGCGGTGCGCGTGGTGGCCGTGGGCAGCCGCACTGTCGAGACCGCGGCCGCGTTTGCCGCGGCGCAGGGCATCGGCCGCCATCACGGCAGCTACGAGGCGCTGCTGGCCGATGCCGACATCGATGCCATCTACCTGCCGCTGCCCAACAGCCTGCACGCGGAATGGGCCATCGCGGCGGCAGCGCAGGGCAAGCATGTGCTGTGCGAAAAACCGCTGGCCTTGAACGAGGCGCAAGCGCGTGCGATGTTCGACGCCGCGCGCCACCACGGTGTGATGTTGCTCGAGTCTTATCCGTACTACTTCCAGCCGCAGACCGGCGCCATGGTGTCGCTGCTGCAAAGCGGCACCATCGGCAGCGTGCGCTCGGTGCAGTCGAGCTTCGGCTTCATGCTGCCGAGCGCGCCGGGCAACATCCGCCTGAGTCCCGAGCTGGGCGGCGGCGCGCTGCTCGATGCCGGCAGCTACGCACTGAGCATCATCCGCCTGGCGATGGGCATCGCGCCGCAGCGTGTGCGCGCCGATGCGACGTGGGCCGACAGCGGCGTGGACATCAGCGCGATGGCCACGCTGACCTACGCCGACGGCCGGCGGGCGCAACTGTCGTGTGCGATGGACAGCGCCAACCACCGCCGCGCCACCATCGTCGGCACGGCGGGCACGATCGAGACCGAGTACCTGAACCACACCAGCGAACAACCCGGTGGCCACCCCTGGGGCTATCTGCCGAGCCAGCTGCGCCTGCGCCGCGGCACCGCCAATTCGATTCCGTTCGAGCACATCGGCGCCGGCACGGGCAGCGGCTTTCGCTTCGCCGCCGAAGCCTTCGCGCGTGTCATCGCGGCCGGCGACCACGCCGCCATCGAACGTGCGGCGCAGGCCAGCCTGGACAACGCCGCCACGCTCGATGCACTCGCGCGCAGCGCACGGCTTGGTCAGACCGTGGACGTGACCAGATAGACTGATGACGACCCCAAGACGCCTGCGGCGTCGCCCCCCGAGGGGATCTCGGTCCGCTTGGGAGCGGCCCGGCGCTGCCCGAGCGTCCACTGTTTATCGCTGACTGCGGAGGCGTCCATGAGTGTTCAGTCCCTGCTCGAACAACTGCTGCAATCCGGTGTTGCCAAGTACGAGAGCGCCAAACAATCGGGTGACCTCGAAAAGTACGCTACGGGTGCTGCGGCTGGCGGCGCGCTGGCCCTCCTGCTCGGCAGCCGACGCGGGCGCAGCCTCGGCGGCAAGGTCTTGAAGATCGGCACCGTGGCCGCACTCGGCACGCTGGCCTGGCGCACGTACAACGGGTGGCAGGCCAAGAACCAGGCCGGCGCGCCGGCATCGGCCGCCGGTGCGCCGCAAAGCGAGCCGCTGGCGCTGCCGCGTTTCGACGCCTTGCCGGCGCCGCAACTCGAAGCCCACAGCCGCGCGATGTTGAAGGCGATGATCGCTGCAGCCAAGTCCGACGGCCACCTCGACGAACGCGAGCGCGGTGTCGTCGAGGCCGAGTTGCAGCGCCTCGAGGCCGTGAACAGCGACCCGGCGACAAGGCGCTGGGTCGAAGATGAACTGCGCCGCCCGGTCGATGCGGCCGACGTGGCCGCGGCCAGCACGAGCTCGCAGATGGCCAGCGAGATCTATCTGGCCAGCGTGCTCGTCGTCGATGAAACCTCGTCGCTGGAGCGCGCCTACCTCGATGCGCTGGCTCAGCAGCTGAAGCTCGCCCCCGGGTTGAAGACAGAACTCGAAGCGCAGGCCAGGGCAGCGTGAGCCGCAAACGCTGAGTCGCGGCGGCACGGCGGCTCACAAACGCCAGACCTTCAGCCCCGCTTCGCGCAACGCCACGGCATCGAAGCGTGACTTGACGTCGATGAAGCAGCCGTCGCGGATCGTCTTGCGGGCGAGGTCCTGCGCGTCGCGCTCGGCGAACGCGCGGTGCGCCACGGCGGCGACGATGGCATCGGCGCGCGGCAGCGCCTCCCACGGCGTCAGCGTCACGCCGTACTCGTGCTCGGCTTGCGCGGCATCGGCCCACGGGTCGTGCACGAAGACCTCGACGCCGTAGCTGCGCAGCTCGCCCACGATGTCGCCGACCTTGCTGTTGCGCAGGTCGGGGCAGTTTTCCTTGAAGGTCAGGCCGAGCACGTTGACCTTGGCGCCGCGCACATAGCTGCCGTTGGCGATCATCTGCTTGATGGTCTGCTCGGCGATGTACTTGCCCATGCCGTCGTTGATGCGCCGGCCGGCGGTGATGACCTGCGGGTGGTAGCCGAGCATCTCGGCCTTGTGCGTCAGGTAGTACGGATCGACGCCGATGCAGTGCCCGCCGACCAGGCCCGGCTCGAAGCGCAGGAAGTTCCACTTCGTGCCCGCGGCCTGCAGCACCTCGGCGGTGTCGATGCCGACCTTGTCGAAGATGATCGCCAGCTCGTTCATCAGCGCGATGTTCAAGTCGCGCTGCGTGTTCTCGATCACCTTGCAGGCTTCGGCGGCCTTGATGCTCGTGCAGCGGTGCACCCCGGGCTCGACGACGCGCTCGTAGAGTGCGGCGACGCGGTCCAGCGTCTCGGGCGTGTCGCCGGAGACGACCTTGACGACGTTGGTCAGTCTGTGTTCGCGGTCACCGGGGTTGATGCGCTCCGGGCTGTAGCCGACGAAGAAGTCCTGCTTCCAGCGGCCGCCTGAGGCGCGTTCGAGTTCGGGGATGCAGACCTCTTCGGTCGCGCCGGGATAGACCGTCGATTCGTAAACAACGACGGCACCCGGCTTCATGTTGGCGCCGATCAGGCGGCTGGCGCTTTTCAGCGGGCCCAGGTCGGGGATGCGCGCCAGGTCCACCGGCGTCGGCACGGCGACGAGGATGATGTCCGCGGCGTTGAGGCATTTCGCATCGGCGCTGTACTCGGCATGCCGGGCCGCGCGCATGTCGGCGTCGGCGATCTCGCGCGACGGGTCGGCGCCGGCCTGGCATGTCGCGACCTTGGCGGCGTCGATGTCGAAGCCGATGGTGCGCAGGGTCTTGCCGAATTCGATGACGAGCGGCAAGCCGACGTAGCCCAATCCAACGACGGCAACGGTGGTCATGGCGTTTGGCTTTCCTGTCATGCAGCGCGGCTGAAGGCGATGGCCGCGCCGTGGTGTTGGCGGTACCACTTGACGAAGCGCGACAGCCCTTCGGCCAGGGGCGTGAATCGGTGCGCATGGCCCATCAGCAGGTTCAGGCGCGTCACGTCGGCGCAGGTGGTGGGCACGTCGCCGGGCTGCATCGGCTTCATCTCCAGGCGCGCTGAGAAGCCGATGGCGGCCTGCAACTCGGCGATGAATTCCATCAGCGCCACCGGCGCATGGCCTCCGATGTTGAGCACGCGCTGCGGCGCGGCCTCGCCCTCCCGCTGCGGCGCCTGGTCGAGCACCGCGAGCACACCGGCAACGATGTCGTCGATGTAGGTGAAGTCGCGCTGCATGCGGCCGTGGTTGAAAACCGCAATCGGCTCACCGGCGAGGATGGCCTTGGTGAAACTCCAATACGCCATGTCCGGCCGCCCCCACGGGCCATACACGGTGAAGAAGCGCAGGCCCGAGCACGGCAGGCCGTAGAGGTGGCTGTAGCTGTGCGCCATCAACTCGTTGGCTTTTTTGCTGGCGGCGTACAGGCTGACCGGGTGATCCACGGCGTCGTCTTCGGCGAACGGCAGCTTGGTGTTGCCGCCGTAAACGCTCGAGCTGCTGGCATAGACGAGGTGTTCGGTCTGGCGCGCGCGGCAACCTTCGAGGATGTTGAGAAAGCCGACCAGGTTGGCCTGCGCATACGCGTGCGGATGGGTCACCGAGTAGCGCACGCCGGCTTGCGCCGCGAGGTGGACGACACGCGTGAAGCCGCCGCGCGCGAACAGCGACTGCATTGCGGCCGTGTCGGCGATGTCGAGTCTCTCGAAGGCAAACCCGGGTTTGCCTTGAAGCTGCGCCAGGCGCGCGTGCTTCAACGCCGGGTCGTAGTAGTCGTTGAGGTTGTCGACGCCGATCACCTCGTCGCCCCGCGCCAGCAGCGCGTGGCAAACGTGCAGGCCGATGAAGCCGGCGGCACCGGTGACCAAGATCTTGTTCACGCGGCCAATGCCAATGTCGTTTCGGCGATGCGCCCCACTGCGCTGCGGCCGATCGGGTGGTACTCGATGCCAGCGTCTTGCATCAAAGCCGGATCGAACAGGTTGCGGCCGTCGATCACGACCGGCTCGCGCAATGCGGCGCGCACGCGCTCGAAGTCCGGCGAGCGGTACGCCTTCCACTCCGTGACGA
Organism: uncultured beta proteobacterium; assembly: GCA_963814385.1. Lineage (GTDB taxonomy): Bacteria > Pseudomonadota > Gammaproteobacteria > Burkholderiales > Burkholderiaceae_C > CADEEN01. Next base: position 351,379 of record CAWFCX010000009.1, read on the forward strand.
TGACCAACGCATCGGCGCCTTCCAACGCGGCCATCGGCGTCGGCGCGAATTCCAGCGCAGCCACGTCCGCCAGCGCCTCGCGCGCCGCGTCCATGGCTTCCGGATCGTGCGCCACCACGGCCGCGCCGCGCTCGGCGAGCGCGCGCACGATGACGAGGCTCGGCGCTTCGCGCAGGTCGTCAGTGTCGGGTTTGAAGGCCAGGCCCCAGAGTGCGAAGCGCTTGCCGCTCAGGTCCGTGCCGAAGCGGCGCTCGATGCGATCGACCAGCACATGCTTCTGCCGCTCATTGGCGCGCTCGACGGCGGCCAGCACATGCAGCGGTTCGCCGACACCGGCGGCGCTCGCCAGCAGCGCCTTCACGTCCTTCGGGAAACACGAGCCGCCGTAGCCGCAGCCGGCGTAGAGAAACTGCGCGCCGATGCGCGGGTCGCTGCCGATGCCGCGCCGCACCTGCTCGATGTCGGCGCCGAGTTTTTCCGCCAGCAGCGCCATCTCGTTCATGAAGCTGATGCGCGTGGCCAGCATCGCGTTGGCGGCGTACTTGGTGAGCTCGGCCGAGCGCACGTCCATCAGCACCAGCTTGTCGCGCTGGCGCTGGAAGGGCGCGTACAGCGCACGCATCAACAGTGCCGCGCGCTCGTCATCGACGCCGACGACGATGCGGTCCGGCCGCATGAAGTCTTCCACCGCCGCGCCTTCCTTCAGGAACTCGGGGTTCGAGACCACGCTGTACGGCACCTGCACGCCGCGCTGCCCTTGCGCGGCGGCGATCGCGTCGCGCACCGCATCGGCCGTTCCCACCGGCACGGTGCTCTTGTCGATCACCAGCTTGTAGTCGCTCATGTGCTCGCCGATGCAGCGTGCGGCGGCCAGCACATGGCGCATGTCGGCCGAGCCGTCTTCGTCGGGCGGCGTGCCCACGGCGATGAACTGGAGGGTGCCGAAGCGCACACCTTCCTTGACGTCGGTGGAAAAGTGCAGCCGCCCGGCAGCGACGTTGCGCGCGACGATGTCTTTGAGCCCAGGCTCGAAGATCGGCAGCTCGCCGCGCGCGAGGGTCTCGATCTTGCGCGGGTCGAGATCGATGCACAGCACGTCGTTGCCCATCTCGGCAAAACACGCGCCGGTGACGAGGCCCACATAGCCGGCGCCGACAACGGTCAGTTTCATACGAACGATCCTCTGCGGTGGAGCAACACTTGCATAGAGAGCACCGGGTTCGCGCAGAGATACATGGCCAGGGAACGCGGTTCGTACGGAATCGCTGTCAATCGCATAGAAACGGTCGTCTGCAATCGGCCCGGTGGGTGCAGTCGCGACCGTTCAGTTTCCTTCACCGCAGAGGCGCAGAGAGCGCAGAGGTCCGCAGAGGAATACAACACTGAATTCCTCTGCGTTGACTCTGCGTCCTCTGCGCCTCTGCGGTGAAGGAGATTTGTTGACGTTCGAATGCCGCTCAGGGCCGATCGCAGACGCGCTTCTTGCACGCATTAAAGCGAACCAGTATCAGAAGTTGACCGACACGCCGACTTCGACCGCGCGCGCCGCATCGCGCTGGTCGGCCGCGAAGGCGGCGCCCGGTTTGAAGTGCGATGCCTTGAGCGTGAACTCGACGTGCTTCCACTCGCGCACGGCAACCAGCAGATCGACTTCGCGCCCCACCGCGCGCCGGCTGCCCTGCGGGTCGGCGGACAGGCGGGCGCCGGCAAGCGAGTCCGCAGCACGGACCTGCCGGTAGCGGTGCGCCACCAGCTCCACCGAACTGTTCTCGAGCACGCGCACGCCGGCGCCGAGGGTGGCCACGGAGAGGTTGGCGAGATCCGGTTTGAGCAACTCGCCATAGCGCTGCCAGCGCTTGACGCCGCCGATGCGCGTCTTGTTCTCATGCAAGCCGGTCTGGCGAAAGCCCGAGGAGCCACGTGCGTAGCCCGCGCTCAGTGAGGGCCGCAGCGGCAGCGCCAGGCTCGCGGTGGCGCCGATGTCGAAGGCGCTGCCGCGCACGCGCCGGCTTGCCGTCGTGCCGGTGATGAAGCTGTCGTCGTCCTGCTCCTCGAAAGCGGTCATCCGCTCACGCCCGGACAGCAAAGCCGTGTCGGCCCAGTACGCCAGGCGCGGGCCGTTGTCGACACGCCATTCGCCCCAGGCGCGCAAGCCCACCCAGCGCGCGCGCAGGTCGCTGGCATCGGTGGCGTCTTCGTTGGCGAACACCGCCCCCGGCGACGGCCGCGACGAGCCGTCGGTCTGCACCAGCCAGAACGCATCGAGCGCATGGCGCTCGGCCCAGGGCCAGCTCGCCTGCCCGAACCAGCGCGTCACGCCACGAGCATCGGGTGCGATGCCGCGCTCGGCCGACGACGTTTTGGCGATCTCGCGCGCGATGCCGGTGTCGAGCTTCCAGGGGCCCGGCGCGTAGCGCGCGCGGATGGCGTCGAGGTCTTCGTCCCACCACCAGGCGCGGCGCTCGATCACTTCCACCCGGCCGGCTTGAAGCGACCACGGCGTGCCGCCGAGCCGGTCCTGCTGCACCCACATCTGGCCGCGTGAGAGCGGGTGCGTGACCTGCTTGCCATCGTCGCCCTGCGTGCGACGCGTCTCGTGCAGGCCGACGATCTGGGCGAAGGCCTGTGTGTCGGGCCCGAGTCGCGTCTTGGCTTCGAGCTTGACTTCGTGCTCGCGCACGCGGCGGTCGCGCGCCCGCGCGCGGTCGAGGTCGAAATTGTTTCGCCGCTCGTCGCTGTACTCCCAACTGCCGCCGAGCTGCACCGGCGTGCCGAACAGATCGACAGTGAGCGGCTGCTCGGCGCGGCGCTCGTCGCGGCCGCCTGGCTCGGTCGGGGGAGGTGTCTGCGCGGGGCTGGCCAGCGCCAGCACGGCCAGCAACGTCGGGGTCAGGCGCAGGCACTGCATGAGGTGATTCCTTTTGTTTTTTCTGTCGGGGCGAGCAGGTCGCGCATGGCACGCCAGCGAAGGTTGGGGTGGTTGGTCAGGGCCACGAGCAGCTCCATGAGCAGTGACATCTCTTCGCCAGTCATCACCGCGTGGTGCAGCATCAGCCCGAGCGGCTGGCCATCGGCGGCGCGATCGCGCAAGGCCTGGGCCACTGCTGCCGCGAGCGCGAATGCACCCCCTTCACGCAGGTGCTTGCTCCAGTCGATGTCGACCGCGATTTCCTGCAGCGCGTGCTGCAAGGGCTTGGCGCCGCGGTCGCGCGAGAGCGCGGCAAAGCCCAGCTCGGCGAGCAAGGTGGGCGTGACCTCGGTGCAGCGGTTCCACGGCGGCGTGAAGACCGGCAGCAGCAGCTCGCCGAAATGTTCGCCGAGTTGGGTCTGGCCGCGTGACAGGTCTTCGCGCTGCTGTTGTGCATCGCGCGACGCGCCGAACTCGCACTTGCGGCCTTCGCTCTCGTGGTTGAGGTGCGTGTTGCCGTGCTGATGTACGCCGAGCAACCCCGGCGCGGCGGCGATGCGCGCGCGCAGCTCGCGCGCCAGACCACGGCCCACCGCGCCCGGGATGACCGCCAGATCGATCGGCACGCCGCAGCGTCGCGTCAGGTCGAGCAGCGTCAACAGCTGTGCGTCGTTCCAGCCGGCGTCGTCGTCGCGGATGAAGACGTCAACGGGCGACGGCAGTGCGTCGAGTACCGGCATCAGCAGGTGGCGCATGGGCGCGCACGGCCGCTCCGAAGCGCTCATACCGGAGCGCGCAAGCGCGCAGGCTTGTCCAATGCGGGTTCCTCTTGGATGCGACGCGCGGCCAGTTGTGCCAGCAGCTCGGCGCTGCGCTCGGCGCCATCGAGCGCCAGTGCGGCCCGCTGCGGCGAGAAGTGCAGCAGGTGGCCGATGCCGTCGGCCAAGGCGTTGCCATCCAGCGGCTGCGTGTCCAGGCAGAGCACGGCGCCGAGCGCGGCCAGGCGCTGCGCGCGGTGCTGCTGCTCGTTTTCGGTGACGGTGCCGTAGGGCACGACGAGCGCCGGCACTTCGGAGACCACCAGATCGAGCGCGGTGTTGTAGCCGCACTGGCTGATCGACGCGCGCGCGGCGCGCATCTCGGCGGCGAGGTCGCTGACGTGGCGCAGCAGCGTCACGCCGGGCAGCGGCGCGGCGAGGGTTTGCAGCGCCTGCCACTGCGGCTCGGGCAGGAAGGGGCCGGCAACGATGCGCATCGGCCGCTGCGTGATGCGGTGGGCGTCGATCGCGGCGCGGAACAGCGCATCGCCGACGATGCCGCCACCGGCCGACACCAGCAGGTGATCGCCGCGCGACGCATCCGACATGACCTTGCGTTGCGGCACGACGAAGCCGCTGTGCCAGACCGGCGTGCGCATCGGCCGGCTCGGCTTGAAGCTGTCTTGCAACTTCGCGAATGCCGGGTCCGAGTGCACGATGATGGCGTCGAAGTAGCGGTCGGCCAACCAGCGCGCACGGTCATCGTGGTGCTGCTGGTCGGGCCGCACATCGACCAGGATGTCGCGCAGGCTGCACGCCACTTTGGCGCCGTGCAGCCGCGCGCTGCGGATCATCGGCAGGATTTCGTTGGCGAACTTCTTGCGGCCGAAGGGGAACAGCTCGACCAGCAGCAGCGCCGGCTTGAGGGTTGCCACCGCCAGATCGATCAGCAACCGCCGCTCAGCGCGCGCCGCTTGTACGTCGAAGCCGGCGTCGCGGCTGATGACGGTGTGGCCGTCGTCCATGCCCAGCGGCGGCAGGTCGATGCACTCGACGCCCTCGGGCACGGCGATGCCGTCGGGCAGCCGGCCGCCATTCAGGAAGACGACGCGAAAGCGCTCGCGCAGTGCGCGGGCCAGCGCGAAGCTGCGCGTCAGGTGGCCGATGCCCAACGAGTGCTGGCAATAGAAGAGCAGGGTCTCAGTGGCGCCCGGCCGCCCGAAGCCACTGAGAGCCCCCTCGGGGGGTAGCGAACGAAGTGAGCCTGGGGGCTTCATGTCACGCATGGCGCGGCTCCACGATCTCGAGGGTGGGGCGGTCGGCCGGCGTGCTGGTCGTGGCACGCCCGCCGTCGAGCGTGATCACGCGGTCGTAGTGGCCGAGCGAGCTGCTGGTCGTGCGTGATGACGATCAGCGTGCGGCCTTTGTGCACGCGCGCCACGGCTTCGTGGATCAGCTTGGCCGAGCGCGGATCGACCGCGGCCGTGGGCTCGTCCATCAGCAGGATCGCGGGCTCCTTGACCAGCGCACGCGCCAGGCACAGGCGCTGGCGCTGGCCGCCCGAGAGCGTGGCCGCGCGCTCGCCGAGTTCGGTGTCGTAGCCCTCCGGCAGATCGACGATGAACTCGTGCGCGCGTGCGTTGCGCGCCGCGGCCTCGATCTGCTCGATCGGCGCATCGGGCCGGCCGTAGGCGATGTTCTCGCGCACCGAGACCGCGAACAGCATCGGCTCCTGCGGCACCACGCCCATGGCGCGGCGCAGGCTGGCTCGCGTGTAGCGGCGAATGTCGATGCCGTCGATGAGGATGCGCCCGGTGCTCGGCTCGGCCAGGCGCAGCAGCAGATTGACCAGCGTCGATTTGCCCGCACCCGAGGGCCCGACCAGCGCCACGCGCTCGCCGGCGGCGATGCGCAGGCTGACCTGGTCGAGCACCCGCTTCTTTGCGCTGTAGCCGAAGCTGACGTTTTCGAACGTGATCTCGCCGATGGCGTGCGTGAGCTCGATGGCGTCGGGTTCGTCGTCGGCATCGGGTTCGATATCGAGGATCTGCGCCACGCGTTCGGCGCTGACGCCGGCGCGCGAGAACTTGCCGGCGAGCTTGCCCAGATCGCGCACCGGCTTGTAGAGCGCGGCGACGTAGGTGATGAAGACCAGCAACTCGCCCGGCGTCAGGCGCTGCGCCAGCACCTCGCGCGCGCCGAGCAGCACCGTGACCGCCGTGCCGATGGCGCTGACGACGGCGATCGCCTTGACGATGGCGCCGTTGGTGCGCGCGCTCTTCATGCCGCTTTGATAGTTGGCCAGGGTCTCGTGGCGAAAGCGCTCTTCCTCTTCTTCGTGGCGGCCGAAGGCCTGCACCAGCGCGATCTGGCTCAGCACTTCGTTCAGGCGCGAGGCCATGCGGCCTTCGTTCTTGCGCTGCTCGCGCGCCGCATCCTTGACGCGGCGGTTGAGCCCATAGATCACGAGCAGCAAGCGGCGGCAGCGTGGCGCTGACGACGAGTGCCAGCTGCCAGTTGAGCCAGAACATCACCGCCAGCATCGCCACGAGCGTCACCGCGTGGCGGCCGAAGGTCAGCAGCCAGTCGGCGAACATGTCGCGCAGCAAATTGGTGTCGCCCGCCACCTTGGTGATGAGTTCCCCGACGCGCGTGCCGCGGTGGTGCGCCAGCGACAGGCGCTGCAAGTGCGCGAAGAGTTCGCCGCGCAGCCGCCAGGTGATGCGGTGGCCGATGCGCGCGCTGGTGTAGAGCTGCAGGTAAGACAAGACACCGGAGGCCAGTGCGATGGCGGCGATCGCCACCGCGCAAGCCACCAGTGACGGCCAGGCGCCGAGGTCGAGCAGCGGCTGCAGCAGCGCCAGCCGCGGTGGTAGCGGCTGGGCCAGCAGGATGTGGTCGAAGATCACCTTCAGCGGCCAGGGCACGAGCAGATCGCACAGCACGACGCCGGCCAGTGCGAGGGCCGCCAGCGTGAGAGCAACCCGCTGCTCGGCCAGGCAGGCGCGGATGATCTGCTTCAAGCGTGTTGTCATGCCGCCCACTCCTGTGCGGCCTGCGTGGCCAGCCGCTCGGCGCGATGCAGACGCTGCGTGACTTCGGCGCGCCAATCGGCGACTTGAAAGACGAACGCGCGGCTGGCCTGCAGCAACTGCTGCAGCGCCATGTGCCAGCGCAGGCGCTGGCGCGAGAAGTGCTGCGGCGCCACCTGCGCATAGGCGGCAAGCCACAAGGCCACCTGCTGTGCGCTGCTGGCGTTGTCCGGCAGCTTGACGATGAATTCGGCCAGGTCTTCCATCGGATCGCCGAGCGTGAATTCGTCGAAGTCGAAGAGCACGATGCGCTCGCCGTCGAACCACATCTGGTCGGGGTGAAAGTCGCCGTGGATCACCGTGGCCCGATGGGCCGGCAGCCGTGTCGCGGCCTGCTCGATGGCGCGTGCGGTGGCGTCGGCGCGCTCGGCCAACTCGGGCAAGACGCGGCTGATCTTCTTGCGCCGCCGGCCGACTTCGATCAACCAATGGTCGACGTCGCGCGGCGTCGGCCCGGCGAGCTCGGCCGGCGCATGGTGGATCGCCGCGACGGCATGCGCCAGCGGCAGCACCCAGTGGCCGGCTGAACTTGCGTTCATCGACTGCGCCAACGGCGTGCCTGTGGCGGCCTGTTGCCACAGCGTGTGTTCGGCATCGTTGCCTTGCAACGGACGCGCCACGCGCGGTGCCGTGATCTCGCGCTGCGACAAATCCCAGGCCCAGTCAAAGCGCTGGTGGATGACGTGGGCATGCGCTTCGCCGTAGGTCTTGGCGAAGAGCGTGCGGCCGTCAGCGTGACGATAGCGCAATGTCGCGCGCCGTTCCGGCAGGTAGCGCAGCACCTGCACCTCGTCGGCGGAACAGCCCCAGAACGGCAGGGCAGAGCGCGGGTCGAGCAGCGTCGCCAGTTGCGGCAGGCCGGGGTCGGCAGGCCACGGCCAGAGCAGCAGGTCCAGCGCCGGGATGTGCAGCGCCGGCGTGCCGTGCTGTGCCTGCGCGCTCGCACCGTCGCGACAAACCTTGCCGAAGTAATGCGCCGTGCGCGGCGCAGCGCCGGCCGCTTCGCGCAGATCGACCTCGTAGCACAGCGTCAGCGGATTCGGGTTGCGCTGGCGCGACGCGCTGCGGCGCGCGTTGGTGATGCGCACCCCGTCGATCTCGCCGTGCGGCGCCAGGGCCGGTTGCAGCAGGGTGCGCATCGCGTCGGCGTCGAGACACGTGTCGAGCGCAGGGTGGATGTCGTTCGTCAGCATGTCTGCGGCACTCCTTCGGCAAGCTCGCCCGCGAGGGCCACCAGCCGCGGCGCCAGCGCAAAGCGGCCGGGCCGCAGGTTCATCACGCAGCGCCAGGTGCGTTGCGTGAGCAGGCTCCACGCCGTGGCCCAGCGCAATGCGCGCGGGTCGGGGCGGGCGCCGCCGGCATCGGCATAGGCGTCGATCAGTCGGCTCCACGCGGCCTCATCGCGCCGTGCCGGCGCACCATTGAGCAAGGCGCGGTACATCGCATCGGCGACCCAGGCGCCGAGTTCGAGCAGCGCCGGGCCGCGGCGGATGCCGTCGAGATCGATCAGGCTGACGCGTGGGCTGCCGGCTTCGTCGGCCACGAGGATGTTGCGCCCATGGAAGTCGCCGTGCAGTGTGGCGAGCGGCGAGCCATCGAGCGCGTGCATGCCGTCCCGCAAGGTTTGTGCGGTGCGGCGCACGGCGTCGCCGCCGAGGATCGGCGCCAGGCCCGCCACCACCTCGGTAAGGCGTTCGTTCAAGCCCTCGTTTGTCAACGCGCGCGGCGTTTGTACCGGCGTGGTGTGCAGCGCGGCGAGCTGAGCACCGAGTGCTGCGGCGCACGCTGCCGTGGTGGCCGCGCCGGCATCGAGCCAGGGCACGCCGGGCAGGCCTTCCTGCCAGTACAACTCGGTCTCGGGTTGCCACAGCAGCGCGCGCGGCGTGTGCAGGCGGCCGTTGTGCCAGGCTGGCGAAGATTGCAATTTCGCCAGCAGGCCATGCGCCGTCGCGCCATCGGGCTCGCGGCTGGCCTTCGCATAGACGCGCTGTCGTTGCGGCACGCCAGCTTGCTGCCATTGCAGATCGACCCTTGCGCACAGTCGGTGCTCGGGCACGTACTGCACGACGGCCATGTCGAAGCCGACCTCACGCGCATCGGGCGCGCCGAGCGCCGGCATCAGTGCCGGCAGCACCTGCTCGCGCAGCGCGCGTGCGCAGGCCAGCACACGTGGCGCGCGCAGTTTGGCGTCGTTGGGCCACCACCAGGTCAGCATGTCGAGCGCAGGCAGCCAGCGCAGCGCCGGGCCTGCCGGTGATGCGGTCAGTGCGGCCGCGCTCGCCTTGACGGTGCGCGAGGCGCCCTCGCCGCCACACAGTCGCCCGGCCACGTGTTGCGTGAACGAGCGTTGCTCGCGGTCGCGCAGCAGCAGCCGGTAGGCCAGCGTTGCGTTGCGGCCCGGGCGGTACTTGACGCGCTCGACCGTGCAGGCCTCGACGCGCATGCCGTGCGGGCGCAGCACGTCGGCGAAAGCGCCGGCCATCGTGGCGCCATCGAGCACGAGCGGCAGTTGCGGCAATGCCGCATCCTGCGGCAGCTCGGCGTTCATGGCGTTTCCAGTTTCATGGTGCCGCCGGGCGTGCTCAGCGATGCGCCGGCATGCGATACCGCGCGTGTGATCGTGCCGTCGCTCGCACAGCGCCAATGCAGCCAGCGTCCGCTGAATTGCCAGTCGCCGATGCGCCACTGTGTTGGCGTGCCGCGGGCATGGAACCAGCCATCGACGAACGCGTTGGTTTCGATGCGCAGTGCGTGCGTCGCCGTGCCGTTGTCACCGAGAACCGGCTGGTCGGCCACGCGCAGATGCGGCGCGCCGTCGCGCGACGGCTGCACCACGGTGTCGAAGTCGGCGTTGCGGGCGTGCATCTGCGTCCGCAGCGCCGGCGCGGCTTGTTTGTGGCCATAGCTGGGCGAGACCCAACCGTCGCCGAGACACGCGAGCTGGCCGCTGCGCTGCGGCTGAGCGAGGGCCAGCCCGGGGCTTTGCAGCAGCGTGAACGCGCGCTCGGCATGCAGGCGTGTCTGGCCCTGCGCCTGCGCGCCAAGCTGGAAGTTGAGCACGTAGTCGTGTTCGTTCTCGGCACGCAGCCAGTCGCTGACGATCCAGTAGCAGCGATCGACGAAGACGATGCAGCGCTCGTGCACGGCGTCGTACTCGTGGCTGGCGCAGCGGCCGTGCAACAGGTCGAGATGCGTGCCGCTGACAGCGGCGATGAGGGTGGTCTCTGGCGGCGGGCCGCTGATCTTGTGGCGCACCGAGCCCGGCGCGTGGCGCGATGCGTCTTTGATCGATTTGGGCAGGTAGCGCGTCTGGTTCAGTCCATCGACGCAGACGGTGTTGTGCGCGGCGGTGCTGCGGAAATGCACGCGCCAGTTGGTGCCGTCGCCGGTCGCCTCGCTGTAGGTGTAGCGGCCCGGGTCGACGATGAGCGCGCGGCCGAACGCGGCCAGCTCGAACGACAGCGCATCGAAGTGGCCGTGGTTGCCTTCGCCGAGCGGGCCGCAGTCGAAGACCAGATGCTGCGCATCGGTGGCAGCCCAATCGCTGCGCAGCACGTGGTAGCCGCTGTTCGGGAAATGCGCGTTGCGCTCTCGCGGCGGCGTGCCCTGCGCGCCCGCGGTGGCGACGTACTGCATGTCGCCGCGGTCGAAGAGTGCTGCGCCTTGTGCGAGCAGCGGCAGGAAGCTCCGCACGTCGCCATCGGAAAGACTTGGAACCAAGCCATTGGGCTGGTGCACATGCAGGCTGAACTCGAGCGCGGCCTCGAGCGCGTGGTCGAACTCGCGCGGTACCTCATGGCCGTTGTCGGCCGCCAGGCGGCGCACCTGCAGCCAGTTGCGCACGGCCAGATGGTGATAGTCCGTGGACAGCTCGCAGTGCACGCCGTCGGGCAAGAGATCGACGCGCACATTGGCCAGGGTTTCATGCAAGGCCAGCTCACGCCAGGCGGCGGCGCGCTCGAACTCGGGGAAGACGACGCCAGCCAGGAAGATCGCCAGCAGCTCGAGCGTGCGGTGGTTGCGTTTGGGTGTGAGGTTCGCGCACAGGAATTCGACCTGGTCGTGAATCGAGGCCAGCATCCGGCGCATGAACGCAGCGTCGAGGGCCGCCGGCGTTGGCGTGTGCAGCAACAGCCCATGCAGGCTGTAGATCCAGTTCTGCACACGGCGCCCGGTGACGTCGGCAGCGATGAAACCGACCGGCGTGCAGCGCATCCAGCCGTCGATCAACTGCGACCAGCGCTGCACGGCGCGTTCGTCGCGCTCGCGCTGCCAGGCGTGCGCCAGGCCGACCGCGTAGTAGAACTTGTGCAGCAGGATGTGCCACTCGACGTCGCGGCTCGGGTTGGTGAGCCAGTCGATCGGATCGGGCAGCGCGTGGGTTTCGCCATTGAACTCGAAGCAGCCGGCCAGGATGCCGGCCATGCGCGCCGGTTGAATCTCGTCGGCGTCGATCACCGGCTCGAAGCGGATGCCGCGGTCACTGCGCAAGTGGGCGAGCAACGCACTGTCGCTCATACCGCTCCAAGGCATGCGCATCACGCCGTCATCTCCCGCAGTGCCAACGGCGAGTGCGTCAGCTGGGCAAGGAACAGATCGCGCAGCTCAACCGTCGTGCGGCGCGAATCGAAGCGCTCGCAGATGCGTTCGCGCGCGGCCTGCGCGATCTGCGCGTGCAAGCGGGCATCGCCGAGCAGGCGCTGAACCGCATCGGCCAGCGAGGCGGCACTGCCTTCGACCAGCAGGCCATGCACGCCGTCGTCGATCATTTCCGGTATGCCGGAGATCGGCGTGGACACGACCGGCACGCCCATCGCCATGGCTTCGGCGAGCACATTTGGGAAAGCCGTCGCGGTCGCCATCTGCCATCACGCGGCAGGGCAGGGCGAAGGCGCGCGCATCGCGGTAGATCTCGCGCAGGCGGTCTTGCGTTACCGCGCGGTGCAGCTCCACCCGATCGGCGACGTTCAGCGTGTCGATCTGCGCGCGCAACGCGGGACCGGCGCTGCCGTCTTCGCCGACGATCGTGCAGCGGAAGTCGACCCCACGTTGTTTGAGCAGCGCACAGGCGGCAATCAGCCGATCGAAACCCTTTTTCTCGACGAGGCGGCCGACCGACAAGACGAGCGGCGCGTCGGCCGATAGCGCGCTGGGCCGCGGCGAGAACCACTGCGTGTCCAGGCCGTGGTAGATCGCATGCACGTCGTCCGGCCGCGGATGCCGCGCACGCAGCACGTGTGCGTTGGCGCAGGTGCAGGTGGCAACAAAGCGCGCCGCACCGAGCTTGCGTTCGAGCAGGCGGCCCGGGTTCAGCTCGGCCTGGTAGATGTCCTTGGCATGCGCCGTGAACGAAAACGGCAGGCCCGTCAATCGACTGGCGAACCAGGTGATCGTCGCCACGCCGTGGCAGAAGTGGCCGTGCAGGTGCGAGACATCGCCGTCGCGCAGCACCGCGTTGGCGATCCAGCCGGCTTGCAGGAACTCCTTGATGAAGACCTTGCGCAGCGCGAACGGCGTGCCCGTGGGTCGGTGCTTCCAGGCCAGCGCCAGCGCGCTGCCGAGTGTGGCCAGCCACGCCAGCGGACGGCGGCGCAGCAGCGTGGCATGCGCACCCGCAAACGTCGGCAGGTTGTCGCGCAACCACGGCAGCAATGTCGTGCCCGACAGCGAACTCGCGTCGGGCAGATACACCAGCGGAGCGCGGATCGCGCCAACGACGGGATGCGCAAAGGCCTCGCGCTCCTGCTTCACCGAGTACAGGCGCAACGGCAGGCCCAGGCGTTCGAGTTGGTGGATCTCGTGCGCGATGAAGGTTTCCGACAGGCGCGGAAAGCCGTTCATGACATAGGCCACGCGGGGCATTGAATCAAGCGGTGGCGTGGTGCGCACAGCAGACATGCGAAGGCTCCAACAGGCGTGTCAGCACGCGCAGGTTGTTGTCGTTGTCGAAGGCTTCGGCGACGGTGTGGCGGGCGGCGCTGCCGAGCACCGCGGCCTGCTGTGGATGCAGCAGCACCTGCTCGATCGCCTCGGCCAGCGCCAGCGGCGCATCGGCCTCGACGAGCAGGCCGTTGATGCCGTCGCGCACGACCTCGGGAATGCCCGAGACGCGCGAGGCCACGACCGGCAGGCCCATCGCCATCGCTTCGAGAAGCACGTTGGGGATGCCGTCGCGGTCGCCGTTGGCGGTGATGCGCGAGGGCTGCACGAACACGGTGGCGCGTGCGTAGCGTTCCAGCACCTGCTCGCGCGCCAGCTTGCCGACCAGGCGCACGTGGCGGCCGAGGCCGGCGTTTTCGATGCGGTGCGCGAGTGCGTCGTGCTCCTCGCCGTAGCCGACGATTTCGCAGCGCACGCGCTGTCCGCGTTCATGCAGCAGGCGGCAGGCGTCGATCAAAGTGTCCAGTCCCTTCTTGGCGCGCAGGCGGCCCACAGCCAGGATCAACGGCGGTTCGGTGGGCTCGGCAGCGATGCGGCGCGAAGGATGGAAGATGCGGCGATCGATGCCGTGATACATCAACATCACCTCGGCCTCGGGCGCGATCTCGGCCAACGCGCTGCGGTTGGCGTCGGTGCAGGTGACGGTGAATTGCGCCGCGTTCAACTTGCGGCGCAGATCGGCCGAGGGCGACAGATAGATGTCCTTCGCATGCGCCGAGATCGAAAACGGGATGCCGGTCATGCGCGAGGCGAGTTGGGCGATGTCGGCCGGCCGCGAGATGAAGTGCGTGTGCAGGTGGGCCACGCCGTCGCGCTTCAATTGCGCGGCCAACCAGCCGGCACGCAAGAAGTCTTGCCATCCGGCCGCGCCACGCGTGCCGGCTTCGAGCAGCGCTTGCGCGTAGCGCAGCGGTGCGGCGAGCGCCACGCGGGCGTGGCGCGCGAGCAGCTCGCGCGTGCGCGTGGCAGCCGGCACGCGCGCGTCCGCTGGATCTGGCACACGTGCCAGGACCGAGCGCACGCGCGACACCGCGCCGTGGGTGATGTCGTCGGTGGGCTCGCCGAGCGCGTACAGGCGCAGATCGACGCCCTGGCGTTCGAGCCCGAGCACTTCCTCGAGGATGAAGGTCTCGGACAGCTTGGGCCAGGTGTTGACGAGAAAGCCGAGGGGCGACGTCATGGCGGGCCGTGCGCTCACAACGTTGCCACCGCATGCATCTGGCTTGCCCCGCGCGACGGCGCCGATGCCCCGTGACGGACCGCGGCGGCCGGCTCCGCAGCCACAGGGGCCAGGCCCATCAGTTCGCGCAGCGCTTGGGCCACACGGTCGAGTCCGTGCATCGATTTCAGCCGCGGCAGTGCGTCGCCGCGCGCTTGCGCGCCCAACTGCTCACACAGTGCCTGCATCAGCGCCGCCGGCGTGGCGTCGTCCGGGTGCAGCATGCGCAGCAGGCCGTGCGCGGCCATGCGCTCGGCGCGCAGCAGTTGTTCATGGCCGGGTTCGGTGCGCGGCACGACGACGGCGCGCTTGCCGCTCGACAGCAGCTCGCAGACGGTGTTGTAGCCGCCCATCGTCAGCGCCACGTCGGCCGCGCCGATCATCGACATCATGTCGCTGCAGTAGTCCTGCAGGCTGACGTTGGGCAGTGCGGCGCTGGCCTGCACGATTGCCGCTCGCGGGGCGTCCCCCATTTCGGGCCCACACACGATATGAACGCGGGGGCGCTTGGCGAGCGGCAAAACGCGCAGACCTTCGAGGCAGTTGGCGATCAGGCGATAGCCGTCTTCGCCGCCACCCGGTGTGACCAGAACCAACGGTTGATGGGCGCCCACGCCGAGCTGCTGTCGCACCGCGGCGCGAGACTGGCGTGCCGGCTCACGCGCGATGTAGCCGCAGTAGTTGACCTTGGCCGCGGCAAACGGCGGGAAGGCGTATTCGCGCTTCAGGTCGAAGATGTCGGGGCTGCCGACGACGAGCACTTCGTCGTAGTAGGCCTCGATGGCTTCGAAGTAGCCGTTCTTCCTCCAGACGCGGCGTGTGCTCTCGGCGCTGTCGAGGATGTCGCGCAGCAGCAGCACCAGCCGCGGCCGGCGCGCCGAGCGCGGCAACGCTTCCAACGCGCCGGCCAGTTCGTCTTCGACGCCGAACGGCTTCTTGTCGACGAGCACCACGTCGGGCTCGAAGTCGGCGATCGCGCTCTTGATCAGGTTGGCGCGCAGACGCACCGTCTGCTGCAAATTCATCGGCAGCGAGCGCGCGCTGTAGCGGCCGGACACGTCGCGCATCAGGCAGGGCAGCTTGACGTAGTCGATGCGCGCCGGGATGCGCATGGCATGCAGCGCGGGCGAGCCGGTGAGCACCAGCACCGAGACCTCGGGCGAGGTCTGCACCAGGTGGCGCGCCACCTCCAGCATGCGGCGGATGTTGCCCAGGCCGAAGGTGTCGTGCGAGTAGATGAGGACTCTTTTCACTGGGGCCTGCCTTTTGCGTTGTGAGAAGCGATGCCTCTCTTGCGCAAGCCCTGTGCCATTGGAAATTGATGCCTAAGTCATTGATTTATATGAACGTAGCAAAACAGTTACGAATTGGGGATGGTGGGGGCTGTGCGAAATGCCCCAGAATACTTGGGCAAAATGTCCCAAATCAAGATGGACCCGATGCCCAGAAAACACTGACATGACACTGATTCGCCGCTTCAACCTCAGCCGCTGGTTTGCCGTCACGGCGCTGGCGTCGATCGTGGCGTTGGCCACCGTGATCGGCCTGCTGTTGAACAACTTCCTGACCGACCGCATGGTCACGCAGGAAGCGGCGCTGACGCAGGAGTTCGTCAACAGCCTGCTGATGGTGGAGACACCGCTGGTGCGCTACGTCGCCGACCCGGCGTCGCGCCGCGAGGGCCAGGCGCCCGAATCCTTCGAGCACCTGACGCGCATTCCCGACATGCTGCGCGCCAACCTGTATGACCGCGAGCAGAAACTGGTGTGGTCGAGCGACCCGGCGATGATCGGGCGCAAGTTCGATCGCAACCCCGAGCTCGATCGCGCACTGGCCGGGGCGCTCGTGGCCAAACGCGAAGAGCACGCGCACGAGCACGAAGGCAAGGCCGAACACCAGGCGCTGCCGGAGCGCAACGCCATGTTCGTCGAGATCTACGTGCCGGTGCGCGACAGCGCCACCAACGAAGTGGTGGGCGCGATCGAGTTCTACAAGCGACCGCGCGCGCTGGCACGGGTGCTGGGGCAACTGCGCGTGTACATCACGCTCGGCGCGGTGGTCGGCGGTGCGCTGCTGTTCGCCGCCTTGTTCGGGCTGGTGCGGCGCGCCGACCTGACGATCCGCGCGCAGCAGCGCCAGCTCGTCGATCAGGCCACGCTGGCCGCGCTCGGCGAGATGAGCGGCGCGGTCGCGCATGGCATCCGCAACCCGCTGGCCTCCATCCGCAGCTCGGCCGAGTTGATGCAGGACGGCCCGCCCGAGGCCGCGCGCGGCGCCGCCCAAGACATCGTGGCGCAATCGGACCGGCTCGAAGCCTGGGTGCGCGAACTGCTGGCCTACACGCAGCCGCTCGACGAAGCCGCGGCGCCGGTGATGCTCGGCCCGCTGGTGAAGCGCTGCCTGGAAGACTTCGCAGCCGAATTCGAGCGCCGCAAGATCGTCGCGCGGCCGGAGTTGCCCAGCGATCTGCCGGCGGTTCGCGGCGACGCGATGCTGCTGTCGCAGGTGCTGCGCACATTGATGTCCAACGCAGTCGAGGTGCTCGGCTCGTCCGGCGGGCGCATCGACGTGCGCGGACAGGCCGAAGGCACGCTCGGTCGCGGTGGCACGGTGCGCCTGGAGGTCCGCGACAGTGGGCCCGGCATGACGGCCGAACAACTCGCGCGGGTCGGCCGCCCGTTCTACACCACCAAGGCGCGCGGCCTCGGCGTTGGCTTGGCCATGGCTCGGCGGGTGATCGAGCGGGCGGGCGGGCGTTTGGAGATCGACAGCGCACCCGGGCGCGGCACGACGGTGCGGCTGCACCTGACGACGATCGAGAGCACGAAGCCATGACGCACGCCGTTCTGATCATCGAAGACGAAGAGGTCCTCGGCCGCAACATGCTGCACTACCTGCAGCGCGCCGGCTTCGAAGCACAGCTCGCGGCCACGGCCCTGGAAGGCCTGGCGCTGTATGAGTCGATGCGGCCGGATGTCGTCGTGCTCGACTACCACCTGCCCGACATCGACGGCTTGCAGGTTCTGGAGCGCATCCGCGTGCTCGACGCGCAGGCGCGCGTGGTCATGCTCACGGGGCACGGCAGCATCGAGCTCGCGGTGAAAGCCATGCGCGCGGGCAGCGTCGACTTCCTCACCAAGCCCGTGGCCCTGAGCCAGTTGAAGCTGCGCATCGAACAGGCCATGGCCGTCGAGCGCCAGGACAGCGCGCTGGAGTACTACCGCCAGCGCGACGCGCAGAACGCGGACATGCCGGGCCTGATCGGCGATTCACCGCCGATGCTGTCGCTTCGCGGCACCATGACGCAACTGCTCAACGCCGAAGCGCAACTGCGCGACGCCGATGCGCCGGCGGTGCTCGTGCTCGGTGAGACCGGCGCCGGCAAGGAAGTGGTGGCGCGCGCGCTGCACGACGGCGGGCCGCGCCGCGACAAGCCCTTTGTCGAGCTGAACTGCGCCGCGCTGCCGGCGACGCTGCTCGAATCGGAGCTGTTCGGCCACGAGCGCGGCGCCTTCACCGACGCGCGCGAGCGCAAGCTCGGCCTGGTGGAGACGGCCGAAGGCGGCACGCTGTTCCTGGATGAGATCGGCGACATGGACATTTCGCTGCAATCCAAACTGTTGAAGCTGCTCGAAGAAAAGACCGTGCGCCGCCTGGGCAGCGTGCGCGAGCAGCACGTGAGCGTGCGTGTGGTCGCGGCGACGCACCAGCCGCTCGAAGCGCTGGTGCAGCAGGGGCGTTTTCGCGCTGACCTGTACTACCGGCTGTGCGTGGTGCAACTGCACCTGCCGGCGCTGCGTGACCGCGGCCAGGACATCTTGCTGCTGGCGCGGCACTTCATTGCGCTGCATGCCGCGCGTTATGGCAAACCGCCGCCGCCGCTGACGCCGCAGGCCGAGGCCGCCATGCTCGCGCACCCGTGGCCCGGCAATGTGCGCGAGCTGCGCAATGTGCTGGAGCAGGCGGTGCTGCTGAACAACCGCGCGGCGATCGGCGCTGATCAGCTCGGCCTGGTGGCCGCGCCGCTGCTGCGAGCAACGCACGCGTCCATGCCCACGGCCGCCGCAGCGCCAGCCGCGTCGCTGCCTGAGATTGAACGCCAGGCGTTGCTGCACGCGCTGCAAAGCAACGGCTGGAACGTCAGCCGCGCCGCGCGCGCGCTGGGCATCACGCGCGACACGCTGCGCTACCGCATCGACAAGCATGGCCTCGAAGCCGACGCGGTGACCGGCTTCGCCGACTCGCAACGCTGACGCGCATGGACTCGCCTCAACCTGCACCCACCTCGCTGTCGCGCGCCGTCGAGCGTGTGCTGGCGGCGCTGTTCCGGCTGCTGTTGCGCCACGGCATGTCGTTCACCGCGTTCGAGAGCATCGCCAAGCGTGTTTACGTCGACGTGGCGCTGCGCGAGTTCTCGATTCCCGGCAAGAAGCCGTCGATCTCGCGCGCCTCGATCCTCTCGGGCCTGACGCGCAAAGAGGTGCAGCGCCTGGTCGCCGAGACCCAGACCGACACTCGGGCCGACGCGCCGCGCGCGCGTGGCAGCGAGCAGGGCAACCGCGCCGTGCGTGTGCTCGCCGCGTGGGCGCGCGAAGCTGACTTCACCGACGAGCAGGGCCAGCCGCGTGTGCTCGACCTGAACGACGGCCCGGCCAGCTTCGCCGTGCTGGTGCGCCGCTACAGCGGCGACATGCCGGTGAGGGCGGTGTTGGATGAGTTGAAGCGTGTCGGTGCGGTGAACCAG
Organism: uncultured beta proteobacterium; assembly: GCA_963814385.1. Classification (GTDB taxonomy): domain Bacteria; phylum Pseudomonadota; class Gammaproteobacteria; order Burkholderiales; family Burkholderiaceae_C; genus CADEEN01. The sequence continues at coordinate 370,040 of CAWFCX010000009.1, forward strand.
CTCGGCGATGGCGGGCTGCAGCTCGTGCAATCTGCTTTCTTGCCGCGGGACGCGGCCGCCAAGCTCGATCATCTCGGCGGCGCCGTCGCCGACTTCGTGCACACGATCGACCACAACATTGAACACGGCGACGCCGACCCCTGGTTTCAGCGGCGCGTGATGTATCACGAGCTGCCGCAGAGCCTCATCAGTGAGTTCCGCAAGATGAGCGCCACGCAGTCGATGGCGCTGCTCGTGAAACTCGACCGCTGGCTGGCGGCCAAATCCGCCGAAGCGGACGCGGCGCCAAAAACGAATCAACCGCTCGTGCGACTGGGCATGGGCATCCACTATTTTGAAGAACGCCCCGACGCGGCACCGAACAAAGCAAAGGATTGACACCATGAAACGCACGACCCTCAAACGCTGGTGGCTCGCCGCGCCCCTCGCACTGGCCATTGCGGCCTGCGGCGGCGGGGGCAACAGCGGCGGTGGCATCGATGGCACGGGAGGCGGCGGCATCGACGGCACCGGCATGGCCTTTGGCACCATCACCGGCTTCGGCAGCGTGTTCGTCAACGGCATCGAGTTCAGCACCAGCAGCAGCACGATCAAGCTCGACGACAGCACCGTGTCGCAGAGCGCTTTGCGCGTCGGCATGGTGGTGCGCGTCGATGGCTCGATCGACAACAAGACCGCGGCGACGATCACCGTCGATGACGCCGTCAAGGGCCGCGTCGAAAACGTGCTCGATGCGAGTCGCCTCGTCGTCATGGGCCAGACGGTGTTGATCGACAACCAGACACGCGTGGCCAACGGCGCGCCGGCCATCAACGACTACGTGGAAGTGCATGGCCTGCCATCGGCTGACGGCGTTGTCACCGCCGGCTACGTCGAACGCAAGACCACGCCGGCCACGCCGCCGTTCGTCGTCAAGGGCTTCGCGAAGAACCACGACACGGCGGCGAAGACCTTCGTCGTCGGTGCGCTGACGGTGAACTACACGGGCGCGACGATCAACGACATGCCCGCGGGTTCATGGAACGGCCTGGTCATCGACGCCAAGGGCAGCACCTGCGCCGGCCAGCCGGCGTGCGGCACGCTGACGGCGAGCAAGGTCGAGCCCGGCGGCGCGGTGGTGACCAATATCGCCAAGGCCGAGGTCGAAGGTTTTGTGTCGAGTGTCAACGCCAACGGCTTCGTGCTCGGCTCGCAGGCCGTCGTCATCAGCGCCAGCACCGTCTTCGAAGGCGGTGTCGCCGCCGACATCGTCGCCGGCTCGAAGCTCGAAGCCGAGGGGCCGATCAGCAACGGCGTGTTGAACGCGGTCAAGGTCTCGTTCCGCGACAACCTGCGCTTCGAAGCCGACGTGGCCAGCGTCAATGCCGGCGCCGGCACGCTGACGCTGGCCGGCCTGCCCGGCATCACGGTGCAGGTCAGCGCGCTGACCGAGTTGAAGGACGTCGGCTCGCTCGCCGAGCTGGCCGCGCCGAACCACCTGCGCATCAAAGCGCGGCCGGGTGCGAACGGCAGCATCCTGGCGCTCGAACTCGAACTGCGCGACGTCGGCGGCGACTCGCGCGTGATCCTGCAAGGCCCCGTCGGCGCCGCATCGGGCAACACGCTGACGATCCTCGGCGTTGGCGTCGACACCAGCGCCATCTCGCAGTTCAGGAACCTCAGCGACGCCGCGATCGACCGCACCACCTTCCTCGCCGCGGCCACGCCGGGCACGCTGGTCAAGGTGCGCGGCGATCGCTCCGGCGGTGGGGTGGCCTGGAGCGAGATCGAGCTTGAAGATTGACGGACGGGCACGCCGGACGGCCGGACGAGGCGCGTCCGAATACCGGGGGTCGGCCTGCGCCGGCCCCGCTCAGAGCCCGAACGGCAACAAGGCCTGCGCCAGACGTTCCTTCTGCCTCTTGTCCGTCATCGGATAGGTCGCAAGCCAGCGGTTGGCGCTGAAACCCGGCTCGACGGCTCGGATCTCCTGGGCCTGCCAGGACGCGCCTTCCGTGTCGCCGATGTGGCCCAGGACTGCCGCCAGAAAGAGACGCGCCTCGACGTTTTCCGCGTTGCGCGTCAGCGCCTGCTCGAGGTTGACCCGCGCCTGCTCGTACTCCCCGACAAAGTACAAGGCACGGCCAAGCAGCAGGAAGTACAGCGATCCCGCGTCCGGATTCAGCGCAAACGCGGTGCGCAGCATCGAGACGCCTTCGGCCGGCTGGCCTGTGTACGTTCTGATGCCGCCCATCAGCGCGTAGGCGTCGGCATATGACGGATTCAGGCGAATGGCGCGTTGCAGATGACCGATCGCTTCGGCATGCCGGCGCCGCTGGGTCTCGACGAAGCCGAGCACCCAATGCGCCTCCGGCATGCCGGTGCTCATCTGTTGCGCGGTCCCGGCAAACTCGACCGCCCTGTCGAGTGCGGCTTCACCGTCCCAGCCGAGCTGATACGCGAGCGCATAGGTCATCGCCAGCCCGGCGTACGCGCGCGCGAAAGCCGGGTCGAGTTCGATCGCCTTCCAATACAAGTCGCGCGCGAGGTCGTTCTGCGCGCGGCGGCGCGCCTGCACCGCGGCTTGCCCGCGCAGGAAGTGCTCATAGGCGGCGAGGTTGCGCGTGTAGCGTTGGGCGAGACTGCCCATTTCCGCCTGGCTGACCTTGATCGGCAGTTGCTCGACGACGCTGCGCACCAACTCGTCCTGGACGGCGAACAGATCGCGCACCTCACGCTCGACGCGGAGCGACCAAAGTTGCCGTCCGACGTCGAAACTGGACAGATGCAAATGCAATCGCAGCGTCTTGCCATCGGATTGCAGCGTCCCGGCCAAGACATAACGTCCGGCCGCCGAGCCCGTGGCTTTTTCGGTGTCGCGCAGCGTCGCGCTGGCCGCATCGCCGCCGCTGACGACCCACAGTCCGGAGAGCTTTGACAGATCGTTGATCAGGTCTGCCGTCAGCCCGCGAGCGATCAGCTTTCCTGCGTCCGCACCGAACGCATCGATCGGCCGCACGAGCACCGTTGGCAGCTTGGCGGCCAGAGGCGACGACGGCGGCGCTGCCAGGACCGGCGACAGTTCGTTGCCGGTCGGCCGCTGGACGAACCAGATTGCGCCCACTGCGGCCAGCGCAACCAGCGCGCCGGCCGCGACCCAGCGCCGGGATGGGGCGCGAGAGGTGCCAAGACCGGGCGGCTGCGCCGATGGCTGTGGTTGCCGCGGGCGGTCAAGCCGATCGACGGCGGCGATCAGCCGATAGCCGCGCTTGGAAATCGCTTCGATGTAGGTGGGCTCGCGTGCCGTATCGCCCAACGCCTTGCGCAGCTTGGTGACCGCCTGCGTCAGTGCGTTGTCGCCCACGATCAACCCGGGCCACAGCGCTGTCAGCAGCTCTTCGCGGCTGACGACGTCGCCCCCGCGCTGCGCCAGAAAGACCAGAAGCTCGATCGCTTTCGGCTCCATGCGCACGGATTCACCGGCGCGGCTGATCTGGTTCAGCGCCGGCGCAACCCGCCATGCGCCGACTTGCATCGCGGCGGCCGGCGCATCCTCGATCGATTCACTTCGCATAGTCAGGTCGAGGCCATCGTTTCTTCACCGGAACTTAACTGCTTCTTGGGGACTTCGCGGTGTCGGCTCCCTAATGTTGCAGCTCGCGTCCCTGGGGCCCCCTGGGCCGCGGAAGTCCACAACCCCAGATTGGAGTGACCCAGTGAGCAAAACCATGACCACGATGGCGCTGTCAGCAGCGCTGTTTCTTTCGCCCGCGGCGGCGCTCGCGCAACAGGGCGCGGTAGCCCAATGGCATGCCCATGCGCAGACCTTGGTTGCCGCGTTCACGGGCCGTGGCAATGCTGCGCAGGCCTACACGATGGCCTTGATCCAAGTCGCCGTCTACGACGCGGCCGTCGCCGTGCACGGCAACCCTTCGAATCACAGGCGTCCGTATGAACCGTTCATCGCCGACATCGTCGCGCCGGCCGGCGCAGACCTGAACGCGGCAATCGCCACGGCCGCGTTCAACGTCGGTTACGAGCGGGTCAACAGCAACCCGACGGCGCGCGACAACTACCGAAACGCCTACGCGGCGTACATCGCCGCGATCCCGGACAGTCAGGCCAAGGCCCACGGCATCGCGGTGGGCGAGGCGACGGCCAAAGCCGTGCTGGCCGCACGCGCGAACGACAACTTTTACAACACGGCCACCTACACGAACCCGGAGGCGGATGCCGGTGTTTGGCAGTCGGTTTCAACGACCACGCCGTACGCCACTGCCGGCGCGAATGACTACGCCATGTCGTTCACGATGCCGTTGACCGCGTCAGCGCCCGAAGCCCGGCGGATCAAGCCCCCGCCGCGGCTTGCCAGCGGCAGGTACCGGCGTGACTTCGAGGAGACGAAGCACTACGGTTCGCTGGCCAGTTCGGCGCGGACGCCCTCGATGACCAATGTCGTTCAGTTCTGGACCGAGAGCGGCTTTACGCTGTGGTCTCGCAACGTGCGCGGCATCGTGACGGCGCGCGGGTTGAATGAGTTCGAGGCCGCGCGGGCTCTCGCCGTGTTCTCGGTTGCGACCGGCGAGGCCATGCTGGCCTGCTTCGAGTCGAAGTACGCCCACATGTTCTGGCGGCCGTGGCAGGCCGTCCAACGCACCAGTCCGCCGGATGCCGCCTGGACTCCGGCGGTTCGTGCCAACCACCCGGAGCACCCGGCCGGTCACGGTTGTTATGCAGGCTCTGCGACCAAGGCGCTCGAACTCCTGTTCGGCGACTTTGCGGTCACGCTCACAAGCACCGGCGCACAGGTCGCCGGATGGCCCGTGGTGCCGAGCGCGCAATTCGACTCGCTCGACGACATCAACGACGACAACGCCAACGCGCGCGTGTGGGGCGGATTGCATTGGCGCACGACGATGGAGCGGTCATCCAGGTGGAGCGCAAGGATTGCCAAGAATGCCGTGTGCGGTGGCTTTGGCCTGAAGTGCGACAAGAAGCGCTTCGACCGTGACGACGATTGAGACGCGCGCCTTCGCGAGCGGCGCCGAGGGACTACGGACAGGGCACCTCCGCCGGCATCACATTGCGCAGCGCCGCTTCGGCGTCGATCTGCCGCTGCGCGCCGGTGCCGCACAGCGGCGCGCTGATTCGCGCCAGCCGGCGCACGACGTCTTTCGCACTCAGCGCCGGCTCTCGCGCCTTGAGCAGCGCCGCGGCGCCGGCGACGAGCGGTGCGGCCATCGAGGTGCCGCTCCACGTGGCGTAGCCGCCGCCGGCCATCGTGCTGGTGATGCCTTCGCCGGGCGCGGCGAGATCGACCCACGAGCCGAAGTTGGCGAACGTGGCGAGGCGGCGCTGTGCGGTGCTGGCCGTCACCGGCAGCAGGCCATAGGCGCCTTCGGCGGCAGGGTACTGGCGGATGTCTTTGCTGCCGTCGTTGCCGGCCGCGGCGATCACGGCGGCGCCGCCGAAGGCGTCGCAGCGCTGGCGGTCGAGGTGGTACGACGGGTCGGTGAAGGTGTTGGCCGGGTCGGTCGGCGCGGGAATCGCGCAGGCCACGAGTTGCGTCACGGCGTTGAACAGGTGCGTGCGGTTCGTGCTGCCCAGGCTCATGTTGATGACTTGCGCGCCGTCGTTGGTGGCCGGGTTGCGATCGGGGTCCGCCGCATGCAGCATCGCTTCGGCCAGCACCCAGGCGTTGCCCATGCCCTGCGCGTCGAGCACGCGCAGCGGCACGATGCGCGCTGCGGGCGCGGCCAACGCGACCAGCCCGGCGACATGCGTGCCGTGGCCGTATGACAAGCTGCCTGGCGCAAACACTTCGCTCGGGTCGTTGTCGACATCGACAAAGTCAACGCCCGGCAGCAAGCGGCCGGCCAGCGCCGGATGCGCCGCATCGACGCCGGTGTCGAGCACGGCCACGCGCACACCGGCGCCTTGCGACAACGCATGCGCTTGCGGCAGGCGCATCGCCTGCGGCGCCCATTGCGCAACGTAGGCGCCGGGCGTGCCGATGGTCCAGGGGTTGGTGCGCCGGGCCTCAGGGGTCGAGTGCACGGCGTTGGGTTCGGCATCGAGCACCGTGGGTTCCAACCCGAGGGCGTCGATCACGGCATGGCTGTCTGCAGCGCCGATCACCGACAGGCGGTAGATCGGCCGACTGCCGAACTGGGCCCGCAGGCTGAGCGAATACTTGAGCAGCAGGGGCTGCAGGTCCGCGGTGCTGCGCAAGCGCACCAGCACCTCGCCTGCGATTTCGGGGTCGGCGGGGGCACCGTCCTTGGCCATTGCTGGCGAGACAAGGCCGAGCGAGACGCCGAACGCCAGGCCGAGCAGCGAAGCGCCACCAGCGCGGGCGGCGCGCAGCGAGAGGGCGTAGGCTGGGTTCATCGGTGGCACCGTCGAAGGTTGCGGGTGATGTACAGAGGCGTCAGCCGCGCGGCTGATACATCGGCATCGCAATCGCGGGCCTACCAGCCTCCATACAACGTGAACGCGGCCCAGTACAGCGGGTGCGGGTGCTCGCGCATCAGCGCGCGCTGGGCCTCGCCGAGGGCGGTTGACGGGGGTTCGCCGCGGCGCAAGGCGCGATAAAAATGAGCCATGAAGGCGGCGGTCACGGCGTCGTCCACCGGCCACAGGCTGGCCACGACGCGCGCGGCGCCGGCAATCAGGAAAGCGCGCACCAGGCCGACCATTTCGTCGCCGCTGCCAGCGTCGGACAGCCCGGTTTCGCAACCACTCAGAACGACAGTGGCTGGCGCCAGGCCGAGCGTCTCCACCAGATCGACCGTCAACACACCATCGTGCAGGTGCAAGGCCGAGAAGGTCGGGTTGTCGCTGCGGAATTGGGCGTGGCAGGCGAGGTGGATGACGTCGGCGTTTGCGGCATGGGCACGCAGCGTCTTGATCGTCGCGTCTTTGCCGATGAAGGCGTCGCCGCCCTCGAACCCGTGGGCCACCGCTGCGGCCTCTTGTGCGGCGTGCGGCAAGCGCGTGGACTCGCCCAGCACCAGCGCGCGCACCGCCGCGGCGGGCTGGCGCAGCAGGCCGCGCAGCGCCAGGCGGGCGCTCGGGGCCAAGGCCAGCTCGTGGCGCTCGGCCAGGCAACCGTGGCCGTCGTCGAGAGCGGCAAACGGCAGCGCGCCGAGTTGTGCGTGCGGCACCACCAGCACACGCCGGTACGGCGCGAGGGCCGGTGCCAAGGGCTGCCACACCAGCGCGTGCAGTCGGCGCAGGCGCGCCCGCGCGCGCTGCGTCAGATGCGCGACATGCTCCTGCACGGGCGCAGCGCCATGGCGCAAGGTCTCGATCTGGAAGCGCGCCGAGCGCAGCGCGTCCAGCACCTGCGGCCATGGCGCCACATGGCGCTGCAGCGTCACGCCGTGGCGCGTGACGATGCAGGCGAACAGCTCGTCGTCCTGCACGCCGTATTCGAGCAGCGCATCGCCGTCGCCGAGCTGGCGCTGCAACGCGGCGGGGTCGAATTCGCTGTCGTCGGCTGTCAAGGACGGCACCGCTGCGGCCAGCCTGTTGCGCCGCGCCTGCTCCAGCAATTCATGCTCGGTGCGGCGCAACTCGTCGATCAGCGCGGCCGCCGGCTCGCCTTCTTCCTGCAGCCGCTGGACCTTGCGGTAAAGCCAGTTCAGGCGCGCGCGCAGCGGCGCCGCAGCTTCGCCATCAGCGCTGTTCGTGCCTTGCGCCACGCGCTCGCCGAGCGCGCGCGCCCGTACGCGCTCGAGCTCGCGCAACACCTGCGCCGCGCGCTCGGGCGACGGTTGCTGCGCGTGCTGCTCGATGGCCAGCCGCAGCAGCTCCTGGTACGGCCGCAGGTGGTCGCTCGAGAACGCGCTGCGGATGGCGTCGTCGGGCAGCGCGCGGCGCTGGTCTTCGAACAGCGCCACGGCCGCCGTGAAGGCGGCATGTGCAGCGACCACGTTGCCGGCGCCCAGCGCGGCCAGACCCTGGCCTGTGAGGCAGCGCAGCTCCAGCGACAAAAGGTGCAGCGCTTGCGCCTGGGCATGGGTGCTGTCGAACAACGCGCGCGCCTGCTCGACACTACCGGCGCGCAGCAGCGCGTGCGCACGCACGACATCGGCGCGCAACTGGGCGTCGATTTGCCCGGCCGCCGCAAAGCCGCGAGCCGCTTGTGCGGCCAGGGTCAAGGCGCCGCCGGCGTTGCCAGCGGCCAGGGCCAGCTCGGCGCGCGCCAGCGTCACCGTCGATTCGCCCGTGCCATTGCCCTGCGCGGCGAACAGCGCCGCGGCCTGGACGAATGAGTCCTCGGCCTGAGGCAGCGCCAGCAGCGCTTGCACCCGGCCGCGCTGCGCCAGCGTCCAGGCCTCTTCACCGGGGCGCTGCAGTGCACGAAAGCGCAGCAGCGATTGGTCGAGCAGGGTCAGCGCCTCGGGCAGCAGACGCAGCTCCAGGTAGGTGTCGGCCAGCAGTTTTTCGGCCATCGCGATTTCCTGCGGCATCTCCAATTGCTCGTAGCGCCGACGCGCACGCTCGAAGCCGGCCAGCGCTTCGCCGAACTGGCCGCGCGCGAGACACACCAGGGCCACGGCTTCTTCGACGATGGCCTGCAGCACCGGCAACGAGCGCGCGGCGGAGCGCATGCCGGCGCGTGCGTAGATGCGCAGCGCTTCGTCGAAGTCGCCGAGCGAGGTGAGCGCGTTGGCCAGCATGATGTCGGCCATGACGGAATGTTCGTGATCGCCGACGCGCGCGAACCGCACCGCCGCGTCGCGCGCGTGGCGTGCCGCCTCGGCATAAGCGCCGCGGGTCTCGTGCAGGGCGCCGAGGTTCAGGCTGACTTTGCCGGCGGCACGGCGGTCGCCGAGCGCGACGAACTCGCTCTGCGCGCGCTCGGCACAGGCGATCGCTTCGTCGTAGCGCCCGAGCAGCGACAAGCCCATGATCTTCGGCACCTGGGTCGCGGCGGCATGGGCGGCTTGGCGGAGTCCGCGAAAACCGTCGTGCGCACGGTCAAGGCAGTGCACCGCGTCGTCGATGCGGCCGCGCGTGAGGCAGGCGATCCCGGCTGTCCACTCGGCCAGCGCGTGGATCTCGATGTCGTTCGGCGAGAGTTCATCGCCGAAAGGCGGGCACAGGCTGCGCAGCGCGTCGGCAGCCTTGACGGTGCGCGCCGGCTCGCTGCTCCAGGCGGCGTAGCACTCGTCCTTGAGTGCCCAGGCGATGGCCCGCAAGTCGTGTTCGGCGGTGCGCGCACGCGGCAGTGCGCCGGACTCGATCAGCGCGCGCGCCAGCTCAGCGGGCGATCGGTCTGCCGCGGCCACGTTGGGCACGGCGTCAGCCGCGGCGCTCGCCCACCTCGATGGGCGGCAGCACGATCTCGTCGCCGCCCAGGCGCAGCGTCAGCAGGTAGGTGCCGCATTCGATGTCGTCGAGGCGGAATTCACCCAGCTCGTCGATCGCTGCGATGCGTTGGAGATCGCTGCCGCCCGGCGGTGCCCTCAGCTCGGCACGCCCCGACTCGTCGGGGCCGAGGATTTGCCCAGCGAGTGCGAAGTGCTGCGCGTCCGGTGTGATGCGCAAGTCGATGTCGCGCCCCATGGCGCTGAACAGCAGATGGCGCGTGTCGGCCGGCAGCGCGCGCATGCCGAAGGCCAGCGGCGCGCCGGCCCAGCTGTCGAAGCGCAGCGCGGCGGCCAACAGGCGCGTTGCAGCTTTGACTGTGCCTTGCACGCTCGGCCACAGCGCGTCGGCGGCCAGGATCAGTTTGGGCGGTGCGTCAGCCATGTCGGCGGCCCGCATCAACAGCGGGAACAGTTCTGCGTCGGTCAGTTCTGCGTCGGTCTTTGGGGATTCGGGCTTCATGGCGCGAAGACTGGGAAGAGTGTGCGCCATAGAGCAGCCGGGGCAGGGAGAAATACATGGCGCCGAGTAGGTATCCGCTCACGCCATCAGCTTGCGCAGCTTTTCCAGGCAGCGCGCGCGCGTTGGCCCGATGCTGCCGATCGACATGCCCATCTGCCGCGCCACTTCGTCGTAGGCGATCTTGTCGTCGTCGGCGCGAAACAGCAGCAACAGCAGCGTGCGGCTGCGCTCGTCGAGCCGGTCGAGCGCATGGCGCAGCCGGTCGAGTTGCTGCAGCTCGTCGAGTGCATCGCCGGGCAGCGGTGAGTCGTCGGCGAAATCCCAGTCATTGCCTTCGTCGTCGTCTGAGTCGCGCGACATCGACACGGTGCGTCGACCGCGGCGCAATTGCAGCAGCGCCTCGCGCTTGGCCGTGACCGCGATCCAGCCCTGCAACCGCTCGGGGTCGGCGATGCGCGGCAGGTGTTGCACCAGGCGCGAAAAAACCGTCTGAAAAACATCGGCGGCGCTGTGTGCGTCCAGGCCCATGCGCATCACGATCGCATAGACCAAGCGCTGATGGCGCTGCACCAGGGCCGACCACGCGGCGGCTTCGCCTTGGCGGCAGCGCGCGACGAGTGCGGCGTCTTCGGCGCCGTGTCGCGTCGCCGCGAGGTTGGGGTCGGCGGTCTGGGGGCGGGTGAGGATCTCCATGCGCATCTCATGCGCAAAGCCCATGCCATGCCGGTCGCTACGTCAAGTGATTGAAAACGCTGGCCTTTTTTTGCGCGCATGGGGCGGGCAAGAAATGCGGTGGGTCAAATGCCCCGATTCGCAGTCGCGCTTTGCCCCAACCGTTCACCGGTGCAGACCGACTTGCCCGTCACCGTGGCGGCGAACAGAATCGGCCGCCATGTCGCAAGCCATCCTGTTGATCGAAGACGAAACCATCCTGGCCAAGAACATCGCCGTCTATCTGGAGCGCGGCGGCTACGAGGTGCGCATCGCCGAATCGGCCGAGGCCGGATTGGCGCTGATGGAGGAGTTCCGTCCCGATGCCGTGGTGCTCGACTTCAACCTGCCCGGCCTCGATGGGCTGCAGGCGCTGACGCGCATCCACGCACTGGACGCAGCGGTGCGCGTGGTCATGATCACCGGCCACGGCAACGTCGAGCTGGCGGTGCAGGCGATGAAGGCCGGCGCGTTCGACTTCATCAGCAAACCGGTGAGCCTGTCCAAGCTGCGCCTGGTGATCGAAAAGGCCTTCGGCGACACACGCCGCGACACCACGCTGGCCTACTACCAGAAACGCGACGCCGAGAACGCCGCCGGCGGCGGGCTGCTCGGCGAGTCGCCGCCGATGCGGGCCTTGAAGCAGAAGCTGCAGCAACTGCTGCGCGCCGAGGCGCAGATGCGCGACGGCGACCCGCCGGCCGTGCTGGTGCTCGGTGAAACCGGCGCGGGCAAGGAAGTGGTGGCGCGCGCGCTGCACTACAACGGCCCGCGCCGCGACAAGCCCTTTGTCGAGCTGAACTGCGCGGCGCTGCCGGCGAATCTGCTGGAGTCAGAGTTGTTCGGCCACGAGCGCGGCGCGTTCACTGATGCGCGCGAACGCAAGCTCGGCCTGGTGGAGACGGCGGAGGGCGGCACCTTGTTTTTGGATGAGATTGGCGACATGGACCTGGCGCTGCAGGCCAAGCTGCTCAAGCTGCTCGAAGAAAAAACTGTGCGCCGCATCGGCAGCGTGCGCGAGCAGAAAGTCAACGTGCGCATCGTCGCGGCCACGCACCGCCCGCTCGAAAAACTCGTCGAGGAGCGGCGCTTTCGCGCCGACCTCTACTACCGGCTGCGTGTGGTGCAGCTGGTGCTGCCGCCGCTGCGCGAGCGCGGCGCCGACATCCTGCTGTTGACGCAGCACTTTCTGCAGCACCACGCGCAGCGCTACGGCATGGTGACACCGGCGCTTGCCGAGAGCGCAGGCCAGGCACTGCTGCAGCACCCGTGGCCGGGAAATGTGCGCGAGCTGCGCAACGTGCTCGAGCAGGCCGTGCTGCTGCACCCCGGCGCCATGGTCGAGGCAGAGCACTTGGCGCTGTCGCCGCCCCGCGGCCGGGCTGCGGTCTCGCCTGCCGATGCAGCGCCCGCCGCTATGGCTGAGGGCTCGCTGCCGGAGATCGAGCGGCGGGCGTTGCTGCAGGCGCTGGAGAGCAACGCCTGGAACGTCAGCCGCGCCGCGCGCGTGCTCGGTATCTCGCGCGACACGCTTCGCTACCGCATGGAGAAGTTCGGTCTGGGCGCCGAGGCGCCTTGAGCCGTATCTACGAGGGCGGCGGCGCGCGCTTGCGCCCGGTGACCATGGACGCGATCAGGTTCTCGCGCTGGTGCAGGCTCTCGTACACGTTGGCGGCGACGTGGATGACGACGGCGATCAGGGCCGCATCGACGATCAGCGTGTGCGCTGTCTCCACAGTCTCATTGCCCCAGAACGCATCGAGCGTCAGCATCCAACCGGTGATGCCGATCGCCGAAACGGCACAGAGCAGGAACAGGATCATCACCGCGCCGGCCGGGTTGTGACCGAGGTGGCGTGGCTCACGGCCGCGCACGAGGGCGCGAAGGTAGTCGGCGAAGGCCCGCGGCGCCGGCACGAAGTTGGCGAAGCGCGCATGACGGCTGCCGATGAAGCCCCAGACCACGCGCGCGGCCACCAGCGCCAAGGCCAGGTAGCCGCTCCAGCGGTGCACGCGCCCGACGCTTTCGCTGCTGACATAGGCCACGAGGAACGACAACACCAGCGTCCAGTGAAAGACGCGCACGAAGCGGTCCCAGATCCGCACCTGCGGGCTGCGTTCGGCGGACATGATCACTCCTTGTAGTTGGCTTCGACGATCACGCCGGTGATCGGGTGGAAGTACACCTCGACCTTCTTGCCGGCTTTGTCCTGGCCGTAGATTTCCCAGCAGCGGCCCTTGGAGACATGCAGCTTCTTCGTGTCGTCCTTGTAGCCCAGGGCCTGGAACTTCTGCGTCATCTGTTCGGCCGTGAGCCACTTCGATTGCGGCTCGTCGGTGCAGGTGGGGCCGGCGACGGCGACCGCGCAGACAGACATCGAGGCGAAGAACGTGGCGACTTGGAATTTCATGGATCGGTCCTTTGAATAGGTTGCAGACAAGACGTCGATGGGAATCGCGTTCCCAGGTCTTCGCTGTTGCAGGATCGAGGCCATCGCGAGGTGCGGCCTCAACTCCTTGATTCACAAGGCGTTTGAAGGATCTGCGAGCGCACCGGTGGTGGGGCTTTTGGGGGATTGCGCCCGCGGCGTTGGGGCCGTTGGGGCACTAGCCCCGGCGCTTCAGAGCACGCCGGCCGACTCGAAATGCAGGTGATGCATGCATTCGCGCAGGATCAGCACGCTCGCCACGAACGCCGCGCCCGTCGGCACGCCGCCGGATGCCGCCGGGCGACCTTCGGCGACCGCCGCGAGCTGCTGGAACAGGCGCTCGACGTTGGCCAGAGTCAGGCTGTCGGCGCCCGCCACCAGTTCGTGCACCGCAGCGCCGCTTGCCACCCACACCGACGATGGCGGCAGGCGCTTGGCCAGCGGCATGACCTCGTCTTCGATCGCGGCAATGGCGTGTTCGATTTCGAGCGGTGTCGGCGGGTCATGGCGCAGCACGTCCCGCGCGAGGGCGGCGCTACCGAGGCGCAGGCGCACGACCGCTGGTGCGTCGTCGCGGTGCCCGAAGAGCAGTGCCGATTCGTCGCTGCCGATGTGCAGCATCGTCAGCCAGCCGTCGGCAACGCAGCGCTGTCTGGCCCGTTGATAGTCTTCTTGCAGGTGGTTGTTGGGTGCGGTGTTCATCAAGTGAGCGTGGTGGTTGCGCAGGCGCGTCAAGGGCGGTCTGCGTTTGCAACGGCGGCTACCTTCAAGGCCTCCACCAGCAGCCGCGTCGTCGCCGAGACGCCGCCGTCGGCGCGATGGCAGATCACGAACTGGCGCTGCGCCCAGGCGTCGGTCAGCGGCACCAGCGCCAGCCCCTGGCTGGCAGCATGCATCTGCACGGCTTCGCGCGGCAGGATTGCCGGGCCGAGGCCGGCGGCGACGATGCGGGCCGCGGCGTCCATGCCGGAGACCTGGATGCGGTTGACCAGCGGCTGACCCAGCCGTGCGGCTTCGCGTTGCAGCAAGCGGTCCATCATGCCGCCCGGCGCCACCGAGACGGCGACATGCGGCAGGGCGTCGGCAAAGGCGATGCGTTTGCGTTTGGCCAGCGCATGGCCGAGGGGCGCAGCCAGACAGAGCCGGTCGCGGCGGTAGGGCACGGCCGCCAAGCCCGACAGTTCCGACAGATCCCACAGCACGCCAATGTCGGCCGAGCCTTCACGCACGCTCTTGACGATGTCGGGGCTGACGCGCTCGTCGAGGCTGATGCGCACCTTGGGGTGGCTCTGCAAGAAAGCGCCGATGTCGTCGGCCAGCCGTTCGGCCAGCACCGAGGGCGCCGCGACGACGCGCACGCTGCCTTGCGCGCCGGTGGCGAAGTCGGAGAGTTCGGCGTGCATGCGCGTCATGGTGGACAGCACCTCGCGCGCCTGTCGCAGCAGGGCCTGGCCGGCGGCGGTGGGCTCGATGCCGCGGCGCCCGCGCACCAGCAGCGGCGCGCCGACCTCGGCTTCGATGGCGGCGATGCGCTTGCTCACCGCCGAAGCGACGATCGCTTCGCGCTCCGCCGCGCGCGCGATGGTGCGCTCTTCGCAGACGGCGACGAACAGGCGCAGCGTGACAGGGTCGAAGGTGCGGGTGTGGGTTGCCATGCCAGATCGGAACGCCGAGGGTTCCGAAATACCGTCTGATGATGCCTCACGGCATGGCACCATTTCATCCATGAACACCCCTGAATTCGTCGTCGTGCGCGAAGTGGGCCTGCGCGACGGTCTGCAAATCTTGCCGCGCGTGCTGCCCACCGCGCACAAGCTCGACTGGCTGCGTGCGGCGCATGCGGCCGGTCTGCGCGAAATTGAAGTCGGCTCTTTCGTGCCGGCCAAGTTGATGCCGCAGCTCGCCGACACCGCTGAGCTGGTGGCTTTTGCACAGACGCTGCCGGGGCTCAAGGCCTCGGTGCTGGTGCCCAACCTCAAGGGCGCTGAGCGCGCGATCGAGGTCAAGGCCCACGCCATGCTGCTGCCGCTGTCGGCCAGCCACGCGCACAGCTTGGCCAACTTGCGGCGCACGCCCGACGAGGTGGTGCAAGACCTGCGCCGCATCGTCGATCTGCGCGACGCCAAAGGCAGCGAATGTCTGGTCGAGGTTGGCCTGTCCACCGCCTTCGGCTGCACGATCCAGGGCCGTGTCGAGCCGGCCGAAGCGCTGCGCCTGGTGCGCGCTGCGCTCGATGCCGGCATCGACCGCATCGGCCTGGCCGACACCGTGGGCTACGCCGATCCGCTGCAAGTCAAGACACTGTTCGAGCAGGCGCTCGAAGTGGCGGGCGACAAACTGAGCTGCGGCCACTTTCATGACACGCGCGGCCTCGGCGCGGCCAATGTGTTCGCGGCGTGGCAGGCCGGCATGCGCCGCTTCGACGCTTGCACTGGCGGCATTGGCGGCTGCCCGCATGCACCGGGGGCGAGCGGCAACGTCGCCACCGAAGACGTGGCCTATCTGTTTGCCAGCATGGGCGTGCCGACGGGCCTGGACTTCAACGCGCTGATGGCGCTGCGCAAGCAGGTTGGGCAGTGGCTCGAAGGCGAGCCGATGCATGGTGCGATCTGGCGCGCCGGACTGCCGAAGACGATTGCATCATGAACCACCAGCCGCTCACGGGACTCAAGGTCGTCGAGTTCACCCACATGGTGATGGGCCCGACCTGCGGCATGGTGCTGGCCGACTTGGGCGCAGAGGTCATCAAGGTCGAGCCGATCGACGGCGACCGCACGCGCACGCTGCTCGGCGCCGGCATCGGCTTCTTTCCGCTCTTCAACCGCAACAAGAAGAGCATCCAGATCGACTTGACGAAGCCCGACGGCGCCGCCGCGGCGCGCAAGCTCTGCGCGAGTGCCGACGTGGTGGCGGAAAACTTCAAGCCGGGATCGATGGCCAAGTACGGCCTCGACCACGCGTCGCTGTCGAAGACGAATCCGAAGCTGATCTACGCCAGCCTCAAAGGCTTTTTGCCCGGACCGTACGACCACCGCACCGCGCTCGATGAAGTGGTGCAGATGATGGGCGGCCTGGCCTACATGACCGGCCGGCCGGGCGATCCGCTGCGCGCCGGTTCGTCGGTGAACGACATCATGGGCGGCATGTTCGGCGCCATCGCGATCCTCGGCGCGCTGATCCAGCGCGGCATCAGCGGCAAGGGCATGGAGGTGCAATCGGCGCTGTACGAGAACAACATCTTTCTCGTCGGCCAGCACATGCTGCAGTACGCGATCACCGGCCAGCCCGCCGCGCCGATGCCGGCCCGCATCAGCCCGTGGGCGATCTACGACGTTTTCACGGTCAAGGATGGCGAGCAGATTTTTCTGGCCGCGGTGAGCGACGGGCAATGGCTCACGTTCTGCGATGCGCTCGGCTTGGCCGACCTGAAGGCCGACCCGGCGCTCGCGCTCAACAACGACCGCGTGCGCGCACGGCCAACGCTGTTGCCCGAGTTGTCGAAACGCCTGAAAGCCTTCAGCGCCGAGGAGCTGGCGCAAAAAATGGAAGCCGCAGGGCTGCCGTTTGCACCGATTCGCAAACCCGAAGAGTTGCTCGACGATCCGCACCTCGTGGCCACCGGCGGCCTGGCCGACATCCAGCTCACCGATGGCGAGCGCGCGGGGGCGACGGTGAAGACCACGCTGTTCCCATTCACGCTCGACGGGCAGCGACCCGGCGTGCGGCTCAATCCGCCGAAGCGTGGCGAGCACACGCGCGAGGTATTGGGCGCTGTTGGCTTCGGCAGAGAAGAGATCGACGCGCTGATCGAAGCCCATGCGGTGGCTTGAGACCACCTTCATACAACCAGGAGACGAACCGATGTTCATGAACACCACCCGCCGCGCGCTGATCGCAACGGCATTGGCCTCGCTGCTCGCGGCGCCTGCCGTCGCGCAGGTCGGCGAGAAGACCGTCAAATTCATCCTACCCAACGCCACCGGCAGCGGCGTCGATGCGATCACCCGCGCGGCGCAACCCGCGCTGGGCAAGGCATTGGGCGCGGCGATCGTCGTCGACAACCAGCCTGGCGCGGGCGGTATCGTCGGCTTGCAGGCGCTGGCGAAATCGGCGCCCGATGGCATGACGCTGTCGGTCGTCTCGAACAATGTCGTCATCCTGCCCAGCGTCTTCAAGGCCGTGCCATTCGACATGCCCGGCGACTTCACACCGATCGCGGTGATCGGCGCCACGCCGATCGTCATCGTCGTCAACCCGGCCAAAGTCAGCGCGACGAATCACAAGGAATTCGCCGCGTTGCTGAAGAGCAAGCCGGGCGAGTTCAACTACGGCTCGGGCGGCAACGGCACGATCCTGCACCTCACGGGCGAGCAGTACGTGGGCGAGGTCGGTGCGACGGCGCGCCACATTCCGTACAAGGGCGTCGGGCCGATGGTGACCGACCTGATCGGCGGCCAGATCGAGTTCGGCACGTTGGCGCTGCCGAGCGTGCAGCAGCACATCAAGAGCGGCGCGCTGCGCGCCATCGGCGTTGGCGGCGCGCAGCGCACGCCGGCCGCGCCGGAGATCCCGACCATTGCCGAGCAGGGCTCGCCGAACTATGTGGTCGAGGCCTGGTTCGGTGTGCTCGGCCCCAAGGGCATGAGCGCGGCCGACACCAAGCGTGTGCATGACGCGCTGGTGACCGCGTTCAACGATCCGGCGGTCAGGGAAGCCATGGCCAAGCAGGGAAATACGATCAACATCAGCACGACCGACTTTGCGCAAAGCTACTTCCGCAGCGAAAAGGAGAAGTACGCCAAGCTGGTGAAGAAGGCAGGCATCGAGTTGCAGTGAACGCCTCGGCGCCGGGCCGTCCCAAGCCGAGGACGCCCCCTCGGGGGGGCGACGCCGTGGGCGTCTGGGGGGCGTCATGATGCATTTCGAGCCGCGCCTGTTGTTCCTGAGCGCCGATCCGGCGCTCGTGCGCGCGCAGCTCGAAGGCACGGCGCTGTCGTTGCAGGCGGCGGCGCCGCTGCGCGACGACATCTCCACCGATGAGATCACGCCGCTGCCGGTGATGGTGCACTTCGACGCCACGCTCGGCCGCTATGCGCACACCGGCTTCAAGGCCGGCGACCAGCTGCCGTTCGCGCGCGATGCGCTGCGCAACGCCGGCATCGACGTCATCGTTGCCGGCAAGCGCTACGGCAAAGGCAGCTCGCGCGAACACAGCGTGGTTGCCGAGCGCGCGGCGGGTGTGCGGCTCGTCATAGCTGAAAGTTTCGAGCGCATCTACCGGCAGAACGCTGACAACGTGGGGTTGCTGACGAGCACAGACTTTGGTTTGATCGAACGCATTGCGCGCGGCGAGGCGATCGACATCAATGAACTGCTGCAAGGGCGCGACGCGCTCGCCGCGGCCATCGTGAGTGCAGGCGGGCTGTTGAAGTACGGCGCTTCGATACCTCAGCGCGAACGGATCCCCGCTCGTCCTGAGGTATCGAAGGATCACCCTGAGCCTGTCGAAGGGCCCCGCACGCTGTTCGAAAAAGTCATCCACCGCCACATCCTCGGGGCCCCGCTGCACGCCGGCGAGGGCGGTTTCGTGCGTGCCGATCTGCGCTTCATCCACGAGTACTACACCGGCATGGCGGCGCACCTGCTCGATAGTGCTTTTGGCGATGCGCTGACCTTGTATCAACCGGAGAGCATCGTCGCGTTCGAAGATCACCTGTCGTACGTACATCGCAGCCCGGTGCATGTGTCGCAAGGGCTGGTCGGCAGTGTGCAAGGCCTGTCGCGGGCACACCGGGCCTTTGTCGACAAGCACGGCCTCACGCACCACGGCTACCTGCAAGCGCTCGAAGCCGGCGACGAGCGCAACACCGGCAGCCAGGGCATCTCGCATGCGCTGGTCGCGGAGCGTTATGCGCTGCCGGGGCAGTTGATCGTCGGCACCGATTCGCACACGCCACACAGCGGCGCCGTCGGCTGTGTCGCGTTTGGCGTCGGCACCACCGACATGGCCAACGCCTTCGTCAACGGTGCGGTGCGATTCACGATGCCCGAGGTGCTGCGCATCGAGTGCCGCGGCCTGCTGCCGGCCGGCGTGAGCGCGAAAGACTTGGTGCTGCACTTGCTGGCGCTGCCGGCCATGAAATCGGGCGCCGGTGTCGGCCGCGTGTTCGAGTTCGGTGGCAGCGCGATTCGGGCGCTGCCTACCGACGAGCGCGCGACGTTGACCAACATGACCGCCGAGCTCGGCGGCTTCACCGGCATCGTCGAGCCCGATGACGAAACGGTTCGGTACCTGCAGGAGCGCCGCGGCATCGTCTTCGCGCTTGAGCCGTGGATGAAGAGTGACGACGGCGCGCGCTACGCAGCGACGATCGCTGTCGACTGCTCGACGCTGAGCCCGATGGTCGCTCGACCCGGCGACCCCGGTCAGGGTGTGCCGCTCGCGCAAGTCGGCGAACGCCCGCGCATCGACATCGCCTACGGCGGCTCCTGCACCGCTGGCAAGCGCGAAGACTTCGACCAGTACCACGCCGTGCTGGCCTGGGCCGCGGCGCGCGGTCTGCGCTCGAAGGTGACGCTGTACCTGCAATTCGGCACGACGGCGGTGCGCGACTACTGCACCGAGCGCGGCTACCTGCCCACGTTCGAGGCCGTCGGCGCCGAGATGCTGCAACCGGCCTGCGGGGCCTGTGCGAATTGCGGACCAGGCTCGTCGAACTCAGCCGAACAAGTGACGGTGAGCGCGACCAACCGCAACTTTCCTGGCCGCTCCGGGCCTGGCAGTGTCTGGCTCGCCAGCCCGGCGACCGTGGCAGCGAGCGCGATCTCGGGCCGTCTCAACTCATTCGCCGAGTTGCAGGAGAATTGACAGCAATCATGGCACGCACCCTCTACGACAAGCTCTGGGACGAGCACGCCGTCCACGCCGAGGACGACGGCACGACCATCCTCTACATCGACCGCCACCTCGTGCACGAGGTGACGAGCCCGCAGGCCTTCGAAGGCCTGCGCCTGGCCGGGCGCAAAGTCTGGCGCACGAGTTCGATCGTCGCCACCGCCGACCACAACACACCGACGCAGGGCTGGGAGCGTGGCTACGACGGCATCACGGATCCGACGTCGCGACAGCAGGTGGTGACGCTCGACGCCAACATCCAGGCCTTCGGCGCGGCGGCGTACTTCCCGTTCCTCGACAAGCGCCAGGGCATCGTGCACGTGATCGGGCCGGAGCAGGGCGCCACACTGCCGGGCATGACCGTCGTCTGCGGCGATTCGCACACGAGCACGCACGGCGCGTTCGGCGCGCTGGCGCATGGCATCGGCACCAGCGAGGTCGAGCATGTGATGGCGACGCAGACGCTTCTGACGAAGAAGGCCAAGAACCTGCTGGTGCGCGTCGATGGCACGCTGCCGCGCGGCTGCACGGCCAAAGACATCGTGCTTGCCGTCATTGGCAAGATCGGCACGGCGGGCGGCACGGGCTACACGATCGAGTTTGGCGGCAGCGCCATCCGCGCGCTGTCGATGGAAGGGCGCATGACGGTGTGCAACATGGCCATCGAGGCCGGCGCGCGCGCCGGGCTGGTGGCCGTTGACGAGAAGACCATCGAATACGTGCGCGGCCGGCCGTTCGCGCCGACGGGCGCAGCCTTCGACATGGCGGCGGCGTACTGGCGCACGTTGAAGTCCGATGAGGGCGCGCATTTCGATCGTGTGGTCGAGATCGACGCCAGCCAGCTCGTGCCGCAAGTCACCTGGGGCACGTCGCCGGAAATGGTGGTCTCGATCGACGACCGCGTGCCCGACCCCGAGCGCGAGAAAGACGCCACCAAGCGCGACGCGATCGAGCGCGCGTTGACCTACATGGGCTTGGAGCCGAACAAGCGCATCGACGACATCCGCATCGACAAGGTCTTCATCGGCTCGTGCACCAACAGCCGCATCGAAGACTTGCGCGAAGCGGCTGCCGTCGTGAAGCGTTTGGGCAAGCGCGTCGCGAGCAACGTGAGGCTCGCGATGGTCGTTCCGGGTTCGGGCCTGGTCAAAGCGCAAGCCGAGCGCGAGGGCTTGCACGAAGTTTTCAAAGCCGCGGGTTTCGAGTGGCGTGAGCCAGGCTGCTCGATGTGCCTGGCAATGAACGCCGACCGCCTGGAGCCGGGCGAGCGCTGCGCCTCTACGAGCAATCGCAATTTCGAAGGGCGCCAGGGAGCAGGCGGCCGCACACACCTCGTCAGCCCGGCCATGGCCGCAGCGGCCGCGATCGAAGGTCACTTTGTCGATGTGAGGCGTCTATGAACCCATTCACCCTTCACAAGGGCCTCGTCGCGCCGCTGGACCGCGCCAACGTCGACACCGACGCCATCATCCCGAAGCAGTTTCTGAAGTCGATCAAGCGATCCGGCTTCGGCCCGAATCTGTTTGACGAATGGCGTTACCTCGACAAGGGCGAGCCCGGTCAGGATCCGGCGACGCGCAAATCGAACCCCGACTTCGTTCTCAACCAATCGCGCTACCGGGGCGCCTCGGTGCTGCTGGCGCGTGAGAACTTCGGCTGCGGATCGAGTCGCGAGCATGCGCCGTGGGCCCTCGAGCAGTACGGCTTTCGCGCGCTGATCGCCCCCAGCTACGCCGACATCTTCTTCAACAACTGCTTTAAGAACGGCCTGCTGCCGATCGTCCTGCCAGACAGCCAGGTGGCAAAGCTGTTCGACGAGGTGACGGCATTCGTCGGTTATGCGCTGACGATCGACTTGCCGCGCCAGGTCATCGTCAAACCCGATGGCAGCGAACTGCTGTTCGACGTGCAGCCGTTTCGCAAACAGTGCCTCGTCAACGGCTGGGACGACATTGGCCTGACGCTGCGCCACGCCGACAAGATCCGCGCCTTCGAGGCCGAGCGCCTGGCCAGCCGGCCGTGGCTCGAGGGCCGCCCGCTCTGATGATGCAACGCTGGCTTGAGCGCATGGTGTTCTCGCGCGCCTGGCTCACCTTCATCGTTCTCGTGATCGCGTTCTTGTTGTTCGGTGCCGGCACCTACAACCTGTTCCTGGTGTTGAAGGCGAACCTCGATCTGATCGCCGAGCATGGCTGGCAGGCGCTCGCCGACGGCGCGGCGCAGCAGTTCATCGAGTTGTTGTTCACCGCGGCCGCGAGCATGGCCGCCTATGTGTTGTTCAAAGCCTGCGAGCACCGCCTGGTGCACCGGCTGTGTGATCCGAAGAAGGGGGAATGATGACCAAGAAGATTGCAGTCTTGCCGGGTGATGGCATCGGCACCGAGATCGTCGAACAAGCGGTGCGTGTGCTGAAAGCTCTCGACCTGAAGCTCGACATGCAGAGCGCGCTCGTCGGCGGTGCAGCGTACGAAGCGCATGGCCATCCGCTGCCCGAGGCGACGCTGCAACTGGCCAAGGACAGCGACGCGATTCTCTTCGGCGCCGTCGGCGACTGGAAGTACGACAAGCTCGAACGGTCGCTGCGCCCAGAGCAGGCGATTCTCGGCTTGCGCAAGCACCTCGGCCTGTTCGCCAATTTTCGCCCGGCGCTGTGCTACGAGCAGTTGACGCATGCGTCGTCGCTGAAGCCCGAGCTGGTGTCGGGCCTGGACATCCTGATCATTCGCGAGCTAACGGGCGACATCTACTTTGGCCAGCCGCGCGGCCGCCGCACGGCCGTCGATGGCCATTTCCCCGGCAGCGAAGAGGCCTTCGACACGATGCGCTACTCGCGTCCGGAGATCGAGCGCATCGCACACGTCGCGTTTCAGGCGGCGAGGAAGCGCAGCAAGCGAGTCACCAGCGTCGACAAGGCCAACGTGCTCGAAACCTTCCAGTTCTGGAAGGACGTGGTCACCGAAGTCCATGCGCAATACCCGGACGTCGAGCTCGAGCACATGTACGTCGACAACGCGGCGATGCAGCTCGTCAAGGCGCCGAAGAAGTTCGACGTCGTCGTCACCGGCAACATGTTCGGCGACATCCTGAGTGACGAAGCGGCGATGTTGACCGGCTCGATCGGCATGCTGCCTTCGGCCTCGCTCGACAAGAACAACAAGGGCCTGTACGAGCCGAGCCATGGCAGCGCGCCGGACATCGCCGGCAAGGGCATCGCCAATCCCTTGGCTACAATCTTGTCCGCTGCCATGATGCTTCGTTTCACGCTCCAACAACCCGAAGCCGCCGATCGGATCGAGACGGCGGTCAAAGCCGTGTTGTCGGCAGGTCTTCGTACCGCCGACATCTGGAGCGAAGGC
The DNA here is from genome assembly GCA_963814385.1 of uncultured beta proteobacterium. Classification (GTDB taxonomy): domain Bacteria; phylum Pseudomonadota; class Gammaproteobacteria; order Burkholderiales; family Burkholderiaceae_C; genus CADEEN01. The sequence goes on from CAWFCX010000009.1 coordinate 393,249, forward strand.
ACGAACAAAGTGGGCACGCGTGCGATGGGCGATGCTGTTGTTGCCGCCCTCTCGACCACCAAAACGATTACCAAGAGCTAGCGCTCCCGGATCGTTTCGCCCCTTCATCGGACCCCGGCGACACGAGCCGGGATGACCCTGGGGTCCGAGACGCAAGGAAAACTGAAATGGCACTCGTAGGACTGGTCGGCTGGCGCGGCATGGTGGGCTCGGTGCTCCTCGATCGCATGCAAGCCGAGGGCGACTTTGCGCTCATCGAGCCGATGTTCTTCTCGACATCAAACGCCGGCGGCGACGCACCGTCGTTCGCGAAGAACGAGACGAAGCTTTTCGATGCCAACGACATCGCCGCGTTGAAGCGCTGCGACATCGTCATCACTGCCCAAGGCGGCGAATACACCAAAGCCGTGTATCCGCCACTGCGCGCAGCGGGCTGGAAGGGCTACTGGATCGACGCGGCGAAAACGCTGCGCATGAACGGCGACGCTGTGATCGCCCTGGACCCGGTCAATCTGCCGGTGATCCAGAACGCGCTGGCCAAGGGCGTCAAGGACTTCATCGGTGGCAACTGCACGGTGAGCTGCATGCTGATGGGCGTCGGGGCTCTGTTCAAGGCCGATCTCGTCGAGTGGATGAGCGCGAGCACCTACCAGGCGGCCAGCGGCGGCGGTGCCCAGCACATGCGCGAGCTGTTGACGCAGATGGGCACCGTCAACGCCAGCGTGCGTGCGCTGCTCGACGACCCGGCCAGCGCCATCCTGGAGATCGACCGCCAGGTCGCAGCCACCCAGCGCGGCTTGTCACCCGACGAGACGAAGAATTTCATGGTGCCGCTGGCGGGCAGTTTGATTCCCTGGATCGACAGCGACCGCAGCGACGGCACCAGCCTTGAAGAGTGGAAGGGCGGCGCTGAGACCAACAAGATCCTCGGCCGGGGGGCTGGGTTCGGCACCGCTGCGACGCCAATCGACTCGACCTGCGTGCGTGTCGGTGCCATGCGCTGCCACAGCCAGTCGCTCGCGATCAAGCTCAAGAAAGACGTGCCGCTGGCCGACATCGAGGCCATGATCGCCGCGGACAATGACTGGGTGAAGGTGGTGCCGAACACACGTGAAGCCACGGTGCGCGATCTGACGCCGGTGGCCGTGACGGGTACGATGAGCATTCCCGTCGGTCGCCTGCGCAAGATGGCCCTAGGCCCGCAGTACCTCGGCGCGTTCACGATTGGCGACCAGTTGCTGTGGGGCGCAGCCGAACCGCTGCGCCGCATGCTGCGCATCCTTTTGGCGCACTGACCCGGCGCGTTGCCTGCTGCACGCCGCGTCGTCGATTGACAACAAGTTCACGCCCTGCTTCGATTCGTAACCGCTGTGAGGCGGAGGTCAGACTTTGCATGAGCTTGTCACCCTATATGCTTGATGCTATTGTGAATTTCGAGGCCGCTCGGCTTTTGAACTTGTTATGACATCGGCATCGCTTGCTCGGCATGCCCGGTCCATCTGGCGGAGGACGGCCGTCCTGCCCGCTGCTCGTCATTGGGAGACGCTTTGAAGACCACTTTGCGAAAAACAGCGGCGCGCCACGCGCTTTCGGCCGTTGCAGCCGCCGCGCTGACCCTGGCTTCCACCGGCAGCTGGGCCCTCGGCCTGGGCCGCATGGCGGTGCAATCGGCGCTGGGTGAATCTCTGCGCGCCGAAATCGACATCACCAACATGTCGGCCGAAGAAGCGTCGTCGCTGCGCGTCAAGGTCGCGTCGGCGGAGGCGTACCGCGCCGCCGGCATCGACTACAACGCCGCGCTGCCGGGCACGCAAGTCACGGTCGCCAAGCGCGCCGATGGCAAGCCGTATCTGCGCATCGTCAGCGACCGCGTGGTGCAGGAGCCGTTTGTCGATGTGATCCTCGAGCTGACCTGGTCCAGTGGCCGCTTGGTTCGCGAATACACGCTGCTGCTCGACCCGCCGGGCAACACGCGCCTGGCGACCGCACCGGCGCCTGCGCCGATCGCGCCGTCGATGTCGGCCGCGCCGACGCCCCCGCCCGCTGCTGCCGCCGCGCCTCGCCCCGCGCCCGCTGCGCCGCCCGTGGCCGCCGCGCCGGCACCGTCGCCCGCGCCCCGTGCGACACCCGCCCCGGCGCCAGCGCCGCGTGCCGCACAGGCGCCCACGCCGCGTCCGGCGACCGCCGCTGCGCCGGCTGCGCGCAGTGGCAGCAAGGTCGACGAATACAAGGTGCGCCAGGGCGACACGCTCTACAAGGTGGCGCAGAAGACGCAGCGCGAGGGCGTTTCGCTCGATCAGATGCTGGTGGCACTGTTCCGCGCCAACCCAGACGCGTTCATGGCCGAGAACATGAACCGCCTGAAGGCCGGCGCCGACCTGGCTGTGCCGTCTGCGGACAAGGCCAAGGAGACCAGCGCGGGCGACGCCAAACAGGTTATCCAGGCACAAAGCGCCGACTTCGGTGCATACCGCGAGCGCCTGGCCGGTGGTGTGCCCACGGTCAAAGCCGCAACGCCATCGCGTCAGGCGACCGGCAAGGTGCAAGCGCAGGTCGACGACAAAAAGGCCGCCGCGCCGACGCCAGACCGCCTCACGCTGTCGCAGGGCGCTGTGAAGGGCGCTGCCTCGGCGGTCGAGTCGAAGGTCTCGACCGACACTGAGAAGAAGGCCCAGGAACAGCGCGTCGCTGAGTTGAAGCGCAATGCCGACGAGTTGAAGGCGCTGCAACAAGGCACCTCGGCCGCCGTCAAGCCGGGCGCCGCCGCGCCGGCACCCGCGCCGGCTGCGCCCGTTGTGGTGGCCGCTGCGCCGCCGCCACCGCCGGCCCCCGCACCGGCGCCGCCGCCGCCGCCCCCACCGCCGGCTCCTGCGCCCGCTCCGGCGCCGGCCCCCACGCCGGCACCTTCCCCCGCCGCAGCGGCGTCAGCGCCAGCGCCCAAAGCGGCGGCGTCCACACCGACTGTTGCCGCCAAGCCGCCGGCCCTGCCGGCCGAAGAAGCCAGCCCGCTCGATGGTTTGCTGAACAGCCCGTTCCTGCCTTGGGGCGCCGGTGCGGCCGTGGCCCTGCTGGCGGGCCTGGGCATCTACCGCTGGCGCAGCCGCGCCCGCAACGAGAGCGGTGAGACCTCGTTCCTCGAAAGCCGTCTGCAGCCCGATTCGTTCTTCGGCGCCAGCGGCGGCCAGCGCATCGACACGCGCGACGCCTCCGGCGCCGCGTCGTCGATGAGCTACTCGCTGTCGCAACTCGATGCGATCGGCGACGTCGATCCAGTGGCCGAAGCCGACGTGTACCTCGCCTACGGGCGTGACCTGCAGGCCGAAGAAATTCTCAAGGAGGCCATGCGCAGCAGCCCGGAACGGCTGGCGATCCGCACCAAGCTGCTTGAGGTTTATGCCAAGCGCCGCGACACCAAGGGCTTTGAAGCCTTGGCGACGCAGCTATTTGGTGTGACCCACGGCGACGGCGACGACTGGCTCAAGGCCCAGGAGTTGGGCCTGCAGATCGACCCGGAGAACCCGATGTACCAGCCGGGCGGCCGCCCGGCAGCGGCCATCGGTTCGATGGGCGGTGCGGCTGTGGTCGAACCCCTCGGCGCGAGCACGATGCCGCTGTCGGTGTCGCCGACCGTGCCGCCGAGCTTGTCGCCCGACGAGCTCGAGAAATTGGGCGGCGACATGGTCGACCTCGACCTCGACGTGGCCTACAGCGCGGCACTGTCCGCTCCCCCGCTCGACAACACGCAACCCTTGCAGGCGACGGCTGCGGCTGCCAACGGCGGACTGGCCTTGCCGGAGTTGCCGGCCGCGGCCAACGCTGCAGCAGCCGCTGCATCGCGCGCGGGCCCCGACTCCAAGTCGATGCCTTTCGATTTGAGCGGCATTTCGCTCGACCTGGGCAAGCCGAAGCCGGGCAAAGGATCCGAGCCGGCGCTCGACTACGGCAGCCTCGGCCCCGACAGCACGCAGCAGCCGCCACTGGAGCCGAGCGACCCGCTGACGCGCAAACTCGAGCTGGCCGAAGAGTTCCGCCAGATTGGCGACAAGGATGGTGCACGCGACCTGCTCGAAGAGGTTCTCGCCAAGGCCACGGGGCCACTGAAGGCGCGCGCGCAGAGCTTGCTCGACGCGCTTGCCTGACGAATTGACGCCCCCACGTTTGCGTTCGCTCGCTGCCCCCGTGGCATCGAAGGGGTCACTGCGCGACCCCTGGGGCGCTGAGCGGCTCCGGGCGGCAGTGCGCCACTGAGTGCACGCCGGCCGCCTTGCCCTCGGCGTTGCCTACCGCGGTGGCGCCTACCTGGGCTGGCAAAGTCAGCCCGGGGGGTACACGGTGCAAGACCGCCTCGAAGCGGCCTTGGCGTCGTTTGCCGACACACCGGTGAGCACGCTGTGCGCGGGCCGTACCGACGCCGGTGTGCATGCGCTCAACCAGGTCGTCCACATCGACCCGCCGGTCGAGCGAGAACTTGTCTCCTGGGTGCGCGGCACCAACCGCTACCTGCCGGCAGACATCGCGGTGCAGTGGTGCGTTCCGGTGGCGGCAGACTTCAATGCCCGCATCAGCGCGCGCGGCCGGCGCTACGTTTATGTGCTGCTCGAATCGGCCGTGCGCCCAGCGCTGGAGTCGGGCTTGGTCGGCTGGGCGTTCCGGCCGCTCGACGGCGACGCGATGCGTGTGGCTGCGGCGTCGCTGATCGGCGAGCATGATTTCTCGTCCTTCCGTTCGTCGCAGTGCCAGGCCTTGTCGCCAGTGAAAACGCTGCGTGCGATTGGCATCGAGCGCCGTGGCGCCTACTGGCGTTTTGACTTCGACGGCAGCGCGTTCTTGCACCATATGGTGCGCAACATCATGGGCTGCCTCGTCGCCGTGGGCCAGGGCGTGCACGCGCCGATGTGGATGGCCGACGTGCTCGCTGCGAAAAGCCGCGACGCCGCCGCGCCGACGTTCGCCCCCGAGGGTCTGTACTTCGCTGGCCCGTACTACGATGCGGTGCATGGCATTCCAGAGCGCACCCCAGCTTTCGACTGGCTCGTCTAGCGTTGCTCGCACCCGCATCAAGATCTGCGGCCTGACGCGCGAGGCCGACATTGAGGCAGCCGTCAACGCGGGCGCCGATGCCATCGGCTTCGTGCTCTACGCCAAGAGCGCGCGGCATGTGTCGCTCGATCGCGCCGTGCGGCTTGTGCAATCGCTGCCGCCCTTCATCACGCCGGTGCTGCTCTTCGTCAACGCCACGCCGACCGCCATCGACGCTGCCTGCAAGGCGCTGCCGCAAGCGCTGCTGCAGTTTCATGGCGACGAGACACCCGCAGATTGCGACGCGGCGATGCGCGCTTACCTGCGCGCGGTGCGCATGGGGCCGAGCACCGATTTGCTAGACTGCTCGCGTTCTTTTCCCCGTGCTGCGGCTCTGCTGCTCGACGCCGATGTCGAGGGCTACGGCGGCGGCGGCAAGGTTTTCGATTGGTCACTGCTTCCAACCGACGTTCCCTCTCGGCTCGTTTTGTCTGGTGGGTTGAATCCTGCCAACGTGATCGATGGGGTGCTTCGCGTCCGGCCGTTTGCCGTTGACGTGAGCTCCGGCGTGGAAAGCGCCAAAGGCATCAAGGATGCCGCGCTCATCCGCCGGTTCTGCGAAGCAGTCCGAGAAGCCGACGCCCGGCTCGCGGACGCAGCCCACTGAATCGAAAGCACCTCATGCTGACTGACCAACAGCCCGCTTATCACCAACCTGATGAGCACGGGCATTTCGGGCCTTACGGCGGCACCTTCGTTGCCGAGACGCTGATCCATGCGCTCGATGAACTCAAGGCCGCCTACGAGCACTACCGGCGCGACCCTGAGTTCGTTGCTGAGTTCAAGAGCGAGCTGAAGCACTTCGTCGGACGGCCGAGCCCGATCTATCACGCGGCGCGTTTGTCGCGCGAGATCGGCGGCGCGCAGATTCTCTTGAAGCGTGAAGACCTGAACCACACGGGCGCTCACAAGATCAACAACACGATTGGCCAGGCGCTGCTGGCGCGGCGCATGGGCAAGCCGCGTGTGATTGCGGAAACAGGCGCGGGGCAGCATGGCGTGGCCAGCGCGACCGTGGCAGCGCGCTACGGCATGGAGTGCGTCGTCTACATGGGCAGCGAAGATGTGAAGCGCCAGTCGCCGAACGTGTACCGCATGCACCTGCTCGGCGCGAAGGTGGTGCCGGTGGAGTCGGGCTCGAAGACCTTGAAGGACGCGCTCAACGAAGCGCTGCGCGACTGGGTAACGAATGTCGAGAACACTTTCTACATCATCGGCACGGTTGCCGGCCCGCATCCGTACCCGATGCTGGTGCGCGATTTCCAGCGCGTGATCGGCGACGAGTGTCTGCTGCAGATGCCTGAGATGGTTGGCCGTCAACCCGACGCGGTGATTGCGTGTGTCGGTGGCGGCAGCAACGCGATGGGTTTGTTCTATCCGTACATCGAGCACGAGAAGGTGCGCTTGATCGGCGTCGAGGCGGCCGGGCAGGGCCTTGCCACGGGCAAACATGCCGCGTCGCTGACTGCCGGCTCACCGGGTGTGCTGCACGGCAACCGCACCTACCTGTTGCAAGACGCCAATGGGCAAATCACCGAGACGCACTCGGTGTCGGCAGGTCTGGACTATCCCGGCGTCGGCCCCGAGCATGCGTACCTGAAGGACATCGGCCGCGCCGAGTACGTGAGCATCACCGACGATGAGGCCCTGTCGGCATTCCATCGCCTGTGCCGCACCGAAGGCATCATCCCGGCGCTCGAATCGAGCCATGCCGTCGCGTACGCGATGAACATGGCGGCGACGATGCGATCGGATCAGCATTTGCTTGTCAACCTCTCGGGCCGCGGCGACAAGGACATTGGCACGGTCGCGGATCTCTCAGGAGCTGAGTTCTTCTGCCGGCCGTCCTGCAAAGGTCAGGCGGTCAAACAATGAACCCCCACGCTCGCGTCCGCTCGCTGCCCCCCGTGGGGGCGCTGACCTCCTTGGGAACGGCCCGTCGGAGGTCACAATGAGCCGCATCGCAGCCACCTTCGATGCGCTGAAGCGCGACAAACGCACCGCACTGATCCCCTATATCTGCGCTGGCGATCCCTTCCCCGAAGCCACCGCCGACGTGATGCTCGCGCTCGCGGCAGCCGGCGCCGACGTGATCGAACTCGGCGTGCCATTCTCCGACCCGATGGCCGACGGGCCGGTGATCCAGAAGGCGTCGGAGCGGGCGCTGGCCAAGGGAGTCGGCATGGCGCAGGTGCTGTCGTACGTGCAGGCGTTTCGAGCGAAGAACACCAGCACGCCGGTCGTGCTGATGGGCTATGCCAACCCGATCGAGCGCTACGGCATCGAGCGTTTCATTGCCCATGCGAAAAGCGCCGGTGTCGACGGCGTGCTCGTCGTCGACTACCCGCCGGAAGAAGCCGTGTCGTTTGCTGCGCAACTCAAAGCAGCGTCGCTCGACCCGATCTTCCTGCTCGCGCCGACATCCACCGACGCCCGCATGGCCGAGGTTGGCCGCATTGCCAGTGGCTACGTGTACTACGTGTCGTTGAAGGGGGTGACCGGCGCCGGGCACCTCGACACCGAGGCCGTGGCGCAGGTGTTGCCCCGCATCCGCCAGCATGTCAGCGTGCCAGTGGGCGTGGGCTTCGGCATCCGCGACGCTGCCACGGCGCAGGCCATCGGACGTTTTGCCGACGCGGTCGTGATCGGCTCGCGCCTGGTGCAGATCATGGAAACCCAAAAGCGCGATACTGTGGCCGGCGCTGCCGCGGCCTTCATGGCCGAGATTCGCACGGCGCTCGACAAGAACTGACGACGACGTCGAAGGGACCTCCCGAGGAATACGTCATGAGCTGGCTCGAAAAACTCCTTCCGCCCAAGATCCAACCGACCGACCCGAGCGAGCGCCGCACGGTGCCCGAGGGCCTGTGGATCAAGTGCCCCTCGTGCGAGACGGTGCTCTACAAGACCGATCTCGATCAAAACCTCAACGTCTGCCCGAAGTGCGACCACCACCACCGTATCGGCGCGCGGCAGCGGCTCGACGCCTTCCTCGACCCTGAGGGCCGCTACGAGATCGGGCAGGAGGTGATGCCGGTCGATCCGCTGAAGTTCAAGGACAGCAAGAAGTACCCCGAGCGGCTGCGCGACGCGCTCGAAGCCACGGGAGAAACCGATGCGCTGGTCGTCGTCGGCGGCGCGGTGCACACGATCCCGCTCGTCACCGCCTGCTTCGAGTTCGACTTCATGGGCGGCTCGATGGGCTCGGTGGTGGGTGAGCGTTTCGTGCGCGGCGTCGAAACTGCGGTCGAGCAGAAAGTGCCTTTCGTCTGCTTCACCGCCACCGGTGGCGCGCGCATGCAGGAAGGCTTGTTGTCGCTGATGCAGATGGCCAAGACCAATGCGTCGCTGACTCGCCTGGCCAAGGCGCGCCTGCCTTACATCAGCGTGCTCACCGACCCGACGATGGGCGGTGTGTCGGCCGGTTTCGCCTTCATGGGCGACGTCGTCATCGGCGAACCCAAGGCGCTGATCGGCTTTGCCGGCCCGCGTGTCATCGAGAACACCGTGCGCGAGAAGCTGCCGGAAGGCTTTCAGCGCAGCGAGTTTCTGCAGACCAAGGGCGCGATCGACATGATCCTGGACCGGCGTCAATTGCGCAGTGCCATCGCGCGCATGCTGGCCGTGTTGCAGCGCCAAAGCGCCGACGCCGTGGCATAGATGTTCACCCCCACGCTTGCCGCTGCGTGGCGGCGCTGCCCCCCGAGGGGGCGCGCGGCCGCCTTGGGAGCGGCCCGGCGGCAGCCGCCGTGAATTTGCAAGACTGGCTCGCCCACTGCGAGCGCCTGCATCCGAAGACGATCGACATGACGCTGGAGCGCACGCTGACCGTGCGTGACCGGCTCGGCCTGCACTTCGAGTGTCTGGTGATCACCGTGGCCGGCACCAACGGTAAGGGCTCGACCTGCGCGATGCTCGAGTCGATCTTGCTGGCTGCCGGCTACCGCGTCGGCCTGTACATCAAACCGCACCTGGTGCATTTCGAAGAGCGCTGCCGCGTCAACGGCGCGAGTGTCTCGGCTGACGAACTGCTGCCGCACTTCGCAGCCGTGGAGGCCGCACGCGGCGACACCACGCTGACGTATTTCGAGTTCACGACGCTGGCGATCATGCGCTGCTTGTCTGGACAGGCGCTCGACGTGGTTATCCTCGAAGTCGGTTTGGGCGGCCGCCTTGATGCCGTGAATGCGATCGACACCGATTGCGCGATCGTCACCAGCATCGACCTCGACCACACCGAGTACCTCGGGCCGGATCGCGAAAGCATCGGCCGCGAGAAGGCGCATGTCATGCGCCAAGGCAAGCCGGCGATCGTCAGCGACCCGATGCCACCGGCGAGCATTGCTGCGTACGGGCTGTCGGTGGGCGCCGATCTCTGGGTCGTCGGCCGCGACTTCAACCACAGCGGCGATCGCCAGCAGTGGAATTGGGCTGGGCGCGGCAAACGCATGAGCGGCTTGGCCTATCCATCGCTGCGGGGCGCGAATCAGCTCGTCAATGCCGCGGGTGTGCTGGCCGCGCTCGAAGCGCTGCGCGAGCGGCTGCCCGTTTCGGCGCAGGCGATTCGGCAAGGGTTGGCCACGGTCGAGCTGGCCGGGCGCTTCCAGATCGTGCCCGGCCAGCCAACACTCGTCCTCGACGTCGCCCACAACCCGCACTCTGTAGCGGCCCTCGCGGCCAACCTCGATGCAATGGGCTATTTCCCGCGCACACATGCCGTGATCGGCGCGATGCAGGACAAGGATCTGGAAGGCGTCGTGAGGCGCCTGGCGCCGATCGTCGAGCACTGGTACTGCACCGATCTGCCGATCCCGCGCGCCGCGAGCGCCGACACGTTGGGCAAGATCATTCGCCATGTGCAACCGAAGGCGGAGATCAACGGCACACGCCAGCCCGTCGCTCGCACTGGCTGCTGCGCTGGGCCGTGCAGACCCCGCTGATAGAATTTTGGTCTTCGGTTCATTCCTCACGGTGGGCGGTGTGCTCAAAGATGGCCTGCCGCGGCTGGGCGCTATTCACTCTGCATCTCAGACGGGCTAGCGAGCAGCGGCCACCGTGCACGCCGCCACACCTACACGCCACGCATGGGACTGCTCGACATCTTCACCAAGCGCGACAGCGCCGGCGCCACACCCGCGGCGGCGTCTGCGAGCGTGATGACCGGCGAGCAGGCAGAACAGGCGCGTGTGCGCGCCAAACGGCGTTTGATCGGTGCCGTCGTGCTGCTCGGCATCGGTGTGATCGCGTTCCCGCTGTTGTTCGAGACGCAGCCGCGGCCGATTGCAGTCGACATCCCGATCGTCATTCCGCCGCGTGAAGGTGCGGCGCCCTTGGCCTTGCCGGCGCCGAAGCCTGTGGCCAGGCCGGCAGAGCCGGCGCCTGTGGCCGACAGTGCGCTGCCCGCGCCCACGCCAGTGGCCGCGAAGCCTGCAGAAGTGCCGGCGCCACCGCCGGTGAAAGTCAGCGAGCCTGTGGCGCCAGCCAAGCCAGCGCTGGCCGCAACGCCAACGCCCGCGCCGAAACCTGCGGCCGAATCCCCCAAGCCTGCGGCACCGACTGTGCAGGCGGCAGGGCGCTTCGTTGTGCAGATCGGCGCTTTTGCCGAAGCCTCGGCGGTGCGTGATGTGCGCAGCAAAGCGGAGAGGGCCGGTCTTGCCACCTTCACGCAGAACGTCAACACGGCGGACGGGCAGCGCACGCGTGTGCGTGTGGGGCCGTTTGCTTCACGCGAAGAAGCAGAAAAGGCGGCGGCGCAGGCCAAAGCCGCGGGCCTGGGCGGCGCGGTGCTGACGCTATGAGCGCGCCGGGCCGTCCCAAGCGCGAATTCCCCCGTGAGCGGACGACGCGCGGCGTCCAGGGGGCTGCATGAATGACATTCTGCCTGCCTTCGGCTGGGTCGACTGGGCGCTGCTCGCTGTGCTCGCGATCTCTGTCGTCGTCGGTCTGTGGCGCGGCCTCGTCTTTGAAGTGCTGTCGCTCGTCGGCTGGGTCGTGGCCTTTTTTGCGGCGCAGGCGTTCGCGCCGTTCGCCGCAGCCTACGTCCCTGTCGGCGTGCCGGGCAGCGCACTCAACCATGGCATCGCCTTCTTCGCCACCTTTGTCCTTGCGCTGGTGATCTGGGCGCTGGTGTCGCGTTTGGTGCGCATGATCATCCATGCAACGCCGCTGCAACCGGTGGACCGGGTGCTCGGTGGCGTCTTTGGGTTGGCGCGCGGCGCGGTGTTGTTGCTCGCGGTGGCTACCGTCGTCATGCTGTCGCCAGCGCAGCGATCGACGGCGTGGCAGCGATCGCAAGGCGCGGCGTGGTTGGCGACGCTGCTCCAAGGGTTGAAGCCGGTCTTGCCCGACGCAGTGGCGCGGCAGTTGCCTGCCTGACATGATGGCCCCAAGCTCGCTTCGCTCGCGTCCCCCAAGGGGAGCTCAGGCCGCTTGGGGCGGCCCTGCGCTGGCCTGAACAGGAATCGAACACCATGTGCGGCATCGTCGGCGTCCTCTCCAAGCAACCCGTCAACCAGCTCCTCTACGACGCGCTGCTGTTGTTGCAGCACCGAGGCCAGGATGCGGCGGGCATCGTCACCATGCAAGGCACCAAGTGCTTCATGCACAAGGCGCGCGGCATGGTGCGCGATGTCTTTCGCACGCGCAACATGCGCTCGCTGCCGGGCAACGTCGGCCTGGGCCAGGTGCGCTACCCGACCGCGGGCAACGCCTACAACGAAGAGGAAGCGCAGCCGTTCTACGTCAACGCGCCTTTCGGCATCGTGCTCGTGCACAACGGCAACCTGACCAATGCGCACACGCTCAAGGCCGAGCTGTTCGAGATCGACCGCCGCCACATCAACACCGGCAGCGACACCGAGGTGCTGCTCAACATCCTCGCGCACGAACTTGAACTTGCCGCGCGTGATCTGCCGCTGACGCCCGACGAAGTCTTCAAGGCGGTGGCTGCCGTGCACCGGCGCCTCAAAGGTTCGTACGCTGTCGTCGCCCTGATCGCTGGCCATGGCTTGCTGGCGTTTCGCGATCCGTACGGCATCCGGCCGCTGGCGTATGGCACGGCGGCCGACGGCGAGGTGATGGTGGCCAGCGAGAGCGTCGCGCTCGAAGGCACCGGCCATCAGCTCGTGCGCGATGTGGCGCCGGGTGAGGCGTTGTTCGTCGATCTCGAAGGCAAGCTGCACACACGTCAATGCGCAGCGCACCCAAGCCTGCATCCGTGCATGTTCGAGTTCGTTTACCTCGCACGGCCAGATTCGGTGATGGACGGCATCTCGGTCTACCAGGCGCGCTTGAACATGGGCGAAACGCTGGCGCAGCGCGTGATCTCGACGATGCCGCCGAGCGCGATCGACGTCGTCATTCCGATCCCCGAGTCGAGCCGGCCGAGTGCGATGCAGCTCGCGCAGAAGCTCGGCAAGCCGTACCGCGAAGGCTTCGTCAAGAACCGCTATGTCGGCCGCACCTTCATCATGCCGGGCCAGGCGGTGCGGCGCAAAGGCGTGCGCCAGAAGTTGAACGCGATGCCGCAGGAGTTCCGCGACCGCAATGTGCTGCTGGTCGATGACTCGATCGTGCGCGGCACGACGAGCAAGGAGATCGTGCAGATGGCGCGCGACGCCGGTGCGCGCAAGGTCTACATGGCGTCGGCGGCGCCGCCGGTGCGCTTCCCCAACGTCTACGGCATCGACATGCCGACGCGCGAAGAGCTGATCGCGGCCACGCGCAGCGTCGAAGAGATCCGCCAATTCATCGGCGCCGACGCGCTGATCTACCAGGACGTCGATGCGATGAAGCGCGTCGTCGGCGCGTTGAACCCGAAGCTCGAGAGCTTCGAGGCCAGCTGTTTCGACGGCCGCTACATTACCGGCGACGTGACCGAGGTGGACTTCGCGACGATGGAAGCGCAGCGGCGCTTGCAGTTCGACGAAGAAGAGGGCGAAGAGCGCACGCGTCTCGCATTGCAAAGCGCGGAGAGCCCATGAAGAAGTTGCCTAGAGTGGACTTGCCCGCCGACGCGCGCCTGGACACGCGGGCGGTGCGCGAGGGTCTGCCGCCGTCGCAGTGGGGCGAGAACTCGGAAGCGCTGTTCGTCACCAGTTCGTTCGTGCATCCGGATGCGGCGACGGCGGCCGCGCGCTTCGCCAACGAAGAAGAAGCCTTCGTCTATGCGCGCTTCGGCAATCCCACGGTGACGATGATGGAGCGGCGCCTGGCCGCGCTCGAGGGCAGCGAGGCCGCGATCGGCACCGCCAGCGGCATGGGCGCGATCCTGCTGCTGATCATGGGCACCTTGAAGGGTGGCGATCACGTGGTGTGTTCGCAGTCGGTGTTCGGCTCGACCATCCGCTTGTTCACGGACTTCGCCAAGTACGGCATCCAGACCACGTTCGTCGCGCAGTCCGACGTCGATGCCTGGCGCGCTGCGGTGCAACCCAACACCAGGCTGCTGTTCGCCGAGACGCCGACCAATCCGCTGACGGAGGTGTGCGACATCGCTGCGCTCTCCACCATCGCAAAGAAGGCTGGCGCGCTGCTGTGCGTCGACAACTGCTTCTGCTCGCCGGCGCTGCAAAGGCCGATCGAATTCGGCGCCGACGTCGTGATGCACTCGGGCACCAAATTCCTCGACGGCCAGGGCCGCGTCATCGCCGGCGCGCTGTGCGGCACCGAAGCGCTGGTCAACGAGAAGCTGGTACCTGTCATGCGCAGCGCCGGCATGACGCTGTCGCCGTTCAATGCCTGGGTGGTGTTGAAGGGCATGGAGACCTTGTCGATCCGCGTGCGCGCGCAAAGCGAACGTGCGTTGGTGATCGCTCGTTGGTTGGAGTCACAGCCGCAGGTCGAGCGCGTCTTTCATCCGAGCCTCGAATCGCATCCGCAGCACAAGCTGGCGATGGCGCAGCAATCGGGGCAGGGCGGCGCCGTCGTGTCCTTCGTCGTCAAGGGCGGACGCGAAGGTGCGTTCAAGGTGATCGACGCGTCGCGCGTGTGTTCGATCACCACCAACCTCGGTGACACCAAGACGACGATCTCGCATCCGTCGAGCACGTCGCACGGCCGCCTGAGCGAAGAGCAGCGTCTGGCGGCGGGCATCGTGCAGGGCACTGTGCGGCTGGCGGTGGGTCTGGATGATGTCGAAGACATCAAGGCGGATCTTCTTCGCGGCCTGACATGAAGCCCCCAAGCTCACTTCGTTCACGGCCCCCCAAGGGGGCGCCAGCGCCCTTCGGGCGGCCGGGCGGGTGCTGATGACGGTCAGAACCCGCATCGCCCCGTCGCCGACCGGCTTTCTGCACCTGGGCACGGCGCGCACCGCGCTGTACTCCTGGGCCTACGCGCGCCACCACGGCGGCCAGTTCATCCTGCGCATCGAAGACACCGACGTCGCGCGCTCGACGCAGGACTCGGTCGAGCAGATCCTGGCGTCGATGAAGTGGCTGGGCCTGGATCACGACGAAGGCCCGATCTACCAGATGCAACGCCTGGCGCGCTATCAAGCCGTGGCCGAGCAGCTCGTCACTTCGGGCCACGCCTACCGCTGCTATTGCACGCCCGACGAGTTGGATGCGATGCGAGAAGCGCAACGCGAGCGTGGCGAGAAGACGCACTACGACGGCCGTTGGCGGCCCGAAGAGGGCAAGACGCTGCCGACGGTGCCGCAGGGTGTGCCCCCCGTCATCCGCTTCAAGAACCCGCAAGACGGCAGCGTGCACTGGGACGATCTGGTCAAGGGAGACATCACGATCAACAACGCCGAGATCGACGACCTGATCATCGTCCGACCGGACGGCGTGCCGACCTACAACTTTGCAGTTGTCGTCGATGACTGGGACATGGCGATCACGCATGTCTTCCGGGGCGACGAACACATCAACAACACGCCGTGGCAGATCAACATCTTTGTCGCGCTCGGTGTGGCGCTGCCGCAGTTCGGCCACCACCCGATCATCCTCGGCGATGACGGTTTGAAATTGTCCAAGCGCCGCGGCGCGGTCAGTGTCACGGCCTATGAGGCGGCTGGCTTTCTGCCCGAAGCGATGTGCAACTACCTCGCCCGCCTCGGCTGGAGCCATGGCGACGAAGAGTTGTTCACGCGCGAACAGATGGTGCAGTGGTTCGACGGCACGCACCTGGCGAAGAGCCCGGCGCAGTGGGATCCAGCGAAGCTGGCGTGGGTCAATGCGCACTACATCAAGCAGGCCGACGATTCGCGGCTCGCCAAGCTGGTGCAACAGCAGTTGAAGACGCGCGAGATCGACGTGTTGGACCTCGATCACCTGGCGCGGGCCTGCGCCTTGTTCAAGGACCGCTGCGCAACGACAGTCGAGCTTGCCGACTGGCTGCAGATGTACGTCAAACCCGTGTGGCCGACCGAAGCCGATCTGCTCGCGCATGTGAGCGAGGCTGCGAAGCCGGCCTTGCGGTCCCTGCGCGAGCAGCTCACGACGCTGGATTGGACTGCGCCCTCAATTGCCTCAGCCATCAAGGCCACGCTCGCATCGCACGGTCTGAAGATGCCGCAACTTGCGCCCGCCTTGCGTGTGCTCGTCTGCGGCCGCACGCAAACGCCGTCGATCGACGCGGTGCTGGCGCTCTTCTCCCGCGAGCTTGTCCTGGAGCGCCTCTCCCACGTCTGAGGCCCCGAGAGTTCGCCCACGGCGAACTCGCCCCCCGAGGGGGTCAAGGCGCTAGGGGCGGTCCGTCGGACCTTGAAAAACCCTGTCTATAATCGCGGTCTCGCTTGAACTGCGTGACTGACTCCGATGGGGGTATAGCTCAGCTGGGAGAGCGCTTGCATGGCATGCAAGAGGTCAGCGGTTCGATCCCGCTTACCTCCACCAATCGAAGCAGGCGCGCGGTTCAAGTCATGGTGAAGGATTCGTCCCCTTCGTCTAGAGGCCTAGGACACCACCCTTTCACGGTGATTACAGGGGTTCGAATCCCCTAGGGGACGCCAAGTTTGGCTGCACTTGCGGAGTGATCCGGGAACGCAGCCACCGTGTGGAGCGGTAGTTCAGTTGGTTAGAATACCGGCCTGTCACGCCGGGGGTCGCGGGTTCGAGTCCCGTCCGCTCCGCCAAATTTCGATATGCAAACGCCGCTCGTCTTGAGCGGCGTTTTGCTTTGGGCTGTGTTGTCGACGCAGCTGCGACTCAATCAACCTGCGCGCCCGAGCGCCGCACGGCTTCGGCCCAGCGTTTGATTTCCGCCTGCCCGAACGCAGCGAGTTCGGCCGGCGCCATCGCACGCGGCTCGATGCCCAGCTCAGTGAGTTTGGAAGCAACCGTGGGTGTTGCGAGCGCACGCTGCATCGCATCGCGCAGCTTCGCGGTGTCGGCAGCTGGCAGGCTCGCCGGCGCATAGACCATGAACCACGCCACGAGGTCGAAGTCGGGCAGGCCCTGCTCCTGCATCGTCGCGACGTCCGGCGCGGCCACGCTGCGTTTGGCGCCCGACGCGCCGAGCGCACGCAGCTTGCCGGCCTTGATGTGCGGCAGCACGGCCGCCGGGTGATAGAACATGAACTGCACTTGTCCGCCCATGACATCCGTCAGCGCCTGCCCGCCCTGGTTGTAGGGCACGTGGACCGTCTTGCCGCCCAAGCGCGCGCCGAGCAGCTCGCCTGCCAGGTGGCCCGAAGTGCCGTTGCCCGCCGATGCGAAGCTCACGCCGGCGGGCTGGCCTGCGGCGGCAGCGAGGTCGGCAAGACTCTTCAACGCCGAGGTGGCCGACACCACGAGCAGCGTCGGCGTGTAGCCGACGAAGCCGATCGGCACGAAGTCCTTGATGGGGTCGTACGGCAGCTTGCGGTAGAGCGTGGCGTTGATGGCGTGTGTGCCCACGGTGCCCATCAGCAGCGCGCCGCTGTCACCCGGCGCTTTGGCGACGAAGTCGCTGCCGATCGTGCCGCCGGCGCCGGCCTTGTTGTCGACGATCAGCGGCTGCCCGAGAGCCGCCGCCATCGCATCGCCGACGTGTCTTGCGACGATGTCGGTGGTGGTGCCCGCGCCGAACGGAACGACGAGCCGCAACGCGGTTTGTGCGCACGTGACACCGCAGGCGGCACCGAGGGCAGCCGCGAGTGTGGCGCGGCGCAGGAGCGAGAAGGCTGGGATCATTCGGTCGGTTTCAAAGATGAAGGTTTCCAGGGCGACACTCCGGAGCGCAGCGTCGCGTTGTGATCGCCCAGCAGCGGCGGCGCTGTCACGTCCAGAGGGCGCTCGCCGTCAAAGCTGACCGGCGAGCGAACGGTGCGCCAGCGCCCACCGGTCGGGTCTGGGTGCGGCGCGTCGACGAAGAGCTGTAGGTGTTTGGCCTGCGGGTCCTGCGGCACTTCATCGGTGTCATACACCGGTGCGTTGGGTACGTCCAGCGCTTGGAGACGGCGGCACCATTCGGCGCGGTCGCGGCGCACGAACACCTCCGACAACAGATCGATCAACTCGCTCTGGTGCGCGATGCGCGCCTCGCGCGTGGCAAAGCGCGGGTCGTCGAACAGTGTTGGCCTCTCGATCGCCTTCGCCAAGCCTTCCCAGAACTTGGGCGGCGACGACATGTGCAGCGCAATCCACTGCCCGTTGGCGCAAGGCAGCACATAACTCTGCGACACGCTGGGCCGGCTGAAGGGGCCCATCACTTCGCCTTCGGAGAACAGGTGCGTGAAGGCATCGAGGTTGAAATGCGTCATCGCCTCGAACATCGACACCTCGACGCGACGCCCCCGATCGGTGTTGTGTTTCTCGCGTTCATACAAGGCACCGAGGATGCCGTAGGCCGCGTAGAAACCGGTGATCGCATCGGCCAGCGCCGGACCCACCACGCGCGGATTCGCCGGGTTGATCAGCAGCTTGAGAAAGCCGCTGGCCGCTTGCGCCACCGTGTCGAAGGTGGGCCGCGCGGCGGCAGGGCCATCGGGGCCAAAGCCGCTGATCGCGCAATAGATCAGGCGCGGATTCAACTCGCGCAGGCGCGCTTCGCCGGCGCCGATCTTCTCAGCCACGCCGGGGCGGAAGTTCTGGATGTAGACATCGGCCTCGGCCACGAGCGCCTCGAAGCGCGCCAGATCGTCCTTGTCGCGCGTGTCGAGCGTGACGCTCTTCTTGTTGCGGTTGTAGGTCTGGTAGTGCGGGCTGTAGGTGCCGCCGCGGAAGGCGCGGAACGGATCGCCCGCGGGCTGTTCGACCTTGATCACGTCGGCGCCGAGGTCGGCGAGCAGCATCGAGGCCGCGGGGCCGGTGATGAAGGTGCCGTGCTCGACGACGCGCACGCCTGCTAGAACGTTGGCCATCCGCGGCTACTCCTTGGCCGGCTTGAGCGTCACGCCTGGCGGCAGCGCACCGGTGTAGCGCTGCTCGCGCGAGGCCTGGTACGACAGAGCGAAGCCGATCGGGTGCGCCAACTCCTCGGTGAGGTGGCCGATCAATCCGGCGCACCGCGCGAGGATCGGCACGCCCTTGAGGGCTTCGGCCGGAAAGCCGACGTCGAGCATCACCGCCGGGATCGCCGCCGACACGTTCAGCCGCAGGTCGCGGCCGGTGATGCCGGGCAGCACCTTCTCGACGGCCTCTGCGATGGCGATGAAGCGGCCCGGCGTGCCGGCCTCGGCCGCCACCTCGAACAGGCGCGCCACGCGCGGATCGCGCGCCTTGTGCAGCGGGTGGCCGTAGCCGGGAATGGCCTGCTTGCCCGCGCGCAGCTCGCGCGCGATGGCCGATGCAGCGTCTTCGAGCGAGAGCGACTTCTCGCGCGCCAGCGCGTCGATGCGCAGGAACAGCCGACCCGCCGTCTCCGACGAGCCGAGGATCACCGAGCCGCAGCCCAGGATGCCGGCCGCCACCGCGCCCTGGATCGCATCGGGAGCAGCCGCCAGCGTCATGCGGCTGGCCTGCACGCTTGGCACCAGGCCATGCTCGGCAATCGCCACCAGCGTGGCGTCGAGCACGCGGCTGGCCATCGCGCTCGGTCGCTGGCCGGTGACAAGCAGCCAGAAGTAGTCGGTGAACGAGATCTTGCCGATCAGGTCGCGGCACAGGTCGGCGCCACGCACGACGATGGTCTCGTCGTCGCTGCCGCAGATGGCCGACTCGACGGCGGTGGTCTTGCCGATCTTCATGATGACGTTGCTGCTGCGAGTGCGAAGTCGTAGCTCGCGCTGTGGAAGGGTGTGTCCAACACGCGGCCATCCGGCGCCTTGCCCGGCGCGTGTTTGTCGTACTGCACGATCAGGCTGTCGCGCACGCCGAACACCGCATCGCTGTCGAGGTAGGGGCTGTCGGACGCGAACAGGTGCGTGGTCAGCGGCACGTAGCCGTCCTTGTAGACCATCATGTGGATGTGACCCGGGCGGTTCGGGTGCCGTCCCATCGCACGCAGCATGTCGCCCACCGGGCCGTCGTCGGGCACCGGATAGAACGTCGGCTTGATCGACCAGAAGCGATAGCGGCCTTCGGCATCGGTGTGAAAGCGCGCGCGCAGCTGCATGCCGGCATCGCTGTCTTTCTGCATGTCGTACACACCTTCGCCGTCGCCCGACCAGACATCGAGGCAGCAATTGGCGATCGGATTGCCGTGCGTGTCGGTGACACGCCCGCTGTAGTACGCCGGCTCGCCCGGCATGCCCTTGGCGATGTCGCTGCCCAGCGGCAGCATCGGCGCGCCCTGCCAGTAGAACGGCCCTTGCACCGTGGCCTCGGTGGGATGCGCGCGTGCGCTCTTGTCGGCCAGCGCCTTGGCCGATCGTCGTGCCTGCTCCAACTGCACCACAAGCATCGAAATGCCCAGCGTGTCCGACAGCAGGATGAACTCCTGGCGCTTGTCGTCGCACTGCTGGCCGGTGCGCGTGAGGAACTGGATCGCGGCCATCCACTCATCGGGCTTCAAATCCACCTCGCGCGCGATCGCATGCGCATGGCGGACCACCGCGGAAATGATCTGCTTGAAGCGCGGGTCGGCGTTGTCGGCCAAGCGGTCGAGCACCGCCTGCGTGATGTCGCTGGTTTGGTGGGGGCTCATCTCGATGTCTCCTCGTGTCGGTCCATCAGCTCGGGCGGAACAAGTCTTTCGGGATGCCGGCGGCCTGGAACAGGTGGTCGCGCGAGGCGTCGAGTTCGCGGCGCAGGCGGTTCAGATTCACGTCGAGCAGCCGGCCGCGCCACTTGCGGATCTTGCCGGCGACGATCACGGTCTCGACATTGGTGCGGTCCATCAGCGAAACCACCGCGCCTGGCACATGGTTCAGTGGCGCGACGTTGATCGCCTCGGCGTCGAGGATCACGATGTCGGCTTCCTTGCCCGGCGTCAGCGAGCCCACCTTGGCGTCGAGTTTCAAGTCGCGCGCGCCGTTCATCGTCGCCCAGCCGACAACGTCCTTCGAGTTCAGCAGCGGCACCGCGCCCGTGGGCGGCATGTTGAGCTCTCCCAGCTTGTTGGCATTGACGAACATGCGCTGCAGGTTCATGGCCGAGCGCATCTGCATGAAGGGGTCGGCTGCAAGCGTGCACTCGACGTCGGTGGACAGCGAAGGCCGCACGCCCATCTGCATCGCCTTGATGATCGGCGGCGTGCCGTGCGCCATGTTCATTTCGATCGGCACTGCCAGCGAGACGGCAACACCCGCGTCGCGCGCCTTCTGCCAGGCGAAGTCGGACATGCCGGTCATGTGGATGAACAGGTTGTCGGACCCGAAGGCATTGGCCGCGGCCAATGCATCGAAGGTCGGCCGCATGCCGAAGGTACCGACGATGTGGCACACCACCTGCAAGCCGAGCTCGCGGCCGAGCGCCCACGCCACCTCGTAGCCCGGCAGGTAGATCTCGCCGCCCATCGTCATCGTCGTCAGCTGATCGGTCGAGCTGAAGTGCGTGGCCTTCAGGCGCCGCGCATCGCCCGGGTACAGGTTGCCGGGCACGCCCCCGGCGCTTTCGAAGTAGCCGAACACCGCGCGCCGGTCCGAATCCTTCAGCGCCTTGACCTGCGCGTCGCTGTGCGCGGCCGAGTGGTGGATCTGCGAGATGTCATGCACCGTGGTCACGCCCACGTCGAGCTGCGACAGCGAGCCGAACAGCGTGTTGATGTACACGTCCTGCGGCCGGTACACCGGCGCGAAGGTCAGCAGGATCTTCTGGAAGTAGTTCTGCGCGATGTTCGCGTCCAGCCCGTCGAACAGCAGGCCGTCGGCGAGGTAGCTGCGCAGCGCGGTCTCGAACAGGTGGTGGTGGGTGTCGATGAAGCCCGGCATGACGATGCGCCCGCGCGCGTCGATCTCGTGCGCACCGCCGACACGCAGATCGGGGCCGATGGCAACGATCTTGCGGCCCTCCACCAGCACATCGGCACGGGCGAAGTCGCCGACCGTCGGGTCCATCGACATCACCGAGCCATTGCGGATCACATAGCGCCGCCCGTGGCGGCCGCTGTGCTCGGGTTCGCGCTCGCGGCGCTCGTCATCGGCCTGGGCTGCGTTGGCGAACAGCGCCATGCCGCCGGCCGCGGCACTGGCTTTGAGGAAACCGCGGCGCGGGTTCCACGCGCGGCCGTCGTCGTGCTCGTGCGATTGGGGCTGGCCTTGGTCACAGAGTCTGCACATGGTCTTTGTCTCCTCGGTGGGTTGACGGGGGGTCGTGGTCGGCGCGCGCCCGGCCGGCCTCGGGATGAACTTCAAAATCGACCTGATGCCGCTCGCTGCGCAGATCGCCGAGCGTGCGACGCACGCGCAGGTGCTCCGGGTGCTCGGCGTACGCGGCCAGGGCCTGGCGCGATTCGAACTCGGTGATCAGCACGACGTCGCAGGCGTAGTCGATGCGGCTGTGATCGATGCCGACCTCAAGGTGCAGCAGGCCGGGGATGTGGCCGCGCAGCGATTCGAATTGAGATTTGAGCAGCGCGATGTTATTCGTGCGCGCGTCGGCGTCATCGCCGCGCACGTTCCACATCACGATGTGTTTGATGGTCATGCCGGGAAACCTGCTCGCTGCGGCCACAGGTTGACGAAGGCGTGAATTTCGGCGCTGGCGTACAAGCCGGCGCGTGTGAACGGCTCGTCGGCGAGCCACGCCTGAGCAGCATCGCGTGACGCGAAATCGATTGCCAGCAGGCTGCCGATCATCGTCACGCCGTCGTCGTGGGTCAGCGGCCCGGCGAACGCGATGCGCTCGGCCACCTGCGCAAGATAGGCCTTGTGCTCGGGCCGCACGCGCTGGCGCAGCGCTGCCGCATCAGGCTTGTCGAGCAAGTGGAAGACGTAGATCATTTCAGCGGCTCAAAAGAACCGTTCGCCCTGAGGTATCGAAGGGCTGCGCCACCACCGTTCGGGCGGAGGTATCGAAGCCCGCATGGTGCCAGCCAAAGGGCTTCGATACCTCAGCCCGGCCCTTCGATACCTCAGGGCGAACGGGAGTGAGGCGCGGAGCTTCATGTCACACGCCCAAATACGCGCGGCGGATTTCGTCGCGCTGCATCAACTCGTCCGGCGTGCCCTCGGACACCATGCGGCCCTGCTCGAGCACGTAGGCGCGGTCGGCGACGCGCAGCGCCATCGACACGTTTTGCTCGACCAGCAGCACCGCGGTGCCTTCGGCGTTGATCCGTTTGATCGCGTTGAACATCTCGTTGACGATCAGCGGCGACAGGCCAAGCGACGGCTCGTCGAGCAGCAGCAGGCGCGGGCACGCCATCAGCGCGCGGCCGATCGCGACCATCTGCTGCTGGCCGCCCGACAGCTCGCCCGCGGCCTGCGCCAGCTTGACCTTGAGCGCTGGGAACAGCGCCAACACCGACTCCAGCGACTGCGCACGTTTGGCCTTCGCCGTCGGCAGCAGGCTGCCGATCTCCAGGTTTTCGAGCACGCTCATCGAGCCGAACAGACGCCGCCCCTCGGGCACGAGCGCAATGCCGGCGTCGCAGAAACGGTGCGGCGGCAGCGCGGTGATGTCGCGGCCCTCGAACTCGACGCGGCCGCTGCGCGCACGCAGCACACCGGCCAGCGTGTTGATCAGCGTCGTCTTGCCGGCCCCGTTGGGGCCGACGACACACAGCAACTCGCGCGCACGCAGCGTGAAGCTCACGCCCCACAGCGCCGGCGCCGGGCCGTAGCTGACCTGCAGCTCGCGCACGTCAAGCATCGCGGCGCTCCTGCGGGGTGCCGAGGTAGGCCGTCATCACTTCCGGGCGTTGCATGACCTCAGCGGCAGGCCCTTCGGCGAGCACAACGCCCTGATCGAAGACGACGACGCGATCGGTCAGCGCCATCACGGCGCGCATCACGTGCTCGACGAAGACCACCGTCGAGCCCTGGTCGCGAATGCGACGCACCAGGGCGACCGCATCGTCGATCTCGCTTGGCGTGAGTCCGCACAGCACCTCGTCGAGCAGCACGAGACGGGGGCGCGACGCCAGCGCACGCGCGAGTTCGAGGAACTTGCGCTGGTGCAGGTTCAACTCATCGGGCCGCGCCAGCGCCTTGTCCTGCAGGCCGGCGAAGGTCAGCCACGTCATCGCTTCTCGGCGCGCGGTGGCGGGCGAGGGCAGGCCGCCGCCGAACATCGCCGCCAGCGCCACGTTGTCCAGCACCGTCTGGTGCGCGAACGGCCGCGGGATCTGGTAGGTGCGCGAGATGCCGGCGCGCGCGATGCGGTGCGCTTCACGGCCGGCGAGTTCGAGGCCCTCGAAGACGATGCTGCCGCCCGTGGGCGTGTAGTGCCCGCTGACGACGTTGATGAAGGTCGATTTGCCCGAGCCGTTGGGCCCGAGCAGGCCGAGGATCTCGCCGCGCCGCACTTCGACGTCGACACCGGCCAGCGCCTTGACGCCGCGGAAGGACTTGGCGACACCGCGTGCGCGAAGCAAGACTTCAATCCGTTCGCCCTGAGGTATCGAAGGGCTCGCGTGCGGCTTCGATACCTCAGCCCGAACGGGAAGTGTGGTGGGCGCAGCCCCACGCTGCCGCGCCAGCGCGCGCTGCACCCGCGGCAGGATGCCCTCGGGCATGAACAGAATGGCAGCGATCAGGATCACGCCGACCATGGCCTTGCCGGCCACCGCGAAGTTGGCCGCCGTGAAGCTGTACAGCAGCAGCGTGATGACGACCGCGCCGATGGCCGGGCCGGCCCAATGCCGCGTGCCGCCGAGGACGCTCATGAGCACGACGGTCAACGGCACCGTGATCGTGAACACCTCGCCCACCGTCACGTAGTTCAGGAACAGCGCGTGGATGCCACCAGCGACGCCGGCCAGCGCGCACGAGATCCCTAGTGCAATCAACTTGTAGCGGTAGGTCGGCACGCCGATCACCTCGGCGGCGTCTTCGTCGTCGTGGATCGCGAACAGCCCGGCGCCGAGTTTCGAAACCGCGATGCCCCAGGCGACAAGCATCGTCACCGCGGCGGTGGCCAGCGCCAGCAGGTAGAAGGTGGACGACGCCGTCGGCCCGATCTTGGGCACTGGCACCGCGGCCAGCGACACGCCGTTGCCGCCGTCGATCGGCGTGTTGACGATGACCGTGCCGAGCACGAAGGTCACGGCCAGCGTCAGGAGCGCAAAGACTTCGCCGCGAATGCCCTTGACGCGAAAGACGATCGCACCGACGACGACACCGAGCAAGCAGGCGACGAGCGCAGCGGCCGGCAGCGTGTAGAGAAACGGCCAGTCGAAGCGCGACATCAGCGTGGCGCTGGTGTAGATGCCGGCGCCGAAAAACGCGCCGTGGCCGAACGAGAAGTAGCCGCTGTAGCCCGACAGGATGTTCCACGACGTGGCGAGCACGATCCAGTGCAGGATCAGGTAGAGCAGCGAGTCGTAGAACGCGGGCAGGCCGAGCGTCGGCACAAAGGCCAGCGCGATGGCGGCGACGACGATGGTCGTCGGGGTCCGCCAGGGTGCCACCGCTTTGCGCTCGCGCGGCATGTCGCTCTGCGCGGCGACCAGAGTGGAGGCAGGCGTGCTCATGCCGCTCGCCCCGGACGAAATAGAAGAATCGCAATCAGCAGCGCAAACGACACCAGCGGCGCCCACGACGGCGCGGTCACCGCCATCGTCACCGCTTCACTCACGCCGATGACGATGCCGGCGAGCAGCGGCGCCAGCGCGCGGCCGAGGCCACCGAGCATCACAGCCGCAAACACCACGCCGATCCAGGCATAGATCTGCGATGGCGCGAGCGTGAAGCCCAGAGCCAGGCAGACGCCGGCCACGCTAGCCAGGGCAGAGCAGGTACCGGCCAGCAGCAGCGCGTTGCGCTGCTGGTGGATGCCGAAGGCCGCAGCGATCTGCGCATCTTCGGCGGACGCGCGCAGCGCCTTGCCTAGATCGGTGTAGCGCAGCACGGCCCAGACGCCGAGCGAGAGCGCCACGGCCAAGCCGAGCGTGATCAGCTCGGGCAGCGGCATGTACAGACCGAAGAGCTTCAGCCGATGCTCGCCGTACGACGACTCCAGCTTGCGGAAGTCGGCCGTCCAGATGGTCTGGATCAGCGCCTCGACGATGCCCGTCAAACCAAAGGTGACGAGCAGCGAGTTGAACGGCGTGATGGCGAAGCGCGCCATCGCCCAATGCAGCGCCGCACCGATGGCAAAGAAGAGCGGCACGATCAACAGCAGCGTCAGCAACGGGTCCATGCCCATCGTCGCCATCTGATAGCAAAGGTACGCCGCGAGAAACGCAAACGCGAAGTGCGCCAGGTTGATCAGGCGCAGCAGCCCCCACGACAAGCTCAGGCCGAGACCGAGCAGGCCGTAGAGGGCGCCGACGAAGATGCCGGACAGGATGCTTTGCGCCAGCAGCGTGGCGCTGGGCCAGGTCATGCGTGCGATCAGTTCGCTTGCAAGGTCGCCCCGGCGTTCGTGTGCGACTTCGGCCAGACCACCGTCCAATGCCCACCCTGCACCTGCTTGATGCGCATCAGGTCGTCGCCGTAGTTGCCGGTGCCGGTGAAGTGCAGCTTGCCCTGGATGGTGTCGATGCGGTTGCCCTTGATCCACGTCGCGATCGCTTTGTCGTCGAGGCCCTTGGTGGCCACGACGCCGGCTTCGAGGATCTGCCACGCCGTGTATGACGCACCGGCCTGCACTTCGACGGAAGGGTCGGGCAGCTTGGCCGCGGTGGCCCGCTCGCGGTACAGCTTGACGAACTCGGCCGCACCCGGCGCATTGATGAACGGCGGCTGTTCTTCGAAGATCGTCACCGACAGTGCGTTCTTCGCTTCCGGCAGCGAGACCAGTGGCGCCGGCGCAGGGTAGAGATAAAAGTGCTGCGGCGGCATGTACTCGATCTTCTTCATCGCGTCGAGCAGCAGGTTGCCGTCGAGGCCGATCGCGCCGACCCAGACGAAGTCGGGTTTGGCATCCTTGATGCGGTTCGCGATCGGGCCGAAGTCGCGGTTGCCGAAGTCCCATTCGAGGAACAGCACTTCGGTCAGGCCGCGCTTCTTCAACACCTCGCGCGCGCCGGCACTCATGAACTGGATCGACGGGAACTTGCTCGTCACCACGGCCACGGTCTTCGGCGGCTTGGGGCCGGCGGCCAGCGCGTCGAACAAGGTGTTGGGCACGGTCGTCGCCGGGTCGGAGCCGAGCGACCAGGCCGGAAACGCGCGCTCGTACTTGGCCAGCGACGGCACGCCGAAGGTGTGGTGCACCAGCACCTTGTCGTAGCGCTGCGCCACGCCCATCGCCGAGAGGATCGCGCCGGTGGCGTACGGGCCCATCAGCAGATCGACCTTGTCGGCAGTGACGAGCTGCTCGTACAGCGTGCGTGCCAGGTCGGGCTTGGACTGGTCGTCCTTCAACACCCACTCGAGCTGTCGTCCGAGCCAGCCGCCGCGCTTGTTGGCCTGCTCGACATAGATCTCGCCGACGAGTTTGTGCACCTGCGCCGTGGCCGACAGCGGCCCGGTGAGCGCCAGCGTGCTGCCGATACGGATCGGCCCCGCTTGCGCCTGCGCCAGGCCCGAAGCTGCGGCCAGGCCGGCCACGCCGGCGCCGAGCACGCTGCGGCGGGTCATCGTCGAAGGGTCATTCATCGTCGTCGTCATGGTTTGTCTCCTGTTGTGGCGTTGAGCACGAACGCGAAATCGAGTGTGGTGAACGGCACCGCGCTGGTCTGACCGTCCGGTGTGCGGCCGCGTTCATGGCGCACCCAGTCGGCCACCAGCGAGCTGCGCACGCCGAACACGGCATCGGCGTCGAGATACGGATCGTCCTGGCGAAAGACCTGCGTGGCCAGCCGCTCATAGCCGCGCGCCGTGATGGTGAAGTGCAAATGTGCCGGCCGCCACGGGTGCCGACCCAGGGCATGCAGCAAGCGGCCCACGGGGCCGTCGTGCGCGATCGGTTGCGACGCGGCGACGGAAGTCTTGATGACGAAGCAGCCGTCGGCGTCGGTGCGCAGCACGTCGCACGGCTCGTCGCCGTCGCCATCTCGGCCGGTCAGGCCCATGCAGACTTCGGCGTCGGCGATCGGTGCGCCGTCGAGCGCGAGCACGCGTCCGCGCACGTAGCAGGGCTCGCCGGCCTCGTCGCCGCTTCGGTACGGCACCGTGGCCTCGGTGCAGCCTTTGGGCTTGCGCTGGCTGACGGCGGTCACCAGCGCCGTCAGCCCCAGCGTGTGCGACAGCAACGCCACCTCGGGCCGCCCCGGGACCGTGGCACGCCCGCACTCGGCGATGAAGCGCACGCCCTCGGCCCACTCGGCCTCGGTAAGTTTGGTGTCGCGTGCGAAGGCATGCAGGTGCTGCACCAGGCTCGTCATCACCTCGCGCAGCCGCGGGTTGCCGGCGGCCGCATGGCGCGCGATCACGGCTTGGGTGATGGTGTCTTCATCGATATGACGCATTGCGGGGCGACTCTAGACTTCCACTCATGGACATCAAAGCGTGCATCGGCAAAGCTTTCTTCCGCTTGCCGGAAAACTGCGGGTAAACGTGTGCCTATGGATCGCTGGACCGAAATCGAACTCTTCGTGCAAGTTGCCGAGCTGAGCAGCCTGTCGCGCGCGGCAGAAGCGCTCGGCTTGTCCAACGCCGCCGCCAGCCGCCACCTCGCGGCGCTCGAAGAGCGGCTGTCGGCGCGCCTCGTGCAGCGCAACACGCGGCGCTTGTTCCTCACCGACGTCGGCGAGGCCTTCTACCGCCGCTGCAAGCCGCTGCTGGGCGAGTTGCGCGACGCCGAGAACGCCGTCAACGAAACGGCCATCAAGCCCACCGGCCTCTTGCGCGTGCAGGCCTCGCTGTCGTTCTCGATGATCGTCATCGCGCCGCTGCTCACCGAGTTCAACGAACGCTATCCCGAGCTGCGCGTCGAGATGATTGCCTCGAACCGCTACACCGATCTGCTGGAGAGCGGCATCGACGTGGCGGTGCGCAACCGCGAGTACGAGAACGATTCCGCCATCACCGTGCGCCGCCTGGCCGAGACCAAACGCGTGCTCGCCGCGTCACCGCAGTACCTGCAACGCCACGGCACGCCGCGCAACGCCCGACGAGCTGAAGCAGCACCGTCTGCTGATCTACAACCTGGCCAACCATCCGAACGAGCTGCGCCTGACGGCGCGCGATGGCACCGAGACCGCGCTCGCCGTGCACGGCGTGCTCGAAGCCAACGACGGCCAGATCGTGCGCGCCGCGGCCTTGAAGCACCTCGGCATCCTGATGCAGCCGATGTACATCATTCACGAGGACGTGATCGCCGGCCGGCTGGTGCCGCTGCTGACGGAGTGGGAACTGCAGCGGCTGACGATCAACATCGCGTACCCGACGCGGCGGCACCTGCCGGCGAAGGTGCGCTGCTTCGTGGACTTTCTGGTCGAGCAGTTTGCGGTGAATGACTTCGAGAGACGGTGGACGGCATGAAGTGGTTGATCAGCCGCGGTAAATCGAGTCACTAACATCGGGCTTTACGACCACCGACCCTCGATGGAGGATGTCCCATGCTCAACATCGATGAGGTTCAGTTCTATCGCGACAACGGCTACCTGATGGTGGAGAACGCCGTCACGCCAGAGACGCTGGCGGCGCTGCGCAAGGCGACCTATCGGCTCATCGAGGGTTCCCGGGAAGTCACTGCCAGCAACGACATCTACGACCTCGACGACGGCCACAGCGCGGCGCAGCCGCGACTCACCCGCATCAAGCTGCCCCACAAGCGCGACCCCATCTTCTGGCAGACGCTTGCCGGCAGCCGCATCACCGGCATCCTGAAAACCTTGATGGGCCCGGACATCGCCATCCAGACCAGCAAGCTGAACACCAAGGCGCCGGGCGGAGGTGCGGCGGTGGAGTGGCATCAGGACTGGGCCTTCTATCCCCACACCAATCGAGAACCTGCTGGCTGTGGGCCTGCTGCTGGAGGACGTGGACGAAAGCAACGGCCCGCTGAAGGTGATCCCGGGCTCGCACAAAGGTCCTGTGCTGTCGCACATGATGAACGGCGCCTTCTGCGGCGCCGTGGATCCGGCCGATCCGGACTTCCATCTCGATCAGGCAGTGACCCTGACCGGCAAGGCCGGCAGCATGAGCATCCACCATGCGCGGATGCTGCACGGCTCGGCACCGAACGTCAGCGATCGCAACCGCCTGATCCTGTTCTACGAGTGTGCGGCCGCGGATGCATGGCCTCTGGCCGGCGGCGGCTCGTACATCCACCGCCTGAGCCAGCGTGAGTTCTGGGACGACTTGAACAGCCGCATGATCTGCGGCAAACCCACCCTGACGCCGCGCATGGAAGCGCTGCCGGTGCGCGTTCCTCTGCCACCGGCGCCCGACAGCGGCTCCATTTTCAAGACCCAGAAGAGCGGCGGCGCGCGCAGCGCCTTCGCGGTCTGACGCAGCGACAGGGCGGTTGCACACCATTCGGGATCGCACCTCCCTCATGGCTCTGGACTCCAATACGGACCGGTTGACGGCCTCCTTCGCAATGACGCCGCTGGGTGTTGCAAGTGAGATGCCCCGGAACGGGGGGACAGGGGCGCGCGGCAGATCGCGTACAACGTAAGGGTGAGAAATTCATGGAGGATGGAAGATGAAGCTCGCGACTCTTTGCGCCTTTGTATTGGCCATGACGGCTTCCCAAGGAAGTCCCGGCGCAACGTTGCTGCCGGACGGGACTTTCCGCGCGCCCGGCGATCTGACGGTGGTTCAGGAGGGAAGCACCGTATACGAGTTCTTGGATCTGACGGCGAGCCTCAACCTAAACGTCAATGATGCGATCGCGGCGTTTCAGTCGGACGGTTTTTCTTGGGCTGACGCGAGCGAGATGACTGTCCTCTTGTCGGCTTTCAACATCGCCTACTCGATCAATCCGGGTGACGTCTCCCAACTCATGCCCGCGGACGGAATGTCATGGACCCCTGGCACTTTCGCAAGTGCGACCTCGAGCTTTCTAAATCACCTCGGATCGGACCCGTTGAACGACATCAGCTCGGCCGGCTTCATTGACGATCTACCAGTGGCTGGGCGCTCGACCTACCTTGTCATCAATCCGCCCAACGGCATTGCACAGGTGTCTAACGAGCAGACGCTCTTTCAGGCGGCTGGCGTGGGAACCTTCTTGGTTCGTAGTGAGCCGGTGGTTTCTGCCGTCCCGGAAGTTTCGACGATTCACACACTGTCGCTCGGTCTACTGCTGATGATGTTGTGCGCACCCTTCCGCCGGCGAACCGTCGGAACGGGTGCGACCAAGGCGTCCGCTTGAGTGTCGGCCGAGCCGGACGGCGTGCAGCGAGCAAGACGTGCTATGCGGCCGGGGTTTTCAGTACCGGCTCGCGACTGCACCGCACGTCCATCACTTGCACCATGTGACGACTGGGGGCTCGCCGGAGATGACGTGATCCGTCGCCTGTAGAGCGTGCCCGATCGTGTCACCCCCGCCGAGCCGCCTCGATCTTCGCGATGTCGATCTTTCCCATGGTCATCATCGCTTCGAACGCGCGCTTGGCCGCCGCGGCGTCGGGGTCGGCAATCGCGGCCATCAGAGCGCGTGGCGTGATCTGCCACGACAGGCCCCAGCGGTCCTTGCACCAGCCGCACTCGCTGGCCTCGCCGCCATTGCCGACCACCGCGTTCCACAGGCGGTCGGTTTCTCCCTGGTCGTCGGTCGCGATCTGGAAAGAGAACGCCAGGTTGTGCTTGAAGTGCGGGCCGCCGTTCAGGCCGATGCAGGGGATGCCGGCGACGGTGAACTCGACCGTCAGCACATCGCCCTGCTTGCCGTCGGGGTAGTCGCCCGGCGCGCGCAGGATGGTGCCCACCGAGCTGTCCGGGAAGGTTGCCGCGTAGAACTGCGCGGCCTCGACGGCGTCACCGTCGTACCAGAGGCAGACCGTGTTCTTGCTCATCATGATGTCGCTCTCCTGAGTAGTGATTTTCAGAACGACGCCGTCGTGGTCCATCAGCCCCCGCTGAGGGCCAGCACGACGGCGACGAAGTCGTCCGGCCGCAGCGCGTGCTGCAAATCGCGCACGCCGAGACCGTTGACGAAGATGCGCATGTTCGGCCGCAGTTGCTCTTGCTCGTCGACCACGCGAAAGCGCAGCCCCGGGTAACGGCGCTCGAGGTCCGCGAACAGCGCGTCGAGCGTGTCGCCCACGGCCTCGACGTGAGCCTCACGCGTGTAGGAGCGCAGCGCGCCTGGGATCAGCACCTTCATCGTCGTTAGTCGTGCTCGGCCACTTCCACCGCATAGATCTCAGGCAGGTGGCGCGCGATGTTGGCCCAGCGCTCGCCGCCGTCACGTCCGATCCACAACTCGCCGCCGGTGGTGCCGAGGTACAGCGCCGGGTTCTCCCGCGCGTCCGCCGTCATCGCCTGGCGTTTGACGGTCCACCAGGCCTGGCTCTCGGGTAGGCCCTGGTCCAGCCGCTGCCAGCTGCGGCCGCCGTTGCGCGTGACGTAGGCGGCCGGGCGGCCGTCGGGGCTGGTGCGCGGCCAGACGTCGGTGCCGTCCATCGGGAACACCCAGGCCGTGTCGGCGTCGCGCGGGTGCAGCACCATCGGAAAGCCGATGTCGCCCACGCGCTTGGGCATCTTGCGGCCGATGCGTTGCCAAGCGTCGTCACCCGACGATTTGCCCCAGCCGTCGAGCCGGTAGATGCCGCAGTGGTTCTGCTGGTAGAGGCGGTCGGGCTGGCTCGGGCATTGGCGCACGCAGTGCGGGTCGTGGAAGCTGACGTTGGTGGCGTCGAAGCCTCCGACGACTTCCATGCCCTTGATCAACGTGTTCCAGCTGCGGCCGGCGTCACGCGATTCGTGCACGCCGCCGCCGGACATCGCGAACAGCAGGTGCGCCGGGTCGCGCACATCGACGGTGATCGAGTGCAGCTTCGGCCCGTCGGGCGTGCCATCCTGCACCGTGCCCATCCACTCGCGAAACTGCGGGTCGTCGTTGACCGACGGCAGCGGCTCCCAGGTGACGCCGCCATCCTCCGAGCGGAACAGGCCCTGTGGCGAGGTGCCGGCATACCAGGTGTCGCGCTCGCTGGCGTGGCCCGGCGTGAGCCAGAACGTGTGGTCCACCGAGCGCGCCGGCAGGCTGTTGGTTGGCTTGGCAAAGGCCGGCGGCTGCTTGGCTTCCTTCCAGCTCTTGCCGAAGTTGGTGGAGCGAAAGACCGTGGGGCCGAGGTGCCCGGTCTTGGCCGCGGCCAGCAGTGTGCGGCCGTCACGCGGGTCGAGCTTCACATGGCTGATGTTGTGGCCGAGGAAGTGCGGGCCGTCAGCCGTGAAGGTCTTGCGCTTGGCGTCGCTGTGGAAGAGCCACGCGCCTTTGCGCGTGGCGACCAGCACGGCCAGGCGCGTCGGCACTGCCGGTGTGGCGCGTGCGGCTGGCTTCCTGGCGGACGGGGCGGGGGCGGCTTGTCGGCTCATGCAGGCTCCTTGGTTGTCAATACACACGACGATCGGGCAGATGCGGATTCGACACAAGCCCGATCGGATCCGGCGTTACCAAGCGAAAACAGCGCCAACTGCGCGCCTGATTCACGCGCTGGGCCGGTCCGACCACGACATCATCGGTGCCATGTCGGATCTGAAAACCATGCCCGCCGCCCTGGCCGAACTCCTGCGGCCGCGCCGAATGGCGCGCGTGCGGCGTACGGTGGCGCGCAGCCGCGCCGACGGCGCCTGGTTCGACGCCGCCCTGTGGAGCGCCTTCGCGCTCGTGATCGTCGGTCTACTGCTGGGCGTCGTCAACGACGTCGAGGCTCGGGTGTTGGCGGCACATGGCCTCAACAAGACCTGGCTCGTGGCCGGCGGCGTGCTGCTGTGCATCGTCGTGGCCGGCCTGCTGTGGTGGCGCTGGTTCAAGTGGCATGTGCACGCGGTCGATCTGACGCAGCGCTCGCCAGGGCCACCGTAACCACGCGCCGGCCGCCACGGCGGCAGCGGCCGCTCACGGCGCGCCGAACTCTTTCCGCAGTATCCGCGCTGCCTCCACCATCGCTCGC
Organism: uncultured beta proteobacterium; assembly: GCA_963814385.1. Classification (GTDB taxonomy): domain Bacteria; phylum Pseudomonadota; class Gammaproteobacteria; order Burkholderiales; family Burkholderiaceae_C; genus CADEEN01. The sequence continues at coordinate 426,753 of CAWFCX010000009.1, forward strand.
AGCTTGCCCACCGCCACCTCGCGCGGCAGGTACTTCATGCCGCAATCCGGCGCCAGGATCACGCGCTCTTTGGCCACAAACGGCAGGGCGCGGCGGATGCGGTCGGCCACCAACTGCGGCGTCTCGACGGCCATGTCCGACAGGTCGATGCAGCCGACCATGATCTGCTTGTCGTCGAGTTGCGCCAGCACGGAGCAGTCGAGCTGGCTTTGCGCGGTTTCGATCGAGACCTGCTTGCAGCCACAGCCGCGCAGTTCCGGCAAGAAGGAGTAGCCACTCGGCCGCTCGTGGATGATCGCGGCGTAGCCGAAGCAGATGTGCACGGCCGTCGTGCCGGTGACGCCGTCGAGCGCGCGGTTCAATGCCGCCAGGCCGTACTGCCGCGCCTTCTCGGGCCGCGCCTGCATGTAGGGCTCGTCGATCTGCACGATGTCGGCGCCGGCGGCAAAGAGGTCGCGGATCTCGGCGTTGACGGCCGCGGCGTAGTCCATCGCCGCTTCGGCGTCGGTCGCATAGAAGTCGTTCTGCGCCTGGCAACTCATCGTGAACGGGCCGGGCACGGTGATCTTGATCTTCTTCTTCGTGTTCGCTTTGAGGAACAGCAGGTCTTCGACTTCCACCGCGTGCCGGCGGCGGATCGGGCCGGTGACGCGCGGCACCGGGTTCGGGTGGCCCGAGCGGTCGAGCGCGCTGCCCGGGTTGTCGAGGTCCACGCCTTCGAGCGCCGTAGCGAAGCGGTTGCTGTAGCTCTCGCGCCGGATCTCGCCGTCGGTGATGATGTCCAGCCCCGCGTCTTCCTGCGCGCGGATCGCGATCAGCGTCGCGTCTTCCCAGGCCTGTTGAAGATATGGCTCTGCGACGCGCCACAGCTCCTTGGCGCGCACGCGCGGCGGAAAGCGGCCGGCGAGTTTCTGCGCGGTCGATCAGCCAGTCGGGTTGGGGGAAGCTGCCGACGATGGTGGTGGGGAAGAGCATGGGCCGTATTGCAGTGGCACGCGGTCGCGTGCGACATCGGGACTTTGCCCCATGGAAAACTGTTTATCGCCACATCGGGTTGCGGCCATGCTGCAATCGCCGTTGCAATGAGAGCTTTTGTTTACCAAGCCCACCCGGCGCGAGTGCTCTTCGGCGCCGGTTCGCTGCAGCAACTGCCAGCGGAGGTGGATCGCCTGGGCGCGCGTCGCGTGCTGGTGCTGTGCACGCCGGGGCAGGCTGCTGCGGCTGAGCATGTGGCCGCGCTGCTCGGCGAGCGTGCGGCCGGCGTCTTCGCCAAGGCGGTGATGCATGTGCCGATCGAGTCGGCGCGCGAAGCGCGTGAGCAAGCGCGGCGCCTCGGCGCCGACTCCGCGGTCGCCATCGGCGGCGGCTCCACCACCGGGCTGGGCAAGGCGATCGCACTCGACAGCGGCTTGCCCATCGTCGCCGTGCCCACCACCTATGCGGGCAGCGAGATGACGCCGATCTACGGCATCACCGAAGGCGGCCTGAAGAAGACGGGACGCGATCCGCGCGTGCTGCCGCGCACGGTGATCTACGACCCCGAGCTGACGCTCGACCTGCCGTTCGCCATCACCATCAGCAGCGCCTTCAACGCCATCGCCCACGCGGCCGAAGGGTTGTACGCGCCAGATGCCAACCCAGTCGTTTCGCTGATGGCCGTGGAGGGCATCCGTGCCAGCGCCGCCGCGTTGCCGCCGCTGCAAAACGATGCGCGCGACCTGGCCGCACGCGGCGAGGCCTTGTACGGCGCCTGGTTGTGCGGCATGGTGCTCGGCGCCACCACGATGGGCCTGCACCACAAGCTGTGTCACACGCTGGGCGGCAGCTTCAACCTGCCGCACGCCGAGGTGCACACCGTGATGCTGCCGCATGCGCTGGCGTACAACGCCGCCGCTGCGTCCGACGCCATTCGCCGTATCGGCCGCGCGCTCGGCGTCGGCCGCAGCGAGGCGCCGCACGCGCTGCAGGCGCTGGCGCAGCGGTATGGCGCTCCGACATCGCTGGCCGGCATCGGCATGCCCGCCGATGGCCTGGACCGCGCGGCCGATATCGCGGTGCAGAATCAGTACGCCAACCCGCGCGCGCTCGACCGCGCGGCGTTGCGCGCACTGCTGCAACGCGCCTTCGACGGTGCACCGCCGCAAGCCTGAACGAGCATGATCGACAAGACTTTCGAAAGCTGCGCAGCCGCCGTCGCCGACGTGCACGACGGTGCCACGGTGATGATCGGCGGCTTCGGCACGGCAGGCCTGCCCAACGAACTCACCGACGCGCTGATCGCACACGGTGCGCGCGACCTCACGCTGGTCAACAACAACGCCGGCAACGGCGACACCGGCTTGGCGGCGCTGATCGCCGCCGGCCGCGTGCGCAAGGTCATCTGCTCGTTTCCTCGGCAGGCCGATTCGCACCATTTCGACCGTGCGTTTCGCGCCGGCAAGATCGAGCTGGAACTGGTGCCGCAGGGCAACCTGGCCGAACGCATCCGCGCTGCGGGCGCAGGCATCGGTGGCTTCTTCACGCCCACCGGCTATGGCACCGAGCTGGCCAACGGCAAGGAAGTGCGCGAACTCGACGGCCGCATGCAGGTCTTCGAGACGCCGATCCACGCCGACTTCGCCTTCATCAAGGCCGAGCGCGGCGACCGCTGGGGTAATTTGACCTACCGCATGACGGCGCGCAACTTCGGCCCGGTGATGGCGATGGCCGCGAAGGTGACCATCGCCACCGTGCACGAGGTGGTCGAACTTGGCGCGCTCGACCCCGAAGCCGTGATCACGCCCGGCATCTTCGTGCAGCGTGTGGTGCCCATTGCGCGCAGCGCCACGCTTGCCGGTGGAGCCAAAGCGCCATGATGAAGTGGACCCGCGATCAGATGGCCGCGCGCGTGGCCGCAGACATGCGCGAAGGCATGGTCGTCAACCTCGGCATCGGCTTGCCGACGCTGGTGGCCAACCACATTCCCAGCGACCGCGAAGTCATCTTGCACAGCGAGAACGGCGTGCTCGGCATGGGCCCGGCGCCGCCGGCGGGCCAAGAGGACTACGACCTCACCAACGCCGGCAAGCAGCCGGTGACGCTGATGCCAGGCGCGGCGTTTTTTCACCACGCCGACAGCTTTGCGATGATGCGCGGCGGCCACCTCGATGTCTGCGTGCTCGGCGCGTTTCAGGTCGCGGCCAATGGCGACCTCGCCAACTGGCACACCGGCGAGGCCGGCGCGATTCCCGCCGTCGGTGGTGCGATGGACCTGGCCATCGGCGCCAAGCAGACCTGGGTGATGATGGAGCACCGCACCAAAGGCGGCGAGCCGAAGATCGTGCCGCGCTGCACCTACCCCGTGACGGGCCTGGCCTGCGTGAGCCGTATCTACACCGACCTCGCGGTGCTCGAAATCACGCCCGATGGCGTGGTGGTGCGTGAACGTGCGCCGGGCGTGTCTGCGGCGCAACTGCAAGCCTGCACGGCGGCGCCGCTGATCGACACGCTGGACTTGCGCTATTGAATCGGCATCAACGACCTTGAACGAATCCGTTCGGGCTGAGGTGGCTGTTCCGACCGTCCTGAGGTATCGAAGGAAGCCCCGCGCGAGCCCTTCGATACCTCAGGGCGAACGGGTTCAAGTTGATCTATGCCAGCTCAAGAACTACGCACGCGCTACTTGAACAGCAGCGTCAACACGCCCAGGCTCAGCACCGGGAAGAACAGCAGCAGCAGCACGCGCAGTGCGTCCCAGGCGAGGAACGGAAAGACACCCTTGTAGGTCTCGCTCATCGGCACGTCGCGCGCGAGGTTGTTGACGACGTACACGTTCAGCCCCACCGGCGGCGCGATCAGGCCGATGCCGACTGTCATCAGCACCAGGATGCCGAACCAGATGGCTTTGGGTTCGGCGGCCAGGCCCCACAGGTCCAGGCTCATGATCGTCGGGAAGATCACCGGAATGGTCAGCAGCAGCATCGACAGCTCGTCCATCACGCAGCCGAGCAGCACGTAGAAGGCGAGCACCGCGGCGACGATGACCAGCGGCGGCACGTTGAGGTGGCCGACCCAATCGGCCAGTGCCGCGGGCATCGCGGTCAGCGCGAGCGAGGCGTTCATCATGTCGGCGCCGAGGAAGATCAGGAACACCATCGCGCTGGTTTCCGCGGTGCCGAGAAAGCTGCGCGCGATGCCGCCAGCGTCGAGCTCGCGGCCAGCGAGACCGGCGACGAGGGTGGCCACCGCCCCAACCGCTGCGCCTTCGGTCGGCGAGAAGAGACCGCCATAGATGCCGCCGAAGACGACGAGGAAGATGAGCAGGATCGGCCAGATGCGAAACAACGCCTGCCAACGTTCACGCATCGGCGTCGGCTCGCTCGGCGTGGCCAGCTCGGGGCGGGCGCGGCAGATCAACCAGATGACGACGATGTAGCCGAGCATCGCCAGGATGCCCGGCAGCATGGCCGCGGCGAACAGCTTGGCGATGTTCTGTTCGGTCAGGATGGCATAGACCACGAGCGGCACCGACGGCGGGATCAGGATGCCCAGCGTGCCGCCCGCGGCCAGCGCCGCCGTGGACAGCCGGCCGTGGTAGCCGTGCGCGCGCATCGGCGGATAGGCCACTTGCGTGATCGTGGCCGAGGTCGCCACCGACGAGCCGCAGACCGCGCCGAAGGCACCGGCTGCGAGCACCGAGGCCATCGCGAGGCCGCCGCGCACATGGCCGACGAAAGCGGCAGCGGCCTGGAACAGCGCGCGCGACAAGCCGCCCTGCGTCGCGAACTGGCCCATCAGCAGGAACAGCGGAATCACGCTCAGGTCATAGACCGTGAGGCGCGCGACGGCGCTGCCCTTCAACTGGTTTAGCAGCGCCATGTCATTGGTCAGCGCCCAGTAGCCGAGCGCGCCGGGAATGAACATCGCCGCGGCGATCGGCACGCGCAGCGCCATCAGCGCCAGCATGCCGGCGAACATCACCAGGCCGATCACGGTCGGCGTCATGGCGCGCCTTGCAGGTCGGTCAGCGGCCGTTGCGTGAAGTGCAGGCGGGCTTGCACCAGTGCCACCACAGCGGCGAGCGCCAAGCCAGGCGCCAGCGAGGCATAGACCCACCACATCGGCCACGAGCGGATCATCGAGGTCTCGCCGGCCGCCTGCACCGCCTGCGCGCCGACGCCGGTGCGCCAGGCCAGCAGCAGGTACATCAGCGCGATCAGCAGGCAGCCGATGCCGTCGAGCACGCGCAGCCGTTGCTCGCGCAGGCGCTGGGTGAAGAAATCAACAATGATGTTGCTGCCGCGCAGTTGGCACCACGGCAGCATCAGCGATATCGCCAGCGCAATGCCGAACTGCGTGATCTCGACGTCGCCCTGGATAGGCCGCGAGGTCAGTGCGCGCAGCGCGACGCTGGTGACGGTGGTCAACGCGACGGCCATCGCAACGCCCGACCCGACAAGCGCGAAGGCATGGGCCGTGCGGCGCAGCAGGTTCAGCATCGATCTCCTCCTCCTTGGCAGCGCTTCGCCCCCCTCTTCAACAGAGGAGGGGTTGCGATTTCACTTCTTGTATTTGACGAGCAGCTCGCGCGCTTCGGACAGCAGCGCCTTGCCGTTCGCGCCGCGCTTGTCCATGTCGGCCACCCAGTCGTCGTACAGCGGCGCGCTGGCCTTGACCCAGTTGTCGAGTTCGGCCGCCGGGATCATCGTGAAGGTGTTGCCGCGATCCTGCGCGGCCTTGCGGCCCGCGGCCTGGCTGCCGTCCCAGGTCTTGCCGATCTGCTGCGAGAGCGCCGCGCCGCTGTTGTCGTCGATGACCTTCTTCAAGTCGGCCGACAAGCTGTCGTACTTGGCCTGGTTCATCGCGAAGATGAAGACCGCGCTGTACAGCGCCGGGCGCGTCGGATCGGTCTCGCTGTGGAACTTGACCATCTCCTGCAGCTTGAGCGAGGGCATCACCTCCCACGGCAGCAGGAAGCCGTCGATCGTGCCTTTGCTCACCGCATCGGGAATCGCCGGCAGCGGCATGCCGACCGGCGAGGCGCCGAGCGAGGTCAGCAGCTTGTTGGTCTGGCGCGTCGGCGCGCGCATCTTCAAGCCCTTGAAGTCGGCCAGCGTCTTGATCGGCTTGTCCTTGGTGTGCACGTAGCCTTCGTCGTGCACCCAGGTGGCGAGGATCTTCGTGCCGGGGAACTCCGCCTTGGCGTTCTTGTTGAGGTAATCCCAGGCCGCGCGCGCGCCGACTTCGGCCGAGTTCGTCATGAACGGCAGCTCGAAGACTTCCATCATCGGGAAGCGGCCCGCCGTGTAGCCCGGCAGCGTGATCGTCACGTCATCGACACCGTCCTTGACGCGGTCCACCAGTTGCGGCGGTGTGCCCCCGCCGCTCATCGCCGGCAGGATCTGGCACTTCAACTTGTTGGCCGACTCCTTGGCGATCTTGTCGCACCACGGCGCAATCACATTCACCGCAGCCATCGCCTGCGGATTCCAGATGTGGTGGAACTTGAGGGTGACTTCCTGCGCGAGTGCGGGCAGGGTGGCCAGTGCGGCCAGGGCGATCATCATTCGTTTCATCGGTGCGGTCTCCAAGTTGTGGTGTTTCTCAGCGAACGACGCGGAACGGGCTTTGCCCGGCCGCTGGCGTTGCCCCCTTGAGGGGGTGCGGCGAAGCCGCTCCGGGGCGGATCATCATCCCCAGACTTCGGCGGCAGTTTCAATCACCAATCGTAGTTTGGTGCGCTGGGCTTCAACGGCAATGTTGTTGCCATGGACCGTGCTCGAAAACCCGCACTGCGGGGACAGGGCCAGTTGGTCGAGCGGGGCGTACTTGGCCGCTTCATCGATGCGGCGCTTCAACGTGTCCTTGCTTTCCATCTCGCCGAACTTGGTGGTGACCAGGCCGAGGACGACGATCTTGCCGGGTTTCAAGAAGCGCAGCGGCCGGAAGTCGCCCGAGCGGTCGTCGTCGTACTCCATGAAGATGGCGTCGAGGTTCATCTCGGACAGCAAGGCTTCGGCCACCGGCTCGTAGTTGCCGCTGGCGGCATGCGTGCTTTTGAAGTTGCCGCGGCACAGGTGCATCGCCAAGGTCATGCCGGCGGGTTTCTTCGCCACCACCTTGTTGATGAAGCCCGCATAACGATGCGGCAATTCGTTCGGGTCGTCACCACGCTGGCGTGCGGCCTCGCGCATTTTCTCGTCGCAGAGGTAGGCCATGTTGGTGTCGTCCATCTGCACGTAGCGGCAACCGGCGTCGTACAGGCTTTGCAGCTCGTCGCCGTAGGCGGTGGCCACGTCGTCGTAGAACACCGGATCGAGTTCGGGATAGGCCTCGCGGTTGATGCCGGCGCGGCCGCCGCGGAAGTGCAGCATCGTGGGCGAGGGGATCGTCACCTTCGGCGTCATGCCGGCGCTGACTTGCGATTTCAGGTAGTCGAAGTCGGCGCGCTGGATGTCTTTGACGTGGCGCACTTTGTCCACCACCTTGATCACCGGCGGCGCCAGGCTCGTCGTGCCGTCCGCGTTCTTGATCGCTAGCTGACCGGCCTCGGTGACCACGCCGCCGAGCTGCTCCAGAAAGTCGAGGTGAAAGTAGGTGCGCCGGAACTCGCCGTCGGTGATGCTCTGCAGGCCGACGTCCTGCTGGAACTTGACGATCTCGGTGATCGCCCGGTCCTCTACCGTGCGCAGTTGTTCGGCGGTGATCGTCTTCTTCACGAAGAAGTCGTCGCGCGCGTCGAGCAGGTATTTCGGGCGCAGAAAACTGCCGACGTGGTCGGCGCGAAAGGGGGGCGTGGTGCGTGCGGTCATGTCATCTCCTGGTGTGAAAGTGGGTTCAATGGTGGGCGGTGACGCCCAGCCAGGTGTCGAGCGGCGCCGGGTCGGCGAGCAAGGCGTCGCTCGTGGCGCGCAAGGCCACACCGCCGCGGTCGAGCACGAGGGCGTCGTCGGTGATGGCCAGCACCATGCGCGGATGTTGCTCGACGACGATCGACGGCAGGCCTTCTTCGCGCGCGACACGGCGGATCGCGGCGAGCAGCTCCTGCACGATCAGCGGCGCCAGGCCTTCGAGCGGTTCGTCGAGCAGCAGCAGCTTCGGGTTCAGCACCAGCGCGCGGCCGAAGGCCAGCATCTGCTGCTCGCCGCCCGACAACTGGTGCCCGAGGTTGCCGCGCCGCTCTTCAAGGCGCGGGAAAAGCGCGAACACCTTGGCGAGCGACCATGGGCCCGGCCGCGCGACGGCGCTCAAGTTTTCTTCGACCGTCAGCGACTTGAAGATGTTGCGCTCCTGCGGCACCCAGCCGATGCCGGCCTCGGCGCGGCGATGCACCGGCAGCGTGTGGATCTCGCGGCCGGCGAGCACGATGCGGCCGGCAAAGCGCCGCGTCACGCCGACGAGCGTGTCGATCAGCGTCGTCTTGCCGGTGCCGTTGCGGCCGAGCAGCGCCAGCGAACGGCCCGGCGCGAGCGTGAAGCTGACGTCGCTGAGCACGACGGCGTCACCGTGGCCGCAGGTCAGGCCGGTTACTTCGAGCATGGCGCGCAATGTCCGTTCGGGCTGAGCCTGTCGAAGCCATGTGACAGGCCGAATCCTTCGACAGGCTCAGGGCGAACGGCAGGTTCGAGTCAAGCATGAGCCACCTCGGCATCACCAAGATAGACCGCCTTGACGCGCGGGTCGGCCGCGATGGCCGTGGGCGCGCCTTCGGTCAACACCGCGCCGTTGACGAGCACGGTGATGCGCGTGGCGAAGCTGAAGACGAGGTCCATGTCGTGCTCGATCAGCAGCACGGCCACGTCGGCGGGCAGCGCAGCCACGGTGGCGAGGATGTCGGCGCGCTCTGCAGCCGGCACACCGGCCGCGGGCTCGTCGAGCAACAGCACCTTGGGTTGTTGTGCGACAGCCAGCGCGATCTCCAGCAAGCGGCGCTTGCCATAGGGCAACTCGCGCGTCGGTTGCTCGGCGTGGTCGATCAAGCGGAATCTCTCCAGCAGCGTTTCGGCCTCGGCAGCAATCGCGGCATCGGCGCCTACGGGTTGCCAGAAGCGGCGCGCGGCATCGCGCCGGCTGGCCACGGCGAGCGCCAGGCTCTCCAACGGCGTGAAGCTGGCGAAGAGCTGGTTGATCTGGAACGTGCGCACGAGGCCCAAGCCCACGCGGCGGTGCGGGGCCAACGCCGTGATGTCCTGCCCCAGCAGGTCGACGCGCCCGGAGGTTGGCGGCAGCACGCCGGTCAGCAGGTTGATCAGCGTCGTCTTGCCGGCGCCGTTGGGGCCGATCAGTGCATGGCGCGCGCCTTTGCTCACAGTGAGCGAAACATCGCTGGTGGCCGCGATGCCGCCGAAGCGTTTGACCAGTGCATGGGTCCGCAGCACGACGTCACTCATGGTGTCGAAGCGCCTCCCTGCAGGGTCGTCCACAAATCTCCTTCACCGCAGAGGCGCAGAGGGCGCGGAGGTAACGCAGAGGAATTCATTGCCGTTCTCCTCTGCGCAACTCCGCGCCCTCTGCGCCTCTGCGGTGAAGGAGACTCAACTGTCATCGCTTCCACCACGTCCACGGCCGGAACAGTTTTTCGCGGCCGACCAGCATCAGTATGACGAGGAACAGGCCGATCCAGAACGTCCAGTACTGCGCCGTCACCGATGAGATGAGGTCGTGCAGGACCTTGAACGCGACTGCGCCGACGAGGCCGCCCCACAGCCAACCGGCGCCGCCGATGACCAGGGCCAGCATCACGTCGGCGCTGCGGTGGAAGTCGAAGGCATCGAGCGACGCGAAGCTTGTGGTCTGCGTCAGCAGCGCACCGGCCGCACCCGCCAGCGCTGCCGACAACGTGTACACCGCAGCCAACCGGCCATTCACCGACAGCCCGATGGCACCCAGGCGCAGGCGGTTGTCGCGCAGCGCCTGCAACGACGCGCCGAGCGGCGAATGCACGATGTGCCGGCACAGCAGAAAGGCAATGAACAGCGCGGCCATCGAATAGACACTGGCCACGCGTGCGCCGAGGTCGAACTCGAAGCGGCCCAGCAGCGGGCCGATGACCACGCCTTGCAATCCATCGGCACCGCCTGTGAGGCCGTCGAACTTGTTGGCCAGCTCGTAGAGCACGAGGGCCACGCCCATGGTCACCATCAGCCGCGTCAGGTCGGTGCCGCGCACGATCATCGGGCTCGTCAGCAACCCCAGCAGCGCCGACAACACCATCGCCACGACGAGGCCAACAAGAGGGTCGGGCATCACATGCTTGGCGAACAGCCCGGCGCCATAGGCGCCGATGCCGAAGAAGGCGGCATGGCCGAGCGAGACGATGCCGGCATAGCCGAGGATGAGGTCCAGCGACAGCGCAAACAGCGCCAGGATGGCGATCTCGTTGATCAGCGCCGCGTGTGAGCCGAGCACCAGCGGCAGCGCCCACAGCACGATCCAGGCCGCGATTTCCCACGGGCGCCAGCGCGAACGCGCGAGCAGCGAGGTTTGAACGTTCACCGTCCGCCCTGCCGCACGAACAACCCCTGGGGCCGCCAGAGCAGGATGGCGATCATCAGCGAATAGACGATGAAGCTGCCGAGCTTGGGCACGTAGTACTTGCCCATGACGTCGGCGATGCCGAGCACCAATGCGGCCACCAGCGGCCCGGTGATCGAGCTCGTGCCGCCCACGGCGCAGACGATGAGGAAGTACACCATGTACTTCAGCGGGAAGGTCGGCTCCACGCCGAGCAGGTCGGCGCCGAGCGCACCGCCGAGTCCGGCCAAGCCTGAGCCGACGGCGAAGGTCAGCATGAAGACGCGGTCCACCGGAATGCCCAAGCCGGCGGCGACGCGCGGGTCGTCCACCGCCGCACGCAGCCGCGCCCCGAAGCGCGTGCGCGCGAGAAGCACTTGCAGCAACACAGCCAGGGCCACGCAGACGGCGATGATGAACAGCCGGTACGCGCCCATGCCGAGTTCGAACACGCCACCGCCGATTTCGAAGCGCTGACGGAAGAACGCCGGCAACTGCACGATCTTTTGCTCCGAGCCGATGGCCCAGTCCACGCCCGCCACGGCCATGAAGACCAGGCCGATGGAGAACAGCACCTGGTCGAGGTGCGGCTTGGTGTACATCGGCCGGTAGAGCAGCCGCTCAAGCGCCGCACCGGCCAGCGCCGTGAGCAGGAAGGCGGCCGGCAGGCAAGCCAGGAAGGGCCAGCCCGCCTTCTGCATCAACAGCACCAGGATGTAGCCGCCGGCCATCGCAAAAGCGCCGTGCGCGAGGTTGATGAAGTTCATCAACCCCATCGTCACGGCCAAGCCGAGCGACAGCACGAACAGGAGCATGCCGTAGGCGATGCCGTCGAAGAGCAGTGTCAGCATGAGCGGCGGTGGCTGCTACGCCTGACATAACAAAGCAGACGCCGCGGATCCGGCTCTGCCGGGCCGCTGGCGGCGTCCCCCTGGGGGGGAGCGCCCGTAGCGCTCCGGGGGGAGATCATCACTTGGACTTGCCGGGGTCTTTCATGGCTTTGATCGCATCGAACTCGACATTCCACAACTGGCCGTTCACTTTCTCGACCTTGCGGATGTACATGTCGAGCACGATCTCGCGCGTCTGCGCGTCGATATAGACCGGGCCGCGTGGGCTCTCCCAGATCTGGCCCTTCATCGCCGCCATCAACACCTCGCCGCTGCCGCCCTTGGTGGCCTCCAGCGCCTTGGTGATCAGCTGCATGCCGTCCCAGCCGCCGACGGCCATGAAGTTCGGGCGAAACTTGTGCATCGCCTGAAAGTCAGCGACGAACTTCTTGTTCATCGCACTCGGATGCGCGGCCGAGTAGTGGTGCGCGGTGACGATGCCGAGCGCCACGTCGCCGATCTCGGCGAGCTGGTCGTCGTCGGTGATCTCGCCGCTGCCGATCAGCTTGATGCCCAGCTTGTCCAGACCGCGTTCGGCAAACTGCTTCATGAACTGTGCGCCCTGGCCCGAGGGCAGGAAGACGAACAGCGCGTCAGGCTTGCTGTCGCGCACCTTCTGCAGCACGGGCGCGAAGTCGGGGCTGCGCAGCGGCGTGCGCAGCTTCTCGAGCACGTTGCCGCCATTGAGCGTGACGCGGTCGGCATAGAACTTCTCGGCATCGATGCCTGGGCCGAAGTCCGAGACCAGCGTGATCACCTTCTTGATGCCGTTCTTGTTCGACCACTCGGCCATGCCCACGGCCACCTGCGGCAGCGTGACGCTGGTGCGCGTGACGAAGGGCGAGGCCTCGGTGATGCTCGAGGTGCCCGCCGCCATCACCACCAGCGGCGTCTTGCTCTGGGTGGCGATCGGCGCGGCGGCCAGCGCGCAGGGCGTGAGGCCGAAGCCGGCGATCACCGAGACCTTGTCGTTGACCACCAGTTCCTGCGCCAGACGGCGCGTCGTGTCGGGCACGCCAGCATCGTCCTTGACGATGACCTCGTACTTCTTGCCCGCCACCTTGCCGCCGTTTTGCGCCATGAAGAGCTTCACCGCGGCGTCGATCTGGCGGCCGGTGGAGGCGATCGGGCCGGTCAACGGCAGGATCACGCCGATCTTCACGCTGTCGCTCTGCGCTTGCGCGCGCCCGGCGACGAGCACGGCCGCAAGGGCGGCGAGGTGGTGTCTGCGACGCATCATGATCGATGTCTCCTGCATGGGTTGTTGATTCGGGGTTGAAGAATTGTGGGGCGGGCGGTGCCGGGCCTGGCACCGCGTTTTCTCTCTAGGCATCGGGCCGCCAGGCCGAGTCGATGACGATGCCGCCGCCACCCGCCACGCGCGACACGCAGGCGCACAGGCGGTCGTTGCGCGCTTGTTCCTCGCGCGTCATGAAGACATCGCGGTGGTCGAGCGTGCCGTGCACTTCGAGCACATCGACGCAGCACAGCCCGCACTCTCCGCGCAGACAGTCGGCCAGGCAGGCCACACCGTGCTCGGCCAGCGCGTCGAGCAGCGAGCGATCGGCGCCGACGGTGAACTTGAGGCCGTGGCGCGGCAGCGTGACCCAGAACGGCTGGCTCTCGGCGTGGCCGCTGCTGCCGAAGGTCTCGAAGCGCAGGCGCTGCGGTGGCCGGCCGGCTGCCGCCCAGGCTTCGCGCAGCGCTTCGAGCAGCGTCACCGGGCCGCAGGCCAGCGCCTGCGCATCGCTTGGCAATGCAGCGATGCGTGCTGCGATGTCCAGACGTTGTCCGCGATCAGCGGCGTGGCAGTGCAGTCGCTCGCCGAGCGCGGCGCGCAGGTGGTCGGCGTAGACCAGTTCGTTGTCGTGGCGCGCGGCGTAGTCCATGCGCAGGTCGATCGCCGGGCGCTGCGCCAGCGCGAGCGCGTGGCCGAGCAGCGGCGTGATGCCGATGCCACCGGCGACGATCCATGTCGGCCGCGCGCCCGGCGGCAGCTCGAAGTGATTGGCGGGGGCCTGGGCGGCCACGCTGTCGCCAACGGCCAGCGAGTGCATGAAGGCCGAGCCGCCGCGGCTGGTTTCGATGCGCTTGACGGCAATGCGCCAGGGTTGATTGGCATTGGGCTGGCCGCTATCAGGTCGACCAATCAGCGAGTAGCGCCGCAGGTCTTCGCGCCCGTCGGGCAGGCGCACGCACAGCCGCAGGTGCGCGCCGGCCGTCCACGTCACGCCGGGCAGGGGCTCGAAGGCGATCTCGCGCACCGTCGGCGAGAGGTCGCGCAGCGCCTGCACGCGCAGCGACAGCGGGTAGTCAGCGCGCTTCATCATCGCGCGCCGGCGCGTCGGCGGATCAAGGGCGCGCCCGGCACCTGGCGCAGGCTGCGCTGGTTGCCGAGCACGTCGGCCAGATTGCGTTGCGCGTTGCGCGCATGTTCCAGCGCCAGACTCTGCGCGCGCGCGCCTTCGCGCCGCGCAATCGCTTCGACGATGGCGCGGTGCTGCTCGTGCGCGATCACCAGCCGGTCGCGGGCCTGCGGGCCGTTGCGGTCGACCATGACAAAGCCGTTCGGCGAGGCGAAGGGCAGGGTGATCACACGCTCGATCTGGCGCTGCACGAGCGCGCTGCCGCTGGCTTCGGCGAGCAGCGCATGAAAGCGGCCGTTGTGCTCGGCGTAGTGCGCAAAGGCGCGCTCGCTGAGCTTGGGTTGGGCCAGCAGCTCGTCGATTGCGGCCAGACAGTTGCGCAGTTGCGCCAGCACCGAGTTCGACGCCCCGCGCTCGGCGGCCAGGCGGGCGGCCAGGCCTTCGAGCGTGCCGCGCAACTCGATGGCGTCATGGATGTCGTCTTCACTGAACTCGCGCACCACGAAGCCGCCGCCGGGCAGCGCTTCGAGCAACCCTTCTTCCTGCATCCGCACGAGCGCGGTGCGGATCGGCGTGCGCGACATCGCCAGTTGTTCGACCATCGCCAGTTCGGTGATGCGCTCGCCGGGCTTCAACTCGCCGCCGACGAGCATTTCGCGCAGCCGCAGTTGTGCACGCATCGACTGCGAGCTGGCAGCGGGCTCGTCGTCGCTGTCGATGCGGTGAAGGCGGGGCGCCATCAAGCTGTTGGACGAAGGGGGATCACGGGGCGACCCTGCGTTTCGGCGGCAACGAGCTGGTCGATCAGGCGCCGCGCCCACAGCGAGCCGGCATCGATGTTGAGGTTGTTGAAGGGCCGGTCCGGCCGCGCGTCCATCGCGCGTTGCTGCGCTTCGAGCACATGCTCGTCTTCACGGAAGATGCGCGCCACGCCCTCGCGCAGCTCATGCGTCAGGCGCTGATCGCCGAGCGCGTAGCTGCGGGCGAAGGCCCAGAAATAGTGGCAGGTGCCGGCGGTTTCGGGCGTGATCGTGTTCAGCACATAGCCGTTGACGCCGCGCGAGCGGTCGCCACGTTTCGCCCCGGTGCCCGCTTCCGCGACACCGACGTCGATCGCGATCGTGCAGGGCCCTTCGAAGCGGATGATCTGCCACCGATCGACCAAACCTTCGTAGCCGCGCACACGCTTCATCTGCCCGGCCCAGAACGGCGGCGCTTCGATGCCCTCCATCCAGCGCGTGACGCTGGCGCTGCGGTCGCCATGCGTGGCCACGAAGGGCGCTTCCGCGACTGCGGCATTGCCGATCGAGCTGCCGTGGACGAAGGCCTCGTGCGTCAGGTCCATCAGGTTGTCGAGCACGAGCCGGTAGTCGCACTTGACGGGAATCATCTTGCCGTCGCCGGCCCAGGCCGGGTCATCGTTCCAGTGCAGATCGGGGATGCGTGCGGCATCGGCCAGTGCCGGATCGCCGGGCCAGACCCAGACGAAACGGTGCTTCTCCACCACTGGGTAGGCGCGCACGCAGGCGGAGGGGTTGATGGTTTCCTGTGACGGCATGTGCGTACACAGGCCCTCACTGCTGTATACAAGACCGTGGTAGCCGCAGACGACCTCGTCGCCCTGCAAGCGGCCCTGCGAGAGCGGCAGCAGGCGGTGCCAACAGCTGTCTTCGAGCGCCACGGCCACGCCGTCTGCCCTGCGATAGAACACCAAAGCCTGATCGCAGATGGTGCGAGCCAGCAGCGCGCGGCCGACTTCCACGTCGTAAGCGGCGGCGTACCAGGCGTTGAGTGGAAAGGGGCGGCTCACCCGATCAGTGTATACAGCCGGTATGCCGCAGGGCGGTGCCGAGACTAGGGGTTTTCGCGGGCAGCGGCGGGCAGGCGGACGACGCCGCTGGCCAGTGCGGTGCCGGCCAGGATGACCACGCCGCCAACAAGCATCGACGGCGTCAGCGCTTCGCCGAGAAACAGCGCGCCCCAGAGCACGCCGAAAAGCGGGATCAGGAAGGTGACGGTGATCGCCCGCGCCGCGCCCAGGCGAGCGATCAGGCGGAAGTACAGGATGTAGGCGACGCCGGTGCACAGGATGGCCAGGCCGGCCAGGCTGATCCACGCCGCGCTGCCCGGCAACTTTGCGGGCCGGAGCCACAGCGCGGGCAGTGCCAGCGCGAGCGCTGCAAAGGCCTGGCTGCCGGTGGCCACGGCGAGCGGCGCAACACCGGTCAAATGGCGCCGCGTGTAGTTGGCGGCAAAGCCGTAGCACAGCGTCGCCAACAGGCAGGCGCCGATGGCCACCGCCGCGCTGACACCATGGTCTCCCGGCTTGAAGCTGGCCTTGTCCCAGGCCAGACCGGCAACACCCGCAAAACCGATCGCCAGCCCGAGCAGGCGGTCACGCGTGGGCCTCTCGCCGAGCCACAGCCAGGCCACCATGGCGCCCCACAACGGCGCCGTGGCGTTCAGGATCGACGACAGGCCGGCGTTGATCGCCAGCGCCGCCAGCGCGAACAATGCAAAGGGCAGGGCCGAGTTCATTACGCCGACCACAGCGATCGGCTTCCAATGCGCGCGCAAGGCGCCGATTTGTTGTCGCGCGGCGAGCAATGGCAGCAGGAACAGCGTCGCGCCGGCCACACGCAGCGCGGAGAGGGCAACTGGCCCGAATTCGATGGCGCCAAGGCGCATGAACAGAAACGACGCGCCCCAGAGTGCGGCCAACAGAAGCAGCTCGCCAACATCGCGGAACTTCATGTCAGTGCCGCCCGGCCGGCCGAAGGCATCGACGCGCCCCTCGGGGGCAGCGAACGGGAGTGAGCTTGGGGTCGTTTCATGCCAGCAGCACCCCTTCGTGCTGCAAGAGTTTTTCCTTGCGCGGCAAGCCGCCTGCATACCCCGTGAGCGAACCATTGGCGCCGATCACGCGATGGCAGGGCACGAGGATCGACACCGGGTTGCGGCCTACCGCAGTGCCGGTGGCTCGCGGCACCGCGCCTTGGCCCACCAGCGCCGCGATCTCGCCATAGGTCTTGGTGCGGCCAAACGGAATGCCGAGCAGCGCCTTCCATACCGCGCGCTGGAACAGCGTGCCGTGCAGGTCGAGCGTGACGTCGCGCGGCGACGGATCGCGCCCGGCCCAATAGGCGTCGAGCCAGCGCTGCATCGCCACGACGTGCGGGTTGTTCGCATCGACCGGCGCATCAAGATCGCCCGGGTGGTGTTTTTGTCGACCCCCAAGGCCGGCCTCAGCCGGCCAGCCCCCCGAGGGGGTGCGAGAAAGCTTGGGGCGGCCCGGCGCATTCTCCTGCGCATCGAACCACAGACCGGCGAGGCCCTTGTTCGTGGCCAGCGCGGTCAACGGCCCGATCGGCGAGTTGATCGTGGCCTGCGCCGCCAGCGGCACGCCGTCGAAGGCTTGTCGGATGGTCGTCATCGAACTCTTGGTCGGTTGCATCGTCGTTGTCATGTTCCGGTCTCCAGGGATTGCCACAGCCGCATCACGGCATACGAGCGCCACGGCCGCCAGGCTTCGCTCTGCAGCGCCACGGCTCTCACGTCGCGCGTGCCGAGCGCATTGAGCACACCGATGTCGGTGGCGGGAAACGCGTCGGGCCAAGCCAGCGCGCGCATCGAAATCAACTGCACCGTCCACTCGCCGATGCCGGGCAGGGCACGCAGCGCCTCCTGCGTGGCGGCGAGCGGCGCGCCGCGGTGCAACGCAATCCGGCCGGCGTCAACCTCGCGTGCCAGCGCCTGCAATGCGCCGACGCGTTGGCGGACGATGCCCAGCGTGCCGATGCCTTCAGCGCTTGCCTCGGCGATCGTGGATGCATCGGGAAAGCAGCGCGACAGATCGCCATGCGGCGTCTCGATGGCCGCGCCGAAGCGCTCGACGAGGCGCGACACCAGCGTGCGCGCCGCGGCCACCGTGACCTGCTGGCCGAGGATGACGCGCACGGCGGACTCGAAACCGTCCATGCCGTTCGGCACCCGAAGGCCGGCCACAACCGGGCCGGGGACGTTGGCCAGTGCGTGATCGATCAACGCCGGATCGGCATCGAGATCGAGGCCCTGGCGCACGCGTTCGAGCACCGTGCCGAGTGCTGGCAGCAGCGACACCGACACCTGCAGCTCGAACTCGTTGCGCGCGGGCACAAAGCGGCCGGCAATCCATCCGGCCAGGTGCTCGCCGCGGTGCATCAACGTCAGCGTGCGCCGCAGCGACAGGGTGGCGGCGTCCACCGCTTCAATGCCTTTGACCGCCCGCACCGCAATGAACGCGAGGACACCGGCAACGTCGTACGGCGGCCGGTAGGCCAGCCGCAGCACCAGAACGCCACGCGGCATGAAGTCGCGCTGCTTGCGCAACGCGGTCGGGCTCATGCGGTAGTTCGTCTGAAACGCGGCGTTGAAGCGGCGCAGGCTCGCAAAGCCACTCGCATGGGCAATCTCGGTGATGGCCAACGGCGTGTCGGTCAACAAGCGCTTGGCCAGCAGCAGGCGCTGCGTCGTCAGGTAGTCGATCGGCGAGACGCCATGCGCCGCGGCGAAGATGCGCCGCAGGTGGCGGTCGGTGACGCCGAGTTTGTCGGCCACCGCGGGCAGGTAGAGATCGTCACCGGCGCGCGCCGCCTCGTCGAGCATGCGCGCCGCATGCTGCGCCAGCACCTGCGGCGAATCCACCAGCGAGAGCCCCGGCGCCAGCTCCGGGCGGCAGCGCAAGCAGGGCCGAAAACCGGCGCTCTCGGCGCTCGGCGCGTTGTGAAAGAAGCGGCAGTTGCGCTGCAGCGGCGTGCGCACGCGGCACACCGGCCGGCAATAGACGCCGGTGGAGGTGACACCGGCAAAGAGGCGGCCATCGAAGCGCGCGTCGTGCGCCTGGAACACGCGGTAGGCGGCGTCGGTGTCGATGTCCATGCGGCCATGATAGGCCGCAGGCTGGTTCAGACTCGCCGTTTTCGGACCTGTGCTGCGAGCACGGCGGCGGGCAAGCCGCTGTGTCTCAGAGCGAGCTGCGCAGCACCGTCAGGCGCACCGGCTCGCCTTGCAGCAGCGGTTTGCCGTCGGCGCCCAGCAGCGACGTCTGCAGCTCGACCTCGCCGCGCGGCAGATCGAGCACGCCCTCGGTGCGGCCATCGCTCCAGACGTGGCGCGCCACCAGCTTGCCGCCTTGCATGACGTTGACGGCAAAGTGCCCGGTGTCCTTGATCGATTTTTCGGACGGTGAGATGCCGAAGCCGGCCGCGCCCAGCGTCAGGCGCATCGGGCTCACCACCTGCTCGCCGTCGCGCACATTTTTCGCATAGACCTCTTTGGCCGCCGTGCGCGGTGCGGTCACCGCGTCGTGGTACCAGGCGGCGCAGGTGGTCGCGAAGTTGCGCTCGTCGATCTGCGGCGCCGGCCCGCTGCGCTTGCCGATCACGTTGACGGTGATCTCCGGGCTGAAGACGAAGTGCGGCCGGTGTTCGTGGTCGGCGAACAGCAGGCGCAGCGTGTGTTTGCCGGGCGGCAGATCGATCGCCGCACCGGTCTGTCCCTTGCCGAAGTGGCGATGCGAGTCGTCGAAGGGAATCTTCTCGCGGTGGTTCGCCGGCAGCGCCTTGTCGACCAGGATGTGGTGGTGGCCCGCCTTCTCGTGCGCGTTACCCGCAGGGACGACGCCCATGCCGCGCACGCCGAACTCGACCCAGAACGGCGAACGGACGGCATAGCCGTTTTTCACATTGGAAAAGCTCACGGCCACCGGGTCGCGCAGATCGACTGCGGTGCGCTCTGCCGTGGTGGTCTGCCAGCAGCGGCGCTGCAATGCGTCTTCGGGGGTGGCTTGGGCCGAGGCGGCGCCGGGGATCAGATGTGCCGCGCACAGCGCAAGCCACCCGACCTGTCGTCGATAAACCATGTGGATTCCTTTTTTCTTGTTTGAACATCTGTGCTTCCATTTTTGGGGAAGCCGCCAACGCATAACTGACGCTCTCGTTGCCCGAGCGTGCGGTCCTTCACGCGATGCGCGGGTAATGCGCTGCCGCGGCGGCGGCTTGTACAGTGGCGCCACATCACCAGGAGTGCCGCATGCAGTCATTACGCCAACGTTTCGGCCGAGCGCTGCGGCTGGGCGTTGTTGGTGGCGGGCCTGATGCTTGGATCGGCCGCCTGCACCGCGGCGCGGCCGAGTCCGACGGTTGGTGGCGCGTCACGGCCGGCGTGTTGTCCAGCGACGCAGGGCGTTCGCGCGCGGCCGGACCACTGATTGGCATCGATGCCGCGCGCAGCTACGGCAGCGTGGAGGAGATGCTGCGCGCCGAAGCGCTGCGCGCCGACGGCATCGATGCGCTGGCCATCATGACGCCCAACGACACGCACTATGCGTACGCCGCAGCGGCGCTCGATGCCGGTCTGGACGTGATCTGCGACAAGCCGATCACCGAGACCCACGCGCAGGCGCTCGATCTGGTGGCGCGCGTCAAGCGCACGCAGCGGCTGTACGCGATCACGCATGGCTACTCGGCGTATCCGATGATCCGCCACGCGCGCCAACTGGTGCGTGATGGCGCGATCGGCGCAGTGCGCCTGGTGCAGGTGGAATATCTCCAGGGCGGCATGGCCACGCGGCTGGAGGACGGGCCCCAGACACGCCGCACGGGCTGGGTGCTCGACCCAGCACGCAGCGGCCTGGCGCTGGTGATGAGCGCGATCGGTTGCCACGCGCAGCACCTGGCGAGTTTCGTCAGTGGCCACTCGGTGGCGCGTGTCACTGCCGACGCCGGTGCGCTGGTGCCCGGTCGCAAGGTGATCGACCATGTCTCGGCGCTGCTTGAGTTCGGCAATGGCGCGCGAGGCACGTTCACGGCCACGCAGGCCGCGGCCGGCGCCGACAACGACATCCGGCTGCGTGTGATTGGCGAGAAAGGCCTGCTCGACTGGTGGCATCGCGAGCCGAGCTACCTGAAGCTGGCGCTGCTCGGCGAGCCGGTGCGCACCATCGGGCGCGGAGACCTCTACCTGTCGCCAGACGTGATCGCGGCGGGACGCACGCCGCGCGGCCATCCGGAAGGACTGCACGAGGCCTTTGCCAACCTGTATGCCGAGGTGGCGCAGGAGCGCATGGCGTTGTCGCTCGGCGAGGCCGTCGTGCTGCAGCCCTATCCGCGTATCGAAGACGGGGCGCACACGATGGCGTTCATCGAAACCTGCCTGGCGTCGCAGGTGCAGGGGGTTTGGCTCGACGTCCCTGCGTGACGGCGATGGCCGTCAGGCGATCAGCGGCACGCCGAGCGCAGCCAAGGTGCCCGCTGCCAGCGTTCCGGTGGGGCGAATGCCTTTCAAGGTCTGGAAGTAGCGCAGCGCCTTCACCAGTGCCGGGCCCATGATGCCGTCGATCGGTCCGTCGTACAGGCGCAGGACGCTGAGCTGGAGCTGCGCCTGCATGACCTGAAGCCGGATCCGCTCCGACTCCGTCAGCAGGGGGCCGGCCGTGTGCGCGCCGTGTCGCGCTTCTACGCTGGGCAGCGTCGGCACGGTGTGTGAGGTCATCGCGGCGACGGATGTGCTGCGCAGCAAGCTGACCGCCCGCGATCGGCGCGGTCGCTGCGGTGGCATCTCTTCGCGCGGCGCGGCATACGGGACCAGCGGCAGTTCTGGCGCGCCAGCGTCTGACCGCGTCGAGATCCGACGCCTGAAGAGGAACCAAGCCGCCTTCGAGCGCATGCTCAGACCCGGTGGCCGTTGTCTGTGGTGGCGTGGATGTCTGCACCGGGGAAGCCTGAGCTTCGTTTCGCGGCAGTGCCACGCCGGCATGTCCGCCAAGGAACGATGAGATGCTGAGAAGGAGGTTGGCCATGGCCTGGTCCAGTACAGCCGAATTCTGAGCCACTTGTGTCGGTGCGCAGTCCCCCAAGTGTGGGGGCATGCGAGCCGTGAATGCAACTGGCCCCGGCGCGCAACGCATGGCGGGTGCCTAAGCCAACGCCCGCTCGATCTCCGCGAACGTCGTCGCGATCGGCGTGATGTCGATCGTGCGGCCGGTCTGGCGCTCGATTTGCGAGCGCGAAACCACGCCGCGCACGCGGGGCTGCAGCGCGTGCATGTCGCCGACGGCTTCGACAACGAGCAGGTGGTTGCGGCCGAAACGCTTCAAGGTGGCGACCAGGTCGCCCACGGTCGCGCTTCGCATCGCTGCGAAGGGGATGGCGTCGAGCACCGCCAGCTCGGTCATCACGTCGGCCACGACCAACTCGTCCCAGTGCAGGCCGCGCTCGTGCACCAGGCGCATCTGGCGGTCGCCGTGCAGGTCGGTCGTGGTCACGAGGCCTTCGACCTGCGGCATCTCGCTGACGACGAACAGCATGCGCACGCCGAGGTAGATCATCGCCTGCTCGGCCTGCCGCAACGGTGTTGCCGGGTGCACGGTGGCGGCCTTGACGCGCGACAGATCGGTCATGACCGAGAAGGCGGGTGAGTCGAGCGTCGCGGGCTGCGTCTGCCAGGGCTCGGCGGGCGCGATCGAGGTTCCGGATTGCAGGCGGAGCGTAGGCAGTACTGCATTGCGGTTCACGGCGAAAACTCCTCGGCGCGTGGCGGGGCATCTGCCCCGTGTGCGACCGAACTTACGCCCAAATCACCGCGATGAAAAGTCCCCGCTACATCGCTTTGAACAAATGCACGTAGGCCCGGCTCACCGGGAGTTCGCGCTCGATGCCCTTGACGTGCAGAAAAAGCCGGCTGGCGTCATCGCGGCGTGCACCTGCAAGATGTTCGACGTTGACGATCGTCGAGCGGTGCACTTGCCAGAACTGTTTGCCGTCGAGTTGAGCCATCAGCTCGATGACCGGCGTGCGAATCAGATGTTCGGCGCCGGCGGTTGTGCGCACGACGGTGTACTTCTCGTCGGACTCGAAGAACAGAACGTCGCGCACGTCGATCTGGTGCGTGAGATCGCCGACGCTGGCGCGAATCCAGCGCAGCGGCTGCGTGGCGGCCGGGGCCTGGGGCAGCAGGCGCTGCAAGGCCGCCGCGAGCGCGGCGTCGTCGGGCCTGTCTTTCGACGCCAGAGCGGCCTCGAGCTTGGCGATCGTTCGCGCCAGGCGTTCGGCTTTGACCGGCTTCAACACGTAGTCGAGCGCCGAGTGCTCGAAGGCTTGCACGGCATACGCGTCGAATGCGGTGACAAAGACGACGCGTGTGGCACCCTCGATGCCCTGCGCGACTTCGATCCCGGTCAGGCCCGGCATCTGGATGTCGAGGAAAGCGACGTCGGGCGTGTGCTCGGCGATGACTTGCGCTGCGTCGAGGCCGTTGCGCGAGACGGCGACGATGCCGAGCGCGGGCCATAGCTCCTGCAGCAGCAGTTTCAGGGCCTGGGCGAGGTGCGGCTCGTCGTCGGCGATGAGGGCGGTGTATTGGCTCATGCGGTGGCGACTTCCAGAGGCAGTGTGAGTCTGACCCGGGCGCCGGCATCGGGCTGCAAATCGAGCGCAAGCGCGGCCTCGCCGCCCCAGCGCGATTGGATCCGGGAGCGCAAGTTGGCCAAGGCCACGCCATTGCCTGGCGTGCCGGCTCGGCGCACTGGCCGTTCGCGTTCACCCAGGCCATCGTCAACGATGTCGATGACAACGCGCACGCCGTCGCGCCGCGCAGAGATGACGACGCTGCCGCCGTCGACCTTGCACTCGAGACCGTGGTGAATGGCGTTTTCGACCAGAGGTTGCAGCATCAGCGGCAACAGCACCGCGTTTCGCAGCGCCGCGTCCTGCACGTCGATACGGTACGTCAGCCGCTCGCCCATGCGCAGTTGCATGAGGCTCAGATAAGCCTCGGTCATCGCCAGCTCGTCGCCGAGCGTGCTGTCGCCGCTGCGCATCTTGCCCAGCGAGGCGCGAAGGTAGTCGATGAAGGTTTCAAGCATCTGCTTCGCGCGCGGCGCGTCGCGGTCGATCAGTGTCAGCACCGTGGCCAGCGTGTTGAACATGAAGTGCGGCTCCATCTGGCCCTGCAACAGGCGCAGCCGGGCCTCGGTCGCGCGTTTGTCGGCCTCGATTTCGCGCGCCTTTGCGTCGAAGTGCATCGTGATCACCAGTGTGACAACGATCAACTTGAGCACCGTGCCGGGATCGTCGTAGCCAAAGCCGCCGCCCCCGCTGAGAAGCCAGGATTGGAGCGGCCAGCCGATGGCCACTCCGAGCAGCGGCACGCCAACGAAGAACAGGCCACGGCGCTTGGCGTCGAAGCTGCGAATGCGCTCTACGCCAATAAGCCGTGCAAGGAGTGCGAACAGCGCATGGATCGTGAAACCGATCGTCAGAGCGCTGGCCTGTGTGGCTCCGAGCCAGCGCAACAGCGATTCACCAGAGGGCCAGCGGCCGCTACCGATGACGACAAACGAGATGCCGATCGTGAAGAAAAACAGACCGACAGCGCAGCTGAAGAGGAAGGTCCAAAGGAGTTGCAGCCAGGCCGGGCCGACGCAACGCAGGTCGTTGGCGTACCAGGAGCGCCAGGACGCCGCGAGCATGGCGCGGTCAATCGGGAACATCATGATCAGGCAGTGTAGGCAGGCGGCCACAATCGCTTTGGGCTGCCCGGACGGATCGACAGCCGGGGCGACCGATCGCAAGCCGCACGCACCTGCCTGCCTACAATCGCTCGCGAGAAAAAGGAGAAACCATGAAAGTTGCCGCCTCGATCTTCAAGGCCTACGACATCCGTGGCATCGTCGGCCAGACCATCGACGAGACCTTTGCCGAACACCTTGGCCGGGCCTTCGGCTCCGAGGCCGTCAGGGCCGGTGAAAAAGCTGTGGCGGTGGGCCGCGACGGGCGCCTGTCGGGGCCGGGCCTCGTGGCGGCCCTGATGAAGGGCCTGGCCTCGACCGGTCTGGACGTGGTCGACATCGGCGCGGTGACGACGCCGATGCTGTACTACGTGGCCGCCACGCGAGCCAAGCATGGCTGCCGCTCCGGCATCCAGGTCACAGGCAGCCACAACCCGAAGGACTACAACGGCTTCAAGATGGTGATGGCCGGGCGTGCGATCTACGGCGACGAGATCCAGCGCCTGAAGGCACGCATCGAGGCCGACAACTACACGACGGGCCACGGTCGCATCGGCAAGATGGACATCGGCGCCGAGTACACGGCACGCATCGCCAACGACGCCAAACTGGCGCGCAAGATGAGAATAGTCGTCGATTCGGGCAACGGCATCCCCGGCGCCTCGTCGCCGAAGATCCTGCGAGCGCTCGGCTGCTCGGTCGATGAGATGTACTCCGAAGTCGACGGCGACTTCCCGAACCACCACCCGGACCCGAGCAAGCCGGAGAACCTGGCCGAGCTGATCGCGCGCGTCAAGAGCACCGACGCCGAACTCGGCATCGCCTTCGATGGCGACGGCGACCGCCTTGGCCTGGTCACCAAGGACGGCCAGATCATCTACCCCGACCGCCAGCTGATGCTGCTGGCGCAAGACGTGCTCTCGCGCAACAAGGGCGCGACGGTGATCTACGACGTCAAGTGCACGCAGCGCCTGGCGCCGGCGATTCGCGCGGCGGGCGGCAAGCCGATGATCTACAAGACCGGCCACTCGCTGATCAAGGCCAAGATGGCTGAGCTGAAAGCCCCGATTGCCGGCGAGATGAGTGGCCACATCTTTTTCGGCGAGCGCTGGTACGGCTTCGACGATGCCACCTACTGCGCGGCGCGGATGCTCGAGATCCTCTCGCGCAGCAAGGACCCGAGCGCGGTTCTCAACGCCTTGCCGACGAGTTTCAACACGCCGGAGTTGAACGTGCCGTGCGAAGAGGGCGAGCACCACCGCATGGTCACCGAGCTGCAATCCCGGGTCGCCGACGGCCGCTTGAAGTTCGACGGCGCCGAGATCAACACGATTGATGGCGTGCGCGTCGATTGGCCCGACGGCTTCGGTCTGATCCGCGGCAGCAACACGACGCCGGTGCTGGTGCTGCGCTTCGAGGGCCACACGCAAGCGGCGCTGCACCGCATCGAGGGCGTGATGATGGCGGCGTTGAAATCGGTGAAGCCCGACGCCAAAGTGGCTGCCGCTGCCCACTAGATGACGACTTCAAGACGCCTGCGGCGTCGCCCCCCGAGGGCAGCGCTGGCCGCTTGGGAGTGGCCCGGCGCTGGCGAACTGATCGCCCCTGGCTCGCTGCGCTCGCATCCCCCGAGGGGAGCGCTCGCCGCTTGGGAGCGGCCCGGCGCTGGCGACCTGACCGCCCCTGGCTCGCTGCGCTCGCATCCCCCGAGGGGAGCGCTGGCCGCTTGGGAGCGGCCCGGCGCTGGCGACCTGACCACCCCTGGCTCGCTGCGCTCGCATCCCCCGAGGGGAGCGCTCGCCGCTTGGGAGCGGCCCGGCGCTGGCCAGCCGGCCGCCGCGTCATGCTCGAAGCCCTGATCCGCGGGCTGTACTCGCTCGTCCTGCGTCTGCTCACGCCGGCGTATCTGGCGCGCCTGTGGTGGAAGGGTCGCGAGGAGCCGGTGTACCGCAAGCGCCTAGGCGAGCGGCTGGGCCGGTATGAGCTGCCGCCGCGTCGCGGCCGCGGCGGCGTGGTCTGGATCCATGCCGTCTCTCTCGGAGAAACCAAAGCCGCCGGGCCGCTGATCAAGGCGCTGCGCACGGAGTTGCCGGAAATGCGCCTGCTGCTGACGTGCAGCACCGCCACCGGTGTGCAAGCCGGCCTGGAACTGCTTGAGCATGAGGACGATCAAGCCTGGCTGCCGTACGACACGCCGGGTGCGGTCCGGCGGTTTCTCAAGCGCTACCGTCCAGCGGTCGGCATCATCATGGAAACCGAGATATGGCCGAATCTGATGGCGCGAGCCCAGACGCTGCACATTCCGATGGTGTTGGCCAATGCGCGGCTGTCGCATCGCAGCCAGCGCAAGGGCCGGCGCTTCGCGCGCCTGCTGGTGCCGGCGCTGCAGAGTTTCAATCGCATCCTGGCTCAGACCGCGCGTGATGCGCAGCGCTTTCGCGAGGCAGGCGCGCCCATGGTCGAGGTCTGCGGCAACACCAAGTACGACCTGACGCCGCCGCCCAAGATGCTGGTGCGCGGCCACGAGTGGCGCTCCAAGCTGCAACGCAGTGTGGTCCTGATGGCCGTCAGCCGCGAGGGCGAGGAAGAAAGCCTGTTCGACGTCTGGCGCGCCGTGCCACAGCCGAGGCCGCTGCTGGTGGTGGTGCCGCGGCACCCGCAGCGTTTCGACGATGTCGCTGCGATGGCGCAGCAGGCGGGCTTGTCCATCGCCCGCCGCAGCACCTGGACCGATGAGCCGCCGGCCGATGCGCTGCAATGCGATGTCTGGCTCGGCGACTCGATGCACGAGATGCCGCTGTACTACGCGCTGGCCGATGTCGCGCTGCTCGGCGGCAGCTTTGCGCCGCTGGGCGGCCAGAACCTGATCGAAGCGGCGGCCTGCGGCTGCCCGCTGCTGATGGGCCAGCACACCTTCAACTTCGAGGAAGCGGCGCAGTTGGCAATCGAGGCCGGCGCCGCAGCGCGCATGAAGGACATGGCCAGCGCCGTGAACAGCGCCGTGAATCTGGTGAAGGACCCAAAGCGCAACGAGTGGGTCGAGCAGGCGCTGGCGTTCGGCATCGCGCACCGCGGTGCCAACGAGCGCATGGCGCAGCGCATTGCGATGTTGCTGACCGGTCTCGACTCCGGAAGGTAGGCCGCGGGCGATGTCGAAGCAGGAATCGCGCGCCAGGCGCAGCGGCTGGTCGCTGCGCAAGATGCTGGTCTTGCCGTCGGCGCTGTTGGTCATCGCTGTGGCGGCGGTGATCGGCGGGTTGTCGTACCAGGCTGCCAGCGACGCCGTGGACACTGTCGCCGAGCGCTTGCTGCAGGAGACCAAGGCTCGCATCGGCCAAGCGGTGGAGCGCCACGTGGTGGGCTCGCGCGCCGTGCTCGAAGCGGCATTTCCCGACGGCATGCCGATGCCCGACAGCATCGACAGCGAGATCGGCGCATTGCGGCGGCGCTTCTGGATCGCGACCTCGCTGCACACCAACCCCAACGACTACGTCTACTACGGCAGCCGCACCGGTCAGTTCTACGGTTTGAAGCGACTCTCCGAGGGTGAGGCGGAGCTGCGCGTCAAACTCAATCCGGGCGAGCCGCGGAGCATCCTGCGCGTGGCCGGCATCGGCGGGCAGGAGCGATTCGTGCAAACCGAGGCGCGCCTGTTCGAGCCGCGCGAACGTCCGTGGTACCGCGCCGGCAAGGACAGCGCGTCGCCGCGCTCGCACACCTGGACCGCGGTTTACATCGACTTTGCGACGCAGGAGTTGGTGGCGACGCGCGCGCGCCAGGTGCTGTCGTCGCGAGGCGAAGTGCAAGGTGTCGTGGCCACCGACGTTTCGCTGCGCGCGCTGAATGACTTCGTGGCCGCGCTGCGCATCTCGCCGAATGGATTCGCCTTCATCGTCGAGCCCGAAGGCGATCTGGTCGCCACGTCGCGCGGCGCCAATGTGTCTCACCGCGCCGATGGAACGGTGACGCGTGTGCAGGCGCTGGCCAGCGATCAGCCGCTGGTGCGCATCGCCTTTGCCGAAGTGCAGCGCGCACGTGGTGCTGCGTCCGGCGCGGCGCCGCAGCGCATCCGCGGCGAACAGGGTCAGCCGATCTACCTGGCCTACAACCCTCTGCGCGACGAGGCCGGGCTCGACTGGCTGGTCGTCGTGGGGGTGCCCGAGAGCGACTTCACGGCCGGCATTGCTGACAGCTTGATGCGCAACGCCTGGCTCGGCCTGTGCGCGTTGCTGCTCGCCATCGGCATTGGCAGCGCGTTCTACGCGCGCCTGGCGCGCGACCTGCGCGCACTCACCGCGGCAGCCAAGCGCATCGGTGACGGCGAGCTCGACGCTCCGGTGACGGTGACGCGCAGCGACGAGATCGGCGACCTGGCGCGCGGCTTCGAGTCGATGCAGTCTCGGCTGCGCTCCGACGCGCTGACCGGCCTGGCCAACCGCGAGACGGTGATGCGGCGCATCAACCAGTTGATCGAGCGCCACCGCAGCGGCGCCGACGCGCACTCCGTCGGTGTGCTCTTCGTCGATCTCGACGGCTTCAAGCGCGTCAATGACGAGCTCGGCCACGATGCCGGCAACCGCGCCCTGGTCGACGTGGCGGCGCGCCTGAACCACTGCGTGCGAGACGGCGATCTGGTGGCGCGCTACGCCGGCGACGAGTTCGTCGTCATGCTGCCCGATTTGCCGGACCACGCTGCGGCCGAACTGGTGCGGGCCAAAGTCGAGGCCACGCTGCGCGAAGCCACTGCCGCCGGCGACGGCGCACGCACCGTGCGCTACGCCGGCTCGGTGGGCCTGGCGGTGTACCCGGGCGAGGGCGGCGACGCAGCGGCGCTGATCAAGCACGCCGACGAAGAGATGTACCGGCGCAAGTCGGCGCGGCGCAGCGGCGGCGACTCGCGGTTCTGAGTTAGGGCAGCGCTGAAGAAGTCCCTCGCGGCGCGCGCCTCTCTGCTTTGGGCGGTCTGCTGCGTTGCAAATCCTCGCCATAGCTGGGGCTATGGCTGTGGTTTGCGCCTTGCATCCCATCCCAAACCAGAGCGCGCGCATCCACGGGGACCCCTTCAGCGTTGCCTTAGACCAGCAGCGACACCTTCTTCACCGCCGCTGAGCCCGGCAGCACGCTGTTCTCGATCGCGGCGTCGGGCAGCTTCAGGTGATCGGCCAGCACCCCTTTCATCACCGCGCGCAGATCGGTCGTGACGCGCAGATCTCGGCCTTCGAAGCGTTGCGGCTTCGACAAGCCCGGCCAGTCGGCGATGACACGCCCACCCGCCACCGCGCCGCCGAGCACGAAGGCGGCGCCTCCCGTGCCGTGGTCGCTGCCCATCGTGCCGTTGACCGCCACTTCGCGGCCGAACTCGGTGGCCACCAGCACCACGCTGTGGCGCCATGCCGCGCCGAGCGATTCACGCAGTGCCGCGAGCGCGGCGTCGAGCGTGCGCAGGTTGTTGCCCAGCGCGCCGTTCGGACTCATCTGGTTGGCGTGTGTGTCCCAGCCGCCCATCTCCAACACGGCGATGCGCGGGCCGCGCGCCGCAGCGAGCATCTCACCGGCCTTGCGCGCCAGCGTCAGCGCGGCTTGTCGGCCTTGGGTCGGGCCATCGGTGCTCATCGTGCCGGCCTCGCGAAGGCCTTTGGCGCGCGCCAGCGCCTCACGCAATGCACTGTCGCCGGCGTACAAAAACTCGAGACGCGTCACCAGATCGGCTGCCGGCTCGGGCAGCGCCGAGGGCGCCCAGGTGTCGATGCGGTCGCTGCCGCGCAGCACCAGCGGCACGGCCGTGGTCAGCGCCAGGCCGCTGCGCTCGCGCTGTGCCGAGAGAGCACGGCCGAGCCAGCCGGTGGCGAGCTCGTACGGCTTGGTGCCGCCCGACTCCAGCACCTGCTGCGCATCGAAGTGCGAGCGTTCGCGGTACGCCAGACCGGTGGCATGGATCACCGCGAGTTCTCGCTTTTCATACATCGCATGCAGCGACGTGAGATTCGGGTGCAGCGCGAACGGCGTGTTGGGCAATGCCAGCGGCGCGCTGCCGTACTGCGCTAGCGCGCCACGCGCCGATGCGAAATCGGCGTCACCGATGGCCGGCACGGCAGCCAGGCCGTCCATGCCGCCGCGCAAGAGCACGAAGGCAAAGCGCGCGTCGTCGGGCGCGGCGTTGCGTGCGGTCTGTGCCAGCGTGAGGTGCAAGGGTGCGGCGAGAAGTGCCGTGGCGGCGAGGAAGTGGCGGCGTGTTTGCATGTCAGTGCTGCCCGGCCACCCGAAGGCCCTGAGAGCCCGCTCGGGGGACCGCGAACGTCACGAGCTTGGGGGTCATGTCTCTACCTCAACGGCGCTGAAATTCGGGAGAGAGCAGCAGCAAGGCCAACGCCTGCGAGCCGTCGGCTGCGCGTTCGATCTGCTTGGCGGTGTTGGCCGTGAGCAGCGGGCCGAGGCTCGATGCCGCGAGCGCGCGCGCATCGACCAGCGTGCCCACACGATCGGCCACACGCGTCGCCCATTCAACGCGTTTCCATACCGCGTCGGGGCCGAGCCATTCGGCCGCAGCATCCGGCCAGCCCGCAGGCGAGGGCGCCGCTTGTACGCGCTGTCCGAGCAGACTGACACCGGCATCGGGTTGGCGCTCGAAGGCTTTGGCGCCGAGGCGCAGCACACGCGCGGTGGACAGCACCATCTCTTCGGGCGATTTCAACTTGGCCGGCGTTGCGATCCAGGCTTCGGGCGCATCGAGCAGTGCGCGATAGACGCTCGGCAGATCGCCACCGCTACTGCGAAAGGTCTGCGCCAGCCGATCGACCAGCGCCGCGGGTGGTTCGTCGGCAACGAAGTGGCGCGCCAGTTTGGTCGCGATGTGCGTGGCCGTGGCCGGGTGGCGCGACAGCGTGCGCAGGACCTGCGTCAGGCCGTCGGGGCCTTCATCGATCCGCTGGCCGAGCACGCTCTTCGCACCCGGTTCATGCCAGAACGCCTCGAAGCGCGTCGGGCTCGACTCGCCCAGCGGCGACAACGCCTGACCTGCACTATCGCGGCGTGCCGGCGCCATGTCAGGGGCATAGGTGTAGGCCGGCACGCGCCAGCCGGTCAGCACCGCGGCGAAGGCGGTGACGTCGGCTTGCGTGTAGATACCGGCGCGCGAAGCGGTGGCGCCGAGCGTGTGCAGCTCGAGCACCTCGCGCGCCAGGTTCTCGTTCAGGCCGGTGATGCGTGGGCCTTGCTCGTCGTCCTTGCGCGCTGCGGCTCGGGCGCGCTGCTGCACGACGCGTGAATGTGGCCCTGCAGACTGCTCGTTGTCGAGGTAGCGCAGCATGCCGGGGTGCATGACCGCGGCGCGCAGCAGGTCTTCGAAGCGGCCGCCGATGTGCGGCCGGATCGCCTCGCGCTCGAACGCGCCGACGAGGCCGCGCACGCTTGGTTTGGCCATCGAGACGGTGAAGTGGTTGGCCCAGAACAGCGCAAGTCGTTCGGCAAAAGGCCGCGTCGTGATGGCGGCCGTTGTCATTCGAGCCCGCGTGTCAGCCTGAACGAGGCCACGGAAGTGCTCACCAAACTGTTGCTCCGAATTGACAACCCCAAGCTCGCTGCGCTCGCGCCCCCCGAGGGGAACTTGGCCGCTTGGGAGCGGCCCGGCGCGGCCTTCGGCCATCTCCTTCATCGACTCGGCTTCGCGGCGCTGTTTGCGATGCTGCACGAACTCGGCATAGCGACGCAGGCCATCGGCAGCCGTCGGCAGGGGGGCACCGCCTGAGCCGATGTGCACATCCGCCGGCCCGATCTGCGAAGCCAGCCAGCCGCGTGCATCGCCGCGCACCGAAGCGTCGAGTTGCGCTTCGCCGAGGCCGAAGCGATGCGCCGCGATCGCGGCTTGCAAGGTGCTGCTCATGCCGAACTCCCCATGATCGCGAGAAGCCTAACGGCAGGGCGGCGCGCGGCGTTGTCGCTCGGCGTGACGTTTACCCAGCTTTACTTCGCCAGCAGCGAATTCACCGCGGAAACATCGGCAGGCTGCAGATTGCCAGCGGCCTGGCGCAGTCGCAGGCTGTTGATGACCACGTCGTAGCGCGCCTTGGACAGATCGCGCTGTGTCGTGAAGAGTTGCGTCTGCGCGTTGAGCACATCCAGGTTGACGCGCACGCCGACTCGGTAGCCGAGCTGCGTGGCTTCGAGCGCCAGCTTGCTCGACGACTCGGCGGCTTCGAGCGCCTTGACCTGCGCTTGCCCCGACTGCACGCCGAAGAAGACCTGGCGTGTGCTCTGCGCGACGCCGCGGCGCGCCGCATCGAGCGTGTTGCGCGCCTGCTCTTGCAGCGCCACGGTTTCCTTGACCCGGTTGTCGACCGCGCCGCCGGTATACAGCGGCATCGCCAGACGCACGCCGACCGACGCGTTTTTGCTATTGCCCTCGTTGCGCTGGAATTCGGGAAAGCTGCCGGTGGCGCGGCTGCCGCCGAGCGAGCCTTCGAGCTTGACCGTGGGCAGGTGGCCGGCCTTGGCCTTGTCGTTTTCGATCTGCGCGATGTCGTAGCCGAGCTGCGCCTTGCGCACCGACGGCGCCTGATCGACCAGGCTGACCCAGTCATCGACTGCGCTCGGCTGCGTGGCCGGGAGCGCTACCGGCGCGGCCAGCGGTTTGGGCTGCACGCCGGTGCGGCCGACGAGTTGGTCGAGCGCGATGCGTTTGGTGCGCAGGTCGTTGTCGGCAGCGATCTCCTGCGCCGTGGACAGATCGAACCGGGCCTGCGCCTCGCGCGTATCGGTGATCGTTGCCGTGCCGACTTCGAAGTTGCGTTTTGCCGAAGCGAGCTGTTCGCTGATGGCTTTCTTGCCGGCCTGGGCTGTCGTCAGCGCATCTTGCGCGGCCAGCACGTCGAAATAGCTTTGCGCCACGCGCACGATCAAATCCTGCTCGGCAGTTTGCAGATCGGCCTGCGCCACCGACAGCGACTTCTCGGCCTGCGACATCGTGGCTGCGTTGGCACGGTTGAACAGCCACTGCTCCGCCGTGAACCCCGCTTGCAGCGTGTTGGTGGACTTGCGCGTGGTCGACGGCGGATCGGTTTCAGCGCGCGACGCCAAGGCGCCCAAGCTGACGCTCGGCCGGCCGAGCGACTTCGCCTGCTCGGCTTTGTAGCCCGCTGAATCGGCCAAGGCGCGCGCCGCGAGGTACGTCGCGTCATAGCTGCGTGCGGCCTCATAGAGTTCTTGCAGGCTCTGCGCGCGCGCGGGCATCGCGGCGCAAAGGGCGAGAGCGAGCAAGGTAGGCAGCAGCGGGGGACGGATCATGGTGAACAACTCTCCTGGCGAATAAGGGCCTCTGACGTTGTAGCGCGGGCCAGGGCATGGGCCCAGGGCTTTGCGACGGACTGCGCGAAATCCGATGCCGAATGCAGGCTAGACATCAAAATTGGAATCGTGTGGGTTCGCCGAAGCCATCGAGGCGCGGCGCCACGGTGTCGAACAACTCGACGCGTTTGACCTGTTGCTCGGCGATGCGTGTGATGTGCAGGGCACGCATCACCGGCTCCTGGCCGACGATGGCGACCAGCCGGCCACCGATCTTCAACTGTGCGATCAGCGCCGCGGGCACGTCGGCCACAGAACCAGAGAGCACGATGGCGTCGAACGGCGCCTGCGCCGCTGGCCCCTGGGCGCCATCGGCCTCGACGACGTGCGCGTTGCCGATGCCGGCGCGCTGCAGGTTGGCTCGCGCCATCGCCGCCAGGGCAGGGCGAGTCTCGAGGGTCGTCACGCGCCCGGCCGAATCTTCTCTGTGCACCCTGTGCGCCATCAATGCAGCCATGTAGCCCGAGCCGGCGCCGACTTCGAGCACGTTTTCACCGGGTTGCAGGCGCAGCTCCTGGAGCAGCCGCGCTTCGACGCGCGGCGCAAGCATGCACTGATGCTCCGGCAGCGGCACCTCGGTGTCGATGAAGGCCAGCGCGCGGCACGCAGGCGGCACGAATTCTTCGCGCCGCACGGCCGCCAGCAACGACAGCACACCCTGGTCGAGCACTTCCCAAGGGCGGATCTGCTGCTCGATCATGTTGAAGCGGGCTTGTTCGACGTTCATGGCCGTGGTGAGTTTCGAAGTCGGCGGGATTCTAGGCGCGGGGCGCGAGCAGCCCGTGCACGACCAAGTCCACATGCTCGGCGATGAAGCGCTCGCCGTCGATCTGGTGTTGTGTGCATGCCGACAAGCCGTGTTTGTGCACGCATAGCATCACCATCGGCAAGACCAGCGAATGCACGGTGCTCTCGACATCCACCGCGCGAAACTCGCCGCTGGCAATGCCGCGCGCGATGATGCTGCCGATCAGCGCCGAGCCCGGCTCGATGACCTGCTGCACGTAGTACTCGGCGATCTCGGGGAAGTTGCGCATCTCCGCCACGAGGATCTTGAACACGCCCGCAGCCGGGCTGGCGTAGGTCTGCTGCCACCATTGCACAAGCAGGCTCTCCAGCAGCGGCGCCATCGCGCCGTCCCAGGCCTGCACCTGCTGCGCGGTGTCGGCGATGCGCGAGGTGAGGCTGCGCACGATCACCGCCTTGAACAGCTCTTCCTTGCTCGGGTAGTACAAGTAGAGCGTGCCCTTGGACACGCCAGCGCGCTGCGCCACTTCTTCAGCGCGCGTTGAGGCAAAGCCCTTCTCGACAAAGAGCTCCAGCGCGGCGTCGAGCAACTCCAGCGGCCGTGCGTCCTTGCGGCGTTGACGCTGGCTGATTGCAGGGGCAGAAGGGGCGGGCATCTCTTTACTGACCAATGAGTCAGTAATGTAGTGCCGGGCGGTGCGGGGGTCAACGCGCGGCGCGCCTTGCCTTGCGTTGGATCAGAGCGGCGTGCAGGCATGATGCCAAGGGCTTGTGTTGATCAAAGGGGACCAGGATGGGGCTGCGCCGGTGTGCATTGATCGCCGCGATGTTCATGCTGGCTGCGTGCGCCAGCATCGATCGGCGCCACGTCACGCTGTCGCCTGCCGAAGTGCAGGCGCTGGTCGAGCGCCAGTTTCCGCGCCAACAGCGTGTAATGGACTTGCTCGATGTGAATCTCGCCAACCCGGTGGTCACGCTGGTGCCCGAGCGCAGCCGGCTGGCCACGGCGATGGACCTTGCGGCCAGCGAACGCCTCTCCGGGCGCACGCTGCGCGGCCGTTTCGCCATCGATCACAGCCTGCGATTCGAGCCGGGCGACGCTACCGTGCGCCTGACCAGCGTGAAGGTCGAGGACATGAATCTGGAACTCGCCGGCACCCCGCTCAGCGGCCAGGCCAGGCGACTCGGCGCGTTGCTCGCCGGGCGCCTGCTCGATGACTTCGTGATCTACCGCGTCAGCGATGAGCGGCGGCAAACGATGGCGCGGCTTGGCGTGAACAATGCCGACGTGGCCGTCACATCGCGCGGCATTGAGCTTCGATTCACAGACAGACGCTGAGTATCATCCGCGCCTTTGTCGCGGGAGCTGGCTGTGGACTGGATGGTGCTCGTCAAGGCGGCGGTGATGGGTGTCGTCGAAGGCCTGACGGAGTTCCTGCCGATCTCGTCCACGGGGCACTTGATCCTCGCCGCGTCGCTGCTCGACTTCACCGGCCCGATGGTCAAGGTCTTCGAGGTCGCGATCCAGACTGGCGCGATGCTGGCGGTGATCGTCGAGTACCGGCGCCGCTTTGTGGACACCTTGTCGGGCATCGCCAGTGAGCCGGTGGCGCAGCGCTTTGCGCGCAATGTGCTGATCGCCTTCTGCCCCGCGGTGGTGGCTGGCCTGGCGTTCGGCAGCTTCATCAAATCCCACCTGTTTCACCCGGTGCCGGTGGCGCTGGCCTTCATCGTCGGCGGCGTCATCATCCTGTGGGTCGAGCGGCGGCATCGCGCGTACTACGGCGAGCAGGATCTGAAAGGCCGGCGCCACGCGCGTGTCGAGACGGTCGACGACATGGAGGCGATGGACGCGCTCAAGGTCGGCCTCGTGCAATGCCTGGCGCTGATCCCAGGCACCAGCCGCTCGGGAGCAACGATCATCGGCGCGATGGTGTTCGGCTTCTCGCGCCAGGCGGCGGCCGAGTTCAGCTTCTTTCTCGCCGTGCCGACGTTGATTGGCGCCGGCGTGTACTCGGTGTGGAAGGACCGCGCGGCGTTGTCGATTGCCGACTGGCCGGCGTTTGCCGTCGGCACCGTGTTCGCGTTCTTCAGCGCCTGGCTGTGCATCCGCTGGTTGATCCGCTTCGTGTCGAGCCACGACTTCACGGCATTCGCCTGGTACCGCATCGTCTTTGGCGGCCTCGTGCTGCTCACGTCCTACACCGGCTGGGTGACATGGCGCGCATGACAGCGATGCGCGGTTCGCATCGCCGAGCCGCGGCGTTTCGCTAGCATCGCCACTCCATTTCGGAGGTGCCCATGCTGCAATTGGTGATCGGCAACAAGAACTATTCGTCGTGGTCGATGCGGCCGTGGGTGCTGATGCGCCAATTCGACATCGCCTTCGAAGAGATCAAGCTGCGCTTCGATACGCTGACATACTCGCCGGACTCGGCGTTCCACCGCGCGCTCGCGAAGTACACGCCGGTGGCCAAGGTGCCGGTGCTGATGATGGACGGCTTCGCCGTATGGGACACGTTGGCGATCGCGGAGGCTCTGGCCGACCGCCACCCCGAGCAGGCGTTGTGGCCGCGCGATGCATTGCAACGCGCGCGCGCTCGCAGCCTGTGCGCTGAAATGCACGCCGGCTTCGGCGGCTTGCGCAGCCACTGCACGATGAACATCGAAGCCTCGTTGCCCGAGGTCGGGCGCCGCTTGATGGCCGAACAAGCGGCGGTGCGCCACGACCTGGCGCGCATCGATGCGATCTGGTCGGAGCATGTCGGTGCGAGCGGCGGGCCGTTTCTCTGCGGTGCGTTCGGTATTGCCGACGCGTACTACGCGCCGGTGGTGTCGCGCATTCGCACCTACGGGCTGCCGCTGTCGGCCGCGGCACGCGGCTACGCCGATCGGGTCTGGGCGGCGCCGGGCGTGGCAGCCTGGGTGGCGGATGCCTTGGCCGAGAAGGACTTTCTCGACTTCGAAGAGCCGTACCGGTCCGCGCGTTGATGGTTTTTTAGGGGTGGCCCCCGGCGGCAGCGGGGTGTGCAATCGCCGCCTCGTTTGAATCGCCGGGAGACTGCCATGCGAACCACTGTGCTGCTGAGCTTCGCGCTCGCGTCGATGTCGTTGACGGCGGCTCGTGCCGACTCGATCACCGTCAACGACGGCAATTCGCAACTCACCTACACGATCGACAACCCGGGTTCGAACCTCAACCAGCCGAGCGACCCGGTGCAACTGCCGCGCAAGGTCGAGTGGACCGTTGACGGGCGCCGCATCCTGGTCTATCCGTCGGGGCCGTCGACGTTTCTGGACATCGGCCACCTGCACCCCGGCGCGCATGTCAACGCCAACCAGATCCATGCGCAGGGGCCGATGCTCGGCCACAGCACCGGGGCGATGACAGGCAGCGTGCTTGGCGGTGTCGTGTACACGGTCAAGGGCGGCAGCGCCGGGCGTTCGACGATCACCGAAAAGGTCGACATCCACAACCGCAGCAGCAGCGCGCTGGCGCTGACACTGGCCGGCTTCGGCTTCAAGTCACCGCAGGCGGCGCTCGAAGTGCCGGATCACACGGGCCTCAACCTGATCGGCACCACGGTTGTTTTTTTTCAAGGCAATACGCAGACCAACTCGTTCACCGAGGCGCCCTTCGGGCCGGTGACGATCCTGCCCATCGTCTCGTTCAAGGGCTTCAACCCGATGCTGAACCAGAGCCTGTCGCTGCCCGCCGGCGCGCGCATGACGATGATCACGGAGCTGAAGGTCGGGCCGCCGTTGCTGGTGAAGGTCCCGCGCCCGCTCAAGAAATCATGATCAACACAGCTCAGCGGCGCGTGAACACGAGGTCCCACACGCCGTGGCCGAGGGCCAGGCCGCGGTTCTCGAACTTGGTCAGCGGGCGGTACGCGGGCCGCGCCGCGTAGCCGTCGGCCGTTTTGGCGAGTAGCGGCTCGGCCGACAACACCTCCAGCATCTGTTCGGCATACGGCTGCCAGTCGGTGGCGCAGTGCAGCGTGCCGCCGGCGGTCAGGCGCGACGTGAGCAGCGCCACGAAGGGCGGCTGGATCAGGCGCCGCTTCCAGTGGCGTTTCTTCGGCCACGGGTCGGGAAAGAAGACGTGCACGGCGGCGAGGCTCGACGGCACGATCATGTGCTGCAGCACCTCGACCGCGTCGTGCTGCACGATGCGCAGATTGCTGAGCTGCTGTTCGTCGATGCGTTGCAGCAGCGCGCCAACGCCGGGCTCATGGACCTCGATGCCGAGAAAGTCATCGTGCGGCCGCGCGGCAGCGATCTGCGCTGTGGCCTGCCCCATGCCGAAGCCGATCTCGACGACCAGCGGCGCGTGGCGACCGAAGACGCGCGGCGCATCGAGCGCCATGGCGGCGCTGAACGGAAGCACATAACGCGGCGCGAGTTCGCGCAGCGCACGCACCTGCCCGCTGCCCATGCGGCCGGCGCGCAGCACGAAACTCTTGATGCCGCGCGGCGGCGCGGAGGGTGGGTCGGAAGATTCATTCATGGCCGCACGCATTGTCGCGTGCAGCCATGAGGCGCTAAGGCTGCCAGCTGTGCGCGCCGACGCCGGGCTTGAAGTTGGTGACGTTCGCGCCGCGCGCGATCAGCGCAGCCTTGACCGCAGCCAGGTCGTAGTGGAACTTCTGCAGGCCGAGGTTCATGCGCGCACTCGACACGTCCTGTTGGACCGGATGGCCGTAGTGCATCGGCATGACCATCGCGTTCGCAGCGAAGCCCAGGCCCGTGACGGCTTGCGACACGGTCATCGCGCCGGTGCTGTCACTCATCACGATGTACACCGTGGGTTCGCTGCCGGTGTAGTCCACGGCGAAGCCGTAGTACTTCGTTTGAGCCAAGTCGAACGCCGGGCTGAACCCGGCTCCGATGTACTGCAGGCGACGGAACACGCCGCCGACTGAATTCACCGCCAGTGATGGGGGCGTGCCGTCGTACGGGTAGGTGGGTTCCGATGACTCGACGAAACAGCAATAAGGGTCGATCGGCGCATCCGCGGCAACGACGCCGTGGCCGATGTTGGGCAGAGGGTCGTTCGCTGCGCTCAGGCGTTCGCTCTCGAAATAGCGGAACTCGCCCGGCGTGATGCCGACGTTGGCGCGTATTGCGCGCTTGCGGCAGCGCTCCAGAAGTTCGTCCTCGGATCCTGGAATGACCCACGATGCCTTGGCGTAGTAGACCTCGGCGTCATACGGTGGTACATGGGCCACGCAGGCAGGATTCAAATCGTTGTTGAACGCGACCGACAGGCCGTCATCGCCGACGACCAGGCCCGGGCTCGTCCCGACTTCGCGCACCATCGCGCCGCGAAGCGGCACGCCGGCCGGAGCCCCGGTGTTGTCGGCCACCAGCGGGTTCTTGCCGAGCGCTGCTTCGGCGCCGTCGGACAAGCCATCGCCGTCGGTGTCGGCATTGCCGGGGTTCAGGGGAGGCACTTGCGTCCTCTCCGCGTCGTAGCTCAGACCGTCGCCATCGTCGTCGTCGTTCGTGCCGAAGGCCTTGACCAGCAGCCGAACCCGCGTTTCGCCATAGCGGCCGGTCTGTGGATTGACGACGCTCGCGGTCAGCACGTGTTCGCCGACGCCGCCGAGCGCCGTCATCAGCGCCGCGTCGAGCGTGATCGTGGCGCCTGTGCCGCGCTCAGTGCCACCTTCATCCTTCCAGGTGATGGCGCCGGCTGCGGCGTTGGTCGGCGTCAGCGTGATCGTCTGCGTGTCGTCGAGACGAACGACGGCGCGGTCGCCGCCGCCCGGTGTCAGCGTCGGCAGCGAGGCCGGCCCGTTCGCAGCCGGCCACTGCGGATTGAAGCCGACGGCGCCTTGCAGGCGCTTGGTGCGCAGCAGGGACAGCACGGAGCCGGTGGCGTAGCTGTAGGGGCGCGCGAGCTGGTCGCTGCCGGTGTTGATCGACACGCGCGGACCGTTCGTGCCGTCGCCGCTGCCCCAGGCGTAGATCGACAGCGCGGTCGTCGGCTCTGCCGATTGCCAGCGGTAGATGATGCACGGCGCAGCGGCGGCCAGGCCGGTGCAGGCGCTGGGATTTGCGCTCGCTGGGGCGATGACGCTCACCGCTGGATAGCCCGAGCGCAGATCCACCGCGAAGCCGAACACGGCGCCGGTGCCGGCGGCGCTGCCGACCACGGCGCCAGCGCTGTCCTTTGTCAGCAGCTCACTGCCGCTGACGACGAGCGTGTCGGCACCCGGCACGAAGCCACCCGCTGGCGGCTCAGTGGCGGGCGCGGCGCTGATGCCCAGCACCACGTTGGCCGCTTGTGAACGCGTGGCCTCGAAGTAGTAGAAACTGCCTGCGTCCAGTGTCACGGCCACGTCGGATTTGGCGCCGGCCTGCGCCGTGCCGAGGAAGCACGCCGACAGGCCGTTGGTGCTGATTTCGACGCTCGATGCCGCTGCCGCCACCGGCGCGGCGAACTTCACGGTCGAGGTGGCAGCTGGCGTCGGGTCGATGCAGCGCGAAGCCGGCGGTGGCGGCGGAGGAGGTGGCGGTGGCGGCGTCGCGACGCCACCACCGCTACCGCCACCGCAAGCGACGAGCAGCGCCGTGGACACCGTGGCCGAAAACGCCGCGAGCAGTCGCAGGCGCTGGCTGTGGGGTGTCGGCGAAGCGGCCCGTTGTATCGGCGGCGGCAACACGTGCTACCAGCGGTGGATGCCGACGCCTCCGGCCATCGCGGCTGCGTCACCACCGCGTGCGCTGATGGCGGCGCGCACCTCGGCAAGCGGGTAGTGGAACTTCTGGAAGCCAAGGTTGATGGCCGCGTGCGGCCCTGTGCCGCCGATCGGATGGCCGTGCATCATCGGCATCGCCGGCGCGCCGAGGAAGTTGCCAGGGTCCAAGGCCTGCGAGACGGCGATTGCGCCGTTGATGTCGCGTACGACGACATAAACCAACGGATTGGTGCCGACGCGATAGTCCACCGCAAAGCCGTAGACGTCAATTTGTTCGAGATCGACCACCGGGCCGGGATCGAATGGCGCAACCACCTGGACCAGTCGCACGAACACCCTGCCGACGGAATTGACAGTCGTTGACGGTGGCGTGATGTTGGCCACCGTCGGCGCGGGGGGCGAGCCGCCGACGTAGGTGGTGTAGTCGCTGTCATTGGGATCGATGTAGCAGCAGTACGGGTCGATCTGCGCCGACGGCGTGATGATGCCCTGGCCGATGTTGGGCAGCGCGCCACTGCTCAAGCGGCGCGTCTCGAAGTAGCGGAACTCGCCAGGCTGCACGCCGACGTTGGCGCGCACCGCGCGCTTGCGGCAGCGCTCCGAT
This sequence comes from uncultured beta proteobacterium, assembly GCA_963814385.1. GTDB lineage: Bacteria > Pseudomonadota > Gammaproteobacteria > Burkholderiales > Burkholderiaceae_C > CADEEN01. The sequence goes on from CAWFCX010000009.1 coordinate 468,443, forward strand.
GCGTCGACGGCGCTGCCTGTCGGTGGACCGGCGTAGATCGGGTCGGTGAATGGCGCCGTCTTGTTCACGCAGGCGGCGTTGAGCTCTGAGCCGAACGTGATCGACAGCCCGTCGGCTGCGATGCTCACGCCGGCGCTCTTGCCCGCCTCGTTGGCCATCAGGCTGCGCGCCGGGAACGAGGCCCCAACCGTCCCAGCCAGTTCCACGCCGTCGCTGATGCCGTTGCCATTGCTGTCGGCCTGCGCCGGATTTTGTCCCAGGCCGCCTTCAGCACCGTCGGCCAAGCCATCGCCGTCGGTGTCACCGTTGCCGGGTTCGGTGCCGGCCGTCTTCTCGTCCGAGTAGTTCAGGCCATCGTTGTCGTCGTCGGTTTCGGCGCCGACGGCCAGCACCAACAGGCTGAAAGCTGTTTCGGCGGAGCGGCCGTTGTCCGGGTTCGTGATCTTGGCGGTCAGCGTGTGTTCGCCCGCAGCCAATGCGGTGGCCGCGGTGTTGAGCGGCAGGGTGGCGCCGCTGCCCCGTGACGTGCCTGCCTCGTCCCGCCAGGCGACGGTGCCCGTGCTGGGGTTGCCGCCCACCGTGACGGCGAACAACGCAGGCAACGGCGCTGTGTCGCCCTTGCGCACGACCGCGCGGATGGCGCCCTGCGCTGCCAGCGTCGGCGGTGTTTGATCGATCGGCGGTTCGCTGCTGCCGCCGCCACCGCCGCAGGCAAAGAGCAGCGCGGTGGCAAAGGTTGCGGCAAGGAGGCGTAGAGGGTTCGCGTTCATGGCGGAAGAGTTTATGGGGTGCGCCCTGGGTCAAAGGTCACTATCCGTGTCGTCGTGGGCGCGCCGCGACAAACATCGCACATTTGCGTCGCTTAAACTCCCGCGGATGCGGGTGTAGTTCAATGGCAGAACGGCAGCTTCCCAAGCTTCATACGAGGGTTCGATTCCCTTCACCCGCTCCAACCACATCGTCCGCTGCCACCACCGGCGCCGCCTTCTGACCCTCGATGAGCCGAACGGCCAGCGTCAAACCCACTGCCACGATGCTCGCCGTGGGCCTGGATGTTCCGGGCGCCACGTGTTGCGCCACGCTCGACGAGGCCGCGGCGCAACTGCGAGTGGTGGCGTTCGAATCGATGTTGGCCGCCGTGCCGGCTGCGGCGTTGTTGGCGTGGCCAGCGTTGTCGCACGCGGTGCTGGACACCGCCGTCGTCGCCGTGCTGCCCAGCGCGCCCGACACGGCCACGCAAAACCTGTTGCTCGAACGCGGCGTGCAAGACATCGTGGTGCCCGCCGACGCACCGGCCGACGCGCTGCGCCGCCGCCTCGAGATCGCGCTGCAGCGCAAGGCGCTCGATCGCATCGCGCGCAAAGCCTTTGCAACCGACCTGGCCACCGGCCTGCCGAACCATACGCAGTTGCTCGAACACATGACGCACCTGGTGGCGCTGCGCGATCGCGAGCCCGCGCCGATGGCCGTGATCGCGTTGCGCGTCGAAGGGCTGGCCGCGGTGCGAGATCAACTCGGCCTCGAGTCGTCGAACGTGTTGCGGCGCAAAGTGGCGGTGCGCCTGCGCGCCAGCCTTCGCGCGAGCGATGTCGTGGCCTCGATCGGCAATGACGCGTTTGTCGTGCTGCTGGCCTGGATTGACGCGCCGACGGATGGCCAGCGCGTCGCCAAGAAGTTGGTCGATGCCCTGCACCAGCCGTTCTCGGTGGCCGGCAACGACCTTGCGGTGAGCATCCACGCCGGTCTGGCGCTGTACCCGGAGCATGGCAAGACAGCCGATGCGCTGCTGCGGCGCTCGGTGGGGCAGGCGGCCAGCCTGGCGTCGATGGGCGGTGAAGGCCTGGCCGCCACGACCGAACGTGGCCGCGAAGCCGCGGCCAACGACGACACCTGACGACCCCTCGCTCGCTGCGCGAGCACTCCCCCGAGGGAAGGCTCGGGCCGGACGCTTGGGAGCGGCCCGGCGCTGGCCCGAGCATCGCTTCGCAATTGCGCGGCGAGGCCCGCTGCGATAATCGCAGCCCATGAAAGCCTCCGAAATCCGTTCCACGTTCCTGTCGTTCTTCGAGAGCAAGGGCCACGCCGTCGTCGCTTCTTCACCCGTCGTGCCCGGCGACGACCCGACGCTGCTGTTCACCAACGCCGGCATGAACCAGTTCAAGGACGTGTTCCTCGGCTTCGACAAGCGCTCCTACAGCCGCGCGGCCACGGCGCAGAAGTGCATCCGCGCCGGTGGCAAGCACAACGATCTGGAGAACGTCGGCTACACCGCGCGCCACCTGACGTTCTTCGAGATGCTGGGCAATTTCAGCTTCGGCGACTACTTCAAGCACGACGCCATCCAGTACGCCTGGGAGCTGCTGACCGTCCACTTCAAGCTGCCGAAGGAAAAGCTCTGGGCGACGGTCTATGCCGAAGACGACGAGGCCTACGACATCTGGCTCAAAGTCATCGGGCTGCCGGCCGAGCGCATCGTGCGCATCGGCGACAACAAGGGCGCCCGCTACATGTGCGACAACTTCTGGATGATGGGCGACACGGGGCCGTGCGGTCCGTGCAGCGAAATCTTCTACGACCACGGTCCCGCGGTGGAAGGCGGCCCGCCGGGCTCGCCCGAGCAGGACGGCGACCGTTACGTCGAGATCTGGAACAACGTCTTCATGCAGTTCAACCGCACCGAAGACGGTGTGATGCACAAGCTGCCCAAGCCGAGCGTCGATACCGGCATGGGGCTGGAGCGCCTCTCCACGGTCCTGCAAGGCGTGCACACCGTGTTCCAGATCGACCTGTTCATGCGGCTGCTCGATGCGGCGAAGAAGGCCGTCGATGCGGCAGGCGGTCAGAACTGCGATCGCGAATCGCCATCGCTGAAGGTGATCGCCGACCACATCCGCTCTTGCGCGTTCACGGTGGCCGATGGCGTGATCCCGGGCAACGAAGGCCGCGGGTATGTGCTGCGCCGGATTGCGCGGCGCGGCATCCGTCATGGCTACAAGCTTGGCGCGCGCAAACCGTTCCTGCATACGCTCGTCGCCACGCTGGCGGCCGAGATGGGTGATGCGTATCCCGACCTTCGTCGTCAGGCTCAGCGAGTGACCGAGGTGCTGAAGCAGGAGGAGGAACGATTTTTCCAGACGATCGCCAACGGCATGGAGATTCTCGACGGGGCGTTGGCCGGCGGTACGAAGCAGATCGACGGCGAACTCGCCTTCAAGCTGCACGACACCTTCGGCTTCCCGCTCGACCTCACGGCTGACGTCTGCCGCGAGCGCGGCGTCACGGTCGATGAAGCCGGCTTCAACGCCGCCATGCAGCGCCAGCGCGAGCAGGCGCGCGCGGCGGGCAAGTTCAAGCTGGCGCAAGGGCTGGCCTACAGCGGCGTCGACACGGCGTTCGATGGCTACGAGCAACTGACGGTCGAGGGCGCCAAGGTCACGGCGCTGTACGTCGATGGCGCAGCGGTCAAGCAGGCCAAGGCCGGCGACGACGTTGTGGTCGTGCTCGACAAGACGCCGTTCTACGCTGAGAGCGGCGGCCAGGTCGGCGATGGCGGCGAGTTGCGCAATGCAACGGCGCGCGTCGTCGTCGAAGACACGACAAAGATCCAGGCCGCGGTGCATGGCCACCAGGGCCGTGTGATCGAAGGTGACGTGAAGGTGGGCGACGTGTTCACCGCGCGTGTCAATGTTGAACTACGCGCCAAGACCGTGCGCAACCACAGCGCGACACACCTGATGCACAAGGCGCTGCGCGAGGTGCTGGGCGCGCATGTGGCGCAGAAGGGCTCGCTCGTCAATGCCGAGCGCACACGCTTCGACTTCAGCCACAACGCGCCGGTGACGGACGAGCAGGTGGCGAAGATCGAAGCCCTCGTCAATGCCGAGGTGCTGGCCAACGCCGCCACGCAGGCGCGCGTGATGGGCATCGACGATGCGCAGAAGTCCGGCGCGATGATGCTGTTCGGTGAGAAGTACGGCGACACGGTGCGCGTGCTCGACATCGGCACGTCACGTGAACTCTGCGGTGGCACGCACGTGCAGCGCACCGGCGACATCGGCTTGTTCAAGGTGGTTGCCGAAGGTGGCGTTGCCGCCGGCGTGCGACGCATCGAAGCGGTGACGGGCGACAACGCGTTGGCTTACCTGCAGCAGCTCGAAAGCACCGTCGGCAGCGTGGCCGCATCACTCAAGGTCACGCCGGCCGAGATTGGCGCGCGCGTGAGCAGCGTGCTCGACCAGGTTCGTGCGCTCGAAAAAGAGATTGCGCAACTCAAGGGCAAGCTGGCGTCTTCGCAGGGCGACGAGTTGTTGACGCAAGCCGTCGACGTGAAGGGCATCAAGGTCCTCGCTGCGACGCTCGACGGCGCTGACGCGAAGACCTTGCGTGAGACGATGGACAAGCTGAAAGACAAGCTGAAGAGCGCGGCCATCGTGCTGGCCGCGGTAGACGGCGGCAAGGTGCACATTGCCGCCGGCGTCACGGCCGATCACACCGCCAAGCTCAAGGCCGGCGAGCTGGTGAACTTCGTCGCGCAGCAGGTCGGCGGCAAGGGCGGCGGCAAGGCCGACATGGCGATGGCCGGTGGCACGGATGCGGCAGGGCTGCCCAAAGCCTTGGCGTCTGTGGCCGCGTGGGTCGGCGAGCGTGCCTGATCCAAAGATCGTGATCCGCCGCCCGCGTCCCGAGGATGCGGCGGCGATGGTCGGGATCATGGGCGATCTCGACGTGCTGCCCGGCCTGCTGCAACTGCCCTACGCCAACGAGGCGGCATGGAAGAAGCGCATCGAAGAGATGCCCGTCGGGCCGATGACGGCCGAGCTGTTCATCGTGGCCGAGCGCGGCGGCGAGGTGATCGGCAACGCCGGTGTGCATCCTGTGCAGCATGTGCGTCGCCGCCACACGGCAGGCATCGGCATGGCCGTGGCCAGGCATGCGCAAGGTCAGGGCGTTGGCACAGCGATGATGGCGGCGATCGTTGATTGGGCCGACAACTGGGCGCAACTGCTGCGCCTTGAACTCACCGTCTACACGGACAACACCGCCGGGCTGGCGCTGTACCGCAAGTTCGGCTTCGTGCACGAGGGCACGCATCGCGCTTTCGCTTTGCGCGATGGTGCGTACGTGGACGCGCATTGCATGGCGCGGCTGCACCCGAATCCGCCGCGCCTGCCCTGAGGCGTCACAGGCCCAGCATGCGCCGGTTCGCTGCCTCGTCGGTGCCGGCCGCAGCGAAATCGTCGAACGAACGCTCCGCGACCTGGATCAAGCGGTCGCGGATGAAGGGTGCGCCTTCGGCCGCGCCTTGGCCTGGGTCTTTCAGGCAGCATTCCCACTCGAGCACCGCCCAGCCGCGGTAGCCGTATTGCGTCAGCTTGCTGAAGATGGCGCGGAAATCGACCTGGCCGTCGCCGAGTGAGCGGAATCGTCCGGCCCGGTCCTTCCAGGCCTGGAAGCCGCCGTACACGCCTTGCCGCCCGGTCGGCCTGAACTCGGCGTCCTTGACGTGGAAGGCCTTGATGCGCGAGTGGTAGAGGTCGATGTATTCGAGGTAGTCGAGCTGCTGCAGCACGAAGTGGCTCGGGTCATAGAGCAAATTGGCGCGCGGGTGCTGGCCGACGCGGTCGAGGAACATCTCGAAGCTCGCGCCGTCGCACAGGTCCTCGCCAGGATGGATCTCATAGCAGACATCGACGCCGTTTTCATCGAACACATCGAGGATCGGGCGCCAGCGTTTGGCGAGTTCGTCGAAGGCGGCTTCCACCAGACCCGCGGGGCGCTGCGGCCATGGGTACAGATAGGGCCAGGCGAGCGCGCCGCTGAAGCTGGCGTGCGACTTGAGGCCCATACGCTGCGAGGCCTTGGCGGCGAGCTTCATCTGCCCGATGGCCCAGGCCGTGCGCTGGGCCGGTTTGCCGCGCAGCGCTTCGGGTGCGAAGCCGTCCATCGGCAGGTCGTAAGCTGGATGTACCGCCACGAGTTGCCCTTGCAGATGGGTTGAGAGTTCGGTGACGGCGATGCCGCATTCCTTCAGCGTGCCTTGCACCTCGTCGCAGTAGGTCTGGCTCTCGGCAGCACGTTCAAGATCGAACAGGCGCTTGTCCCAGGTGGGGATCTGCACGCCGATGTAGCCGAGCTGCGCCGCCCAGCGCGCGATGCTCGGCAGCGTGTTGAAGGGCGCTGCATCACCGGCGAACTGCGCCAGAAAAATCGCCGGGCCTTGGATCTTGTTCATGGCTGCTCCTGGGGTCGCACACGATCAGGCGAAGACCGACTCGTCGCTGCCCAGCGGCACCGGTTCGGGCCGCTCGCAGCGCGTCGTCAAGTCGAGGAAGCGAGCAGCGCTGGAGGATGCGATCAAGGCTTCGAGCACCTCGGTCACGTGCAGCGCGAGCGCGCCGCTGGCGCGGTGCGCTCTCTGCTGCTGGATCGCCATCGCCATATCGACCAGACCGATCATGCGGTAGTCGGCCTGCATCGTGCCGTTGCGCATCTCGCGGTTTGGCGTGCCGAAGGGGTGCGCGCCGATGGCCACGTCGCGCAACTCACCATCGGGGCCGCACAGGCGCGGCGTGTTGCCGAAGAAGTTCGGGTCCACCGCGAGCAGCGTGCCTTCGGTGCCGTAGATCTCGATCGGCGTCGTGCGATTGTGCTTCCACACGTCCCACGACGCCGACATCGACACGTTGGCGCCGTTCTCGAACTCGAGTACGCCGTTGACCGTGGTCGGCACATCGACCTGGATCGTCGCTCCCTTGAGCGGCTCGCTGGTGATCGTGCGGATCGGGTTGCCGATGGTGGCCAGCCCCGCCACGCGGCGCACGGGGCCGAGCAGGTTGACCAGTTGCGTGATGTAGTACGGCCCCATGTCGAGCACCGGCCCGCCGCCAGCCTTGTAGAAGAACTCGGGGTTTGGGTGCCAGCTCTCGGCGCCGTGGCCCATGATGACCGCAGCGCCGCCGACGGCCTTGCCGATCGCGCCGGCATCAAGGGCGCGGCGGCAGGCCTGGTGCGAGGCGCCCATGAAGGTGTCGGGCGCGCAGCCCACGCGCAGGCCTTTGGCTTGTGCGCTCTTGATCAACGCAGCGGCGTCGGCGAACTTTGCCGCGAGCGGTTTTTCTGAATAGACATGCTTTCCGGCGTCGATGACCTGCTGCGACACCGCCGCGTGCGCCAGTGGCACTGTGAGGTTGACGACCAGGGTGATGTCCGGGTCGGCCAGCAGGGCGGGCACGCTCATCGGCGTGGCGCCATAGAGCGCGCCCTTGGCCTTGGCGGCTTCGGGGTTCATGTCGGCGCAGGCCTTCACCTGGATGAATGACGAGCGCGCCGCGCCTTTGAAGTAGGCGTCGCTGATGTTGCCGCAGCCGATGATGCCGATGACGGTTTTGTTGCTCATGTCAGTGGTCCTGTGCGTTGTGCGCCAGTTTCATTCACCGCAGAGGCGCAGAGAGCGCAGAGGTCCGCAGAGGAAAACAAAACTGAAGTTCTCTGCGCTTCCTCCGCGTACTCTGCGCCTCTGCGGTGAAGGAGATTGAATCGGGTCACAGTGAATGGAGAAAGGAAAAGCTGTTGCGCGCAAAGCGCGCCGGGTCGCTCGGCTTGTCGTGCTCGGCGACCAGCCAGCGCGCGCCGCTGCCGATCGCAGCCGGGGCCAGGCGGCCGCGCCAGTCGAGTACGCCGTGCCCGACGTCGGCCCAGCCGTCTTCGTCGAGCTTGGTGCCTTCGGGCGCCAGATCTTTCGCATGCACCGAGACCACGCGGGTCTTGTGCTGCTGCATCAGCGCCACCGGGTCGGCGCCGCCGCGCACCAGCCACGCCACGTCGGCCTGCCACGTCAAGGGGGCGTCGCCTGCGCCGGCGAACAGGCAGTCGAGCGCCGTGCGGCCGTCGGGTTGCACGTTCAGCTCCCAGTGGTGGTTGTGATAGCCGAGTTCGACACCGCGGTCCTTGGCGCGCAGGGCCATCTGGCCGAGTTCGCGGCCGAGATTTGTCCAGTAAGGCTCGGCGCTCTGGCGCTCGTCGGGCGGCACCGACGGCATGAAGAGTTGCGTGAAGCCTAGCGTCTTGCACGCGGCCATGATCGCGTCGAAGCGTTCGCGCAAGGCGGCCATGCCCACGTGCGACGACGACACCGCCAGGCCACGCGCGTCGAGCTGTTTGCGCACGTTGGCGGCATCGTCGAGATGGCTGCCGATCAATTCGACGTTGCGGTAGCCGGCCGCCTTGACGGTGTCGAGCACCTCCGGCAGGCCGGACAGGGTGCGCAGGCTGTAAAGCTGGATCGACAGAGGTGTTTTCATGGGGCAGTGAACTCGAGGGGTGGATGGGGGCCGGGCGCGATGGAGTCGCGCATCAGCAATTCGGCGCTGAAGCTGCGTTGCACGTCAAGCGTCGTGCCGTAGCACTGGTTGATGAGATGGCGGCAGGCGTGGGTGGCCACCTGGATGGAAGGGATGCGCACGGTGCTCAAGGCCGGCGCGGTGTAGGCCGCGAGCTCGGCGCCGTCATAGCCGAGCACCGACAAGTCTTGCGGCACGCGCAGGCCGGCGCCCTGCAAGCGCGACAGCGTGGCCATGGCGAGCAGATCGTTGGCGCAGAACAGCGCACTGAACGGCCGCTGCGCCATCGCGAGCATCGCACCCGCCTGTTCCCAGGCGTTGGCGAAGGTGAGCAGGCCGTCGATGACGAACTCATGCGCCGGCCGCAGGCCGTGGTCGGCGAGCTCGGCACGAAAGCCCTGCATGCGCGCCACCACGTCGAAACTGTGGCGCACGCTGTGCATCGTTGCCAGCGCGCGGTGCCCTTGGGCGAGCAGCGCGCGCGCTGCCAAACGTCCTGCGGCGTCGTGGTCGGTCGAGAAGCAGTCGCCTTCCATGCCCGTAACGACGCGGTTGATCAGCACCAGGCGGCGCATCTGTTTGTGCAGCGCCAGCAGGTCATCGTCCTGCATGTAGCTGTCGACCGAGAGGATGCCGTCGCACTCGCGCTCGATCAGAAAGTGCATGCCGTTGAGCGACTTGCTGCGCCGTGAGCCGTGGCCGAAGTTGCTCGCCGCCACCATGTGCTGGTCGTGCGCGCGCAACTCGCTCTCGATGGCCTGCAGGATCGGCGCGAAGTACGTGCCTTCGAAGGTCGGCACATAGACGCCCACGATGCCCAGGCTCTTCGAGGCCAGCGCGCGCGCCGTGCGCGAGGGCCGGAAGTCGAGCGATTGCACGGCCTGGCGCACGCGCGCCAGCGTGTCGGGCGAGACCGCGCCTTTGCCCGAGATGGCGCGCGACGCGGTGCCCACGCCCACGTTGGCCAGCAATGCGACGTCCTTGATGGTGGCCATGCTGCAGAGCGCCGCAATCGAGGTCGTCAGAGCCGTCGCTCGCTGGCCGCGTCGAAGAGCGAGACGTGTTTGGCATCGAGCGCCAGGCCAACGGCATCGCCGGTCGATCATCACGACCTGCGGATCGACCTGCATCGCCAAAGGCGTGCCCTGGGCATCGAGCCAGGCGATCTTGTTGGCGCCCATCGGCTCGATGAGGCCAACGGTGGCTTGTGCGTTGTGCGCTGCTTCGAGCGCCCACTAGGCGCAAGTGCTCGGGCCGGATGCCCAAGACCACGTCCTGTGGATCAGTGGGCGGCTGGGCGAACGCGTAGCTCGCTGATGTCGGCGCGCAGCGACGCCGACTCGAAGCGCAGGCGGGCACCGTCGCGTTTGAGCTGGCCGCGCACGAAGTTCATGCTCGGCGAGCCGAGGAAACCGGCGACGAACATGTTGCTCGGCTGCGCGTAGACGCGATCGGGCGTGTCGAACTGCTGGATCTTGCCGCTGCGCATGACGGCGATGCGCGTGGCCAGCGTCATCGCTTCGATCTGGTCGTGCGTGACGTGGACCATGGTCGCGCCGAGATCGTGGTGCAACTGCTTCAACTCGCGGCGCAACTCGGCGCGCAGCTTGGCATCGAGGTTCGACAGCGGCTCGTCGAGCAGGAAGACCTTGGCCTGGCGCACCAGCGCGCGGCCGATCGCCACGCGCTGGCGCTGGCCGCCCGAGAGCTGCGCTGGCTTCCTCTGCAGCAGCTCGGTGAGCTGCAGCATGCGCGCTGCGTTGTCGACGCGGCCCTTGATGTCGGCCTTGGGCATGCCGCTGATGCGCAGGCCGAACGACAGGTTGCGCTCGACCGTCATCGTCGGGTAGAGCGCATAACTCTGGAACACCATGCCGATGCCGCGGTCCTTGGGGTCGGCCCAGGTCACGTCTTTGCCGGCGATGTCGATGCGGCCTTCGCTGACATCGATCAGCCCGGCGATGCTATGCAACAGCGTCGACTTGCCGCAGCCCGACGGGCCTAGCAAGACGACGAACTCGCCTTCTTCGATGTCGATGTCGAGGTTTTCGATGATGCGGTTCTTGCCAAGGACCACATCGAGGCTGCGGATGGAGACGCTGGACATGTCAGTGGCTCCCTGAGCGGCACTCGAACGTCCGCGAATCTCCTTCACCGCAGAGGCGCTGAGAGCACAGAGGTTCGCAGAGGAATACAACACTGAATTTCTCTGCGTTGACTCTGCGTCCTCTGCGCCTCTGCGGTGAATGAAACTGAACGGTCGCAGCAATATCCACCGGGTCGAGTCCCGGCCTAAGGCGAGCCACGGCGATCTTCATGTCAGCCTTTCACCGCGCCAGCCGCGATGCCGCGCACGAACCAGCGTCCCGAGACGAAATACACCACCAGCGGCACCATCGAGGCCAGCAGCGTGGCCGCCATGTTGACGTTGTAGAGCTTCTCGCCCTGCGTCGAGTTGATGATGTTGTTGAGCTGCACGGTCATCGGGTAGTTCTCGCGGCCGGCGAAGATCAGGCCGAGCAGGAAGTCGTTCCAGATGCCGGTGGTCTGCAGGATCAGCGCGACGACGAAGATCGGCAGCGACATCGGCAGCATCAACTGAAAGTAGATGCGCCAGAAGCTGCCGCCATCGATGCGCGCGGCCTTGAACAGCTCGATCGGCAGGCTGCTGTAGTAGTTGCGGAACAGCAGCGTCATGATCGGCATGCCGAAGAAGGTGTGGATCAGCACGATGTTGGGAATCGACTGGAACATGTTGACCATGGCGAACATGCGCACCAACGGGTAGAGCATCACCGGGTAGGGGATGAAGGCGCCGAGCATCAGGATGGCGAAGAACCACCCCGCCCACTTGACGCGCCAGTAGGCCAGCGCATAACCGTTGATCGAGCCGATCAGGATCGACAGCACGAGCGACGGGATCAGGATGCGCACCGAGTTCCAGAAACCGACCGAGATGCCGTTGCATTCGAGCCCGGTGCAGGCGGTTGACCAGGCCTGCGCCCAGGGCGCGAAGGTGATGGCCACAGGCAGGGCAAAGATGTTGCCCTCGCGGATTTCCGACATCGGCTTGATCGAGGTGATGCCCATCACGTACAGGGGCAGCAGGAAGAACAGCGCCGCGCTCACCAGGAAGAAGTACAGGCCCAGGCGCGCCGGCGTGAAGAAGGCGCGGCGCGGACGCGGCGACAGGGTGTTGCCTGCGGAAATCGCGCTTGTCATGCGTGCCCCGCTGCGGCATTGGCCCGTGAGCGCGCGTAGACCAGCGGCGCGACGATGATGATCACGGTGACGAGCATCGTTGCCGATGCGGCCGATGCCAGGCCGATGTTCTGGCGCTCGAACAGGTTGTCGATGATGAACTTGGTCGGCACGTCGGTAGCATCACCGGGGCCGCCGTTGGTCATCGCCACCACGGCGTCGAACAGCTTGACCACCGACACCGCCAGCAGCACCACGGCGGTCCCGAATGACGCGCCGAGTTGCGGCATCACGATGCTCAGGTAGTAGCGCCAGCGCGGCACGCCTTCGATGCGCGCCGCCTTCCACTGCTCGTCGTCGATGCCGCGCAGGCCGGCCAGCAGGATGGCCATCACCAACCCGGCCGAGTGCCAGAGCACGCAGATGACCACGCAATAGATCGCCATGTCCTGCGTCGTGATCCAGTCAAAGCGCGCGCTCTCCCAACCCCAACTGCGCAGAGAGCGCTGGATGCCCAGCGTCGGGTTGAACATCCATTGCCAGATCACGCCGCAGGCGACGAAGGAGATCGAGAACGAATACAGATAGATGGTGCGGAACACGCCTTCGAGCCGCACCTTCTGGTCGATGAAGACCGCCAGCAGAAAGCCGAGCACGATGGCGCCACTGATGAAGAACAGCCCGAACAGGCCGACGTTGGCCAGCGCCGTCAGCCAGCGATCGCTCTCGAACAGGTTGACGTATTGCGAGAAGCCGGCCCAGTCGTTGCGCGGCAGCATCTTCGAGTTGGACAGCGAGATGCGCAGCGTCCAGAGAATGGACGCCACATACGCAACGAGCACGCACACGCCCATCGGCAGCAGCGCCCCATGCGCGGCCCAGGCCGTCTTCGGGCCTTTACGCGGCGCCATGGATGACTACTTGGCGCCGATCGCCGCCAGCAGCTGGGTCTGCGCGTCTTCGGGCTTCATGTCCGTGTTCCACAGCTTGGTGATCACGTCCCCCACCTTGCCGAAGATGTCGGGCGCCATCAGCATGCTCGGGTCGGGCGTCTGGCGCTCCGGGTCCTTGAGCGCGGTCACGCCGGCCTGGGCGCAGATGTCCAGGCCGCCCATGTCGACGTCGGAGCGGATCGGGATCGAGCCCTTCTTGACATTGAACGCGACCTGCGTGGCCGGCGAGGTGATGACCTTGGCCATCAGCTGCTGCGCCGCCTGCGCTTCCTTGTTGCTCGTCTTGGGCAGCACGAACACATCGCCGCTGACCATGTAGGAGGCCTTCGGGCCCCAGCCCTGGAAGCAACCGAACTCCTTGCCCGCCGTCTTGCCGGCGACGAGGAACTCGCCTTTGGCCCAGTCGCCCACGATCTGGAAGCCGGCCTTGTCGGTGACCAGCAGCGCGGTGGTGTCGTTCCAGTTGCGCCCGGCGAAACCGGCGTCGGCATAGGTGCGCAGCTTCTTGAACTTCTCGAGCACCGTGCGGAACTCGGCTGACTTCACGGCATTGCCGTCTTTGGCGCCATAGAACTTGGTGTACAGATCGCGTCCACCCATGTGCAGCAGCACCGCGGTGAAGGCGGCGCGCTCGTAGCTGAGCGTGCCCGACTGCGCAAAGGCGGTCTGGCCCGAGGCCTTGATCTTGTCGAGTGCCGTCCAGAACTCGGCTTCGGTCTTGGGTTCGGTGACGCCGGCCTTGGCGAGCACGGCCTTCGAGTACCAGAACCAGGAAGCGCTGTGGATGTTGACCGGCACGGCGTAGTAGTGGCCCTTGACCTTGATGACGTTCTTGATCGGCGTCGGCATCCACTGGTCCCAGCCTTCCTTGGCGGCCACGTCATCGACGTTGCTCAGCAGGTCGGCCTCGATCAGCTCGTGGTACTGCTTGGAGGTGTTGAACTGCGAGGCCACCGGCGGGTTGCCGCCGGCAATGCGATTCAGCGCCGCTGCGCGCGCGTTGTCGCCGCCGGCGATGGCGTTGTCCACCCACGTACCGCCGGCTTTGGTGTAGGCCTCGGCGAGTTGCTTGACGGCGGCCGACTCGCCGCCGGACGTCCACCAATGGATCACTTCGGCCTTCTGCGCCAGCGCAGGCGATGCCATGCCGAAGCCGGCGATCAGAGTGGCCAGGAGGGTTCGTGCAGGCATGTTCATGCGTGGTCTCCGAGGGATGTATGGGCCGGCGCAGGGCGCCGTGGGCAGGGCAGTGGAAACGCTTCCAATGTGACTAAACTCTAACCAGCTGCGCCGACTGACGTATTCGTATCAACCCTGGCGCGCAGCGTTCCAGGACAAGGAGCGTTCATGAAGAAGGCGTTGATCGTGTGGGGTGGGTGGCACGGCCACGAGCCAGAGAAGTGCGCGCACATCGTGCAAGACATGCTGGTGCGCCATGGCTTCGAGGTTCGCCTCGAGACCGAGACCGCCGTGTTTGCCGATCCGGCGCTGCAACAGCAGGACCTGATCGTGCCGATCTACACCATGTCCAAGATCGAGAAGCCCGAGTGCGCCAACCTCACGGCTGCTGTTCGAGCCGGTGTGGGCTTGGCAGGCTTTCACGGCGGCATGTGCGATGCCTTCCGCGATTCGGTGGACTACCAGTTCATGACCGGCGGCCAGTGGGTCGCGCACCCCGGCGGCATCATCGATTTCCGCGTCAACATCGCCAAGCCGCAAGACGCGGTGATGGCCGGCGTGACGGACTTCGCCTTCCGCTCCGAGCAGTACTACATGCACGTCGATCCGTCGAACGAGGTGCTGGCCACCACCACCTTCAGCGGCGAGCATGCGCCGTGGGTCGAGGGCGTTGTGATGCCGGTCGTGTGGAAGCGGCGCCATGGCGCCGGCCGCGTCTTCTACAGCGCGCTCGGCCATGTGTCGGCCGAGTTCCAGGTGCCGCAGATGAGCACGATCTTCGAGCGCGGCATGCTGTGGGCAACGCGTTAGCACCGAGGAGGACAGCATGACGATCGAAGCCGGCACGGCGAGCGAAGGCGGCGCGCAACGGCGATTGCGCCTGGGCATGGTGGGCGGCGGCGAAGGCGCCTTCATCGGCGCTGTGCACCGCATCGCGGCGCGCCTGGACGATCACTTCCAACTCGTGGCCGGCGCGCTCAGTGCCGAGCCGCAGCGTGCGGCACGTTCGGGCGCGGCCCTCGGCCTGGATCCTCAGCGCTGTTACGCGAGCTTTGACGAGATGGCGCGCGCCGAGCGTCAGCACAGCGAGCCGATCGACGCTGTCGCCATCGTCACGCCGAATCACCTGCATGTGCCGGTGGCCACGGCGTTCCTGCGCCAGGGCTTTCACATCATCTGCGACAAGCCGCTGGCCAGCACCCTGGCCGATGCGCTCGCTTTGCGCGAACTCGAACGTGCCAGCAGCAAGCTCTTCTGCCTGACGCACAACTACACCGGCTACCCGCTGGTGCGTCATGCACGCGCGATGGTGGCGGCGGGCCAGCTCGGCGAGATCCGCCTGGTGCAGGTGGAATACCCGCAGGAGTGGCTCACCGAGCCGATCGAGCAACAGGGCCAGAAGCAGGCCGAGTGGCGCACCGACCCGGCGCGCTCCGGCGCGGGAGGATGCCTGGGCGACATCGGCACCCACGCCTACCAGCTGGCGGCATTCGTCAGCGGCTTGACGCTGGACCAGCTGTGCGCCGAACTGACTGCCTTCGTGCCGGGCCGACGCCTGGACGACAACGTCAACATGCTGCTGCGCTACCAAGGTGGCGCCAAGGGCATGCTGTGGGCCAGCCAGGTGGCGCCCGGCCACGAGAACGGGCTGCGCCTGCGCGTCTACGGCAGCCGCGGTGGCATTGAATGGGTGCAGGCCGAACCCAACGTGCTGATCCATTCCCCGCTGGGCGAATCACGCCGGCTGGTGACACGCGGATCGCCGGCGGCGGGGCCTGCAGCGGCGCGCATGACGCGCATTCCCTCCGGCCACCCGGAAGGCTACCTGGAAGGCTTCGCGAACCTCTACACCGAAGCCGCGATCGCGATCCGCGCGTTGGATGCGGGCCGGCCGATTCCGCCCGAGGTGTACTTTCCCGGCCTGGACGAAGGCGTCAAGGGCATGGCATTCATCGAGGCGGCGGTCAAATCGGCGGCCGCAGGCGCGGCGTGGGTGCGCCCCGACTTCGTGTAGCGCTCGTCAGGCGTAGTCCAGCGCCCGCGCCTTGCCCCAGAACACGCGATACGCGAAGACGGTATAGCCGACGATCGCAGGCACGGCGACCGCACAGCCGATCAAGATCACCGCCAACGATTCGGTCGCACTCGCCGCCTGCCAGATCGTCAGGCGGTCGATCACCACATCCGGGTACAGGCTGTAGGCCAGGCCGATAGCGCCGAGCAGGAAGACGGCGATCACCAGCGCAAACGGCAGCCAGCACAAGCGGCCGAGGACGCGGCTCGAATTGAGCACTGCGCGTGCGCCGACCAGCGCGATCACGGTCATGATCGGGATCGGCAGTAGCGCGATGAAGGCTGGCATCGAAAACCATTTGTCGCGCACCGTGGCGCTGACGAAGGGTGTGGCGATCGAGATCAACCCCATGCCGACGACGAACGGCACCCACGCCGTCTTCGCCCAGCCGAGTGCCGCGCGTTGCAAATCACCCTCGGTCTTCATGATCAGCCATGCCGCGCCGAGCAGCACGTAGGCTGCGGGCAGCAACAACGCGATCGCGGCCGCGAACAGCGTGTACACCCAACCGTCGGCAAACCCGGTGATGTAGCGGCCGAGCATCCAGCCCTGCGCCAGCGACGCCATTGCCGAGCCGGCGAAAAAGGCACGGTTCCACAGCGGCTTGTGGTGGTCGCGCGCCTTGACGCGAAAGTCGAAGGCCACGCCGCGCAGCATCAGCCCGACCAGCATCAGCGTCACCGGCAGGTACAGCGCGGTCAGGATGATGCCGTGGGCCTTCGGAAACGCGATCAGCAGGATGCCCACGCCGAGCACGAGCCAGGTTTCGTTGGCGTCCCAGAACGGGCCGATCGAAGCCACCATCATGTCCTTCTGCGCATCGTCGGCACGGTGCAGCAGCATGCCGACGCCGAGGTCGTAGCCGTCGAGCACGACGTAGGCCAGCATCGACAGGCCCATCAGGCCCATGAAGATGACCGGCAGGATCTCAGCCCAGTTCATTGACGGCTTTCGCGATGGCCTTTGACGAATGCAGCGGCGGTTTGGTCACCGCCTCCACCGGATGCTCGGCCATGTACTTGAGCACCGCCATGTAGGCGACGATCAGCGCAAGGTAGAGCGTCACATAGGCTGCGAGCGTCACCGCCACGTGCGCGGCGGACGTCGTCGACACCACCTCGGCGGTCTTGACCAGGCCGAAGACGATGAAGGGCTGGCGGCCAATCTCGGTGACGTACCAGCCTGCCACGGTGGCCACCCAGCCGGAAAACGTCATCGCGACGAACAACCAGAGCAGCTGCCGCGGCAACGCGCAAGCGCGCCAGCCGCTGCGCTTGTACAGCCACAGGCCGAGCCAGCTCGTGGCCAGCATCAGCATTCCCGTGCCGACCATCAGACGAAAGCCGAAGAACAGCGGCGCTACCGGCGGATGCGCTCCCTTGAAGTCGTCGAGCCCTTTGATCTCGCCCTGCGAATCGTGGCGCAGGATCCAGCTCGCGCCGTTGGGGATTCCGACCTCGAAGCGGTTGCTGCGCGTCGTCTCGTCGGGCCAAGCGAACATCAGCAGCGGTGCGCCGCGCTCGGTTTGCCATACACCCTCCATCGCCGCGATCTTCTGCGGCTGGTGTTCGAGCGTGTTCAGGCCGTGCATGTCGCCGACGGCAATCTGCAGCGGGATCAGCACGGCGGCCAATGTCAGGCCGGTGCGCATGGCTTTGGGGGTCGCTGCGCCGGCAAAGCCCTTCAACTGCTGCCACGCCGACAGGCCGACGATCAGGAACGCGACGGTCAGCCCCGAGGCGAGCAGCATGTGCGTGAACCGGTACGGGAATGACGGGTTGAAGATCACTGCGAGCCAGCTGTCGACGAAGAACTGGCCGTCGCGGATCACGTGGCCGGCTGGGGTGTGCATCCACGAGTTCAAGGCCAGGATCCAGAACGCGCTCATCGTCGTGCCGAAGGCGACGAGAAAGGTGGCCAGCAAGTGCATGCGCTCGCCGACGCGGCCGTGGCCGAACAGCATCACGCCGAGAAACGTGGCTTCGAGAAAGAAGGCCGTCAGCACTTCGTAGCCGAGCAGCGGCCCGGCGATATTGCCGACGCGCTCCATGAAGCCGGGCCAGTTGGTGCCGAACTGGAAGCTCATCGTGATGCCGCTGACGACGCCGAGCGCGAAGGTGAGCGCGAAGACCTTGGTCCAGAAGCGGTAGGCGACCAGCCAGGCGTCGTCTTTCGTGGTCAGCCAGCGCGACCGAAAGAACAGCAGTGTCCAGCCGAGCGCGATGCTGATCGTCGGGAACAGGATGTGGAATGTGATGTTGGCCGCGAACTGCATGCGGGCCAGGATCAAGGCGTCCATGAGGGTCTCATCCTTCAGGTACATTGCGCGCCAGCATGACAACCCTGCAACTCGACGGCCGCCACATCGTGCTGGGTTTGTCCGGCGGCATCGCCTGCTACAAGGCGGCGGAGCTGACGCGCGAGTTGACCAAGGCCGGCGCGACTGTGCAAGTGGTGATGACCGAAGCGGCCGAAAAATTCATCGGCGCGGTGACGATGCAGGCTTTGTCGAACCGTCCGGTGATCACGAGCCAGTGGGACGCGCGGCCCGACAACAACATGGCGCACATCAACCTGACGCGCGACGCCGATGCGGTGATCGTCGCGCCGGCCAGCGCCGACTTCATCGCCAAGCTGGCGCAGGGGCGCGCCGACGAGTTGCTGTCGCTGCTGTGTCTGGCGCGGCCGATCGCCACATGCCCCTTGCTGGTGGCGCCGGCGATGAACCGCGAGATGTGGGCGCACCCGGCGACGCAGCGCAACGTGGCGCAGATCGTCGCCGATGGCGCTCTGCTGCTCGGCCCTGCTGCCGGCGACCAGGCCTGCGGTGAGATCGGCGACGGCCGCATGCTCGAAGCGGCTGAGCTGCGCGATGCGCTGATCGCACACTTCCAACCGAAGTTGCTCGCGGGTCGCACGATCTTGATCACTGCCGGGCCGACCTACGAGGCGATCGACCCGGTGCGCGGCATCACCAACCTGTCGAGCGGCAAGATGGGTTTTGCGATTGCGCGCGCCGCGGCCGAAGCCGGTGCCGCAGTGACACTGGTTGCTGGGCCGGTGGCGCTGGCCACGCCGGCCAGCGTCCGTCGCATCGACGTTAGGAGCGCGCGCCAGATGCATGACGCCGTGCTGCCGCTGGCTGCCGCGCACGATGTGTTCGTCGCCACCGCCGCGGTGGCCGATTGGCGGCCGGTCGATGCTGCCGAACACAAGATCAAGAAGGCGCCGGGGCAGGGCGCACCGGCGCTGGCGCTGACCGAGAACCCCGACATCCTGGCCGCAGTGGCTGCATTGCCGAAGCGGCCATACTGTGTCGGCTTTGCGGCCGAGAGCCACGAGGTCGAGCAGCATGCACGCGCCAAGCTCGTGCGCAAGAACGTGCCGCTGATCGTCGGCAATCTGGGCCCGGCGACCTTCGGCCAGGATCACAACGCGCTGCTGCTGGTGGATGCTGCCGGCACACGCGCACTGCCGCATGCCGACAAGCTGACGCTGGCGCGGCAACTCGTCGCCGAAATTTCCCAACGCATTTCCGCATGACTTCGAACACCATGCGCCCTGAGCCGGGGACTGAGCTGGTCGAGGGCCCCGTGTCGAAGGGTCGGGTGATCGACGTCCGCGTGCTCGACGTACGCATGGCCGAGCATCTGCCTGCCTACGCCACCCCCGGCAGCGCCGGTCTCGACCTGCGGGCCTGCCTCGATGCGCCACTGGTGCTGGCGCCCGGCCAGGCGCAGTTGATCCCCACCGGTCTGTCGATTCACATCGGCGACCCGGGTTTGTGCGCGATGCTGTTGCCGCGCTCCGGCCTCGGCCACAAACATGGCATCGTGCTTGGCAACCTCGTCGGCCTGATCGACAGCGACTACCAGGGCCCGCTGATGGTGAGCTGCTGGAACCGCGGCCAGAGCGCGTTCACGATCGAGCCGATGGAGCGCATCGCGCAGATGGTGATCGTGCCGGTGGTGCAGGCGGCGTTTCGGCGGGTGGAGGCGTTCGATGCCTCGGCGCGCGGCGAGGGCGGCTTCGGCTCAACCGGTCAGCGCTAGCATTCCTACTGCACGATCTTGCTGGCTTCAGCCGAGTAGTCGCTTTCGTTGCCCTGGGCATCGAAGGCAGTGACGGCGAAGTAGTGGCGGGTGTCGGCGGCCAGGCCTGTCACCACGAAGGCATCAGCCCGCCCGGCAGCGATGCCAGACCCTTTGGGTTGCAGGTAAGCGCCGGACGCCACACCGTAGTACACGCGGTAGCCGGCGATGCTGGCGTTGGATGAAGCGGTCCATGCCAAGGTGGCGCTGGCGGTTTGCGCGGGTGTCCCGGCGGGTGGCGCTGCTTGCGCAGCCTGATCTTCGGCGCCGTTGCCGCCGCCGCACGCCGCCAAGGCGAGATGGACAGCAAGCAGCCAAATCGACAGCGTGCGAATCGTCGCGAAAAATTGGTTGTTCTGCATCAGCGTTCCGCTGGACCCCAGCGTTCCTGCGTTGACCTCGACCCGGTGGCAACGGTAGTGGCCAGGCTGCGGCAACACACGTACGGATGCCACGTCGGCAGACGCGCTTACGCTCTATTGCAATCGGTTCGGCGCCGGCATCACGGTGGCCACGTCAAACACGCTGGCGCCGACGCTGCCGGCCTCGACTTCGTCGCTGCTGGCTTCGCGTACCGCGTGGACTCGCAAGTGCAGGCGCAAGGCCAAGCCGGCCAGCGGGTGGTTGCCGTCGAGCACCACATGCGTCGGATAAACCTCGGTCACGGTGTACAGCGCGTCGGCAGGCATGTCGGGCGTGGCGTGGCCTTCAGGCAAGCCTTCAAAACGCATACCGGGCTCGACGCCGTCGGGAAACAGCGAGCGATTCTCGAAGCACACCAGCTCGCTGTTGTAGTCGCCGAACGCGTGTTCGGGTTCGAGGTGCAGATGCGCTTCGAAGCCGCTGGTCTTGCCTTCGAGCGCTTCTTCGACTTTGGCCAGGAGGTCGTCGCCGCCGTAGAAAAATTCGACCGGCTCGGTCAGCTCGTCGATGTCGGCGCCTTGGGCGTCGGAGAGCTTCCACGTCAGGGCCACGACGCAGGGCTTGTGAATCATGATCATCATTGCCCGCTCGGCCGCCCGAAGGGCAATAGCGCCCCCTTGGGGGGCAGCGAACGCAGTGAGCTCGGGGGTCGCATTGATTGCCCGCTCGGCCGCCCGAAGGGCAATAGCGCCCCCTTGGGGGCAGCGAACGGGGTGAGCTCGGGGGTCGCATAGGTTGATGGTACAGGGCGAGAATATTGGCGATGACCGACATCAATCAGCCTGTGGCCCTGCTCGGCGGCCTCTCCCCCGAGCGCTTCATGCGCCGCCATTGGCACAAGTCTCCGCTGCTGGTTCGCCAAGCCGCGCCGGGTATTGCGCCGCTGCTGACGCGCAGCGAATTGTTTGCGCTCGCAGCACGTGACGGTGTCGAGTCGCGTGTGGTCGTGCGCGATGGCCGCCAGTGGTCAATGCGCCAGGGCCCGCTGCCGCGGCGGGCCTTGCCGCCGCTGTCGCAACCGCGATGGACCTTGCTCGTGCAGGGGCTCGACCTGCATCTCGATGCGGCGCACGCGCTGCTGTCGCGCTTTGACTTCGTGCCGAGCGCGCGCCTCGATGACCTGATGCTGTCGTACGCGAGCGATGATGGCGGCGTCGGGCCGCACATCGACTCCTACGACGTGTTCCTGCTGCAGGTCTCGGGGCGTCGGCGCTGGCGCTACGGCCGCTGCGCGCAGCCGCTGATGCGCAACGACGTGCCGCTGAAGATGTTGGCGCGCTTTGAGCCGACCGAGTCGCATCTGCTCGAGCGCGGCGACATGCTCTACCTGCCGCCGGGCTGGGCGCACGAAGGCACGGCCGTGGGCGCCGATTGCATGACGGCGTCGATCGGCTTTCGCGCGCCGACGCAGACGGAGATCGCGCGCGTGCTGCTTGAGCGGTTGGCCGAGAACCTCGGCGATGAACGGTCGCTGCGCTACCGCGACGCGCATCAACGCGCCACGGCACAGCCTGGCGCTGTGCCAGCGGCGTTGAATGACTTTGCTCGGCGCGCACTGGCGCGCGCAATCGCTCGGCCGGGTGCGAGTGCGCGAGCGCTCGGCGAGTGGCTGACCGAGCCCAAGGCGCAGGTCTGGTTCGATGCCGACCCTGACGTCGCGCTGCGCACGGATGCGGGCCTGGCGCTCGACCGGCGTACTCGCATGGCCTACGACGAGCGGCAGGTCTTCATCAATGGAGAGTCGTTTCGCGCCAGCGGCAGCGACGCGGCGCAGATGCGGCGCCTGGCCGACACCCGCTCGCTCAGCGCCCCCGAAGTGCGTGGGCTGAGCGCCGGAGCGCGCGCAACGATTGCAGAATGGCTGGCCGCAGGCTGGTTGTGCGTCAAGTAAGGAGACTTTGCGCCATGCATGAAGCGAGACAAGACCCTGAGCGCAGCGCGTTGATCGATGGCCGCAGCGACTTCACCCAAACGCTACGTCGCAGTCTTGGCCAAGCCTGGCGTGACCGCGAGCGGGAGTTGTGTTTCGTCGATCCCGATTTTGAAATCTGGCCACTCGACGATGCCGAGGTGTTGGAGGCCTTGAGTGCGTGGGCGCGCTTGCCGCAGCGCCGCCTGCTGATGGTGGGTTCACGATTCGAGTCCTTACCCCGCTTGTTCTCGCGCTTCACGACATGGCGCGGCACCTTCGCGCATGTGGTCGAAGCCTTCGCCACCGGCGTCGAGCCGTCGCAGGTGCCCACGCTGCTGCTGGCCGGGCCGTCGAGCCTGATGCTCGCGGACCGCTTGCGTTGGCGCGGCCACGCCTTGAGCACGGACAAGGAAGTGGCCGATTGGCGCGAGGTGGTTGATGTATTGCTGCAACGCTCGGAGCCCGGATTCGGTGCCAACACCCTCGGTCTCTAGGGAATTCCAGTACGCCCGCTACAATCGAAGGCTAGGCAGAACGGCACAGCAATCTCGCGGGAAGCGTCTCAAGGGAGCATCTCAAGAGGTCGTCCGTTTGCCTTGATGGATACGGGCACTACGAAGTACCAACGGGTCATTCACCAGGTACCCGCCGGATCCCACCCTACCGATTTCGGTAACTGTTCGACTCATCCAAGGAAAACTGCTCATGAACAAGTCGCTCGTCCTGGCCGCTTTGGTGGCCGCTGTTGCTCTGGCCGCTTGCGGCAAGAAGGAAGAAATGCCCGCTGCTGCCGCGCCTGCCGCTGCTGTCGTGGCTCCCGTGGCCGCTGCCGCGTCGGCTGCCGTCACGCAAGCCGCGTCGGCCGTCACCGGTGCCGCCACCGCGGCGACCAGCGCTGCTTCGGCTGCCGTGGACTCCGCTGCCACCGCCGCCAAGGACGCTGCTGGCAAGGCCGTCGAAGCTGCCAAGGATGCAGCCAAGGACGCCGCCGCCAAGGCCGCGGACGCTGTCAAGAAGTAATCGGCGCGCCGATTGCCTCGATGAAAAGCCGCCTTCGGGCGGCTTTTTCTTTGGGCGGCCTACGCCACTGCGATCCAGTCGCAGCCGCTGTCGCCGTCGGCAACGTGCAACGAGGTGCTGCTGTTGGGGCCTGCCGCCCGCAATGCAGCCAGTGCGAGGGCCGGGTTGTTGTTGTGCCGGCTCAGATGCGCGGCCACGACGTGGCGCAGTCCATCGTGGCGACTCGCGGCCAACAACGCCGTCGATTGTTCGTTGGCCAGATGACCGCGCGCACCGCCGATGCGCCGCTTCAGCCAGACGGGGTAGGGCCCCGCGTCGAGCATTGCGCGGTCGTGGTTGCACTCGAGCAAGAGCGCGTCGCAGCCTTGCAGCGCGTGCGCCACCGCGTCGTTGGGTTCACCGAGATCGGTGACGATCCCCAGGCTGGCTTTGCCACTGTGGCAGACCAGTTGCAAGGGCTCGGCAGCATCGTGCGGCACCGCGAAAGGGCGCAGGTGAATCGCTCCGATCGTGATGTCCTCGCCGTCGCCCGCCACGTTCGCCGCAAATGCGTCATCCCCAGCCCGTTTGCGAGCTGCGTCCCAGGTGCCGCGGCTGGTCCAGACCGGCGTGCCATGGCGGCGCCGCAACGCCGGCACGCCGCCGAGATGGTCGCTGTGTTCATGGGTGACGAAGACGGCGTCGAGTTCGGCGGGCGTGCAGCCTCGCAGCGCCAATGCGGCTGTCAAACGCCTGAGCGTCAAGCCGCAATCGACGAGGACTCGCGTCGGGCGCTCCTGATCGGCGCCGCACGCTTCGATCAGAGTCGCGTTGCCGCTGCTGCCGCTGGCCAGGCTGGTGAAGCGCAGCACCGGCGGCGGCGCTACTTCAGGTCATCGACCAGCAACGCGACGATGCGCTGCGCAACGTCGCTGGCCTCGGGAGCGCCTTGCGAGTTTTGCACGCTGACGTTGGTCTTCTCGCCTTCGCCTTTGACGGCGATGCGGTAGCGCACCGGCACGGCGGCATCCGTTTTGTTGAAGAGCTTGCTGAAGAAGCCTTGCTCGGCAGCGGTGGCCACGTTCTTCGGGTCGACATAGCGCACGAAGTACAGGCCACCGGCGCGGTCACGATCCTCGACGGTGAAGCCGCTGCGGTCCAGGGCCAGGCCGACACGGCGCCAGGCGCGATCGAAGCCTTCATCGACTTGCAGCGCTGGCTGACCTGCGACCACGCGCGCTCGCGCAGGTGCGGCAGAGGGCGCGGACGCCGCCGCAGCCAGGACCTCGCGCGCCGCCGTCTCTTTGGTGCCGAGCTTGACCATCAGCCGCGTCAGGAACTCGGCTTCGAGGCCGGGGTCGCTGGGCCGCGGCGTCCACACCGTGCTTTCCTTGCGCTCGCCGGTGTATTCCTCGGTCATGCCGCGATGGCTGATATAGACCTCGCTGGTATTGCCGTTGCGCTCGATGCGGGTGCGGTAGCGGTCGCGCTCGCCGGTGTCGTACAGCGAGTCGAGCACGCGCCCGACCGCGCGCCGCACGATGTCTTGCGGGATCTTTGCGCGATTTTCAGCCCAGTCGGTTTCCATCACGCCGGCCTGAGCGTTCTCGATCACGAGGTTGAAGCCGCGCTCGGTCCAGAAATCGCGCAGCTGCGGCCACAGTTGTTCGGCCGGCATCGGCACCACCAGCCAGCGCTGGTTGCCCTGGCGCACCACGCGCATCTCGCCGAGCGTTGTGGGGGCCACACCGACCGCGGCAGCAGCGGCCGGGTTGAGAGCGGCGCCCCCCGTCTGATAGCTGCTGGCGCTGACGCTGCCACTGGCTGGCGCGTAGCGGCCGTCGCGTTGCAGTTGCGACAGATCGGGCGGCACTTCGAGCGGCGCCGTCTTCACCGACTGGCTCTTGTAGTCGACCTTGTCGCCCTGCAGAAAGTTTTCCACCGAGGAGCAGGCAGCGAGCGACAGCGCCGCCGCGAGAGCCAGCGTGGTGCGGATGAAGAGCGGCATCTTGGGTTGCATTTGGGATTCGTGGCCGCACGATGCGGCGATTGCGAAACAGGAGTTCGAACGCAGGCGAAGGCCTGCCGGTTGTCTAGAGTGCGCCGCCTTCGCGCAACGCAGCTTCGAGCGCCGCGTGGTGGGCGTCCGACAACGGTACCAGCGGCAGACGCAGCGCCGGCCCGGTCTTGCCCATGCGCGCCAGCGCCCACTTGACGGGAATCGGGTTGGCTTCGGCGAAGAGCTGCCGGTGCAGCGCCAACAGCTTCATGTGGATCGCCGCGGCGCGCTTGCCATCGCCAGCCATCGCTGCGGCACACAGATCGGCCATCGCGCGCGGCGCGACGTTGGCCGTGACGCTGATGTTGCCGTGGCCGCCGAGCAGCATCAGCGCGATCGCGGTTTGATCGTCGCCGGAGTAGATCGCAAAGCCCGTCGGTGCCTGCTTGATCAGCCACGCCGCGCGGTCGATGTTGCCCGTGGCTTCCTTGATGCCGACGATGCCCGGCACCTGCGTCAGGCGCATCACCGTGTCGTGCTGCAGATCGGCCACCGTGCGGCCGGGCACGTTGTAGAGCACCACCGGCAGATCGACGCCTTCGGCGATCGCCTTGAAGTGGCGGTACAGGCCTTCTTGCGTCGGCTTGTTGTAGTAGGGCACGACCTGCAGCGTGCACGACGCGCCGACCTCTTTGGCAAAGCGCGTCAGCTCGAGCGCTTCGGCGGTGGAGTTGCCGCCGGCGCCGGCCATGATCGGGATGCGGCCCTTGGCGTGCTCGACCGCAACACGGATGACTTCGCAATGCTCTTTGACGGTGACCGTGGGCGATTCGCCCGTCGTGCCGACGGCCACGATGCACGACGTGCCATCGGCGATGTGCCAATCGACAAGGCGGCGCAGCGCGTCGTAGTCGACGCTGCCGTCGTCGTGCATCGGCGTGACGAGAGCAACCAGGCTGCCGGTGATCGGATTCATCCTGCCAATTCTAGCGGGGCGGCATCGACGGCCTGTCGGCGCGCCACGATGCGCTGCACGCGCCGCGGCGGACCGCCAAGCAGACCATCTTCATAGGCCACCACCTGCAGCGTCGCACACGCCCACAGCAGCTCGCCGGGTTGCAGCAGGAAGTGCGGATTCGACGGCTTGCCGAAGGCTTCATTGCCGACCGCGAAGGTCTCGTAGATCAACACGCCACCGGCGGCGACGCTGGCGACGATCGCCGGCAGCAGTGGCCGCCACAGGTAGTTGGTGACGATCACGGCATCGAAGCTCTCCCCCGGCAACGGCCACGGCGCATTTTCGATGTCGGCAACGATGACGCGACCGAGCGCGCGCAAGGGGTCGACCGCCTGCGTGTCGCGATCGACGCCGGTGACGATGAAGCCCTGCGCGTGCAGCCAGCGCAGGTGCCGCCCGCTGCCGCAGGCCACATCGAGCACCGTGCCGCCGGGCGCGATCAGTGGCGCCCAGCGTGTGACCCAGGGCGAAGGATTCAGAAGCAGCTCCACACCGCCGTGGCGAGGGTGAACAGCATGTCGGGCCGCAGGTAGGCGGCGAAGACGAGCACGCAGGCGCCAAGCGCTCCAGCCATCCACGCCGCGCGCTTCGGGTTCACGCCGCGGCCCCCACCGGCCGCGCAATTGCGGTCTCCCGCACCGGCAAATTGACGACCGCCGCGAAGACGCCGAGCGCGACTGCGATCCACCAGACGATGTTGTAGCTGCCCGTCGCGTCGTACAACTTGCCGCCGAGCCAGACGCCGAGGAACGAGCCGACCTGGTGCGACAGGAAGACGAAGCCGGCGAGCATCGACATGTACTGCACGCCGAAAATCTGGGCCACCACGGCATTGGTCGGCGGCACGGTGGACAGCCACAGCACGCCCATCACCGAGGCAAAGATGTACACGCTCCACGGCGTCAGCGGCGTGGACAGAAAGACGACGATCGCCACCGAGCGCAGGATGTAGATGCCCGACAGCAAATAGCGTTTGGGAAAGCGCTGGCCGAGCGATCCCGCCGCGTACGTGCCGATGACGTTGAACAAACCGATCAGGGCGAGCGCCGTCGTCGCCACGTCCGGTGTGAGGCCGTTGTCCTTCAGATAGCTCGGCATGTGCACGCCGATGAACACCACCTGAAAGCCGCAGACGAAGTAGCCGGCCATCAGCAGCTGAAAACTCGGGTACGCAAAGGCCTCGCGCAGCGCCGCACCGATGCTCTGCTGCGGCCGCACCATGCCGCCTTCGAGACCGCGCTCGCGCAGGCCCGCGGCCAGCGGCAGGATCAGCAATGCCAGCGCGGCGGCGGCGAACAGGGCGCCTTGCCAGCCGATGCCGTTGATCAGCCCGTTCTCCACCGGCACCATCAGGAACTGGCCGAACGAGCCGGCAGCAGCCGTCACGCCCATCGCCCACGAGCGCTTGGCCGGATCGATGTTGCGCCCGATCACGCCATAGACCACCGCATAGGTGGTGCAGGCTTGCGCGATGCCGAGCAGCACGCCGGCCGTGGCGGTGAAGGCCAGCGGCGTTGGCGCCAACGCCATCAACAGCAGTCCGAGCGCGTAGATCACCCCGCCGGCCAACAGCACGCGGTACGCGCCGAAGCGGTCGGCCACCATGCCGGCGAACAGCCCGGCGACACCCCAGGTGATGTTCTGGATGGCCATCGCAAACGCAAAGTTCTCGCGCGTCCAGCCGCGCTCCATCGTGATCGGCTGCAGCCACAGGCCGAAGCCGTGGCGGATGCCCATGGACAGCGTGACGATGGCGGCGCCGCAGATGAGAACCTGCGTCATCGACAGGCGGTTCGGGGGGGTGGGGCTCAAGCTCATCGATCCACTGTAGCGGCTGCGGTCAATCGGCGCTGGCGGCGGGTCAGGGTGTCAAGGCGGCTTGCCGAGCGCCTTGCGCGAGCCATCTTCGAACACCTCGTCGTCGCGTTGCACGCGGCCGGCTTCGTCCCAACTGCGTTCGCGTGTGACGCTGCCCTTGTCGTCATAGATCGCTTCAGCGCGCAGGCGGCCACTGTCGTCGAAGGTTTTGTGCGCGCCGACGGGCACGCCGCGGCCGCGATCTTGCAGCACGTAGCGGCCCTCCCACGACGGCTTGCCGTTGTCGTGAAAGCTGCGCTCGATGCGGCTGCCGTCCGCGCTGTAGGCAAGGCTGCGCTTGGGCTGTCCGTTCAAATACCACTCGTCCTCACGTTCCAATGCACCGCTGGCGGCCCAGCGCCTTTCCGCCGCCAGCGTGCCGCGATCGCTGTAGTCTTGCTCCAGAACGCGTTGACCGTTGCGGCGCTCGGTCTGCTTGCGCAGCACGCCGTCGCGCGCGAACTGGCGAGTCAGGCGGCGCTCGCTGTTGGTCTCTTCGCTGTAACGCAGCTTGCCGTCGTCCCAATAGCTTTCCGTGCGCAGCAGTTGCCCGCGCTCGTAGGTCACACGCAAGGCGAGCTGGCCGCGTTCCGTAAAAAGCTCGGTGAGTTGCGCCTTGCCTTGGTGACCGCACAAGCGCGCCTCGTCATCGAGGCGCGGCTCGCGGCCGCAGCGCAGGTCGGTGAGCTGGCCGTCGCGGTTGAAGTCGATGCGCGAAGCGGCCTCGTTGCGGCGTTCGCTGCCCGCCCCGCCTGATCGGTCACCCCAGTGCGCGAGGCTTTTCGGTTTGCCGCTGTCGAACCATTCGCGGTGCAGGCCGGTGCTGGCCGAGTTCACTTCGTGGCCCTCGCGCACGAGCACGCCCTGCGCGTTCCATTCGCGCGAGCGGCCGTCGCGGTTTCCCTTGTCGTTGACGCTGTGCTCGCGCTTCAACTGGCCTTTTTCGTACCAGCGCTTGACACCGACGAAGCGGCCGTCGCGCAACTCTTCCTCGCGCAGCAGCTCGCGCGTCTGCCGATCGACGCAACGCATCAGCCCCGTCTTGCCAGCGGTGGTGCCGCCATGGCTCGGGTTGACGGGCTGGCCGCCAAGCTCGCAGTCCATGATCTGCGCGTGGGCGGCGTGTGCCAGCACGAGCAGCGCGGCGGCGACAAAAGGTTGAAATCGCATCGCCGCATTGTCCACAATGCAACGATGCCGCCGCGCATCTGCCATCTGCTCGAAGCACCGCAATACCGTGCTGCCGCGGCGGTGTTGATCCACCATGAGTTCTGGACTGGCGTGGCGGGCGCGAGCGCAGAAAAGATGGCCACGCGCCTGAGCCAAGCATCGTCACCCGATGCGTTGCCGCTGTGCCTGATCGCGCTGCAAGGCGGCGAGCTGATCGGCGCCATCAACCTCGTTGACAACGACGACGATGACCACACCGACTGGCATCCGTGGCTGGCGGGCATGGTGGTGGCTGCGCCGCATCGAGGGCAGGGCATCGGCTCGCAGCTCGTGCGCGCACTGCTGGTCGAAGCAAAGCGCTTGAACTTCGACCGCGTGTACTTCGGCACCGACGGCCCGCACTTCTACGAACGCCTCGGCGCCTTCGTGCATCACGTGCCGCGAGAGGGTTTCTGGTTCATGCGTTTCGATCTGTGAGCAGGGCCGTCCCTAGAATCCGCCGCCATGCCCAGCACCAAGCAAGCCGCCAAGTACGCCGAAGACTCGATCCGTGTGTTGAAGGGCCTCGAGCCCGTGAAGCAGCGGCCGGGCATGTACACGCGCACCGACAGCCCCCTGCACACGATTCAGGAGGTCATCGACAACGCCGCCGACGAAGCGCTGGCGGGGCAGGGCAAGCGCATCGCGCTGACGCTGCACAGCGACGGCTCGGTGAGCGTCGAAGACGACGGCCGCGGCATCCCCTTCGGTCTGCACCCGGAAGAGAAAGTGCCGGTCGTCGAGATCGTCTTCACGCGCTTGCATGCGGGCGGCAAGTTCGACAAGGGTGGCAGCAACGCCTACAGCTTCTCCGGTGGCCTGCACGGCGTCGGCGTCAGCGTGACCAACGCGCTGGCGAAGAAGCTTGTAGTCACCGTGTATCGCGAAGGCCAGGTCGCCACGCTCGTCTTTTCGGGCGGCGACGTGGCCGAGAAACTGTCGATCCGCAAAGCGGCAGCGGGCGATCGCAAACAAGGCACGACGGTTCGTGTCTGGCCCGACGCCAAGTACTTCGACAGCGCCGAGCTGCCGCGCCATGAGCTCATGCACCTGCTGCGCAGCAAGGCGGTGTTGATGCCGGGCGTGGTTGTGACGCTGACGAACGAGAAGACCAACGAGACGCAGACCTGGCAGTACAAGGGCGGCCTCGCGGACTACCTGATGCAAAGCGTGCCAGCCGAGCCGCTGATCCCGTTGTTCGAAGGCGAGCACTACGCCGAAGAAGGCGAGGCCGAGAACAACGCCGAAGGCGAGGGCGCGGCGTGGTGCGTGGCCTTCACCGAAGACGGCACGACGCTGCGCGAAAGTTATGTGAACCTGATTCCCACGGTGGCCGGCGGCACGCACGAGGCCGGTTTGAAGGACGGTCTGTTCACTGCGGTGAAGGGCTTCATCGACCTGCACGCGCTGCTGCCCAAGGGCGTCAAGCTGATGCCCGACGACGTCTTCTCGCGCGCCAGCTTCGTGCTCTCGGCCAAGGTACTCGACCCGCAGTTTCAGGGTCAGACGAAAGAGCGCCTGAACTCTCGCGACGCGCTGCGCCTGGTCTCTAACTACACGCGTCCGGCGCTGGAGCTGTGGCTGAACCAGCATGTCGAGCACGGCAAGAAGCTCGCCGAGCTGGTGATCAAGCAGGCGCAGACGCGGCAGCGCGCGTCGCAAAAGGTCGAGAAGCGCAGGGGCTCCGGCGTTGCCGTGTTGCCCGGCAAGCTCACCGATTGCGAAAGCCGCGACCTCGAATTGAACGAAGTCTTTCTCGTCGAAGGCGACTCGGCCGGCGGCAGTGCCAAGATGGGCCGCAACAAGGAGACGCAGGCTGTGCTGCCGCTGCGCGGCAAGGTGCTCAACGCGTGGGAAGTGGAGCGCGACCGCCTGTTCGCCAACAACGAGATCCACGACATCGCGGTCGCTCTCGGCGTCGATCCGCATGGTGCGAACGACGAGCCCGATCTCACCGGACTTCGGTATGGCAAGGTCTGCATCCTGGCCGATGCCGACATCGACGGCGCGCACATCCAGGTGCTGCTGCTGACGCTGTTCTTCCGCCACTTCCCGAAGTTGATCGAGCGTGGCCACATCTATGTGGCCAAGCCGCCGCTGTACCGCGTCGATGCACCGGCGCGCGGCAAGAAGCCGGCGGCCAAGATCTACGCGCTCGACGATGGCGAGCGCGACGCCATCCTCGACAAGCTGCGCAAGGAAGGCGCGCGCGACAACTCGTGGAGCATCGGCCGCTTCAAGGGCCTGGGCGAAATGACGGCGACCCAGTTGTGGGAAACGACGTTGAACCCGGACACGCGGCGCCTGCTACAGGTGAGCTTTGCCGAACTCGGCTCGCCGGCCACCACCGACGCGCTGACCAAGTTGATGGGCAAGGGCGAGGCTGCGGCGCGGCGTGAACTGATGGAGCTGCGCGGCGATGCGGTGGAGGTGGACGTTTGACGCGGGTGCGTCTTCGCCCGACGATGCTGTCGGACCTCGACTGGGTGGTCTCGGTCGAACACGACGCCGCCAATCTGCCCTTCATCACGGCGTGGGAGCGCACGCAGCACGAGGGCGCGATCCGCTTTCCCGACTCGCGCCACTTCATCGTCGAAGGCGGCGATGCCTACGAGCGCGCCGGCTTCGTGATCCTGCAAGGCTGCCGCAACCCGCAGCGCAGCGTCGAGTTGAAGCGCATCGTGTTGCCGCCCGTCGTGCACGGACAAGGCTTCGGCCGCGAGTGCGTGAAGCTGCTCAAGCAGATGGCCTTTCGTGACTTGAAGGCGCATCGTTTCTGGCTCGATGTGAAGAGCCTGAACACGCGCGCGCTGGCGCTGTACGCGAGCGAAGGCTTCGTCGAAGAAGGCCGCTTGCGCGAGAGCGTGCGCATCAGCGGCCCGAGCGGCGACAGCTACGACTCGCTGATCGTCATGTCGATGCTCGACCGCGAGCACGTCGCGCGCGTGGCCCTCGGGCTGGACTGATACGGCTTTGCGTTCAATCGCATAAGAACCGTTCGGGCTGAGGTATCGAAGCCCCACACGAGCCCTTCGATACCTCAGGGCGAACGGTGGGTTGGCTTGTGGCAGATCTCGATTTCTGAATGCAAGCTCGTATGACTGGAGCTCGTCAGACCGGGATCGCGTCGAGCACGTCGGCCCAGACGGGCGCGCACTTGCGATAGCCGCCGCGCGTGAGGTGAATCTCATTGACCCAATCGTGCGAGGGGCCGCGGCTGTCCTCGTCGGCGAGCACCACGCCAGACAATCCCGCCGTGTCGACGAGATGCAGATTGCACATCGGGTCGATCGCGCGGCGCTCGTCCATCAGTTGCACCAGCAGGCGGCCGAGGCGGTCGAACAACTCGCTGGCCACCGGCAATTGATCTGCCTTCGCCACGCCGTAGCGGTTGAGCGCCGGCAGCAGCCACGGGCCTTGCCCCAAGCCCGCGCCTGAGTCCCTCGGCCGGGGGCGCGCGTAGTTGTGCATCACCAGCGGAACACGCAGGTTGGGGCCGCGGTCACGCAGTGTGACCAGCGTGTCGAACACCAGGCGCATGTGCTCCGTGAAGGTCTGCCACCCGGGCTCGCTGATGTAGTCGCGCGCCGGCAACACGCCCGGCCCGCGCTCGGCGGGTGTGCGCAGCAGCCGCTGGTGCGGCGGCTCCGTCGGGTCGGAGCCGGTGGCGGCGATGAGGTCGTTGCCGCCGCCGGACAGCAGGATGACGCTCCATCGCCGCGCCATCCGACCGTCCATCATGCGCAAAAAATCCTGTTCGCGCGTGGTCTCGGTGAAGCGGCGCAGCACTTTTCCCGGGCGCGCGCATTGCACGATGACCGTGCGCCGCGTGGTCTTCATTTCGTTCAGCACATTGCTGGATCTGGTCGGCGGGAACGCGCCGATCGAGAACCAGGAGTCGCCTTGCGCGAGCGCGCTCGCCGCGAATTCGTTGAAGGGGAAACTGCCGGCCTCACCACCACCGAGGGCGGTGTTGACGTCGATCACAGTGACGGCTTGACGTTGCGGCATGGTGCGGCCCTTTCAGGCGTGCAGCATGCTGGCACCTCCTCCGATATGCAAGCCGCCCCGTGCCTCGGATTGGGGATGCGCGTTTCAACGCCGGCAGCGCAGGTCCTCGAAGCGGAGATTTTCATCGGCGATGTGAGCCGGCAGCGCGCGGTCCAGGATTCGCGCCGCGCTCGCTGCGCCCATCGCTGCGCTGGTCTGGATGCCGTAGCCGCCCTGGCCGCAGCACCAGAAGAAGCCCCGCAGCGCGTCGTCGAAACCGCCGACCAGCGCGCCGTCGGGCACGAAGCTGCGCAGCCCGGCCCAGGTGCGCAGCGGGCGGTGGATCGCGAGCGTGGTGGCTTCTTCGATGCGCGCGATGCCGGTCGCGATGTCGAGTTCTTCGGCCACCACGTCATGGGCTTCAACAGCGTCGGCATTGGCCGGCGAGCCGAGCAGCACACCGGCGTCGGGCTTGAAGTAAAAGTCTTCGTCGATGCCGACGACGCACGGCCAACCGTGTGTGTCCAGCCCCGCGGGCGGCGCGAACGTGAAGGCGCTGCGGCGCTTGGGTTGCAGGCCGAGCGGGCGGGCGCCGGCAAGCGCCCCGATCGCATCGGCCCAGGCGCCTGCCGCGTTGACGATCACCGGCGCTCGCAGCCTGCGACCGGCGCCGCTGACCTCCCAGCAGCCGTGCGCGAACGCCATGTGCTCCACCTCGAAGCTGCACCACAGCTCGGCACGTGCTGCCTTGGCGCCACGCAGGTAGTGCTGGTGCAGCGCGTGAACATCGATGTCGCTGCCGTCGTCGTCGAGCAGCGCGGCGGCCGCGGCTTCGCTGCGCAGCACCGGTACGAGCGCCTGCGCGGCGGGCGCATCGAGCAGCGTCACAGCGCGCGCTCCCTCGCTGGCTAGACGCTCATACAGTTGCTGCAGAGCCTCAATCTGCGAAGCCCGCGCCGCGAACAGCGAGGCCCGCGGCGTCAGCACGCCGGGCAGCGCTTGCAGGTACGCCCGGCTGGCCCGCGTCAGCGCGCGAACCTGCGGCGGCCCGTAGCTCGGTGCAAAGAAGGCGGCTGAGCGACCGGTGCTGTGATACCCCGGCTGGGCTTCGCGCTCGACGATCGCCACGCGAGCATCGGGCGCCAGGAAGTGCGCCACCGATGCGCCGGCAATGCCGGCGCCGATGACGATGGCGTCGAAGTCCTGCGTGCTGTTCACCCGCTGATGTTAGGGCGACGCTGAAGAAGTCGCCGCGGATGCGCGCGCTCTGGGTTGGGATGGGCTGCAAGGCGCAAACCGCAGCGATACCCGAAGGTATCGCGAGGATTTGCAACGCAGCAGACCGCCCAAGGCAGAGATGCGCGCGCCGCGAGGGACTTTTTCAGCGTTGCCTTAGGTGCGCTGCAGCACGCGTTTGACGGGCGGCTTCGGCGGCGCGCCGGTTTGCATTGCCCAACCATCCGTAGCTGCCGCTTGTGGCATCCACTGCCAGCCACGACCACCGAGGCGCAGCTTGGCGGCCATGCGCACAGCGCGCTCGCAGGCGGCTTCGTCGAGTTGCAATGCAAAGCGCTGCCAGCGCCGATTCACGGCGGCGTCGGTCCACAGGTCTTCGAGCGCGTGGCGCAAGTCGGCGCCGCCGGTCTTCATGCCGATGGCCAAGCGCCGCGCCTGCAGCGTCAGCACGAAGACCTGGAAGTCGTGGCGCGCGGGCGCCGGCAGGTGCGCCATCAGCTCGCGCAGGCGCGGCACCGCCTGCGTTTCGGTGAAGGCCAGTGTCACCACCGCCTGCAAGGCTTGCACCGGGTTCAACAAGCGCAAGCGGTTCGGCGGCAGCACCAGCAGCGGCAGGCAGGCCGCTTCATCGTGCTTCATCAGCGTGGCAAAACTCATCAGCACCGCCAAGCGCGACCATTGCAGCGCGGACAGGCCGTCGAGCGTGTCCAGGCCGGAGGCTTCGAGTTGCTTGACGACGGTCAGCGCGTCGCGGCAGCCGAGGTCGGCCTTGGCTTCGTTGGCGCGCACGCTGATCACCGCCAGGTTGCCCGCGGCGTACCCGGCCTGGTTGCAGACCCGATCGACCGAGGCGTCGCTGCCGGCGCCGCTGGCGTGCGTGAGCGTGGCGCGCGTGATCGGGCACATGGCAACGTCGATCTGCCCGAGGAAGTTCGGCGTGACCTGCGTGCCTTCGAACACGCGGCCGCGCCGCCACGCCGAGAAGCGCAGTTGCAGCCACTTGCGCACCGGCGGTGTCGGCTTCAACGTACGGTTGCCGAAGACCGCGCTGCCGGCCAACCAGCCCTGGCGCACCGGATGGCCGTCGGCCAGAGCCTCGGGCGGTGGCGTCAGGCGGTAGTGGGCATAGTCCCAGCCGAGTTCGAAGGCGGTGCGGTCCGCCGTGCCGGCGTCGTGAACCGCGGGCAGGGTGTCGGCAAACAGGTCGAGCGTGGCGTTCATGGCGGCGTCTTTCGTCTGGGAGCACCGGAACGGCTCCGGCGCTGCCAGCTTCGCCGCTGGCAGGCTCACAGGGTGAGCCTGCCAAGCCCGATCCACTAACATGGTGGCTCACCCCATGAGCCATCTGTATGGATAGAACCGAACGCTTCTACAAGATCGAGCTGCTGATCCGCAACCGCGGCAGCGTGCCCTTTGCCGAGCTGATGGACGAGCTCGGCGTCAGCCGCGCGACCTTGAAGCGCGACCTCGAGTACCTGCGCGAGCGGCTCGACGCGCCGATCGTTTATGACCGCGACAGCAACGGCTACCGCTTCACCGCCGCCGACGCGCGCGACGCCGGGCAGGTGAAGCACGAGCTGCCCGGCCTGTGGTTCACCGAGCGCGAGATCCACGCGCTGCTGACGATGCACCAGCTGATCGAAGGCTTGGACGAAGGCGGCGTGCTGGCGCGCCACCTGCAGCCGCTGCTCGACAAGCTGCACGGCATGCTCGGCGCGAGCGACGCCGAGTCGCGCGAGATGGTCAAGCGCGTCAAGGTCATGGCGGCGGCGCGGCGGCCGGTGGCGCCGAAGCACTTCGAAGTCATCGGCGGCGCGCTCACGCGCCGGCTGCGCGTGCACCTGCACTACTGGGTGCGCAGCCGCCGCGAGATGACCGAACGCACCGTGTCCCCGCAGCGCCTCGTGCACTGGCGCAACACCTGGTACCTCGACGCCTGGTGCCACGCCAGCGACAGCCTGCGCCGCTTTGCGCTCGACGCCATCCGCGAGGCCGACCTGGTGGAGCAGCGCGCCAAGGATGTGGCGATCAAGACCATCGAAGCCGAACTCGACGCCGGCTACGGCGCCTTCAGCGGCGCCAAGGTGCAATGGGCGACGCTCGACTTCACGCCCGAAGCCGCGCAGTGGGTGCGCCACGAGCAATGGCATCCGCAGCAGGAGGGCAAGCTGCATTCCGACGGCTCGTTGACGCTGCGGGTGCCGTATGCCGATGCGACCGAGTTGCTGATGGACATCCTGCGCCACGGCGAGCAGGTGCGTGTGGCAGCGCCCGCGGCCTTGGCCGCAGCGGTGGCGGGGCGGTTGAAGGGGGCGCTGGCGCGGTACGCTTGACCACCATGGCAGTTCTGTCGCAGATCAGCGTTTGCAGCCGCGCGGACGTGGCGCGCATCGAAGCCGAGATGACACTCGCGCAGCGCCTGCCCGAACGCAGCGTGCTCGACGTCTTCGTCGCTGCCGCGCAGCGCGACCCGCAACGCACCGCGCTGACGATGCTGATGACCGGCGCACCCGACGAGCAACCGCAGCGTGTGAGCTACCGCGGGTTGCTCGGCCTGGTGCGGCGCGCCGCCAACCTGTTTGCCTCGCTCGCAGGCCCGCGACCGACCGTGGCGTACATGCTGCCGAGCCTGATCGAAACGCAGGCGACGCTGTGGGGCGCCGAGACCGCGGGTGTCGCGGTGCCGATCAACTTCCTGCTGCAGCCCGAGCCGATCGCCGGATTGCTCGAAGCCTCTGGCGCGCGCATCCTGGTGGCGCTCGGCCCGCACCCCACGCTCGACATCTGGCAAAAGGCGCTGTCGCTGCGCGATCGCATCCCTGGCCTGACGCTGCTGCGCGTGGACGTGCCTGGCGCGCCAGGCACGCCGCTCGAAGCCGGCACGATCGACTTTCACGCCGCGCTGATGGCGCAGCCGGATGACCGCCTCGTCTTTGGCGAGCCCGGCCGCGACGATGACGTTGCGGCGTACTTCCACACCGGCGGCACGACCGGAACGCCCAAGCTCGTGGCGCACACGCACCGCGGCCAACTCATCGCCGCACTCGGCGGTGTGTTGATGGGCGGCCTGCGCGCCAACGACACGTCCACCGGCACGCTGCCGCTGTTCCATGTCGGCGGCACGATCTCGGGCAGCCTCTCGGTCTTTCTGGCGGGCGCCGAGCTGCTCATCATGTCGCCCGCCGGGCTGCGCAACCCGGCGATGGTGCAAGGCTTCTGGCGGCTGATCGCGCAGTACCGCGCCACACGCATCGGCGCTGTGCCCACGTCCATCGGCGCCGTGCTCGGCGTGCCACTCGACGGTGCCGACCTGCGCCACGTGCGTGCCGGCTTCACCGGTGCAGCGTCACTCGCGCCCGCGGTCGGCGCGCGCTTTCGCGAAGTCACCGGCCGCGCGCTGAACGAGGTGTACGGCATGACCGAAGCCTCGGGCCTGATCGCGATGCGACCACCGGGCGACGAGCGTGGCGACAGTTCGGTCGGTTGGGCGCTGCCCTACACGCAAGTGGTCGTCTGCAAGCCGGGCGCCGACGATGAACCTGGGCCGCCGTGCGCGCCACATGAGATCGGCGTCATCACCGTGCGCGGCCCGCATGTGTCACCGGGCTACCGCGATCCGGCGCACGACGCGGGCATCTTCATCAAAGGCGAAGGCCGCGTACTCAACACCGGCGACCTCGGCTACACCGACGAACAAGGGCGTCTGCACATCGCCGGCCGCGCCAAGGACCTGATCATCCGCAGCGGCCACAACATCGACCCGCTGATGATCGAAAACGCAATGGCAGCGCACCCGGCCGTGGCGCTCGCCGCCGCCGTCGGCATGCCTGACGCGTACGCTGGCGAACTGCCCGTGTGCTACGTCGCGCTGAAGCCCGGCGCAAGCGCCACGGAGGATGAACTACAAGACCACGCGCAACGCCTGATCGGCGAGCGGCCCGCGTGGCCCAAGCAGATCCACATCATCGAAGCCATTCCGCTGACCTCGGTAGGCAAGATCTACAAGCCGCAATTGCGCTGCGATGCGGCGGCGCGGCTGGTGGCACGCGTGGTGCGCGAGCAATGCGGCGTGGAGGGTGCGCGTGTGCAGGCGAACGAGGGCGGGCGAAGGGGGCTGCGGGTCAGCGTGGTCGTGCCGGAGGCGGCGCGGGGCGCGGTGTCGGATGTTCAGCAGGCGCTGTCGGGTTACCTGTTCGAGACCGATGTTGCAGTGGAGTGAGCCGCGGCGTTGCGCCTGTTTTCGGTGCCGCGGTCGGTGATTGAACGCGCAGTTTTCTGCGTCCGATTGCTTTCAACGCCGAGGGAGTGGCGGGACGGTGGGAGTTGAGTGTCGGGAGTGGCGACGAAGGGAGTGTTGAGCGCGGAGCCGCGAAGGTTCAATGTGCTCACACCGCGATCATTCAAGCCGCCACGTCGGGTGCGTGCAATCGACCCTGAGCAGAAGTTCAGTCGCTCGAAGAGCTGCCATTGAAGGCGCGCCGGTGCCGAGGTGTTGGGACTTGGAATCGACAAAGCCTTCGTCAACTCCAGTGGTCGGATTCGGTGCGAACTGGCTCCCAACGGGTTGCTGAGCGCGGCGCGGACTGACCATGCGCAGGCCGGCCAGAGCCGGCTGGACCGGTCACGTGACCGACGGAACACTGCGCAGCAAGGACCTTCAGGAAGTCATGCGCTCCTTCGTGTCTCAGAACTTGCCGTTCGCGTTTTTCCACTCTGCGCGCGGCGGGATGGTTTCGATGGTGTCCCAGTGCTCGGCGAT
This sequence comes from uncultured beta proteobacterium, assembly GCA_963814385.1. Classification (GTDB taxonomy): domain Bacteria; phylum Pseudomonadota; class Gammaproteobacteria; order Burkholderiales; family Burkholderiaceae_C; genus CADEEN01. Next base: position 507,682 of record CAWFCX010000009.1, read on the forward strand.
CTTGCCGTTCGCCACCCTGAAGAGGTCGTAGAACGCGCTCGGCTTGCCGGCAAACTCGCCCTCGCTGGCCACGAGCACGAAGTTGCCTTCGCCCAGCACCTTGTGGACCTGGTGGTACTTCATCGTCACGCCCGCCTTGGCCATGGCCTGCAACGCTGTACCCAGGCCGGACAGGCCATCGGCGATCTGCGGGTTGTGCTGGTGGTAGTTGTCGCCGTCGTAGTAGCTCGCCAACCGGTCCATACGGCCGTTGACCAGGATGTCGTCCACAAACGCCGCCACCAGCCTCTTGTTGGCTGCCGTCTTGTCCAGCTCCGTCGCCACGGTCGGACCGTCGATCATCGTGCGCCCGCTCGGGTTGGGCTTGGCCGGCGTCTCCTGCAGGTTGTCCCAGTGTTCGACGATGGTGCCGTCCTCGAAGCGGAAGATGTCGAAGCCGATCTTCGGGCCGAAGAAGTTGTACTCGGTGTGCGCGAAGACGAAGTCGCCGTCCCGGAAGACGCGCACCGTGCTCGCCTTCGCCGAACCCTTCGGCAGGGCCTGCAGCACCGCGCCGAAGCCGGCCAGGCCGTCGCCGACGGCGAGGTTGTGCTGGATGTACTTGGCGGGGTTGACGACGGCCACCGGGGCCGATTCACCGGTCTCGATGGACTTGAGCAGCGCGACGACTTGCGCCTTGGGATCGGAGGACATGGAGGGTTCCTTTCCTGGTGTATTTCGAGCACGCACTTTGCCGGCGCCAGGCCACGGCTCCAAGGTCACCTTGGGGCAAGTGATGGTAGAAATCGCGCAGACGCGCCTGTCGCGCACTGAAAGGAGGGTTCGTGGCCCCACCGCGCAAGGTCCTGCGCCAGACACGCTTCGCGAACGAGCGTCTGAACCCCATCGGCTTGGAGTTGATGACCTTGACGGAACTGCGCGCTCGCGTCTCCGCGTTGCAGCTGGTCCAGACGGAGCGCGTCGAATTCTTCATGGTGCTCGTGGCGACAGCGGGGCATGGAACGCACCTTGTCGATTTCGAGCGCTTTGGGCTGAGCCTCGGCCACGTCGTCTTCGTGCGGCCCGGCCAGGTGCAGCAGTGGCAGCCGGGCGATGGATTCGAGGCCGATGTGCTGCTGATCGAGCCGGCCGTGGTGCAGCCGACGGTGGCGACGTCCCAGCAGGCGACGATGGCGCTGCTGCGCCTGGACGAATGGCCGGCGCACTTCGCGATGGACGTCGACGGGCTGGCCGCTTGGAGATCGCTGGCCGCGATGCTGCGCAGGGAACTCGATCAGCCTCTGCTGGACGGCCTGTCGGCCGCCATGGCGCATGAGCTGCTGGTGTGCCTGATGCTCAGCCTCAGCCGGTCGGCGACGGGGCGCGCGACAGCGCCGACGATGCAGGCCTCCTTGGTTCGGCGCTTGCGGCGCGAACTGGAAAGATGGGTCCACACCCGCCCTTCGGTGGCACTGCTCGCCCGCAGGTTGCGGGTTTCGACGAGCACCCTGACGCGCGCCTGCAAGGACGTGTTGGGGCATTCTGCAAAGGAGGAAGTGGATCGGCGCGTGGCCCTGGAAGCTCAGCGCCTGCTCGTGCACAGCACATCGACCTCGGTCGCGATCGGTGAGCTGCTCGGCTTCACCGAGCCGACGAACTTCGTCAAGTTCTTTCGGCGGCGGGTCGGCGTGACACCCGAGGCGTTCCGGCAAGCGTATCGCCTGCCGCGCAGCTGACGGCTCGATGCCGCTCAGCCTTTGGCAAAGTTGTGGTCGGATCGCGTCCATCCCCGTTGTCGAAGGACCATGGCAGCTTGCTGGCGCCGACCGTCGTAGAAGGTAGCCGCCCAAGGCGGCACCATGTGCGCAAGTAAACTGCCTCGGTCGTTGCTGACGGCGTCAACGGCATCGAATGGAAGAAAAGTCACTCATGCAGCGTGCGGCTACCATCGTGTTGGGGCCTGCCGGGCCGGTGCGCGTTCGCACATCCGCGACTTTGATCCCGTTCGTTGTCTTCGTGCTGTTCGCCTTCGTGCAGCATGGCGAAGTGATGCTCGGCTTGATCGATCGCACCGAGTCGAACTGGCTCACGGCGTTCAATCTCGGCGGCAGTTCCCTGTTCTACCTCTTGCTCCGTACTCGCCTGTCGGAGCGGCTCTCACGCGACCCGTTCCTGACGCTGCCGCAGATCTTGTTCCCGATCTGCTCGATCGCCTGGTCTTACGCCATCACCGGGCCCGCACGCGGGGCGGTCATTTCGATCATGGTCGTCACGATCGTGTTCGGCATGTTCGCCCTGGATCCGAAGATGGCGCCGCGTGTGGCATTGCTGGCCTTCGCGGCGCTGGCCGGCGTGATGGCATGGCGCGGCGCAACCGCACCAGAGCGATACCCCCCGGTGGTCGAGTCAGTGCACGCGCTGTTCGCCGCAATCGTGCTGGGCGCAACCGTGGCGGTGATGATCCGCATCGATCGGCTGCGTGCGCGCTTGGCAAAACGAAAGCTGGAACTGGCCGATGCTCTGGCTTTGAATCAGGAACTGGCAACACGAGACCCGTTGACGGGCTTGCTGAATCGACGTGCGATGGTCGAGTTGCTGGCTCGCGAGCACGCCGGCAGCGCGCGCGGTCACGGCCCTCTGTCGATCGCGTTACTCGACATCGACTGGTTCAAGCGTGTCAACGACTCCCTGGGCCACAGTGCGGGCGACGAAGTGCTGCGGCGCTTTGCCACCGTGGTCCATGCTCAGCTTCGCACCGTCGATGGGCTTGCGCGTTGGGGCGGCGAAGAGTTTCTGTTGGTGATGCCGAACACTCCTCTGGACGGCGCCCTGGTCGTTCTGGAACGGCTTCGCACTGCGGTTTCCCAAGGCGGGTTCGATGTGATTGCGCCTGCCTTGGCGATCACGTTCTCGGCCGGGTTGGTTCAACTGCACACAGGCGAGACCCAGGACGCGGCCATCGATCGTGCCGACAGGGCACTTTACCAAGCCAAGAAGGCCGGTCGCGATCGAGTTGAGGCCGCCTGACGGCACCAGGTAGTTATGCCAGCGCTGCAAGGTGTAGCAATGCCATGAAAGAGTTCGCGCACCAGGCATTCTCCGCACTTGCCTCTTGCGAGGGTCGGGTACTGGCCGTTCAGCGACGAACGAATACCGCGCCTGAACATTCCCGGTGCGCACATCGCGAACGTTGCGCGCGCTCAATCGACAGTCCGCACTGCGGTAGCTGCGATCGTTCGAGCGAACCTAACCGATCGTTCCTTCCCGACCGTTCGCGCCCCTCAAAACCGGCTCTCCACCCCTGGCGCCCTCATGCGCTGCAATACCGCCCGCGCATGCCCGACCCAGCCGTGCGTTTCCCAGCGCCAGAACATCAAACTGCCGCGGATCCATTCATCGGCGGCGTAGGCGATCCAGATGCCGACCAGGCCGTAGCGGTGGCCGAGCATCACCGAGCCGACGCCGAGCACGAGGAAGATCGAGGCTACGGCGATCGAGACGGGGAAGATCACGTCGCCGGTGGAACGCAGCGCACCGAAGACGACGAGGTTGGCGACTCGTCCGGTCTCGAGCGCGAACGAGATCCACAACAGCGTCTGCGCCATCTGAATCACCGCCGGGTCGCGCGTGAAGATGCGCATCAGCCACGGCGCGCCGGCCGCCGCCATCAGCGCCAACGCGCCCGATGCCAACATGCCGTTGCGCAGGCCCTTGCGCACGAGCTGGTGCGCCATGCGGAACTTGCCTGAGCCGATGAGGTGGCCGACCATGATCTCGCAGGCCCAGCCGATCGCCAGGCTCACCAGCAGCACGTAGCGCAGCATCTGCAGCACATAGGCCTGCGTGGCCAGCGCTGCGACGCCGAGCGCTGCAGCGGCCGACAGCGACATCATGAAGGCGACGCGGTAGGCCATCTCGAGCGACGCGCCAGGGATGCCGATGCGCAGCACCGGCATCAGCGCGCGCGCCGGGCAGTACCACCAGTCGCGCCGCAGCGGCACGAGGTTCATGCGCCGCCGCCACAGCCACAGGTGCAGGCCGACGCCGATGGCGCGGCTGATGGTCAGCGCCAGCGCATAGCCGGCCAGGCCGAGGCCGCTCCAGGGGCCGAGGCCCAAGGTCAGCGGGAAGGCCAGCACGAGGTGCGTGGCATGCATCACCAGCATCACGAACAGTGTGTCGCGCGCATACAGGTGCGAGCGCAGGATGCTCGCCATCACCAGGTTGTAGGCCTCGAGCAGCGCGGCCAGTGCCAGCAGCGGCAGGTACGCGCCCGCCAGCTTTTCGACAGCATCCGGCGCGTTCAGCAATTGCAGCGTCCAGTCGCTGAAGAAGAGCAACCAGATCGCCGCTGCCGCACCGGCCCAGGTACATGCGCCGAAGCCGACCAGCGCCGTGCGTCGCGCCGCCTCGGGCTGCCGGCCGCCGAGGGCCTGCGTGATCGTCACGCCGACGCCGATGGCGAGCACGCGGAAGACCACGAACAGCGACTCGAGCACCTGCTGGCTCATGCCGAAAGCGCCAGCCGTGGCGTCGGAGATTTCCGAGGCCATCCACAAGCCGGCCATCGCGACGCTGATGCCGATCAGGAACTCGCCGAGGATCGGCCCGGCGATGGGCGTGATGCGCGGGCGCTGCGCTCTAGGGTGTGTTGACATTCATATCGCCCCGCGTGAGGCCCCAGACAGCGCCCAATCTAGGCGCAAAACGAAGCTGGGTTCGGGACCCAGCGAGGCTTTGCAACGACGAGTGGGCGCTGTCTGGGGCCTCACCCGTAGGGCCGGGGTACCTGTATAGACCGGACAGGTAGGTAACACGTGTGCGGACACCTTGGTGACACTTTTCCCGTCGTAGCTGACGGGGTTTGTGATGCCTTGGAGAGCCAGCACCGTGATCGATCAGAAGGAAGAGTTCGTGCGCCTGGCCGGCACGGGCAGCGTCAACTTCAGCCAGCTTTGTCTTCGCTACGCCATCAGCCGCAAGACCGGCTACAAGTGGCTTGCGCGTTGGACCGCAGGCTGCGGCTCGAGCCGCAGCCTGCTGCCGCTGTCCAGCCGACCCCACAGCTCGCCCAGCTTGACCGATGCTCAAGCACAGCATCAGGTGTTGGCCCTGCGCAGCGCCAACCCCGCGTGGGGCGGACGCAAGATCGCTCACGTGCTGATGCGCGATCACGGCCTGCGTGTGGCGCCCAGCACCGTGACCGGCATCCTGCATCGCCATGGCCTGATCAGCCAGGCTGCAAGCCAAGCCGCTACGCCCTGGCAGCGCTTCGAACACGAGGCACCCAACCGGATGTGGCAAATGGACTTCAAGGGCCACTTCGCCACCGACACGGTGCGCTGCCATGCGTTGACCGTGCTGGACGATCATTCGCGATTCAACGTGCTGCTGCGCGCGCTGGACAACGAGCGCTTCGACTCGGTGCAGGCTTGCTTGAGCGACGCGTTTGGCCGCTACGGCCTGCCCGAACGCATCAACGCCGACAACGGCTCGCCCTGGGGAACCGCCGGTCAACTCAGCGGCGTGACACGCTTGGCGCTGTGGCTGATCAGACTGGGCATCACGCTGTCGTACAGCCGGCCCCACCACCCTCAGACCAACGGCAAGGACGAGCGCTTTCATCGCACCCTCAAGGCCGAGGTGCTGGCTCACCGGCACTTCCGCGATTTGCCCGAGGTGCAGCAGCACTTCGACCGCTGGCGTCATGTCTACAACTGCCAGCGCCCACACGAGGCGCTGCAAATGTCGACGCCTGCTGTGCGCTACGCGCCCAGCCCGCGCCCCATGCCCGATTCTCTGCCCGCCATCGAGTACGCCCCCGATCGCATCGTGCGCAAGGTCCAGGCCGCAGGCCTGATCACGTTCAAGGGCCAGACTATCCGACTCTCGCCCGTGCTGCGCGGTCTGCCAGTGGCCCTCGTCCAGGACCAATCCAATGACAGCGCGTTCGATGTCTTCTTCTGCCACCAACGCATCGATCGCATTGACCTCGCCGCGCTGCGATAACCTCCCCCAACCGTCACCAATGTCCTCGCACACTGT
>CAWFCX010000010.1:0-32707 GCA_963814385.1 uncultured beta proteobacterium
CGCGCGGCGCCGCTGGCGTCGATGGCCGACGTGATCATCGCCACCGCGATCACGGTGCCGGCAAGCACCGACAGCGGCAGCAGCGCGTTGATCTTTCGGCGGCGGAAGTAGCTGGCGAGGTACAGCAGGTGAGGCGGCAGGAATTCCTCGCCGCGGTTGCGTACGCCGAGAAAGAGATTGAACTTGGCTGACAGACGCATCACCCACAGCAATGCAAAGGTCCACGTGCCAACCTGGTTGGCGCCGCCCCAGGTGAGGGCCGCGATGGCGATGCCCATGCCGATGAGGGCCAGCTCATGCCAGAGGATCACCTGCACCGCTTCGTTGAATCGCGTCGGGCCGTGCAGCGGTTCGCTGCACGCGTCTTTGCGCGGCCCTGTCAGCCAGCCGGTGAGAAACGCGAGTTCATGCCAGCCCCAGACCAGCACCGCGCACGTGAACGCGGCATACGCGCCGGCCACGCTGGTGTTGTTGGCGCTCCTGGCGATGCAAACCAAGGCCGCGAGTGCAATCGCCGTGGAGATGCCCAGACTCCAACGAAAAGTGCTGCGCGGCATGCCATCGAGCAGCATGACCACACCGGTGCCCAGCCACCAGATGGCGATGGCGAACAGCGGCGGCACGGCGTAGTCCATCAAGCGCTTTTCACCATGCCGGCGCGACGCGCATTTGCAGCGGCAGGTCATGCCGATGCACAGGATGCAGGTACAGCCTGGCAAACGTCGTCACCCCGACCAACGCCCACCCGGCGCGCTTGAGCAAACCCACCACGCCGCCCTGCGCCTTGGCGCGCGTGATGCCGTCGCTGGCTTCGAGCAAACGGCGCAGGCCGGCGCGGAAGGTCTCGTTGTTGGTGTCGAGCGAAATCGGAAAGACCTGTTTGCTGATCTCGGTCGTGATGTCGAACACCTGGTAGTCGTACTGATCGGGGTCGATCCCCATCGCCACGTGCAGCATCGGCCGCGTGTGGTCGCGCACGAACATCGTTGCGTACACCGCGAGCAAAAAGAAGCGCACCCACAGCAGGTTGGCGCCCCGCAGCAGGTGCGGCTGGGCGCGCATCATCAGCGCGAACGATTCACCGTGGCGGAATTCGTCGTTGCACCAGCGCTCGAACCATTTGAAGATCGGGTGAAAGCGCTTCTCGGGGTGCCGTTCGAGTTGGCGAAAGATCGCGATGTAGCGTGCGTAGCCAATCTTCTCGGACAGATAGGTCGCGTAGAAGATGTACTTCGGCTTGAAATAGGTGTACTTCTTCGTCGCCTTCAGGTTGGCCAGGTCGACGCCCAGGCCGTAGTCGCGCAATGACGCATTGATGAAGTTCGCGTGCCGCGATTCGTCGCGCGTCAGGTAGGTCATCAGCTGTTTGATGTCCGGGTTGCTGACGTTCTTGCGGATCTCGTTGTAGAGCACACAGCCCGAGTACTCGCTGGTGATCGAGCTGACGAGGAAATCGAGGAACTCCTGCTGCAGCTCGGGCGAGAGTTGCTTGATCTCGTCCTTGAACGTCGCGTCGCGCTGGAAATGGTCGTGGTTGTTGTCGCCTTCGTACTCGGCGAGCATCGCGTCCCACTCCTTGCGCACCGGGTTCATGTCGAGGCGGTCCATCGCCGCGAAATCGGTGGTGTAGAAGCGCGGGCTGATCAGCGTTTCGCTCTTCGCGGCGCGCATCACGTCGTCGCGTGTTTCGATGGCTTGGGCAGTCATGGCTTTACTCCTTGGGAGCGCGGGGCAACCAGCGCGCGAAGACCGCGGCATTGGTCGGGCCGAAAGATTCGAGGTCGATGCGCGAGCCGGTGGCTGGGTCGGTGAGCGTCAGGCGGCCGTCGGCGCGCGCAATCAAATGCAGCGGTGCGTCGCTGACCAAACCGCGCAGCTTGCGCTCGCGCACCACCGCGCGCAGCGTGCCGCGCAGAAAGCCCTGCTCGCCGTACACGGTGTCCAGCGTCGCGCTGCTCGCCGCATCGACAACGGCGATGCCGCCCTGCGGCCGGTCTTGAAAACGCAGCGCACGTTGAGCCGTGGGCGCTGCATCTTGTTGTTTGCCGTCGAAGCCCGACCAGCGTGCTGCGCCGACGCCGCCCAGGGTCAACGCCACGATCACGCCCGCGACGACCAGCGCGAAGCGGGGGAAGACGGCGACGGTGGCAGCGGCTTGCATCGGGCTGCCTCAGTGCGCAACGAGGACCGGGCGCACGGTGCCGGGCGTCTGCTGCGGCGCCCGCTTGGCCACGGTTTTGCGCGACGCCGGTGCGCCGTTGACCTCGCTCCACGCCGTGGCCAGCAGCGCGGCAACAGCCGCGGCATCCGGCAGCGCACGCAGCATCGGCTGCGTGTTCGCCACGCGCCACGGCCGCACATGCGGCCACAGGTGCAGCCAGGCGATGCGGGTGGCGCGTTCGAGCGTCAGCGCGATGTCCTGGCAACCGCTGCCGGCGTTGTGCAGGTCGGCGCTTTCGATGCGCGTGAGCGGCAGGTTGTAGGTGACGGTGAGCACGATGCCGATGCGCATGACGATGCGCTTGTCGGTCAGCGTGTAGGCGGTGGTGCGCGCGCTCCACCAGCCGAGCAAGAGCAAGAGGCCGAGGCCGAGCGCGAAGATGGGGGCCAGCCAAGCCAGCGATGCGAAGGCGGCGCCGATGTCTTGTGTGTCGGACATCGTGCTCGTGAAACGCCACGCCAGCATCAACGCGAAATAGACCGCGACCTTGTTGACGTGGAAGACGCGCCGCGCCAGCACCTTCCAATCCGGCGCGCCTTGCCAGAGGATGTGCTCGCCCGCGGGCAGCGTTTCGGGCAAACCGTACTGCGCTTCGAACTCGTGTTCACGTGCGATCTGGGGCTTCATGGCTCGACTCCTAGACCAACGGCTCAGCACGGCCCGGGTCGGCATACAACGTGCCCGCGCCGTAGTACGCGCTGATACGCTCTTCTTCGAGCAGCGTCACGCGATCGGTGGCGCGTGTGGCCGGCACACCGGCAAACTGATGCGCGTACAGCGCATCGACGGTGACGCCGCCGCGCGCGACGCTGGCAAAGGGCATCGGCACCAGCACGCGGCGCCCGCCGGTGATCTCGGCTTCGAGATAGCGGAAGCTCATCTCGCCGCGGTCGATCCAGAGGTCGCGGACGGTGCCGGCCTGGTCGCCTTGGGCGTCGAAGAGCGCCATGCCGCGCGGATCGGGGTCGCGGTTGCTGACGCCGAACTCGGGCGCCATCGACAGCGGCACGATCTTCGGCTCGCCGTGGTGGTCGAGGTCGGCCGTGTCGGGACGCAACGCCGACCACGCGCCGGGGCCGACGCCCGCCAGCAGTGGATCACCGGTTGGCTCCAGCGGCGCACTCGCCGTCCTGTAGGCGCGTTCCGCGTTGAGCGGCTGCGTCGGTTCGTGCTCGCGTGGAATCAGGATTTCTTCGCCGCTGTCGAGCAGGAAGCTCTTCGGCGACGGTGCGCGCGGCCAGCCTTCGATCGGCGACGGGCCGTCGTGGTCCATCGGATAGCCCTCGCGGTGGCCCTCGCGGATCAGGTAGTAGATGAGGCCGGCGAAAAAGATCCAGAAGAGGTACAGCGTGATCTGCGCGACGTCGATGTACGAGGTGATGGCGCCTTTGCCCATGGTGGCTCCTTGTTGTTTAGCCAGGAAATTCGGCCAGGCCGAAGCGGTGAGACGATGTCGATGCCTGCGCCGTGGTGCTGCGGCGCACGAGTGGCCCGAGCACGATCAGCGTGGCGAAGAGAAGCACAAGCTCAAGGTGATAGACCGCGGCGTAGCCGGTGGCCGGTGACTGCAGGGCTTCGCCGAACCAGCCGGCGGTGGCGGCGTGCGAGATCGCATCACGCAGCGCGCCGCCGAGAGCGATGGCCACGCCGGCGCAGGTGGCTTGCACGGCGCCCCAGGCGCCCAACACGAGCCCATGCATGGGCTCGCTTCGCTCACCCGTGCCGTTCATGCCGTGGCCTTCGAGGGCCATCGCCGCACTGAGCGTGCCGACGGCGAAGAAACCGCCGCCGAATCCGATCAATGACGCGCCGATGCGAAACAGAGTCGGCGCGTCGACCGGCTCGGCAAAGATCACGGCCGAGAAGCCCGCCAAACCGAACAGCACGCCGACTGCGGCCACGCGCTGCGGGTCACCGCCGCGCGCCAGCGTGCGCGCCGCGAGCGCGAAAGCGAGCAGCGCGCCGCCGGCCATCAGAGCGGTGAGCTGCGTTGTCGCGCCAACGCCGAGCTTGAGGATCTCGCCGCCATAGGGCTCGAGGATGACGTCCTGCATGTTGAAGGCCGCGGTGCCCAGGCCGACGGCGAGCAGGAAGCGCTTGACTTGACGCTGCGATGCGAAGCGCTGCCAGTGCGCACTGAAGCTCTCGTTGGCGGGTTGCTGCTTGCCACGCAGGCTGTCGCGTGGCTCCTGCTTCCACATCGCGATGGCATTGAGCAGCACGCTCACCACCGCAGTGCCTTGCACCACCTGCACCAGGCGCGTGTGCGAGTAGTCGGCGAGCAGCACGCCGTAGACGAGACTCGCGCCGACCATGCCGACGAGCAGCATCACGTACAGCAGCGCGACGACGCGCGGGCGCGTGGCTTCGGGTGCGAGGTCGCTGGCCAGGGCAAGGCCCGCGGTCTGCGTGGTTTGCAAACCCGCCCCGGCGAGCACGAAAGCCAGTGCTGCCGCGGCGTGGCCGGTCCACACCTGGATGGGGTTTTCGCCGCTGAGCAGGATGAGCGAGAACGGCATGATGGCCAGGCCGCCGAACAGCGCCAGCGTGCCGAACCAGACGAAGGGCACGCGCTTCCAACCCAGGAAGCTGCGGTGCTGATCGGACTTGAAGCCGATCAGCGCGCGAAACGGCGCCGCGACAAGCGGCAGCGCGACCATCAACGCCACCAACCAGGCGCCAACACCGAGCTCGACGATCATCACGCGGTTCAAGGTGCCGACCATCAGTGCCGTCGCCATGCCGACCGAGACCTGGAACAGCGCCAGACGCAGCAGGCGCGACAGCGGCAAGTCGGCTGATGCAGCGTCGGCGAACGGCAGCCAGCGCGCAGGGATGCGCTGCCAGTCGAGGCTGGGCATCAGGCCGCGGCGTGTGATGAGCAGTCTCATGCCCGCTTCAACTCCAACGCCTGAGAGGTGTAGAAGCCGCTCGAGATGCGCAACGTGCGCTCCGGTGCAAAGCCTTGCAGACGCGGTTCTGCGGCGATCTGGCGGCGCAGCACTTTCTCGGCAACGGGTTCGATCCACGGTGCGCGGTCGCTGCGCGGGAAGAGGCCGCCCGACAGCGCGGAAAGCCCTCAAGCGCAGGATTGCTCGGCGCATAGGTGAAGAGCACGGCGCGCCGCGTGCGCTCGGCCAAGCCGGCCAACACACGCACGGCGTCTGCCGTTTCGTAGTGGATCAGCGAGTCCATGCCGACCACGTAGTCGAACTCGCCGAGCGCCGCATCGAGCATGTCGCCGGAGCGGAAGTCGATCGAGCCGGGCAGGTCGCTCGGCAGGCGCTCGCGGGCGAGGTCAACGAGCGTCGGTGACAGGTCGATCGCCACCACGTGCGCGCCACGCCGCGCCGCTTCGACAGCGAGCGCGCCCGTGCCGCAACCGGCATCGAGGATGCGCAGGCCGTGCAAGTCGGCCGGAAGCCAGCCGAGCAGCGTCTCGCGCATGCGGTCGCGGCCTGCGCGCACGCTACTGCGGATGCGGCCGAGCGGCGCGTCCGAGGTCAGGCGCGCCCAGGCCTGGACGGCGGTGCGATCGAAATACGCCTCGATCTTGCCGCGGCGGTCTTGGTAAGTCAGTTCAGCCATGGCGATGTGCTCTCGTCAATCGAAACCAAGCAAATCGAAGATGTCGCGGTCTTTCATCGGCACCGCGTTCAGCGGCTCGCTGCCAAGCCACAGCGCTGCGGCCAGGCGCATGTACTCCTTCTGCACCGCTTCGAGTTCGGGCGAGGGCTCCATCTCGAACAGCGTGCTCTTCTTCAGGCGGCTGCGGCGGATGACGTCGAGGTCGGGAAAGTGCGCGGCGAGCTTCAAGCCGATCTTGTTGTTGTACTTGTCGATCTGGTCGGTGTCTTTGCTGCGATTGGCAATCACACCGCCTAGGCGCACGTTGTAGTTCTTCGCCTTGGCGCCGATCGCCTGCACGATGCGGTTCATGGCGAAGATCGAATCGAAGTCGTTGGCGGTGACGATCAGCGCACGGTCGGCGTGCTGCAGCGGCGCGGCGAAGCCGCCGCAGACGACGTCACCGAGCACGTCGAAGATCACCACGTCGGTGTCTTCGAGCAGGTGGTGCTCCTTGAGCAACTTCACCGTCTGGCCGACGACGTAGCCGCCGCAGCCCGTGCCGGCCGGCGGGCCGCCGGCTTCGACGCACATCACGCCGTTGTAGCCCGGGAAGACGAAGTCTTCGACGCGCAATTCTTCGGGGTGGAAGTCAACGGACTCCAGCACGTCGATGACGGTTGGCAGCATCTTTTTCGTCAGCGTGAAGGTGCTGTCGTGCTTCGGGTCGCAGCCGATCTGCAGGACGCGCTTGCCCATCTTCGAGAACGCGGCCGAGAGGTTCGACGACGTGGTGCTCTTGCCGATGCCGCCCTTGCCGTAGATCGCAAAGACTTTCGCCGTGCCGATCTTCAGGTTCGGGTCGAGCTGCACTTGCACGCTGCCCTCGCCGTCGAGCTTCGCTGAACCTTGCAAGGAAGGCCGCGGGCCGCGACGGATCTCGTCGGGAGAAATAGTGGCTTGTTCCATCACACTGCTGCCTTCTCTGTGAATACGCCTTCGAGCCGGTCTTCGAGTTCTTCGCCGGCGCTTTGCAGCGCCGCCAGTGTTTGTGCGTCGGGCTGCCAGTACTGGCGCGACGACGCTTCGAGCAAACGGTTGGCCACGCGCGCCGAGGCGGTCGGGTTCAACTTCGCCAGACGCTCGCGCATGGCGGGGTCGAGCATGAAGGTCTCGGTCAGTTGCTGGTAGACCCAGGGCTGCACCTGGCCGGTGGTGGCCGACCAGCCCATCGTGTTGGTGATGTGCGTTTCGATCTGGCGCACGCCTTCGTAGCCATGTTCGAGCATCGCCTCGTACGACTTCGGGTTCAGCACGCGCGTGCGTGCTTCGAGCGCCACCTGCTCACGCAGCGAGCGCACGGCGCCGTCACCTTGAGTCTGGTCGCCGATGTACACCGGCGGCGTGGCGCCGCCCTGGGCTACCTTCACCGCCTGCGTGATGCCGCCCAGCGTGTCGAAATAGTTGTCGACCGTGGTCACGCCGAGTTCGACCGAATCGAGGTTCTGGTACGTCAGCTTCACGTCGGCGAGCATGGTTTGCAGCAACGCCGTCTGTTGCACCGCGCGGCCCGAGCGGCCGTAGGCAAAGCCCTTGCGCCGTGTGTAGGTTTCGGCCAGTTCGCCTTCGTCGGTCCACTGGCTGCTCTCGACGAGGTTGTTGACGTTGGAGCCGTACGCGCCTTCGGCATTGCCGTACACGCGCAGCGCGGCGATCTCCAGCGTGCAGCCATGCTCCTGCTGGTACGCCAGCGCGTGCTTGCGGATCCAGTTCTGCTCGACCGGCTCGTCTTCGGCCGATGCGGCGAGGAAAGCGGCTTCGGCGAGCAGCTTGATCTGCAGCGGCATCAGGTCGCGGAAGATGCCCGACAGCGTGATCACCACATCGACCCGCGGCCGGCCGAGCTCAGTCAGCGGGATCAATGTGGCGCCTGCGATGCGGCCGTAGCTGTCGAAGCGCGGCAGCGCGCCCATCAGGGCCAGCGCCTGGGCGATCGGTGCGCCTTCGTTTTTCAGGTTGTCGCTGCCCCAGAGCACCATCGCGATCGACTCCGGCGGCGCGTGGCCGTCGGCGGCGTGGCGGTCGAGCAGCAACTGTGCCTGCTTCGCGCCGTCTTTCACCGCAAATGCGCTCGGGATGCGGAACGGGTCGAAGCCGTGCATGTTGCGGCCGGTCGGCAGCACGGCCGGCGTGCGCAGGATGTCGCCACCGGGCGACGGCCTGATATAGCGGCCGTCGAGCGCGCGCAGCATCGCCGGGACTTCGGCGTCTTCGGCGAGCAGGTGGTTGGCGTGGGCCAGCTCCTGCATCAGCGCCAGCGTGTCGGCGTCGTTGGACATGCTGCCGATGTCCATCGCCTGCGTTGCGCTGTGCCCCGCAACCAGCGCCTCGACGGCGTGGCGTTCGAGTTGGCGGCCATGCGAAGCCTCGGCCATCGACAGCAGCAGTTCCGTGCGTTCGGCCGCGCTCGGCGCGCGGCCGGCGACATGCAGGCCATACGGGATCAGCGTGTACTCGAGTTCGAGCATCTGCTCGGCGAGTTTGGCCACGCGCGCGTCGGCGTCGCCGCAGGCCGATGCGTTCCACACCGGCTCTGCGTCGGCGAGATTGAGCACCACGGCCTGCGCCTGCAGCAGCGCCGCCATCTCGGCGCGCTCGGCCGCTTGTGGCGCCATGCCGCGCCAGCGGTCGATGCCGGCCTTCAAGTCGTTCAATCCCTTGTACAGGCCGGACTGCGTGACCGGCGGCGTGAGGTAGCTGATCAGCGTCGCGCCTGAGCGGCGCTTGGCGATCGCGCCTTCCGACGGGTTGTTGGCCGCGTACAGATAGATGTTCGGCAGGTCGTCGATCAGCCGGTCGGGCCAGCAAGCGCCGCTCATGCCGCTCTGCTTGCCGGGCATGAACTCGAGCGCGCCGTGGGTGCCGAAATGCAGCACCGCGTCGGCGGCGAAGTCTTCGCGCAGATACCGGTAGAAGGCCGAGAAGGCATGCGTGGGCGTCAGGCCTTTTTCGAACAGCAGGCGCATCGGGTCGCCCTCATAGCCGAAGGACGGCTGCACGCTGATCAGCACGTTGCCGAACTGCTTGCCGAGTACGAAGATGCCACGGCCGTTGCTGAGCTGGCGGCCCGGCGCCGGGCCCCACTGCGCTTCGATCTCATTCAACCAACGTTCGCGTTTGACATGGTCGTCGGTGGCGATCAGCGTGTGCACGTTGGCGTCGGCGCCGTGGAGTTCGGCGTTGCCTTTGAGAATGCTGTCGCGCAACGCATCGACGCCGTTCGGCAGCTCGACGCGGTAGCCCTGCGCCTTCATCGCTGTCAGCGTGTGAAACAGCGACTCGAACACCGACAGATAAGCGGCGGTGCCGACGTTGCCGGCGTTCGGCGGGAAGTTGAAGATGACGATCGCCACCTTGCGCTCGGCGCGCTGGCTGCGCCGTAACGCGACGAGCTTGCTGACGCGCGCGGCCAGCATCTGCGAGCGCTCGGGGCAGCTGTGCATGTCCTGCGCCTGCTGATCGGCCGTGAAGGTGCAGGCGTGGTGGCAGCCGGTGCAGGTGACGCCGGGCGCGCCGGGGCGGCCACCGAAGACCATCGGCGCGGTCGCGCCGTCGAGTTCGGGGATGGCGATCATGACCGTGCTCTCAACCGGCAGCAGGCCGCGCTCGGAAGCGCCCCACTGGTCGAGCGTCTGGAACTCGACCGGGTGCGCGGCGACGTACGGCACATCGAGTCTGGCCAGCACCTCTTCGGCTGCCTTGGCATCGTTGTAGGCCGGCCCGCCAACGAGCGAGAAGCCGGTCAGCGAGATCACGGCATCGACGGTGACACGGCCTTCGTGCATGAAGAACTCGTCGATCGCCGGGCGTGCATCGAGCCCGGCAGCAAACGCCGGCACGACGCGCAGGCCGCGCGCTTCGAGCGCTGCGATCACGCCGTCGTAGTGCTTGGCGTTGTTCGACAGCAGGTACGAGCGCAGCAGCAGGAGGCCGACGGTGCCTTTGACTTCTCGTTGCGCTGGCAACGGCAGCGCGGCGGCGTCGCTGCCGAGCCGACCGGCCAGGCGCGGGTGATAGACACCGACCTCGGGGTACTCGACCGGCGCCGCGGCTTTGAACAAACCGCGCAGCACGCGGCGCGGCCCCTCGGCGCCACGATCGACGACGTGGCGCACGAGGTTGAGCATGTTCTCGTCGGAGCCGCCGAGCCAGTACTGCAGCGTCAGGAAATAGGCGCGCACGTCCTGTGCCGTGCCGGGGATGAAGCGCAGCATCTGCGGGATGCGGCGCAGCATCTTCATCTGCGCCGCGCCGCCGGTGGCTGCCTTGTCTTTGCCCGCGCCGCCGCGCAGCTTCTTCAGCAGCGCCATCGGGCCGCTGGCCGGCTTGCCCATGTCGAAGTGGCCCAGGCGCGTCAGCTTGACGACCTCGCTGGCAGACATCAGGCAGACCATCGCGTCGCAGTGTTCACGGCGCGCGCGCAGGTCGTCGAGGATCGGCAGGAAGTGATCTTCGAGAAAGAGCATGGCGGCGACGACGATGTCGGCCTGGGCGATATCGGCCTTGCAGCGTGCGAGGGCTGCCGGGTTGCTGGCGAACTCGGACGCGGCGTGCAGCGACAGCGTCAGGCCCGGCATCTCGCGTGACAGCACCTTGCGCGCGCGCGCCGCGGCGCTCGCCAGGTGCGTGTCCATCGACACGATGACCAGCCGCAGCGGCGTGGTGTTGGTCTCAGCGGCTGAAGTGCGCTTTGGCGTCATACAGCGTTTCCACGGTGATCGTTGCGACACCTTTTTCGGTGGCGTAGCGCTCGGTGTTTCGTCGTGCCTTACCGCGCACGAAAAACGGAATCTTTCCCAGCTCGCGTTCGGCGTCGGGTGCCCAGCGGGCGATGATCTGTTCGGCATCCGTTCGGGCTGAGCTTGTCGAAGCCTGCGCGGGCACTTCGACGGGCTCAGCGCGAACGGGCGCGGATTCCGGCTTTGCCGAGGCGTGCCCCAAATGCGACGCTGCCGCATCGCCATGAAACTCGAAGTCGTCGCGGAACATGTGCAGCAGGTGCTCTTCCAGGCCCATCATCAGCGGGTGCACCCAGGTGTCGAACAACACGTTGGCGCCTTCGAAGCCCATCTGTGGCGAGTAGCGCGCCGGAAAGTCCTGCACATGGACAGGAGCAGAGATCACGGCGCAGGGGATGCCCAGGCGCTTGGCGATGTGGCGCTCCATCTGCGTGCCGAGCACGAGTTCGGGCTGCGCTTCGGCGACCTTGGCTTCGATTTCGAGGTAGTCGTCGCTGATCAGCGGCTCGACGTTGTAGAGCTTGGCGGCCTCGCGGATTTCGCGTGCGAATTCGCGGCTGTAGGTGCCCAGGCCAACCACGGTGAAGCCGAGTTCGCGCGATGCCACGCGGGCCGCGGCGACGGCGTGCGTGGCATCGCCGAAGATGAAGACGCGCTTGCCGGTGAGGTAGGTTGAATCGACGGAGCGCGAGTACCAGGTGGCGCGCGAGCGGTCGTCCGTCGGCGCTTCGATGCCAGCCAGTGCGCAGACCTCGGCGATGAACTCGCGTGTGGCGCCGACACCGATCGGGATGACCTTCGTCGCCGGCTGCTGGTGCGTGCGCGTGAGCCAGGTCGCCGCGGTGTTGGCGGTCTCGGGATACATGACGACGTTGAAGTCGGCATCGGCCAAACGGGCCAGGTCGGCCGGCGTGGCGTCGAGCGGCGCAACGACGTTGATCGCGATGCCGAGCTGCTCGATCAGCGAGCGGATTTCGCGCAGGTCGTCGCGGTGGCGGAAGCCGAGCGCGGTGGGGCCGAGGATGTTGCAGCTCGGCTTGTCGCCACGCACACGCGGTTCGCTGCGCGCCGGGCACATCGTGCGCACGAGGCGGTAGAAGGTTTCGGCGGCGGCCCAGTTTTCCTTGCGCTGATACGACGGCAGCTCGAGCGGGATCACCGGCACCGGCAGATTCAGCGCTTGTGCCAGACCGCCCGGGTCGTCCTGAATCAGCTCGGCGGTGCACGACGCACCGACC
The DNA here is from genome assembly GCA_963814385.1 of uncultured beta proteobacterium. Taxonomy (GTDB): domain Bacteria; phylum Pseudomonadota; class Gammaproteobacteria; order Burkholderiales; family Burkholderiaceae_C; genus CADEEN01. The sequence goes on from CAWFCX010000010.1 coordinate 11,826, forward strand.
AGCATTGCCTGCGGCTTGAAGCGCTCGTAGGCTTCACGCGCCGCGGTCTTGAAGAGTTCTGCCGTGTCGCCGCCGAGGTCGCGCGCCTGGAAGGTCGTGTAGGTGACCGGCGGGCGGTGGTTGCGGCGCTCGATCATCGTGAACAGCAGATCGGCGTAGGTGTCGCCCTGCGGTGCATGCAGTACGTAGTGCACGCCCTTCATCGCGGTGGCGATGCGCATCGCACCGACGTGTGTGGGGCCTTCGTAGGTCCAGAGCGTCAACTGCATGTCAGGCCACCAACCTCGAACGGCGGTCCAAAGGCCGCGTGAACAAACCAGCGAGGTCCGTCGCTTGCTCGAAGCCATGCACCGGCGAGAAGACGAGTTCTATCGACCACTTGGTCGTCATGCCCTCGGCTTCGAGCGGGTTCGCCAGGCCGAGGCCGCAGACGACGATGTCCGGCTTGGCGGCGCGGCAGCGGTCCAATTGGCGCTCCACGTCCTGGCCTTCGGAGAGTTGCGTGCCCGCGGGCAGCAGCGCCAGCTCGCGGTCGAGCAGCTTGGCGTGCAGGTACGGGCTGCCGACTTCGACCAGCACCATGCCGAGTTCGCGCGACAGGAAGCGTGCCAGAGGCACTTCGAGCTGCGAGTCGGGGAAGAAGAAGATGCGCTTGCCTTGCAGTTCGAGGCGCTGCCGAGAAAGAGCGCGCGCGGCGCGTTCGCGCTTCGGGCCAACGACGTTGGCAAACTTCGTCGGCTCGGCTTGTTGGCGACCCCACGCGTTCCACGCCGCGCGCAGCCATTCGGTCGTGCCTTCGGCGCCGAAGGGGAAGGGCGCGGACAGGCGCTCGGCGCCACGTGACTCAAGCGCACGCAGCGTATCGGCGAGGAAGGGTTGCGCAATCAGCAGCTTGGTGTTCGGGCCGACGGGCGGCAGGTCGCGCGACTGGCGCGGCGGCAGGAAGTGCACCGGACCGATGCCGAGCTCGTCGAACAAGCGGCGGAACTGGTCTTCGACGACATCGGCGAGCGCGCCGACGACGAGCAGGTTGCGCTCTGGTGTCGCCGGCAATTGCGGCACGAGTGACGCGAGGCAGGCGTCCTCGCCCTGTGTGAACGTGGTCTCGATGCCGCTGCCGGAGTAGTTGAGGATGCGCACGTTCGGTGAGAACGTCTGCGACAGCCGCGCCGCGGCGCGCGACAGATCGAGCTTGATGACTTCCGACGGGCACGAGCCGACGAGGAACAGCATCTTGATGTCGGGCCGGCGCGCCAGCAGCTGCGTCACCACGCGATCCAATTCGGTGTTGGCGTCGGCCAGGCCGGCGAGATCGCGCTCGTCGATGATCGCGGTGGCGAATCGCGGCTCGGCGAAGATCATCACGCCGGCAGCAGACTGGATCAGGTGCGCGCAAGTGCGCGAGCCGACGACGAGAAAGAAGGCGTCCTGGATCTTGCGGTGCAGCCAGACGATGCCGGTCAGGCCGCAGAAGACTTCGCGCTGGCCGCGCTGCTTGATCACGGCGGGCGTCGCGCAACCTTCGCTGAGCTCGGCCACCAACGGAATGACAGGTGTCATTGGAGCCCCTCGCCTGCGCAGTACCGCATGCGGTCCCCCGAGGGGACGTTCGCTTGCTTGGGGCGGCCCGGCGCTGCGCTCATGCCGCCACCCCACCCAACCGCGCCGCGCGCAGCTTCAACAAGAACTGCGTTGCGTTGATGACGTAGCTCGCATAAGCCGCCAGCGCCAACAGCATCTGCGAGCGCGCATCGAGCCAGCCGGTGAACATCGCGACCAGACAAGCGGTGTGCAGGGCGAGCACCAACATCGAGACCACGTCTTCCCAGAAGAACGCGGGAGCGAACAGCCACTTGCCGAACACCACTTTTTCCCAGACGCTGCCGGTCACCATGATCGTGTACAGCAGCGCGGTCTTGATGACGAACGAGACGCTGGCGGCAAACAGGCCGTCGCCCGTGGTGAGGTAGCGCAGCACGAAAAACAAACTGACGGCGCAGGCGATGAATTGCACAGGGGCCAGCACGCCCTGCACCCGCGTCCACGCTGTGGCATCGCGGCGCTGCCGCTCCAGCGGTGAATACAGCGGTGCGCGTCCGGCGGTCGGGTGGTTCAGAGATCGGGCCTGCAGCGAAGCCATAACGCGGCGCACTCCTGTTGCTGGTCGCCAGACTAGAGCGGCGCGGGCAAAGTGTCAATCGAGATGGACGTAAACATAGCTTGACATGTCGGACTTGGTTTTCGATCATTGCCGTCAGGTCAGGCCGACATGCGCACATGGCGCAGCGTCAAGCCGGCCAACTGTCAGGAGACGCCGAAATGCAATGCCCGATTGCCCTGATGTCGCTGCCAAGTTGGCGCGGGGGCGAGCCCGGGCGCGGTGCGCGACGCGCGGGTAAACACCGTCGTTCTGACCACGACAGACGAGCCTTCGAGGAGTACAAACCGTGAGCGCTGTTTTCCACCCCATGCAGCTGTCGGCCACGGGCCGTCGATCCGATTCGCAGCGCGCGTTGCAGTTAAAAACGCCCGTCGTGCGCTGGCCAGAGTTGGTGTCAGCGAACGGGGATCAGGAGACGCAGTACATGTCGTCCGGTTCTTCGAGGGATCCTTCGCGCCAAGAGTGCGACGGTCTTCCGCCTACGTGGACTCATGCCGCGGGATCGGCGTGGCCGACCGCTCTGGCCGAGCGCTCCGACGCCAAAGCGCGGCTGTCCAAGCTGGCCCAGGCGTTGGAGTCCGACGTCATCCCACGCCTGGTGGGTGCCCATGGCAAACAGCCACGCGCCGCAGTGCACCTGGAGCCACGCGAGATTGAGGGCTTCGTCAGTCTGCTGCGCAACGGCACCGACGCCGAGCTGGCCGCCGTCGTGGCCGCCACGCACCGGCGCGGCCTGTCGGTCGAGGCGATCTTCCTCGAACTCTTCGCGCCGGCCGCGCGCCACCTCGGCGAGCTCTGGGTGGCGGACCGCTGCGACTTCTCGACGGTCACGATCTGTCTAGGACGTTTGCAGCGTTTGTTGCGCGAGTGGAGCCCATCGTTCGGCACCGAGGTCGAGCACCCGGCGAACGGCCGACGCATCCTGTTGGCGCAGCATTCGGACGAGCAGCACAGCTTTGGTTTGTCGATGGTGGCCGAGTTCTTTCGCCGTGCCGGCTGGGAAGTGTTGGGCGGCGTCGGTGGCGCGGTGCCGGATCCTTCAGCGCAAGTTTCGCGCGAGTGGTTCGACGCGGTCGGCTTCTCGATCGGCAGCGAATCGCGGATAGACTGGTTGAAAGAGCGAATCGCCCAGGTGCGCAAGGTCACGCGCAACCGTTCGGTGGTCGTGCTGGTGGGAGGGCCGCTGTTTGTGCTGCAACCCGCGTGGGCCCAGTCGGTTGGGGCTGACGCCTCGGGGCACGACGGTGGGCAAGCGCCGAAGTTGGCGGAGGATCTTCTCGCAACACACCTCGTACGCCGCTGACCTGCCCTGAGCGTTGCGCTCAGTCTCGTCACAGGACCTACGAGGAACCGACCGATGAATCCGGTGGCAAGCCAGCGCCGCTGTCTCCGCAGCCCCCCAGGACGCCGTCACCGCAGTACCGACAGCTCTTCGCAACACCGACAGCCCCGAGCTACATGAGCCGGGGCGCCAAACCCACGCTTGAAGACGCGCCGCTGCTGCCGCGCGAACTTGACGCTGCCCAGGCCCAGCGGTTGATCGACGCGGCCGGCGACATTGCGCTCGTCCTCGATGGCGGGGGTGTTGTGTTGGATGTGCGCGCACACGACCGCGAGCTGCAGAAGTCCGCCAAGCGGGCCTGGCTTGGCAAGCCCTGGGCCGAGATCGTGTCGATCGAGAGCCGCGACAAGGTGGCCGATCTGCTGGCGCAGGCGCTGGCCGACGAGCCCACCGCTCCGCGCCAAGTCAACCATCCGGCGGCCACCGGCCCCGATCTGCCGGTGCTCTACGCGGCGGTGCGTGTGGCCGGCACACCGCGCGGCGGCCGCACCGCGCTGGCAACCGCGCGCGTCGTCGCCCTGGGCCGCGACTTGCGCGAGAACGTGACGCTGCAGCGCCGTCTGGTTGATGCGCAGCAGACGATGGAGCGCGACTACTGGCGCTTTCGTGAAGCCGAGACGCGCTACCGAAATCTTTTCCAAGCGTCCGCCGAGGCGGTGCTGATTGCCGACGGCGCGACGCTGCGCATCGTCGAAGCCAATCCCGCGGCCCTTGCGCTACTCACGGGCGGTGCCACCAGCAAAGCACCGAAGATTGTCGGCGTGGCGCTGGCCTCCTTGTTTGCCGCCGAAGCGGCCGAGCCGCTGGCTGCGGCCATCGCCGCGGCGCGCAGCCTGGGCAAACACGAGCGCCTGTTGCTGACGCTGGCAGCCACGCGCCTGGGCGTGGTGGTCTCGCTGGCGTCGTTCCGGCAGGAGCAGGCGTCGTTTCTGCTGGTGCGGCTGGGGCTGGCCGAGGTCCGGCGCAGCAGAAGCGCGAGCCTCGACGAGGCCCGGCACGCCGTTGCGGGATTCGAGTCGGCCTTCATCCGCACGGCGGCCGACGCGCTTGCCTTCACCGACAGCGCCGGTCGCGTCGTTGCCGTCAACCCGGCCTTTGCGCGCTTGGCGGAATTGTCGAGCGAAGGCCAGGCGCGCGGCGAGCCGCTCGACCGCTGGCTTGGCCGCACCGGCGTCGAGATGTCCGTGCTGCTGGCCAACCTGCGCGACAGCGGCGCGGCCGGCCTGTTCAGCACCGAGATGCGCGGCGCGCTGGGCCTCGTCACCGAAGTCGAGATCGCCGCGTCGGCGCTCGAAGGCGCGGGCGGCGCGGGCAGCGCGGCGTTTGCGTTCGCCGTGCGCGATGTCGGCCGCCGCCTGGCGCCCAGCGAAGGGGCGCTGCCGACCAAGGTGCCGGCGTCGGTGGCGCAACTCACCGAGCTTGTCGGCCGAGTGCCTTTGAAGCAGATCGTCGCCGAGACCAGCGACCTGATCGAGCGCCTGTCGATCGAGACCGCGCTGACGATGACCAAGGACAACCGCGCCATGGCCGCGCAACTGCTCGGCCTGTCGCGGCAAAGCCTCTACGTCAAGCTGCGCCGCTTCGGCATGGGCGGCCTCGATTCGGGCGACGGAGACGTGCATTGAGGCGGGCGCGGCGCAAAAACCTGAATCGGCCCATCAACGTGTAAATCTAGATTGACGTTTTAAGGTGTCAGGCGCAACATGCGCAGATGCCACTGCCATCGCCCTCCGCAGTCGCTGAACTGCTCAAGCCGATCACCTGGTTCCCGCCGATGTGGGCCTTCGCCTGTGGCGCGGTCGCATCCGGTGCTTCTGTCGATGGGCGCTTGTGGCTGGTGGCGGCTGGCGTGTTGCTGGCCGGGCCGCTGGTCTGCGCCACCAGCCAGGCCGTCAACGACTGGTTCGACCGCGAGGTCGATGCCATCAACGAACCGCAGCGCCCGATCCCGTCGGGGCGCATGCCCGGTCGCTGGGGCCTGTACGTCGCGGTTGCGTGGACACTGCTGTCGCTCGCCGCGGCGTGGGCCATCGGCCCCTGGGTGCTCGCGGCTGCGGCGTTGGGCCTGGCGCTGGCCTGGGCCTACAGCGCGCCGCCGCTGCGCCTGAAACAAAACGGCTGGTGGGGCAACGCGGCCTGTGGGCTTTGTTATGAAGGCCTGGCCTGGATCACCGGCGCCGCGGTCATGGCCGGCGGCGCACCGAGCCTGGCCTCGCTGATCCTGGCGGCGCTGTACAGCGCGGGCGCGCACGGCATCATGACGCTCAACGATTTCAAGTCGATCGCAGGCGACACGCGCATGGGCATCGGCTCGCTGCCCGTGCGCCTGGGGTCGCAGCGCGCAGCGCAGGTGGCGTGCTGGGCGATGGCGCTGCCGCAGGTGGCCGTGATCGCGCTGCTGGTGGATTGGGGGCAGCCGCTGCACGCCGCCGGCGTCGCGGCCCTGCTGGCAATTCAAGCGTTGATGATGCGCCGCTTCCTGCAAGCGCCTGTCGAACGCGCGCTCTGGTATAGCGGCTTCGGTGTGCCGCTGTTCGTGCTCGGCATGCTGGTCTCCGCATTTGCCCTGCGCGCTTTGGAGCGTGCGACATGAGTGGCTTGTCTTGGTTCGGAATCGCGCGGCTCGGCCTCGTGCAGGCGATGCTCGGCGCGGTAGTCGTGCTGACCACATCGACGCTGAACCGCGTCATGGTCGTCGAGCTGGCGTTGCCAGCGCTGTTGCCGGGCCTGCTGGTCGCGCTGCACTACGCGGTGCAGATCTCGCGGCCGCGCATGGGCTTTGGCTCCGATGTCGGCGCGCGCCGCACGCCGTGGATCATCGGCGGCATGGTGGTGCTGGCCACGGGCGGTTTCCTCGGCGCGGTGGCCACGACATGGCTCGGCGGCGCGTCGCGCAGCGCCGGCCTGGCGCTGGCGGTGCTGGCGTTCATGTTGGTCGGCCTCGGTGTCAGCGCGGCCGGCACCTCGCTGCTGACGCTGCTTGCCAAACGCGTCGACGCGCCACGGCGCGGCGGCGCGGCGGCACTGGTGTGGGTGATGATGATTGTTGGCTTTGCTCTCACCGCGGGCACGGCCGGCAAGTTTCTCGACCCGTACTCGCCCGAGCGGCTGATGGCGGTGTCGGGCACGGTGTCACTGATCGCCGTGGCGGTGGCCATGCTCGCGCTGTGGCGGCTCGAAGGGCATTCGCGGGCCGTCGTCGAAGCCAACAGCCCGATGACAGCGACGAAGTTTCGCGCTGCACTCGCCGAGGTCTGGCGCGAACCCGACGCGCGCCGCTTCACGGTCTTCGTCTTTGTCTCGATGCTGGCTTACAGCGCGCAGGATCTGATCCTCGAGCCGTTTGCCGGCGTGATGTTCGGCTTCACGCCGGGCGAATCGACACAACTCTCTGGCGTGCAGCACGGTGGCACGCTCGCGGGCATGTTGCTGGCTGCACTCGCTGGCCGGCGCTTGTTCGGCGTCGGCTTCGGCTCCTTGCGCGTGTGGACGGTGTGGGGTTGCGTGGCCTCTTGCTTCGCGCTGGCCGGTCTGGCTTTCGCCGGATTCGGTGGCAGCGCCGTCACCGCACAGTGGCCGCTGCGCGCCAACGTGTTCGTGATGGGGGTTGCCAACGGCGCGTTTTCGATCGCGGCCATCGGCTCGATGATGGCGCTGGCTGGCCACGGCCGCGGCGGCCGCGAAGGCACGCGCATGGGCCTGTGGGGCGCGGCGCAGGCGATTGGTTTTGCCGGCGGCGGCCTGATCGGCACGGCGCTCAGCGACCTCGCGCGCTGGGTCATCGGCGCCCCCGGCCCGGCGTATGCGACGGTGTTCGCTGCCGAAGCATTGTTGTTCATCGCGTCGGCGCTGCTCGCGCGGCGCATCTGTGTCCCGTCCGGCATCACCGGCACCGACGCGCTGCCAGTCATGGCCGGCGCACCACAAACCGTAGAGGAACGATCATGAGCACAAAGGAACGATCATGAGCATCACCGCGATCGGAACTTACGACGCCATCGTCGTCGGCGGCGGCCCGGCCGGCGCCACCGCGGCGCACGACCTCGCCAAAGCCGGCCACAGTGTGCTGCTGCTCGACCGCGCCGGCCGCATCAAGCCCTGCGGCGGCGCGATCCCGCCGCGCCTGATCGCCGACTTCGAGATCCCGGCGCACATGCTGGTCGCGCATGCAACCAGCGCGCGCATGGTCTCGCCGGCCGACAAAAAGGTCGACATCCCGATCGAGAACGGCTTCGTCGGCATGGTCGATCGTGAGCATTTCGACGAGTGGCTGCGTGTGCGCGCCGCGGACGCCGGTGTGCTGCGCCAGACCGGCCGCTTCGAGAAGATCGAGCGCGACGACGACGGCACGGCCATCGTGCATTGGCACACCGAACCGGACGAAAAGGGCGACGGCGCATCGGTGCACTCGCATGCGCGCGCACGTTGCATCATCGGCGCCGATGGCGCCAAGAGCGGCGTCGCGCGCGCCGAGATCGACGGTTGGGACAAGGGCAAGTTCGTCTTCGCGTACCACGAGATCGTGCGCAAGCCCGAGGCGCCGCCGGCGGGCTACGACGGTTCGCGCTGCGACGTCATCTACCGCGGTACGCTGTCGCCGGATTTCTACGGCTGGGTGTTCCCGCACGGCGACACGCTGTCGATCGGCACCGGCAGCGCCGACAAAGGATTTTCGCTGCGCCACGCCACGGCTGCGCTGCGCCAGGCGTACGGCATGGCTAACGCGCAGACCGTGCGCCGCGAAGGCGCGCCGATCCCGATGAAGCCGCTGCCGCGCTGGGACAACGGCCGCGATGTCGTGCTCGCCGGTGACGCTGCCGGCGTTGTCGCGCCGGCCAGCGGCGAAGGCATCTACTACGCGATGGCCAGCGCGCGCATGGCCGCACAGGCCGCGATGAAATTCCTCGCCAGCGGCAACGCCAAACACCTCGCGCAGGCGCGCAAGCAGTTCTTGAAAGAGCACGGCCGCGTCTTCTGGGTGCTCGGCATCATGCAGCGCTTCTGGTATTCGAGCGACAAGCGCCGCGAGCGCTTCGTCGACATCTGCCGCGACAAGGACGTGCAGCAACTCACCTTCGACTCCTACATGCACAAGCGGCTGGTGCGCAAACGTCCGATGGCGCATGTGCGCATCTTCTTCAAGGACATGGCGCACCTGCTCGGTATCGCCAAAGTCGCTTGAAGGGGCCGTCATGAGCGACGCAGCGCCCCTGCTCGTGCCCCGCCGCCGCGTGTGGGCGGCGGCGCTGTGGGCGGCGCTCGGCGTGATGGCGGTGGCCGGACTCGGCGGCCTGGCCACCGAACTCGGGCCGTGGTACCGCGCCTTGAAGCAACCGCCGTGGCAGCCGCCCGATTGGGCCTTCGGCCCGGCGTGGTCGGTGATCTACCTGCTCACCGCCATCGCGGCGGTGCGCGTCTGGCTGCGAGCGCGCGCCGGCCGCGAGCGCCGGCAATGGTTGTGGGCACTGGCCGCCAACGGCGCGATCAACGTCTTCTGGAGCTGGCTGTTCTTCAAGGCGCGCCGGCCCGACTGGGCGCTGGCCGAGGTCGTGCTGCTGTGGCTATCGATCGTGCTGCTGATCGTGCTCGCGCGGCGCGATGACGTGGTCGCCGCGCTGCTGCTCGTGCCCTACCTGCTGTGGGTGGCTTTCGCGGCGTCGCTCAACTTCGCCGTGGTGCGCCTGAACGCGCCCTTCTCATGAGGGACGCGCGATGAACGCCATGAGCGCGCTCTTCGGCAGCGGCCACGCGATCGACCTCGTGATCGCCGTGCTCGTGCTCGAAGCGCTGCTGTTGTGGGTCGTCATGCGGCGCGGCCACTTGTTGCCGCTGCCGACGCTGCTGGCGGGTCTGGGGCTGCTGCTCGCATGGCGCATCGCGCACAGCGGCGCGGGGTGGATCTGGATTGCGCTGGCGTTGTCGGCCGCAGGCCTCGCACATGGATGGGATGTATGGCAACGCTGGGCTCGTCAACCACAGCGCTAGGCGCGCCTCAACCGGCCGACCTGCAGGTGCTGGCGGCCTGGGCGCCGGAGCTGGCCGACACGTTTGTCGCGCTGGCGTGCGACATCGCGCTCGTCATCGATGCCGACGGCCGCATCGCCAAGCTCGCGCAACACGACACCCACCCGATTGCCCCGCGTTCGTGGATCGGCTGCGACTGGGTGCAGACGGTGAGTCCCGATTCGCGCAGCAAGATCGAAGAGATGCTGGCCGACGTGGCAGCCACGGGCCACGCCCGGCGGCGCGAGATCAACCACCCGGACGCCGTGGGCGGTCCGGTGCCCGTGGCCTACAGCGCGGCGCGCCTGGGTGAAAACGGCCCGATGCTCGCCGTCGGGCACGACCTGCGCGCGCAAGCCGCGTTGCAGCAGCGCTTCGTTGCTGCGCAGGAGGCCCTGGAGCGCAGCTACTGGAACGCACAACAGCGTGGGGCGGCGCCGGCCGATGCCCCGGCGCTGATGACGCGCGACGAAAGAGACAGCCTGGGCCTGGGCCACCATGCCGGCGAACTCGACGACACCGAACTCGTGCGCGCGCTCGGTCGCCTGGTCGAACGTATCGGCCACGACGAGTTGCCGGGGTTGCTGCGCGACGCGCGCCGTCTGGCCGAACGCCACTTCCTGGCCCGCGCACTGAAGCGGGCCGGCAGCAGAGAAGCCTTGAAAAAGTCGCTCGGCATCAAGCGGCGACCGACGTCACGCGAGAAGAAGAGTTGACGCCGTCACGCCGCACGCGACGATTTCACCGGCCCTTCGACAAGCTCAGGGCGAACGGAGCAAATGAACCGCCGGGCCGCGTGTCTGCCAAGCAACCGCCGCGGATCCGGCTTTGCCGGTCCGCCAGCGGGCCTTGCAGGCCGCGCGCTCGCAGTGCTTGCGCTCCTCGCCAGGCACAAACAGTCCACTGGACTGTTTGTGTCCGGGCTGGCCCCTTGAGGGGGAGCGGCGTCAGCCGCTCCGGGGGTGGGTCTCGCTACGTGGGTTTCTTCGCCCAGGCGCTGCACCAGCCATTGGCCGCCACTTGTTTGCCGGCGAACAGCGAGCAAGGTCCCGCCTTGTCAGCGGCCTTGCCGGTGTAGAGCACGCAGCCGCTGCACTTCTGGTCATTGGTATGTTTGGCGTACTTCTTCGCGTCGACCTTGGTGGTGTCGGCCGCATAGCCGAGCGCGCTGGCCTGCGCATCTTTTTCATCGACCATTGGCGCGGCTTGCGCCTGCGCGCCGACCGTGATGATGGCGGTGCCGCCGGCCACCACGCGCGCGATGAAAACGCGGCGCGAGGACGAGGACGTGTTCGAACAACTCATGGACCGTCTCCTGTCGATTGCTAGAGGTTAGTGACAACGCGGCGCCGTCGATGGCGATGACATACTGACGCGCGTCGAAGTGCAAAGCACGCACCATTTTCCATTACACGCTGTCCGTGTCCACCTTTCCTCCCGACCATCCGCAACGCATCACGCTGGCCGACGAGGTGCATGCGCGTCCGCCCGAGCTGCTGGCCACGCCGGCGCGCGTGAGCTACGTGGCCGTGCTCGTCGACAGCGAGGCGCGCGAGCAAGAGTTGCGTCACTTGCAAACGCTGTGCAAGCGGTACGACGTTGCCGGCCCCGCCGACGAAGCCACGCACTTCCGCACCCGGCTCGGCGCCGCGCTCGCTGCCTTGCGCTTGAAGTGGGAGCGCCACGGCGAGTTTTCGGGCTACACCTTCAGTGTCGAAGGTTTGACTGAGTCACCCTTCGACATGCCGGCCGCGCAGCAAGTGCCCGCCGATTGGCTGGCGGCCATACCGGGCCGCACAGTGGCAGCGGTGCACGCCGAAGTCACGGCCGCCGCGATCGACATGCCCGACGCGTCGGCGCTGGCCGAGCGCTTTGGTGGTCACATGGTGGTCGGCGCCGACATCGCCGAAGGCGCTGGCACGCTGTACACCGACTTTCGCTTGCACGACGATGGTTGCAGCCGGCTCTGGCTGATCAACCGCAAGCTGACGTTGGCGCAGACCGGCCGCATGCTGCAACGCCTGTTCGAGATCGAGGCCTACCGCGTGCTCGCGCTGCTGGCGCTGCCGATCGCGCGCCGTCAGGGGCCGCGCATTGCTGCCATCGAAACCGCGCTGGCCACCTTCACCGACCAGATGGCGCGCGAGACGACCAGCGACGGCAGCCACGACGAAGCGCTCTTGCACGAGCTGATGCGCCTGGCCGCCGAGGTCGAGTCCGGCATCGCCGCCAGCCAGTTCCGCTTCGGTGCCTGCGACGCTTATCACGGTCTGGTGCGGCGGCGCATCGCCGAGCTGCGCGAGTCACGGTTGCCGGGGCTGCAAACGATCGACGAGTTCATGAGCCGCCGCCTCGCGCCCGCGGCGGCGACCTGCGCAAATGTCTCGCAACGCCTGACCGACCTGGCCGATCGCATCGGCCAGGCCAGCGCGCTGCTGGCCACGCGCGTCGGCATCGCGCGCGAACAGCAGAACCAGGCGTTGCTGGCGTCGATGGACCGCCGCGCGAAATTGCAGTTGCGCTTGCAGCAAACGGTCGAAGGCTTGTCGATCGCGGCCATCGTGTACTACGTCGCCGGCTTGATCGGCTACCTGGCCAAGGCCGTCAAGGGCGTCGGCGCGCGCATCGAGCCTGATGTGGTCGTCGGTGTTTCGATTCCCATCGTTGCCGTGCTCATGTTCTGGCCCGTGCGCCGCATGCGAAAAAACTCGAAAGCTAGAGCATTTTCGGCGAACCCCCGCTCGACGATGTTCGGTGGGCACTCTTCCAAGTGGACGAAGATGAGAAACCCATCGGCAACCCAGTTTTTGGCATGCACGAGATGGTTCTTGGCGAAGAGCCAAATGGCCGTGAGATGCGCCCGCTGTGATCGCAAGTCCCCCGGTCAACACGATCACCAACGGAGGATTGGTCAAGATGATAGAGATCTGTAAGAGCCCGTATGAGGTTCCGCGCCGTGGGCTTTACGTCCCAACAAGCCAGTGATGCGCATCGCGTTTCCGTTCACAGCCATCGTGTCGCAAGACGAGTTGAAGCTCGCGCTCACCGTGTGCGCGGTCGATCCCGGCATCGGCGGCGTGCTCGCGTTCGGCGACCGCGGCACCGGCAAGTCGACTGCAGTGCGTGCTTTGGCCGCGCTGCTGCCGCCGATGCGCGTCATCGACGGCTGCCGCTACGGCTGCGATCCCGAGGCGCGCGCTGCATGGTGCAGCGAGTGCGTGTCGCGTCTGGGCGGCAAGAGCGCTGCACCGAAGTCCCGGCTCGCGCCGGTGCCGGTGGTCGACCTGCCGCTCGGCGCCACCGAAGACCGCGTCGTCGGTGCACTCGATCTGGAGCGCGCGCTGTCGCAAGGCGTCAAGGCCTTCGAGCCCGGACTGCTGGCGCGCGCGAATCGCGGCTTTTTGTACGTCGATGAAGTCAACCTGCTCGAAGACCATCTGGTCGATCTGCTGATCGACGTCGCGGCGTCGGGTGAAAACGTCGTCGAACGCGAAGGCTTGTCGGTGCGCCACCCCGCGCGCTTCGTGCTCGTCGGCAGTGGCAACCCGGAAGAAGGCGAGCTGCGGCCCCAGCTGCTCGACCGCTTCGGTCTGGCCGTGGAAGTGCGCACGCCGGAAGACATTGCCACGCGCGTCGAAGTGGTCAAGCGCCGCGACGCCTACGAGCGCGACCCGCAGGCCTTTGCCGAGCGGTGGCAGGACGCACAGGACGAGGCGCGCAAGAGAATCGTCGCCGCGCGCAAGAAGCTGAACGCGGTCGCCGTGCCCGACGCGATGCTCGAACGCGCGGCCACGTTGTGCATGGCCCTCGGCACCGACGGCCTGCGCGGCGAACTCACGCTCGTGCGCGCCGCGCGTGCGCTGGCCGCGCACGAAGGTGCGAAAGCGGTGGCCGACGCGCACCTGAGGCGCCTGGCCGCGCCGGCACTGCGGCATCGCCTGCGCCGCAACCCGCTCGACGACAGCGACGCCTCCGTGCGTGTGGGGCGCGTCGTGGCCGAGCAGTTCGGCTGACGTGCGGTGAGCGACGCGAGCGCCGCGCTGCACATCTTCGCCGTCGCGCCGCACGCGCTCGGCGGCGTGCGCCTGCGCTGCGGCGCGGGGCCCGAGCGCGATGCGTGGCTGGCGGCGCTGCGCGCACTGTTGCCTGCGGCGATGCCGTGGCGGCGGCTGCCGGCGCACATCCGCGATGACGCGCTGCAGGGCGGGCTCGACCTCGCGGCCACGCTGGCCAGTGGCAAACCGGTGGCCGAGCGCGGCCTGTTGGCGCAGGCCGAAGGTGGCATTGTCATTGCCGCGATGGCCGAGCGCATGAGCGTGGCGCTGGCCTCGCGCTTGTGCTCAGCGCTCGATGGCGACGCACGCATTGCCGTGCTCGCCCTGGATGAAGGTGCCGCCGACGACGAAGCGCCGCCGCCGGCCTTGCTCGATCGGCTGGCGCTGTTTGCCCGGCCCGATGCCGCGGCGGTGGTTGTCGATGCGCAGCGTGTACACGCTGCGCGCGAGTGCTGGCGCAACGTGTGCGCGAGCGATGAGGTGATCGAAGCGCTCGTCGCTGCTGCCGCCGCGCTCGGCGTGCCCTCGGCGCGTGCAAGCTGGCAGGCGCTGTGCGTGGCGCGCATCGCTGCCGCACTGGCCGGCCGCGCCGAGGTGCACGCCGATGACGCCGCACTGGCTGCACGGCTGGTGCTCGCGCCACGGGCCACGCGCGCGCCGCCCGCCAACGAAGAGTCGGAACCCGAACCCGCGCCACCCGAAGCGACAGACGCAGCGCCGCAAGTCAACGAAGATGACGCGCAGGCAGACGTCGGGCGCCCGCTCGACGACCGCGTGATTGCCTCCGCGCTGGCAGCGATCCCGCCTGGTCTGCTCGCGCTGCTGGCTGCCGGCCGCGCGCCCGGCCCGCGTCGCGGCGACGCTGGCCGCATGGGACAGAACAGCGCATCGCGACAACGCGGCCGTGTCATCGGCGCCGTGCGCGGCGAGCCGCGCGGCGGCGCCAGGCTGGCGCTGATCGAAACGCTGCGCGCCGCGGCGCCGTGGCAGAAGGTGCGGCGCGCGGCAGCGCTCGCTCAACACCCCGTTCGCCCTGAGGTATCGAAGGTTGAACGGCCGCTCGTCCTGAGCCTGTCGAAGGATCGCCCTGAGGTATCGAAGGGCCGGGCCGAGCCCCACGCCGTTCGTGCTGAGCTTGTCGAAGCCCCCGCGCGTGGGCCAACCCTTCGACAAGCTCAGGGTGAACGGGGGCTGGGCCAGCGCGTCCATGTCACGCGTGATGACCTGCGCGTGCAGCGCCGCGTGCAGCGCCGCGCTACCACGACGATCTTCGCCATCGACGCCTCCGGCTCGCAAGCCCTGCACCGCCTGGCCGAAGCCAAGGGCGCCGTCGAGCTGCTGCTCGCCGATTGTTATGCGCGCCGCGACCGCGTGGCCGTGATCGGTTTTCGCGGTGGCGGTGCGCAAGTGCTGTTGGCACCGACGCGCTCGCTCGTGCGCGCAAAGCGCCAACTCGCCGGCTTGCCCGGCGGTGGGGGCACGCCGTTGGCGGCGGGCATTGACGCCGTGCATGCCCTGGCCGACGCGGTGCGCCGCGGCGGTGCGACGCCGCTGGTTGTGCTGCTGACCGACGGTCGCGCCAACATCGCGCGCGATGGCGCGCCGGGCCGCGAAGCCGCTGCACGCGATGCGCTCGGCGCGGCGCGCGCCTTTGCCGCCACATCGACCGCGGCGCTGTTGATCGACACCTCGGCGCAGCCCAGCGCCGCGGCGCTGGCGATCGCCGGTGCGATGGGCGCACGTTGCATTGCGCTGCCGCAGGCGCAAGCCAAAGCGCTCTCGCAAGCCGTGCGCAACGAGCGTGGCAGTGGTTGACGCGCGCGGCGCGGCGCTGTTGGTGCCGCCGTGGTGGCCGCACGCCGCGCACAGCCGGTACCTCGATGCCGCCGCGCAGCGCTGGCATGTGCAGGAGTGGGCGCACAACCTCAGCAATGCGCCGGTGGCGTTGCTGCTGCATGGCACCGGCGCGGCCACGCACAGCTGGCGCTATGTCGCGCCGCTGCTGGCGCCGCACTTTCAGGTTATCGCGCCCGATTTGCCGGGGCATGCCTACACGAGCACGCCCGCGCAACAGGCGCTGAGCTTGCCGGCGATAGCGCGCGCCGTGGGCGAGCTGCTTAAGGTGCTGAAGGTCAAGCCGTCGCTGGTCATCGGCCACTCGGCCGGCGCGGCGATCGGCATGCGCATGGTGCTCGACGGGCTGATCGCGCCTGCGCTCACGGTGTCGATCAACGGTGCGATCCTGCCGCTGCAAGGCCCGATCGGCCGCTTGTTCCTGCCGTTGGCGCGTGTGCTCACCGTCAATCCGCTGGTGGCGCCGGCTTTTGCTGCCTGGACGCGTCTGCCGAGCATGGCGCGGCGCCTGCTCGAAGGCACCGGCTCTCACATCGACAGCGAAGGCGAGCGCTGCTACGCGCACCTGATGGCGCAGTCGTCGCACGCAGCCGGCGCGCTGCGGTTGATGGCCTCGTGGGACTTGCAGCCTTTGGCCGATGCGCTGCCCGGCTGGCGCGCGCCGCTGTTGCTGATCGCTGGCGAACAAGACCGCACCTTGCCGGCCTCGCACTCCCAGCGCGTGCAACAAGCCATCGGCGACGCGGCGTCACCCTGCGTCGTGCTGCCCGGCCTCGGCCACCTGGCCCATGAAGAGGATGCAACGGCCGTGCTGCGGCCGCTGTGGCCGGCGTGGCAGCAAGCCACGACCGTCGCGCGGTCAGGCCCCGCTCGGCGCCAGGGGCGCGGAGATTGACGCTGCTTCGGATCAGTGTCTATACTGAATTACACAAGATGGTGACAAGCGTAGTTGACGGCTGATCCTTCGCCTGGCTTGGCGCCACAACGCTCCCCGCGGAGCAGAAAGGCGCGCCATGCAGCAAGCCAAGGCCCGGATCGATCAGGCCCTCCACAACGCCGTGGCGCGTGGCGAGGTGCGCGGCGCGCCGCCGCGGCTGGCCGCCGCGATCCGCCACGCGGTGTGGCCGGGCGGCGCGCGCATCCGCCCCCACCTGTGCCTGGCGGTGTCCGCAGCGTGCGGCGACAGTGATCCGGCGCTGGCCGATGCGGCGGGCGCCGCCATCGAGCTGATGCACTGCGCCTCGCTTGTCCACGACGACTTGCCTTGTTTCGACGACGCGGCGACGCGTCGCGGACGCGCTTCGGTGCACGTGGCCTACGGCGAGCGCTGCGCCGTGCTGGCCGGCGACTCGTTGATCGTCATGGCGTTCGAAACCCTGGCCCTGGCCGCCGTACGCAATCCACTGCGCTTGCCGCGCCTGCTCGCCGTGCTCTGTCAGCGTGTCGGCATGCCCAATGGCATCGTTGCCGGGCAGGCTTGGGAGTGCGAAGAATGGGCGGCGCTGCCCGACTACCACCGTGCCAAAACCGGCTCGTTGTTTGCTGCGGCCACGGAGCTGGGTGCGCTTGCTGCTGGCGGCGACCCGAGCGTCTGGCGCGGCTTCGGCGAATGGCTCGGCGAGGCCTACCAAGTGGCCGACGACATCCGCGACGCGGCGTGCGACGAAGACACGCTCGGCAAACCAGCGCAAAAAGACCGCACGCTCGGACGGCCGAGTGCCGTCCACGAGTTCGGCCTGGCCGGCGCTTTGGCGCACTTCGAGCAACTGGTCGATCACGCCGGGCAATCGGTGCCTGATGGTCCGGGTGCGAAGGCCTTGCGTGCCCTGCTGAATGCGGAAGCCGAGCGCTTGTTGCCGCCGACGGTGCGGGCGCAGGCGGTCGCGTGAGATCAGTGTCATTCACCGCAGAGGCGCAGAGAGCGCAGAGGTCCGCGGAGGAATGCAAACATTGAATTTCTGCGTGCCTCTGCGTCCTCCGCTCCTCTGCGGTGAAGGAGATTTGCCGTGACGACTGCCAACGCAACACTGCGCGAGCGCTGGTTCGCGCAGCGCGACCGGCTGCTGACGAGCCCTCGCTTTCGCGAAGCCGCGAGCCGCTTCGCCGGCACGCGGCCGATTGCGCGGCAACGGGCGCGGGAGCTGTTCGATCTGGTCGCCGGTTTCGTTTATTCGCAGTGGCTGTTCGCGTGCGTCGAGTTGAAGCTGTTCGACCGACTGGCCGAGTCGCCCATGACGGCCGAGGAACTCGCCGCGCAATCCAAGCTGCCGCTGCTGTCGGCCGAGCGCCTGCTCGAAGCCGCTGCGTCGTTGGGTCTCACCCAAGCGCGCGGTGTCGATGAGCAGCAGCGCACGCGCTACGGCCTCGGCCCGCTCGGTGCGGCGATGGTCGGCAACGACGCGGTGATCGCCATGGTTGAGCACCACCGCGCGCTTTATGCCGATCTGGCGGACCCGCTGGCGTTGTTGCGCAGCGGGCGCGGCACCGGCGAGCTGGCGCAGTACTGGGCCTACGCGGGCGGGCACACGAGCGATCGTGTGCCCGGCGCCTTGCCCGATGCGCGCACGGCGCCGTATTCGGCATTGATGTCGGCCTCGCAGCCGCTCGTCGCCGGCCAGGTGCTCGATGCCTACCCGATCGGCCGCCACCACAAGAAGCTGCTCGACCTCGGCGGCGGCGAGGGCGTGTTCGCCGCCGCCGCGCTGGAGCGCTCACCGCGCTTGCAGGCCACGGTGTTCGACTTGCCCGCCGTAGCCGACGTTGCGCGCACCCGCTTCGCCCGCCTGGGTCTTGCCGACCGGGCACAAGCCGTTGGCGGCGACTTCCACCGCGATGCGCTGCCCGAAGGTGCCGACATCGTCTCGCTCGTGCGCGTCATCTACGATCATGACGACGAACCCGCGCTGGCGATCCTGCGCGCCGCTCGCCGAGCCTTGCCGACCGGCGGCACGCTGCTGCTCGCCGAGCCGATGGCCGGCGCGGCCGGCGCCGAGCCGATGGGCGCGGCCTATTTCGGCATGTACCTGCTCGCCATGGGCAGTGGGCGCTCGCGCAGCGCCGCCGACCTGACGGCGCTGCTGGCCCAGGCCGGTTTCGGCCAGGTGCGCCAGCGGCCGACGGCCCTGCCGCTGCAGGCCGGTTTGCTGCTCGCCAAAGCCATCTGACCTGACAGCCCCTCGCCCGCTGCGCGGGCACTCCCCCAAGGGGAGGGCTCAGGCCGGACGCTTGGGAGCGGCCCGGCGCTGGCCTGAGCGCGCCGGGTCGGCATTCCGACCACAAGTGTAAATGCTGCTTGACACCAATGACGGTAAGCATAGAGTGACACACACCGAAAGCAGACGCAGCATGGTTGTTCTACATCCCGTCATTGGCCCCCGCGCTCAGCGCGGGTGCCTGGAGGCGCGTCCATGAACCAGCACAACAGCACCCGGGCCGTCGTGCTCGAAAAGCCCGAGCAGCTCGGCTTGCACGACCTCGATCTGGCCGAACCGCACGAAGACGACGTGATCGTCGATGTCGAGTGGAGCGGCATCTCCACCGGTACCGAAAAGCTGCTCTACACCGGCGCGATGCCGGTCTTTCCCGGCATGGGCTACCCGCTCGTGCCCGGCTACGAATCGGTGGGCCGCGTGCGTGAAGCGGGGCCGACTTCCGGTCATCAGGTCGGCGAGCGGGTGTTCGTGCCCGGCGCGCGCTGCTTCGGCGACGTGCGCGGCCTGTTCGGCGCTTCGGCCTCGCGGCTGGTGGTGCCTGGCGCACGTGCGATCTCGATCAGCGAAGAGCTCGGTGAAAGCGCGGTGCTTCTGGCGCTGGCCGCCACCGCGTATCACGCCGTTGCCGGTGGTGGCAAGCGCGATCCGATCGTGCCGCCGGATCTGATCGTCGGCCACGGCGTGCTCGGCCGCCTGCTGGCGCGCATGACGGTGCTGGCCGACTACCCCGCGCCGACGGTGTGGGAAACCTGCACCGAGCGCAGCGGTGGCGCCGATGGCTACCGCGTGATTCATCCCGACGAAGACGATCGCAAGAACTACAAATCGATCTACGACGTGAGCGGCGATTCGCAAATTCTCGATCGCCTGATCTCGCGCCTCGCGCCCGGTGGTGAAGTCGTGCTGGCCGGCTTCTACAGCCAGCCGCTGTCGTTCTCGTTCCCGCCGGCCTTCATGCGCGAAGCGCAGATCCGCGCCGCGGCCGAGTGGAAGCCGGCCGACATGCTGGCCGTGCGCGAGTTGGCCGAGAGCGGATTCCTGCCGCTCGACGGCCTGATCACACACCACGAACACGCCACCGATGCCGAGCGCGCGTACCGCACGGCATTCGGCGACACGGCGTGTCTGAAGATGGTTCTCGACTGGAGGGGCAACGCATGACCACGACTTCGACGGTGCAGTTCATCCAGCGCGAGCAACTGCGTGCCGAGGCCGCGATCGAGCCCGATCCGGTTCACATGACGTCGCCTGCGGCGAAGACGACGCAGATCATTGCCATCTACGGCAAAGGCGGCATCGGCAAGAGCTTCACCCTCGCCAACCTGTCCTACATGATGGCGCAGCAGGGCAAGAAGGTGCTGCTCATCGGCTGCGATCCGAAGAGCGACACGACGAGCCTGCTGTTCGGCGGCAAGGCCTGCCCGACCATCATCGAAACCAGCTCGAAGAAGAAGCTGGCGGGCGATCCGGTGCAGATCGGCGACGTCTGCTTCAAGCGCGACGGCGTCTATGCGATGGAGCTCGGCGGTCCCGAGGTCGGCCGCGGCTGCGGCGGGCGCGGCATCATCCACGGCTTCGAGACGCTGGAGAAGCTCGGCTTCCACGACTGGGGCTTCGACTTCGTGCTGCTCGACTTCCTGGGTGACGTGGTCTGCGGCGGCTTCGGATTGCCAATCGCACGCGACATGTGCCAGAAGGTCATCGTCGTCGCCAGCAACGACCTGCAGTCGCTCTACGTCGCCAACAACGTGTGCCGCGCGGTCGAGTATTTCCGCAAGCTCGGCGGCAACGTCGGCGTGGCGGGGGTCGTCATCAACAAGGACGACGGCACCGGCGAGGCGCAGGCCTTTGCCGAGCGCGCCGGCATCCCGGTGCTGGCGGCGATTCCGGCGCACGAAGACATCCGCCGCAAGAGCGCCAGCTACGAAATCATCGGCAAGCCCGGCACGCAGTGGGCGTCGCTGTTCGAGACGCTGGCCACCAATGTCGCCGAAGCGCCGCCGGTGCGCCCGAAGCCGCAGACGCAGGACCAGCTGCTCGGCCTGTTCTCGGCGGAAGTCACGGGCCGCGACTTCAAGATGGAACCGGCGACGCTGTTCGACATGGTCGGCAAGAGCGAAATCATCAAGCCGACGCTCGAAGTCATCTACGACGCGGCATGACATGACAGCCCCTAGCTCGCTTCGCTCGCGTCCCCCAAGGGGAGCGTCAACGCCTTGGGGCGGCCCGACGGCATTGACATGAACGCGCCGGAC